>NZ_JSEO01000001.1:0-277722 GCF_001624705.1 Marinomonas sp. SBI8L
AGTGTCTTCACATCAAGGTCTACACCCACACCTGAGAGTGAGGATGTGTTGGTTAAGGTATCTGTCGTGATATCTAACTCACCGGTTTTGGCTTCAATCGTGCCTTGGTTGGTAAAGAGGTTTGCGACAAAATCTGCGGTTGAAGCGGCAAGCTCCCCTAAGTTATCCAAGGTGCGGGTGATCACACTTAGGTTGTTATCCGCTGCAATGTGGCCAGACGTTTCGTTGGTAAAAGTATCCGTCTTTAAAATAGCCGCTTGTGCGGTGATACCACCTTGGTTAAGCAAGCTGTCCGTTGTGACATCTAACGTGCCATTACTGGCGATCAGCTTAGCGCCCGCTTTATTCGTGACGCTATCTGATTTGATTGTCACATCCGTGCCTGACACACTGCCAGCATTCGTAGTCGTATCGCCATTCAGGATTAAATCACCCGCTTGTGCCGCAATCACACCGCTTGCTTGGTTGTCTAAGGTGCTGGTTTCAATCTTGGTTTCGTTACCGGCTAGAGAGCCTTGGTTCGTCACCTTGGTGGTTGCCACTAAATCAAGTAATCCGTTTTCAGCAATCACGATGGCATTGTTTTTATTGGCCAACGTATCACCTGTCACTTTAAGCGATTGACCCGATAAGGTACCGCTGTTTTCAAGCGCACCTTGCGTCGTGATGGCTAATTGACCCGTTTGAGCTGTCACCAAACCTTGTGTCTGGTTAATCAAGGTTTGAGTGTTTATCTGGGTAGATTCACCCGCCAGATCACCTTGGTTATTCAGTGTATTCGTAGCCTTTATGTTTAATGTGCCGTCTTTGGCAATCACGACCGCATCTTGTGCGTTCGTCAGTGTGTCCGTGGTTATCTGTAGGTTATTACCTGAGAGTTTACCTTGGTTAGACGTCGTCTCATTACTAATAGTCAGCTTGCCTGCTTGTGCTGTGATTAACGCATTAGCTTGGTTGGTCAAGCTGGTTGATGTCAGATTAACCTCATCGCCTGCTAATCGACCTTGGTTATCAATCCCTATCACATCAAGGGTCAGATCACCTCCTTGAGCAATGGCGATAGCAGTCGTAGCGTTGTCTAACTGCTTACCTTCGATAGAGATGGTTTGTGCCGATAACGTACCCGCATTGGTGATGCTTTGTTCAGTGCTTTGTGTGTTGGCATTGGTTGAGTCATTGATAATCAGACTGGCTGTCTTACCTGAGATAACGGCGCTATCTGCGTTAGTTAGTGTCTTCACATCAAGGTCTACACCCACACCCGAGAGTGACGATGTGTTCGTAAGGGTTTCGGTAGTGATGTCTAACTCACCGGTTTTGGCTTCAATCGTGCCTTGGTTGGTAAAGAGGTTTGCAACAAAATCTGCGGTTGAAGCGGCAAGCTCCCCTAAGTTATCCAAGGTGCGGGTGATCACACTCAGGTTGTTATCCGCTGCAATCTGACCAGACGCTTCATTGGTAAAGGTATCAGCTTTTAAAATAGCCGCTTGTGCGGTGATACCACCTTGGTTAACTAAGCTGCCTGTTGTGACATCTAACGTGCCATTACTGGCGATCAGCTTAGCGTCCGCTTTATTCGTGACGCTATCCGATTTGATTGTCACATCTGTGCCTGACACACTGCCAGCATTCGTAATCGTATCGCCATTCAGGGTTAAATCACCTGCTTGTGCCGCAATCACACCACTTGTTTGGTTGTCTAAGGTGCTGGTTTCAATCTTGGTTTCGTTACCGGCTAGAGAACCTTGGTTCGTCACCTTGGTGGTTGCCGCTAAATCAAGTACCCCATCTTCAGCAATCACGATGGCATCGTTTTTATTGGTTAATGTATCTGTATCAAGCTGCACATTTTGGCCCGATAAGGTACCACTGTTCTCAATCCCACCTTGCGTCGTGATGGCCAATTGACCCGTTTGTGCTGTCACCAAACCTTGCGACTGGTTAATCAAGGTAGCCGTATTTATCTGAGTGGATTCGCCCGCCAGATCACCTTGGTTATTTAATTCTGTGCTTGCTGAGATATCAAGCAAGCCGTCTTTGGCAATCACGACCGCATCTTGTGCGTTCGTCAGTGTGTCAGTGGTTATCTGTAGGTTATTACCTGAGAGTTTACCTTGGTTCGTGGTCGTCTCATTACTGATCGTCAGCTTGCCTGCTTGTGCTGTGATTAACGCATTGGCTTGGTTGGTCAAGCTAGTTGATGTCAGATCAACCTCATCACCTGCTAATCGACCTTGGTTATCAATATCTGTCACATCAAGGGTCAGAGCTCCCCCTTGAGCAATCGTAATCGCACTTGCCGTGTTGTCTAACTGCTTACCTTCGATGGAGATAGTGTGTGCCGATAATGTACCCGCATTGGTAATGGTTTGTTCAGTGCTTTGTGTATCAGCATTAGTTGAGTCATTGATAATCAGACTGGCTGTCTTACCTGAGATAACGGCGCTTTCTGCGTTAGTTAGTGTCTTCACATCAAGGTCTACACCCACACCTGAGAGTGAGGATGTGTTGGTTAAGGTATCTGTCGTGATATCTAACTCACCGGTTTTGGCTTCAATCGTGCCTTGGTTGGTAAAGAGGTTTGCGACAAAATCTGCGGTTGAAGCGGCAAGCTCCCCTAAGTTATCCAAGGTGCGGGTGATCACACTTAGGTTGTTATCCGCTGCAATGTGGCCAGACGTTTCGTTGGTAAAAGTATCCGTCTTTAAAATAGCTTCTTGTGCAGCAATGCCACCTTGGTTAACCAAGCTGTCCGTTGTGACATCTAACGTGCCATTACTGGCGATCAGCTTAGCGCCCGCTTTATTCGTGACGCTATCTGATTTGATTGTCACACCCGTGCCCGACACACTGCCAGCATTCGTAATCGTATCGCCATTCAGGGTTAAATCACCCGCTTGTGCCGCAATCACACCGCTTGTTTGGTTGTCTAAAGTGCTGGCTTCAATCTTGGTTTCGTTACCGGCTAGAGAACCTTGGTTCGTCACCTTGGTGGTTGCCGTTAAATCAAGTAATCCGGTTTCAGCAATCACGATGGCATTGTTTTTATTGGCCAACGTATCACTTGTCACATTAAGCGATTGACCCGATAAGGTACCGCTGTTTTCAAGCGCACCTTGTGTCGTGATAGCCAATTGACCCGTTTGCGCTGTCACCAAACCTTGCGTCTGGTTAATCAAGGTAGCCGTGTTTATCTGGGTGGATTCACCCGCCAGATCACCTTGGTTATTTAATTCTGTGCTTGCTGTGATATCAAGCAAGCCGTCTTTGGCTATCACGACTGCATCTTGTGCGTTCGTCAGTGTGTCAGTGGTTATCTGTAGGTTATTACCTGAGAGTTTACCTTGGTTCGTGGTCGTCTCATTACTGATCGTCAGCTTGCCTGCTTGTGCTGTGATTAAGGCATTGGCTTGGTTGGTCAAGCTGCTTGATGTCAGATTAACCTCATCGCCTGCTAATCGGCCTTGGTTATCAATTTCTGTCACATCAAGGGTCAGATCACCACCTTGAGCAATCGTAATAGCACTCGCGGTGTTGTCTAACTGCTTACCTTCGATAGAGATTGTTTGTGCCGATAACGTTCCTGCATTGGTGATGGTTTGTTCAGTGCTTTGTGTATCAGCATTAGTTGAGTCATTGATAATCAGACTGGCTGTTTTACCTGAGATAACAGCACTGTCTGTGTTAGTCAGTGTCTTCACATCAAGGTCTACACCCACACCCGAGAGAGACGATGTGTTCGTAAGGGTTTCGGTAGTGATGTCTAGCTGACCGGTTTTAGCTTCAATGGTACCTTGGTTAGTAAAGAGGTTTGCTACGAAGTCCGCTGTTGAAGAAGCAAGTTCCCCTAAGTTATCCAAGGTGCGGGTGATCACACTCAGGTTGTTATCCGCTGCAATCTGGCCAGACGCTTCGTTGGTAAAGGTATCCGCCTTTAAAATAGCTTCTTGTGCAGTGATACCACCTTGGTTAAGCAAGCTGTCCGTTGTGACATCTAAGTTAGCATCACTAACAAGCGCACCTTGGTTCGTAAGAGCCTTAGAGACTAGATTTAAATTACCTTCTTTCGACTGTATTAAAGCCTCTTCACTGTTCGTAATTACATCACTATTAATATTGACTGCATTACCGTATATCGACCCTTGGTTAGCTAATGTCTGTGACTTAAGAGTCGTATCTTCTCCCTCGATAACACCAGAACTTACAATATCTGTCGCTTTAACATAAAGTGTTTGACCATCGATCGAACCGTGATTTGTCACGATATTATCAATATCAAGAGTGAGTGAATTTGCTTGGCTGGATATCACGCCGCTAGCCGCGTTACCTAATGTACTAGAGGTAACGGTTAACCCGTTACCGACTAGGGAACCGCTATTCTTAATCTTATCTACTTTGAGGGTCAAAACTCGGTCTGTCGACGCAATCACAGAACCTTGCTCTGTTGTGAGTTGATCTGCTGTTACAGTCTGTTGTGCCGCACTTAATGATCCTGAGTTTTCCAGCGTTGTTAATGCTAGATCAAGGGCATTTTCGGCCGTCACTAATCCACCCTGATTTTCCGCCTGATCTAAGGTGATGTTGATATCTTTGGCAGCAATAGAACCTAGGTTTTTAAGGCTTGTAACACCTGTAGGCGCTGAGTCGGTTTGGACTTTTTCTTTAATGTTTAATAAGGTATCAGCCGCTAAAATACCGGATTTTTCATTAACAAAATCACTCACATTAATTTGGATTTCATTGCCAACAAGCTTACCTACATTAGTTAACTCGTCTGAAGTAAGAGTCAGATTGGATGCATTAATCCCTATCGATCCAGACGCGTTGTTATTGATCAAGCTTGAATCAATAGTGCTAACTTCACCATAAATTTGCCCATCATTATCTAATGATTGTGCCGTCACAGTTAAACTTGAAGTCTGACTAGAGAGAACACCTTCATTACGGTTTAAAATCGAGTCTGACTCAATCGTCAGTTTATTTTTAGAGACAAGATTACCGCTGTTTTCAAGTGTCTTTGAGGCAACATCAATATCCCCAGTGACAGTTAAAACATCACCACTGTTACTTAAGAATCGACTACTTAAATCCATCTCATTAGCGGAAACAGCACCCTCAGCACGGTTTAGAATCGAATCAGCATCAATCGTCAGTTTATTTTTAGAAACGAGATTACCGCTATTTTCGAGCGATTTTACCGTTGCATTCAGTGTTTGCGCTTGGATATGGCCCTGATTCACTAAACGGTTTGCGACCGTTAGAGTTCCTGTACCACTTTCTGACAGGAGTTTACCTGTCTCTGTATTTGTAAAGTTAGATACATCCACTTTAACTGTGTCACCAAGCACACTGCCTGCGTTTGATACATTACTTTCTCCTTCTTTAGTTAAGGCCGTAACCGAAATATCATCGGCGGCAATATAACTTGAAATCCCAGCATCAAAATTATCTGATTGAATAGCAAGATCATTGGCTAAAAGTTTGCCCTGTGTGCCTATTCCGCTAGCCAAAATGGAGAGTTTATTACCACGCGCATTAATTTCGGAATCGCTGCCAGTTGTCAATGTCGTTGCATTAATTGTCAGCGTATTTGAGCTTAGCAGTCCGTTGTTAGTAAACTGATTAGAGGTGGCATTAAGGTCTCCTGATGTTGTCGCAATCTCACCACCAACCTGATTCAGTAATTCGGTTGTCACACTAATATCTGTTGTGACTGCAGACAATGAGCCTTGGTTAACAAGACGATTTGCTTTGATTGTCAGGGTGTCAGTTTGTGCATTCACCAAACCGGATGCAGTGTTGTTCAATTCGCCTAAGGTTAGTTGAACCTTCTCAGAAACAATCACCCCAGCATTAGACAATGCTTCAGTGGCAGTAATGTCTATCTCACCATTAAGTGCCGTAATTTCAGATGTTTCATTGGCAATAATTTTTTTTGCGTTAAGCTCAATAGACTTTGCGCTAATTACGCCCTTATTCGTCAGCTCACTTTGATTAGTCAGCTCATTCACATTCAAACTCAGATCATTGCCCGCTATCAGGTTAGCCTTTTCATGATTCTTAAGTTGATTGGCTTTGATATCTAACGACTGAGAATTAAACGTTCCATTATTGTCAATGGCATCAGCTGTAAGTTCGATCTTGGTCTCAGAGGTAATTTCTGCTTTTGAGGTATTCTCTAAAGTTGATGTATCAAGTTTAATCGAATCCGACTTGAGTAAACCTGAGTTATTGACTGCCTTTGAGGTGATATTAAAGTCAGATTTTGAGATTAAAATAGCGTCTTCCGCGTTGGTAATCGTATCTGACGTTATTGTTTGGCTAACACCAACAATCAGTCCCTCGTTCTCTAATGCCAGAGAGGTAATATCTATCGCATTTTTCGAGGATATTTCTGCGCCTTTTTGGTTAGTAAGGGCCTCGCTGTTAACCACAATACTGTCAGCGAGGATTGAGCCTAGGTTATCAATGCTGGCCACTTGTAGATTCAATGTCTCAGCATTCGACAACAATTTGCCTGTCGCACTATTCTCTAACGTTTGAGCAGTAATATTAATTGCATTCGATTCAATATTAGCGCTGTTTCTAATCTTGCCATTTTGATCCAGCACGATATTGTCCGCCGCAATCATATCTCCAGATAAATTAACTCCTAACCCTTTTTCTGTGCCAATCAGCTTAATGCTATTTGCATACATACCGCCAATAACGGCGACATCCAAGGAAAAGCTAGGAGCATTGTCAGACGTACTTTTTTTCGTCACAGATAAAGAATCATGGTCGACCTCATTCTCACCTGTAATTAGGTTCAAAGAATCTGCCCAGAGTTTACTGTTTACCTTGATACTTTTAGACAAAATATCAACTTGATCTAGGTTATTGGCATTGAGCCCCAACCCCTCAATATTCACTTCACCTTGCTTGATGCGATACCCTGAAAAAGCTTTATTCTCATCAAACTTCAGCTCGCCTGTAGTCAAGACACCACGACTGGTATTGATAAAGCCACAACCATTACAGGTAATGCCATTACGGTTAGCGATTATGACTTCGGCTCTTTTACCTGCAACTTCCGTATAACCTCGAAGCTGAGAAGTACTATTGCCCACCACTTCATTCAAAATAATGCGAGCATTGACGCCATTTAGACGTGCATTACCATCAATGTAACCTGCGTTTTGAGTGCTCACAATGTCGGTTGAGTTATTTAAAATCAGGCCATTGTTATTAACGTTGAACCTTTCATATTCATTACGAGAAACCCCTGCGGCTGAGGCTTGATTAATGTTAACAATAGGAACGCCATTAGGTGCAGAAATAATCTCTGGAGCATGTTGCGTTGCCGCCGCCGCGACCCCCTCTGCGAGGATAACGCCGGGATAGGTAATATAAAACGCTAAGGTCAGTTGAGCGATTGTCCTTTTGTGACGATTAAACGTTTCAAACACTCTGACTTGTTTTGACATGACCTTCATCCTTAAAGCTGCCATGAGAGTGATGCGCCCACCTGACAACATGAGGTGTCAGTATGGGGGCCACTTAATAAAATAGGTTGTGAGATAAACGCATCGTAATCGGCATTGAGTACTTTGCCCTTTGCGCCTAGCGCAAAGCCCATTAGGGTTTTATCACTGATATCTTCAGCACCTTCTCCTGAAACGCCGCCAAGGTCCATGGCAACATAAGTCGTAAAAGAAGTACCAAATAAACGAGTAGGGATACTAATATCATTTTTTAGAAGCCAACCATGTTCCGCGCTAAGCCCTTCATCACTGGCATAACCACGGACACTATAACGCCCACCATTACTCATCCAGTCCAATGTATAAATAGGGTTAGGGGAATATTGAAAACTAAGTTGACTCGTTAAGCTGAGACTTTTTTCATAAAAAGAGAATGGAGTACTTAATACACCGGAGAAACCATATAACTCATAGTCAGGTTGAGCAGTACTAGAGGATGCCGTTTTATCTACTTTTTCTGCTGACAGTAAATCGACTCCCTTTTCTGCTTCAATATTAATATCTAAAACAGATGAACCGATATACTTTTTGATACCAAAACCAAGTAGTAAGTTTGTTAAATCTCGGCTTTGAATTTGAACAACAGTATCATCTATATAGTTACGCCTTTGCCTTTTATATATGCCACTAAACCAAGAAAGTTTATAACTATTATCACGATAAAAAACATGACTCACTTTAATACTTGAATCATGACCTTCACCACTGCTTTTAAAAGTTTGAACAGATCCATTTACTTTTTGGTGATAATTAAAATTGCTATTGGCAATATCAATTGACCAATATCCGATTGGGATATTTAATGAAAATGAGTCACTAAGAGAGTCACTACTTTTATCATCGTTTAGATCTAACGAACGAGAATAGTTTAATGTATCAAGTACACCTATAAAATTATCTATCGTAACATCAGCTGAAAGTTGATAAAGACCAACTGTTTCACCGCCTGCATCATTTAAAGAAACACCTATTTCCCAGGATTTTTTCTCTTCTACATCCATAATCACTTTACTAAACCCTTCTTTATTACTGGGCTCAATATTCATTTTTACGGTAACAGAAGATAAACGATTTAATTGATCTACAGCTTGCTCTAAATCCCTCATATTGAGCAAATCCCCAGCAGACATAGGGAATGCAGCCTGCCATACAAAACGATCAAACTTATCTGGAAATATTATTCTTTCAATTCGTCCTTCTTGAATAAATACAGACAATTCGCCTTTAGACAAATCTTGTTCAGGCAATACGGCTCTTGAGGTTATATATCCAAGTGATAATAATTTCTTATTAATTGCTCGTAAATAAAGAGCAATACCTTGCTGACCAACACATTGGCCAAGGTACTTCTGCCCCATTTCTTTCATCCAGCCTGAAAACTGTCCGTCAATGTTTATATTTTCTATGACAAAGCAGACACTTTCTTCTGGAGGTTTATCAAGGCCATCAAAGTCTGGAAGCTGAACACTTCCACTTTCTGACTCTAGACGTTTTTGAATTTCGGCCTGGGTAGTTTTGTTCTTTAAGTCTCGTTCGACAAAGTTCCCTAAATCCGTATCAGCAGCTTGGAGAAATGGTGAAAAATAAACAGAAAGTAATAAAAGAAGCAAATAAGCAAATTTGCTATTGGCATATCCTTTGCCTTGCATAAAAATTGTAATCCAATTCAGTGTTTTATCTAATTTGTGTAAATTATCACCATAACCCGTAAGGATTCAAGAATTTTATGACATTACCTTAAGAAATATTACATGCAGAAATGAGTTAAAAGATTCATATTACAGATGAATTTCATACACTTTATGAGATTTTCTTGCACATTCAAAACAAGAAAATGACATTTATCATGTTTTAAGCATTTTTTAAAAAACGAGTTAGTATAAAAAAGCGTTTTAAAATGAAGACACTTTACCAACATACTTTTGAGAAAAATGTACTATATGTACTGCCCCCCCAATATAGCTACATTCGGTACCTTATACATAAACTAGTTCTAGATGAGCAATAAATTTGAAACGCACTAGAGCTAAAAAATAGTACAAAACAAGCTTTTAAAAGAGTTAGCAATACAACTCTTTTAAAAGCTATAAACTCAAGTATTGAGCCTCTTTTATTACTTCAACCTTCCATAAAACGTCATACGAGCTGCTTCTGAAAGCGCAATATCAGGTTTAGAGTTATAGGCGAGCACGACAAGCATTCGTGTAGTGTCACCTTGGGTTGGAGTGACTCTGTGTATGGCGTTGCGGCCACGGAATAACACAAGTGCACCTGGATCTATGGCGAGTTGTTTTACTTGTGCTTTACCAGAAAGCACATCACTGACACCTTCATAATTCATTTCTCCCGCATCCGCATCTCGCATATTTTCTATGTATTCAAATACACCACCTGCTTCTGGCTTTTGGATCAACAAGGTGATCGCGAAAGAGGAGTTATCAAAATGCCAACCTAGCTCTTGCCCTTCACTGGCATAATGCAAGTTAATTGAAGACAGGTTATCACCATATTCGTAAAGCCCTTCTTCTTCTAACACACTCGCTAGAAACTCTCTTAAAAGGCTTGAATCATAAAGGCTTCTTAATACTGAATCTTGATCTATTTGATCATCTGTAATGCAGCCTTTTGAGGAGTTTACTTGCTGGTTTCTAGCGTGTTCTAGGGGGAAGCTTGGATCTATTTCATTCAAATAAACATTATGACTTGATTGAGTATAATAGGCTGAATCCTTTTTTAGATTGCCCTCATTTACAATGGCTTGAATCACGTGATCTTGAAGAAAGTTGGGTAAAACTAACGCACCTTCTTGCTGCAAAGATTGCTTACAAGCTTGTCTAAAGCTTTTGTTTTCAATTGGGTATTGAGCTTGATTGATATAGTCCGATAACGGCATTTGACCTTCCTTATTGTTATTTTCTGACACTCGGTTAACAAATCATCTTAAGTCTGTACAAACAGGTTAAGATCATTTCAGCTGTATGAAAATCAATCATTTTTTCAGTCATCGTTAAATTTTTCTTAACACCCCATTTTATAAATAAGGCTTAACAAGAAGCGTGTTTTAACATTTAATAATGGTAAAGCAATCACCAATATCACACTAAGATTAAGGCAAACTATGTTAAAGCTTCCCAGTACAAGCAGCTTACTGACATTTATAAATGCTGCAAAAACGACTAGTTTTGCCAAAACAGCCAAGCTACTTTGCCTTACTCCAGCCGCGGTGAGTCAACAAATTAAGCAGCTTGAAGAGCAATTAGATGTTTCCCTATTTCAACGCTCTAAACAAGGGGTTGAGTTAACTCAAGCTGGTCAGCAATATCTGTATTTTGCTGAGCAAGCGGTTGAGAAACTCAAACAAGGCCAGGCTAGTCTCAGACAATTAAAGCAGCATGATATCTTTACGCTGCATGCCTTTCCTTCGGTGGCGACTAAATGGTTAATGCCTAAGGTATTAGATGCCATGCAGGTGAACCCTGAGTTAGAAATACGGGTGGAAGCCAGTCACTCTCACATAGATTTCAACTTAAGTAATTGTGATGCTTGCATCAGCTTTGGAGAGCAAGAAGAATCATTAAATCATCAACTCATTTTTCAGGATAATGTCAGTCTGGTTGTAAGCCCTGCACTTGTTAATGGGCAGCTAGCCAAGGATTTAAATACTTTACTGACACTTCCCATGATTCATATTGATTGGGGAGATGATAATCAATTTTTGCCCGGCTGGCAGGAATGGTTGAGTACAGCAGGCTATCAAGAAAAAGAACCTAATAAAGGCCCTCAGTTTAACTTATCTAGCATGGCGATAGAGGCAGCGATACAGGGTAAAGGCCTCTTATTAGGACAGGATTTATTAATACAAAATGAGCTAAAATCAGGCCAGCTAATCAAATTAAGTCCTATCACATTACCGCTCAAAAAAGCCTACTATCTTATCTATCCTGATCGCACTAAAGACAAGCTAGCTGCTATGCAGTTTATTAAGCGGCTTAGTCCTGACAATTAAAGCCTTAAAATTAAGGTGCTATAAATTAATCCGCTGTAAATTAGTACATAAACATTTATAGCACTTTGCCTTTATTCTTCGTGAGGCTTTTTATATTTATAAACAAGTGCTTTCAGGTTTCTATCATTATCCTTTTCAGGAAAGCCTTGGCTGTTTTCCAACCTGTGATCGAAGATAAAATCATCTCCAGCATGTTCAGCAATCAGTACAATAAACGCCTGTTCAGATAAATCTGGGCTATTTGCACATAACAACAGTTGAGCATCGTGATTCACTATCTCAGGTAAACGTCTTAGGATTTTTTGATAATCTTTTGTTAGCTCAAAACTGCCTTTTTGAAAGCTTGGAGGGTCGATAATTACTAGGTCAAAAGGTCCTGTTTTCTTCAATTTACCAAAGGACTTTAAAATATCATGAGGGTAAAAGCTTACCTCTTTCACAAAGCCATTTAACTTATGATTAATTTTGCCTTGTTTTAATACGCCATTGTTCATATCCATATTCACAACAGAAGTAGCACCACCTTGCATCGCAGCTAAAGAAAAGCCACAAGTATAAGAAAAGAGATTAAGCACCTTCTTCGCTTTTGCATTTTCCATCACAAAAGTACGACCGTTATACATATCAGGGAAGATTCCTGTATTTTGATGCTTTAACAAATCGACCTGATACTGAACCCCTTGCTCTTTAATGATATGAGGTTGAGGAAGCTCACCATAAAACACTTGGTTTTTGGTATCTCGCCCTGCTCTTTGTTGAAAGACTAACCCTTCAACCTTACCTTCTACCTCTGGTACTTTTTGCCAAATAGCATCCGCTAAGGCTGCAAGCTCAGTTTCATCAATCGCTTGATAAGAAACTAAGAAAAGAAACGGCGGATAAAAATCTAAGTTGATATGCTCTAACCCTTCATAGCAGTGCCCTCTCCCATGAAAAATACGGGCAAGCTCATTCTGCACTAGATTCGCTTGCTCAAGTGCATTTAATAGTGCGTTGTAGGGAGTTAAAACAGACATGAAAGCTCCAAAAATAAATTTTGCGCGCATTATAGGCTAAAAGGCTTAAAAGGACAGCAAGCTTACTCATTGATCTATTTACAGAATTAAAAACTGTTCATTTAACAGTCAATTATGTCTTATAATTTAAGGTGAAAACTTGGTAAGAAGGCCCTATAAAGCGATCAATAGCATGTTGATTAATCTACTCTTTGCCTAAAAAATCTTTAACAGGACGGTTATCTAGATTCTTAGCACAGATCATTGGTACAGACCCATGTTTCAAGATAATTTAGAAAATTCGGCAACTATTTTCAAATTAACCATCCCCATCATGCAACAACAGAATATACCAATAACCCCACACTACTATAACCTTTGGTATACCTATATGAAGCAGAGTAACCTGCTGTTAAATGAACAAGTTGATGCCATATTATTAAGAAAATCAGCCCTATCACTAGAAGACTGCGATGCCCTCATCCATACCTTTTGCAACCAATCCGCCGAACACAAATTAAATAAACTACAACATCAATTAGGTAATATTAGTAAACAGAGCCAAGATGAGAATAGCGAACTTTCTGATCAAGGGCTTATTGAACAAGCCAGTCAGTTAGAGGATCAGTTTAACCGTGGCGAAATAGATTTTGAGCATCTAAATAAGGATAGCCATGAACATAATCAGGATTTGAGCTACATAGTTAATACCATTCGAGACTTAGTCAGTTATTGTACTCAAATCAAAAAAATCTCCTTACAGCTCCATGAAAAACTCGCTCAGCAAACTAAAGAGATTCAAGATTTAAAACAGCTTTTAGCTGAGTTTGAAATGGAACATAACATTGATGAACTGACAGGCATTTCCAATAGAACAGCCTTTGATGAGGTGATAACGGCGTTAATTAAGCAGAAATGTTATTTTTCTCTTATTCTGATCGACATCGATCACTTCAAGGCCTTCAACCAAACCTATGGTACGAAAACTGGTGATAAAGTATTGCAACTTATTGCTCAAAAAGTCCGTAACGAGTGTTCTAGCATAGGTGAAATCTATCGTTTTAGCGGAGGAAAATTTGCCTTGGTATTACCTCAAATTAACCTTGATAATGCCTCAAGCCTCGCCGAAGCGATTCGCATCAATATAGGAGATCTTATTCTCACTAATAAGCAAACTGGGCAATCAGTTAACAACCTCACCATATCCTTAGGTGCATCTGAATACCTCGACAATGACACCAAGGACTATATTTTAAAACGCGCTGAACATGCTTTGTTTCAAGCTAAGCAATCAGGTCGTAACAAAGTTATGGCGATTTAGCTCTTTTATATTGCAACACACCATCCATAAAAAAAGCCCTAAGAGCATCACTCTCAGGGCTTTTTAATGATTAGATCAAGTGGGCACTTAGGGCCGAACTTTACACTAATACTTACTTGTTTTTCTCTTCCCAGAAATCAGCATTTTTGATGCCTAGTTTCTTAGGATCGAAAGTATACTTTTCAACTTTCGCTTTACGTTGTTCTTCATAGTCCTTCAAAGCTTTAATCGCAGGACGACCCAAGAAGAAGATGGCAAGAATACCAACAATGTTCAACCATGCCATTAGGCCTACACCCACATCACCCATAGCCCAAGCTAGGTTAGCGGCTTTCAATGTACCGTAGAAAGTTGCAAACATAAGCGCAACTTTCAACAAGAAAGTCAGGCCAGGCACTCTAACGGTACGATGGATATAAGCAACGTTTGTTTCAGCAATATAGTAGTAAGCTAAAATTGTTGTGAAAGAGAAGAAGAACAAAGCTAATGCAATGAAAGGTTTACCCACTCCAGGCAAGACACTTTCAACCGCCATCTGAGTATAAGCTGGGCTGTTTGCCGCAATATCAGATGCAATGTTCTGAACCAACATGATGTCACCCACACCGTGCACGTTATAAGCACCTGTGATAAGAATCATGAAAGCTGTTGCGGAACATACAAATAATGTATCGATATAAACAGAGAAAGCCTGAACTAGACCTTGCTGTGCAGGGTGATCTACTTCAGCCGCCGCTGCAGCATGAGGACCTGTACCTTGACCGGCTTCGTTAGAGTAAACACCACGTTTTACACCCCAACCAATTGCAGCACCAATACCCGCCATAGGCGTAAAAGCATCACCAAGAATCATACCAATAACAACAGGTACTTGATCAAAGTTAAGAATGATGATGACACAAGCAATCACGATATAAGCAAATGCCATAAAAGGAACAATGACTTCTGTGAAACGTGCAATACGCTTAACACCACCAAAAATGATGAAGCCTAGAACCGCAACCACAGCAATCGCTGTCATAATTTTGGTTGAGCTGATCACACCAATACCAGTGTCTATCATAGAACCAGAACCGAAGGCTAATTCTACTGCATTACCGATACTGTTAGACTGAACACCTGGTAGCATCACACCACAAGCAACGATAGTCGCTATTGCGAAAAGTACAGCATACCATTTTTGGCCTGTTACTTTTTCTAGATAGTAAGCAGGGCCACCACGATATTGGCCTTCATCACTTTCTTTATAAATCTGCGCTAGAGTCGATTCTGTATACGCTGTTGCTGCACCCAAGAAAGCCACAACCCACATCCAGAATACAGCACCTGGTCCACCAAAACCGATCGCTGCTGCAACACCTGCAATATTACCTGTACCAACACGGCCTGATAGAGAAACAGCCAATGCTTGGAAAGAAGAAATCCCTTCTTTAGAGCCCTTATTATTCATCAATAGGCGCCACATCTCTTTAATCAGTCTCACCTGCACAAAGCGTGTGATAACTGAATAAAATAAACCTGCCGCAAGACAAAGGTATATTAGAGCCGGACTCCAAATAATACCGTTCAAAAAGTCTAAAACTGATTGCAAACCCTATCTCCTAAATTAATTTCGATTCTATTTTTATATTTGTAAAGTTTGATTAAGGAACCTGCGAATAAGTCCTCCCGCCTCAGCGTGAGGATAAAAGCCGCTAGATTTATGGCGAGGAGCGCAACTTAATAGTAATTCTATTGATAAGGTCCTCAACATAGAGATAGGACTTTTAGACCACGCCCTTCGGGTCTTTCAGAAAAAGTAACACCCTGTGTTGTCCCTTTTCGAAAGGTACCTACATTACGTCAAAGTAACGCCTTGCGTGATACGTTTTCTGAAAAGACTGAGAAGAGGTGACTTAATCGCAGGTTCCTTTATTTTTACGGGGGGCAAGATATCACTAGCAATCCACTTTGTTAATGGCAAAAATTAGTTTTTTCCTCTATACGAAAGAAAAGTTGCAGTATATTGTAATTTTTAACACCCAATATTTCCTATTGGAAACTGACGTTTCCTAAAAAGAATAATAAATTGAATTAATTCAACAACTAAGATAAACGTACCTTATTTTAAGCAATTAAAATTAGTGTTTCTTGAAGGTTATTTTGAAGGAAGTAAGTCCTTTAAACTTACCTATTTATACTGGCGAATTTTAGCTATCTCTTCATCATCTATTTGCAGGCTTTTAAGAAAGTCTTGATGTGCATCTGGCTCCATTTTTTCAAACTTTTGATGCCATTCTTTCATCGCATCATCATCAAAACCCGCAGCTCTCATAATGGCTACCCAACGAAACTTATCTAATTGAGTAGAAGGCGTTAAATCAGTTTCCTCAAGCGCCATCACAATGGCTTTTTGCTGCTCTCTTAACTGGTTAATTTCTGTTTCTAATGCTTTAAACTGATCTTGTAAGGCTTGTTTTTGTCCATCTTCATTTTGGCTATCGATTAAATGGGCAATTTTCCCTAATTCAATCCCATAGGCCTTATACGCCAATATACTCTGCAACCTTAACTCAGCTTTTTCACCATAATAACGATAGCCATGTTGGGAGCGAGTACAAGGCAATAATAAACCAATACGTTCGTAATAGAGCAAGGTACTACAGGATAAATTAAAGCGCTTGGAGAAGCGACTAATGCTCATCATTGTCATCTTGAAAAAAGCCTTAATTAAAAACAAAGTGTGGACTAAAAGAGTAAAGTCGACACCTATAGTCAACTCAAGGTAAAACAAAACACTCTCCTTAAATCCAGAGTCTAGATGATAAAAACAAACTAAGAAGCAAATCCAAAGAAAACTAAAAACGACACAAATAAAGCTATTTACGACACACTTACTTTATAAAAAACTCGGTAACAAAAAGTTTAAAACCATCAAACTTCTTCAAAAAAGTCAAAATTGAAAAGTAAAATCAGCTAAAAACTCTCTTTATCGTCAGTATCAACGACTCACTAAGACAAAAATCATTACGACTAAAATTTGACAGAAAGTCATTCAAGGCAGAGTATTATTTTTAATTAAACGCTCATTTAATAAAAAACAACCTATACGAGTTAAATCTAACCTAACTTGTACAAAAAGAACTCGCTAAAGCATAAGCCTAAAAAGCGGCTATATTTGAAGAGGTATCACGATTTAGCGCTTTAAGATGGGTTAACTATTGGCAACCAAAAGATGTAAAGCCAAAGTCGAATTCTTTTAGCAAGGTTTCATTTGCACTGACCTGCAAATTTTAGCGAACTCAAATGAGTTCGCTTTTTTTTGCCTAATCAATTTGCCTATTAACTAAAATTTTCTGATTTGCTGCTAGCGTCATCGACAAATTGCCAACTACTTACTCGAGCTTGCTTGAACATAGCCACTTGGCAAAGTTTAATCTTATCGAACCAGTCATCCTTTTGAGTTCGAGAAGGTATAAAGTGCAGATCCGTACAAAAAATCGAAGGCGTCAATTCAGCACCTTTAATAGGATGAGAATGCATACTAGTGACAAGCGACTGTGCTCTTTGCTCTGTTGAAAGGTCTGCTTTTTTCTCTGAGATCAGCAATAGTTGATCTTCTTGCCAGCGAATCAACAAGTCACTACTGTTGATTAAATAAAATAAATCATAAGAAAATTCAGCGACTTGTTTATTCATAATGTCTTGAGAACGCACTTCAGAAAGCTGACTTAATTTATCAATTCGAATTAAAAACATACTAATAATAAACTTTTCACCGCTCTTAAGCTGATCTCTTGTTAAGAAGTCAAAACGTTTATTATCTAAAACAAAATCTAAATAATTTGCACTTTTAAGGCCTGTGGCTTTGTCTATAAACTCATGACTATCTTGTAAATCAGGCTCGGATTCAAAGGCGCTATAATTCATCAATGCGACCATGGTAAAAACTACCTGAAAAATAATAATGGCAATGATTGAGATGATATTTAGATCAAAGTCAGATACCACATAAAGGCTCACACCAACAAAGAAAAAATACAGGACAAAACCCAAAAAACAGCTTGCTAAGCTCATCAGAAAGTAAAGCCAACCTCCCACAAAAGCAAAAGCAACAATGGGCGTCAGAATCGCCAAGCTAGGTATCACCTGAATATCTACGACCCCAATTAAGGCCCCTTGAAAAAATGCAGCGACCAGAAGCTCATAGAGAACATACGTATTTGGGTTATTACTTTGCTGGCTAATAAAGTGCAGAAGTTTTGCAAAAATAAAGGCAAAGACAAGCCAATATAGAGAGTCTAAAGCAGCACTTTTGTTGATGGCATTTAAAACCGCGATAACCGCAAAAATAGGCCAAATAAGGTAAGCACAACGATAAATGCACTTTCTAATCCAAGCTGCCTGCTCAATTGACAAGTCATCCAGCTTATTCATGCATCCACCTTAGGTACGCTCGACTTAAAGAGAGGCTTCACAGCAATACGATTACGTCCTTCATCTTTAGCCTGATACAAGGCCTGATCAGACGCTAACATGAGCCCTCTCGTACTAAAGCTACTGACAGGAATAACAGAGGAAACGCCAACCGAAACAGTGACGATATCTTGCGCATCTGAACCATTATGCTCAATCTCAAGTTCACGTACAGCTTCAAGCACCTTCTTAGCAACGATATGTGCGCCTTCAAGATTCGTATTTGGAAGAATGATATTAAACTCTTCTCCCCCTGTTCTTGCGACCACATCACTGGCACGAGTGACTTTTTTTGCAATTGCTTGCGCCACTTGATTCAAACAATCATCACCAACAGGATGCCCGTATAAATCGTTGTAGGCTTTAAAATGATCAATATCAATTGCCAGCATAGATAAAGGCGTTTGACTGCGATAACTACGCAACCATTCTTCTTCAAGGCGAAGATCAAAATAACGTCGATTCGCAATCTTAGTCACGGCATCGCTATTTGCTTGTATTTCAGCTTTTGCCTTGGCTTTATTTAACACTATGCCTCTTAAATGAGACAAATAACCCACATAATGTGTTGCTACAAAAAGATAAGTAAAAGCAGGGATAATGCCCAAAGTATTAAAGTTTAAATCTAGCTCTAAGCCAAAAATAGGAATGGAGATTAATACGCCAGCTACTAAAGCAATAAAGCCTTTAAACATGAGCAAAGGCCCTTTCAGGGCATATACAGCAGAAGAGTTGGCAATATAATAAGGCAGAAAAATAACTGGGTTAAAATAAACCAAGTTAGCCAGAATACCAATGGAGAACATATCTACTAACATACTGTTAGATTCAGTTTTTACCGTTGGTTTAAATACAAAGCTAGCAAAAGCAATATGAGGATAAATGATAAAAAAGAGTAAAGTGAGCCAAATTGGCAAATCTGCAGAATCTAGTTCAGGCAATCTAGCAAGATAAACATTAATAATTACCAGCAAGCATCCGGCTACTCTCATTGGATAGTCAAATGTTCCCGCTGCTTTACTTAATCTCACCCATACCTCCGGTTAATTCGCCTGAGCTAATGAACCTATCAAGACATCAAATCTTAATTTTTTGTCAGAAAAAGCTTCAAGCAGGATATCCCTTTAAAGCAATGTATACTTAGAAACAGCCAAGTGTGGCACTTTTCCTTCAACCTAAGAGAGTACTTTAAAAGCCGTTTCTTTAAGTTGAGGCCATTTAAAATTGAGAGGTTTTAAACCCACTCTAGCCCTTAAATATAAACACTGCTTACCCAACAAAAAGGTGGGGGGACGTTTTCATAGATTCCTTCATTTTTTGATACTCACGTCCCTATATGAGTTTTATTAAATTCAAGTTCAAATAAAACATATATTTTTTTTAAAAAATAGCTATTTAGAGTCAGTATAAGTAAATTTCAAACAAAGGTTCTACCACTTATAACCAAAGGTAAATCTTTTTAAAAAAAGTTATTCCTACTGCTTATTTAACTTAGCACTTTCTCCACATTTTCCAAGGTTAATTCGTGATTCGTTAATTAGGATGATTAGGCATACGCCCTGTCGCATTTCTATTTGCTTAAGCAAAGCAAGTCTTGTTTATCTAGAATCTCTAGTTTTTATCTTAGACATCTTTCAAGCTAGTTGAAGATAGCGATGAACGCGACTTCTATTCCAAAACCATACAGACTTAAATTAAAAACAGATGTAAAAATAACTTTATCATGACCTCTTAGACTTTATTCAAAAACGAAAACCTATCATGAAGAAGCTACCCATCATGATTCATTCTAGGTAAAGCTAGGAATGAAGCATTTATTTGAAGCTTTTAACGTATTAGTCAAAAGTTAAACTTCTGTCTAAAAACTTCACAACACGGCTTTCATACTCTTTTGGCTGAGCGGCATAAGCATGGGTATGAGTTGCTCCCTCAACTTGCCAAAACTCTGCTTCGGTATTTCGCTTTAAAGCATCAAATAAAAGCTTTCCATGAGCAACGGTTGTAAATTTATCCGCCTCCCCATAAATTAAGAGCATGTCAGGTCTACCCGCTAAGATGTTAGCAGCGTGCACTGGACGAACTCGCTTCTCCCCTGAAGGGTAAATCAACTGCACAAATTGCAGCGCTAGTTTAGGCAAGGGGTAAGGTCGCCAAAAGTGCATAAGTGTCGGAAACGCAGATTCAATCACAGCAGCTTTAAAAGGGTGCGTTGGACTTGTCATAGCGCAGACAGACATAGCACCGCCTAAGGATGCCCCTATTAAGCCTAAAGCAAGGTTTGGATACTGATTTTGCAAAGCATTCCCTGCCGCTAACACATCTAACGGGAAGTCCATATTCGTTGAGCCAGACTCACCAAAACCATTAAAATCAAAAACCATCACATGATAGCCAGACTGACGCAATAGTTGAGCATGGCCATACCTTAGCCAAAAACCTTTGGCTAAGGTATGGCCATAGGGTGACACAATAAAACGGCCCCTTTTACGTCTTCTGTAAGCGATTCAGCCACTAACGCAGAGATCTTTGCCCCTGACTCACTCTTAAAAGAAAGCCTTTTCCAATCAGTCTGATTAATATCATCTGGCCAGCGCCATGGTTTATTGAAACGACCAAAAAAAGGCTTTTTTAATAGGCTATATAATAATTTCTTCATTCTTACCCTCTCCATATTCCCTTTCTTATACAAATAAAGCACCACCCCAAAGCAACTAAGCCAACCTTGTGATACCAACCTAAATCAGTTTATGGCTTGCTTTTAAACTCAACCATAGGCATAAATGACTTGTTTAGGGTCATTTATGCCTTACTTGATAGCATTAACGGGGAATAGGAATGAAGGTGACAATATTAATGGCTGACCGCTGCTCCTCTACCAGTGTGGCAGCCAGTATGGAGTTTTTAGAAACAGCAAATGTTATCCATCAATATTTACTTAGATCTCAAAAATCGAGCTCATCAAAAGAAGAAAGGCATCAAGCACAGGAAAAACCATTTGAATTCGAAACAGCATCGCTTACAGGAAAGAGTATTCAAAGTACGGGGGGATTAATCCTGACACCGGAAAAGTCGATTCTCCAAGCCGCTCCCAAAGACCCAAACAGACCAAGGCTCATCATAGTGCCAGGTTTCATGTTTAATATTTTGGCTGAATTACCTCAGTTAGCCCCCATAAGCCAGTGGCTGAAAGAACAGCATGAGCAAGGTGCCTATATTGCTAATATCTGTACAGGAGCCTTTGTTAGCGCACAGGCAGGCTTATTAGACAACAAAAGAGCAACAACCCATTGGTTGTTTTGCGAACAATTACAAACTCACTTCCCCAAAGTAAAAGTATATACGGAAAGAACAGTAACGGATGACGGCCTGATTATGTGCTCAGGCGGTTCAACCAGCAGTGCAGACCTTTTACTTTATATTATTCGCAAGTTTGGCTCTCCTCAGCTTGGTGCTGAGTGCGCAAAAAAACTATTGGTAGATACTGGCGACCGCAGCCAAACCCCTTATGCCAGTACAACATTTAAAAAGAACCATCATGATAGTGAGATTTTGAAAATACAGATTTGGCTAGAGAAGCAATTACATCAGCCAGTTAGTATGGAAAACTTGGTACAAGAGTTTGGTTTGAGTACGCGTAATTTTATTCGAAGATTTAAGGAAGCGACTCAGCAAACACCAATTCAATACTTACAAAATTTACGCTTAGAAAGAGCCAAGCATTTACTCGAATCGAGCCAAGAAGCGTTCGAACAAATTACCTATCGAGTGGGTTTACAGGATGCGAATTCATTTCGAAAACTCTTTAAACAAAGAGTTGGCGTGACACCAGGCGCTTATAGAAAACGTTTTGCGGGGAAGTTAACAAGTTCGATTCAATATTAAGTCGTAAGCACAACTTAATAACTTATGACTTATTTACAATAGTGAAAATAAACACTATTTATGAGAATGAGGCTAAAAAAGCTATATCATTGTTTTATAACAACTATTTAATTGTATTATAATCTCCCCGTTGGGCTTACAAGACTGATTCAATCAACAAAATATTATTTCACATCATAATAAGTTTTTATAATGTGAGAAAACCATGTTTTTTGACTTTATTCATAACCTACTTTTTATTTCACTCGCGTGAGATAAATTATTCTTTCATATACTGTTTTTTGTACAATTTTTTAATTAAAGAAAAAAGGCAAGTGTGGCGCAAAATAAAAAGTGCAAACTTTTTGTAAAACCCACCACTATGTGAAATTACTAGTCTTTATTCCCAGTTCAAAACCTGTACAATCGTTCAAGTATTGAGAAAGAAAGGTCCAACACAGCTTTCTTTTCTCGAATCAGTTAAGAGGCTTTTTACTTAAAAATCACTTAACAATCGCGCCGTTATAATAAAAAGAAGCGGCATAAACGATTAAAATAATTAGAGTACTGTAGTTATGAATCAGGTTAACCAAGCTTATGATAATAATCAGGGCAGTAAAGGTGGCTTTCTAGAACGCCTCTTTAAACTTGCTGCTCACAAGACCACTCCAAAAATTGAGATGATGGCAGGTTTAACAACCTTCGTTACCATGTCTTATATCATCGTTCTAAACCCTATCATCATGTCAAAAACAGGCATGCCATTTGACGGCTTATTCCTAGCTACTTGCCTTGGTGCTGCTATTGCCACCATCCTAATGGGCTTGTATGCAAACTGGCCTGTTGGCCTTGCGCCAGGCATGGGCCTTAACGCTTTCTTCACCTTCTCTGTTGTTGGCTCTATGGGCTATAGCTGGGAAATTGCACTAGGTTCTGTCTTTATATCAGGCATGCTCTTTGTGTTAATGAGTGTGACGCGACTGCGTGAGTGGATGTTAGATAGTATTCCAATGAGCTTACGTCTTGCTATGACAGCAGGTGTTGGTTTGTTCCTTGGTTTTATCGGTCTACGTTTTACTGGGGTGATAGTACCAGATCCAAATAACGCTTTAGCACTTGCTGACCTAACACACTTTGGTTTTGGTAAATTTGGTCCAGAAGCGCCAGCACTTGGTCTTTTAAGTTTCTTCCTGATCGCTGTTCTTAGCTACCGAAAAGTATTCGGTGCGGTTGTACTAGGTATTGGTATCACAACATTAGTCGCTTTCATCATGACTTGGATCCTGCCAACTGACTTCTTCGTTGTGGCTGAAGAAGCTAAGTCTTGGGCGCCTGCCTCCGGTTTCGTCGCCTATGGCGGAATGCTAGCTGTTCCAGATTTCGCAGCAATTGAACCTATTCTTTGGAAAGCCGATGTAATGGGTGCGCTTGAAGTTGCTATGATTCCGGTCATTGTTACCTTCTTATTCGTTAACATCTTTGATACTGCCGGTACACTTATGGGTGTTGCTGAGCGTGCTAACCTACAAGACAAAGATGGCAACATCGAAGGTCTAAGCAAATCTCTTAAAGCTGACTCTATCTCATCTGTAATTGGTACAGCATTTGGTTGTCCACCAGTAACTTCTTACGCTGAGTCTGCAGCGGGTGTATCTGTTGGTGGTCGTACTGGTCTTACTGCGGTAACTATCGGTGTGCTTTTCCTACTAGGTATGTTCTTCTTGCCTCTAGCGAAAATGCTACCAGCCTTCGCAGTAGATGGTGCTCTTATCTACGTTGCTATGTTGATGATGAGCTCTTTGAAGAAAATCGACTGGAACGATCTAACTGAATTCGCACCAGCAGTTGTTACCACTGTGATGATGGCTTTCACCTTCTCTATTGCAAACGGTATTGCGCTTGGCTTCCTAACTTACACCATCCTAAAAGTGGGTGGTGGTAAAGCGAATGAAGTATCTGCAGGTGTATGGGCATTAACTGTGCTATTCATCCTGAAGTTCATCTTCCTAGGTCACTAAGTTTGTTGTAACAAACCTTATTACCTAAGAAACGAAAAAGGGCCTTCATTGAAGGCCCTTTTTTAATGCTTAACTTTTTACCTGAAACCGAATCTGTAAGCAGCTCCAGCTTCTTACTTTTACCCTAGCTTATTCGCTTTGCTCCAAGAATGACTGTAAACGTAAGTATTCATTTAAAGCAATTCGATCTGATGCTAGCCCTATATCGGCAGTATTAATCTCTGACCAAAACACCTCATCGGCTTCTAGTGCTTTTATCTCACCTTGCCAGTCATTAACCACATAATAATGAATTAACTGCAATTCAGCGGTTGCCTTATGATACAAGGAGCAGAGGTAGTAGCTCGACAACGCCTTTATCGCTAACTCTTCATCCATTTCACGGTGTAGGGTTTGCGCTTGTGTTTCCCCCTCTTCCATATGTCCACCTGGGATAGCAATCAAACCCGGATCTGACTCTTTTAACAAAGACCTTTGCTCTAACAATATCTTGTTATCACGAATCACTAAAAAAGACACACAAGGATGCTGATCCATGAATAAAACCTCTTCTAATCCAGTTAGTCCTGATTTTTACCTAAACGCTTTTCAATTTGTTTCTTTTCCCAGTCAGAGCCAAATACATTCACAACTTCGTGCGCACTTAACCCCTGAATCAATAAAGCGATTCCCCAACCTAGCGCAGGCCAAACTACCCAAAAATAGTCTGGACTTGTCAGCAGGTTAATCACCAATAAAAGTAAGATGACACCTGCATAGCTAAGTAAGTTTTTATTAAAGGCTTTAATACGCTTCACCTGAGCAATGACAGCGGCTTTTTCAGCTGACTCCTTTCCATTTTTGCTGCTTTTTTCACTCATATTATCCGTCTCCTGTTTTTCGGTTTTGGAACTAGCTATTAGATTAGGTTCAATCTTATGTAGGTCAGATACCTGTAACTCAAAGACTGCAGCAAGGGATTTCAGACTTTCCAACCCTGCCTTATTGCCTTGTTCAATACGCTGAATAGTACGCACACTTAAACCAGACAGTTGTGACAGCTCTTCTTGAGACCAGCCTTTATCCAACCTTAACTGTTTAACACCCATAGCCATCCCTTAAAATAATAAGAATAAATTTTAACAACAGACCCAAAGATTCAGAACGACACCAGCATGACACCAAGGTGACACTCTATATATTTCAATCACTTACATAAAATTTTCGTTAAGTTAATTGGAACTTAACCTGCCCTCTAGTGAGTAAGACAGCACTAATAATTAAGGTAACTAACTCTCCAACTAAAAACAGCCACATAACTGGGTTCGGGTTACCATCAAGTAAAATACCTAAACTACGACCAAAAGCCATATTCCCCATAATTAAGATGACGAATACTAAGCCTAATTTCTCATAAACCAATTTCATTGAGAAATAGAAAAGTAATAACCCAATCGCCAAACTCATACCACCATAAGTTGCCCGAGTATCAATCATGGCAGAAGTGGTATTCGCAGCTGAGCCTGTTACCCAAAATAAAAGTGTTTCTGGTACAAAGAAAAACAACAAACCGTAAAGACTAAAAAATAAAGCATTTAAACGAATAATCCATTGCGCTAGTGTCATTACTAATCCCTTTTAGTTAATTTGATATTGCTTTAAAAATTAAGCTGACAGATAACATCAGTAAGATAAGTCTAACAAGATGATCAAACCATTTCTGTTTCAATTTTGATAAATAATATTTGCCAATATGTGTCCCTAGGTAACTGGCTAACAAAAGGACAATAAGATAGGACATATCCTCAAATGCAACTAAAGATGCCCAAGTAAAAATGCTTATCTTAATAAGATTTAATGGCAAGGCACTGGCGGCCATAGAGGCAACAAAAGTTTCTTTTTTCAATGCTAGCTGTTTAAAAACCAAGGCTTTTATGAGGCTACCAGAACCCACAGTTCCCGAAACAAGACCATAGATAAAACCCGTAAGAATTAAGACATTATCACTCACATTGTAATTTGGCATAAAACGAAATAGATCAATCACTAAGTAAAGCAAAGACATAGCTGCAAGTATAAATACAAGCCAATTCGCATCTAAAAATAACAAAGTATAGGCGCCAATAAACACACCTGGAACAGAAAGGAGACTTAGCTTAAATACCAGTGGCCAGTTGATATAGGACTTTAAATAGTAGGTTTTTAAGGAGGTGTTATAAAAATAAAAGAAGCTAGTTAACGCTATGCTCCATTTTATATCGAACATAAGAGAGGTCGCGCTAATCAAGATCAAGGCTGAACCAAAACCAGCTAATGTGGATAGTATGGCGGCAAACAAGGCCATCACAAAAAAAGCCCCTAGCATCCAATCCATACGTACTCTTTTTATTGATTAATTTGAGAAAGCTTAACATAGGGCCAAGCCCCTTTAAATCTAAGCTAGATTCTCATTTTTAAACTCACCACATGACTTATATCAGCCTTAAAAGGGTACAAACTGATAGCCTGCCTCTAAAACGTTTTATTGATATTGAGGTAAGTAATGGACAAGAAAAAGCTAGATATTGCCATAATCGGTGCAGGGCCAACCGGATTAAGTTTTGCGCTAAGTCTTGCCCAATCAGGCCTAGAAATTGCCTTAATAGACAAGCAATCAATAGAGAGTATTGCCCAGCCTCAATTCGATGGTCGAGATATTGCCCTGACACATTTATCTAAAACCATCTTGTCTGAATTAGGTGTTTGGCAAACATTTCCGACTGATGCCATACACCAAATTAAAGAGGCTAAGGTTATCAATGGCGATTTGAACTCCTTAGAAAATGAATCTGCATCTAGATTAGAGTTTGATCGATCGGATGATCCAAACGCCCCCCTTGGTTACTTAATCGCTAATTATCAAATCCGACAAGCGCTATATAACCAAGTTAAAGCACAACCCAATATCAGCTTAATCTGTGAACAAAAGGTAAAAAAACTCCATACTAATCAAGATACTTGTTTAATTGAATCTGACGATGTTCTGATCGAATGTAAACTCTTAGTATCTTCTGACAGTCGCTTTTCTGAAACACGCCGCATGATGGGTTTAAGCGCTAAAATGAAAGATTATGGAAAGGTTATGTTAGTGTGTAATATGAAACACGAAAGCAGCCACAATAACACCGCCCAAGAATGCTTTCAGTATGATAAAACCTGTGCCATTTTACCCCTTGCAGAAAATACCTCTTCCATTGTGATTACCGTTAACGCCAGCGAATCAGAACGCTTACTCGCCTTAGATGATATGGCCTTTTGTGCTGAGGCTGAATCCATGCTGAATCACAGGTTAGGCAAGATGACACTTATCAGCCAGCCAATTGCTTACCCTCTGGTTGGAGTGATGTCTGACCGCTTTATCGGCCAAAACTTTGCTCTCATTGGCGATGCAGCTGTTGGCATGCACCCAGTGACAGCCCATGGTTTCAATTTAGGTTTACGTTCAGCAGACACTCTCGCCCAGCTCATTATCAAGGCGCACAAGAAAGGCAGAAACATAGCCTCTAAGCGACTATTACATGAATATGAAGCCCGTCATAAGCTGTTAAGCAAGCCGCTTTACGATGCAACCAATGCCATAGTTGCCCTCTATACCAACAAAAAACCTTGGGCAAAAGTAGTGAGGAAAGTTGGTATCAGACTGGGTAATAAAGCATTACCCTTTAAAAAGCTTGTCACCCACAGATTAACGCAAATCCGTTAAATAGTAGCTTAGTAGTAAGAAACCTTGTCCTAATTGATGACCCTATTGCGAAATAGGGTTTTACGCATAAGCTCTCGACTCAAGCCAGTAAAGCATAAAATACCTAACAAGTTCGCAAGGTAGTCCAATAAGTCCAAGGTACGGGTCGCAACAAAGTATTGGCTTAACTCTTCGAGTGTCACAAAGATTAATACCGAAAGACTCTCCCAATAAATTGAACCAAGCTTAAAACGCATCAGCTTGCCACGTGTTGCAAGGTTAGCCATTAGAGTTAAGCTACCAAAAACTAAAAAGTGCCCTAGCTTGTCACCAAAGGGAACTTTACGAGTCAGTTCAAAAAGCCAAATATCTTGCCCTGTATTCGCCATAAAGATGACCCAAAGAACGAAAGCAATGAATAAGAAGGTGATACTTAAGAAGAGTTTTTGCATGGGAGCACTAAATAGATTTTTATTTGCCGGAGTTTAAGAGTATACCGAGTTTCATGGTTCGTCTATTTTGTGACACAAAATGCGAAAATCAAAATAAATGCCAATGTATCAAAACGCATAAAAATGGCAGCAATAAAATGAAGGGCAAAAACTAGCCTAGCAATAGAGGAGACGTACTATAGGATGATCAAAAAGTCGTACTGTGAAGTGTGGCTTTATTAAACTTTAATATCTATCAAACTACCTAGGGTTCCACTACTGGCTTCTAGGGCTTTAGCAGACGCTTCAAATTGCAGCTTAGCTTCCTGTTGTTTAATCAGAGATTGGTTTAGGTCTTGAGATGCTTGGATCGGGCGTTCAGTATCAGGACTAGTCGCGCTAGAGGCAGCCACATCCCTTGCCGCATTCGACATTTGTTGTTCGGCTTTCTGTATACCAGCCAAACTTGTTTGATAAGCACCCATGGGTTTATCGACCTGCATAACCCCTCCCCTAAAAATCACTGAACCTGTTTCATATTTGAACAGATAGATATCTATCTAGCAAGTTTGTCCTATTACTAAATTTTATTTGTGAAAATTAGCCAGTCCTAAATAAGTAACTACACTTAAATCTTAGTCTAATAATTAAAGAAGGTTCAAAAATAGGCACAGAAAAAAGCAGCTAACTAAAAGACAGTAACAAGCTAAACACCAATAAATTCATAATGGACTAATTTATGAAAAAACCTGAATTACCAAATACTGAAGAAAAACGGCTGGAAACTCTCAAAGCACTGAATATTCTAGATACCTTACCAGAGGAACGCTTTGATAGAGTCACCAGAATGGCAAAAAGGTTGTTTAATGTCCCTATTGCCTTGGTGAGTTTGGTTGATGAAAACCGACAATGGTTCAAATCAAGCGATGGTTTATCTGCCTCAGAAACCCCTAGAGATATCTCATTTTGTGGCCATGCCATTTTGGGAAACAGTACTTTTTATATAAAAGATGCCCTTGAAGACACACGATTTAACGATAACCCATTAGTCACAGGTGACCCAAATATTCGCTTCTATGCGGGGCACCCATTAACCGCTGCTAACGGCGAAAAAATCGGCACACTTTGCATAATAGATAAAAAACCTAAAAAGCTTACCGAAGAAGACTTAACGGCCCTATCGGACCTTGCCTATACGGTTGAGCAAGAACTCTGTGCAATTCAACTTTCAACCATGGATGAACTCACTAACCTATCGAATCGTCGTGGCTTTACGCTTGTTGCCAACCATTATTTAAACTTCAATAAAAAGCAAAACATGCCTGCAACTTTAGTCTATTTTGATTTAAATGATTTCAAACAGATCAATGATGTACACGGCCATAGTGAAGGAGATAATGCACTACAGTTGTTTGCCAGTGTGATGAAATCGAGCTTTAGAAATTTTGATCTATTGGCTCGAATCGGCGGAGATGAGTTTATTGCCCTCTTATTTAACTCAGACCTTAATGCGGCAGATGAAATGATTGAAAAGCTTTCAAACAACCTTAAAAGTGTTGTTTCATCTCAAGAGCTTGAATACGAAGTGGGTTTCTCTTACGGCTTAATTGAATGTAATAGCCTCTTACCTAGCTCGATTGAAAGCTATATCCAGCAGGCCGATAACAAGATGTATGAGTGTAAACATGAACAAAAGAACCACGAGTAACTGAATAGCTGAATAACAAGTCAAATAATGAACAAGGATACAGCCTGAATTAAGCTCATAATCTCGAACTTATCAGCTAAAGTACCACCTAAAGAATAAGAAAAAAGTCAGATAAGCCTTCAATTAAAGCATGTCATTTTCTTTGATAAAGGCGTTAGCGGCTTTATGCAAGATACTGTGACGCCAAGCCACTTTAGTTTGATCTTTATCGTAGCCACCACCAATCACACAAGCTATTGCAATATTTCGTTTTTGGCATTCATCAATAACATATTGATCTCTTTGCCAAATACCTTCATCGGTTAAATTTAAAAAACCTAACCTATCGTCTTTATGGACATCAACACCGGCATCATAAAAGACAAAATCTGGGCTAATTTCATCTAACAACCTAGGAATATCGGCTTTTAAAATAGCCAGATACTCAGCATCATCAGCGCCCTTTGGTATTTGAATATTAATCCCTGCTTCTTGCTTAATTGCTGGGTAATTTTCTTCACAATGCCAAGAAATGGTTTCAATTGCGTCATATGAAGCACACATAGCAGCAGTGCCATCACCTTGGTGAACATCACAATCTAGTACTAATACTTTCTTCGCTTTTCCTGACTCAACCAAATGAATCGCAGCCACAGCTTGATCATTAAAAATACAAAAGCCTGTGCCATAGTCCTTATGAGCATGGTGAGTACCACCAGCAAGATGTGCCGCAATACCATATTCAAGCGCTAAATCGGCCGTCAACAAGGTGCCAGATACAGCCCTTAGTGTCCGCTCCACCAGCCAGTCAGACCAAGGTAGCCCAATTTCTCGCATGGCTTTATCAGACAAATTACCACGCACAAAATTCTGTACATATTCAGGATCATGGGCCCGCATTAATGTATTGAGTGACAAAGGTGATGGGCTAAACAGGTTTTTATCCGTTAAAACACCAACTCGCCTTAACTCCTCTTCTAACAAAGCAAACTTTTGCATGGGAAATCGATGCCCCGCAGGAAAAGGAATCGAGTAATGGGCGTGATAAACCATAGGTAAAAAGGACATAGATGGTCTTAAGTTCTATCTTTCAATTCAGTTTTTTATTGATCTTTTTGTATTAATAGAACCTTCTAAAAAGGCCCTATTAACATTAGGCAATTAGTCAGTAACAGTTTTTTTCGTATCTATGGGAGCTTGCTCTAACTCCTCATCGTTTACATCAGCCTGTAAAACAGCAGCCAATGCATCGTAATTTTCTTGAGCTTGAGAGCGATACTTCTTCTCGTCTTCATGGAAACTTCCCATCGCCAACACATTATGCTCATCATGCTGTTTAAATATCTCTGCACTATTCTGAGCTTCTTGCTTAGACAGACCTAACTCTTCGAGCGCTTGTTCACCAAGGTTGAGTGCCGAATGGAAGGTCTCCCTAACAATAATATTAGCTCCAGCAACGTTAAGGTCATGCACTTCCAAACGTCCGATTGCTCTAACTAGAATTTTTAAATGCGGATAGTGCTTTCTAGCATGAGTCACTATCTCCATGGCTTTCTCATGTTCATCCACAGCGACCACAAGTAACTTGGCATGATCAGCACCAGCAGCATGCAAAAGATCCCCTCGAGAAGCATCGCCATAAAAGACCTTGGTACCAAAAGACCTCAACAGTTCTATTTGACCTGCATCATGCTCTAAGACTGTGACCTGATAGCCTTTCATAGTTAAAAGACGCGCAACTATCTGACCAAAACGCCCCATGCCAGCCAAAATAACAGGTGTATCACCATCGTCAATTTCATCGGCTTCTTGCTGTTTGCAGCCCTTTCTCACAAACAAGGGTTCAATCACTTTATCCTGCAGTATCATCAAGATAGGTGTTGCTGCCATAGAGAGTGCGACCACCACAACTAATGGGTCTATTATGTCGCTGCCTAAGATATGGTGTTGGCCCGCAAAGGAGAAAAGCACAAAGCAGAACTCACCCGCCTGAGATAAAGCGAAGGTAAAGTACCAGCCATTTCCGCCTTTAAGCTTGAAAATTCGAGACAAGCTGAAGAGTACCAGCATCTTACAAAGCATAAGTAAGACCACTAAAGCCCCGATTTGCAAAGGCTCAGCCATCAGGATAGAAAAGTTAATACTAGCGCCAACGGAAATAAAGAAGAGCCCTAATAACAAGCCTTTAAAAGGTGCAATTTCTGCCTCTAGTTCATGTCTATATTCACTTTCAGCTAAAACCACACCAGCGATAAAGGTACCAAGAGCGGCGGACACACCAATGGCATTCATTAATAATGCGATGCCTATTACCAAGAACAAAGCCGTTGCGGTGAAAATTTCACGCATCTTAGTTTCAGCAATAATGCGAAACAAAGGTCGTAATAGATATTTACCCGCCAGAATAATAGCCCCGATCACAGCGAAAAGCTGGGCAGCATGTTGCCAACCACTTAACTGATTAGCCTCATCAACCACGCTAGGACTGGTCAACGCTAATAAGGGCATAAGTGCCAACATAGGTATCACGGCAATATCTTGAAAAAGAAGTACTGCAAACGAAGATTGACCTAATTGAGACTTCATCAAGCCGTTTTCATTTAACAGCTGTAATACAATCGCGGTGGAAGATAATGACAGTATCATGCCAACCACAAGCGCCGTCTGCCAAGGTAAGCCAAATGCCACAGCAACGAGTGTCATTAAGCCTGTGCTTAGGAGAACCTGCGCACCACCTAGGCCCACTATAGGCACTCTCAATTTCCAGAGTACTGAGGGCTGTAGCTCAAGCCCCACTAGAAAGAGCATCATCACCACACCGAATTCAGCGAAGTGCATGACATCATTCACATCATCCGCGACGATTCCCAAGGCATAAGGCCCAATAATGGCACCGGCAATTAAATAACCTAAAACTGAACCAAGCCCCAAGCGCTTCGCAATAGGTACAGTCACAACCGCTGCCCCCAAGAAAACAAATGCCTGTTCCATTAATCCACCCGCCATGAGGACCGCCTTAATCTAATATTGATTGTGAATAATTTAATAAAAGTTGATAAGAAAAATTTATAACGAATGTTAACCCTAACGTCCAAACATGGAAAGCTTAGTACGACCTTCACCAACGCAAATTCGTACCAGTTTTATCCATGCTATTAGTCATTTTTCAATCAGAGTAGAACAAAACTCATCCTGACTAATATCTTTTTGATAATTTTACTTTGTGCATTTTTCAGCCAAGGCGCCTGTAAAACTCAATATAAAACAAGACGATAGAGATATTAAGTTAATTTAAAGTAATACGATTATGACTATTTTTTTAGCCTATCAATCAAACATAAGCAAAAAAGTATCTATATTGAGTATTTATGTATTAGAGAGTCAATTTTCGCTCATCTATAGTTAACGGCACTTGGTCATTAGGCACCAAGGTTAGGTAAGACTATAAAAACAATATACTCCAACCGGGGAACAACCTATGAATACCCTAGCTAAAAAGTCGCTCACATGCGCCGTTAGTTTGGCAGCAGCTATGAGCACAGCAAACCTATACGCACAAACAGAAATCACCGTGGCTACCGTTAACAATGGCCATATGATCGAAATGCAAAAACTCACTCCGATTTTCGAACAAGCTCACCCTGATATCAAAGTGAAATGGGTTACTCTGGAAGAAGGTGTATTGCGTCAGAACGTGACTCAAGATATCGCTAATAAGAGTGGTCTTTATGATGTCATGACAATCGGCATGTACGAAGCACCAATCTGGGGTGAAAGAAACTGGCTTGAGCCAATCGACACCAGTGGCAATTATGATGTTGAAGATATCATTCCTTCTATTCGTGGTGGCCTATCTTATAACAACACCTTGTATGCAGCACCTTTCTATGGCGAGAGCTCTATGGTGATGTACCGTAAAGACCTAGTTAAAGCAGCTGGTATGGAAATTAACGACCGTGATAGTTGGGAACATATCCGTGATGTTGCTGCTGCCGTTCATAACCCTGGCGAAGGGGTTTATGGCATGTGCTTACGTGGCAAAGCGGGCTGGGGCGATAACATGGCCTTCTTGTCTACTATGGCAAACTCTTTTGGAGCACGCTGGTTTGACGAAGATTGGAAGCCTCAACTTGAAACGGCAGAATGGAAAAATGCGGTTACCTTTTATGTTGACCTGCTAACCAAATACGGCCCACCAGGAGCAAGTAGCAACAGCTTCAACGAGAACCTTGCGCTCTTCAACCAAGGTAAATGCGGTATGTGGATTGATGCCACCATTGCAGCTTCTTTTGTAACAGATCCAAGCCAGAGTACAGTTGCTGATCAAGTTGGTTTTGCACAATCACCCATTCAAGCAACAGATAAAGGCGCTAACTGGTTATGGGCTTGGTCACTTGCCATTCCAGCAGGGACTAAAAACGCAGATGCGGCACAAACCTTTATCCGTTGGGCTACTTCAAAAGACTATATCCAGCTAGTGGGTGAAACCAATGGTTGGGCTGCGGTACCGACAGGCACACGTAGTAGTACTTATGCTAACCCTAAATTCCAAGAAGCCGCTGTCTTTGCGAAAGCAGAGCTAAAAGCAATCAACTCTGCAAACCCTGCTGATAGCACGCTTAAACCTTCACCTTATGTTGGCGTTCAGTTTGCTGCTATACCTGAGTTCCAAGCGATAGGAACGACCACAGGTCAAATGGTTTCAGGGGCTTTGGCTGGCAGCATGTCAGTTGATCAAGCACTGAAATCTGCTAACTCTTCTGCTAATCGTCAAATGCGTCAAGCTGGTTACTACTAACCAAAAGAGAACGAAAGGCAGGGACCATAGCGTCTCTGCCTTTACCTTCTTTCCTAGAGTGTCAGGCATTACCCGTTATAAGACGACTTTCAAACCTATAATAAGAGATACAACTTCATGAAGCGTTCAATTACTCGCTTATTAATGGCTCCCTCAGTCATCCTCCTCTTGATTTGGATGATAGTGCCTTTATCCATGACCATCTATTTTTCAACCATACGTTTTAACCTGCTCTACCCAGGTCAAAATAACTTTGTTGGTTGGATGAATTTTGAGTTTTTCATCACTGACCCAGGCTTTATGCCTGCCGTTCTTAATACCTTAATTCTCTTAATATCGGTACTCATCATTACCGTTGTTCTTGGGGTTGCCCTTTCAGCACTAATTGATAAGCCTTTTTTTGGACAAGGTATTGTTCGAGTTCTGCTTATCTCGCCTTTCTTCATCATGCCAACAGTCAACGCTTTGATCTGGAAGAATATGATGATGAACCCAGTGTATGGGGTATTTGCTTGGATATCCCAATCCTTAGGGTTAGAGCCCATAGATTGGCTGTCAGATTTCCCGCTCATGTCAGTCATTATTATGGTGAGTTGGCAATGGCTTCCCTTCGCTATTTTAGTATTTGTGACTGCTCTCCAATCACAAGATACTGAGCAAAAAGAAGCGGCACAAATGGACGGTGCTAACGGTTGGCATATTTTCCGCTACCTTACGATTCCTCACTTAGCGAGACCCATTGCCGTTGTTGTCATGATAGAAACCATTTTCTTGTTGGCTATCTTTGCTGAGATTTTTGTCTCCACAGGTGGTGGCCCAGGTTATGACAGTACTAACCTTGCTTATCTAATTTATAACCAAGCCCTACTTCAATATGACGTTGGTGTTGCTTCAGCCGGTGGTTTATTTGCCGTGATTCTAGCCAATATCGTTGCCTTTTTCTTAATTCGTGCCGTCGGCAAAAACCTAACGGTGTGAGGTAATTATGATGACTCTTAATCAACAACGTAAATTTAAAACCTTTGTTACAGGTGCATTTGCTTGGCTGATTGCACTCTTACTGTTTTTCCCTATTTTTTGGATGTTTATCACCTCCTTTAAAACAGAATTACAGGCGATCTCAGTGCCACCTTCACTCTTCTTTGAGCCAACCCTTGATAACTTTGGCATAGTGCAAGAGCGAAGTGACTATCTAAAGCATGCGCTTAATTCTGTCGTGACCTCTTTTGGTTCTACCTTGATTGCGCTCCTTATTGGTGTACCAGCCGCTTATGCTATGGCGTTTAACCCAACGAAGAAAACCAAGGATATTTTACTTTGGATGCTTTCCACCAAGATGCTTCCAGCAGTCGGTGTATTAGTCCCTATTTATATCTTAAGCCGTGATTATGGCCTATTAGATTCACGTACAGGCTTGGTGATCATCTTTACCCTGATGAACCTACCTATCATCATTTGGATGCTGTTCTCCTACTTTAAAGATCTACCGAAAGAGATCCTAGAAGCCGCTCGAATGGACGGTGCGAGCCCATGGGATGAAATCGTTAAAGTTGTCTTACCTCTTTCCATTGGCGGTATTTCATCAACGGCGCTTTTATCCATCATCTTGTGTTGGAACGAAGCCTTTTGGTCTCTTAACTTAACCGCCTCAGAAGCCGCGCCACTTACCGCCATGATTGCCTCTTACTCAAGCCCTGAAGGCTTGTTCTGGGCCAAGCTATCGGCCGCTTCTACCTTAGCCTGCGCTCCGATCGTCATATTCGGTTGGTTCTGCCAAAAACAACTTGTTCAAGGCCTTACATTCGGCGCTGTAAAATAATTTTTAGGAACAAACATCATGAGCTACTTAACCATTACAGAATTGCAAAAACACTACGACAGCTACCACGCACTTCGCGGTATCAATCTTTCTATTACCGAAGGCGAGTTCGTAGTTTTCGTTGGCCCATCAGGCTGTGGTAAATCGACGCTACTAAGAACCATAGCGGGTTTAGAATCCAGTTCAGAAGGCAGTATTAATCTAGATAATAGAGACATCACAGAGCTTGCCTCTTCTAAGCGTGATTTGGCGATGGTGTTTCAGTCTTATGCACTTTACCCACATATGACAGTGGCGGATAACCTTTCTTTCGCCCTGCGCCTTGCGAAAGTACCTGACAGTGAAATTGCCGAGAAAGTACGCAGTGTGTCAGCCTCTTTGCAGCTTGATCCCTTGCTGGATCGTAAACCTAAAGAGCTGTCTGGTGGCCAACGTCAAAGGGTCGCAATCGGTCGTGCGATCGTGCGCCAACCTAAGGTTTTCTTATTCGATGAACCACTCTCTAACCTAGATGCAGCCCTTAGGGTACAGATGCGTTTAGAGCTTGCTCGTCTTCATAAAAAATTAGGTACAACAATGATTTATGTTACCCATGATCAGGTTGAAGCTATGACTCTAGCCGATCGAGTTGTCATTCTAAATGCAGGTCAAATTGAACAAGTCGGCACACCGCTAGAACTTTATCGCCAGCCAAATAGTCGCTTTGTGGCTGAGTTTATCGGCACACCAAAAATGAACCTTATCGAAGTCTCTGATGTTACCCGTCAAGACGAGCAACTCTCTTTAGATATAGGTGTCGGTAAAATTGCCTTCCCGAATGAGCGTATTAACGGCCCAGTGCCTGGCTCTATCAAGCTAGGTATTCGCCCTGAACACATGCACTTGGTACCAGAAGGCGGCGACATTAGCGGTAAAATAGAGCTAGTCGAACACCTAGGTTCAGAAGCTTATACCCACATTCAGCTAGATAACCAACAAACCATCATAGTCAAAGCCCCTGCTCGCAGTAATATTCAAGACGGGCAATTAGTGCAGATCAAACTTGATCTTGATGAAGTTATTTTATTTAACGAAAGTGACCGTGTTATCTCAAAATTAGCCGAGGATGTCAGCCATGCCTAACATGCTCGCCCCAACGCGCGGAGCAGATCAACTGCTAGTACAAAACTATGAGAAGGATGCAATCTCCCCAGGTGTTATGCACCTGGGAGTGGGAGCCTTCCACCGTGCTCACCAAGCCGTATACTTTGACCGCCTACTTGCCCAGCCAGAAGGAAAAAACTGGGGCTTGATTGGCGTTAATATACGTCCGCAGGATAGCCAAGGTTTTGCTCAATTAAGTAAGCAAAACGGTGAATATGTGCTTAAAACCATGAGCCCAAAAGGTGAAGCGGTATACGAGCACATCCGCGCGATTACTCAGCTAGTTGATGGAGCAATCGAACCTGAAACAGTGGATCATCTCATGGCAGATGAGCAGATCCAGCTAATCACGACCACAGTGACCGAAGGTGGCTATTATCTAGATGAAAATAACCAATTGATGCAAGATCACCCTCTTATCAAGGATGATTTGAGCTCAGGTCGTAATACGCTTTATGCCTTTTTATATGCAGGTTTAAAAAAGCGTAGCGAAGCATCTGGCAGCAAGATCACCCTACTATGCTGTGATAATTTGCGTCATAACGGCAAACTTTTAAAAACAGGTCTATTACAATTTTTAAAAGCGAAGCAAGACGAATCGCTACATGCTTGGGTACGAGAGAATTGCTCTTTTCCATCCTCTATGGTTGATAGAATTACACCAAAACCTAGCATAGAGCATCAAAAGGATGTGCAGTCACGCTTCAACATTGAAGATAACATGACTGTCATGGCGGAAGACTTTATCCAATGGGTTGTAGAAGATGACTTTGCAGGCGAAAGACCACCTTTACATAAGGTGGATGTACAGCTAGTTGATGATGTCACACCTTTTGAAGAAGCCAAGATACGTATCTTAAATGCGGGTCATACCTGTGTTGCTTATCAAGCCGCCCTTAAAGGCTTAGATTACTTTGACCAAGCCATGATGGACATAGAGCTAAAGGTCTATTTCTCTGACTTTATTAAGCAAGATGCGATTCCTGCCATAGGCCAGTCTGTGGTCGATCTTTCTTCTTATGCCAAGGTCATTGCGCTGCGTTTTAGTAACACCAATATTGGCGATACGGTAGAGCGCATCTGTACAGATGGCTATGCCAAGTTCCCAATTTTTGTGTACCCAACCCTTGCTGGTATCTATCAATTAGGCGGCATTCCCAATAAAACCATTGATGCTATTGCGAGCTGGTTTGTTTTTATCCATCAAACCGCCCAAGGCAAGTTGCAAGTTAATTATCACGAGCCAAACATGGATAAGCTTGCTGCTTTTACCAATGACGAAAAAGGCATTCATGCTTTTGCAACAGATACCTACCTATGGCAGGACCTACCAGAAGCCTACCCCGATTTTGTTTCTCGTTTGAGTCACTCAATTAAGCAAATTCAGTTGCGTTTTTCAGCCTAGAAGCAAAGGTTAAATTTAAGGAATTAATATGACATTAGATAATCAAAACTTGGAAAATAAAGTGGCTTTGATTACTGGTTCAGCGGGCGGCATAGGACTTGCCATTGCACAAACCTATTTGGCTAACGGTGCAAAAGTAGTGCTGACTGATTATCAAAAAGACACGCCAGACGCTTTAGTAGGGCTACTGGCAGATTACCCCGATAATGCCCTTTATATTGGCTGTGATATCTGTGATAGCCAAGGAGTCGATAGGTTAATCCAGCACACTGTCGAACAATTCGATCGACTGGATATTCTGGTAAACAATGCGGCGGTGTTTGATTTAGCACCAATACTTGAATCCGATGAAGAGAGCTTTGATCGCCTTTTTGATATCAACGTCAAAGCCTTCTTCTTTACCCTGCAAAAAGTCGCTCAAAAGATGGTCGATATGGGTATAGAGGGTCGCATTATCAATATGGCATCTCAGGCAGGTCGCCGCGGTGAAGCCCTTGTTTCCCATTATTGTGCAACGAAAGCCGCTGTGATCAGTTATACCCAATCGGCAGCCCTTGGATTAGCTCAGTATAAAATCAATGTGAACGCAATTTCGCCTGGCGTGATAGATACCCCGATGTGGGAGCATGTGGATAGTCTATTTGCCAAACACGAAAACCTCGCACTTGGAGAAAAGAAAGTTTCTGTTGGTAAGGCCGTCCCCTTAGGTTATATGGGAGAGCCTGCAGAGATAGCCTCTTTAGCACTCTTTTTAGCCTCAGAAGGTGCCAGATACATTACCGCTCAGACCTACAATGTCGATGGCGGCAATGTGATGAGTTAATATACAAACCAAATAGCTACACTCAGAAAATTAGGCGTGCACTTTTATTTGGAGCAAGAGCCTAATAGGAAAGTAAGATGTCTATGAAAAACCGAAACACACCAGAGCTCGAATTAATTGAAGAGCATGTTGAAACCATACGTTATCTTGAACATGGTTTTCCTTGTGACCTGATACGCTGGCATGCCCACGATGATTACGAGCTGCATTTTATTGTGTCCACAACGGGCAAGGTATTTATTGGTGATTACATAGGCACTTACACTCCTGGCCAACTCATTCTCACCGGCCCAAGATTGCCCCATAACTGGGTTTGTCAAAATGACCAAGACCCAGTTAAATTAAGAGATATGGTGATACGTTTTGATCACGAATCCTTCTCTAATGGTTTAAAAATCATCCCAGAGCTGGCCGAGATTTTACCTATGCTTGCAAGAGCAAAGTCTGGCATAGAGTTTTTAAACTTTGACCCAGACTACCTCAAAGAAACCTTTGAAAAAGTCCGTGATAGCCATGGTTTACAGCGCCTTATTAATGCTCTTCCCCTGTTAAGCAAGCTTGCCTCTACCCATGATTATCGCCTGCTTTCTACTGTACAAATTGACTTAAAATCTAACGAGAGTCTACAACGTAAAATCAATACCGTCGTGGATTACGTCTCGCAAAATTATAATAAAGATATCTGTCTGTCAGATGCGGCGAGTTTAATTGGTATGTCCGATAGCCACTTCTCTCGCTTCTTCAAAAAAGCCACGGGGAACCGTTTTATCGAGTTTGTAAATCGAGTTCGCATTAGTCGTGCTTGCAGCTTATTAAGTGATACAGACCAGCAGATTACCAACATTTGCTTCTTAGTGGGCTTTAACAGTGTGGCTAACTTTAATCGTCGTTTCCATGAGCTCAAAGGCGTCACCCCAAGGGATTTTCGTAGCCAAAGTCATAATCATGATGAAGCAATACCCTACTAGAAACCTCTTGGTAGAAACTTTTTAGTCGACACACATTACTAGAGAAGTCTTGCTAAAAGCGCTTACTGAACTCAAGCGAGCTCAGTAAGGCTTTGATTAAATACCAAACTCGCCTTAGCAAGCTGGCTATAAACCTCATGTTTTTTCAGATAATACTCAGCCAGTTCAGCTTGAGGTTGGTGTTCGTCTAATACCTCTGGCATGACGCAAATCTCTGCTATCAGATTCTCTAGAAGATCCTTAGGCGCTTTGTTATCTAACACATCATAAAGTGCGTCTTCATATCTCACACCTATCATGGCTAGTCGAGCAGCCCCTAACCCGGGCGCCACTTCCCCTCCATCTCGATAAACCAAATTTTGATCTAACACATTCGATAAGATCTGACGCCACAAGGGAGAACGAGCACCACCGCCAATTAAAGACAACTCCTGTTTAAGACCAGCGTCGTTAGCTAACGCCTGCTGACAATCCAAGAGAGAGAAGGCAACCCCTTCTAACACGGCTAAAGTCATTTCTTCAATAGAGGTATCATTAACCAAGCCAATAAATTGGCCCGTCATTAAAGGGTTATTATGAGGTGTACGCTCTCCATTTAAGTAAGGTAGAAATACCAGTTTAGTCCTCAGATGCCCACGCTTTTCAATAAAACTCTCCAGTGCAGCTAATAAGTCTGCAACTGGCTTATTAGCTAGTTTAGCGACCCAGGATAAAGAGTTGGCTGCACTTAATGTCACCCCCATTTGATGCCAACGATTAGGCAGAGCGTGGCAAAAAGCATGCACTGTCTTTTCAGGGTTAGCTCTGTGTTGATCGCTCACACTAAAATATACGCCAGAAGTCCCTAGAGAAATTAAGCCTTGACCAGTATTTACCACCCCCATTCCCACAGCGCCCGCGGCATTATCGCCAGCACCAGCCACAACAGGCACTTGTGGCAAGGACAATAAGGCCGCCACATCATCCGACAAACACCCAATTACATCACAAGCTTCATGCACCTTAGGCATATTCTCAAGGGTAAAATCTGTAGCGGCTAAAAGAGAGGTATCCCATTGACGAGTGGCAGGGTTAAGCCAGAGGGTACCAGCTGCATCCGAGCAATCAGTGGCAAGTTGTCCTGTTAAACGATAAGACAAATAATCCTTAGGCAGTAAGACATATTGCACCTTAGCGAAAAGCGCTGGCTCATGTCGTTTTAACCATAAGGCTTTGGGAGAAGTAAAACCTGACATGGCCAAGTTACCACTCAAGTTTAATAGATTAGGACACAAGCTTATTAAGTCTTGGCACTCTTGCTGACTACGGCCGTCATTCCAGAGAATACAAGGTCTTAGCACTTCGCCTTGCTTATCAAGAAAAGTTGCACCATGCATCTGCCCTGACAAGCCTATGCCTTTTAACTGGCTAAAATCTTCGCCTTGGGTATCTAAAATCAGGTGTAAACTGGCGACAACCTCTTTTACAGCTTGCCACCAAGATAACGGCTCTTGCTCAGACCAAAGCGAACTAGGAGAGTTAACTTCAAGGCTCTTAGCGCTCATTGCCACTAATTCGCCTTGGGAATTAATCACAACACCTTTTAAACCAGAGGTACCAAGATCCAAGCCTAAATACATGAAAACACTCTCCTATTCTTTTTGATTAAACACAATAACAGAGTGTTAAAACAAAGGCGGTCTGAGTCAATCAAATTGGGCAAAGCCAACAGATGTGTATTAGTATTTGCTAAAAAAGGTTTAGTTCGCTCAACATAGAAAGCTTTTATTCAAACTTGCTTGAAGGATAAAAGAGCTAGGAAGAGCAAACTTAATCTATGGGCCTTTCAACCTGATGGTCCGTCGGCTGGGGGGTTATAGTGAGTACTTTCACTCCTTTTGGAGATTCAAACCTATGCCATACACCTTGCGGCACGATAAGTAACTCACCCGCCTTTATTTTATTTGGGACTTCTTCGTTATCAATCAGCAGAACTAAGCTCGTTTCGCCTTCGATAACTTGCACCATTTCATCCCCATTAGCGTGCCTTTCCCACTCACTAAAGCCGGTATAATTGGCAATAAACATACCGCCATTGCCAAAGTCAGACAGGTTAGCATAGGCACTGTGACCATCATTATGATCAGGGTTGGTGGGTGTTCGTCCATCAAGGTGTTTGGTTTGTGAAAAGGCTTGTTCGATATTGATAGCTACTGCTTTATTAAAAAGTGTCTTCATCACTAAGATCCATTTAGTTTTTTTATTGAATGTGAAGATATGACTAGTTATTGGACTAAATACAAGATTTAGATGCCCCAAAAATTAGCCGTTTTTATAACTTCTTATCAACACTGGCGCTTACAAAATAAGACGCTTTAATCAGGTCCTCCCCTATTCCATCACCTATAGTTAACTTTAATCAATAAAGATAAGTAAGCATAAATTAAACAATTAGAGCCAGCAGCTCTAATTGGGAGGAAGGAATATGAAAAACTTGATTAATAAAATTTATTATTTTTCATTTTTAATAATTCTAACACTAGCTATATCAACTAGTCATGCTCAGTCCACTATCACAATTGCGACAGTTAATAACAGCCACATGATGATGATGCAAGAACTCACACCCGTATTTGAAAAAGCGAATCCAGACATAAAAGTAAAATGGATTACCGTTGAAGAAGGTGAACTACGTGAACACATTACTCTAGATGTCACCGATAAACATGGCTTCTATGATGTTATTAGCATTGGTATGTATGAAGCACCTATTTGGGGAGAAAAAAAATGGATACAGCCAATTGATACAAGTGGCAACTATGATGTAGAAGATATTATTCCCTCTATTCGCAAAGGTCTCTCATATAAGGACACTCTCTATGCCGCCCCATTTTATGGTGAGAGCTCAATGGTGATTTACCGTAAAGACCTTGTAGAAAAAGCGGGAGTAGAAATTAATGATCGTGACACATGGGAACACATAAGAAATGTTGCAGCAGCTATCCATAACCCCAACTCAGGAGTATATGGCATGTGCTTACGCGGTAAGGCTGGCTGGGGAGATAACATGGCATTCATAACAACGATGGCTAACTCATTTGGAGCACGTTGGTTTGATGAAAGATGGAAACCTCAACTTGAAACAAATGAATGGCAAAACGCCGTAAGTTTTTATGTAGAACTGCTAAACGAATATGGCCCACCAGATGCTAGCAACAATAGCTACAATGAAAACCTAGCTCTGTTTAGCCAAGGTAAATGCGGCATTCTCATTGATGCCACCATTGCTGCTTCTTTTGTAACAGACCCGTCGAAGAGTAAAGTGTTTGATAAAGTGGGTTTTGCCCAATCCCCTATTCAAGTGACTGATAAAGGCGCAAATTGGCTTTGGGCCTGGTCTCTTGCAATACCTAGCGCAGCGCAGAATGCTAAAGCAGCTCAAACCTTTATTCGTTGGGCCACCTCGAAAGAATATATAGCGTTAGTAGGAAAAACAAAAGGTTGGGCATCCATCCCAACAGGGACTCGAATCAGTACCTATCAAAACCCACATTTTTTAAAGGCCTCCACTTTTGCTCAAGATGAGCTAAAAGCAATCAATTCAGCGAACCCTGCTGATAGCACCCTTAAGCCTTCTCCTTATGTTGGGGTTCAGTTTGCCGCCATACCTGAATTTCAAGACATAGGAACAATCACAGGGCAAATGGTTTCAGGTGCATTAAATGGCTCTATATCAGTAGAACAGGCACTTAAATCGGCCAACCTTTCCGCAGATAATCACATGCTTCAGGCAGATTACTACTAGAGGGACTGCGGATAAGACCTCCCGTTTCAGTTGGTGGATAAAAGCAACTAGTTTGATGACAAGGGCCGCAGTGTAATCGTAGGTTTCCTATCATTTAATAGGAGATAATCTAAACCAATGCAAAGCTATTTAAGCTCTGCATTGGTTTTATCAGCTATCTAGGGGAATTCACCCTAATGGAGAATTCGGGATAAATCAGTAATCAAGCCGCTTTTAAATTAGCTTGAATTTCAAGCAAAGCTTTCGTGGCAATCGGGTTTAAATCTTCTGCAAACTCTTCCATATTAGCGCAGATTTTTTGGCGCATAGGTAAAGCCCAGAATGCGGTGATATGGGTAACTACCTTTTTCACACAATCTTCTTCGGTTGAACCTATACCTATGTTTGAGGCAATTTGGTTCGCCATTTTAATTAGATGGCTTAATTCATTTTCACTCATGTTAAATCCTCTGTTTCATGGTCACGCCTTAGGCATCAACCGCTTGCACATATACGACTTGTCTTTGGGGTCTCACAAAACCAATCAAATTCATATTGGCTTGTTTCGCTAAAGTAATGGCCATCTTGGTTGGCGCAGAGACTGCCACCAAGGTGTGAATACCACATTTAGCGGCCTTAGAAACCATTTCAAAGCTGGCTCGACTTGATACCAACACAAAACCAGCCAATTTATCCTCTTGCTTATTTCGAGCAATCGCACCTAACAACTTATCAAGGGCATTGTGCCTTCCCACATCTTCTCGAATAGAAACCAGCTCAGCATTGTCATCAAATAAGGCTGCAGCATGTACAGCACCACATTGGGATTGAATCTGCTGCGACCCTTTTAACTTAGCCGCCGCTTTTTCAATTAGCTGATAACTTGGCATCGGGTGCGCATCTCGTATGGCAACATCAGGCTGCACTGCGGTTAATGACTCTAACCCACAGATACCGCAACCGGTACGACCACTTAGCTGCCTGCGCCTTTGTTTTAGATTTACAAAAGCCTCGGTCGCTATCTCCATACGCACTTCAATGCCTAACTCAGATTCCACCAACTCTAGACTACGCAACTGTTTTGTTGAAGTCAGAATGCCTTCGGTCAAGCTAAAACCCATTGCAAAGTCAGCTAGATCCTGAGGTGTTAGCATCATCACCGCATGGCTAATGCCGTTATACACCAATGCCACCGCCACTTCTTCTGCAATCCAATCACTTTGTGCGAGTTCACCCTCTGGGTTACGCACTATCACACTTTCTTCATGAGTCGCTTGTACAGCTAGCTGCTCTGATAAATTGCCGGACTGATTTGCTTGCAAAACGGGTTCGCCTCTTTTCTAGTGAATAAGTGAGAAGTATGAAGGACTTATCTTAAAGGTGTAAGCCCTTAAAACATAAGCCCTTCATAACATGTCACCTAAACTTATTTATCAATAAAGGCGATTTGCTGCTCAGTAAACTCAGCAAATTGGTTTTGCCATTCTGAGCTAGCTGTCTCACTAATCAATTTATCCACTTGTACTGCGGTTACCTTGTACTCAGGACAGTTAGTCGCCCAATCCGAGTTATCTGTGGTTATCACGTTCGCACCCGTTTCTGGGTGGTGGAAAGTGGTATAAACCACACCTGGCTGCATACGATCAGAGACAAGCGCTCTTAGATGAGTATCACCGGCACGACTGGCAAGAGAGACTAAATCGCCCGTGTTAATACCTCTGTCTTCTGCATCCTGAGGATGGATTTCTAAGGTATCTTCACCATGCCAAGATGAGTTCTCGGTACGACGAGTCTGCGCCCCTACATTGTATTGAGACAAGATACGACCTGTGGTCAACAAGAGCGGGAAGCGACGTGTCACCTTCTCTTCTGTTGGCACATATTCAGTCAATGCAAAGAAACCTTTACCGCGAACAAAACCATCCACGTGCATGATAGGCGTACCATATGGTGTCTCATCATTACATGGCCATTGTAGCGAACCTTCTTCGTCCAAACGCTCGTAAGTCACGTTAGAGAAAGTCGGTGTCAGCGCTGCAATTTCCGCCATAATTTCAGAAGGATGCTCATAATGCATTTCATAACCTAAAGCTTTAGAAAGGCCCAAGGTGACTTGCCAATCTTCAAGACCCGGCATAGGTGGCATCACTTTACGTACTGGCGAAATACGACGTTCAGCATTGGTGAAAGTACCATTCTTCTCAAGGAAACTTGTACCCGGTAAGAAGACATGAGCAAACTTAGCGGTCTCGTTCAAGAAGATATCCTGAACAATCAAACACTCCATATTACGTAAAGCGGCTTCTACGTGTTTTGTGTTTGGATCAGACTGCGCAATATCCTCACCCTGAACATACAAACCTTTATAGCTGCCTTCTACTGCGGCATCTAACATGTTGGTGATACGGTAACCCGGCTCTGGATCCAGCTTCACTTTCCAAGCATCTTCGAAAAGATCACGTACCGCTTGTCCAGAAATATGACGATAGCCAGGTAGCTCATGCGGGAAAGATCCCATGTCGCACGAACCCTGTACGTTGTTCTGACCACGTAGCGGGTTAACACCCACACCATCACGGCCAACGTTACCTGTTAGCATGGCAAGGTTTGCAATCCCCATTACGGTAGATGATCCTTGGCTGTGCTCAGTCACACCTAGACCATAGTAGATAGAACCATTACCGCCGGTAGCATAAAGACGTGCCGCACCGCGAATATAGGCCGCTGGAATACCGGTAAATTGTTCTGTGTTTTCAGGTGAATGACGCTCATCTGAGATGAAGTTTTTCCACTCATGGAAAGCTTCTGTTTCACAACGTTCTGCAATAAAGTCAGCGGCTTCTAGCCCTTCATTCACGATAACGTGAGCCATAGCATTCACAAATGCTACGTTTGTTCCCGGCATTAGCTGCAAATGGTAATCCGCATTCACATGAGGGCCATTTACCAAGTCGATGCTACGTGGATCAACCACAATCAGCTTAGCCCCTTCACGGATACGTTTTTTCATACGTGAACCGAATACTGGGTGAGCATCGGTTGGGTTAGCACCAATGACCATGATGACATCAGTTTTTTCAACCGAATCAAATGTCTGTGTACCTGCTGATTCACCAAGGGTGGTTTTCAATCCAAAGCCAGTTGGCGAGTGACAAACACGGGCACAAGTATCGACATTGTTATTACCAAAGGCTGCACGAACCAGTTTTTGAACCAGGTAAGTTTCTTCATTGGTACAACGAGATGAGGTAATACCACCTACCGAATTGCGACCGTATTTCTCTTGAATGCCTTTAATGCGAGTCGCGGCAACATCAAATGCCTCTTCAAAAGACACTTTACGCCATGGCTGATCAATCGAATCACGAACCATAGGCGAAGTAATTCTGTCTTGGTGAGTGGCATAACCAAAGGCAAATCGACCTTTCACGCAAGAGTGACCACGGTTGGCTTTACCGCCTTTCCAAGGTGTCATACGAATGACTTCATCACCCTTCATGTCAGCCTTAAAGGCGCAACCTACACCACAATAAGCACAGGTAGTAATCACTGAATGCTCAGGCTGTCCTTTATCGATAATCGAGGTTTCCATCAAGGTTGCCGTTGGGCAGGCTTGCACACAGGCACCACAAGAAACACAGTCAGAATCCATAAAGGCATCATCTTGACCCGGAGATACTTTCGATTCAAAACCACGAGAAGAAATGGTTAAGGCAAATGTGCCTTGCGTTTCTTCACAGGCACGCACACATCGATTACAAACAATACATTTGCTCGCATCGAAGGTGAAATAAGGGTTAGAAGTATCTTTCTTCTCATCTAAGTGAGTATGGCTTGGAATCGCGCTTTGCCCTGTGTAACGAACATTACGTAAGCCAACCGCACCTGCCATATCTTGTAGTTCACAGTCGCCATTAGCAGGACAGGTCAAACAATCCAATGGGTGATCAGAGATATAAAGCTCCATCACATTGCGGCGTAATTTACCGATTTTATCGTTTTGTGTTTTAACTTCCATGCCAGCTTCTGCCGGTGTGGTACAAGAAGCAGGAAAGCCACGACGACCTTCAATTTGTACCAAACAAATACGACAAGAACCAAAGGCTTCTAAGGAATCGGTCGCACAAAGCTTAGGAATATTAATACCTGCCATAGCGGCAGCATGCATAACAGAGGTACCTTCAGGTACACGCACTTCATTACCATCAATACTCAGGCTGATAAGCTCAGCGTCTGGCGTTGGATCGAAGGTCGCCGGCGGCGTACCGTAATCAATCTCGCTATCAAGGTCAGTTCTTGGATCAAAAAAATGTAACATATTACTGGCCTGCCTCTTGATTGTTTGATGGTTTTTGGAAGTCTTCGCCAAAATGCTCAAGCGCACTTTGTACAGGGAAAGGTGTCATACCACCCATGGCACATAGAGAGCCAGACACCATGGTGTCGCATAAGTCTTCTAACAGCTCTAAGTTGTCATCTCGGTTTTCATCGGCACGAATACGATCGATTACTTCGACTCCACGGGTCGAACCAATACGACAAGGCGTACACTTACCACATGATTCTTCAACACAGAATTCCATAGAGAAACGTGCTTGTTCTAACATGTCGACTGTGTCATCAAAGGCCACTAAACCACCGTGACCCAATACAGCACCTTCGGCAGATAAGGCTTCATAATCCATTTCTAGATGCCATTGAGATTCAGGCAGATAAGCCCCTAATGGACCACCAGACTGAACAGAGCGCATAGGTCTGCCAGAACGAGTACCCCCACCAAAATCAAATAAAAGCTCTTTCATTGTGATACCAAAAGCCGTCTCAACAAGCCCAGGGTATTTCAGGTTACCTGCTAGCTGGAAAGGCATGGTGCCACGAGAGCGCCCCATCCCAAACTCTTGGTAGAACTTACCGCCTTTAGCCAAAATAATGGCAATGGTCGATAAAGATAAAACGTTGTTTACAACGGTAGGTTGTCCAAACAAACCTTCAATAGCAGGTAGTGGTGGCTTAGGTCGAACCATGCCGCGCTTACCTTCTAGGCTTTCCATCAAGGCCGTTTCTTCACCGCAGATATAAGCCTTGGCACCAATGCGCACTTCTAGGTGGAAAGTTTTACCACTGTCGAGAATGTTTTCGCCAAGGTAGCCATTTTGCTCTGCCACTTGAATGGCTTCGTTCAAAATATCTTTTGCGTGAGGGTATTCTTCACGTAGGTAGATGTAACCTTGAGTCGCTTCAACCGCAAGACCTGCGATCGTCATGCCTTCGATTAAGGCAAAAGGGTCAGCTTCCATTTGCAAACGGTCAGCAAAGGTACCTGAGTCACCTTCGTCCGCATTACAAATAATGTATTTTTGCTCTGCTGGCGTATTTAATACGGTTTGCCATTTAATGCCTGTTGGGAAAGCGGCACCACCACGGCCACGAAGACCAGAGTCTTTTACTTCGTCGACTAGGGCTTGCGAGCTCATATCTAACGCACGTACTAAACCGTCATAGCCATGAGTACTCTTATAGTCAGTCAGGCTTACAGGGTCGATAATGCCGGCACGGGCAAAAGTCAGACGCTGCTGCTTTTTCAGATATTCAATCTCTTCCGTTAAACCTAAGTACAAAGGGTGCGCTTGGCGATCACTTGGAGAGGCATTATTCAAAAGACCCGCTTCGATCAGACTAGGCAAATCTTTAGGTGCAACTGGGCCATAAGCAACACGTCCTTCTGGGGTGTCTACTTCAACCATTGGCTCTAACCAGAAAAGGCCACGAGAACCATTACGTACCAAATCAACAACCGTATCTTGCTCGGCTGCTAACTGAGTTAATTTTTTACTAACACGTTCTGCACCAACAGACAGGGCAGCAGAATCACGGGGGATAAAGACTTTCACAATCGCCGTCATATTATTTTACCTCCGCTGGGTTCGCGCTAAACGCTAAAGGCACAGTGCGAAGCTCATCAACAATTTCATCAAATTGCTCTGCATCCATACGACCGTACACTTCATCACCCACACGAATCGCCGGTGAACAGGCGCAATTACCTAGGCAAAAAACAGGCTCTAGGGTAATTTCTTTATCCATGGTGGTTTGATACCAATCAAGACCTAGGGCTGATTTAGCGTGAGCTTCAAGGTCACGACCGCCCATAGATTGGCAAGATTCTGCGCGGCATACTTCGATAATATGACGACCACGAGGCTTGCTACTAAAATGATGATAGAAGGTCACCACACCATGCACTTCTGCACGAGAGATATTTAATGCTTTACCTATGATTGGCAACGAGCTATCAGGCACATAGCCTAATTGATGCTGCACTTCATGCAATATAGGTAAAAGAGGACCGGGGATATCTTTGAGTTCAACGAGTATGCGACCCACTACAGATTCAATCTCTGCTTGGTTCGCTAATCCTTGCCCATTTGAAGCCTGAGCTGCTTGCCCAGCGCCTTGCGTGTTAGCGTCTGTCATATGCCTGCCTTAACTAAACTAGCGGTTACTGACTTACCTTCTATCAAGCTAGTCAGGTCCACAAAAGTGAACCTGAATTTAGTTAATAGTCCGACTGGCATCAGTAAACGACTATAAAGTGATTTTTTATCATTATTCTTATGATGTTTTATCTCATTTTGTTCTGCCCGATCAAAATAAAGATATGTACTTTTGTGCATATATAGCATTAAATATAGGCTAAATACTCACATAAACTCACTTTAGCACCCATAAGTGAACAACCAAATATGATTTTTTATGCATATTAATATTATTCCCCGCTGGGATTTCGAAAATGATGCAGGCGAACGCCTACATGAAAGCCTGCTGCCTTTGCTCTATCAGATTAATAAACAAGGAAAATTAACCGCTGCAGCAAAGGATTGTGACCTCTCCTATCGCCATGCTTGGAACATATTAGAGAAGAGTGAAGCTTTTTTTGGAAAAGCATTAGTGGTGAAAGAAAAAGGCCGAGGAGCACAATTAACTCAATTAGGGCAAAAACTTTTATGGAGTAATCAGCGCATTGACGCCAGACTCCACCCAGAAATGGAAAGTTTTGCGACCGAGCTCAATGTCGAACTACAAAGCTTGCTCTCTAACCATGCTCCTGTGGTGCGTATTTATGCCAGCCATGGTTATGCGGTTGCCCTGATGACCCAATATGTTCGGGATTATCAGGTAGAGATTCATTACCATGCGCCGCACCATGCTTTGATTGCACTCAATGAAGGCCGTTGCAGAATAGCAGGTTTCCACCAGCCTATCGGTCTAGAAGTCGACGTACAAAAGCGCCGTTATCAAGAATTACTCGACCCTAAACGCTTTGGCATTATTCGCTTTATTCGTCGCCAGCAGGGACTAATGTATAAAGAACAGGGCAACAAAGAAGATAGAAATAAAGACGAAAGCCAGGTTAGCAGCCCCGCATTTAATAGCATTCAAGACCTGAAACAAGGAGGTTATCGTTTTATAAACCGCCAACAAGGTTCGGGCACTCGTGAACTATTCGAGCAGCTATTACAGAACGAAAACATCTCACCAAAAGATATTCCTGGTATCGAAAACCAAGAGTTAACCCATAGCGCAGTGGCTGCCTATATTGCTTCAGGCATGGCAGATGTGGGCTTTGGTGTAGAAGCGGCCGCTAAACGTTTTGGATTAGCTTTTACTCCTATTATTGAAGAGTATTACTTATGGGCTTACCCATTAGAAGCAGAGCAAGATGAGGATATTCAAGCCTTTATTGCAACACTTTCGAACCCTGAGTATCAGGCTCAAATCAACCAACTACATGGTTATCAGTGCGAGCAAAGCGGCACGACTTCAAGCACAAATTGGTTATTTAAAGACAGTTAATGGCGCAGTCTTATTTCTTCATTGTACCAGCCTCTTTAATATCAAAAACAGGCTGGTACAATGACGGCACTTTTTATCCAACTATTAAGCTATTAATTCTATGAAGCACTCCAAAGTTACCCAAAAACTTAATCAAAAAGTCATCGCTGCCGTTGATGCAGTAGAAGCACAACTCTTTGCAGCCGTTGGAGCAGATAGCATAGAAGACAAAACAAAGGGCTTCTTAGGCATTGTTTATGATGTGAATTTCAGCAACTTTCCAGCCAGCCTCGATGTACGCTGTTATTTTGAAGACGATACCGCACTTGCCAGCATGAAAGAGCAAGAAAACCTGTTTCAAAAAAAGCTACACCAGCAGCTCTTTAAGCGTGCCATCATTTTAAAAAATGCCAGAAACAACCTGCACTTTTACGTGCAAGAGCCAGATGCCATGTATGATTTAGAGGGGTAAGGTTTCAAAAATAAATAGTTTTAATACTGAACTTTTAACAAGGAAGAGTATATATGGAACATGGAAGTTTAAAAGAAGATTGGATCTTCAAAACTATTCTCACACTTAGCTTTATTATTTCTCTTTTATCAACAATTATAATTGTTTCGAACAACCAGTATTACTTTTGCTCTGAAACAAATTGTTTTTCTAACTTACTAGTTATCTTCAAACTGCCTATAAGTATTTTTACAGGTGGCATGGCATTATCTGCATTAAGAGCTTTGATAGTACGCAGTCACCAGACAGCAGTTCAAATTCATCTTACAATACAACAAAATTTGTTCAGTAATTACTACAAACACTTAGAAGAATTTGAGAAATACATAGAGTTAAATACTGATAAATTAATTTTCTTCAGATCAAAAAGAGAGCTTCACTCCTATTTATTCCCTGACTCAAGAGAGAGCGGAATAAAGGAAAATAAGGAATTTATAAACATCGTAAACTCTCAAGTTTTGAATATTGAAAAACAGGTTATTTCACTAACATCTAATCCTTATCATTCAGAAAATGAAATTAGAGTTACTCTATCTAACATTGACAAATCTCTATCAAAGTTAAGAGATATAGTTGGGATGAGAGTTAAAGAAGCGAGACACTTTAAACTATGTGAAAATAATATTGTTGATGCTGTAAGAATGGGATTCTGGGATCAAGTCTACGATAGAACTTACTTCACGTTAAATGCAATCGAAATGATTTCTAAATTTGAGCAAAGCTTTAAACCTATAGAAGCTCTAAATAAGATTTGTAATCACGATAGAAAGCAAGCGTGGCATTACAATGAGTCAGGCACTGAATACAACCTAGAAGCTGCAAAGAAAAGAATAAATGAAATAACAAAGCTCAAGAGTTCATCTCAAATATAGTCAAATAAAATAACCTTCAAATAGCAAACTAAGATCGATAAGTAAGTAATAGGGAAGTAATTAGATTTAATAAACCAGCTACAAAATTAACTTGTTAGCTGGTTTATTAAACAAGGACTCGTCTTAATCAGCCCTTCTCACCTAATACTTTAGCAATGGCATTTTTACCACACTCTTCTTCAATAAGCGGGTTTGGGGCTCCAGAAAGCCCTATCGCGCCTATGAGGGTTTTCTTGTAATAAATTGGCAGACCGCCTGTTAGAAGTAAGATGTCATCTTCCATTTTACCTAGTTGGCTATAGCCTTTAGCTTCTACTGCCATGACAAGTTGTGAAGTCGGTATTTTTAAACTGGCTGAGGTGTACGCCTTACGAAAGCTCGTATGTATGGTGTTCGCTCCCGTATTATTACCTCGGTAGAAATAGACTAGGCGACCTTGGTCATTTACAACAGATGCCGAAATATTAACTTGAGAATCAAGGCATTGGCTGATAGCGTCTTTGGCGACTTGTTCCGCAAATTCAGCCGTCATTTGATACTTCTGCGGTAAATCTTTAGCAAATAGGCTGGTTGAAAAAAGTGCACCTAAGGCGATGAGTTTAATATTAGATATGTGTTTCATAAGTCCTCCTTCGTGGAGTACTTATTTAGACATTTGATTATTTTTGAAACCACAATCTGGATTGTTATTACCCATGAAAGAGACATTTTCGCCATTAGGTTTCGGTTGGCTCGACAGTATTCAAAGCTCAACCCAACAGGCTATTTTAAAAAAGCTTAAATTTCATCAATATAAAAAAAATGAGTTTGTGCATTATCACGGTGAAGAAGCCAATGGTCTGTATTTTATTAAACAAGGCACAATACGTATCAAAAAGCAGGACGAAGCAGGTAAAGAGCTGATAATTAAAGATTTATTAAGAGGTGAATGGTTTGGCTTTATTGGCTGTTTTGGTTCAGGCAAGCGCCCAAATGACGCCCTAGCCATTGAAGAATCTTTGATCGGCCAGCTCTCATCTAAAGACCTTAACCTACTGATTAAACAAGACCCTCAACTGACTTTAAGCATTGCAAACCTTTTGGCAGGTTACGTCGAACACTATAACCGCTCTTTTGAAAATGCTGTCTTTTTACCCTTAAACGAGCGCCTTAATACTCTGTTATTGCAACTTTCTCGCTGGCAAAAATCGAGCGAATTAAACGTTTCTCAACAAGAGCTGGCAGGTATGCTAGGGGTCACTAAGGAAGCTATCGGTATTAATCTCAACCTTTTAAAGGCACAAGGTGTAATCGAAATTGGCTATCGCAAAATAATCTATAAACCGCAGGCTCACAAACTTTCAGAGCAAGGTTAAGGAACCTGCGAATAAGTCCTCCCGCCTCAGCGTGTGGATAAAAGCCGTTAGATTTATGGCGAGGAGCGCAACTTAATAGTCATTCTATTGATAAGCTCTTCAACATAAAGATAGGGCTTTTAGGCCACGCCCTTCGGGTCTTTCAGAAAAAGTAACACCCTGTGTTGTCACTTCTCGAAAGGTGCCTACATTACTTCAAAGTAACGCCTTGTGTGATACTTTTTCTGAAAAGACTGAGAAGAGGTGACTTAATCGCAGGTTCCTTAAGTCGCTAACACCTTATTTTAAAAACTGGAAATAGCCTAAAAACATATCGGTAATAACTCGTAATAATTTAATCAAAAACTCTACTAGTTTTAGCCCTGCGATGATTACTTCAGGACGAAAACGTCGCTGAATAAGCTTGCATTGTTTTTTACTTTCTTAATGAAAATACATGATTAAACGGAGTTATTATGTCTGAAAAAAATGTAAATACTGGCCTTTTTCCTGTTAACTATTTCATCCAACCTAAAGTTGCAGGCCAACCATTATTAGGTGCACCTATCATGAATTTACGCCTGCTGGTGAATGCGCCAGGAAAAACGATTAGTGGTGTTGCCCACGTTACTCAAGCTGTCGCGCCACCACAGCCGAACATAGTTTCAAATGTCCATGGTACTTGGTCTTTCATGGCCACCATGTCATCAACCCATATTTTATTGGTCGCTGAAGGACAAGGTCCAAGCAGTATTTTGGTTCATGGTGTGCCACAAATGGTTGAGAATTTAAGAATTCGTGCCTCAGTTGAGCAGGACTGGCAGTCAGGTATTTGCAATTATGACTACCTTTACAAAGGCGAGTGGCATCAAGTTGAAGGGGCAACAATGTCTATTGAAGACTTTGATCAAAATGCTGTCTTAGACCAGTTGCAAACCGCTCTTCAAGTCTAAAAATCTGTTACAAGTAGAGAGGCCTTCTCTCTACTTGTTTTCTCTTTTGCTATTGCTTTTGTACGTCTAAATTAAACCTCATCACCGCACACAGCTAACACGCACTCTCTTAGCCATTTATGGGCGTGATCACCATCCATTCTTGGGTGCCAAAACATAGACACTTGAATACTGGGTACATCAAAGGGCAGTTTGAATGTATGTAAACCTTCGCGTAATTTGGCCGTGTGCTTAGAAGGGACACTTGCCACCAGATCATCACCTTTCACTAAAGCAATGGAGGCACTAAAACCACCGGTTAAAACGGTGATATTACGTTGATAACCCATTGCCTCTAACGCTTTATCTACTGGCCCCACTAAGCCTCCTTCTTTTGAAACCAGTACATGATCAGCAGCGGCAAAGCTGGTGCAAGTTACCTTACCTTTAGCCAAAATATGATCAGGGCTGACGACACCCACAAATTCATCGCTAAAAAGCGCCCGCATGCGAACCTCTGGACTGGTTTTAGCACCTAACACACCAATGTCTAGGTCAACCTGCCCTTCTCTTAATTGAGTGCTTTGCTTTGATAGCTTGGGTAAGAAGTGGATTTTTACGCCCTTTGCTTCATCCTTTATTTTCTGAATAAGCTTGAGACCAAAGGTTTCAACAAAACCATCACTGACTCTGATCACAAAGCGTCTGTCTAGCTGGTTGAGGTCAAGCATTTCGCTAGGTCTTAGAATGGCTTTAGCCCCAGAAACCAGCTGACTCACCTCTTGCTGAATCTCTAAAGCTCTAGGGGAAGGGATAAGCGTTCGTCCTGCTCTCACCAAAAGTGGATCTCCCGTCACATCCCTTAGCCTTGCTAGAGAACGACTCATAGCGGATTGGCTTAAACCCAGCCTTTTTGCGGCGCGGACGACACTGGCTTCTTCTAACAATACATTGAGTGCAATCAGAAGGTTTAAGTCGATTTTAGCCATAATTTGATGCTATTCCTTTAAATGAGCAAACCACTCAAGCATAACACCAGAGAATCTTTTATGTATGGCATTATATGCATATTAACAATGCAAACAATACGCCTTCCGCCATCCTCTTACTCCCACTAAGCTATTCGTAGATTCCCTAGCACACTCTATTTCGAGGAAAATAATGCAACACTCCAGCAGTACTCAAACACAAGACGTTAAGCACAGTATTTGGATGATGTTAGGACTTTCACTGTCTGTGTCGGTCGCTTCTCTCGCCACCAGTATGATCAATGTGGCCCTACCGAATTTAACCTTGGCTTTTCATAGCAGCATGCAACAAGTTCAATGGATTGTGACAGCCTATTTATTAGTGATCACCAGTTTGATTGTCAGTCTGGGACGCCTAGGAGACCTCTTAGGTAACAGGCGATTATTACTGATTGGCATTGTTATTTTCACTATTAGCTCCCTTGCTGGAGCGATGGCAAATAACTTAATACTTCTTATCATCACAAGAGTTTTTCAAGGCTTAGGTGCAGCAATCATGCTCGCTTTATCTATGGCATTAATGAGTAAAAGCCAAGCAAAAGCAGGGAGAGCAATGGGATTATGGGGCTCGGTATCTGCCATGGGAACGGCATTAGGGCCTGCTATTGGTGGCATCAGTTTATCTTTATATGGCTGGCAGTCTTTGTTTATTATTATTGTTCCCTTTTCGATAATCGCCTTCTTCTTGCTTTACTTGGGTTTGCCATCAGATCCCCAGGTAAAAACAACACTTTCTGAAAAAGAGGCAAGATCACTTCCTAAAAAAAGTAGCTTATCAAATACCAAAAAGAAGGGACAATTTGATCTATTAGGTAACCTAGTATTAGCCTTGTCACTCAGTGCTTTTGCACTTTCTATGAGCCTAGAGTCGAGCCAGTTTAAAGCTTTAGATGAGAGACTAAACGTAGGCCTATTTATCTTGGCTCTAATAGGCATTTGGGGATTTTTCAACATAGAAAAACGACAAGAAAGAAAACACATCACACCGCTTATTCCCTCTCATATTTTTAATAACCGGAACTTCAAAATAAGCTTCATTTGCTGTGCTATCACAGCCTCGATAGTCATGACGTGCCTTGTTATTGGGCCTTATTATTTATCTATTACGCTTGCTTTAAGCCCATACCAAGTTGGCCTTGTGATGTCGACAGGCCCCTTAGTCGTTGCACTTTCAGGCGTTCCCGCCGGGCGATTAAGCGATAAAATTGGTGCGAAAAATTTGCTGCTAGTAGGTTTATGCTTGATGACACTTGGCTGTCTTTTAATGTCTTTCAACCATCAGGCAACGGGTGCAATAGGCTATATATTTGCTTTGGTTACTATCACCTTAGGCTTTTCATTATTTCAGGTGGCTAATAGTGCTGATGTTATGAGTCAAACAAATCCTCAAACAAAAGGGGTGACATCCGCATTACTTAACCTTGCAAGAAACCTTGGTTTTATGACAGGGGCAGCCTTTATGGGAAGTATTTTTTTCCGCTTTATAGGAAACCAACAGTTGCTGTTAGCAAGCTCTGATGAGGTAACTTATGCCTTTCATAACACCTTTCTTATTGCAGCTCTATTCGTCTTTATAGGCATAAGCTTCACGCTGTATAGTCGAGTAAAAACACTCATAAATTAGGCATAAATCAAAAAAGAATGTCACAGGGAAGGTCCTAAAACCTGTTTTAGGACGTCCTCGATCATGCTTTAGGGCGTATCTATACTGGCTTTGAAGCATATTACTCCTAACTTTTACCCAATGTGGAGTATTAAATGAAAGCCTTTATATTTCTTATTATCAGCATCATACTGGTGCCATTCTCACATCTAGTATCCGCACATCAGATTGGTTTTAGCCAATTACAGCTAACACAAAACCCTGAACGAATTTTAGACATTAGCCTCTGGTATCCTACCGCGAAAAGATCTCAATTAAGCCAATCTAAAACAACCAGCGACACCTTAAAGCGGGTATTGATCGCAGACAATATTGCCTTTAAAGGTACTCAAGTTATTAAAAATGCACCGCTTCTAATACAAACATCCAAAGCGGGTGACACGCCAAAGCGTCCTCTTGTTTTACTTTCTCATGGCTATCGTGGCAGTTGGCGCAATCTGAATTGGCTAGCATCGAAGTTAGTACAAGAAGGCTTTATTGCTGTCGCCGTTAATCACCCAGGTACCACCACCTTTAATACGTCTGCGACTCAAGCAGCGAAATGGTGGGAAAGGCCTAATGATATAAAACGCACACTTGATTACCTATTAAATGATTCAATTTGGCAGCAAGATATTGATAAAAACACGATATCAGCGATTGGCCACTCTTTAGGGGGTTGGACTGTGATGCAGCTTGTTGGAGCAGAGTTTAACCGAGAAGACTACCTTGCTGGTTGTGAGACGCTAGCTTCCTTTCGATCGTGTCAGATCAAAGAAGAATTAGGCCTCGCCTTTAAACAAAACAATGAACCTGAAAGCACTCAACTAGTGGATAATCGTATTAAAAGCGCCATCATTTTAGATCTGGGATTAGCACGTAGCTTTTCACAAACTAGTTTGAATAAAATCAACTCCCCTGTACTTATTCTGGCTGCCGGCGTAGATATAGGTGATTTACCTCAGGCACAGGAATCTGGCTTCCTCGCCGAGCACCTTAATCTGAAAAATCGTCGTTATAAAGTTTATGAGAAGGCAACGCACTTTAGCTTTATGCAAGAATGTAAACCTAATGCCATTGCCATTTTAGAAGAGGAATCTAAAGGTGACGGCATCATATGTAAAGACGGGGTTGGCAGTACACGAGCCGCCTTACATGACACTATGTTTGAGGATATCTTGGCTTTTTTAAAGCAAGAAGGTTAAGGCTAAGTTCTTATCTAATTTGATCCTTTAAAACACTAGGCGCTCCCAGTGGCAGTTCGACGGAACTCACTGGGGGTTTGCTCTGTAAGACGTGAAAATTCACGATTAAAATTAGATTTTGTCTGAAAGCCTGATGCCAGATAAATATCCGTAATCGTATCTTGGCTATGCATTAACCTGTGTTTCGCAAATTCGATACGGTATTCATTTAAGACTTTCGAAATGTTCTGCTGACGAATTTGATTAACCGCCATAGAGATTTGCCTTGCAGGAATACTAAGTTTACGGGACAGACGATTTAGGGTGAGATCCGGATCTCTAAAGGCTTCTTTTTCTCGCATAAGGCGATCTAAACTCATTAAGATCGCTTCGGCTTCATCTTGTACCAAGCTCAAACGTTCTGGTTCAGTTTTGGCTAAATCTTGTTCCTTTTTTTCATGTTTATGCTTGGCTTCTTTTACTTCAGGGGCTGATAAAGATGTACTAAAGCCCACATGTAATACAGCAGCGACAACTAATGGAATCAAAATAAGGTAGCTAAAAGATAACATCCAAGATGCATGTAAACCTTCATAAAAGAAAAAGTCCAACGCCAGTGCCGCATCTATCGCACCAGAGATAAGTAACACCAAAGCCGCTATTCGCTCTGCATTTCTAAGGCTATCAATTTGAGAAAGACGAACTTCCTCTGGCATTGTAAAGGATGACTTCAATAGTAGTAAGCCATAAACCACATACAAACTAACCAGTAGTAAGTCACTTAGCTCTAACCAAAATTGATAAAAAAAGGCGCTTATACTGACCAAGATGGGGCCGAGTAAGTGCAATAGAAAAGCGGGTAAAGTAAGAGGCTTAGACTCATGTGCTCTAGCAAAACAGAACCAAGCCGCCATAGGGATGAGAGAGGCGATAATAGGCTGAATAAAGCGTAAAAAACTTATATCAAATGACCAGCGCAAACCTACAACACAGGTACTCAGGGCACACAGCAGAATAAAAATAACAGGAAGTTTGGCCTCATTGGGTCTCTTTACCTTAACAAAAAGCGCAATGACTAATAATAAAAACGACATGATAAAAGGTAAGGGAATGGCAAGCATGGGAATTCCGTTTTAACGTCTTAGTTTTGCTTAATCATCTAAGCTCTAAAGCTTTAACGTCAGCTAAATTATGTTGTTTGCAATTCTAAGGTAAACCCCTAGGGAAATACACAGTATCAATGAATAAGCTAAATTAGCCTCACCCTTGGTCTAAAAATAGACCAAGTCGATCTATTTTTGCTTGCATCTCTTGGTCTCAGCTCTCGTTATAATCTTTGCTTAAGCTTCCCCTGACCTATAGAGAGCAGCATGATGAATATTGCTATTTCGGTAGAGATAAATACACCTATCAAGGACGTTTGGCATGATATGGCAACCGACTTTCCCAATATTGCCAATTGGTACTCGCCTGTTGTGAAGTCTTATGAACTGCCTCATACACCACGCTTATCTGGCGCACCTTGCTCTGGTCGTGTCTGTGAATTTACGCAGGATGAAATGGGGCTAAAAGCAGCAGAAAGAATCACTCAATATGATGAAGAAAACAAACGTCTTGAGGTGGAGGTCGATATTATCAACACTCATAGTATCGCCATGGTCAGAGGTAACCATGCAAGTTTTCAACTAAGTGAAATCTCACCTGCGCGCACCTTACTTATCTTTCGCGCTAAACCTGAACTTAAACTTCTTGGGCGAGTATTGTCTCCGCTTTTACAAATGACCCTATGCAGTCAATTCATGGATATGCTTAATGCCTTCAAGCAATATAGTGAAGGCTTAAAGCGTGCTTTTTAGCGTTCAATCAATTCAATTTTGTAACCATCTGGGTCGGATATAAAGGCAATTATTTCATTGCTGCCCTGTAATTTCTTAGGCTCTAGCTCAATCGCATAACCTAAGTGTCGGATTCGACTTATGGCGCTTTTGATATTAGCAACGCCGATAGCGATATGACCAAAACCATTACCTAACTCATAATCTAACTTGCTATAGTTGTAAGTTAATTCGATTACAGCGGCACTTGATTCATCTTCATATCCAAAAAATAATAGGGTGTACTTTTCGCTCGGTTGCTCTAACACCCTAAGTAATTTCATCCCTAAAGCTTGGGTATAGAATTTAGTTGAGTTGGCCATATCGCTAATACGTAACATGGTGTGCAAGATTCTTGGTTTAGCTTTATCCATCATATTCACCTTCAAGGCTTTCAAACATACTTATCATCATTGATAAAAAGTAAGGCGAAAACTAAGGAAACTTAAGCTTCGCCTTACTGAGCGAATTAACTAGAAATCGCAGCTCCTATTTCAGCATTTGTCATAGGCTCACCATTAAAATTCCAGAGACCATCAACAGCATGAACAACATTGATATAGATATTATCTTTAGGGAGTTTAAAGCCAGATAACTCACGTATTATATCGCTCGCATCTCGGCCGAACCCCACTTGAACCTCTCTCTCAGTAAAGGCAAAAGCAGGTACTTTCCACTCTATCCACACCCCTGATATTTCTTTCCCTCCAGAAAAGGTACTGCCTTGAGGCAAGACATGAAACGCAGCAGTGATATTAGGTTTCATCACTGGGTGGTCAACTAAACCGTGCCATTTGAGCATGGCATCCGTAATTTTAGCGATAGCAATTTTTTCTGATCCCTTAGGTAGAACACCCTCAGTTAACATTAAAGAAAGCGGCATAATAATATCTCCAATAAAAGTTAAATTAAAATATAGTGATCGCTATTTAAATTAATATAGCGATCACTATATTGTCAATAAATAAAATAGCGATCGTTATATTTTAAAATGTTATACTGCTAATTCTTCATCAGTTTTATGAGATTTCCATGGCGACCAAGAAACAACAAACACACCAAAAAATCCTAAAATCTATGCACAAAACCTTTCGTGAACATGGTTATAACGGCGCTGGGGTGAATGGCTTAGCCAATGAAGCTGGCGTCACATCTGGCGCTTTTTACGCTCATTTCGGCTCTAAATCTGGTGCGTTTAAAGAAGTTATAACAGAAGGGATATCTCAATTTGATCAAGGATTAAAACAATTCCAAGAAGAATATGGTGAGACTTGGCTTGAGGAGTTTATTGCTTTCTATTTAGGTGAAAAGCGTCGCACAGAATTGAATGATAGCTGTGCATTACAAAGCCTGACTCCTGAAGTAATTCGTTCTGATGACGAAACAAAAACCCTGTTTCAACAAGAATTATTGAAAGCAGCAAGGACTATGTCAGAACAAGAGCCCGACACTGAATCAGCACAAGTTGATACTCAAACCTGGGCTAAGCTTGCCATGATTATTGGTGGTGTTACCTTGGCCCGTGCAGTACAAGATCCAGATTTAGCGGATGAGATCGCAAACTCAGTACAAGTAGCAATGAAAGAGAAATAGAGTGTAAAAACAAAGGGCGAGGCTTTCAAGTGAAAGATAAAAGCATGTAATCGATAGTAGATTTGTACTATGATTGAGCGACTGGCATAGTTAGCCAAAGGACTGATTAAATACCTATGATTAGCTTAAGGCTATACGCAAAACAAGGTTTTCATAGCGGCCTAAAGGAGGCTTATTTAAGAGTGAACAGACTCATATTAGTCTTATCTTTTGTTTTTCTAAGCTCAAACAGCTTAGCTGTACAAAAAGTCATTTACCCCTCTATGGAGAACATTCGTGAGACTCGCTTTCAGGATTTGTTCGAAATACTTGAGCAAGCCTTAGACATAACTCGTCCTGATTTTGGTGATTACGAACTAAGCCCTACTCCTTTCTCCATGACTGAATCAAGAATGCTTCAAGAAGTAAAATCTGGCAAAATTATTGATGTTATTTGGAGTTCCACCTCACCTAAAAAAGAAGAAGAACTTAGGCCCATCCGTATCCCATTACGTAAAGGTATTTTAGGTTACAGAATCAGCTTTATTCACAAAGAGCATCAAATCATTTTTGATCAAGTTAACACGGTAGATGACCTTAAAAAGTTTCATGTCGGACAAGGCATAGGCTGGGGTGATATAGACGTTTATAAGCACAATAATATTCCTGTAAGTTATGCTCCCTACACAACATTATTTAGCCTGATAGGACCAAGACGCTTTAACTTATTTCCAAGAGGCGTGAATGAAATATATAAAGAATACGCTGTGCATGGTGAAAGCAACCCAACCTTAACGATAGAAGATGGCATTGTCCTATATTACCCTTGGCCCTATTACTTCTTCACCTCTAAGGAAAACGAGAAGTTAGCAATTAGGTTAGAAACTGGGTTAGCAAGAATGATAAAAGATGGCAGCTTTGAGGCTATTTTTAACAAATATAATGCTGATGCGATTCGTAAAGCAGAGCTTGGCAAGCGTAGACTTATTACTTTAGAGAACCCGTTTATTCCAAAAAACACTCCTCTTGACAGAGATGAGTTATGGTTTAAACCAGAAAACGTTTGGCATAACAAGGAAGCTTCGAGAAAATAGTTGAACCTCAGCTTCCTTCCTGTCACCCAATGATAAGCTCAGCTGGCCCTTTTCTTTTCTAGTTTGAAGTTTATGTCTAAATACACCTTAAGCAATCGAACAAATTCATCCGCTTGATCTTCCTGAACGTATGTCATTGCGCCTTTTACAGAGTAAAACTCAACCTGTTGAAATATATCTGCTAAACGCCTTCCCAACGCCATCGGAAAAAGCTTTTTATCTTCGTCCCCCCACAATATCAATACAGGATTAACATACGATTTAAGCAAGTCTGCGGCTGCTAACGTATGTTTTTCCGACCAAGTATTGACCACTTTTTGAAAGTCTCGCCTCACCTTGGCACTATTAATAAAAGGCGCCACATACAAATGCCTTATTTGCTCACCTGTTAAAGTATTAGATAACAAGCCCATTACATTTGGCGTGGTTAAAAAGGATTCGATTTTAAACAATTGGGCCATTACAAAGGTATAGCCAGGAAAGTTGATCATCTTTTGCAGCATAGAAAAGGTCTTTGGCGGAAATACATCTAGGCAATCACAATTACTTAACACTAACCCTGCTACCTTATCCGGATGACTAGCCGCAAAAATTTGTGCATAAGCACCGCCCGTATCATTCGCGACTATCACGACTTGCTCCAAAGCAAGCGCCTCTAAAAGTGCAACTAGATGTTTTGAAATACCGGTAGGAGACAGGTCTGCCTCTTCTGGCATGGCTTTAGAATGGGCCCCTAAAGGCAAATCAGGCACAATACACCGATATGACTTTGATAAAGGACCTATGAGCTTTCGCCAAGTTTGATAATTGGATAGTGCTCCATGCATAAAAAGTAACGTCACACCTTCACCCTGATCTTGATAACGCATTGTGCCTGTATCTAATCTAACGGTTTTCATAAGGACATCCTCCTATTAAAATCTCAAAGAATTTAACATACTTAGAGTATGTTAAAAACCTTTGTTATATTCCTCCCTTCAAATAAACGTCATTCTATTGCAATGAGACTGTCATCATTTATCACCTCATTCCCTCTTAAGTGACATAAAAGGCCTTTATGAATAAACCATCTAGACGTAAAGAATACGCAGAGCAAACCCGTGAAGCTTTGTTACTGGCAGCTCGAAAAAGCTTTATCGAAAAGGGTTATCAAAAAACCTCTTTAGATGAAGTAGCCCTGAGTGAAAGGCTGACAAAAGGGGCTTTATACCATCACTTTAAAACCAAAAAAGCGCTGTTTTCTGCAGTTTTTGATCAAGAACTAAGCTCTGCGACACTCATCATAATGCAAGCTTTAGAAGGGAAGTTAGATGCAGAAGCAAAGACACATGCTGCGATAGATTGTTTTTTGACAATAGCGTTAGAGAAAGATTATCAACGTATTATTTTAAAAGAAGGCCCTTTAGCGCTCGGTTGGCAGGAATGGCGAGAGAAAGAACAAGCAAGCAGCATCAGTTTAATCCGACACCTATTAACAGAAATGAAACAAGCAAATAAAATACAAACAGATGAGATTAATTTAGCCGCCAGCATGATAATTGGCGCACTCATCGAAATGGTTTACCAAATTAGTGATAGTGAAGACCAAAAAGAAGAAGCACACAAAGCAAAAGCCATATTGTTAAATATGGTCAGTGCGCTTTAACTTTCTGATAAAAGGTAAAAACTCTAATGGCGACAGTAACTTCATATAAAAAATGCACTTGATAAACCCAAATTAAGGGTTTATCAAGGCTAGTTCTTTTTTAAACTCTTCATTTAAGTCATAAAGGTTTACGTCAGAAAGTTGCTTTAAAAAAATATTTTTAGCCGTGTCCATTGCCTCTTCAACTGACCTATTCGCAATTTTTTCAACTAAACAGGTTGAGTTACTTTGCCCTGAATCAATAGCAAACAAGCGCGTAATATCTATCGCTTCATACAAGCCTAATAAAGTAATTTCCTTCAACGGTTTAGCTAGCACCCAGCCACCATTATGCCCTTTAGTAGAATCAACAAAGCCTTTCTTTTTCAAGCCTGACATGGTTCTTCTTACTACTGCCGAATTGGTATTTAACATCTTTGCAATCACCTCTGAGGTAATTGGTTCTTTTAACTCACTTAAATGAAGCAGTACATGAATCACTCTTGAAAGACGACTATCAGCTCGCATATTGATTTCCACTTTTAATGTTGCTTTTAAAGTTACATGAATATAAGCTTATTTTCATGTTACTTTTAATGTTACAAAAGAGATCGTTATGACAACTCACCCAATTGATAGTCGCTGGCAGGTTTTACTTTTTTTACTTATTGCTAATTTTTTGAACTTACTGGACATCACCATAGTGCATGTTGCAACACCTAGCATAGCCAAAGATCTAGCTATTCCCTATGAGCAAACCCAATGGATTTCGATTGTTTATCTCATTGCTTTTGCAGCGGGTTTATTACCTTTTGGCAAACTTGGTGATATGAAAGGTAGGAAGAAACTTTTTAACTTAGGTTTAATTAGTTTCTTAATCGCATCTATGATGTGCGCTTTAGCCGTTAACCTTGAGAGCTTATTAATCGCTCGCTTTATACAGGGTATAAGTGCTGCCGTTATGCTGCCTCAAGTACTCGCTATTGCGAACTTAATTTTCCCTCAAGCTGAAAAAAACCGCATGTTTAGCATAGTCGGAATAATTAGCAGTTTGGCTTCTATTTTAGGGCCATTATTAGGCGGAATATTACTTACAATAGATCTATTTAGCCTTGATTGGCGTAGTATTTTTATCATAAATATCCCTCTGGGACTGATTGCTTTTTGGGGAGTAAATCGACACCTGAACTTAACAGAAACCTTATTAGATAATGAAGTAATTGATTGGGTTGGTATTGGCCTCTATACAAGTGCTTGTATCTGCATCATTTTACCTCTTGTTGAAGGCTATCAAGCAGCTTGGCCTGCTTGGCTTATCTCATTATTACTTGCATCATTATTATTCATAACACTTTTTATTTATTGGCTTAGACAATGTGAGAAAAAGAATAGATCAAGCTTGTTTCCTGCACGCTTATATTTAAATAAAAGGTTTATTCGTAACCTCACTATACTCATGCTCTTCTCATCAGCTGTTCCTGGTCTCTTTTATGTTTTAGCGATTTTTTTACAATCGCACCTTACATATTCTCCATTTGAAGCTGGTTTTATTACCTTTCCATTTCCCTTAGGTGTCATGCTCGCTTCAATGTATTTAAAAAAGTTAAACAGTAAATGGAATGACCTTCGCATTAGTATGGGAGCCTTACTCTTGTGCTTAGCTTTATTCTCAATTGGTTTGTTAAGCTCTAGACTCTATCAATTGGGAAATATGGCTTACATTATGATTCCACTATTTGTTGCTGGCTTAGGTATGGGGAGCGCAATTATAGCGTTATTTCAGCAATCTATGATGATAGTCGAGAGCACAGATTCCGGCACGGCATCAGGAGCAATGCAATCTTTGCAACACATAGCTATGGCGATTGGCATTGGTATAGTTGGACAAATCTTTTTTATAAACTTAAACATAACCCCAAATGCCGTACTCGCTCTTAAATACTGTATGTTTTACGCCAGTTTTATCTTCTTTGTTTTGCTCCTTTACCTTCTAGGAAAAAAGCTTTTTGCTTTAGAGCAGCAAAATCTCTCAGCTTAAAAACTGGCGTTTTACACTAAGTTAAAGCCGCGTTATTAAACCACTAGAATAGTACCGCGGCTTTCATTTATAAGACATTAAGTCTCGATACTTGCGATCTTTTTTCTTTAAATTCAGTGTCTATAATTCGCTTTTCAGCTAACAAGGCAGTAGCGTAAATAACACTCTCCGACGCTTTAAAATTAAAATAATCGCTCAAATTTTTCTGCTTAAAGCACCTTAAATACTTTCATTATGAATGACTTGATTCAGTTTTTAGCTAGTTTCATGGAAAGATAAAACGGATAGTTATGAAAGCAAAACACGCCTAAACAAGGCGTGTTTTGGTATACAACTCCCCCTCAATCAGGGCTTTTTTATCCAACACGTAATCCGTCATAAAGCGGACAAAAGCTTGAATCTTTGCGTTTTTTCTTAAATCTGGATGGCTTAAAACCCAAAGCTCAAACTTCTTTTCAGTAACATAGGGAGGCACACGCACTAAGCTCTCATTTACATCACCTATCAGGCAAGGTAAGACAGAAATACCTAATCCTGACTCACAGGCTTTGAGCTGGAAATCACCATTTGAAATTTTATGCTGCACATCAAATCTAGGGTACGCACTGGCTAATACGCCTATTGGCCTTTGGTATTTATCGGTCCAGCCAATCAGTTTTTGTCTCGCTAGCCAGCTAGAGTCTGTCAGTTTATTCTCAAACTCGCGGGCGATATAACATGCTCTATGGATATAAGCTAAACGCCTGCCAATCAAATACTCTGGAGGCGTATCACAGATTCGAAAAGCCACATCAGCTTCTCTATTCGCTAAATTAAGCAGCTTCACTGTGCCACTGATTTGTATATCAATAAGTGGGTACTGTCGACAAAAAGCGACAATCCCTTCCATCAACAAATGCTGACCTAATAAGTCAGGCATGGTGACACGCACTTCACCTTCTAGGTTTTCATCTTTACCGACAATTTTACGGTCTATCGAGCTGAGCCTTTCTTCTAGATATGAAGCTTCTTCAAAAATTTCATCTCCTAGGCGGGTACGAATATAACCTTGCTGAGTTCGATCGAACACTCGCTCACCTAAAGAAGCTTCAAAGTTATTAATTCTTCTAGAAACGGTTGCATGATTAACCCCTAAGCTTTGGGCTGCGGCACGAATTGAGCCTGCACGGCATACTGCCAGAAAGAACTTTAAATCATCCCAATTTAGCACTTGGCAACCTCACAAACCTAAAAAAGTATTCTAACAAAAAATAGCCGCTTTCTATGGTGTAATTATTCAACACTATCTTGCATTTATTATCAGTTATTAAGCAAGCAGATGCGACATACACTTAGCCCCACTCAAGCAAAGCACTCTTTGCAATGCATCAAAAACGAATGAGGTTAACCATGCGTCGAAATCCAGATATGAAATATTACTTACAAAAATCCATCATGATAAATGCTACCCAAGAAGCAGTATGGGCAGTCATTTCAGAGTTCAACAATGTTTATACATGGGCACCAAGTGTTGAGCACAGTACCGCGCTAAATGACAAATACCAAAGTGTTGGCTCTGGCCGAGTTTGTCATATTAAAGGCTTTGGAACAGTGGAAGAAACAGTGACTCAATGGCATGAAGGCAAAGGCTTTGAATTTGTCTTTGAAAAACTTGGCCCTATGGCAAAATGTGTTTGTGATTTCTCTATCGAGAAGGTGGGTAATCAGCAAAGCAAGCTTACTGTGACTTTCCAATACACTTTACGCTTTGGCATTTTTGGTAGTTTATTACACGCCTTAGTCTTAAAGAACAAACTGGCAGTCAGCTTAGGTCATACAATAGAGGCCCTTAAAACACGTATAGAAACAGGCAAGCTATTACGCCCTCTTAAACCTCAAAAACAAGCGGCTTAAGCCTAGATCATAATAGGACAAAATACCTTTAAAGATTAATGAGTCAGCCTCTTCCAATCATTTATTGAAAAGTCACAAGCAAACTTTGGAGGAGCCGGCTTAAAGAACAAAAAGGCCTTACTGATAAAGTCAGCAAGGCCTTTCAAGTGCATATAGGTAAAAAAGAAAAGGGTAACCTCTCTACCTATTAAGCTAATTCTAAATCAGAATTAGATTTTGTATGTAAAAGCAACGTAGTGTGAGTTACCTGTTGATTTCACATTAGATGCACCGTTCTCGATGCCATAGATTTGGTTATAGCTTTTCAGGCCGTAACCAACAGAATAGCGGTCTGAATGCCAGTAGATACCGTTAAACATAGCACCACCAGAAGTTGCATCGCCAAGAGTTACATCGTTATCCATACCGAACTGGTAATCTAGATAACCTTGGTATGCAATAAAAGAGTTATCAAATTGTTTGAATGGTTTGAACCAGTTAGTTGAGAACTGATAACCATTCATTTGCCTATTTGACTGATCATACAGAGCGTATAGGTTTACGCCTACTTTACCGAACCAAGGCACTTCAACGTCTGCACCAATACCTGCAAAGTAGTTATTTACATCACTTTTACCATCTGCATCAACACCACCACTGATGTTAAACAAAGTAGAGATATAAACTTCTTTTACTGGACCAAAAGATAAGTCATTACCTGTCATAGCATCTAGAGAGAAACGAGGCGCAAGTTTCAAGAACATTTTATCGCTAGATTGCTTGTCGCTATCCTGATCAGATGTGATGTTAAAGATGTCTAGGTATCCATATAGATCAACAATGCCTGAACGGCCACCGAATTCCATTTCAATATAGTCATGATCAGATTCACCTGGCAATTCGCCATCTGAATACATTAGGTTGAATTGAGACCAAGAGTAATCGTTTTTATGGATATCGCCATCTGTATAATCAGCAGCAAAAGCAGGTGCTGAAAGTGCAGCTGCAGCGCCTAAAACTAAAAGATTCTTACGCATTAGAAGTTTCCCAAGAGTGTTTAATTAATTTTTATAAATATTTTTCTAGCTTTAGGAGCAAATCCAATTTGTAACAACATCACTGATAGAAAACCGTTAGGTTTTCCCTGTATCCAAAAAGCGGCAATCATTTTGCATTCACATTTTATTACAAATCAAGCGATAATACTGACCAAATGTGCAAGAAAAAATAATTCTTACCATTTGGTCAGGAATAGTGGTTAAAAATAGAACGAAATCACAATTTTGAGATTTACATGCGATTGTTTTTTGCACGATAAGAAAGAAAAGCGTCAGATAAATGAAAGAATTCTGTATGAATTTAAGTTTTTATTCATTTTTCATGGATAAATTAAAACCTTATATCCAAATAAAAAATCTAAGCATTACACAAAAGAAGGGGCTTAAAGATCACTTTTCTATATTAATTTCCAAGAAATTTACCGCATTAATAAAAAGTGAAAAGAGTTCATATTGAGCATTTATATCTAGTTTTTTATACAGATTTTTACAATGGACCTTAACCGTACCAAATGCAACATCAAGTAATTCGACAATGCTTTAAAGGCGTTATCTGGATCATTAATAGAGTAACTTCCCTCTCTCTATCCGTTAGCACTGGATTACCAAAGGTTTTAAAAGTATGAAAAGACGCTTCATGAGTTTCAGTTAGCTTTTATCTATTTATCCTTAAGTAACTATGGCTAGGTAAACCAAAAACGATTCATACATAATTGATTTACATCAAGCATTACATTAGAGTCATCTAAATTAAGTTATTTCACTCAATAATGAACATGATTCGACCCTATTTGTAAAAGTAAATCTGGATTAGAAAATGCTGTATGAAATCACCTTATTAGTCATTACCCTAGGCATCATTTTTATCTCGCTTATCCTATCTGAGAAAAGAGCAGAAAAAAGAGCCGAAAGTAAAATTGAACGACGCTATATGGAAATATTTGGTGCAGATGTAAAAGATTTTGAACATCTCATTCGGTGTATTAATCAGCTTGAGTTTAAAAAAATCCCCGCCCCACTAAAGAATAATGTATCTATTTATAATCAGTTGCTACAAGCATCAGATTCTTATTTGGCCGCCTATATGGCTATTGATAAATCAAAACAGCAGATAGTCGAGCTCTCAATTAAAAATAGAGAGTTAGTCGATTCTTATACCAAGGTATTAAATCTTATTTCGCCTGCGGCTTATGATTCAATCAGAGAAGATAACGACGAAGACATGGTGGTGAAGAAGATGGTCAGTGAAATACACACATCCTTAAATAGCCTCTCTAAACTTCCCTAAAAATTCTGCTGCACCAGACAAAGCCTTAATATCAGGAATGGTATCTAAAATAGCTGAGCTCATAGCCCATGGGTATGTACCAGACTCTAACCAGTTCAGTATGCCTGATGACTGCTCTTTTGGTAGTACTAACATATCTTCGATGAGAATAATGAGTTTGTTCACTTTATGTTTGCCTTCTAGCTCAAAGGTCCAATGATAATCCCCATAACCCACTTTTACTTCCCCCGTTTCTTTACTCGTCATCCCCACCAACCAATGACAATTTATGAGATTCTCACTTTGTTTAACAGTATCAAGAAAGCAAAGGGTATAAATATTTTCATAAGCCAGATTAAATTCACTAGAAAGCGTTTTGGTGATGGCATCCAATCCATTTACCTCACCTGGGAAGGAAATGTTTTCAGATTGCACCATCATTTTTAAGACAGCATCTTGGCTAAATACAGATTCAAGCAAGTGTGGCTTGTTGGCATCTTTACCTTTTATATAGCGACCTATTTGGTCAAACAGAACCTTATTCTTTGACACTTAATCCTCCAAAACGAACATCTTAAAAAACCTTCGCTAAGTTAGCATTATTATTGAATAAGGGCCAAATTAAGACAAAATGGAAATGAAAGGGATTTATCAATGAAAATGCGATAAAAACATACGAGAAAAATCAGGTCTTGCTTTTAACACCGCAATCTCGACACTGAATCCCCTCTTTGACGGGAAATAAAGGGAAGTCCAACCCTAAAAAAATTAAAAATGCCCAACGTTTGCCGAATTGATAAAACTCGGTATTAGCGCTACCACAAGCAGGACACAGCTCAGCGTCGAACCCTTCTTGTTGCATTAACTCAGTTTCAAGGTCTTCCGCTAATGCTAAAAGAGCAGCTTGCTCATCTTCTTCTCTAACTTGTAAGCGTACACCACCTAATGCGTTCGAATATAACCATTGCATATTGATTGTATGCTCATCAGCAATGTAAGCAGACACACCAAGAGCATCCAGTTTAGACCAAGCTATTTGAGCTTCATAAGGATAAGTAAAACGCGCAATGGTGATTAACATAATGCCAACGCCTCTTATGAACCTTTTAAGCTTATCTCATATCCCCTAAGCTAACGTGATAAGCTCAGTCCATACCATATGTTCTAGTTTTTATCTGTTACTCTTAAAAAAAGAGTGAGTGTAAAGCACTGTTTTAAAACCGAGCTTTTGATAAATGTGATGTGCAGGAGAACCTTCATCAGCCACAATAGCGAGGCTTTTCATTAGTAATTTATTAAGACAATAGTTACCAGCAAAACACACTAAACTCTGACATACACCTTGATTTCTTGCTTCTTCAACTGTACCAACCTGTTGAAAACGCGCATTATCCCCATCGAAAAAGATGCCTAAATCACCAAGGATACGATCATCTTTTTTAGCAAAAAACCAATGCCCTTCACCATTGTTTACCATTTTACGGTAACCAGCAAAACGCTTCTCTAAAAAGCCGGTTTCTTTTTTGGGTAAGCCTGAGTTTTTTAATTGATTATGAATTATTTCTTGCCACTCTTCCTCTGTACTCACAATGCCAAGTGACAAATTCTCATTCTTAATTTCAATCATGGATTCGGTTCGAATCATGCCTTCATCAATGTCTACATCGAATTCTTTCACTTGATATTCATTAACAAGATCTAAGTCTTTAAACTCTGTATTATAGGAAAAGGCGAAAAAGTCATGCTTCTTAATGCTCTCAGCCTCTAAATGCTGATAATGCTTGGCAATGGCTGCGGCATTCGTAAAGGCGTAGTAATTACCCCAAATAAAGTCAGGATTAGACTCTGTACTAATTTCGTAATAATCGTCTTTCTGTGTCACCTTGCCTGAAACACGGTGAAACATAAAATCGCTTTTATCGATAAAATTTAGTTCTTCCATTCTTGTTATAACCTCATTCCTTAGGAGGTTTTGTTATATTAGAGCTTATAAAAAGGGTCAAGTTTTGCTGATCAAGTGGAGAGATAAATTCTGGCCTATGACTAAAAATCTAAGCTAAGAAACCATTGAAAAGAAGGAGGTACAAGGCAAAAAAAACTCACTACCATAATAAAATGGCAGTGAGCTCAAAATCTTAAAAGACGTTAAATTAAACCTTTAGTCTCAGGTTATAGAGCTAATGCTTCTTCAGGGTCTACATATTCAAAGCCTAGGTTGTCAGCAACACTGCGACAAGTCACCAAACCTTTGTGTACATTCAAGCCATTTAACAAGTGTGCATCATCAGCCAAAGCGGCTTTATAACCTTTGTTTGCTAGCGCGATAATGTATGGAAGCGTTGCATTATTTAGGGCAAAGGTAGAGGTTCTTGGCACAGCACCTGGCATATTCGCTACGCAGTAATGAACAACATCATCAACAATGTAGGTTGGCTCTGCGTGTGTTGTCGCATGAGATGTCGCAAAACAACCGCCTTGGTCGATAGCAACATCAACAACAGCAGAACCTGGCTTCATACGTTTGATCATATCTTCAGTAACAAGCTTAGGTGCAGCTGCGCCCGGAATCAGAACACCACCAATAACGAGATCAGCAGATAAAACATGTTCTTCTAGGGCGTCTTTGCTTGAGTAAACAGTTTCAAGACGAGCACCAAATTGAGCATCAAGACGACGTAAAACATCAATTGAGCGATCAAGAATAACCACATTTGCGCCCATACCAATGGCCATTTGGGCAGCGTTAGAACCCACGACACCACCACCGATAATCACAACTTTTGCAGGCGAAACACCCGGTACGCCACCGAGTAACATACCTCGACCACTGTTAGATTTTTCTAGGCATTGCGCGCCTGCTTGAATAGACATACGGCCTGCCACTTCAGACATAGGCGCTAATAGCGGCAAACTGCCGTTATCACTGGTTACGGTTTCATAAGCAATACAAACCGCTTTACTAGCAATCAGATCTTTTGTTTGTGGAAGATCTGGCGCTAAGTGAAGGTAAGTAAACAAAATTTGATCTGGGCGAAGTCTCGCACGCTCTTCTGCTAGCGGCTCTTTTACCTTCACTATCATGTCTGCTTCAGCAAATATCTCTTCTGCTGTTGTTTTAATCGTCGCACCTACCGCGCGGTAATCTTCATCACTAAAACCAATACCACTACCTGCATTAGTTTCAATCATTACCTGATGGCCGTGGCTGATAAGCTCGCGGGCACTCGCAGGCACCATACCAACACGATACTCATGGTTTTTAATCTCTTTAGGGACACCGATTAACATACTTATTCTCCTAACGACTTATTTTTATTTGCTACAAGAACCTATCTAAGCAGCACTTAGTAAAAGCGCTTTACTCAAAACAGGAGTAAATTTCTAATATCAGTATAGGAATATTTCAAAAGAATAACATACTTATATTTACAACAAATAAAGATACAACCACCAATATAAACACATAATATAGTTATATAAACTGCTTTATCATGTCAAAAGCAGAATAATCAACAACTTTGAAAACTCACTTAAAGTGAACACCTATTGAACAAATAAGTTTTTAAGAAGAGAAAGCAGTAAAGAAAATACAAGACTAAAGTCGCAGGCAAGCACCTATAATTCCAAGTAAACAAGACAAAATTTGTCTAACCAAAAGCGTGTTTTTTGCTTATAATTGCTCAAATTTTTAAACATTCCCGCTTTAGGGCAGTACATAGGGTAAGAAATGGCTTTTTTTGACTTAGAATCACCAGAAAACAACGAAACAGATAATCTAGTATGGTTAGGCCACCTTAGCCCTGACAGCGATACCATTGGATCAGCAATTGGTGCAGCTGAATTATTTGGTGGCGAAGCACGTCGCGCCGGCGAGCTAAACAAAGAGACCGCTTTTGTTGTTGAATACTGTGGCGTTGAAGTACCTAAGCTAATCTCTAAAGTTGAAGGCCAAAAAGTGGGTCTTGTTGACTTTAACCAGAAAACGCAACTACACAAAGACGTAGATAACGGCGATATCGTTGCCATTATCGACCACCACGCGATCCAAGATCAGCCAATCACATTCAATACTCCAGTATCTGTTGATATTCGTCCTTGGGGCAGCGCTGCAACCATTCTTGCTGATCGCTTTGAAAAAATGGGTAAAGAAATGAGCCCAACAACAGCATGTGTACTACTAGCTGGCATCTTGTCTGATACTCTGATTTTTGAATCACCAACCACTTGCCCAGTCGACAAGCCATACGCTGAAAAACTCGCTAAAATCGCAGGCATCGAAGATCTATATGACTTCGGCCAAAAAATGATGGAAGCTAAATCAGACCTAGCGGACGTTTCTACTTACGACGTACTAAAAGGCGATTTCAAACACTACGAAATCAATGGCAAGAAAGTGGGTTTTGGTGTCGCAGAAACGCTACTTCCAGAACAGCTTTTAGAACGTAAAGCAGACCTTCTTTCTGAAATGGAAGGTGAAAAAGCCAAGCAAGGTTTAGACTTCATTTTCTTCGCGATTGTTGATACAAAAACGAAAAATGCTCATCTAGTTATCTACTCTGATGCAGAAGCAGAGCTCGCCGCAGCGGCATACGGTTACACCTCTGACGCTAACTTAATGTACCTACCAGGCATGATGTCTCGTAAGAGCCAACTAATGCCAGCAGTACAAGCAACACTAACAGCTTAAGTTCTTAATCTAAGAAACACAGTAAGCGTTGCGATAAAAACATTAATACTAAAAAGGCGAACCTTGAATCAAGGTTCGCCTTTTTATATGGTTTTAAACTTGAAATAAGTCTTAGTTTTTATAAACACCAGCATTAATGAAAACTTACTCTGATTCTTGACGCCGACCTAAGGCCTCACCTTTGAACAAGAAATAAGCCGATCCAGCGCCAGCCAAAAGAGTCGTATAAAAGTTTCCGTTAAATATTTCGATGAAGATAATGGGCAGTGACACCACACAAATAAGCAGCAACATTTTCACATACCAGAAGGCCGCGTTCTTTTGCGTTAACCTTTCAACGAGTACTAATACATAACCCGCTACAGCAAAACTCACAACAAGCATAACTGCATCAAAAATGACCTGATTCAATTCTATTATCTTCCTACAATTCTATATTTTATGAGCTCCTCAAGAGACACAAAAAACTAAGTAACTCACAGAACGCCTAAGTATAAAGGATTTTACCTCATCGAGAAAAATAAGCATTGTTAGTTCATCTTATAACGATATATTACTAAACACAGCAGGTTTAACTCGATAACAAATAAGCGTCAAAAACATAATCCCTATGCTTGAAAAGGATAGGATCTAGCCCCTCTGCCACTGTTTCAGGATAAGTCTCAAACGCAGTTCGAATACTCGGGTACATAGGACAAACCTCTTCACTTAAGGGCTTAAAATAGGCCATAAACATAGCGCTATAGATGTCTAGAGCAGTGAGGTTTTCACCAAAGTAATAAATGGACTCTCTCGTTTCTTGATTGTCTGACGCGAGTTTTTGAAGAGGCTTTTGTTGATGGGATTGGTGTTTTTGGTGAGATTGTTGTTTCTTAAGACGCGCAGTTAATAGACCTAAAATACGGACTATTTCAGACTCATACACAGCAACATCTTCAGCGTGATAACCATATTTTGTAGCTAAATACTGAGCTATCTTGATAGGAAAACCACCCGCTTCATTCAAGCCTAGGTGGACACTTTGCAAGCGGCGTTGCCAACCTAAACCATGCTTGCTACAAAGTGTGTGGCATAAAGCAAGATGCTCTTCCCTCTCTGCATTATCTCCTGGTAATAAGCTGCTTTCTTCTTGAAAGCTGTTTTTATAATAGGCTTCTGCAAAATTAAGTATGTCTAACCAATCACTCAAAGCAGGACCATTTTCAGGTTTTAAAGAAGGCGCATTATTGGCTTCAAACCAAGCTTGCTGTTCAGGATTAAAGGCATCGAAGGCAACTGGGGTATAAGGAATCGCTTTCAAATTTAAAATGGCTTTAGCCGCTTCACTCCAAGGACTAGGAATACCTTTTATCACTTGCAGTTTGATACCTGTAAGAGACTTAGCTTGCTCGAATGTGGCGTAGTTATCTGGCATTTAAACTCCTTTGCACTTTTATTATCTGAATTGGGTCTAGGGAACCTATGTGTAAAGATAATAAAAGCCTTCAAGCTTTAGACACAAACGATCTTATTTTATGATGAGATTAGAAAATCTAACTCAACAGGAAGTTCGCTCAATGGATATGCAAAAAGCACCGCCCATTCAATACCTTAAAACCTTTGTCATGGCTGCTAAGCATATGAGTTTTAAGGAAGCTGCTTTCGAGCTATACCTGACACCCAGTGCGATTAGCCAACAGATTAAGAGTTTAGAAATACATCTATCTACTAGCTTATTTAATCGAGACAAGAAGCAACTTACTTTAACCTCAGCAGGCTCACGTTTTTTGAGCCTAGCTGAACATGTGATACAGGAATATGAAACAGGCTTTCAAGACTTTATCAGTTCACAAAAAAAGCAACCTATTAAGCTAAGCACTACGGCCTATCTTGCTAATCAGTACCTCATTCCAAACTTAGCAGACTTTCATAACACTAACCCTAATATCAAATTAGCGCTGCAAGCTTCCGAGAGCTATGTATCCCTTGAAAAACATGCTCTAGATGCCGCTATTCGATTTACGGCTAAACCTGACACTAACGCTCGTCTCGTTTCTCCTGCCTATCTCGTTCTTGCCTGCTCACCAGACTATTTTGAACGTAAAGAACTTGCAGATGAAATAAATTGGCACACGCAAAGTCTAATTCATTGTCGCCCTGAACATGATGATTGGTGGCGTTATTTCAAATCAGAAACCAAACTCACACATGCTGAATATAAGACGATAGCGTCAGAACATTTTGACTCCTATGAAGCAGGAATACAGGCAGCTAAAGCAGGTCTAGGCATTACTTTGGCCATACTGCCCTTATCAAAACACGAATTAGAAAAGAAAGAGCTCATTGCCCTATCAGGCACTAAAATCCAACTAGAAGCGGCTTTTTATCTCATCACCCGAGAGAAGACGCAAAGGCATCAAGAATATGACGCCTTACTCGCCTGGGTAAGGAGTTTGTTGAATTAAAAATATATTACTCAATCTTTGATAACAAATACCTATTAACTAATTCCTTATAAGTTTAATGGGTAAAGTGTAAATGACTGATTATCTTTTGGGTTTACTAAGCGATAGTTTCTATATTTATCGCAAACTTTCACCTCCCAAACATAATCAAATAACCCTGATTCAATTTTTACGCCAGTGTTATCAGAGTAAATTTCAGGGTCAAACTTTTTAGTATTTACAACTTCAAGAGATTTACACCCTTTGCTATTAATCACTTCGATAAGTGAAATATAATCTAATGACCAACGCACATCTGCTTTTTTCATAAAGCTACTAGTTCTAATAAGATTACGACTTCCTTTCCAATGCTCTCGCAAATTTGAAAGCATACTGTCTGATAAAGTGACGTTTTTCCCATTTAAATTAAACGTATTTACATTGCTAGATAGCGGCTCTCCAGATATAGACAAGCTACTAAATAAAATAATAAATAAAGAAGCGATAACTCTTTCCATCAATATTCATACCTTCTTAAAAAATAAAACCCCTCTCTGAATACCCAATACATTTCTAACTAGGTGCGTTTCTTTGACTAGGAGCACGGACAAAGCCATCATCTAGCTGAGTTTTGCCTCTTTGCCCCTGGCACGCCTCTGTCCACCAAATTAATTGAGAGAAGCCTCTGTCAAAGTAGCTTTCCCACTCAGCTTCATTTTGATTCGACTCATAAGTACCTTCTTGAGTGAAGACCTCTTGTGCTTTTGGGATGTGTATCATGGCAGAGACAGGCAAGCAGCCAAGTTCAGCCAAATAGGTACGCATATTCACGGCTGCTCTTGCGCCACCCCATTGACCCGCTGAGTAAGTCATAATAATGCTAGGTTTATAAGAAAAGAGCGAGCTACCAAAATGGTTAAGCAAGTTAGCTAAGGCAGGACTCATCGAATGGTTATATTCAGGGCTCACCATGATATAGCCATCCGCTGTTTTTATTTTTTCAGCCAACTCATCTAACGCACTTGGCGCTCTGCCCTTAGCGTAGGCAAAGTGAGGCTTAAAAACAGACTCTAACGGATAATCTAAAACATCTACCAGCTCTATTTCCACATCATTATCTTGGCTTTTAAAACGCTGACTTTCAAAATGTTGGAGACAGGCTTTTGCAACACGTAACCCAAGGCGTTTTGGTCTCGGTGGAGAGCTGTCTCTTGAGGTGCCTAAAAAAAGCAGAAATTTCATTGGGTCTCCTATCAGACAATTTAATAATGGCTGCTCACGGCTCTACATTTGAACAACAATACTCTAAAAATGAAACTGTGTTTTAGTGATATAATTTAATAATGCGCTTCTAAATAAGTTTGTTATTTCGACTCAGGTGCTCAAAGAGGAAATACCAGCCTCATATCACTGCTAAAAACAGCTTAATACGGCAGACTTATCTTGAAATATTGGTTTTAGTAACTTCTAATATAAAAAAGTTTTCCCTAGGAATTGTTATATTGATTCTATTTGCTAAACAACTTTGCTCGAAATCCTTAGCTTTAATCTTCATCTTGATTAGTTTTGGTGTGCATAACAGCTGGGCTAACGAGCCTATCTCGCCTATCTTTCCAGCTGAAAATTTAGACCAGGATAAGTTTGAACTAGGTAAAGCCCTGTTTAAAGACACTCGCTTATCTTTAAACAATGACACCTCTTGTCATACATGCCATGACTTAAGTATGGGTGGTGGAGACAAGCTAAAAATTCGTGAAAATGTTGCAACTAACTCTCCTACTATTTTCAATACAAGTAAGAATTTCCATGTAGGGTGGCGTGGTCAATTCGAAAGCTTAGGCCATCATTTAGGTGGGGTGCTAGCTAACCCTAAAGTAATGGGAACAAATTGGCCAAGAGCTGTAACATCACTAAAAGCTGACACCAGTTTTACCCCTAAGTTTAGGAAGGCGTATCAAGGTGAAATCTCCCAAGAGACAATTTTTGATGCCATTTTATATTTTGAAACAAACCTAATAGTGCCAAGCAAATTTGATGAGTACCTACTAGGTAATGAGCAAGCGATTAGCCAAACCGCTAAATATGGTTATGAAAAGTTTAAAGACTATGGCTGTATTTCCTGCCATCAAGGTGCCAATGTTGGTGGTAACCTGTTTCAGTCTCTTGGCGTTGTTGCCCCTTATATGGGTGAAGACGGCAAATATAGAGCCAAGAAATTACGTGTGCCATCTTTAAGAAATGTCGCTCTTACCGCGCCTTATCTCCATGATGGATCAGTTGATTCATTAGAGTCTATGATAAGGATTATGGCCCAGTATCAACTTGGTCAAACACTGACTAATACAGAGATAAGACAGATTAAAGCCTTTTTAGAATCACTCAATAGCCAAATAGAGCCAGCTGCTTATGAATAAAATTAAGCTACCTCTTATCTTTGTTCTGTTGAGTTTAGCCATAATGTTAGCCATTTATGGTACTTACAATCGCTACTCAGACTTGAAAGATACTATGGGGATTCAAAACAGTATTTTTCAGGTAGTCGAACTAAGGTCTGCTGATGCTAAATGGAATTTTGAACTTAATCGCATTCATAGTAATAATTTCCCCCATTATGATTTAGTTAATCAGGCAGCTAAAAATTACCAAACCGAATTACAGCTGTTTCTACAAATGTCCTCAAACATTCAAGGACCCTTGCAAAATATTGGGGTAGAACTGAATAGGTTAAGTAAAGATAAACAGCGTCTTATGAATGACTATCTATCTGATATAGCGATTACTCGAAACTCATTCAAGTTCTTAGACACTCTCTTATTTTCATTACATGAAACATATCAGGATGATGACGAGTTTCTTAAATTTTTAGCCTATGCCCAGTACCAAGTTTCTATTTATGTCGCGTTAAACCAGAATATCCAGCTAAAGCAACACAAAGGTTATGACAGCTGTGACCAGTGTGATATGGATCAGAAAAAAGCGTTTAATAAGGTGAATCTGCACCTAGGCCTGTTGAAAGATAAAATCCTTTTATCCAACCAAGCTAAAGATGATTTTTATAACCCTGAACACACCTTATTGCTAACACTTTTATTAGATGAGCTTTCTATGGCTTACATAGAGACCGAAGCTGAACATAAAACTATTCAATCTCAAATTTTAATTATTACCACAATCCTCGTTATCACAGTACTTGCCTTGTTAGGCTTCTTGTATTGGATTTATCGTACAATTGAAGGTCATAGACGGGCAGGTATTACAGACCCTCTAACAGGCCTTTATAACCGTAAAAAACTATTTGAAAACTTACAACCCTTGATGGATTTACACCATAAATCAGGTAAAAATTTAGCCTTACTCTTTATTGATTTAGATGGGTTCAAGCAAATTAACGATACCCATGGTCATGATATTGGCGACAAGTTGCTACAGCGTATTTCAGCTCGTTTTAACCAACATGTGAGAAAGCAAGACTGTATTTATCGTATAGGCGGTGATGAGTTTGTGATTTTAATTAAAGAGCTAGAAGCGCTAGATATTGCCGAAGCCATAGCGAAAGAAATACTGACTAAATGCAGTAGATCCTTCAAATTAGACGATAAGCTCTGTGATATCACCCTAAGCATAGGGATTAGTCTTTTTCCTGATCATACCCAAACGCCTAAACAACTTATCAGGTATGCTGATGAAGCCATGTATCAAGCTAAAAGCCATGGCAAGAACCAGGTTAAAACTTGGTCGGAAAGTTAGTTTTTCGCGTGCTAATGCTTTAGCTATCTAAGCTATAAACTTGGTTACGGCCTTTACGCTTAGCACGATAAAGGTTCTCATCAGCGCGTTTGAGCATAGCCACATAGTCATAATCCGATTCTTTTACTTCGGACACGCCTATGCTGACAGTGATAGCGATGTCATGATTATTCTGATTGAAACGGGCATTCGAAATTGCCCTTCTCAGTTTTTCGGCTACCTCAATGGCACCAGCCTTATTGGTAGCAGGTAAAATAATGCAAAACTCTTCGCCACCGATTCTAGCAATCTTGTCTTGAGAGCGAATATGCGTCTCACAAAAAGAAGAAAATGAAGTGAGAACATAGTCTCCTGTCGGATGGCCATATTTATCATTAATCAGCTTAAAATGGTCTATATCTAACGCTAATAATGAGTAATGAATATTCTCATTTTTATAGCGAAGAAACTCCTTTTCAGCCATTTCATCAAACATACGTCGATTCATCAGACCGGTTAGCGGATCTGTTCTTGAAAGTAGTTTTAATTTATTTTGAACATCTATGTATTCAGTTACATCACGTTGAATCGAGACAATATGTGTCACCTCGCCTTGATCATTAAAAAGCGGCGTGATGCTCAAATCTAACCAATAGGCTTTCCCTGCCTTAGAGTAGTTTTTTATTGTGACTCTCACAGGTACCTTGTCTTCCAAGCCTTTACGAATCAAGCTTTTCGCTTTCTCACTTGTACCTTTGGATTGAAGAATTCTTGGCGTTTTACCTATAACTTCTTCTTTTGAGTAACCAGTCAATTCGGTAAAGGCCTGATTAACATAAATAATTTCAGGTCCAGGCTCATTGATAGGCTCAGCTTTTGTCACTATGACAACATCTTTTGCTGTCTCAACTATGTTTTTAAATTCGAAATCAAAGTCTTTCATCTTAAGATTAGTTTCTCCCTAGATAGTTATTTCTAAGCGTTAAGAGGCATACATAAGAGCCACCTAATATACCTATTGAGCACCAAGGATAGGAGAGTTAATTTAAAAACATACTATGAAAGCCAATAACTTATATATTTTTTTGTCACTTTATCATGCGTTTCTTGCACGTAAGGTAACAAACTGAATCAGGAAACGGACTTTATGCTTTAGTATTCATGTATTGATGACGTGCACTTTTACAATCTTGCGAGGCCATTTCAAATTCGCGGCACACCCAAGGGCGATTTTCATAAATGGTACACATATGGGTATGCCTATCCATAGCAGAACACCAACCATCTTCTAAACGTAGCATCACCTCGACACCGTATTCGTTTTCGGTAATGTGCCTTTCGGGGACACCCGTTTCTGAAATAAGCATGACTTCGTAATGACAGCAGGATGCATGGCAGTTTGAGCAATTCACCTCATTTGGGGTGCTAGCCAAAGGGGCAGTGACACTATTGCTGATGTCTGTAATTTCTATCTTCATTGCTTTCTCAATCACTGCTTAATTACGCTATTAAAAGCAAAGCACTTTTACATTAGTAAAACATAATACGCTAAAGTGTCGGGTTATTACCCCATTCATTTACTTTTTTGAAGATTAATTAAAGCCCTGACATTTCGGCAGTCTATCATTCATCCCTAATCAATTAGTTAACTCTCATCCCTTAAAAAAGGCCACCCTCAGGTAAAAGGCAACCTAAACCGAAAAATAGGTTTTATTTTTTATCTGGATAATATCGAGCATGCACTTAGTGAACGAAGCGCATGCCCTTTTTATCCTTTAATTTATATTTAGCCTTACACTGCATCTAATGCTTTATCCGATTTATCTAACGCTTCTGCATCTTTTTCAGCTTGCTGTTCAGCCGCTTCAAGATTTTTCAGTTCACGCTTACTCATAGGTAAAAACAGACTCATTAAGATGGCTGAAAGACCTGCAACAGTAACAGAAGAGCCCATTAGATTTTTAAGTAGCGGAGGCATAGCGCTAGTGACTTCTGGCACAGCGGTGACACCTAAACCTAAGCCAAAAGACACGGCCATAATTAATAGGTCACGACGGCCAAGCTCAGCTGTAGCCAAAATACGAATACCAGCAGCAGCCACAGTACCAAACATCACAAGTGTTGCACCACCTAGTACTGGTTTAGGCATGGTTTGTAAGAAAGCACCGATAATCGGAAACATGCCTAACAAAACAAATAGGCCAGCTATGTAGAAAGCCACATAACGACTTGCGACACCGGTAAGCTGAATCACACCGTTATTTTGACTAAAGGTCGACATAGGGAAGCTACCCATAATCGCAGCGATGGTTGAGTTAGTACCATCACCCAATACACCCGCTTTAATACGGCGCATATAAACAGGGCCTTTTACTGGCTCATTAGACACCATAGAGTTAGCGGTTAAATCTCCCGTGGTTTCTATCGCAGTCACAACCGAAATAATAGCAACAGGAATGAAAGCAGCAATATCAAAATCTAGCCCATATTTGAAAGGTGTTGGGATAGTGATCAGCGCTACTTCGGCAATATCATAATTAACCATCCCCATGAAAGCCGCACTAATATAGCCAACAACCATACCTATCATGATGGCTGAAAGACGCAGTGTTTGGTTACTAAAACGGTTTAACAAAATAATAGTACTGAGTGTGATTCCACCAATCGCAAGATAGTGCAGCGCGCCCTTATCTTCAGCATTAAAACCACCCGCTAAATCTGTCATACCCACTTTGATAAGCGATAAGCCTATAGTAGTAATGACGATACCCGTCACCACAGGAGTAATAATGCGTCCCAGCTTATGCATGAAGCGACTTAAGATAATTTCGATAAAGGCTGAGCAAAGACACACACCAAAGATCATGGCGAGAATATCTTCTGAGCTCCCGCCTTGGTTTTTCACTAAAAAGCCCGCCGCTAATACAGCACTTAAGAAAGCAAAGCTTGTCCCTTGTACACACAAAAGACCAGACCCAATAGGACCGACTCGCTTGGCTTGAATAAAGGTACCGACACCCGAGACGATCAGGGCCATACTGATTAGATAAGGAAGGTGCTCGCCGAGACCTAACACACCACCAATAATTAAAGCGGGTGTGGTGATACCGACAAAGCTTGCCAAAATATGCTGAAACGCAGCAAATAAGGCTTTTAGGGGTTCTGGCCTATCATTAAGACCATAAATTAATTCGTTTTTATCATTACTGTATTCTTGTTCTGACTGTTGATCTAACTGGTTGTTCTTACTCATGCTGTTGCTCCGCTTATTATTTTTTTACGAGATACTTACAAGTTTGAGTTCATAGTTTTTGAGTTAATGGTTTAAATGGCTGGCCTCTTCAACCAGCCAAATACTATTTATGTCTTTCCCTGTTGCTTCATCTCCTTTTGAAAGCCGATTAAAATTGAGTCTTAAAGTGATAGTTTTTAAAAATAATGGGCTTTAATAGCCTGCCGACTGAAATAAGGCTTTTGCCGCTGCTGTATGTTTTTGCATTAACTCGGCAATATCCCCTTCTAACCAGACCCCTTGCTGCACTTTCCATTGGCCGTTGATCATGACAGCATCAGCCTTATGGGCACCGCATAACACCATGGCCGCTAATGGATCGTGACTGCCGCTAAACCTTGGTTCATCCAATTTATAAAGTGCGAGGTCTGCCTTCATACCCACAGCTAACTGCCCAATATTTGGGCGATTTAGCACCTGCGCAGAGCCTTTTGTGGCAAGATTTAAGGCATCAAGGTGAGTAAACTCATCTGCTTGGTATCTCAACCTTTGTATGCAAAGGGCTTGCCTAATTTCTTGCATCAAGTTGCTATGGTCATTAGAAGCCGAGCCATCAACGCCCAAACCAACACGAACACCAGCCGCTTCAAGTTCTTTCACTCTGGCAATCCCTGAGGCCAATACCATGTTGGAAGAAGGACAGTGACATATCCCTACTTTGGCAGCACCGAGGCGTTTCACTTCTTCATCATTAAAGTGAATACCATGGGCTAACCAAGTTTTGTTATGCAACCAACCAACTGTCTCTAAATAGTCCAATGGCCTTTGACCAAACATTTCTAAGCAAAAATTGTTTTCATCTTCTGTTTCAGCAAGGTGGGTATGAATATTCACATCGAACTCTTTCGCCAGTGCGGCCGTGCTCTTCATCAAATCTTGCGTGACAGAAAAAGGTGAACAAGGGGCGAGTGCTATTTCGATAAGGTCATCTTTTTGATGATAAGCCTGAATCAAACGAGCACTGTCATCCATGATGGTCTCTTCACTTTGCACAACGGACTGAGGCGGCAAGCCACCTTGATCTTGGCCTAAACTCATGGAGCCTCGGGTAAAAGTCGCACGCATACCCAAGCGTTGCGCAACGTCTACCTGCTGATCTATGCCATTGACTAAGGTTTCTGGGAATAAATAGTGATGATCACTTACCGTGGTACAACCGCTTAGCAGTAACTCCACCATGGCAAGCTCTGTGGCTAAAGCGTGTTGCTCTGGTGTGAGTTTGGCCCAAATCGGATAAAGGGTTTGTAACCAAGGAAAGAGTTTTTTATTTAAAGCAGGCGGACAAGCTCGGGTCAGGGTTTGATAAAAATGATGATGAGTATTAACCGTACCTGGCATAAGCACATGGGCACTGGCATCAAAAATTTGATCATACTGACGCTTGGGGCTTTGACCTTTTGGCACCAACTCAAGGATGGTTTGACCCTGTATCAAGATACCATTGCAGGCATCTTCATTATTGGCCGTAAAGGTCGAAAGAGGTGATTTTATCCATAAAACAGATTGCTTTGTCATAACACGCACTCTTATTAAGGGGTGCATGCCATAAATCTGGCCATGCACCCACAGTTCTAGGTACATGGCAGTGACTTTCGTGTTGATCTACCAAATCGAGATAAAAACATTAGCAAAACAAATTAACTAAGTCATGTGTTCAAAACCCTTGAATTAGATCAATTATGTCTTTGTTTAATTATTTTTATAATTTATAGGTATAAAACAATTGTTTCATCTCTAGGCAATTTGATACTTTCAAGCGAGATAATGTTATCACGCTAAAAACCCTGACGAGATCAGAAGAATTGTTTATCGAAAATCATTATCAAAACCGCATTAAAAACCAAAAACTTATCTGAAAAACATTATAAGCATTTGTTTTTAAATGAATTAATAATCAACTCTAACTATTTCCAATGGAATTTAAACAGGTCAGAAATAGCAAAAACAAGAGCACAAAAACCATTTTATCACTGCGATTTAACATCCTTTAACGCGAGCACCTTATTTGTATTCAGACAATTTGACTGAAAAACAAACAAGTAGCAATACCCCTAATATACGGATCTAGTATTTATCATATAAGTCTGACTCTATCGATTTCACATTATGAATAAATCTAATTTATGGCTATTTTCCTTTGATTTTTGAGTTTGCTTGACCTTTAACTGAGCTTATTATTTAATGATAACAATTCTCATTATCGTTAATTTATTTAATATTCAAGCAGTAAGCCCTCATCATGATTGATCAGCTGAAAAATAAAATACGTTACGGCATGGAGCCAAATAACCCAGCCTTACTTTCTATCTGGTTAGCCTTCGAAGAAGGTAGATGCCAGAAAATATCCCCTGAAGAGCAATGGAAAAGTTATATAGGGATAGTGCAGTTTTTGTTAGAAACCTTTGCCGACACTATGAACCCTGACCATTGGCGTGTGACTTGCCTAGATCATATTGCTAGGCCTCTATGTAGCTTAAACCGTATTGTTAAACGTCCTCAGCAACAAAGTGAGCTACAGGATTTGTTATCCGAAATTAATGTGATTTCCCACTATTTCTCTCCTAATTTTATTAAATAACGCCAGACACCATAAGGAACCAAGATGAAAACTCGAATTGAACGTGACAGTATGGGTGAACTTGAAGTCCCAGAATCCGCTCTCTATTCTGCCCAAACTCAGCGTGCGATTAATAACTTCCCCATTAGTGGTCAGGGCATGCCGATTGCTTTTATTCGTGGATTATTGCTTGCTAAAAAATCTGCCGCTAAAGCTAACCTAAAATTAGGTTTATTAGATAAAGAAATTTCCCACGCTATAATGCAAGCGGTCGATGAACTGCTTACCCAAGAGAATTTTGTCCAGCACTTCCCTGTTGATGTATTCCAAACAGGCTCAGGCACAAGCTCTAACATGAATGCCAATGAAGTCTTAGCGACTCTCGCTTCTCGTATTGCTGGCTTTGAGGTTAACCCGAATGACCATGTTAACTATGGCCAAAGCAGTAATGACATTATCCCAAGCAGCATTCATATCAGTGCCGCGTTAGAAATACACCAAAGCCTGCTGCCAGCTCTAAAGCACCTTGTTGCTAGCATCCAAGCAAAAGCTGAAAGTGTGAAGCAGTATGTAAAAACAGGCCGTACTCACCTTATGGATGCGATGCCGGTTCGTTTGGATCAATCGTTATTAAGTTGGTCGACACAAATAGAACAAAATATCCAAGCCATTGAATTAAGCTTGCCTGCATTACAAAGTTTGGCCCAAGGTGGTACAGCAGTAGGGACAGGCATCAATGCTCACCCCGACTTTGCTAAGACCTTCAACCAAGAGTTATCTGCTTTAACAGAGATTGAATTTACCCCAGCGGCAAACTTGTTTACTCATATTGCGAGCCAAGATATCGCCGTATCAGTTTCAGGCCAATTAAAAACCACAGCGGTTTCTTTGATGAAAATAGCCAATGATCTGCGCTGGATGAACTCAGGCCCACTAGCAGGTTTAGGTGAAATTGAATTAGAGGCCCTGCAACCAGGTTCCTCTATCATGCCGGGTAAAGTGAACCCCGTCATTCCAGAAGCCGCTGCTATGGTCGCGGCCCAAGTAATGGGCAATGACACCAGCATCACAGTGGCTGGACAATCTGGCAGCTTTGAGTTGAATGTTATGCTGCCTTTGATTGCTCGTAACCTATTAGAGAGTATTCAGCTAATTAGTAATGTGAGCCATTTGTTGGCAGATAAAGCCATTAGCAGCTTCGCCGTAAAAGAAGACAAACTAAAAGAAGCCCTAGCTCGTAACCCTATTCTAGTCACCGCGCTAAACCCCATTATTGGCTATCAAAAAGCAGCAGAAATCGCTAAACAAGCCTATAAAGAAGGCCGTCCAGTTATTGATGTGGCTAAGGAAAATACAGACCTTAGTTTAGAGGAGCTAACGCAATTATTAGACCCAGCGAAATTAACTCAAGGTGGACTTTAAACGCCGCTAGGGAAGCTAAATCTAAACAAGTTTTCAAACTAAAATAACGAAAAGCAGAAAGCATTTATTTAATTAAAGCTTTCTGCTTTTTTTGGTCTGAAGAAAGGAACTAAAACAAAAAACCGTTTTCATAAGACCTTTCTAATTTAGTTAAGTTTACCTTAAGAAATCTTTAATAATATAAAACTTAAGACAGCAGGATTAACCGCCTTCACTATTTTTCATTTGCAACTACAAGGATTTGTTATGCCTTTTACTATCAACAACACCCCTGTCACCTTTTCAATTGCAGAGTTTGATCGTATTGCTCGTGAATGCCACCCCAATATGAGAATCGCAGCGTCTAGCCTAAATAGCTTAAGAGAGTTGTTAACTAGAACCTCGCCTCCAGTACAAAAACAAGAAGTCAGTTTGAGAATATCTCGAATGTCTCAAGCAAAAAAAGAAAAATATAAAAAAGTGATTAAATACGTGTCATTTCACTGTTCAGCAATATCGCAACACCTGGCACTTAATGTTGTCGCTAATGGTCGCATAACTAACAAACTCGATTTTCAAAGCTATTACGCAACAATGGATGCTACTACCGATTATGTCGACCTTATGTATGGTATAGCACCTGCTAGAAGTTACGCGCCTTATCGTTTGCCAGCTGGTCGCCCTTTACAATGTGACGACTTTAATAATGCTTCCAATATAGGAACTGGCCTAGCTTTTGGCCGACAATGGAATGGGGCGGGACTGCTAAATGTAACTCGTCAGGAAGTGATGGATAGCATTCGTCGTGGTGGAGCCCTTGGCGATATTCGTAATGAGGCAACACGTCAAGTATTTTCGAATGGTTTACTCGCTAGTCGCTATAATCCGGCAGATGTGTTTAATATGACAAACTCAAGACTTTTAAAAGATACTCATCAAAATAAAGCTGTGGTACGGACACAGCATCCCGATACTTATAGTGGCCGAAGAACAGCCGACCAGCATTATTGGGCCCATGCGAAAATGCTTAAAGGTATTAGGCGTGCCTGTAAAGGCGGTATTGCTATGGTTGCCTCTTCTCCACTTTATCGAAATGTAGATGCTAAGGTGCATTTTGTATTAGATGGTTTGGGTGACTTAGGTACCATGGCGAGAAAGGATAGCCTGCCTAATAAAGACGATTATGTCGCGATTACCTCCTCTGAACTCGCTTTTTGTTGCCGCTATTGGAATGACACTAACTTTCCTCTTCGTAATGTCGTTAAATTTTATGTAAACGGCGATAGAGTACACGCCCCTTGGGAAGCTGATTGGAATGTTGCTGACGCTACAGGAGCACAGGTTTACTCAAATCAAGAAGCTTGGTTACGTTACCAATATAGTTCTGCACAAGTTAACCCTGTCGCTAAACCCTTCCCTCGTTTTTAACTTAGTAACAGAGACTCTAGTCTTTTACTTTCATCATACCAAGACATTCTTTCATGCCAGACCCTAACTTCCTGAGGAGGAAGTTTAGGCTGGACTGATAGCGTGCCAACAGGCACCACCAGCAACCTTTCATTTTGTGTCAAAAATGGCATAGAAGTCCCACAGGTTTTGCAAAATACCCGTCTCACCTGGCTATTGGGTACATCAAAACTCTCCAGATGATTTTCTCCTTGCTGCCAATTTATATTCTCTATAAAAGTAAATGCATTGGCTACATTTGAAGAGCCTGACGCTTTTTGACATAAGCGACAATGGCAAAGTTTAAAGCTAATAAAGTCATCCTTAACTTCATATTTAACCTTTTCACAAATACATGATCCAAGAAGGTAAGGTGCCATTTTGCTTGCCTCTTCTATTAGGTAGTTTTCATCTGCTATCAAGTCTAATCTACTAAAAAATACGCTTTGATTTTTTGATTAAAACTTAATCCAAAAGATACCAACGCGATAACCATGCCTATATAAGCACCAGCAGGAATAGCAATCACAAAGTTAACAAAGAACAGGGTTCTAAAGCCGGTAAAGTTACGCTTTAAAATAAAGCTCACTAAAAAAGCAAAACTCGCAATATAAGCAGCACCTGTATACAAGAACCATTGTGGGTCTAACGTACCAACTTGAATATTCTGGCTAATGAAAACCCCATAGAATACAAAAGGCAGCACCATCATCAGAGCATTCAAAATAAAAGTGATTCTTAAAGGGATAGGTTTTTTAGGAAGATCTTGGGTAAGATTTGGGCTAGTCATAGAATTACCATATTAACTGAAATGAAAATTTACTGATGAGCTCTAAAGACAAATCTAATGAAATAAATTACACTGACTAAGTCTTGAAACGATCAGTTCAAAATCATTCTGGAACGATCGGTTCAAGATGTCAATGCTATTTTTAAAAATGGAAATAAAGCTATGAGTGGAAATAAACAATTCAATACCGATGCTGCGATTGACTCAGCCATGTCACTTTTTAAAGATAAAGGGTTTTCTGGCACCTCACTTTCTGATTTAGAGAAGGCAACAAAGTTAAATAAATCAAGTATTTATAATGCTTTTGGTAATAAGGATGGTCTATACACAGCCTGCCTTGAAAGGTTTCGCTTACATTACACAAGCAAGGCCTTAGCTAAGCTTGAACAGGCCGATTTTAAAACCGCTATTTATGAATATTGCGATTATCTTGTTGGTGGGTTTGATGACGATAAAATGGATCAAGGCTGTCTAGCCAGCCTAGCGGCTTTGGAAATGAGTACCCAAGACTCTATTGCCAAAGACTCAATCAAAAATGGCTTAGATGATATGCTCATATGCCTTGAGAGAAGGTGCCAGCTGGCGATAGAACAAGGCCAACTAAGCAGTAAGTGGCAAGCAGACGAACTTGCCGCCATGATAATTTCGGTTAACCGTGGAGCCATAGTTTTAAACCGTGGCCGTGGCGATAAACAAGCAGGAAACAACGCCTATCGCGGTTTATTAGCGGCTATTTTCAACACCTAGTTTGCCCGAGAAAGTGTACTAATGGCACCAAAGTTAAGCTAACTCAGGTGCTTGTTTGTTTAACACTGTTTTGTTTGACGTTTGACTCTCTAATGTCTTCTCTAAAAGACTTTCTTGCGGCTCAGGCCTGTGTAAGTAGTAGCCTTGTATCATGTCGCATTTCAGTTTTTTACACGTCTGATATTCATCTAGTGTTTCCACTCCTTCAGCCACAACCTTCATGCCCATTCTATGGCCAATTTCAATAATGCCAGATACCAAGGCTTGATTACGTCTGTGTTTTTCAATGTCTTTAATCAAAGACATATCTAGCTTGAGATAATCAATGGCAAACTCAAGCAACAGCTTGATAGAGGAATAACCTGCACCAAAGTCATCCAAGGCAATTTTTACCCCAGCCTCACGTAATTCTTCAATTTGATTAATACAGGTAGCAACATTTTTAACCATTTGCCTTTCGGTTAACTCCACACAAAAAGCCGAAGGTAAAAGGCTAAGTTCCTCCAGCCAAGATAAAAACATACGGCTAAAGTTCGCACTGGATAATTGCGAAGCTGTCACGTTAATTTTAATGCTAGCGAGCTTAATATTTGAAGCATCTAGTTGCTTGATAAGTCTCTGAGACTTTTTAAGCACTATCTTGGTGAGCTGATTAATAATCGGACTGTCTTCAAATACTGGGATAAACTCTTCTGGGCGGACAGGTCCCATCTGCTGAGAGTTCCAGCGAAGTAAAGCTTCATAATTTAAGCTGTTTGGCTGGTGAATGTCTTCAATACGTTGGAAAAAAACATCAAATTCATCTTGCTTAATCGCATGATCAAGCTGAGCGGCTATCATCACTTTGCGATTATATTTCTCTTCCATTTCCCCTGTATAAAAGCGTACAAACTGGCCTGACTCTGGGTTCGCTTTTACCTCATACATAGCACAATCAGCATGCTTCATCAGAAGCTCCGCACTATGCGCTTCTGGATAAAACGCAACACCAATAGCAGGCTGACTTTGAATCTCTTTACGATCTATCGCAAATGGCGCATCAAAGGCTGAGAGTATGTTTTCAATCAGCTGATCTACCCTTTGCTTGTTACTGCTATCAATAAGATCGGTGAAAATAAGGAACTCATCGCCTCCCATACGGGCAATAAAGTCCCCTGCTTCTAAGGTTATTTGCAACCGATTTGCCACCTGAATCAGTAACTCATCTCCCACAATATGCCCAAAGTTATCATTCACCGTTTTAAAGTTATTTAGATCCAAATAAAGAAGCGCAAATTGCTTTTTTTCCGTTTGAGCATTTTTCAGTCTATGATTTATTTCTGCTTCGAACTGGGTGCGATTAGGTAGCTTGGTGAGATGGTCTGTATAAGCAAGTTGGTTAAGTTGCTCATTACGATCGGCAATATCAATTAAGGATTGCTGTAATGCCTGTTCAGACTTTCTGCGCTCTTTAGCATAATAAAAACTGCGAGCAAGAAGAGGAGGTGTAATATCGTTTTTAGTAAGGAAGTCTTGCGCCCCAAGCTTAAGTGATTCTACCGCGATTTCGAGGTCTGTTTGCCCTGTCAAAACCACTATGGGCAAATCTGGGTAGGCTTCTCTTAGCAAGGTGACACTTCTTGAACCTGTGCTATCAGGCAAGTTCATATCCAGTATGAGTAGGTCAAAAGCTTGTTTTGCCAGTGCGCCTGCGATCTCAGAGTACTGATCCACACACACAAGAGTAAACTTACCATCGTAGGCCTCGTCCAGCATGGCCCTGACGATTTCAGCATCTACTGGATTATCTTCGGCGAGTAGGAAGACATTTTCATTATGACTGTCATGCTCTAGTAGCGAGTTATACATTTTACGTCCTATATAGAAAACTCATATTCAACCTTGAATCCACCTAACTCTGATTCACCGAAATATAAACCTGCTTGATTAAGTTGTGCAATACGCGCGCAATAACTCAACCCCATACCAAGATTGGGTGAGTCTTGGTGATTTCTTGTGGTACTAAAAGGCTTTGTTAAACCTGCCAACTTAGATTCACTCACACCAATACCATTATCTTCAATAACCAATTTCGCCCTTTGTTCTGTCAGCCTATTCAGGCTAATTACCACTTTGCCAGTCTGATCTGGCTGTTGAAAGTGCAAAGCATTATTAATTAATGAGGTTAAAAGCAGTTTCCAATGGCTTGTAATCGCCAGCAAATTTACCTCTTGCAAGTTCAAACTAACATCAGGTGAATTGGTATTCAGTAACTCAGCGTTTTCATCTAAACATTTCGCCAGCATTGTTTCAATCAAGAGATGAAGATTGATCTCTACACTCGCTTCTCGAGTCGATTCCAGACGCGTATAAAGAGTCATCGCATCTATCATGGCCTGAGCCTTATCAGCACTGCCTTTTATCAGCTGCATCCAATAACGCTCTTTGTCACTTATCTTTTCGCTTATGTCTTGCTCTAACAAGCCAGTTAACTGACTAATCCCCCGAATCGCCGCTCCCAAATCGTGAGAAATGGCATAGGAGAATTCTTGCAACTTGGGCGTATACATCTCGTCAGTCTTGGCTTGTTCGGACATATTAATGCGACCTATTTACTTGGCAATTTAACAATATCAATCCAAAAAGACTCTATGCTTTGAACCACTTGAATAAAGCTATCTAAAGACACAGGCTTGCTGACAAAGCAGTTTGCATGCAGCTGATAAGCTTCTTTAATGTCAAAAGCATCCTTAGAACTAGATAGGATAATCACAGGAATATCCTTTAAATGCTCATCCTGTTTTAAAGATTTTAAAACATCACGACCACTCACTTTTGGCAAGTTTAAATCAAGCAAAACAATATCTGGACGTTCAACATCCTCATAAGGTGCTCGCTTATTTAAGTAATTTAACGCCGACTCTCCATCTTCAATCACGGTTAGTGTATTTTTCAACTTACCACGACTTAGAGACTCTTTTGTTAACTCAATGTCACCTTTGTTGTCTTCTACCAATAAGATGTTAATCGATTCCATCAGCCTTTTTATTTACCTCTTTAATTTGTTGCTAAATTTTTTGTTGCTTAGGCCAGTTAATAATAAAGGTACTGCCCTGCTCTAATTGTGACTCTAAGTGTATACAGCCAAAATGACGTTCTACTATCTTCTGACAACTGGCTAAGCCTATCCCTGTACCCGGGAACTCACTATTGCCATGTAAGCGCTCAAAGATATTAAAAATTTGTTTTTGATACTGGGACGCGATGCCTATGCCATTATCAGTAATACGAATTTGCCAGTGGTCATCAATTGAAAGCACCTTAAGTGCCACCAGCGGCGTTTCACTATGATTAAACTTGAGACCATTGTTCACTATATTCAGTATCAACTGGAACAACTGAGAAGGTACAGCAGGCAAGTGAGGCAGATTTTCTTCCCAGATAAATTGCCCATTACGCTGAGCAAATTGATTTAATAGGGTTTCATTAACATGCTGACAAGTCTTTCCTAGATCAACACTTTGATAGTTAGTAATCACCTTATCTGAGCGACAATATTCGAGAATGTCGTCTATCATATCTCGTGCTCTATTCGCCCCATCAACCATGTAATGGAGGTATTTCTGACTCTTTTCGTCTAGTTTACCTTCGAGTTGCGTCTCTAATAGAGGGCCGAATCCTTGTACCATACGCACAGGTTCTTGTAAGTCATGGGAGCAAATATAAGCAAAACGCTCTAATTGTTCGTTGACCTTAACCAAGCTAGAGTTACTTTGATTTAACTTATTATTTTGTATTTTAAGTTGATCAAACAGCTGATTACGCTCTGTGTTATCAATCACGCTAACCAAGGTATGCCAGCGACTCAATAACTTGATAGGTGCCAAGGCGACTTGAACTGAGATGACTTCACCATTGGCACATAGACCGGTAAAAGCATCAAGATCAGACATTAGGGCTTTATCTACATCTGGACTGATAGGACGGTACTTACCTTGCTCCCAAATGTAGCCCGTTCTTTGTTCTTCTGGCACTAGATAATCAATAGACTTCTGCAACAGGTGCTGCACATCATAGCCAAATATCTGACAGATAAACTGGTTTACATCCACTATGTGCCCCGCATCATCAACCAAGATCATGCCGACAGGAGAGGAATCAAAAATCAGCTTAAATCGAGATTCGGATTCAGATATGTAATGGTTAGCTTGTCTTAACTCTTCTAACAAGGTTTCTCGTTTAGCCATATCGCGCTTCAGCTTAAGACCTGTAATAGAGGCAAGTACAATCAATAAAACAATTGCCAAAAACAAGATATATAAGTTGATATCGCCAAAGCTTGTTTTAAGTCGGGTGACAGAAACCACAAGGTCATTTTCCAAGCCTAGCTTGACCTTATGGTTATCATCCATATCGGCATTTTGTCTTTGATTCAGAGAGATAAAGAAAGAGTCTTTGCTGTCAGTTAACCCCACCAGATAATGGTTTGAGATAGAAGAAACTGAAACAGATACGGATCTAAGCAGTTTTTCGCAAGAATAAACACCAGCGATCAAACCTAAGAATTCGTTATCACGATAAACCGGATACCAGACCTCAAAGGAGCAATCTCCTTGGATGGCTTCGAAGGCCTTGGTGTAATGGGCCTGCTTGGTTTTTTTCGCTAAAGCAGAAACACGGGCGGGCTCTGCCAAATCTAGATGCAAGTCTAAAATTTGGCGATTACCCCTTAAGGGCGATACAGAGCGTATGTAAAAATCTTGATCAACCCAGGTAAAGTTAATCAGTTCAGGGTGGGCTTTTAGATAAGCACTACTTCGGCTTTCAAAACTTTGGGCATCCACTTCATTTCGACGCCGCATTTCAGCCAATAAATTTATATAGTCAAGATTGCCTTGCAGCTTACCAATAATAGAAGCACGTAAATCTTGGCTAACACGGGAAAGTTCTTGTTGTTGATTATTAACAATTAGAATATTGATATAGAAAACAATGGCCAGTAATAACACACCAATGGCTGTAAGATACCATTTTATATGAAGCTTATTAGACGCCATCACAGCAATGCGTTCCCTATTTTTTAACTTTTGTTAGGTGTTTTTTTATAAAAACCTAGGTTAAACAATGACTTTTTCCCGCTAGGAAAAAGGAGGTATTTTATTGCGATGGGAAAGAGTAAACACCTTATGAACCCTTGTCCATAAAATTAGTTTATCTTAAGTAAACTAGACGTAAAATAGCGCAATATGGGCGCTAGATTACCTTAAATAACCTTACATTTAATACGTAAAAGTCAAAAAAGAGAGGATTAGACTAAGTTAATACCCGTCTAATAAAGTGGTGTTTATCATTATAAGATAAAGACACTCAGCTGTTTCAATTTAATCATACAGCATACCTATATTGAAGAGCGCCTAAACTTTCGTTTAAGGAACCTGCGAATAAGTCCTCCCGCCTCAGCGTGTGGATAAAAGCGCCTAGGTTTATGGCGAGGGGCGTAACTTAATAGTTATTCTATTGATAAGGCCCTCAACTTAAAGATAGGGCTTTTAGACCACGCCCTTCGGGTCTTTGAAGAATACCTAAACGGCATTTCAGAAAAAGCGTCACCCAGTGTTGTCCCTTTTCGAAAGGTGCCTACAGCTCTTATCAGAAAAAGCGGCAAAGTGACGCCTTGTTTGACGCTTTTTCTGAAAAGACTGAGAAGAGGTGACTTAATCGTAGGTTCCTTAAGCTCTATTCATAAATAAAACTAAATAGTTGCTGCGACGCCTGCTGCCACAAAAATCACAGCGGAAACCCTATCAAGCACACTGGTTTTACGAACACTATTAATACGTCCCACTATCATTCTAGATAAGACGCCGTAGAGCACCTTACATAGAAAGTCGACAGCAAACCAAGTTACAACTATCACAGCTAACTGAGTGGCATAGCTTTCTTGGGTTGAAATAAACTGAGGTAAAAAAGCGATGAAGAATACAATATCTTTTGGATTAGTAATCCCCAAGGTAAAGCTCTTTAGTAAGAGGTTTTGATGCTTTTTGGGGGCTTCTTCTTGCTCTTCTTCGTTCGCTGGTTTTGAAGACATCCAAAGGTTAAAACCAAGATAGATGAGGTAAGCAGCTCCTAGATATTTAATCAGATAAAAAAAGGTTTCTGATGCCGCAATAACAGCACCTAAACCTATGGCAGAAATACTAATCAAAATAGAAGAGGCAGTACTGCCCCCTAAAATAATTGGCATAGATTTACGCATACCCACATTAATAGAGCTATTCACCATTAATAAGGTTAAGGGACCAGGAATCGCAATCACCAAAGCTATGGTGACAGTAAAAATAATCCAAGTATTAAAATCCATGCGGTTTCCTCTATTTTATTAGCCATTCTCACTTTAAGTTCCCTAGTGAGAAACACTTTTGTATAAACATTTATATTACAAGTAATATAAATGATATTGAGAAACTGAGTCAAACCCTTTAGAGTTTGCTGCAAATAACTGCAAAAGAGAAAATGCTATGTCAGATTGGATTTCAGAAATGGAAGGGCTTGCCCTAGGCTCTAGGATGCGCCGTTTTAGTGATTACCTCTCTTCTGAAATCAAAGCTGTGTATAAGGCCAAGGGCATAGATTTTAACCCTAGACACTTTCCTGTGGTGTCATTAATTTGTGCCCATAGCAGTGAACTGCTTTCCATTCGAGAGCTTGCCGAAGAAACCGGTCTCACTCATTCATCCATTAGCCAAACTGTTACCAAACTTGAATCCATTGGCTTTTGCACTCGTGAAACGGACCCAAGGGATGAACGTGCGATTATTGTCAGGCCTACTTCTGTGGTTCTCGAATTTGTTGAAAACGAATTAACGCCTATTTGGCAAGCCATAAAGCAGGTAACCAATGATTGTCTACCAGATCAGAGCATAGGATTTTGGCAAACCTTAGAAGAAGCTGAAGAAGTGATGCAAGGTGAGCCCCTTTCACGAAAGATCCTTAAACATCTCGCCAATAGCAAATAATCTAGCGCTAAATAGCCATATCTGTCTCTGCTAACTAAGATAAGGTCAGTATTAATTAAATTTATCTTCATCTTATCCATGATAATCAAATGGATAAGATGAACTTGGATCGCCCTTAAAGCTAAAAGCACTTCTAATATGAAGTCATTAAGCTGTGTCTTAATAACAAAGTTTATCGCTTAGATTCCGACAGGTCTTGCACTCAATGAAAGAAAACAAGGAGCTAATTAGTGATGCCATCTAGTCAGTCCAATTTCATCTATGAGCAAACTAAAAACCCAAGATGCTTTAATTCAATTAAATTTCTATCTGTTATTACCTGCCTGTTTTTTATCCTGATAAACCCAGCCTTTACTAAGTATAAAACCATCAAGATTGTGACCCTGTTTGATTACGCACCTTATTGTATGGCAGATGAAGGTTATCAAAGTGATCAACTTATTCACCTAGGCGAAGATGCCGTTGGTTTTCGTGGCTATAGCTGGGATGTGCTACGTGAAAGCTTTCAAGAAATGGGCTACACAATACAGCTTAAGATTGTCCCTTGGGCAAGGGCGGTATCAACTGTCAAATCAGGTAATGCCGATATTCTCTTTCCGACAGGGATTAACTCAGAAAGACTTAACACCTTTCATTTTTCAGAAGAAGCGATTAATAGCGCTAAATTTAAAGTATATGTGAACCAAGACTCTGCTTTAGAATGGCAAGATTTAACATCATTAAAAGACCTCTCTATTGGTGTCAAGCGAGGCTTTAACTATGGTGATAAATGGGATGCCGTAAAGGATATTAATATCATCAAGATCACCACCATCACCCAAGGGTTTAAAATGCTAGAGGCGAAACACCTTGATGGCTTTTTGGGTTATGAGACAAATTGGGATTACACCCTTAAGCAAGAGAATTGGCAGGGTAAGTTTAAAAAGATGCCAGCCTTTGATAGTTCTAATGAGTACCTAGCAGCCTTGAAAACTAATCCCAATGCCAAAGTCTTACTCGCAGATTTCGACCTTGGTAAGCGACGCTTAATGAGACAAGGCAGATTAAAGCAGATACATGAAAAATGGTTTGGTACAGCAGAATAAGATGCCACTCAACCCTATTCTGCTTTTAAATCTGCTCTTCAACCCCGGTTAGTTTTTTTATCAGCACTATTCCGTTTTAAACTTACCCACTAATAGCTGAATCTTGCTACTCAATTCAGTGGTGTGCTGACTATTACTGGCCGTTTCTCGTGAACCAGCTGCGGTTTCTTCCACATGTTCATTAATCACTTCAACCGTACGACGTATTTCTTCAATGGCATTATTCTGCTCTTCGGTTGCGGCCGCAATCTGGTGGTTTATTTGGCTAATAGAAGCCACAGACTGGGTGATCTCATTTAAGGCATCACCTGATTCCTTGCTGTTTTCAACACAAGCAATAGCACGCTCCTTACTAAAGGCTATCCTTTCAACCGCTTCTTTTGCTCCATGCTGTAGCTTTTCTATCATGATCTGTATTTCTGACGTGGAATCTTGAGTGCGTTTCGCTAATGTTCGCACTTCGTCTGCAACGACGGCAAAGCCTCGACCCTGCTCGCCAGCTCTGGCGGCCTCAATGGCAGCATTAAGTGCTAGCAAGTTTGTTTGATCCGCGATTCCTCGAATCACATCCAATACAGAGCCTATGGCATCCGAGTCATTCGCTAACCTGTCTATCACGCCTGAAGCGGTATCAATATCACTTTGCAGTAAGTTAATATTATCGATACTGGCATCCACTACGGCGAGTCCATTCGTGGCAGCCTTATCCGAGTTATTCGCTAATTCAGCCCCTTTCGCCGCATTCGATGCAACCTCTTGCACCGCTGGCAATATTTGCTCTAGAGCAACTAACAATTGCTCTATCCCCACCTTTTGCTCTGCAACCGCCTTATCTGTTGAATTAGCAGTCGCACTTAATTGGCTAGAAGAAGAGGATATATCGTCGATCACATGCCTTAACTCAATCACAACATGCTGTATTTGATTGGCAAAAAGGTTAAAGCCTCGACCTAAACTCGACAGTTCATTACTACCCACTTCATGCAGTCGCTTACTTAAGTCTCCATCCCCTTCTCCGATATTAAGCATGGCATTTATTGCTGACTGTAAAGGCTTAAACAGCGCCTGCATAATGAAAAAGATCAAACTAATAATGAGCAAGGCAACAATAATTTGGCTCGCAAAACTGGCTTTTAACCATAATGAGGCCGCTTCTTGTGAGTCAGCTAGGTGCTCTGCTGTACGTTGGTCTAAGGCTTCGAAAAAGGCATTTACTGGCACAAATATGGCTTTTACTTCTTTGTGATACTGCTGATCAAATACAATTCTGGCAGCAAAGTCTTCAACCGATTCACCTGTTTTAGGAGCAAAAGGGCCAGACACTATCTTGCCTGTACGAATAGATTCCATAGCTTGAGTTTCAGTATCTATCAATAAATTAGAGTTACTTGCCGCTTGCGCTAAAAGGTCTAACTCTTGTTTAGAAAAGTTAAGCTCGGCCATTATTTCACTTTGTTTCTTCACTTGCCCTGGATAGAGCTTAGGGTGAAATTCGCTTGGCCTTTTGGCTTTACCAGCACGCCAATTAACTATTTCCCAGTAGGCATCAAAATACTTTTTGTCGCCAGTTTTAACATAAGTGCGGCTTAATCGAGTTAAGTCCATGGAGGTGTGTCTAAATTCGTCAGCGAGGAGATAAGAGAGGTAACGTGTTTGACTACTGAGCTTTTGATCTTCGTTTTTAAAGGTGGCGATATTTTGACTAATGATGGCAGTTAACATGAGTAACATAATCGCAATGAGGATAGCGATAAGACGTGTTTTAATTTTCATTTCAACATCCTTTAGCAATGAAAGGTTTTTCGGAAAATAGAATCAAACCTAGTGAATAAAATTCATCTCCAGTACGCATTTAAATAAGCGCTCAGTTTTATATTTTTCCAATACAAATATTGTCACATTTCTTCACATTTAAATTGAAGGATAGAGAGTATAAGAAAACTTTATCTATCTTGATAGAAACCAAGGTAAATATAAGGTTAAATTAGCGATAAAAATCGCCTTTCTAAAACTTTAAAAAATATTAACCAATTGATTATTAAGAAATAAATAATTATAAAAGCATTACGATTATTTACAATTATGAGAGAAATCACTTTAATTTATGGCGTAAAAATTAGCTTAATTCTGAACTTAAGTAGGATTAAATAAATTAATATTTACACAAAGATACAGATATAAAGTAAATATACGCCATTTATTGAATGCCAGAAATCGAGTGAGAAGTATTTTTGTTTTATTAAATGGATAAAGTATCAGCCATAAAAAGTTAACTTTTTATGGCTGACTTATATCAGAAAGGAGACAAAATTTGAGTGAACTAAAGCGTAAGGTTAGTCCTTTTTATACCAATTAAACTTAGCTCGAATAGGTTCATGGTCACTTAATTCAGTGAAGGTATCCAACTCTTCATACTCAACCAATTCGAGTTGGTAATATGCAAAATCACGATTCAAATAAGCTACTTGGTCCGTGCTTTCACTCGAGCTAGTTGCGCAGTTAGCTATGCTGTCATCCGTGCTTTCTATAAAGTCCTGACACGCTAACCTCATGCCAGTGGTAGATAAGAACATCTCCCAAACTTGTCGCTGTTCATCAGCAAATGGATAATCAGACCACTTATTATTAAAGTCTCCTCCCATGATCACAGTCGCATTGGCAGAATAACTATTAATAAAGTCGGCCAACTGTAAAAACTGCTTACGACGAGCGTTATAATCATCTTCGTCACGGCCGGCATTCATATGAGTGTTATAAACATGCACAGCAAAGTCTGGAGTGATTTCATGTACCGCTACACTAAAACCCTTTTCCGTCCAGCAATCTGGGCTGTTATCAAATAAGCTACCGTGACAAGCGGTATACTCTTCAAACTCATTAGAGTCTAAGCTGTAATCATTGTTATCTCGATTGGCCATATCAAAAGGAAAGTCGGATAAACGCAGTAGCCCATCACCATAAGATGTCATGCCTCCACGCCAATGTTTCGAACGATATGGGTAAGCTTGCTTACTGAGTCTACCTTCATCTTTTACCAAGTCGTGTTTAGACTCACTGAACATTTCCTGCATCAAAACTAGATTATAGTTTTCACTTTCAAGCCTTTTAAGGAGCTCTTTCAAATCAGATTTTGAATTGCCGCCGATACATTCTGGAAAACCATCAATATTATAAACCACTAAGTCAAAGCTCCCTGAATCAGCACTTTCATAGCTGGGAGCCCCACTCTCTTGATAATCATACCCTTTAGAGCTTTTAGTGCCTGTCGCTGAAAACTCATATTCAGTTAAGCCACAAAGAGCGTAAGCCGAGCTTTGATAGAAGCAGGTAAAGCCGATGAAAGAAGCGGGTAATAGGTATTTTTTAAGCCGAATCATTCGCATTGTTATTTTTCCTTAGTTGTCAAAATAGATAAAAGACACTCCTCTCTTGGAGAGGACTAAGAAAAATTAAACAAAAAATGCGTAACAGAAATAGCTTTTCAGTCATCTATATATAAAGTGCCGTTTTCTCAATATTGGAGGCTAATTTCATGTCTTGATTAGCTTTTTATTGAAAGAGTTTTTTTACGCTTACTTTTAATCAAATCAGAGCCCGCCGTTAGATCAAGTTTGAAAATGAATACCTATACAAAAGCTTTATCTTTAGCCTTTTCAATCGGCTTTTTTATGGTTATATTGCGCCAGCTACTAACACCTCTTTAGGGGAATATAGAGTAGAGAAAAGTCTTGGATGGGGCTTTTTTACGTGCGTGAACTTTTTACATGGATAGTCATAAGTCAATCAATGACAGCGCTTAACGCGATTGATTGCTTTCATTTATTCATGATTAAAAGGTTTTCAAATGAAGCAACACCTCTCTCTAAATTTGGCCATATATAGCAGCTTAATTATTTTATTAGCCTTTTCTCAGATCTCCCCTGCTTTTAGCGCAACCTTATTTGAAACGCCTTTCTCAGCCTCTAAAGGGGAATCACTCAAGCAATACTGGTCGGGGACGGAAGGTCTCACCTCTAGTGCTTTGAAAGCTAAATTACATGACATTATTGATGGTCAGAAACCGCTGAAATATACCCGTAGTAAAAACACTGACTGGTACGATGGCAAACACCTAGATGTATGGGAAGCCCTCACCTATACAGACTCAGCTTGCCCAAGACACAAGCCTAAATGCGGCTTAATCCAGCTATTATATTTAGATGAAACCCGCCATATTAACCAAGCTAATCGCGGCAAAGGCACAGCCGATAGTTGGGATAGAGAACATGTTTGGCCAAAGTCACGCGGCTTTAAAAAGCAAAGCCAAGATGGCTATACAGATTTACACCACCTAAGGCCTGCTGATCGTAATATCAATGGCGCCCATAGCAATTATGGTTATGACGAAGGCGGTAAGCCTTTCATGGATAAAAAAGCAGATGGCACTAAACAAGCCAGCGGCACTTTTGTCGATAAGAAAAATCAATCTTTTGAGCCAAGTGATAGAGCGAAAGGCCAGGTTGCACGTATGGTATTTTATATGGCAACCCGATATGAGCTTGGAGACAATAGCGGACAAGAAAAAATGCCAGACCTCTACCTTAAAGATACTAACCTCAAACAAACAGGTCAGCCTTGGATAGGCGACTTATGTACCTTGGTGAAATGGAACCAATCTTTCCCTGTCACCGCATTTGAGAAAAGACGTAATGATAGAGTGCAAGAACTACAAGGTAATCGAAACCCTTTTATTGATAATAGCCATTGGATAAATCAAATCTGGAGTCAATGTTAAGGTGCCTTAATTACGACATACCTTTTCTATTAAACGACATATTAAAAACACGCCATTCTCAAAAGCAAATCGACTTAAAACTTTTTTGAAAAAATAATTTTAATTAATAGAAACATTCAAAATAAATAAAACCTATCGAAAAGAAAGTATTTCTTATAACGCTTTAAGCTTATCTAAACGTCTTTTTAGAAGAACTATTCAAAAAACTTTCACTAAAAACTGAACGTTAAAATAATTAAAAAATTCACATTTTATTTAAATATTTTTATATTTTCAAAATCAGGAACTTATACAATATCATTATGTGAAATAACAAAATCAACTATCAATTAGTTTTTTTAGTATAGACATCTATCTTTTTTACTTACACAATTCTTACAAGATCAATGCTCAAAACCTAATTTAAATACAACAAAGCAGCACATATTTGATAATTTTGCTCAATACAAGCAAAAAGCAAAAAATATCAATTTCTAGCATTGAACGACTCATTTCTGATTTAAAGACTTTTAGTCTTTAAAAACGATTGGCTTATTAAGCCAATTCTTTCAATGCTGAAAACAAGGAAGAGATAAATGCAAAAAATCAAACCCACAATTTTTTTAGGTATATTTGCAGTTTCATTAAGTTCGGTAAGTGGTTTAACAATTGCAGCCGATACCATTAAATCTTATACATCTACTTTATATAATTTAGATGATACTGATGCCAATAATAAAAGAATCCGATTACTTTATGCGGTTCAAAATGCTTGGAATTTAGATCATATTCCAGAATCTATTAAAGAGGTTAAACTAGTTTTATCCGGCGGATCTGGTTTTGATATGACGAATGTTCCCCAAAGAACCACGCTTTATGAATATGGTACTTCAGCAGACTATCGCTACTCCATACCCACCTCGTTTCAACTAAAAGTAAATTATCATGATGGAGCAAATGTAAGACATTGGGATCACAAACCCTCTAATACCATTAGTTCTGCTTCTGTTTCTGAAACCTCTGAATTTAGTCTTGGTATCACTTCAGGACAAATACCAGTGATTTCAGGCGGTGCATCTTGGAGTACAAATGTACGTTATGATCAGGCTGAATTTACCACTATCGCCGATTATAATCAGAATCAAAACGCTATCACTTGGAATATTCAAAATCAGTCGATTAGACACAAAACGCCCCCTAAAAATAACTTAATCTATGCTTGGACGAATTTAGGAAAATGTAACTTTAACAATCTAATACCAACAAATGAGCTGCCCGTTGTGATGCGTTCAGACTTTAGACCCGAAGCCTCGGTCCTTTATCGTAAAGACTCAGTCACAGACGGACAAAATAATACCCGTTTAGGTCTAAGGGCCGCTTGGACTAAAACCCATTATCACTTCGCCCGTGACTGGTGCACCTTCTACTCAAACTTTAGCTGGAAAAACCATTCAGACTATAGCCAAACCTCTGCTGCTGAAAGAGTTGTCAGCATAGGTTGGAGCGATAGTCTCTATCACTAAAAACAAGACTCGTCTCCCACACACGAGTTAGCGTAAGAGCAAGAGAACATCTGATCTCTTGCTCTTTGATAAAACGGATAAGTAAATATCTCATGGAGCCACAATGCGGATTAACACAGGTTCAAAATCATTTTGGGTAGTTTTAGCACTCTGCCTCACTCTAGGGGCGAGTTTAGCCACTAGATTACTCTCTAATGGCCAACCTAATAACCAAGATACATCAACAGGGTTGGCTCAAGATAAAGTATCTAGCCATACAGATTCACACTCAGAAACCGCAAGTGGTTTTATCAACAATAAGACTGGGTTAGATAAAAAAGCTAATGACACGTCAACAGAAGAAGCGTTAAGCCTAACCGAACTAGATGACACAGTGATTGAGGAAGAAGCTCCTCTACCAAGAGTACTTAGTAGCTATACTCCAGCAGGGGCTCGCTTAGATAGTTTTCTCGAAGAACATGATGTTGCTTATTTAGACTCATCATATTACCCCTTTGATGCCCAAACCGATGAGATTTTAAGACGCTATGCCAATAGTGGAAAGATGCTGCTATTTGATAATACGCAAGCCAAAGAAAACCTTTTAGAGTTCAACAAAACAAGTGGTGATCTGGTATCAGACTATTACGGTACAGGCTCTGAGTCTTCTATGACAATAGCCACCAGCATTAAGCTTGCCAATGGTGGGATTGAATACATGGTATTGCCAGTTTCAACGTCGGATCAAGAAAGTGAAGAAGACCTATCTGAGAAAGTAAAACTCGCCATAGAGCTTTTTGAAAAAGAACAAGAGAAAAAACAAGAAGCAAACGCCAATAGTTAAAAACACAAAAGCCAGTCACCTTTCGGTTGGCTGGCTTAGTTAGATCTCTCGCGCTATAAACTAGAGCGTAAAAATAACACGACTAGCCAAACCGATTAACACCAATCCCGATAGTTTATCAATCAGGGATGCCTTTTCTCTCAACTTAGGTAATACCGCCTTATGAGAAAGAATTAGCGCAATGATTGTATACCAAAGCCCATCCACTAACAGTGGCGTTAGCACAACAAGGGCATTACCTAAATTATCATCTGCCACTTTGACAAATTGGCTAAATAAGGCCAAGAAAAACAAGATAATCTTAGGGTTAAAAATCGAAATCGCTATGCCATCTTGAGCGGCTTTTAAATAGCTTGTGCTTTCGCCCGCCGCCAATTTATCAGACATACCACCTTTTGATCTTAATGCCTGTACACCTATCCAAGCCAAATACAGAGCACCAAATATCGCAATACCATTAAAAATTAAAGGCGAGTGTTTTAAAATTGCCGCCAAGCCTAGCAAGGTTAGTAAGGCATAAAAGCCGATCCCCAAAGAGTGAGCCCAAGCACAGACAATGCCTTTTGCTCGACCACCACCTAGGGTATGTCGCACAACCATGGCCAAACTCGGCCCAGGTGACATGGCACCTAAACAACAAATCGCAAGTAGCCCTAACCAGGTACTAAAACTCATCTTTCACTCTCCATAAAACAGCTTAAATCACTCGATGCCTTATCCTATGACATTCTATACATGAGTTAAAATCACATTTATTACTAACTGGCATGAATAAATTTCACACCATCTTTAATGGTTTGAATCAGATGCTTTTGCAGCAAGCCAGTACAAAGCTCTCGAAACCATTTATGTTCAGGGTCATGATGATGCTTAGCATGCCAAAGTAGATAGTATTGATTAGCGGCAAGCGAGATAGGTAAACGCCTTAATGTCACATCATGCCTTTGAGCAAAGTCTCCTGCTATATGCATAGGTAAGGTTAATAAGGCATCTGTGTTTAGCACCAGCTCAATGGCTGCTTGATAAAAAGGCACTTGAATCAATACTTGCCTTTGCAGACCTTGAGCTAAAAGCGCCTGATCAAGCAGACTATTTTTATCCCCACCACCGCTAATAAGAATGTGCTTGCTCTGACAATAGTCATCAAGGCTAAAAGCCTGCTGTTTATTAAGGATAGGATGGTCTTGCCTTAACATAACCACGAGTTCATCTTCTGCAAACCACCTGCCTTGAAGGTTCTCAGGTACTTCGTCTGCAATAGTTGTCACAAGATCTATCTGAGTATCAGCAAGCTCTGTGAGTTTTGATGGCTGCCATGCTTGAAATTCAAGGCTAACGTTAGGGGCTTTATCATGCATTTCACGGGTAATCATGGGGACGACCGCTTGAGCCACATAATCACTGGAGGCAATTGAAAAACGGCGCTGACAAAGCTCAAGCTCCATAGTGTTTGGAGCATAAAGCCCATCAAGAGTTTGCATCAATTCAGGTAGTTGTGTTTTAAGCTGTTCCCCTCTTTGAGTAAGTACAAACTGATTGCCTTCTCGTATGAGTATCTTGTCATGAAAGGCTTCGCGTATTTGAGACAAGGTTTTACTCATGGCCGATTGAGTAACATTAAGCTCTGCCGCTGAAGCGGTTAAATTGCGCGTTTGTAAAATAGAAACAAGTGCGGGAAGAAGTTTGTAGTTATTCACGAGCTAACTGCCATCAGGATGATGAGCATTATCTTACCTTGCAGCTTAGCCAAATTTACAGGGCTTTATACAAAAAGCTTTATTTAGCAATCATTCTCATTTAGAGTTCGCCCTACACTTTCAAAAGGAATGAAAATCATGCCCTATTTATTTGCCGTCACCCTACTTTGGGCCTTTTCTTTTAGCCTCATAGGCGTTTATTTAGCAGGGCAAGTCGATGCATGGTTTTCAGTATTACTGCGTATCGGATTAGCCACTCTCGTCTTTTTACCCTTTTTACGCCTCGGCAAGATTCCGTCTAAAAACATACTCAAGTTAATGCTAATTGGCGCCATTCAATTGGGCCTAATGTATGTGTTTTATTATCACTCCTTCTTGTATTTATCCGTACCAGAAGTTCTCTTATTTACGGTAATGACCCCTATTTATGTCACACTTCTAAATGATGCCTTTGATCGTAAATTTAACTTAAGCTTTCTCATCACCGCCATGATAGCCACCTCAGGTGCCATTGCGATTCGTTATCAAGGTATAGATGCAAACTTTATTACCGGTTTTCTTATCGTACAGATGGCGAACCTCTGCTTTGCCACAGGGCAAGTTAGTTACAAACGCCTGTTACAAGATTCAGATTTGGATCAAAAAACCGTATTTGGCTGGTTCTTTATTGGTGCTTTTATCATCGCCAGCCTATGCTACCTGGCTTTTGGTAACCCAGAGAAACTCCCTAGTACTAACTTACAGTGGGGCGTTCTGATTTACCTTGGCGTAGTTGCTTCAGGGCTTGGCTATTTCGCTTGGAACATGGGAGCAACCAAGGTCAATGTCGGGGCACTTGCGGTAATGAACAATTTGCTCATTCCAGCAGGTATCTTGGTGAACCTGATTATCTGGAATCGTGATGCAGATATTTTAAGACTCAGCCTAGGTGCTGGCATCATAATGTTTGCACTTGTACTGAACCAGTGGTTAGCGAAAAGACGCACTTCAGCATTGGAACCTGCTCTTAGCCATTCATAAAGCATGACTTATTTAATCATTTATAAGACTACTTACTAGGAGAATCAACAGCACAAATACGCCTAATTAAATCTGTATTTGTGCTGTATTAAGCTTATCTCTCTAATTCTATACATCTAAGCTTAATGCTTGGCTCACTTTGGCCCTACCACCCACACTGAGGCTTTTTATCTCATCATCTTCGAGCTTTAGTTCAGCCTTTAAAAGGCTCGGGGAAGGGACTTTCATGGCATAACCTTGCTCTATGATGAAGCTTGTTTGGTTTACCTTTTTTTGATCATAGAGATAGCAAGCAAGCGGGCCTGCTGCCATGCCTGTTGCTGCCTCTTCTAAAATCCCATATCTCGGAGCAAACATGCGACTGGTCGCAGCAGAAGACGCTAGGTGGGTATCTAGACTGAAAACATAATAGCCAATCAGATCTAACTCTTCAGAGATGGTTTGAATCAAATCATAATCAGGTGAAATATTGGCTAATGCCTGTTTATCCTTCACTCCGACCAATAAGAAGGAATTCCCTGTATTTACAAGAAGAGCCTCCTCACTCACCTCTTCTGAGGTTAGATTAAGAGAGCTTAGCACTCGCGCTTGATACTCAGGTAAGGCTTGATAACTTGGTGCCAGTTGCGCCATAAAAGCAGACCCATCAGTAACAGAGACAGCACGGATACCATCTATCGTTTCTTTTGAGGTATTTTCTTGCGGAATTAAACCTTTACTAGCAAGCAGATTAAAAGTCGCAATGGTTGCATGGCCACAATGGGCAATTTGACGAGTTGGTGTGAAGAAATCTAACTTAAAATCCGCAACATCAGATAAAGAAACAAATGCGGTTTCAGATAAGCCCACTTGCTTAGCTATGCTCAACTTTTGTGCGTGACTTAAATCATCCGCATTAAGCACAACTCCAGCAGAGTTACCTCCCACTGATTTTCCATCCTGAGTTTGAGTAACAAAGGCATTCACAATAGCGACATCTAGTTTCATTTTATTAACTCCTACTTTATATATTTTGCCTAGGAGTTCATGTCCTCCTGAAGGCGATAAAGTGAGGTTAACAAGTTAGAGCATACTCTAAGTCAAACCTTTTAAGCGTTTAATTTTCTCGCTGGTCACATCAATATAGTGATGAATATCTTCTTGCTGATTTTTAAGCTTCAACAAGTGTTGTTCCAAAATATCCGTCGCTAAAGGGCTATCATCTGCTTCAAAAGCAGCAACATAGGCCTTAATTTTATTAAGGGACATGCCCGACTTTTTTAAGCAGGCAACCCAGTTTAATAGCTCAACTTCTTTTTCACTAAAGGCTCTATGACCACTGGCATCTTTAGCAGGTGTTTTAACCAAGCCCTGCTTTTCATAATAACGTATGGTATGGGCACTAAGGCCTGTTTTACGGCTTACATCAGCGATCTTCATGAATAAATAAGCTTCCTTAATCCAAAAAGGTGAGACCTAAAAAGTTTATGTTTGAAGCAGTTTCCCCCGCTTCTTTAAATACTTAAGGTAAATAGTACAGGTCAAACAACCACCCCAAACAATACTGACAATAGTCACACCTAGGCTACCGGCCACATCTAACCAGTTTTGAGTGAATATCCAAAACACAATGGAGCTCATATCAAAAACCAGCAAGGTTAAACACCAAAAAATGGCACTTTGCTTCATCTGATATAAAGAAATTAGCACCAAGCTAGCTAAGGAGATATTGCCAATAAACTTTACTAAGAAGCTGGTATTAGTAAAAAATGCTTGATTGGCAAAATTACGTGGCATCACATCAAAGCTGTGTATCAAGATAGCGACGAAGCAATGACAAATCATCAGTGAAAAAAAGACAATATAAGCACATAACAAAATCGGTTTTTTCGCAGTAAGTCGAGAATCTTCATCCGTATCATGGGAAGAAAGTAACAAGAGGCTTTCCTAAATTATTCAAAATACAGGGTTGGAATAATACTAAACAAGTCACCGCTAATATAGAGACAAGTTTGATTAGCGCCCTCCATATACCTATAAACGACAAACATAAATCTACCGCATCTCTTTTCCAATAATAAATGCCCAAGAAACAAACTGAAAACACACAAAAATAGGACGCTAATGGGCAAAAAAGGCCCCTTATTAAACCCAGTAAACCTACCAAATAAGAACCCATCTCACCTAGAACCCGCTCTTTATAAGGCATTGACGCAAATTCATGAGTACTGACGCAAGCGAGATAAGCTCTGTCGTTTTTAAGCAGATCACCATTAAGGTGCAGTGGCAGACTGATGCAATCTAAAGAAGATGCAACTGAGCTTTGTTTGTCACAGGTCAAACACTCTTGCATCACAAGCAAATTACAACCGGAGACTTTTATGAGCAGCTTACACAAGGATTCTATTATTATTGATGGACTTGTTATCGCTAAAGTTAACAGGGAGCTATTCGAAGACATGCATAAAGGTGGCCTAACCGCTGCTAACTGCACGGTGTCAGTTTGGGAAGGATTTCAAGGTACGGTTAATAATTTGGTTAAGATGAACAACCTCATCGAAGAAAGTAATGATTTGGTGATGCAAGTTCATTCCACAAAGGACATTTTAAAGGCGAAAGAGCTTGGTAAAACAGGCATCATCTACGGTTTCCAAAACGCTCACGCATTTGAAGATCAAATTGGTTATGTGGAAATCTTCAAAAAGCTAGGTGTGGGTATCGTGCAAATGGCTTATAACACTCAGAACCTTGTGGGTACTGGTTGTTATGAAAGAGATGGCGGTTTATCAGGTTTCGGCCATGAAATCGTTGCCGAAATGAACCGTGTTGGTGTGATGTGTGACCTATCTCACGTAGGTAGCAAAACCTCTGAAGAAGTCATTCTAGCCTCTAAGAAACCTGTTTGTTACTCACACTGCCTACCTTCTGGCTTGAAAGAGCATCCACGTAACAAGTCTGATGAAGAGCTTAAATTCATTGCCGATCACGGCGGCTTTGTTGGCGTTACCATGTTCACACCTTTCCTTAAAGCGGGTATCCACGCCACAGTTCATGACTATGTAGAAGCAATCGAATACGTCGTAAATCTATGTGGTGAAGACAGTGTTGGTATCGGTACTGACTTTACTCAAGGACAAGACCAACAATTCTTTGAGTGGTTAACACACGACAAGGGCTATGCTCGTCGCCTAACTCGTTTTGGCGAAATCGTTAATCCACTTGGTATTCGCACCATTGGCGAATTCCCTAACCTAACTGACGCCCTAAGTGCACGCGGCTGGTCAGATTCTAAAGTTGAAAAAATCATGGGCCAAAACTGGGTCAACGTTCTTGCAGATGTATGGGGAGAAAAATAATGTCACAAAAACCAGGTACTCACGCACCAGAAATGCCAATCGAAGTTAACGACGAAACTGGCGTATGGACAACCGACGCACTACCTATGCTGTATGTGCCTCGTCATTTCTTCATCAATAACCACATGGGTATTGAAGAAGAGTTAGGCGCAGAAGTTTACGCACAAGTGCTATATAAAGCAGGCTATAAATCAGCTTACTACTGGTGTGAAAAAGAAGCTGAGTGTCACGGTATCAGTGGTGTTGATGTATTCGAACACTACATGAAACGTCTTTCTCAACGTGGTTGGGGCATATTTACAACTCAGTCAATCGATCTAGAAGCGGGTACTTGTACTGTTCGTCTTGATCACTCTGCGTTTGTTCTACAAATGGGCCAAGTTAACCGTAAAGTTGATTACATGTTCACAGGCTGGTTTGCCGGTGCCATGGATCAGATTGCACAAAGCTTAGGCTATAAAGTGAAAACTCAAGCGGTTCAAACCCAGTGTGCGGCCGAAGAAGGCATTGAGTTTGGTCTATTTGAAGTTACTCCCCTATAAATTGGATGGCCATCTAGGTGGCCGTTTTAGCTAATTTAAGATTTCACTGACGAATCTACTTACTATTATAAATATAACGAGTCACTGAGGCGGACACAGAATAAAGTCCGCCCGATTTGTTTGAGGACAGTACACATGGCTTATGAATCCCTTTTTCAACCACTAAACATTAATAAATTGACCATTCGTAACCGAATTGTCAGTACCGCCCACGCTGAGGTTTATGCAACTGATGGCGGTATGACAACCGACCGTTATGTTAAATACTATGAAGAAAAAGCCAAAGGTGGCTGTGGTCTGTGTATTTGTGGTGGTTCCAGTGTGGTTTCCATTGATAGTCCTCAAGGATGGTGGAGCTCGGTTAACCTATCTACCGATCGTATTATTCCCCATTTCCAAAATTTAGCGGATGCTGTGCATAAGCACGGTGGCCGTATCATGATTCAAATTACCCACATGGGCCGTCGCTCTCGTTGGGATGGTGGTAACTGGTCTAACCTGCTTTCACCTTCTGGTATTCGTGAACCTGTTCACCGTGCTACTTGTAAAGTCATCGAAGAAGAAGAAATTCATCGCATCATCAAAGACTATGCACAAGCCGCTCGTCGTGCCAAAGAAGGCGGTTTAGACGGGGTCGAATTATCGGCTGTACACCAACACTTGATTGACCAATTCTGGTCTCCTCGTGTTAACCAAAGGGACGACCAATGGGGTGGTAGTTTCGAAAACCGTATGCGTTTTGGTATGGAAGTGCTTAAAGCTGTCCGTGAAGAAGTGGGTCCTGACTTTGTTGTTGGCTTACGTATCTGTGGTGATGAATTCCACCCAGATGGTCTTAACCAAGACGACATGAAAGAGATTGCGAAATACTACAATGACACAGGTCTTGTTGATTTCTTTGGTGTTGTCGGTTCTGGTTGTGATACTCACAACACCTTGGCTAACGTTATTCCTAACATGAGCTACCCGCCTGAGCCATTCCTACACTTGGCTGCTGGCATTAAAGAAATTGTTGATGTGCCGGTTATCCACGCCCAAAACATTAAAGATCCAAACCAAGCTGAGCGTATTCTCGATGCAGGTTATGTGGACTTTGTCGGTATGACACGTGCTCACATTGCTGACCCTCACTTGATTGCCAAAATCAAGATGAACCAAGTTGACCAAATCCGTCAATGTGTGGGTGCTAACTATTGTATCGACCGTCAGTATCAAGGCTTGGACGTACTTTGTATCCAGAACGCGGCAACCTCCCGTGAACACATGGATATGCCTCACCTATTTGAAAAGACTACAGGCAAAATTCAAAATGCGGTTGTAGTCGGTGGTGGTCCTGCGGGTATGGAAGCAGCACGTGTGCTGGCTGAACGCGGACACAAGGTGACTCTTATTGAAAGAGCACCAGAACTAGGTGGCCAGATCACGATCGCAGCGAAAGCGCCACAACGTGACCAGATTGCAGGTATCACGCGTTGGTTTGCACTTGAATTAGCTCGCCTTGGGGTAGATCTAAAACTGGATACAGCAGCCGATGCAGCCATGATTCGTGATATGAATGCGGACCTTGTTATCTTGGCAACTGGGGGTACACCTTTCCTTGAGCAAAACCCTCATTGGGGTGCGGCTGAAGGGTTAGTTGTCAGCTCTTGGGATATCCTAAATGGTACAGTTGCACCGGGCGAAAACGTCTTGGTTTACGATACTATCTGTGAATTCTCAGGTATGTCTGCGGCTGATTACCTATCAAGCAATGGCGCGAAAGTTGAGCTTGTTACTGACGATACTAAACCTGGTGTGGGTATCGGTGGTACGACCTTCCCGACTTACTACAGAAGCTTGTATCAAAAAGAAGTCATCATGACCTCGGATATGATTCTTGAAAAAGTTTACCGCGAAGGTGACAAGTTGGTGGCGCTGCTTGAAAACGAATACACAGGTCAACAGGAAGAACGCTTAATTGACCAAGTTGTTGTTGAAAACGGTGTGCGTCCAAACGAAGTGCTTTACTACGAGCTTAAAGCAGACTCTATCAACAAAGGTCAGATGGACATCGAAGCTCTTTATGAAGGCAAGCTTCAGCCTGCCATTAAAAATGCTGATGGCATGGTGTTATTCCGTATTGGTGACTGTGTGTCACAGCGAAATACACACGCGGCTATCTATGACGCATTACGTTTATGTAAAGAAATCTAAAGCCTACTAGGTGCTCACTTAGGTGAGCACCTTAACACAGCTTTAACTCCCTTCCTCTAGATTGCTACTCAGTTTAGGGGAAGTTTTAACACAGCTAAATTGAGCCTAGATCTTACATTTATAGGCCCTTTTCTTTAGATGGATGAGTTAGCATGCTAAATTCGCTATTACCTTCATTACTACCCTTTTTGGTTGTCCTAACCCTAAGTTTATGGGTAATTGGTGCCATTCGACGCGTTAATATGTGGCGTCAAGGACAAGACAATCCTGTTGCTTTTTTCCCTGCGATAAAAGCCATTATTCCTCGTTACCTTAATGACCTTCACCATGTGGTGGAGCGTGATAAATACATAAGTAATACCCATGTTGCCACCGCAGGCGGTTTTGTTTTATCCATGGTGCTTATTATTCTTGTGTATGTCTTTGGCCTTGCACCAGAGATTTTAGGCAAGCTTTTACTCGCTTCCCTTGCGATGATGTTTGTCGGTGCGTGTTTTGTTGCTAAACGTCGTATTAATCCTCCAAGCCGCTTATCTAAAGGGCCTTGGATGCGTTTACCTAAAAGCTTAATTAGCTTCTCTCTAAGCTTTTTCATCCTGACCTTACCTGCTTCCGGTGTGATTTCTGCGGATGCTTTTGGTTGGGTGCTTGTTGTGATCCTTTCAGCCTTTAGCTTTATGGGATTAACTGAAATGCTATTTGGCATGACTTGGGGCGGCCCAATGAAGCACGCCTTTGCCGGTGCGCTGCATTTAGGGTTTCACCCACGCCAAGACAGATTCAATGGCGGTCGTTCAACAGGCCTTAAAGCCTTAGACCTGAATCGCCCTATGGTAGATAAAGACGCCAAACTCGGTGTTGAAATGCCTGCTGACTTTAAATGGAACCAGTTATTAGGCTTTGATGCCTGCGTGCAATGCGGTCGCTGCGAATCTATGTGCCCTGCTTTTGCAGCAGGTCAGCCGCTAAATCCGAAAAAAGTCATTCAAGATATTGTGATCGGCATGAGCCATGCGCAGGATGCCACGACAGAAGCGAACTACTATGGTTCTCCTTATCCAGAAAACCAAGGAGTTGAAGTTAAAGATCATAAAGGGGATATGCACCAGCCTATCGTCAATGGTCTGATCGAACCTGAAACGCTTTGGTCTTGTACTACTTGTCGCGCTTGCGTTGAAGAATGCCCTATGTTCATCGAGCATGTGGACGCCATTGTTGATATGCGCCGCTTCTTAACCTTAGAAAAAGGTCAAACACCTGGACAAGGTACACAGGTTATCGACAACTTGATTGCCACAGATAACCCGAATGGTTATAACCCAACCCATAGAATGAACTGGGCGGCTGACCAAAACCTACCGCTAATGAAAGACGTTAAACGTACACAAGTTTTATTATGGATGGGTGATGCCGCCTTTGATATGCGTGGTCAACGTACATTAAGAGCCGTCGTGAAATTATTACGCTCTGCTAATGTTGAGTTTGCTGTATTGGGCAATGAAGAGAAAGATTCAGGTGATTTAGCCCGCCGTTTAGGCGATGAAGCCACTTTCCAGCGTCTTGCTAATGCCAATATTGCTACATTGCGTCAATATCACTTTGATATGATAGTTACCGCAGACCCACACTCTTTCCATGTTATTGGCAATGAGTATGGTGAATTGGGTGGTCAATATAAAGTCTTGCACCATACCACCTTTATGAACGAACTAAGCGAGTCTGGTCGTCTACACTTAAAAGATGATTTACGCGGCAAAGTGACCTATCACGATCCGTGTTACCTTGGCCGTTATAATGGCGAATTTGAAGCCCCAAGATCACTACTTAAGTCTATGGGTGCAGATTTCGTTGAGATGGAGCGAAGTAATTTCCGTTCACGCTGTTGTGGCGGTGGTGGCGCAGCCCCTATTACTGATATTCCAGGTGAGAAACGTATCCCTGATATGCGTATCGATGATGCGAATGCCACTGGCGCTGAGATAGTCGCGGTTGCCTGCCCTCAATGTGCACTCATGCTAGAAGGTGTGGTGACACCTAGGCCAGAAATTAAAGACATTGCTGAGTTATTAGTGGAGCAGTTAGTGATACAAGATGCTGCTGAATCTAATAAACAAACTCCTGCGGAGGTTCATTAATGGCTAATCATGTTAAACGCGTTGATCCGCATTTAGAGCGTATTAAACGTAATCGATTACACCCAAGGCATTTGGAGCTAACTGCGACGGCTATCTCTATGGGACCCAATGGCATTATTCGTAAAGACCCTCACAAAGTGGGCTTTATGGGGCCAAACGGTATCAAGCGTATTGACCGTGCTAACCTCAATCAGGCTTCTGGCAATGTTGTCAGCCAGATGCAGATTGAAGAGCAAAAGCCAAAACATATTATTGAGTCACCGACCCGTTATATCGTGGTACTACCTGATCTTGCTGCTGGGCGTTTATCGTCACACGATAAAGATGTATTGGGTTATGCCCATACCTTAGCGGATGAAAATACCGCGGTTATTGCCATTGCGTTTGGAGAACATAAAGAATCAGGTTGGCAAGATGCTGGCGTGGATCGTTTATTAGAATTAAATGACGATATCTACCAAGGTTTCTCGCCAGAAGCCCGTATTCAAGCTCTGGTACAAATTGAGCAATCTCTTGATGTTACCCATTTCTTATTCCCAGATTCTATTGATGGTGGTGCAGATCTAGGCCGTCGTTTTGCGGCTGAGCTGGACTCTCGCCCTGTGACTCACGGCTGGAAGCCACTAGAAGACAGCATTATTTGTCGTGCTTCTGCTGGCACCCAAGATCTTACCAAAACATTAAGTAAAGTTATGTTGCTTGATGCCGAGGTCGCTGATCCGATTGACGAAACACAACATGCTGCCAGCACTCTGGATGAGCTTGAATTAGCCGTTTCTGCTAAAGCCTTAATTAATGACCTTGGCATGTTAGCGGTTAACCCTGCTGATATTAGCCTTTCTGTTGCACCATTTATTCTCTCTGGTGGTAATGGTATTCGCGACTGGGATACTTTCCATCAAGCAGCAAGCATCTTGGGAGCAACCGAAGGCGCAAGCCGTGTGGCAGTGGATGATGGCTTTATGCCAAGACATCGCCAAGTGGGTGCATCTGGTATTTGGGTCAGCGCTCGTGTCTATATTGCCGTGGGGATTTCAGGTGCGGTACAGCACCTTCAAGGTATCTCTCAGGTAGATAAGGTCATTGCCATTAATACCAATACCAAATGTGACATGATTAAACGTGCCGATTTGAGCATCATTGCAGACAGTACTGATATTCTTAACGCCCTAGTTGAACTAGTGCAAGCCCAAGAAGTTAGCGAGGGAGAATCACATGCCGCTTAGTCAACTAACGACACATACGCTTCTCTCTTTAGGTAAACACCCGCTTTCTGGTCGAACACGTCGTGCAGAGCAAGACGCTAAAGCCTTTGAACTCGCCGCAAAGCTAGGCCAATGCCTTGGCTTACATGCTGGTAACTACCAAGATGCAGATGCACTTAAATCTTTTGCAGGCATGTCTATTGCGCCTGTCTGCATCCTTGAGATAGAACAGAGCTCTGATCCAGTGGCTGCTCTTAGCGCTTATTTCAAACAAACTAAGAGCGATATCATACTCACAGGTAGCCAAGCTGAAAGAGGCGAAAGCTCAGGCATGCTGCCCTACTTACTCGGAAAATCATTGGACCTACCTGTGATTAACCAAGTTTGTGAAGTGGAGCAAACAGAAACAGGGCTGAATATCACTCAAGCTTTACCAAGGGGGGCAAGACGCGCATTAAGTGTTAAGCCACCTTGTATTCTCATCATAGATGAGAGTGCACCTGAAGCCAGACAAACCGCCTATGGCGCAGCTATGCGTGCCGAAGTGGGTAAGCTACAAGGTTATAATGAAGCCGATACCGATGCGGCGAATTTTAACTTTGAGGATGCCCGTAAAAAGCCTAAACGTATGAAGAAGATCAAAGCGAAAACCGCTGCTGATCGCTTTAAAGCAGCAACAGTGTCTCAAGCTAAAGGCGGTCAGGTAATTGAGCCTAAGACTAGCCAAGAAGGGGCAGAAGCGATTTTGAAGCTATTAAAAGAAGAAGGCTTAGTAAAAACAAATTAAAGTTTTAGCCCGCTCTTCATAGATAAAAAACCTAACGTTTAAACTGACCCCCAATAGTTGGACATCCAATTATTGGGGGTCTTTTTATGTCAAAACATAGTCATTAGAGTAAGGATTAAGTTACAAATCTCTCCCTAAATTTCAGGCATTTCATATACACATTGGGGCGAGAGGACCGACTAGAAAACACCTCAAACAAAAATCCAGTTTCGTTAAATTTACTCATATTACTGATTTTAGACCATTCAAAACGTTTTGATTATTGATTTTTTTGTAATAAAACATCGGCTATAACCCCTCATAATTACATACAAATACAGAAAAAAGTCTTACAGGCATTAATGCTATGTTATATCATAACGCTTTTTCTAGAAATTACATTCCCCTTCGTTGATCCAAGAGCAAATACCTCTATGAAATATTTAAAGAAATCCTTGATCATTGCCGCTTTGGCAGGCGCTGCTTTGTCTTTACAGGCACAAACTATAACCATTACTTCCCCATGGGAGCTTAAATCCAAGGATCCAACCGTTGGCGGTTATGCATTCACACGTATGGGGATAACAGAAACATTAGTTAGCATCAATAAAGCAGGAGGACTGAAGCCTCAACTTGCTACTGACTGGTCTGTCAGTGATGATAAAAAGGTGTGGACTTTTACTTTACGCAACAATGTCACATTCAGTGATGGTGAAGCCCTTACTGCGGATGCGGTAATCCATGCCCTAGAAGTAGCTAAAGAGAAACCGGGCCCTTTGAAAGGCGTGCCAATTCTTTCTATGCAGAGCAAGAATAACTCTGTCGTCTTTACCTTAGAAAAACCTTATACCTTGCTGCCCGCAGCATTAGGACACCATACTACGATGATTTTATCACCTAAAGCGTATGACAAAGATGGTGATGTCAATCAGGTGGTTGGTACAGGTCCATTTAATGTTAAAGAGTTCACTCCGCCACAGCGTTTGAGTATTGTTAAAAAAGACGATTATTGGGGAGAAAAAGCCAGCATTGATGAAATTGAATACATTGCGGCATCTCGTAGCGTAACTCGCGCATTGATGGCTGAAAGCAAGCCTTCCATTATCGCATACAGTCTTGATGCAGCCAGCATTAGCCGTTTGAAGCACAATCCGAAACTCGATGTGATGAGTATCATGTTGCCACGTGTTATCACCATAAAAGTAAACCATAAGCACCCCTTCATGCAGGATATAAACGTTCGTCAAGCCATGAGCCAAGCCATCAACCGAAATGGTATTGCAGCCTCTTTGCTTCGTTCACCTGAAATCAAAACGACGCAACTGTTACCACCAAGCCTTTCACAATGGCACAACACAGATTTAGAACCTTTTCAATACAACGCTGATAACGCCAAAGCCTTGTTAGAAAAAGCCGGTTTTACCTTTAATGGTGAAGGCTATGCTGAAAAAGACGGCAAAGTTTTCGAAATCACAATGAGAACCTACTCTGACCGCCCTGAACTGCCATTAATCGCTAATGCGATCCAAGATCAATTCAAAAAAATTGGTATTAAAATGGACATTTCTATCGGCAGCTATACAGAAGTACCGGGTGGCCACCAAGACGGTACGTTAGAAGTCGCGCTAATGTCACGTAACTACGCAACCGTACAATCACCACTTAACAACATCGCCAGCGATTTTGGCCGTGGTGGTGCGGATTGGGGTGCAATGAACTGGGAAAATGAAGCGGTTGCCAAAGCATTGGACGCGCTTAAATTAGATAATACCGATGATGCAGCTGATGCTAACCGTGCCTTGGTAACCCGTGCCATTCAAGAAGAACTGCCTGTCATTCCTGTCATTTGGTATAAGCAATCTGTTGTTGTATCAAAAAACCTAAAAGGAGTTTCTCTTGATCCTTTCGATACGACATACCGCTTAAATGAAATTGAGTTAGTGAAATAACGCCCATTTAGATTAAAGGAAAAGACTGAACTCAGTATGAAAAGACAAACCGTTAACACTCTACTCAACATTCTCGCTTGGCGGTCCATCCAAGCTGTTTTTGTCGCGCTTTTCGTCGGCATTGTGTGCTTTTTTGCAGCACAAGGCTTAGGTGGAAACATGGCTTATCGCATTGCAGGTGGGCGCTATGGCATTGATTTGATGGATTCGAGCACAGCTGAAAGCGTTGCGCGCGAATTAGGGTTAGACCGCAGTTTATGGGTTCGATTGGTCGAATGGTTAGGCGATAGCTTAACCTTCAACTTCGGTAACTCATTAGTCAGTGGCTCCCCTGTCATTGAAGAAGTTGGGCACACTTTGGGCCATTCATTAACACTTGCCGGTGCGAGTATTGTGTTATCGGTTTTTATTGCCGTACCTTTGGGCGTCTTGGCTGCAAAACACCCGAATTCTTGGTTCGACAAGACTCTGTTATTTTGTAGCGTGTCATTAAAATCCGTACCGAATTTTGTGATTGGTATTTTATTAGTCATGTTGTTTGCGGTGCAGATGAAACTGCTGCCTGCTGCCGGACATGGTGATTTTTCCTACTTAATTTTACCTACTTTGACATTGGCGTTAGGGCTTGCTGCCGTCTCTGTGCAAGTAGTGAGAGATAGCACACTAGGCGTACGTAACTCGACATACTTTTTGTTTTCGCGCATTAAAGGTTTATCGGATGCGCAAACATTCCAACGTCATGGTTGGCGTAATTTGCTCGTCCCCGTCGTGGCCTTTTTAGGCATTCAGTTTATTACGATTGTTGAAGGCGTTGTGGTGATTGAAACCTTATTTGCATGGCCGGGTATTGGCCACAGTTTAGTGCATGCCATCTTTGCAAGGGATATTCCTATCGTTCAAGGTGCTGCAGTGGCAATGGGATTAATTTTTGTAGCGATGAATGCATTAGTGGATATCGCCGTACTGCTGCTCGATCCACGTGAAGGAGGTAAGTCATAATGAATATCATTACCTCTTTTAGCCTACTTTCTTTCAAACAAAAAATCGGACTTTTACTCTTCATAGTGCCTTGTATTTTTGCCTTAGTCGCACCCTTGCTTGTTGCGGGTAGTCCACATGATCAATCTTTGATGGATACACTCCAAGCGCCAAGTGCTGAACACTGGTTTGGTACTGACCATCTGGGACGTGACATGTGGTTGCGCTTGGCCTCTGCGCTGCAAGTGTCTCTTGGTATCGCTTTGATCAGTACCTTTTTTGCCACTGGGTTCGGCACGCTAATGGGCGTTCTGTCCGCGCAATACCCAAAAACAGCGGATAAAGTCTTAAATTTAATTTCCAATTTATTTTTGGCTGTTCCTGGATTGTTATTTATATTGCTGTTCGCAACGATTGCACCAGGGAAATTATGGCCACTCTTTTTGGGTGTCTCTTTGATTGCCAGTATCGAAATGTATCGTGTCGTGCGAGCGCAATCCATGATTATCGCTAACCGTGATGCAGTCGCCGCCTCTCAGTTATTGGGATTCACGCCATGGTATTTACTACAGAGGCACTATTTCCCAGAGTTGCGTCCGATTATCTTACGTTTGGCGGCTTTTACCTTGGCAACCACTGTTTTATCCGTCGCATCCCTTGGTTTTATTAACGTTGGTGTAAAACCACCCCGTGCAGAATTAGGCCTCATGATGATTGAACTCATGCCTTATTACTACGAAGCACCCTGGATCATACTACAGCCAATAATTGCTTTATTTATATTAGTTCTAGGATTAAATCTAATGATTGGGAAGAAAAAATAATGCTCGTTGTAAAGAATCTAAGCGTTAAGACGCTTGATGGGAACATGATCGTTAACCCAGTATCATTTGAATTAGTTGCAGGCGAAGCACTGACCATTGTCGGTGAAACCGGTTCAGGTAAAACCTTATTGGCTCAAGCCATCGCCAATAATCTACCTGAAGGCCTAATCGCTGAAGGTGAGATTTACTTACACGATCAAGCCATTCACACCCTATCTGCTGACGACCGTAATGCCTTATGGGGGAAAACCATCTGTGTTCTCCCACAGGAGCCGACTCGCTCGTTAGACCCTACTATGCATGCGATCAAGCAGGTTAAAGAAGGCTATCAGATAGTTAAAGGTTTAAACTCGAGTGACGCAACCGCTCAAGCCTCCCATGATTTTGAATGCGTTAAACTGCCCCATGCCACACATAAATACCCATTTGAGTTATCTGGCGGTATGGCACAAAGGGTTGCGTTTTTAGCATCACGTTCAGGCGGAGCAACCTTCACTGTTGCTGATGAGCCAACCAAAGGGTTGGACGCTAATCGTCGTGATGATATCGCCAAGCAATTGCGCTCACTCATTGAAAAAAATGAAGGTGTCTTTACGATCACCCATGACATTGACGTTGCCCATCAGCTTGGTGGCCGCGTGATGATTATGCGTAAAGGCGACGTCATAGAAGTGGGAGAGAGCCAGCAGGTTCTCAGCCATCCTGCTCATCCCTATACACAAGAGCTTATTGATGCCGATCCACGTCGCTGGCCAAAAAGAGAGGCAAAAAGCAACAAGGATCCATCCATAGTAAATGCGAAAAACCTCAGTAAAAGCCGAGGTGGAAAAGCACTTTTCAGCGATGTATCACTTAGCTTACATCCGGGGCAAATTATTGGTGTCAGTGGCGACAGTGGCTGTGGAAAAAGCACACTGGGAGATATGCTATTAGGCCTACTACCAAGCGACAGCGGTACAATCGAGTGGGCACATAAAAATAACGAGAAACATAAAGCACAAAAACTCTTCCAGGACCCAACGGATGTGTTTTCTGCTCATGTTCCTTTAAGAACCAGCTTCAATGATCTAATGAAAAAATATCACATCGGCCAAGATAAGCTAACAGGGTTACTTGCCGAGTTGCGACTGGATGAGAGTCTAATTGACCGTAACCCTGATCAAGTCTCAGGGGGGGAGTTACAGCGCTTAGCAATTGTCCGTGTGATGTTACTCGACCCCACATTTATTTTTGCTGATGAGCCGACTTCACGTCTTGATATGTTAACTCAAAAAGCTGTCATTGAAGCGCTAGTCAATGTGGTAAAACACAGTGACGTCGCCATTATGATTGTGAGCCATGATAAGGCCTTACTAAGCAGTGTTTGTGATGAATTGATTACCTTGTAATTATTCTGGCGCTTTAGTTGAAGCAATGAGTATAAAAAAACCAGCCTCGGCTGGTTTTTTTATTTAACTCTTCTGTAAATTCTCAACCATTTGTCTTGAGAGTTGATCAAACTGATCAATTTTCTCCTGTGGCATGCCTTGATGCATCTTCTCAATAATGGTTTTTTCAATGCTCAATACCTTGTTCAAAGTAGCCCGCCCATGCTCAGTTAATACAATCAATTGGCTGCGTTTATCATTTGGGTTCGGCTCTTTACGAACCAGCTCCTTATCAATTAACTCTTTGATAAGGCGGGTAATTTGCGCTTTATCTCTATCTAACGCTTCAGCAATATCAACCGCAGTACAGCTTTCTAAACGATTCACACAAAATAAAGATTTGATATGCATAGGAACAATATCAATGCCTTGGTCTCTTAACGCCCTTAACACCATAGATTTAAATTTATGAGCAAGCACCATAAAAGGGTTTGGCATCTTTAATTCTGACATAAGCATTCCAAAGTAGTTGACATTATCAATTATATTTTTAGGATGCACCCCAACCTAGTTGATATTATCAACCATATTCAGAGTGCACTTTAAAATCTCATTAATGAGAGGAAATACAATTATGCCTAAGTTATTGAAAAAGATCGCCATTGTAGCATCAATCATAGTTACTCTAGTGGGTAGCCTGACCTTTGTTATGACCTATCAAAATATTGGCTTCACTGATAATTTTGTCCGCCAATGGCTATCATCATTAGCACTAGCCGCACTTATCATGGCTCCCATTGGCTTCTTACTCATGACCTTAGTAAGCCGTTTTGTTAAAAAGTGCTTCCCCAATACTAGCGACCTGAAACGCAATTTTGTCGTTGGTTTTAGTATGGCTGTCATAATGGAAAGCGTCATGGCATTCGTAACGACCTTAAATAATTTAGGTATGACAAATGCTGCTGAATTCGCTCAAAACTGGTTTGGCGCTTTCACTCTAGCGCTACCTCTAGGTATTTTAATTGCCTTAATGATGACCCTTTTCATCAAGCCCAGACTAGAAAGATACATGGCAAGCTAGGGAGATTTTCACCGCTCAATTTTATCCTATACGGCTTTACCAGTTCCAAGGCTATAATCTCTTTAAATAGAGGTCATTTAAGTTAGTGAGAAAACGAGAACATGAGCATGGAAACATCAAAAATATGGAGGAGCGATACGTTTAAAGGCGTCGAGCTTCTCTCTGCTCGCTACAACAAATTTGAGTTTTCAAAGCATTGGCATGATGAGCTAGCCATTGGCATGATTGAAGAAGGTGCTGAGGGGTTATATTATCGCGGCCAAAACTTAGTCATTCCCAAAAGACATATAGTCGCGATTAATCCTGGCGAAGTACATACTGGCTTCTCAGGCTCAAAGCAGGGCTGGCAGTACCGTATGTTCTACTTTAATTTAGCTGAACTTGCCTCTCAATTTTCCCAGCGAGACTTGCCTATTGACCCTATTATTGATTCTCCAAAGATCTATGATGAAGCACTCTTTGATAGCTTACGACAGCTTCATATATCCTTAGAGGAACCTGCTTTCCTGTTAAGTAAAGAGTCTTTATTTGTATTGGCGCTTGATAAACTTTTCACTCAGTATGGTTCAGCTAAAGAACAGGCTTATCTAGGGATATCAAAAGCGGCAAGCTATAGGGCAAGAGATTATATCCATGATAATTTTGAAGCTAATCCATCATTAACTGAGCTAGAAGCTGTCACGAATTGCTCAAAGTTTCAATTAATCAAACATTTTAAAACCCTGTTTGGCATCACGCCACATCAATACTTAATCCTCATAAAAGTACAAAAAGCGAAAGGGCTTCTCGCTAATGGCGCAAGCTGTGTCGATGCCTCGCTTGCTTGCGGTTTTTATGATCAAAGCCACTTCACTCGTAATTTTAAAAAGGCCTTTGGTACCTCTCCATCAAATTATCAAATCCTCTAGTTATTAAACGCTCTACTTTTTAAGCTCTCTATAAGTAACGCTTCACACTATCAGCACTAACCTAAGTAATCTCTTCAAACCTCAAGGGTCAATTTCATACAAGAGGCTCAGGCTTCTATCGAATAAAATTCACCTTCATTATTAGGAGGATCTGTATGAGTTTATTTTTAATTTGGTTAGGGGTGATGTTTCCCCTAGTGTTTAGCCCGGGACCTGCCAACATAGTATTTGCAGCATCAGGTGCAAGTGTTGGTGTGAAACGATCTATTCCATTAATCGCGGGTGTCGATACAGTCTTTTTAGTGAAGTCCATCATCATAGGCTTTGGGCTAGGTGAAGTGTTAAAGTCTCAGCCTGAACTCATGAACACTATGCAATTATTAGGCGCTTTTTACTTATTCTATTTAGCCTATAAATTTGTTCAGAGCAGCACTTCTAAACTTGATAAAGAGTCACAGTCCCTTGGTTTCATTGATGGACTAATAGTGCAGGCATTAAACTCTAAGGGCTGGCTAATGGTCTTTTTAATGTTCACGCTATTTTCTGATCAAGCCCAACAAGAATTTGGACAGCAAGGCATCATGTTGCTGATTATCTGGCTCGCCATCTTAAACATTTCTATCCATTTTCTTTGGGTTTCCATTGGTGATTTATTGTCAAAAATATCGCGTAGCCCTACCTATGAAATGGCACTGAATTACCTTTATGCCGCTAGCTTAGCCCTTGTTAGTGCTTGGCTACTGATTGAGAATCCTATGCTGATAACACTCTTGAGTTAATCCGTACTTAATCATTGCTTTAGGGTTTCAAGTAGTCACTCGGGCTTTTGCCATAGAGGCGTTTAAACTCTCGGGCAAATTGAGTTGCACTTTTATATCCAGTATAAAAAGCAGCTTCTTGCACCTGACAGCCTTTTTCTTCCAGCAAGATTTTGGCCTTATCCAATCTAAGCTTTTTCAAATACTGGCCGGGAGAGTGCTGAGTAATGCGTTTAAACACACGATGAAAAGTCGACTCTCCCATATTCACTTTACTCGCCAGTTCCGTGATGCTGATACTTTGATCATAAAATTGATGCATCCATTTTAATGCCTGATCAATCCTAGCTAAGTCAGTATCCATCAAGGTTAACTGATAAAATTCACGCCCTTGATTACTCACCAAGACCCGATATAAAAGCTCCCTAAGAGTTTGCTTACCTAATAAAGCACTTTCTTGGGGGTTATTAAGCATGAGTATCAAGCGACATAAAGTAGCTTGAATATCATCAACAATGGGTGAAACAAAAATACCTCGGCTGGCTTGTTCGGTTTCAATCCCCTTAAGCTGATGTTTGAAACTTTCCACTTGGTTTAGCTCGTAGACAATTTTGGTCAGTTGCTCTAAATCAATATCCAAAGCTATGGCCAACATAGGATTAGTCGAGGTCGCTAGAATCTTACACTCAGCAATAATAGGCACAGGGATGACAAGATAGTTTTGTTCATCATAAACATATTTTTGCCCTCCTAGATAAACATCTTCCGAACCTTGCAAGATGAAAATGATTCCCTGAGCATAAGTAATAGGTTCACTAATATAGTGCTGAGATGCCTTAAATACGCTGACCCCCTCGATATTACTTGGATTAAAACCTTCATTGATCGCCAGAGAACTCAAGACCTGAATCACATTATCCATACATAACCATTGTTTAGCGTTTTGATTAGCAAGCTTATAAGCAGAGAAAAACAAGTTCAAGAATAAGAGAGGATTAGGCAGGTGTTTGCAGGTTTTAGATCTTCTTAAAAATAGAGCTAAACCTAGAATAACTAAGCATATTAAGTCAAATAAGAGGTTTCTTATGCCATTAAAAAAGCACATTCATTTATTCTTTTATGCCTTTGTTACTTGGGCAAGCTTTTACATTTTAGGATTACCAGATTATTACCAAGGAAGGGCCTTGGAGATAAAGTTTATAATCTGTGTCTTGGTAACCTTACTCTACTTCCCTGTCACCCGTTACTCGCTTAAGAAGTTTTGGAATGATGGCCGTTATCTTAAGAACTCGCTTTGGCTTGCGCTTTACCTCACCTTGCCGCTATTTCTATTCGATTATCTATTATTGGCTTGGTATCAAGGGCTGGGCATAGAATTTGTTTACCCTTATTGGTACCTAACATTCTTCTATTTTTCTTTCTGGATTCAGTTTCCCATCGTGGCTTATTTAATGGTGAAAAAAGCATACTAAACAAAGCCTAGATACTAAATGTCAGGCATTAAAAAAGGACCTCTCGGTCCTTTTTTAACTGGCTTGTTTCTTAGCGAGTTTGCTTAGAAGGGTTCGCCATAATAATCACTCACAAGGCAATCTTGGCGGCTTAGTACTAGCTGCTTACAAGTATCAACAGCAATTCGCTTATCGTAATAAGGACCAACTTTTAAGCGATAGTACTGCTTACCTTTCACAGTGGCCATCTCAATCACAGGCTCTTTACCTGCTAACAGGGTTCTAAACTTAGTGGAAATTGGTGCCCAAGCTCGGTTAGCGCCTGCTTCTGTACGATGAGAAACTAGCTGTAAGCCATACTCACCTGGCGTTTTCTTACGCTTAGTTGTTTTTTGTTCTGCTGCTTTTTTCATGAACTCAGCACGAACATAGTTATCATTCGGTACTTCGTATTCTTTTTCACGAGCCATGGCTTCTTCTGCTTTCGCTTCTTCCATTAGACTCATTTCAAGATCTGTCATCATCAGATCTTCAGCATCAATTTTATTCATTTTCGCAACAACAGGTTCTTCACGAAGAGGAGCGGCTTGTGCCTTAATCTTCTCTGCTGTCATGTCTTCCTTGTCCATTTTTTCACTGGCAGCCATTTTTTCAGCAGGCACCATTTTAGTACCAGCTGTTGTATTACCAGATTGAAGTTCAGCAATTTCACCTTCTAACTTGGCGATTTTAGCTTCAAGCTGAAGTACATTATCAATCTTAGGTTTTATGCTTTCCCACTCAGCAACGGACTGAGCCATTTGCTGTTCCATTGTGATAGGTTGTGTCTCAACAACATTTCCTGCTGGTGATAACATAGAACAGCCCTGTAGAGCTGTGACGGCTAATGCAAATGCAGATAGCTTAGTCAGTTTTTTGGTTGAAGTAGCAGCGAGTTCTAGTTTCACGTGAATTCCTTAGCGTTATCAGCGTTCAATTCTTAATCATGATTCTAGCGGGATTAAATTTTGACGTCACCCTAAAAAAGCACTTAGCTTAGAATAAATCGTGATCAAACAATGAATTGAGCCTAAATAACCAAGAATAAGAGCATTGAGTATCGCAATGACTTTCCAATTAGCACCAAAACGAAAAAGGAGACAAAGTTAACCTTAAGCAAGCCAGCCACAAAGCAAAGCGGGTCTCCAATAATGGGTAACCAAGCAAATAACAAACTTGCTCTGCCGTATTTATTAAACCTTATCTGGGCTTTATTTAGCTGTTCTTGAGAAACAGGAAACCACTTCTTCTCTTGAAAGTGCTCAAGATATCCACCTAACCACCAGTTCACACAGGAACCAAAGGTATTGAAAAGACTTGCGACAACAGCCAATCCAATAAGAGAAAGATTCGTATCATTTGCATAAAGCAGTAGTAGAGCTTCGGACCCCATAGGCAACAAAGTTGCACTTAAAAAAGCCGTCAGCGCTAGGTATAAATATTCCATATCAATCAGCAGTAAACTAAGACCGCGCCATACTAGCACTTCTAATAAATAAAGAACCAAGTTCACATATGAGATATAAGATTTTTTTATGTGTTTAGCATTTCATTCCATAAAATCACAACTTCATTGAAGAAGCCAGTTAGCTTGATTTACATCAAGTCTTGGCTCAAACATACCAGTAAGCTTGTCGTTAGAAATAAGAATTACTTATAGGTAATTCACTTTTTAACATAGAAAAATGTTCCCTCGTTTCTCTAGGAAGCTGCGAACAAGTAGGATGAAAAATGTTTAATGCATTAAATAATATTCAAATACGTTACAAGCTTTGGGCCATCATAGTACTGATGTCGTTAGGTACTTCAGCCTTAATAGGCGTTTCGCTTTACTCCCTTTATATGACCCAATTTCAAGACAGGCAAGATAGAACCAAGGATTTGGTCGAAGTCGCACACAGCACACTAAATCACTATTACCAAAACGCCCTAAAACAAGGAACCAGCCAAGACTTAGCCAAACAGGAAGCGTTTGAGGTTATTAGAGAGCTACGTTACGAAGGCAAAGAGTACTTCTGGATAAATGACATGAACTCCACCATGTTAATGCACCCTATTACTCCGGCTCTCGAAGGCAAAGATATGAGCCAATTTGAAGATGTGAATGGGGTGAGAGTCTTTGCAGAATTCTTAAAAGTCGTCGAAAAAGACGGTGCAGGTTTTGTCGATTACATGTGGCCCAAAGCAGGTGAAACAGACGCTACCGCTAAAAACGCCTATGTGAAAGCCTTTGAGCCTTGGAACATTATTATCGGTACGGGTGTTTATCTGGACGCCTTACATCAGCAGTTCTTCCATAATCTCATACGTTTTGGCATTGCGGTTATCCTACTGACGCTTTTCATCGGTGGTACCGCCCTATTCATCATCTATTTAGTCACCTCTCGGGTCATTATGCTTAAAGACATTATGTTAAGTGTTGCCGAGTCAGGAGATCTAACCCAACGTGTTGATTTTTCGAGCAAAGATGAACTTGGTGTAATGGCCTCGTCTTATAATCAAATGATGGAATCCTTCCAACAAATAGTAAACAAGGTCGGCAGCTCTAGTTCTCAGCTTGATCATATCGTAGTGCAGTCAAACCAGATCAGCGACAAGACCACACATGGGGTTGAAACCCAACTTAAAGAAACCGAACAAACCGCCAGTGCTATGCTGCAAATGGCGGCCAGTGCTCAACAAGCTAATGACATTTCCGCCGAGGCAAGTAATAAGGCTCAAGAAGTACAACAACAATCAAAACAAGGTCTAGCCATTATCACCAGCTCCAACGATAGCATTAAAGGCTTGGCTGAAAATGTCGCCCATGCCACCAACTCTATTCACCAACTTAGAAACAATGTGATGAATATCGAAACCGTGCTTGAGGTAATAGGTCAGGTATCCGATCAAACCAACCTTCTCGCCTTAAATGCCGCTATTGAAGCTGCAAGAGCGGGAGAACAAGGACGAGGCTTTGCCGTTGTAGCGGATGAAGTCAGGCACCTAGCTCAAAGATCACAAGGCTCTGCAGTTGAGATTCAAGACATGATAGAAAGTTTGAGGAACCAAACACTGGCCACGGTAGATATCATGGAAAAAGCACAGACCATGGCCCAAGAAGGGGTTGAGCAAGCTGTGCAGGCAGGCACAAGCTTCTCAGATATTAACCATGGCATCAAAGAGATCTCACACTTAAACCAGCAGATCACCTTAGCCTCCCATGAGCAAACCCAAGTGGCCGAAGAGATTAGCCGTAACATAAACAACATTAATTCGGTGACTGAAGAGACCTCTCAAGACAATAAGGCGATGGAAAGCAACATCGTAGAATTAAAACAATGCGCTGGCCAACTGAGAAACTTAATCACTGAATTCTCAACCTAGGTGCTTTTATCCACACGCTGAGGCGGGAGGACTTAATCGTAGGCTCCCACGTATTTAGAAAAGATTAAGCAAAATAAAAAAAGCGGTTTATCGTATGATTAACCGCTTTTTTATTTTTACACTTTGTCATAGAACTTGCATAAGACTATTTTAGACAGGCAAGATAATAAGATGCGATAGCATGGCTCGATCGTTTTACCTGAGTAGATGTTTATTTGTTTGTCGATAACCAATTGCTTCCGGCGAAACATATTTTTGCAACACCTAGGTGTTAATAATAATGATTGGCTAAGCACTAAACTGACGCTGACGGCAATTTTTTAGCATTGTTTTTTAGAACTTAAGCGTTTTCTCAAATCAAAGGAACTTACCAATGACGTCTGTAATACCTGATAAGTTAGAAGCTCTCTATCAACATATTAATCAGGTTATTTTATCTCGGCAGCACCCTGTGACTGGTCTATTTCCTGCCAGTACCAGTATTAATAACCATGGTAACTATACTGATGCCTGGGTGAGGGATAACGTCTATAGCATTCAAGCTATTTGGGCGCTTTACCTTGCCAATAAACGTAACGGCAACCCACAAAAACGTGCCTACGAATTAGAGCACTCCTGTATCAAAATGATGCGCGGCCTTTTATCCGCCATGATGAGACAAACTCGCAAGGTAGAAGCGTTTAAGCACAGCCTTAATCCTGCTGATGCACTACACGCAAAATACGATACAAAAACTGGCTTAGAAGCCGTAGCAGATGATGCTTGGGGCCATTTGCAAATCGATGCCACCAGCTTTTATTTATTGATGCTGGCGCAAATGACAAAAGCGGGCTCTAAGATCATTTTCTCCCGCGACGAAGTCAACTTCATCCAAAACTTAATTTATTACATTTCAAGAACTTACCGCACTCCTGATTATGGAATTTGGGAGCGAGGCAACAAGGTAAATAATGGTAAAGCAGAGATAAACGCCAGCTCTGTCGGCATGGCAAAAGCCGCGATGGAAGCGTTAGATGGCCTTAACCTTTTCGGTGATGATGGCCCTAAGTGGGCAGAGATTCACTCCTTTGCTGATGCGGTTGCACGAGCGTCATCTGTACTGGCGTCCTTATTGCCAAAAGAGTCCCGCTCTAAAGAGGTCGATAGCGCCCTTTTAAGTATTATTAGCTTCCCTGCTTTTGCCGTGAGAGACATTAAACTTGCTCGTAAAACACGCCTTGAAATTATCGATAAGCTAGGGGGCGAATACGGCTGTAAGCGCTTCTTACTTGATGGTCACCAAGTGGCTCTTGAAGATCAAAACCGTATTTATTATGAGTATGATGAACTCATCAACTTTGAGCATATTGAGTCTGAGTGGCCGCTTTTTTTCACTTACCTTTATATCGACCGCTTGTTTGCCAGAGACTGGGAGAGTGCCAATCACTATCGTCGAAAACTAGAAAGCCTGATGATAGAAAAAGATGGTCAAATGTTACTGCCTGAATTGTATTCTGTCCCCTTTGATAAGGTACAAGCAGAGAAAGAAAATCCAGGTTCTCAAACACGTGTTGCCAATGACAACCTACCGCTTGTGTGGGCCCAAAGCCTTTACCTTGTGGGTAAAATGCTTGATGAAGAGCTGATAACCACTCGCGACCTTGATCCAATCGGTTTGCATCCAAGACAGCACCAAAAGCCTGCGGTTAAGACGTCTATGGTCATTTTGGCGCAAACAGAAGCAACCAAAAAACGTCTGCTTGATGCGGGTGTTTTATGCCAAACGCTAGAAGAGATAGCCCCTCTAAAAGTCATGAGTTGTGAACAGCTTATTGATACTTATCGCCACCTTGGCGTGTCTAGCAGCTTAGGTTTAAGCGGCCGCCCTTCTCGTGCGTTAAACAGCATGGCGACCTCGCAGCTCTTTTGCATTAATGAGCAGAATTATCTGTGTTTGTCGTGGATTCAAAACGAAGACAAAGACTATCGCAAGCTAGATCCAGACTTAATCAAAGACTATATCTGCAACGAATTAGACAGTATTCACGAGCACTGGTATTACCCAGCCAACCCTGTGTTTACCCTCTTTATTGAAGATGCCGTCGCGGCGATGAAGCACTGTGATCAGCTATTCGAGTTTCTGCGTCAATTGCAGAATCATGAAACAGAAAACTATGACGTTCTGCCTCAATCAGCTAAGAACGCTTTCAAGTCTGGCATTCGTCGCAGTATTACGCTGGATAAAGATAAAAGCCATTCTTTAGAAGCAAAGCTCAGTGTGCATCAAGCCCCTTGGCCTGTCACTCAGGACGAGTTTGAACATCCTTCTATGTCCTTAGCATTAAAGTCTAATGATGAACTATTATTGCTCCTTAACCAAAAACCAAACATGACCTTAGCGGTTGATTGCTTGCTAGAACTGCATAAGCGCCAAGCCTTGGTGCAAACCATGCCCTTTAGCTCACCAGCGATTACCGCTTATAAAGTGCTTGAATCTGTTTACACCCAAGCCCTATTACATGAAAACTGGGGAGCGGTGAGGCAGTTGTTCGCAATTTTAATGCAGCCAACCACAGACCTTGCGACCTATATTGCTGATATCACAGTACGCCAGCGCCAGCTTATTTTAGGCGAAGCCCATAAGGCCGAGATACATATTCGCAACCCATTACATCAAAATGAAATCTTTGAACTGATAGAGCGAATCTCACCTAACCCCATCGCGAAGGTGATTTACCATGAACTTATCGCCATAGCCGGTGCACTCATTCGGGCAAAACCTGACTATTTCAATGGAGTTCGCACCATTCGCTTGCATCACTTTGCACTGCTTTGCGCCAAACAAGCTGGTATGGATGAAGGAGAAGATGCGTTTTTAACTTTGGCTCAGCTTTCTCCCCACCAGCTTTATCGCATATTTGAGCGAGTATTAGATCAAAAGCATCAGGCGCATAATAAAGGTATGTCGGGCTTTTCTTACGGAGAAATGTTCAGCCAAGAGAGAGATGAAGATGAGCTAGATATGACAGATCTAGACTGGTTTGATTGGCGTTTAGAGCAAGGTATGATCACCAAGCTACCAGAAACCTTCTTAACCAAAATATGGTCTGGCCTTAAACATGCAAACCATATTATTTTTGGTGATAAACAAAGTAATACCGTGTTGGATTGCCAGCTTACCTTAAAGTCTATGACCGCAGGGGAAGATACTTTCGCCCTTTTAATTGAACGTTTAACCTATGACATTCACCCAAGCTGGTACAAGAGCCTGATATTTGAAGCATTAAATGCTTACTTGCTTTACTGTGAGACACACCCTGACTGTACTTTCGAAGCCGATGTAAATCTGCCACTGATTGTCAGCCATTGCGTAGAAGAATTTGTACGTCAAAATAGCCATCATGATTACTCATTGGCAGAAGAAGAGAATGCCGCTTTAATCGAATTTGCCCAACTTCCACCAAGCAAAATCAACCAGTATTTATTGCTTTCTGTGGCAGCGCTACATGGTTAGCACGCATCAGCCTTAACCCTTGATTAAGGGTGATGCTTTCAGATTTAACAGTTGGAGATAGAAATGGATTTACTAGATGATTTGCAACAAGCCAGATGTGCTGATCCCTTTGCTTGTCTTGGATTACAAGACAACTCAAAGACTAAAGGGTTAAGTCTCACGGTTTGGCAACCTGGCGCTTTGGCGATTGATATCCTCGCCCTTGAAGACGACACGTTACTAGGCACCATGGTAAGTAAAGATGATAACGGCCTTTTTTACCTAGACTGGCCTGAGCGAAAAGAGCGTTTTCATTATCGCCTTAAGATCCAATATCAAGATCATGAACTGATTCGCCTCGACCCCTATCAATTCACAGATACCACCTTTAATGATGTACCGCACCACAGTGCTACTATGTATCTTAATCAGGGGGCTAATCCCGCTTTCTGTCAGGTTAGTGATGAACTTAGAATCGATGGCACTCGCTTTTGTGTGTATGCCCCAGCTGCTCGCTCTATTAGTGTGGTGGGGGACTTTAATGCTTGGGATGGCCGTGCTCATCCTATGGCCAGCAGCGGCGAAGGTCTATGGCGTTTATTTATTCCAGACGTGGGCACAGGTCAAAAGTACAAATATGAAATAAGAGATAAGCATGGGGAACTCATTCCTCATAAAACAGACCCTTATGCCAGATTAATTGAGCAATACCCTTCTTTTTCCAGTGTAACTTGGGATAACGGACAATATGCTTGGCAAGACAAAAGCTGGATGTCCCAAGAAAAGCCTGATCATTACCACAAGGCAATGAGTATCTATGAAGTGCATTTAGGCTCTTGGCGTCGCAAACATGGACAGCCTTTGACCTTTCGTGAGCATGCTGACGAACTGGTAAATTATGTAAAAGAGATGGCCTACACCCATGTAGAGTTATTACCTGTGTCCGAGCATCCGTTTGATGGCTCCTGGGGTTATCAGCCGGTTGGGCTTTATGCGGTAACCTCTCGCTTTGGTAACCCTGATGACTTTAAGTTCTTAGTGGATAAATTCCACCAAGCAGGCATAGGTGTGATTGTCGATTGGGTACCTGCACACTTCCCGGCAGACAGCCATGGCTTAGCCAACTTTGATGGGGATAAGCAGTACGAATACCCAGATCCTAAAAAAGGTTTTCACCCTGAATGGCAATCTTTAATCTATGACTTTGGTAAAGAGCATGTGGTGAACTACCTCATCAGTAATGCGGTTTACTGGTTAGAAGAATTCCATATTGATGGTTTACGAGTCGATGCTGTCGCCTCTATGTTGTATCTGGATTACTCACGAGAAGAAGGGGAATGGATTCCTAATGTGGATGGTGGTAATCATAACTACGAAGCCATTAGCTTTTTACGTCGCCTTAATGAAACCATTTACCTCAACCATCCTCGCTGCTTTACCGTAGCGGAAGAGTCTACCGCCTTTGCTGGTGTCTCAAAGCCTACCTACCTTGATGGGCTTGGTTTTGGTTTTAAATGGAATATGGGCTGGATGAATGACTCCCTTCAATACATATCTAAAGATCCAATTCACCGTCAATATCACCATGGAGAAATGACCTTCTCCTTAGCCTATGCCTTCGACGAGCAGTTTGTATTGCCCTTGTCTCATGATGAAGTGGTACATGGTAAAGGCTCTATGCTAACCAAGATGCCAGGGGATACTTGGCAACAGTTCGCTAACCTGAGAGCCTTTACGGCTTATATGTATTTCCATCCGGGTAAGAAGCTTAATTTCATGGGTAATGAACTTGCTCAAGGTAGAGAGTGGAATCATGATACGAGTCTAGATTGGCACTTATTAGACATAGATTACCACCAAGCTCAACAGTCCCTTTGCCGAGACCTTAACCAGCTTTACCAAGATGAAGCCGCATTGCATTACGACCATAGTTATCAAGGCTTTGAGTGGATAAGCTATGATGATAAAGGCAACAGCATTCTAAGCTTTATCCGCCGCGCCAAAGACTCTGATGAAAAGATAGTCGTACTCATCAATTTCACGCCAAACCCACACAATGAATACCGAGTGGGTGTGCCTGACGAAGGTGAGTATCAAATGGTATTTAATACGGATGCTGAGCACTATAAAGGTAGTCAGTACCCAGTTCCGACAAGTTGTAACACAGACGCTATTGCGAGCCATGGTAAAGATCAAAGCCTTTGCCTACAGGTTCCGCCTCTTGCAGCAATTGCGCTTAAGCTTAAGCTTAAGGCTTAGCGAAGCAATCCTTGTACAGGCCCTTTTCAATGAAAAGGGCAAACAAGCCAGCAAGGATAAAACAGGTAGATAAATGCAGAACCAAAAACCTCAAAACCAGTATATTCAAACACCCGGGCACCCTCACCCACTGGGAGCAAGCCTCACTGAGACAGGTGTCAATTTTGCGATTTACTCTCATCACGCCAAACAAGTTAGCCTTTGTTTGTTTGCTTCAGACGATCAAGAAAGCGAGCTCCAAATAGCCCTCAAGCAAAAGACACAAGGTATTTGGCATGCAGAGATACACGGTCTAAAAGACGGCCAATTGTATGGCTATCGTATTGATGGGGAGTTTAATCCCAAAGAGCAGCACCTCTTTAATCCTCATAAGTTGCTACTCGATCCTTATGCGAAAAAGCTCAGCGGCAAGCTCCATTGGCATCCAGATCAAAGCGCTATGCTAAAGACAGGCACAATGAATACGCAAGATTCAGCTCACTCAGTACCTAAATGCATTGTTAGCCAGCAAGGTGAAAAAGCCACGCAAGCCCTTAGTAAAAAGATAAAAGCAGAAAGTCGTAGTCTTTACGAACTCCATATTAAAGGTTTTAGCCAACAGCTAGACATAGATGAGAGACTCAAAGGTAAGTACCTAGGCCTCATTGAGCCTAAAAGCCTAGCGCATCTAAAAGCCTTAGGGGTTACCAGCTTACAAATAATGCCTTGCTTCGCCTTTGCCAGTGAGCTGCGCTTACAAGCGCTCGGGCTTACAAACTATTGGGGCTACAACCCAATCAACTTTTTCACACCTGATTATGAGTATGCCATTGAAGATCCTGTGGCCGAATTTAAGCTCATGGTAGAAGGCTTACATAAAGCAGGCTTTGAGGTCATCTTAGATGTGGTTTATAACCACACCTACGAAGGGGAGCTAGACCAAGCAAATGTCAGCTTTAAGGGAATCGATAACAAGAGCTACTACCGCTCAGAACAAGGTGAATATTTAAACTTCACAGGCTGCGGCAACTGTTTTGATACTTACCACCCAAAGAGCATTCAGCTCATTATGGACAGCATGCGTTATTGGCTAGAAGTAATGGGAGTAGATGGTTTCCGCTTTGACCTTGGGGTCGATCTTGGCCGAACTCAACATGGCTTTGATAGCCGAGCGCCTTTATTAAGCGCCATGCTACAAGACCCTATCATCTCACAAGCTTGTCTCATTTCTGAACCTTGGGATATAGGACCAGATGGCTATCAACTCGGCCAATTCCCGACTACCTTTTTAGAATGTAATGATAAATACAGAGATAACATCAAACGCTTTTGGCGTGGAGATACAGCCCAAGTGCAAGAGTTTGCAACACGCATTATGGGGTCTCGAGATATCTTTCATAAAGGTCATAAAAGCGCGGTGCAGTCGGTTAACTATGTCTGCTATCACGATGGTTTTACCTTACACGATTTAGTGAGCTATGAGAGTCGACACAACCTCGCCAACCAAGAGAGTAACCGTGATGGTCATGGGGAAAATATTAGTCGAAACTTTGGTCATGAAGGGGAAACCGACAAGGATCAAATTAACCAAGAGCGTCTCAATCAGCAAAGCTGCTTGATCGCTACTCTCCTTTTAAGCCAAGGCACGCCTCACATTTTAGCAGGGGATGAGCTATCCAATACGCAAATGGGCAATAACAACGCCTATTGCCAAGATAATGAAATCTCTTGGTTAGATTGGAAAACATCAGCAAAGCGCAATCTGCTAGAAAGCCAAATAAGTCAGCTTTTAGCCCTGAGAAAGCAGCATCCAATTTTGGCCGAATGCCGCCTTGAAGATGACGCGCTTTTTCATCATGACATTAAAGACAATGTTATCTGGCTCAATCAAAAAAACGAACCAATGACACATGATGATTGGCACCAAGAAGACAGAGATTTTATCTCTTTGATTCTTGAGAGGCGCAAGGATGCAGGTAGCTTAGACAGGCTCTGGTTAGGCTTTTATCGAGGCGGCCTGGTTAATGCACCATCTGATAAAGGAAATCGTTTAGCTGACTCACCGCTTGAAATACCACTCAAATGGCAAACTAAATTGCTCTTTGGCACTCAAGGTGTAAGTCTGGATGACACTAGCCTTAAGTGTGCTCATGCATCTGTTTTTGTGGCCCAACTAAGCTAAGGCGCTCTCTAGGGAACCTACGATTAAGTCACCTCTTCTCAGTCTTTTCAGAAAAAGCGTCAAGCAAGGCGTCACTTTGACGTAATGTAGGCACCTTTCAAAAAGGGACAACACAGGGTGACGCTTTTTCTGAAATGCCGTTTAGGTATTCTTCAAAGACCCGAAGGGCGTGGTCTAAAAGCCCTATCTTTAAGTTGAGGGCCTTATCAATAGAATAACTATTAAGTTACGCCCCTCGCCATAAACCTAGGCGCTTTTATCCACACGCTGAGGCGGGAGGACTTATTCGCAGGTTCCCTAGAATAGAAAGCTAAAATAAAGAGCAAAAAAGCAGAGAGAGAAAGGAAAGACTGAGCCAGTGAGTTCACTGGCTCTTAAAAGAAAGAAGCCTAATAAAGAGCACTAAGCATGCTGAAATTGCAGCTTGGCTAACTTGGCATAAAGCGGTGAGTTTTCTAACAACTGGGCATGAGTACCTTGAGCCACCAGCTTGCCTTGCTCCATCAGAATAATACGATCGGCATTCACCACAGTAGACAGCCTATGGGCGATAATTAAACTGGTTCGACCCTGCATTAAATGCTCAAGCGCTTGCTGTACATGATACTCACTTTGCGCATCTAGCGCACTGGTTGCCTCATCAAGTAACAATATTGGCGCATCTTTTAAAATCGCTCTAGCAATGGCAATTCGCTGCATTTGACCACCTGAGAGCTTCACCCCATTTTCACCAAGATCAGAGTCATAGCCTTCTGGTAACTGCATAATAAAATCATGGGCAAAGGCCGCTTTAGCTGCTTTTACTATATCTTCCATATTGGCTTCAGGTCTTGCATAGGCAATGTTCTGAGCCACACTAATATCGAATAAGGCTGCATGTTGCGGCACTATGGCCATATTTTCACGTAAAGCACTTAAGCCAAGCTGACGAATATTTTGCCCCAATAGACTGATAGCCCCAGAGTCCACATCATAAAAACGTAACAAGAGTTCTAACAAGGTAGATTTACCTGCACCTGATGGCCCCACCAGCGCGACTCTCTCGCCTTTTCGCAGACTTAAATCTAACTCACTAATAGCCTTATCAGATCGACTTGAATAAGCGAAATCCACCTGATTAAAGCGAATCATTTCTTCACCAAGTCCAGTACCATGCACATCTTCAATTTGTGTCGGCGTATCGGCATTTGGGGGGATTTTATTAGGTGTATGTAGTAGCTCTATTAAACGCTCAGCAGCCCCTGCTGCACGCTGTAATTCACCCATCACCTCTGAGATAGCAGCCACCGCAGCGGCCACCATAATGGCGTAGAACAAGAAGCTCGCAAGCTCACCACCTGTAATGCGCCCTTGCATGACATCATTACCACCAACCCACAACATAGCAGCAATGGCCGACATAGAAAGTACGATGACAACAACAGAGAGGAAGGCCCTTTGCCGAATACGTTGTACGCTTACATTAAAAGCACGTTCGACCACATTAGAAAAAAGCCCGATATCATGATCTTGCTGATTATGACTTTGCACGACCTTGATATGACGGAGAGACTCGCCCACATGGCCACCCACCTTGGCAATTTCATCTTGTGTATCACGCGAAAGTTTTCGTACTTTACGACCAAAAAATAGAATAGGCACTATCACCAAGGGCACGCTCAAAAGCACAATAAAGGTGAGTTTGGCATTGGTCACCATCAAGAGCACGCAGCCACCAATCAGCATCAAAATATTACGCAGAGCAATGGAAACCGATGAACCAATTACGCTCTGTAAAAGTGTCGTATCCGTGGTAATACGAGATTGAATCTCACCACTTTTTTGCTCTTCAAAAAAAGCAGGGTGCAAATTAATCAAATGAGAGAACACAGCTTTACGAAGATCAGCAACTACCTTCTCACCAATCCAAGACACTAGAAAAAACCGAATAAAGCTACCTAATGCTAATAAACCCACCAAGCCCAAAAAGATGGCTATGCTGTCCAATAAGGCTTCACTCGAACCTGATGCGATACCATTATCAATAAGATATCTCACCCCTTGCCCTAAACTTAAAGTCACCCCAGCTGTCACAATGAGGGCCAAACTGGCAAAAAAGATTTGCTTCTTATAAGGCAGAATAAAAGGCAATAAGTGGCTCAAACTTGCGGTATTTTTCATTAATAATCCTTACTCTATTTCCCAAACTCTCAATTAGATAAAACACTCTTTAGGGAAGGTATGATTAAAGTAACAAACACTGGCCTTAATACCTATGGGCTTGCTACTCTAGGCAGTCTTTACCTTGTTATTTCCTTGTTTTATTTTTTACGCTAACTGAGCCTCCTATGTCTGATCATCCCTTTTCTGCCCTCACTCCAGATTTTGTCATTAATGCTGTTGAAAGCATTGGCCTCTGGTGCGATGCCAGAATCTATCCACTTAACAGTTATGAGAATCGGGTTTATCAGGTGGGCATTGAAGATAGCACCCCCTTAGTCGCAAAATTTTATCGCCCTAACCGCTGGAGCAAAGAACAAATTCTAGAAGAGCATGACGCACTTTTTGCTCTCGCTCAGGCTGATATCAAGGTGATTGCCCCTAAGCAGATTGAAGGAGACAGCCTGTTTTTACATGAGGGTTTCTACTTCTGCGTTTATGACAAACTTATCGGCAAAGCACCCGATGCAGATAATATGGACCACCTTTTTGTTACCGGTGAAACCTTGGCTCAAATCCACCAAGGGCTACAAGCAGCAGATTTTAAAACACGTCCCGCTATGGCGCCCGTTGCTGACTTCACCAAGGCAATAACGCAATTAAAAGAGTGCCAGCATTTACCTAAATTTCTGCATGAGAGATTGGAGAAAGTAAATGCAAAGTTATTACCTCTCATTCAAACTCAAGTTGATAAGTTTTGGCCTACTAAACAGTACCCAATTCATGGGGACTGCCACAGATCCAACTTACTCGTTGACGGATCTGATGATATCTATTTATTAGATTTTGATGATGCGAAAACAGGCCCTGCAGTACAAGATTTATGGTTGCACCTTTCAGGTAACCTGACCCAACAAAAGCAACAATTGAGTGAGTTAATTGAAGGCTATGAAAGCTATTTTGAGTTTAATGAAAAAGAGTTGGAACTCATCGACAGTTTAAAAGCCATTCGACTAGTACAATATGCCGCTTGGTTAGATGCCCGCTGGGATGATCCCGCCTTCCCGATGGCCTTCCCTTGGTTTAGTGGTGAAGACTATTGGCTCAACCTATTAAATGACCTAGAGCTCATCATACAAGACTGGGGCAAACTCGCTGCGCCTGCTTACTAATTAATAATAAGATAGCGCGATAGATTAAAAACCAATTCACACAAACATAAGACAAAATTAGCTAACTATGAATCTCATACCTGCCCTACAGCAACACTTTGGATTTGATCAATTTCGTGGCGGACAAGAGCAATGTGTCCGCCAAGTTTTAGCAGGGCAATCTAGCCTAGCTATCTTTCCAACGGGTGCAGGTAAATCCTTATGTTATCAATTTAGTGCCACTCAGCTTAGTGGTATTACACTGGTCGTATCTCCCTTGCTGGCACTCATTAAGGATCAGGTAGAGTTTCTACAAAGCAAAGGCATAGGTGCTGCCAGCTTAGACTCAAGCCAGACACCAGATCAAAATCGCGATATTATGCGCCAAGTACGTGAAGGCCAAATTAAGATACTCATGGTATCGGTAGAACGTTTTAATAATGAGAGTTTCCGTAACTTCCTACACACCCTGTCCATCTCGTTATTGGTAGTCGATGAAGCTCACTGTATTTCAGAATGGGGCCATAACTTCCGCCCTGATTATTTAAAACTCCCTGATTATCAACGCCAGTTCAACATTCCTTTGGTATTACTTTTAACCGCCACAGCGGCTCCTAAAGTAAAGCGAGATATGGCAGCAAAATTTGCCATAGACGAACAGCACATAGTGCAAACAGGCTTCTATCGTTCCAACTTGAACTTAAGTGTCTTAAGTGTCCCTCAAGTGGATAAAAAAGCAGCCTTATTAAATGCATTGAAACAACGCCTTTCGCCTCAAACAAATGAAGCAGAGCCAGCCATTGTCTATGTCACCTTGCAATATAGCGCGGAAGAAATTGCCCAATGGCTAAGAGCCAACCAAGTATCCGCTCAGGCTTACCATGCAGGATTAGATAGCGAACGCCGTGAGCAAATCCAGCAAGATTTCATGTCAGGCAAACTCAATACCGTAGTGGCTACTATTGCCTTTGGAATGGGTATCGACAAATCCAATATTCGTCATGTCATTCACTATGATCTACCAAAATCGATCGAAAACTATAGCCAAGAGATTGGCCGTGCAGGTCGAGATGGGCAAGCCTCAAACTGTGTCACCTTGGCAAACCTTGAAGGCCTTTCGACCTTAGAAAACTTTGTTTATGGGGATACGCCAGAACTTGAAAGCATTGCCTATTTATTAGATCTGATTGATCAACAAAGTGTGATGCAGCGTACGCTGACTTGGGAAATGCAGCTGTATGCGCTTTCTAATGAAACCAATATTCGTCAACTTCCTTTAAAAACATTGTTAGTACAACTTGAGCTGATGGGCATTATCAGCCCTAAATACGCCTATTACGCGCATTTTCGCTACAAGTTTGTCACGCCTATGGCACAAGTACTCAGTCAATTCGATGCCGATAGATGCGCTTTTTTAATGCAGGTTTTCGAAGCGACCAAGTTCAAAAAAGTTTGGGGCGAGCCTAACTTTGAATTTTGGGCACAAGACGCTAAAGACAGAGCAATTAAAGCCCTAGATTACTTAAGTGAAAAAGGTTTGATCGAGCTAGAAACAAAACAGTTAACACAAGTTTATGAGGTATATGACCTTTCTCAGAAAGAACAGGTTGCGGCTCAGCTTGGTGACTATTTCAAACAAAAGGAAGACGCAGAGATTGATCGAATTGCCAAGCTCATTGCCTTCTTCGAACAAGACACCTGCTTAAACAGAAGTTTGGCGCGCTATTTTGGTGATGAGAGTTTTGGAGACGAAAGTTTCGGTGATGAGAGTTTTGGAGACAAAAGCTTAAATAATGAAAGCACTGAGAATAAAAGCATACAAACCCAATGCGGCCACTGTTCAAGTTGCTTAGGAAATAGCATAGGCAAACTTAGCGGGCGAGGTATGAATGAGAACGACATAGACTCAGAGCAAGTTAGACAAGACCTCAGCGAACTCGCTAGCGCCTTTCAGTCAGCCCTTAAGCTTCATCCAGATAGTATGAGCCTAGATACCAAATGCCGCTTTCTCGCAGGGATCAGCACGCCTTATCTCACAAAGTGTCGAGCAAAACGTTTATCAGGTTTTGCTCGTTATCAAGATCAAAGCTATGCCAAGTTAAGGCAATTAGTAAAAGGCTTATAAACTAAGGCCTGCCTTCTAAAACTTAATCAGATAGAGCCGCTGCTTCATCTTCAGGGTAGCGGCTTATTTCGATCAGGTTATTATCCAGATCATTAATATACACAGACATCATAGGTCCCATAGCGCCAGTCTTCTCGACAGGCCCTTCTAGAATATCCACTTGTTTATGTTTTAGATGAGCAATCACTTCGTCTAGGCTAATCTTAGCAATCAGACAAAGATCTCCCGAGCCTTCAAGCGCATGATTACGCATTTCTTGACCCGCAGTTTGAAAGTTAATTTTCTGTTCACCAAAACTCACCGCCTTGCGACCATTGGCAAATATAATAGGTGTCATGCCAAGCACTTCAACAAAGAAGTTCACTGAGGCATCAATATCGGAAACTGTTAACACTAGATGATCTATATGACTAATCATAGAAGGCTCAATTTATCCCTAAGGTGTAAAACAGTACTAAAAAGCGCTGAAAAATCAGACGGCTCCTAGTCTTCAAAAATCGTTATCGATCTCCAGTTTAGGCCCAGAGCGTATGCAAAACAAGCCTTGAATGAGAGCAAATATCAAGTTAATGAGGGTTTTATTTTAGGGGGTTATAAGCCAAAGGCGATTGTCATTAAACGGTGAAGTAATCTAGGGGCTTTTATCCCTATACTGAGGGGAGAGGGCTTACTTTCAGCTTACCTTGGCCTTAGCGGCCACTTGCTCAAGAGCAAGCTGCACAAACTCTTGTACGGCAGGCATCACACTGCGGTTTTTTAACCAAACCACATGTTCAACAGCCGGCTCATCTGCTTCGATAATATCGAGAGTGAGGTATCTATCATCGGCTCGAATATCATGTTCAAACGCAAAACCGACTCCTAAGCCATGGATCACAGCCTCACAAATTTCATGTCTATGATCTAAACGAATTTGGCTATGACCTTCGATATCATGCGCAGATAAGAGCTTATCTAGACATACTTGGGTGTAACAAGAATGAGCAGAAAAGATTAAAGGATATTCTGCCAAGGTTTTGATACTCACTTCTTTTAACCTGTGCAGTGGACTGGACTTAGCAACAATTGCCACCAGTTTATGACGATGAAACTCGAAGCTAGATAAAGACGCGTGCTTTTTAGCAAGAGGAAACAAACCAATATCCACTTCACGATTTAGCACTTGAGACAAACAATCTGCACTGCTTGTAGAGTTAATCTCTAGGCAGGTTTCCCCATACTGGTGTCGAAACTCTGCTAATAAAGGCATAAAAATAAGAGCGGATGCTGTAGCAATCTTAATGCTTGGTAAAGCGCCTTGGTTTTCGGCTGAAAGCACCGCATCTAAAGCATTGCCTAAGTCCGTATATTGTCTAGAAACTTGATATAGGCGCTTACCATGATTCGTGAGCTCAAATCCGTTTGGTGTTCGTTCTAATAAATAATGGCCAGAACGAGATTCTAACTTACGGATTTGAGCCGTTACCGCAGGCTGGCTAACCTCTAACGCACTCGCCGCTCGTGTAAAATTGCCATGTTCCACCACAGCATTAAAAGCACGAATTTCAGACAGGCTAATACTCATTTTATAAGGTTAATTGCTTGTTGTTTGTGAGCGATGCAATTCTGTTGAAAGAGCCTCATCACGGCGCCAATCTAAGATAGGCCACTTTTTCTCATTGGCGATTTGCGCCAAGCGCTCATCAGGGTTGGTAACGATTGGAAAATCCACATACTCAAGCAAAGGCAAATCATTAATAGAGTCAGAATAGAAATGGCTATGTTCAAATTCACGCCCATTATCAGCCAGCCATTCTTGCAGGCGAATAACCTTGCCTTCACGGTAACTCACCTGTCCAGCAATTTGCTTGGTAGGCATATCGTTTTCATCCATCACAAGATCGATCGCCAACACATTATCTAACTCAAGTAAGGCCGCAATAGGCTTAACCAAGAAGGTCACTGTTGCTGAAATGACTAACACCTCATCACCTTGTTGCTTAATTCGTTTGATTAGCTCAATCGCCTGAGGGTAAAACTTTTGCAACATCACTTGGCTAACAAAGGTTTGAATTCCGGCCTCTAATAAAGGTTTTGAGAATTGCTTGAGCGGTTCAACCTGAAGATTCACATAATCCTGCATCAAGAGTTCGCCTTTATGGTAGAGATCCATCAGCCTTGCTTCTTCTGCCAAAAAGTTTGTCTTATCCATCCAACCTTGATCACACATAAATTCGCAAAATAAAGACGAGCTATCGCCTGCGATTAAGGTTTCATCAAGATCAAAAATATGTAAATCAGTCATGCTTAACCCTTCAAAATATTCTGAGCAAAATGCTTATCATGCCCTTCTATACCGAGTAGTTGGCAGGCGAGTCCACAAATATCAGTTTGCTTAACCGGTTGTCGATCTGATTGCGGACAAAATTCCTGGCCAAGGACCATAAAGGGTACTTCAATTTCTTCAGGGAGGGTACCACCGTGTGAATGATCATTGTTCATACCATGGTCTGCCGTGATCATAATCTGATAGCCCAGCTCTAACCACATGGGTAAAAAGTGAGATAAATAACCATCCATGCGGCGAGCTGAATTACGATACTGCTGGCTATCTAATGCAAATTTATGACCGATATCATCCACGTTCATCGTATGAATTAACAAAAAATCTGGGTCATGCTTTTGTCTTAAATGCTCACCATCCAACAAGGTGTGATGATCAGGATAATGGTCTTGATGATAAAAAATACCTTGTTGAATTGGCATGCTCTCATTATCGGTAAACCTGTGCTTAATCGCATCATAAGGACACGTATTATAAAGCTCACTAATCCAGTGGTAGGCTGCGGCTGCGGTTTTAAGTCCGGCTTTTTGGGCTAGGTGGAAGATGCTTTTTTCAGTGGATAAACGAATCGTGGTGTTATCGACAATACCACTTTCTAAAGGTGTTCTACCCGTTAGAATACATTCGTATAAAGGGCGAGATAAGGAAGGTAGTTCACAGGCCATTTTATAAAGCTTGCCCTGCCCTGCTTGCTCAAGCGCCGCTAAAAAGCCCATACACTCTTTTGCGACTTGGTAGTTCAAACCATCAATCACAATTAAAATTACTTTATTCATACTTTCTGCTCCTACCAAGTACCTCTGCTAGCTGTTTCCTTAAAGAGAAAGCCAAGCAATAAAAAGACAACCAAGTGTTTGAGGAGCAGAATATATAAAAATAAAAGTTTTAGTTATGAATATTGGCAAGCGAACCTTATGTTTATAACATAAGGTTATTTTCTGAAATGTAACTCACTTATTATGAGCTAAAATATCATCTAAGGTGAGTGAGCCGTGAATAAGCGAAAGTTTTTTCTTACGATCTATTTGTTTGATTTTATATTCGATCGACATAGCTTCTCGCTTATCACCTATAGCTTGGTGCCACATAAGCGCCAAAGGCCCTTTACCTCTTAGGTATCGAGCGCCTTTTTTAGAGTTTGAGGCGTGCTCTTTAAAGCGCCTATCTACATCTGTTGTCACCCCAGCATACAAGGTATTCAGGCGTGTACGTATTAAATACACACTCCAAACCTGCTCATCGTCAGAACAAGTTGTTACCTTAACTTGAGGGACTTCTGCATCTATTGTCATAATTTTTTGTATCGCGTATTCATCATCAAGCCCATGTATTTAAGCTTACATGGGCGTGGTTAAATCTAATGGTCAGCCACTAAGGATATAACTAATCTACCAGAATGAAAATCAAAGTTGCTGCCGTCATCATCCCCATAAACCAATTAAAGTTACGTTTACGCTTTACCGAAGTGAGCCACTGTCTAATCGCCACACCAAGACCCGCCCAAAGACTAATCGCAATAAAGCCCATGGTTGCGAAAGCAATCAAGATCCAGATTCCAGACTGCCAATACATGTCCCCTGTTAGCGTAAAGGTACTCACACTACCAATCGCCATGGTCCAAGCCTTAGGGTTCACAAACTGAAATAAGGAGGCCGAATGCAAACGCATGGGTCTGGCTTTTACATCACCCGATTGCAAAGCATTGTCATCCGTTGGTGCGTTAGCAATCTTCCATGCTAACCATAACAAATACAGACTACCCACAACCTTAAGCACATTATACAAAACAGGGTAAAGTTCAAACGCCGCACCTAAACCAACCAGCACAGAGCTAATCAGACACGCCATACCTATTATGATGCCAAACATATGTGGCAAGGTGCGTATGTAACCAAACTGAGCGCCCGAAGCCAGCAACATTAAGTTGTTAGGCCCTGGCGTCACCGACATCACAAAAGCAAATAAAGCAATGGCAAAGAAAAATGACAGTTCCATATTAATCCTCCTTACCTTTTGATTGTCGTTTCATCACATCATGTAATAGACACCATAGATTAGCCTTTTTCGCTTCTTTCATCGCAGCCTGAGGTGCAATCGCCACATCTTTTAGCTGCGCTTGGCTTAAATGGCAGAGTTGACGGCGTGTTGAATAAGTTTTCATTGCGCCTTGGATATTGTGAAATAAAGCAATTAATAGCATCGTCTTCTCCTTCTTGTCTCATACATTATGATTACCCACTTAAATTAGTAATAAACGGGTTTTGATTAAGTGAACTCAGTTTAAAAAACATCCAAAAAACAATACAGACTCAAAAACACCTTATTTAAACCATACAGATGAGATTGAAATTGCCCTGTATTGTCTTTTTAAACACCATCTGTATTGGAATAAATAGGATATCTTGATTAATATTCAAGCTAACTTCCCTTTGATAACAGACAGTCACTATGAAACTCTATCAAAAACTGGCCAACGAATTACGTGAGCATATCCAACAAGGTTATTTTCAAACTGGCGATAAAATGCCCTCTGTCAGACAGTTAGCAAGCCAACATGAGGTGAGCATTTCCACAGTACAGGAAGCCTATCGTCACCTTGAGATGGAGAGTTTGGTAGAGGCAAGACCTAAGTCAGGTTACTTTGCGACACCTAATAGCAACAACCATAGCTTGCCCGAGGTTTCACGACCGCCACAAAGACCTATGGAAGTGTCACAGTGGGAACAAGTACTCACCCAGCTGATCAACAGAGAGAATAAAGGCAATATCCAGCTACAACATGCTATGCCCAATATGGATAGCTCTTCACTAAAGCCTCTCCTTAAAAAGCTTTCAGACCTCACCAAACACAACATTAGCGATAGCTTATCTTATGGCGACGTGAAAGGAGCCTTGGTATTAAGAGAGCAGCTCTGTCGTCTTGCTTTAGGTTTTGGTTGTCACCTTCATCCTAGTGATTTGGTTGTCACTTCTGGCTGCCAAGAAGCCTTATCCGTTTGCCTAAGAGCCGTTGCTGATGCGGGTGAAATTATCGCCATCGAATCCCCAAGTTTTTATGGTTCGATCCAAGCAATTAAAGCCGCTAACCTAAAAGCCATTGAGATCCCTACTCACCCAGTAACAGGCCTTAGTTTAGAAGCGCTAGAACTGGCACTTGATCAGTGGCCTATTAAAGCTATTCTCGTTACACCAACCTGTAACAACCCTTTTGGCTACACCATGCCAAACGAGAACAAACAAAAGCTTTATAAGCTGGCTCAAAGTTATGATATTGCCATTATTGAAGATGATATTTACGGGGATATTTCTTACCAATTCCCAAGACCTAAAACAGTCAAAACCTTTGATGAAGACGGCCGTGTCATGTTTTGCTCCTCTTTTTCTAAAACGATCGCACCAGGCTTAAGAGTTGGTTGGATAGCACCGGGGCGTTATCGCGATAAAGTGACTCATATTAAATATGTCAGTAATTCTATGTGCCCAACTTTGCCACAGCTCGCCATTGCTGACTTTATCAAAACAGGGGGCTATGACAGGCACATAAGGCGCTCTCGCCAAGAATACCGTCAAGCCAGAGATCACTTTATTCAAACGCTTAACAAGTATTTCCCAGCGGAGACAAAAATCAGCCTCCCAGAAGGGGGTTTTATTCTATGGGTTGAGTTACCTAAGCATATCGATGTGGTGAAGCTCTCAGAGGAATGCCAAAAGCATGAGATCAATATTGCCCCTGGCACACTCTTCTCAGTCACAGGGAAGTACAGACATTGTATGCGCCTTAACTTTAGCGAAAAAGATATGAGAACCCGAGAAGACGGCATACGAAAACTGGCTTTCTTAATTAAACAACAAGAGGCAAGTCTAGCGTCTGAAACACATTAAAGAACCTAAAAAGCCCAATTTCATACAAGGTATAAAACTGGGCTTTTAAAACAGATAACTTAAGTGAAAAGCCTTTAGATAAAAGCCTTTTCGCTATAAAAAGTCCTTAGAAGTTCACATCCAACCTCTGACCTTGTGCTTCACTTTCAAGGGCTAACTCTATTAATCTAATGCTATTTAAGCTCTGTTCAGCCCCCATAGGGTCAAAATCACCTGTATTAATTGCCTTAGCTAGATCAGCAAAGAAGTTCTGATAACAGCCTTTTTCTGTTGGAATTAGCTCGACATTTTCTTCATCGAAAAGCTTACCAAATTCAGTTAACTTCTCGGCGCCCCAGTTATCACCAAGAGGTAGCTCTCCCGCTCTCAAACAATCCTCCTGTGGATCTAGTCCGTACTTCACATAACTGGCCTTATCTCCCTGTACTTGAAACCTTAAGTTAGGCCCAGAACAAAATAGGTTAGCAACTAGAATAACTTCTCGTTCTGGATAATGCAGGGTTAAATGGAAATAGTCTGTTGTACTGCCCCCTTTACGCATTACCTTACAGCTGGCATTCAGGCTTTGTGGCAAGCCGAATAAGGTTATTACTTGATCCAAAAGGTGTGGCGCTAGGTCATACAATATACCACCGCCATCGGTCGCTACTTCACGCCAACGCTGCTGTACGTTTGGACGAAAGCGATCAAAGTGAGACTCATAGACTCTAACCTCACCTAACTTTTCTTCCTCTATAAGACGCTTAACCGTCAGGAAATCACCGTCATAACGACGGTTCTGATAGACACTCAGTAACAAGCCCTTTTCTTTAGCCAGCTTGATTAGCGCTTCGCCATCTTGCGAGCGAGTCACAAAAGGTTTTTCGATTAATACATGCTTACCATTCTCCAAAGCTAACTTTGCTAAAGCGTAATGCACGTCATTGGGGGCCGTGATAATGATTAGGTCAGCCTCTGTGTGCACTATCATCTCATCAGCACTTTGGTAATGAGAGACCTCTGGCCAATCCACCAGTACCGCGTCTTTCTTGGAACTGCTCACAGCTACAAAACGAAAAGCGTCTGTAGTCGTAATAAAAGGAATATGAAATGTTTTCGATGAGAAGCCATAACCAACAATGGCCGTTTTAATGCTCATGTTTTAATCCTGTTTGTGTGCTTAAGTTGCTGTTAAGACAAGCGTTTAAGTTAAGGAGTAGAGATAACTAGTATCTCTTATTTACACCAAAAAAGCAGGATAAAAAATAGAAGATTAAAAGAGAGGTAAAGCCTATCAGGCCTTATGAGGCTCGTCCTTGAGCCAAGATAAACGTGACTCTAGGCTTGCTGTTCAATATTAAAAACACTGGTTTTCTTATCCAAATGCTCAACCAGTTGGTAAATTTGGTTAGTGTTGTCTGAAATGATAGTAATAGAATCTGTATCTACTTGAAGCTGCTGCGCTATCTTATCCATATCATCATTCATTAAGACAGCCGTTTTGGATACCTCTAAAATAGACTGGGCCATATGGTTAGCTGATTCAGCCCCTGTTTTAGCTAGGCCTTCAATTTCACGCATGACCTTTTCGGCTTTTTCACCAGATTCTTCAATCGCCAAGAGGTTCTCTTGACCTGTCTTCATGGTGGTAATGGCAGAATTGGTTGAGTTCTGAATTGTACTGACGATATTTGTTATCTTAGCAGTCGCATCTACAGTCTTTTCTGCGAGAGCACGAACCTCATCAGCCACCACAGAGAAACCACGACCGGCTTCGCCTGCCCGTGCCGCCTCAATGGCAGCATTAAGTGCTAACAAGTTTGTTTGCTCAGCTAAATCATTAATCATAGAGATGACACTATCAATATCTAATGATAACTGACCCAACTCATTAAGTTGCTCTCCTGTTTTATTCACAAATTCAGTGGTTTTAGACAGATTATGAAGCGCTTCCTCCATCGTCTTAGCACCACTTTTAGCCGACTCATAGGTATCTTTCGACTGAGCACTTAAATTATCCGTGGTATCTGAAATACTCGAAATATTATTAGAAATCTCTTCTGTAGCAGCCACTAAAGACGAAGTTTGAGTATTGATAGATTGGTTACTGTCAGCAATATTGTTTACTGCGAGATGTAAATTGGCGACCTTTTCATTCACATCCGTTGTGGTATTTACAACACCACTTACCACGTTATTTAAGCCTTCAGACATATCATTGACCGAGCCACATAAGGCATCGAATTCATCATTACGCTTGTTATTAATCGAGAGCCTGACATTAAGATCACCCTCTTTTACTTTTACCAAGTCACTAATGATTTCACTTAGGGTTTTATTCACGCTCTTACCTATTGCCAGCATGATGACACCAGAGAATACAGCGACCAAAACACTCACTAAAATTAAAGTATAAATCGCATTAACAAAGCTCTTATTGGCTAAATTTTTTGCCTCTGCGTTCAAGCTACCTAGGTATTCAGAAACAGAGACTCTATTGTCGACAAACTGTTTTTTCTGACCAACAAAGGCCTCTTCAGCAAGATGGGTCGCTTCGTTTTGCTGAGTCAATTTACCTATCTCAGCAAGATATAAATTAATATTGCCACCAAACTTTTCCTCTAAACCAAAGTTCTGAATACGTTTTATAAAGCCTTGAAAAGTCTCTTCAAATAAAGCCAGATTATCTGGTGTGGTTTCAAAAATATAAATTTTCTCTGCTTCACGAACCTTAATAAATTCACGTTTTACCAAGCTTAAAAATGCAATTTCAGCCAAAACAATATCACCCTGCACTTGCACCTGATTCTTGATACCAGACTTACTATCAAAGCCTAAGCTGTGCCTCTGCTCAATAATATTGGTTAGGGAATCAGAGTACCCCATCAAGCTAGTCTTAGTACTCTCCAACTCAACCCGGCCTTGCTCAGTCTCTATATTGGCAATGTCTAATTCTAAGCTCTCTAAAAAAGCGATTTTGTTCGCGTTAATCGCTTCAACATAAGCCGCATAATTCTCATCATTGAGGGATGACATGCCGTCATGTTTTTCCATCATAGAAAAAACTAGGGAATCTAGATTACTTTCGATATTGGACAAGGTTTGCAACCGATCAGAGGCTGCTTGCTGGGTATTCAAACCATTGAGGGAAACTAAGGTAACGACGATGAAGCCACTTATTGTACAAAAAAGTAAAATAATGAGCTTTATTCTAAAACTAAGATTCTCAAACATACTCGTACACCTATTTCATCTGCTAAAAGATTGCGATTAGCCAGAAACATCCATGTAGGGCACTGATAAAAATAATAATAGTTCAAATTAGCATAATGTGAAGTTAAGCAGCTTTTTGTAATCTATACGTAATCATTTTGTCTAAAAGCGTCTAAAGCATAAAGTTAAGCTTGACCCTGAAAATAATATTATCTCGGCTAAAAAACTTAAAATTGCTGCTAAAGTAGGTTTAATTCATCAAAAATCTATAAAAATAAAAATCAAAAATGAGATATATGCTTAAAACTCTGTTTACAAAAAGTAATAGTTACAGCCTTTCAAGAAACACCAGGTATTGTGATTAGCAATAAGAGAGATAAGTTCGAAGCGGCAAAAAGCTCTGATGGCTATTTTCTAGCATGAGCCAGTTCACGATTTTCAACAAAGGTATAACCATGCCATTCATAAAAAGGCATTTTCCCTTCTTCTATCAAGGTGATTAAAACATCATTAGGTAGGCCTTTTGCCTGAACATAATCTTCAAACAAAATAGGGTTATTAATATGCAAGCTTGCCTCTTGTAGGCCTAAGGTTCTGGCTTCTTCTAAGGTCGCTTTTTGGCTTTTCGTGCTCTTGGCCATTTTTAGCAGCAGCAAAATAGCTAGGGCAACAAGTAAGAGTAGGATGAGTTGTATCATGTCAGCTTCCTATGGTTTGAGGAATACGAGATAAAGCCTCAAGTTTTACAATCATCGCCCATAGTAACCTATGTCGCAATTGAGCCTGAACATTATTGAGCCTCAAGCACCTACTCTCTTCATTAATATCATAAAGAGAGTAGGTAAAAGGGAGCCGTTAGCGGTTTCTCTCTTATCGCGTTAGACCAGGTGAAACTGGCTCTTCATACCTTTTTCACGCTGTGGAATAAGCGCCTGATATTCTTCACTCTCGTACCAATTACGAGCAGCGTCTTTATTTGGGAACTGAATAACCGCTTTTTTCCCAAAAGCAGCGTCACCGTGAAGTACTTCCACATCCCCTTTGGTAATAAAGTGCCCATCAAAAGCAGCAAGCGTTTTCACGGCTTGCTCACTGTATTTAGCTAGCTCTTCAAGGTCGATTAAGTTTGATTCAACAATCACTAAACAAGTCATTCGTATTACTCCTAAGTGTTAAAAAGCGCTCAAAGCGCGATAAAGTTGACTTAGTTTAGAAATACAAAGATTATTAAACAATAACCATAAAATAGACTCAGTGTTTATATTTATGAACAATAAAGTCAAAATGCAAAAGCATGCACACAGAAGCATAAAAGCCATGAATACAATTAAACTTGCTCCGCTCTTACTTATCTTTGTTGAAGTGGCCAAAATGCGCTCTTTTACTCAAGCAGCTAAAAAACTAGGTATGAGCAAGTCCGCCATTAGTCAGCAAATTAAACGGCTGGAAACCGCAACTGATCAGCAGCTTTTAGTAAGAAATACTCGTGGTGTAGTACTGACTTCAGTTGGCGAAAAACTCTTAGCGAAAAGTGAGTTGCTCAGTGAACAATTAAGCATGACACTCACAGAATTAGACAGTGAAAAAGAACAGCCCAGCGGCAGTTTTCGCGTATCAGTCCCGCCCTTTTTTGAGAAGAATATTGTCGTACCTGCCATGGCTCAGTTGTGTACTGAATTTCCGCTAATCAGCCCTGAGATATTGGTAAACGGTCGCTGGCAAGATTTAATCGAACACAACCTAGATGCCGCTATTTTTGGAGGAAATTTAAAAGACTCTAACTACCGTGCTTTATCTATAGGTAAAGTAAGCGAACACTTTTGTGCATCACCTCGTTACCTGAAGCAATTTGGCATACCTAACCAACTTAAAGACCTAGATAAACACAGGTTTATTGCCACACCTTGGCAACAAGACAAGCTACAACTTTTAGATGTAAAAACAGAAGAAAGCATCTCACACCAAGCAACACATTATGCTAAAACCAATACGCCAAACACCGCCCTAGAGATGGTATTAAATGATATGGGCATTGCTATATTGCCTGAGTTTCTCTTGCAACCCCACCTTCTAGAGCAAGAGCTTGAACTCCTGTTACCAGAGACTAGAGGAAGAGCTTGGCACTTTTATTTTTTGCATCAATTTATGGCCGAAAAGCCCGCCCATGTGACACGCTTTTACCAGCTAGTTGTGCACTACTTTCAAAAGAGGATGCGGTAAATTAAATAAGGGAAAAAGAAGAAGGTTGATTTAAGAATTAGTAAAACTGCCATACTTGGCAGCTAATCGTTTATGCCGATATCGAAATAAAGATCGATAGATAGGAAAGGTTAAATGCCCGATAAATTTTAACTTTGGCACAAAGGTAAGCGTATCTGTTACTAGGCTATTTGAATCAAGACGCTTGATTGATCGACTATGACGCCACTCTTTATGAAATATTGTTGTTGAGCTTTCTTCAAAGCCAGTCTCATCTGCTCTTATTAATTTAAACTTATGTCGATCCACTGGCACAAAGCCAAACAGTAAAATTACACTGGTAAAGGCCTCAACATTTATTGGCCAGGACTGTAAATGCTTAGTCTTAAAAGCAATTGGTGAAGTCATTTTTACTATCGGGCGTAATTCGTAATTAACACTTTGCATAGTTAATAAGTCTTCACCTCGTATGTCTTCATCTAATAAAGTTTCAACTTGGAAGCTAAACATACTTGGCCTCAAATACCGCAATAAAAGCAAACAAATTATGTATCAGCTTCAAAACATTTCTATCGCTTTAGAAGCTGTCATTACCTTTATTTCCACATCAGGAATGATTAGATTTTCCCAGCTCCAGTTGTGGTGTTTAATTATCTGCTCAGCACTTAAATGGTCTCTATTTGCTGTGGTATGCCCATCAGAAATGGCTTTTACATTAAAACCCTTACTCAAGCAAGAGCGCAAGCTGGTATCAACACAAAACTCAGTTGCAGCACCTGTAATAAACACCTCGGTTATTCCCTTGGACTTTAATAGGGCCTCCAACTCAGTTTGATAAAAGGCATCACAGGCTGTCTTGGTCAGCTTAAAATCTGTCTCACTTTTATTAAGTTCATTGATTATCTCCCAACCTTGGGAACCTTCAAATAAGCCTTCTTCTTTACTGCTATTATGTTGGATGTAAACAACCAACTCATCAGCACGCCTGAAGCTTTCACCTAAACAATTAATACGTTTTACTACTCCGTTAAAATCATGTCTCGGTGTTTCAAACAGGCCTTTTTGCATATCAATAATAAGTAATGCTTTCATAAGATCCTTCTAGTCGTTGGTTAGTGTTTGTTTCTAATAGATAGAGCTAAATATTAATGAATTGCTTGCTAACCTTCTAGCATTAAGCATGAGAGTTATCATCTGCGACACATGATAACTCTCATCTACTAAGACGCAGCCTTTTAAGCGCAGCTTAACTAAATAAAGACGCATAGCTTCCCTGTTTCTTAATCTCAGATAATTGACGCCCTAGGCCAGCGTACATAGCGTCATAGGCAAAATTACCTGTGCTGATACGCTTCACGCCTAGATCCGCTAATACCTCAAAATTAGGCAGCTCAGGCATAGACATTATATTGATTGGCAAAGGAGTTGTTGCCACTAGCGCTTTAATATCTTGAGCCTTAGTAATACAAGGGAAGAATAACCCGTCAGCTCCCGCCTCTTGATAAGATTTAGCTCTTTCTATCGCTACCTCTAGAGCATTCTCTAGCCCCAATAAAAAAGCATCACATCGTACATTGATAAACATCTCTATTTGACGCACTTTCAATTCTTGGCAAACATGAGATAGCAACTGACTAAATTCGTCTTTAGCAGTTAGATATCTAGTTTCATCAACTCGACTATCCTCAATATTTATACCCACCACACCCAGCTCAGCTAGCTCTTGAATATGATCTGCAATAACCTTAGGGTCCTGACTATAACCTGCTTCAATATCTACCGTTAAAGGCAACAAACTCGCACTAGCAATCCGTTGCACCATAAAAGCTAATTCACTAAAAGGCATTTGCTCACCATCTTCATATCCCAATAAGTTCGCAACAGCTGCACTAGATGTTCCTATAGCTTGGTAGCCAGCCTCTTGTGCACACTTTGCACTAGAAGCATCCCAAACATTTCCAAGTAATAGAGGCATAGTTTGTTGATGAAGTTTTTTAAATTTTTCCATGATATTGATCCTTTGAAACCTTCATACGATTACTGCGCTAGCGACACCGTGTGAGGTTTTCCTTATTTAAAAATGATTAGGCTGTATTCCGTGTTTTCTTGTCATTATCTTGCTAATAAATAAAGAAAAAGGCCAACAACATAAATCGACTTTTTATATAAGGAGTGCTTATAATCTTGTCTAATTTGAACCCAAGGCTTATCCGTTTTGTTTAAAAATATTAATTTATTGGTCACCTTTGAAAGCGCAGCAAGACACAAGAGTTATAGCTTAGCAGCCGCAGAACTTTGTATTTCCCAAGCGGCTGTAAGCCAACAAATGCGACAGTTAGAACAAGGCTTAAACACTCGGTTATTTATCCGTAAAGGCAGAGAAATGCTGCTAAGCCAACAGGGCCAAATGGTATTTGAATGCTCTCAAAAAGCATTGGGGATCATTAATCAAGGGCTGAGCCAACTTCATCAAGAAGACATAGCTGGTGAACTCACCATCAGCTCTACTCAAGCTTTTAGCACACTATGGCTAATGCCTAGGATTCAACGCTTTAGCGAACAACATCCTGAGATTCAAATACGCGTCTCCTCCTCTTCAGGGTTTGAAGATCTAAAACAAGCCCACATTGATTTAGCCATACGCTTTGGTACAGAAGTTGAAGAACAAACCTCTCTTAGCCTTGCCTGTGTCTACTTTGGCGAATCAGAGGTGTACCCCATTTGTTCAGCACAATTAGCAGATAAATTACAACTGAATACACCAGCAGACCTTCTTTCAACTTGGTTGGTTAGCTTAGAAAAGCCTGGGAGTTATGACTGGCAAGATTGGTTTGAGCATGCAGGCGTAACTGGAATAGAAAATCACCAGCAATGGACCAAGGTAGATAGTACGGATATGGCAATTAATGCTGTTGCAAGCGGTCATGGTGTCACCTTGGCCGTGCCTTATTTATGTCAAAAGCAACTTGATACTGGCGAACTCGTCATCCCTTTTAACCTTTCGCATCCAAACTCAGTGAAGCGCTATATGGTTTATGACCCTCACTCTGCCAAGCTATCTCGCTTAAAAGTATTTATGGAATGGTTAAAAGCAGAGATGTCTTAGTCAAAATCAAACCGAATTTAGCACTAAATGCGTCAAACCTGACAAACAACTTACAATAGGACACGTTAGAATAATGAAGACAGCAGAAAAATAAGTAAAAAAGTTAGAAAGAATGTCTTTATGAATCTCGAAAAATTAGTCAAAAAAACGCGCTCAAACATCTCCTTAGCAACCACCCTTTTCACTATCAGTTCAGCACCTTTAGCAGCTACAAATGAAGTACGCGTTTGCTCATTACAGCTACCTCCTCAAACTATGCTAAATAAGCAAGGTGAGCCAGATGGTTTTGCCGTGCGCATTCTTCAAGGCGTATCCAAGCAATTAAATTGGAAGCTAACCTTTATATACAGCCCTTGGATGAGAGTAGTCAATCATGCAAAAAGTGGTAAGTGCGACCTAATGATGACAGTGCTAAATAAAGGAGATTATTCTGAATATATGACCTTTCCTAAGTCCTATATTATTAATCAAAAAAATGTCTTGGTTAAAGCTAAAGGTAAGAAAGTTCAATATTCGGGAGACCTAGAAACATTCATGCGTAAGCATGATATTGCCCTTTATCGTGACAAACGAGTGGATGACAAATTTGAGTATTACCGCAAGCAACCTTGGGCGAAACTTGAAGAAGTAAATCAAATAGAACAGGCAATCATGATGTTATTGGCAAACCGCATAGATGCCTATATCGAGAACGATTTAACATCGGCATATAAATTAAGAGAGCTTGGTTTGTTAGATCAAGTTGAGGTGCTCTCACCTCCGTTAAATACCACCCCAGCCTATATCACCTTCCCCCATGCAGGAAATCTAGTTAACCAAGTTGATAAATACGATAACGCGATAGAAACCTATAAGAAAACATCAGAATATAAAGCGCTAGAGAAGCATTACTTAGGTAATTAAATTACTGGGCTATTATTAGAAAGCGCCATTATTAATAGCGCTTTATAAGAATAGCCAGCGTCTTTTTTCTCATATTAAAAAAGTTTTCTGCAAGTGATTCAGCTACAAAGCTAAGGAAGCACTGAAGCAGGTAACCAGAGCCTTTAACATTCTACCTCTATAGAGTGATCTTTATAAAACATATCCTAGACCTTTTTAGATCGCTTAAAATAACACATAAAAATCATTTCAGATAAAATAAAAAAACATCAATAAAAATCAAAACAAACCATATTATAAATATAATAAAATCATAAAAATGAATAAAACTCATTTAAATCAATGTGTGTAATATTACATCAAAAATCACCTGTAATATTACACCGAAGAGCACCTAAAATATTAAAAAACAAAAAAATAAAATATTTTTAAAAATATATTCAGAATAAATATTGCAAACGCTTTCATTATAAATATAATCCCTCCCGAAAATAACACTGATTTTTTAAAAGCAATACAAGTATAAATAAGGATATTTATGAGTGTAAAAACCTACCCTGTTTCAACAGCTCTAAAAAATTTAATAAATCAAAATAGCGCTTCTAACTTATTTAATCCACTTAACTCAATCGAAGGTGCTTATATAGCCAAAGATTTTCAAGAAGTTATCACCTCAACTCTTAGTGTCGAGTCTGAGTTTGGAGCAATCAGAATCACTGGAATCCCAATAAAAAGCGATGATGAAAATAATCAATTAATGAAATCTATTTGTGATTTGATTGGTGATGCGGTTGGTTTTTCAGGGGAAAATAATGCAACCATGGTGCAAAACTTAGCTCCGAGTGCAAAACATATTCACTCCAAAGCAGGAACAGGTTCTAAAGTAGATTTAGAAGCTCACAGTGACTTAGCTCACTTATATCCCTATAACCCAGATTATTTAATGTTATTTTGCGTTAATTCAGGTTCAGGTGAGCAGCCTAAAACAACACTTTTTGATATCAATGATTTGGGAAAGTATGTTTCTAAAGAAACGTTTGAGCACCTAAAAAACACAAGATACCAATATGATCTTCCTGAATCATTTAAAGGGGATATATCATTTTCAAAGAAAACCTTAAAGTGTCCCATTATTCAAGAAGGTAATAGATTAGAATCATGCTTTCAGTTTAATACAATGAGACCAATAGATGAAAAGTCAAGCGATATACTTTCTGATATTAAATCCATCATTTCAAAAAACTCAGACTATATTAAGTTCGAAACGGGTGATCTAGTTATTTTAAAAAACAAAAGAATGCTTCATGGAAGAAGTGCTTTCACACCAAACTTTAATGAACAAACTCGTTTATTAAAACGTTTATATGTCACAAAGAGTATCAACAATCTAAAAGAGTTTACTCATTATCAAATAAACTCATTAAAGCTATTAGACTCAATCTCTTATGACAACGAAATACAACAAACTGACGTTGCCTAAAACTCAAAAGTATAACTAGTTTAAATCGGAAAAATAATGAAAATTGGAATAATTGGTGTTGGTGGAATGGGCTCAGGAATAGCCAGAAACCTATTAAAAACAGGTAATAAAATATTTGCATATGACAAACAATATAAGTGTGAAAAAGCACTCAATGATCTCGGAATAAACACAGCCTCATCCCTTAAAGAGTTACAAGATGCTTCTGTCATTTTTCTATCTCTACCAGATACAGACTCAGTAGATAACACTGTTTTTGGGCATGGAGGGTTAGTCTCTCTAAATTTCAAAGGAACAATTATTGATACAGGTACAACAGACCCTAGTTTTACGACCAAGGCTGCTGAACAGTTAATCAATCATCATATTAAATTTATTGATGCGCCTGTTTCTGGACTAGAAAGTAAAGCGCTAAAAGGAGAGTTAACAAGTATGCTTGGCTCTTCTAATGAGGAGTTAATTGAGCTAAGAAGCTTAATTGAATCATACTCTAAAACCCTTGTTGTCCTTGGCGGCATAGGTCAGGGCCAATTAGCTAAGATGCTTAACAACGTACTATATAACACAGCATGTGCCAGTGTAGCTGAAATTTTAGCAGTCGCAGTAAAGCATGATATTAACCTAGATGGGTTTTATGAAATTGTTTGTAACAGCACAGGAAACAGTAAAGCCTTTGAAATATTTGTCCCTCTCATTAGACAAGGGATATTTAGCCCCGGAGGAGAAGTAGGTGCAGGACTTTCTATGGAAAAAGCATTTAAAGATATGCTTGCATTCAAAGAAGTTACTCAGAATGAGCCTGAATCTGTACCTGTAACTAATGCATGTTTTCAAACTTACCAAGCCGCTTTAGATAAAGGTTTTGGTGACAAAAACAAAGGTGCCATGGCTCGTGTTTGGCATGATTGGCCAGAAGCTTAAACTTTAAAACGAATTATATCTTCACTTAGGACAAAGAGTATTTCATGGCAGATTATTTAACGTTTGAAATCTTAATGATGGTGTTTGCTGGCGGTCTTGTGGCAGGCATTGTTGACTCCATCGCGGGCGGTGGTGGATTGGTTGCCTTACCTATTCTATTAGGAGTAGGCCTACCTCCAACTACGGCATTAGCAACCAGTAAATTTCAAGCCTTATTTGGAAGTAGCTTTGCTGCAATAAGTTATTATCGAAGAGGCTTGGTCTCACTTGAAGATACAGGTAAAACGATGTTTTTTACCTGTATTGGCGCAATTTTAGGGTCACTATTATTACTAAACACACCCAATGACATACTTAAATATGTTGTACCAGTGTTATTAGTTTGTATTTTCTTATTATTGATATTTAAACCAACACGATTAGAAAACGAGTCTACCTCTAAGTTTCCTAGAAAATTTTTCCCAGGAACATTTGGTACTTCATTAGGTTTTTATGATGGTTTTTTTGGGCCAGGTATTGGGACATTATGGTCAGTCGCATTATCTTTATTTAAGGGGTATAACCTAAAACAGTCCACTGGCACGGCAAAAATTTACAACGCAACAAGTAACTTTGTCGGCGTGGTCGTTTTATTATATGCGGGTGTTATTGTTATACCAATTGCGATTGCAATGGCTATAGGACAAGCAATAGGAGGATATTTAGGGCCAATGATAGTTCCTTGGATTAACTCTCGTCACTTAAGGCTTTCTATGCTGGCTATCATTATTGCGACCATATCAAAATCTGTTCATCAACTACTGATTATTCAATAATAAGTAATCTAACTACGAGCACTCGTTAAGCAATCTAGTGCTCGTCAACTCCTTCTAAATAACAAAAGACTTATTTATACACAAAAAATTCACTTGCCCAAGCACCCTCTACCTTCAAAACTATTTAGCCTGCAAACAACTTAAAGCGCCTTCGTATTTCATTTACCAGACGATGCCTTGAGCTTCTTGGCCTTTCATGTGGTGCAAATAGAGCGCTCGATTTATCTAAAAGATTCACGGCTTTTTCAAGGGAGGTTAATGCCGCTTGTGAAAGCTCATCCGACTCTGAAAGTCGATTAATTTCAAAAATGGCTACCGCCTTAGCCGCGATATCCTCAGGTAAACCAGATTTAGTACATAAACCATAGGTCCCTTGAATAAAATGACCCCAAGCTTCTTTAATATAAGCATCAATTTCAGACACCAGTTTAAAATCATTACACACATGCCCAAGGCTTTTAAGACGCTCTTGTTCAGAGCAATACCTCAGATAAAATAGCTTAAAAACCTCATTCTTAAATTGTATCTCTTGGCAAAACTTATGCTGCAAAACAAGTAAGTCGTCCAGCCAAGAAGCGTAACCTTTGGCATAGAACTCAAGCTCTTGCAGCTCTTCATGCTCCCCAAAGAATGAGTCACAATTCACATCCAAATTAACCTTATAAGAAGGTTTAGGCATGACACCCAAGGCTTGATACTTTTCAAGTTGTCCTGCCATAACTTTAGAAGCGCTAATTAGCTCGTCTTTGGTATAAAAATATTCTGATAGGTATTTGATAAGTTCCAATAGCATTTAAACCTCCTTTTAAGATGAAAGAAGGTGAAAGTAGCATCAGAAAAAGAGAGATACTTCGGTGTTGACCAAAGTAATAGTTTTTGAAAGGTCTAGATTTTTCTAGTTCCCCCGACCCTTCTAGGAATTCATATTAGGTAGCTTAGCTACCGTTTTAGGTACAAAGTTGAGCTGGAGCTCAACCCTATGCATTCCCACGTAGAACATGGGAACGAGGCACATTGGTGAGTTGAAAAAGGCGCTATTTTACTCAGGCTGCTGAATATACTTTTGAATGATGTAGTCTATGTCGCCGTTTAGCTTCATATCAATGATGATTTGATTAAACTCTTTAATAAAGGCCTGTTTGAAAGGGTACTTTCCTTCATTCACATTGGTAAAACCTAGGTAACTTTCTTCGTAAGAAACCATTTTCCCTGAATCGATATTTTCCAGTGCATTATAATGGGAAAAACGTGTTTTAATTCTTTCTAATTCAGTTTCAATTGCTAGCTGATCGTTCACGTAACAATCTATTCTACCTGTTCCTACCATTAATAAATTTTGTTCTGCACGTAGTGATTCAGACATATATATTTTTTTGTTTTTTACGGCATCTAAAAATGCGTCGCCACCTAATAAGTAACCACTGCTCTGCCCTATGGTTAAACCAAAATAGTCTTCTGGCCATCTTTTTCGATTGAATGAATCGACACTTTTGTTACAAACCAGGATGGTTTTTTCGGTGAAGATAGGTGCTGAGTAAGGCTCGATATAAGGGCGTCTATTTGGATAGTAATAAGGCGGAAAAAGCGCAAATGCTTTACCTGTATTGAGCAGGTTTAAGCCTCGCTCCCAAGGGACGGCAACTAAATTTACCTGGTAATCATCCATTTTATCAAAGGCTTGCGTGAGCACATCGATATAAACACCTTTGAAGACACCGTTTTCTTCCCATGAATAAGGGCGGTATGAAGCATCACCATAGACGGTAACTGTGTGTTTTTGCGTGGCGAGAGTCACTAAACTAAAACTAAGGAGTAAGCCGGTAATTATAATTTTTCTTATCATTAACAACTCAATTTATAATGGATTAATGAATGCTGTTCATCGTCTCTTATTCTTTGATCCTATCAGTAATAAAAAGGTGAACCAATACTCATTAAGCTTAAGTTAGCCTTTATATTCATTTTATCTAATATGATTTATGTTATTCATGTGTTTCAACGTTTTCTGAGCTAAGTTAGCTCAATATTATGGTAAGTTGGTTTTCGAAAACGCTATTACTCATCCATTCACCTTTGAATGAGTATAAATTTTAAATGAATAGTGAGTTATTTTTGAAAGCTTTTTAACGCCTGCAAAGCTGCGTCTGCTTTCTCTTTTTGAACAAAGATATGATCATGGTAATAAGCGGCAATCACATTGGCACTAATGTCATGTTCGGCAAGTTTAGTGGCAACGGCGGCGGTGAGTCCAACCGCATCTAAGCTTGAATGGACAGTCAGTGTGATACAGCTAAAAACAGATTCGTAAGCAAGCTTGTGAGTATCCGCCATGGCCTGTTCTAGCACTAGGGTGAGGCCCTCTTCTTCCATAAAGGTGGCGATAGGTTTCATGTTGAGGCTGCTAGCAAGGTCAGTATTTTGAACAGTACAAAAAACATAGTCTTGCTCTAATACATTAGGTTGCATGCTTGAGAGTAAGGTATCGAGATTCGTTTCACCTGACATAATAACGCCTCATTTCATAGGTTTATGATGGATTCTAACTAGGTTTAAAGACTTTTCACACTGTCTCGTTCGACCAAACATGGTTCAAGCTCAACTATTTGATTATTATCCGAGTTAGTCTCAATTTTTTTCAGCAACATGTCTACTGCTTGTTTGCCTAAGTCGTATTTAGGCTGATGTATAGTCGTCAATGAAGGCGTGATGTATTTAGCAAGATTAATGTCATCGTAGCCCATGATAGATAGATCATCAGGTACGCGAATGCCCTTCTTGCTGGCAGCGTTAATCACACTCATGGCCATCATGTCGTTGCATACAAATAAAGCGCTGGGCAATGGCCCTTTCTCATAGATTTCTAAGAAGGCTTTTTCGCCTCCTTCGCAAGCAAAGTCACCGGTTGCAATCCAATCTTGATTGACCGCTAACTTGGCTTCTTCCATGGCTTCTAAATAACCTGAATAGCGCTGCATGGCTGTTTGTTTGTCTAGCACACCTGTGATGCAGCCAATGTCTTTATGGCCTTTTTCGATAAGATATTGAGTGGCTAAATAACCCCCATGGTGAGAATTATCTTGAATTTTATCGCAAGGAAAGTCGGTTGGGCCCCAATCCATTACCACGGTTGGTATGGGTTTGTGATGAGAGAAAAGCGAAAAACCTTCGGTGTTTACTTCGCTACACATGAGCAAAAGCCCATCGACACGCTTTTGAAGCAGCGTATCTAGGTTGGCGTTCATGCGGTCAATATCATCTTCTGTGTTACACAAGATAAGGTTGTAGCCTTGTTCGTAGCAGCGTCTTTCAACGCCTTTTAATACTTCACTAAAAAAGGGGTTAGCTGAGGTGGTCACTAACATACCGAATGTCTTGGTATTATTGACTTTGAGGCTGCGGGCTAAAGCCGATGGGGCGTAACGAAGATCTTCTACTGAAGCTAATACTCGCTTAGATACATCTTCACTGACATAGCGGGTTTTATTAAGCACATGACTGACTGTTGAGGTGGATACACCAGCATGCTTTGCTACATCTTTTATTGTCGCCATTGATTAACCTTATTTAAAACATCTTGAGGGTTCTAAGTTCTTTTGGCGCTTTTCATCCAATTAAACCAGTATACCCAGTTTCTTCAAACTTATTGTAGTTTGCAGAATAAAAGTACCGAATATCAAAAAGATAGTCACTATTTAACAGGCATCTATTACACAATTCACACATAAGATACTTGTTGTATTCAGGCACTTTTCAATACATTTTCGCACATAAAAAAGGGGCTTTTTAACTAAAACCCCTTTCTCATTTTTGCTCAAATTAATGCTTATTTCGCAATAATTTTTAACGGTACTGCGATGTTCTTAACAACAGTTTCTTGTTTAAGAATTTTATCTGCTGTTGCCACACCTAAAGAGCCGATTAGACCAGGCTGTTGAGCAACCGTTGCGGCTAGTAGTCCACGTTTAACCGCAGCGATACCATCATCAGTGCCATCAAAACCAACAATCATCACGTCTTTACCAGAGGCTTTAATTGCTCGTAGCGCGCCTAATGCCATTTCGTCATTTTGAGCGAAAACCGCTTCTACATTTGGGTTAGCCGCGAGTAGGTTTTCCATCACGTCTAGGCCCTTTGCTCTGTCGAAGTCAGCAGGCTGACTAGCGAGTAGGTTCATCTTGCTTGAATCAACTGCTTGCATGAAGCCTTGGCCACGTTCACGGGCAGCAGAGGTACCTGCAATACCTTCTAGTTGTAACACTTTAACGTTAGCACCTAGTTTGTCGGCAATGTATTTACCTGCCATTGCGCCACCCGCAACGTTATCAGATGCGATGTGGCTGACAACATCACCACGGGTTGCACCGCGGTCCAAAGTCAATACAGGAATATCAGAACGGTTCGCAATACGAATTGCATTAGATACCGCATCAGAATCGGTTGGGTTAATTAGAATAGCTTTAACACCTCGAACCGTTAGATCTTCTACGTTTGCTAGCTCTTTACTTGGGTCATTTTGAGAGTCTAAAACGATCAGTTTATAACCTAGTTTAGCGGCTTCAATTTCAGCGCCACCTTTCATAGCGACAAAGAAGGGGTTATTCAATGTCGAGACAACCATTGCCAAGGTGTCTTGTGCTAATACCGTTGAGCTGACTGAGGCAGACACCAAAACAGCAGATACCATGCTTACTAACTTTTTCATTCTATTTACCTTTTTTAGAGTTATGAGAAGGTGCTAATAAGGCACCTTCCTTGGTTCTGCCACCTATTCCTTCATTCAGATAAATGCGGCAGGGTGACGATGAGTTACTTGTTTTTGTTGTCTACCAGCACGGCCAGCAGAATCACGACAGCTTTTGCTATCATTTGATAATAGGAAGACACATCTAAGAGATTTAACGCATTATTCAAGAAGCCTATGATGAGCGCACCGATGAGAGTGCCCATAATGCGGCCCTTACCACCTGCTAGGCTGGTACCACCAAGAACTACGGCGGCAATCGCATCTAGTTCGTAGCCCATACCTGCTGTCGGTTGAGCCGAAGACAGCCTTGAGGTCACTATGAGCCCAGCCAAAGCAGCTAACAAACCACAAATGGCGTAAACTCCAATTTTGACTCTATCCACATTTATGCCAGATAAACGGGTGGCGGATTCACTGCCCCCGACCGCATAAACATAACGACCAAAACGAGTGTGATTAAGCAGATACCAGACGCTGGCGAACACAAGCACCATGAGCCAGACAGGTACAGGAATACCAAAAAGGTAACCAGTTCCGATGAGTGAGAAGGTGTCAGAAACATCACTAAAGCCAGTCGAAATAGGTCGTCCATCGGTATAAACCATGGTGACACCACGTAATAATGTCATCCCGACTAGGGTGGCGATAAATGCCTGTACTTTACCTTTTGAAATAATAATGCCACTTGCCGCACCCAAGGCCGCCCCTGCAATCAAGGCAATAGGTACAGCGAACATAACAGGGACTTCTAAGCCGATCAGAGTCGCGGCAAACGCACCACATAAAGCTAAAATAGAACCCACACTTAAGTCGATTCCTGCGGTGAGAATCACCAGTGTCATGCCCACAGCAATGATGGCATTGACTGAGGTTTGTCTCAAAATATTGAGAATATTCCCCATGGTAAAGAAGTTAGGATTCAAAAAAGAAACGATAACTATCAGTAAGATAAGCGCAATAAGCGACTTCTGTTCAATTAACCAAGCCCTACTGAATAGGGTCGTTTTACCTAATGACTTATTAGTCATAGATGCTGGCTTATTTAATAAGCTCATTGGGTTACCTCACTATATTGACGACCTACAGCACAGGCCATTAACTTTTCTTGATTTGCATCCGCTGCGTTAAACTCACCACTCACACGCCCTTCATGCATAACGAGAATACGATCACTCATTCCCAGCACTTCTGGCATTTCAGAGGAAACCAAAATAATGCTCATTCCTTTCGCTTTAAATTGGTTAATCAGTTGATAGATTTCTTTCTTGGCGCCGACATCTACGCCGCGGGTTGGCTCATCTAAAATAAGCACTTTTGGATCTGTCATCAGACCTTTAGCAATCGCTACTTTTTGCTGATTACCGCCGGACAAGTTGCCAATGATTTGATTTTGACTTGGGGTTTTCACATTGAATAAACGGATAAACTCAGCCACTGAGGAGGCTTCTTCTTGATGTTTAAGCTGTAAGCCTTTGGAAAGGTCAGCCAAAGAGCATAAAGACATATTCTCTTTTACCGATAAACCAAGCACGAGACCATCACCTTTTCTGTCTTCTGAGATGTATGCGATACCTGAGTCTAGCGCTTTCTTTGGTGTGTTAGCACTTACTAACTTGCCATCCAACAGCACCTCACCAGAATCCCTTTTTAGGGCGCCATAAATGACTTTCATTAATTCGGTGCGGCCTGCTCCCATGAGCCCGCAGACACCTAAAATTTCACCTTGATTAAGGCGAAAGCTCACGTCTTTTACACCTTCTGCACAAAGGTTTTTTACCTCTAAAGAAGGCTTACCCTCTTGTACACCAATACGTGGATAAAGCTCGTCTAGACGACGACCCACCATTTTTTCTATTAGGCTTTCTTCGTCTATATCCGCAACTGGATGTTCAGCGATAAACTTACCGTCTCTTAATACGGTAATGTCATCACAAATTTCAAAGATTTCTTTTAGACGATGAGAAATGTAGACCACACCACAGCCTTCTTGGCGTAGCTCTTTTATGACTTCAAATAGCGATGCTGTTTCTGTATCTGTCAGCGCATCTGTTGGCTCATCCATGATAATAACTTGAGATTTGAACGACAGCGCTTTGGCTATTTCAACCATTTGCTGCTCGCCTAGACTCAAATTGCCTAGCCTTTCGCGGGCACTATGCTTTACGTTCAATCTTTGTAAAAGTGCATCGGCTTCTTGGTACATCTTGTTCCAGCTAATGGCACCAAAGACATTGGTCTTTTCACGCCCAAGAAAGATGTTTTCAGCGATGGTTAGCTCAGGCAGAAGGTTGAGTTCCTGGTGAATAATGCTAATGCCGCTGAGCTGTGAGTGGCGAGGGTCATTAAAACGAACCTGCTTTCCTTGATATTCAATCCCACCTTTGTCCATTTGATAAATACCCGTCAGCACCTTCATCAAGGTCGACTTGCCAGCACCGTTTTCCCCTAATAAAGCCATGACTTTACCCGGATAAACATTCAAATAAGCACCATCTAGGGCTTTTACCCCAGGGAAGGATTTTTCAATTTTATTGAGGGTTAAAATTGCTTGTTTCATATCAATTCTTATTATTTGTTTTGATAAATTCGATTAAAGAGAAACTAGAAAACGACGCCAGCTTGTAAAATCACATTGGCGTAAGGAGTGAACTCCCCCGTTCTGATAACAGCTTCACTTTGTGCGCTTCTAATTTTGAAATGCTCATGGGACACGTATTTCAGGGAGATCTTTTTATCTATCATCGCTTCCTCTTCTTTAATCAGATCGAGTAGTGCTTGATGCAATTCTGGACTTTCAACCATGAACTCTTCGGCTAAAATTACGCCTTCTAATTGCATTTCACTCAAAGTCGCTTTAACACTGCTAATAAAATCTGGCACACCAGGAATTAAGGCTAAATCGATACGCTTGCTATCACTTAAAATAGGTAAACCAGCATCACAAATAGTGATCTCTTGCTGATGACCTAGTTTGGCAATCAGGTGTGATATTTCCGCATTAATCAGTGCACTCTTTTTCATCTATCCGGCCTAACCCTATTTAAAAAAACCGCTTTGCTCTTGGGGAACAAAGCGTAAAGTATCTCTCATTTTGCATCATCGAAACGTTTGCGCAATCGTTTCGATAAATCGAAATATAAGTTAATTTTTTCTTAAATGCACCTTAAAGTTGCAATATTTTTACAAGAAAGCAGAAAAACAATTGAAGAAACTAAATAAAAAAAGAAAGGAGTGAACTGTTAAATAACTAAAGAGTTTTTTATTTAGTTATTTAAAAACAATAAGATATGAACTTAATTTCAAAAAACTAAGGAAGGTTGTGAGCTTTAATAAAACGCCTTACTTTGGTGCGCATACTTTTCATGGGGGAAGAGGTATTAAATTGAATCATGCGCCCTTGGCTCCAATCATTATACCAACCCGCTTGATACAAGATTTCAGCATCACTTGCTTTAATAAGAGAAAGCACTTGTTGGGTAACAGACTCAAACTCCTGCAACAGATCATCGTATTGCCAGTTCTGATAAGTGTGATAAAAATGTTGTGCAAGCTCACCTAATTGATTCCAAGCAAAACCTGTCGCAGGGAAATCGACTTCTTGATTATCGGCTTTGAGTTGATGCCAATTTAATACTAATCGCCCCCAACCAATGAGGTAAGCCAAGCTATCTGACACACTAATCAAACCGGCTTTATGGCCAGACTCAACACCCAAGGTTCGGCTCAACTCTGCAGGCACTCTTTGATAATCTTTAAATATCTTATCAAAAGCGGTTTCTATCGCTAATTCGAGTTCTGTTTTGTTCTTAGGGACTGAAGACATCTTGCTATCCTGTATGCGAGTAAACGTCCTTATTAGGGCCTTTGAGCTTGGGTTTGAATCTAATGCTAGCTTAACGCTAAAACCCAAACCTAACTAGCAGCCCCTATTGCCAAATGTCACAAAGCGTTTATGAATTAGGGATAACAGGCACATAATTTCTTACTTGCTCAGGCAAACGAGCAACGACCCCAGCGCGGGCTTTTTGCCAAAGTGCAGATAAAAGCAATAAAGCGGCCCCTATGATAAAGCCAGTCAGGGCAAGGCCATAACTCACATCGCCAAATACTTTTAACACGTCGAAAATGGCATAAATCACATAAACCAAAGAAGACACCATAAAAGCACGTCTATCGACAATAAGAGAAATGAGAGTCATCAATACATAAAGGCTAACGATAATTAGCATGCTTGTGAGGCTTTCGTTTCCTTGTGAAATACCAAGACCCGTAAAGACAGGATGGATAATAAGAGGAGCAGAAAGTAGGTGTAACCAAAATGCGACATCTGACTTATGAGTCACTCTGCGTCTGTCTCTTGCATCCCAGAACATGGCTAAAGCAAAAGCAACAAAACCACAGGCAAATAACAAAGCGAGGATAAAGTCTTGCGCTACTTGATAATTCAGTAAGAGTTTCACCACTACATAAACAATAAAGCCCCCTGTCGCTGCGGCAATGGTAATCGGCACACGAAAGCGCAGCCAATGGGCATAGGTGAAGGCACCAGCAAGACCTGCAGATATCATGGATGCTTGGTTAAAACTTAAATAACTGAAAAAGTGCATACTGGCAAAATACACACCGCTGACAAAGGAGAGCAATAAAACAATCGCTGGAAGTGCCATCTTACGCTTACGCACAAAGAACTCAGCCAAGCCCCAAGCGATAACAGAAAAAATGACATAACTTAGGGCTTTGCTTTGTAAATCCACCACCCAAAGTGACGAACTCAAAAGCAAAACACAAGCAATCACAACAAAGATGTCATTAAAGCCCCCAACTAACCGAAAGTTCTCGTTATCCTCTTGGGTGCTTTCTTTTCTTGCCGCCACATCGGACTTAAATTTATCGACCGCCTCCTGGGTAAAAGTCCCTTGCGTCACCGCATCGTTTAAGTCTTTATTCGTGTACATAGTGAGTCTCTTAGTATTTTTAATCTATTTTGGCGCTAGGCCCATATCATCTAAACGCATAAGTATTTCGGATTTTTGTGTACGAGCCACCTCTTGCCAGTGCAGGTCTTCTCTTGCGCCAATGATGGCATAAATTGAATTAAGACCAGTGCCTTTTACTTCACGTTTTAGCCTAGCGTATAGTTCAAAAGGCTCTGCATTCATGAAGTCTTCAACGCTATGTATATCGACTTTGGCGAAGATCTCTTCACTTTTTGGTCCAAACCCTTTTAGGTCTCTGATTCTTTTATTCGAAGGTTTTAATGTATTGGAAGAAGGCATGTTTGAATACTTTGTAATAGGTAAATTGTTTGTAATTAAAATGCGTGAGGCTTATTAAAACTTAGGTTAAGTAAGCCTCTAATGCCTTATCGCTAGAGTCTAGCGCTTTATTATTACTTTTCTCTTTCTCTAATCCAAGGGATAGGCATTTGCTGCCAAGGGGATGTGCTGAGTTGTTTATCCATGGCATTTAACGTGTTCCACATGGACCTTAAAGAAACCTTATTCGCTAACCATAAAGGCACACTGCCACCAGGGTCCGCAATGATTGTATGTTGAATCTGTATCTCCTTAGATGAAATAGGAGAGAGTAACCAATGGGCTTTAATCAGTTTTATACGAATAACATTTAATGGGTTGTCGACTTCGTGACTAGCGTCTTGTACCGCTAGCTCTACCGAGAGATCGGGGTTTTGCCAATAACGTGAACGAATCACCATTTCTCTTTCTGACACAGGCCAAATACGTTTAAAACGAGTCATAAAGAGGTTCTCCGTATCTGATACTTGCTCTATCAAATAGGCCTCTTTGGCATTATCTAGCCAATTAGGGATAAGTGGGTAATCTTGTAAAAATAATAAGAAGCCAGACAAGCTAGAAGGTAAACGAGCTTGTGCCTGTATTTCGATTAAACCTGTCTTTTTATAAGGCCGAAATGAAAGACTTAACTTGTCAGCCTCTTTCCATAGGGTCCATGGCGTATCTTCTGTCTTTTTAGATGCGGCTTCAGCGGCTGACAAACTGGAAGTGATAAAAGGGACAAACAAGATTGTCAGACCCAAAATAAAGGGTTTAAAACACCTACTCCCCATCAACTTTAACAAGGTATTTTTTATCTCTGCTTTCAATATTTAATACCTCATGTTGTTAGAATTCAGCCTTAAACACATCATTAATCGCTAACTCTTATCCATTTGAATTTTTTCGAGCATGGCTTTGAGCCCTTCAATGTCTTGCTCTAATTTAGCGATATCCGCTTTGCTCTTATGAGCATAAGCAAAGGCAACTAGCCCGAAAAAAAAGCCAAGTATTCCCATACTCTCCATATAACTCTCCTCATTCCTTGAAACGTCATTAATAAAAAAGTGCAAAGTTAAACGAGTCGATCGCTTATCTCACTCGATTAATAAGTTAACCTAACTCATCCTTTGGTGCACCAAGGTCACACTTTTTACAGTTAAGCTCAAAACCCAGCATACTGTCTCGCCCTTCTTGTGTTATCACCCAAGGTCGATTAGTAAAAGGCGGTTTATGGCGTACATGCTGAAAATGGCCACACGCTAATACCGCAACCCAATCCGCCTCTTCATCTTGATGGTAAGCCTTTATACCTTGTTTCACGCTTACTCTTCTCCTTTAGCCCCTGACTTCAGATAATAAGTAGGACCCTAACTTTATGTTTTAAGTTTCATTGGTTTTAAAACTATCAATTTCTGCTTGGGTTAAATAACGCCACTGACCTTCTTCAAGGTCTAATTCAAGAGAGCCTATTTTCTGTCTGTGTAACTGAATAACACGGTTACCCACTGCGGCGAACATACGTTTAACCTGATGAAACTTTCCTTGAATGATACCCAATGTGACATTCTTTTCATCGATAAAGGATAACTTGGCAGGCAAGGTTAACTCAGCCTCTCCTTGAAGTTTTACACCTTGTTGAAACCTCTCAATTGCACTTTCTGCAAGAGGCTGGGATAAAGCGACTCTATACTCTTTCACACAGTCTTTCTCTGGTCTTGTGATATTAAAAGACCAATGCCCATCATCCGTAATCAAGACCATGCCTGTGGTATCAGCATCTAAACGACCAACAATATGAAGCTCTTCTTTATGATCTATTTCTAGAAAGTTAAAAAGAGAGGGATAGAGTTCATCCAAATTTGAGCAAATAGTATTGGCAGGTTTATGCATGAGAATATAGCGAAACGGACGTAAATTAAGCGCTATTTGGTTAAGGCTAACCTGATTATTCTGGTGTACTTGAGACTTAATGTCGGTCACTACTTTATGATTTACTTGCACCAATCCTTGTTCGATAAAAGCATGCGCTTCGGCTTTGGTTAATTCGGTACTTTTACAAACAAATTTATCAAGGCGCATGGTGAATCTCTGGTGGGCAGGTCATGGGTAGGTTTAACCATTAAACATTAGGGTAAGAGTAGATTACAAAGCTGTTTTATCTTGAGATAGCTATTATCTAGAGAGAGCTATTATCCAAAGATCTCTTTGGCAAGCAAGAAGGCTCGTCTCCTTTCATTCACAGCCTCGACTCAACTATTTAGACTTAGCTAGGTCATTTTATTGAGTAGCTTGAGTTTGTTCTCTTCGGCTTTGCGTTTAGGCCCCATTTCTTGATAACTTTTCATGACTTTAATACGACAGGCTTTATGGCTCGCTTTGGACTTTTCCCAACATTTATTTTCACTTCCCTGTAAGCAAAAGTCTAAATATGAAACAGCAAGCTTTTTACATTTTTCAAAGTCATGTTTGGTCGGAGAAGCAACTAATGCGGTGCTTAAACTGGCTATAGCTAAATAAATCAAACATGCTTTTAATCGTCTCATTACTTGCCTCTGCCAGTTTAGTGTTTCGGGTCTGATAACAACTCATTCTAGTTGAATAACCAGTCTGGATGATAAAGACTGAATTACAGCCCCTTCCTTGAGCATATCAAGCTTTGCCTTCCATCACCTCTCTTATCTATCTCTAAGGTTAATCGTCAGCCAAAAGCACGAAAGCTCAATAACAAGAGAGCATTAATTATTTGACAATACATAATTGCATACGCAACAATTGCATTAGAAATTTAATTATTATAGGTATTAAGATGAAAAAATTACTCCCACTCATTCATAAAGTTTCTGGTTTAATCGCCTTTATCTTGATTGCTTCTTTTTTTGTTAGCTCGCTTTTTGTCGATATGTTTGGCGATAAAACGGCTGTTATCAGTGTTAAAAGCAACATTTTTGCTGCGATTTGGTTAGTTATTCCATTGATGGCTATCACAGGTATGACGGGAATGAAGATGGCACCCAAGGTCACTTCTGGCCCGATTGGTGCAAAGAAAAAGCGCATGCCTTTTGTGGCGCTAAATGGTTTGTTGGTCTTATTGCCGGCGGCGTATTTTCTGAAGAATATGGCTAATAATGGTGAATTTAATAGCCTTTTTTATACCCTTCAGACTATTGAGCTATTGGCAGGCTTTATTAACTTAACTCTAATGGGTCTAAATATTCGCGATGCGATGACCTTAAAAAGAGGTAAAAAGTCACTTTCCTCTAAAAGCTTATAAAAAGTCATAGATAAAGAACTTTGGATGAATAGCGATTAATGTGAAAAAAGAAATAATAGCTAAAACCTAGCATGTATGAATTCAATAAAAGTACGGATCTGGACAGGCACAAATTTAGATTGAGCATATTGAGCGACAATATCCCCTTGGTATCTTTCCAAAACTTGCCAATCCGTTAACACAGGAATAAGTGCACCTTTTTCGATTGTTTCTTGAATGGCAAAGTCTGGAAACGTTGCGATTCCTAGGCCTCTTAATGCCGCATCGCGCCTTACTTGGGTGTGGTTTACCGAAAAGGATTCAGGCACTTGAACCTTGACCTTTTCAACGCCTTTTTGAAAACGCCAAATATCATCACCAGCGACTTCTCCTAGGGTAATGCAGTCATGCTGCTTTAAATCATCAGGTGTTTTAGGAATACCATTTTTTGCTAGATAGTCAGGGCTAGCGCACACAATCAGCTTGGTTGTTGATAAGTGTTTAGCCACTAAGCCTTCAATCGGGTGGTGAGTAAAGTGAATAATCACATCGACTTCTTCACTGATTGGATCAATAAAATGATCTACTGCCATTAACTTTACCGTGACTTTAGGATAAGCCTCTGCAAAGTCTAGCACTATTGGACTAATCACTTGTTTTGCAAAGGCTTTTGGCGCTGCAACACGTAACACACCTGAGACTTCCCCCGCCAAAGACTGAGCAGCATTTGCTGCCAATTTAGCAGAGGCTAACATAGATTGGCATTGCTCAAATACTTGTGCCCCTTTCGGGTTAAGTTTTACTTTTCTCGTGGTTCTTTCTAACAGTTTGGTACCAAATGCTGCTTCTAATTTTGCAATAGAACGGCTGATTGAAGAAGGTGCTAAATTCAGCTTTTCACCTGCTTTAGAAAAACTCTCTTGCTCTACCACAGCGACAAAAACAGCCATTTCAGTTAACAAAGAGATCACCTTATTTGTATCCATAACGCAATTATCCTTTGCATTTTTACCCGATTATCTCCTTGAAGTTATTAATTAAGCTATCTCTTGTCAAACACGATTGCCGATTTCCCTCAATTATTGAGGCATCGATCTACCAAGAGGTCTATATGAAAAGCTTAACCATCACTCACCCTATACTCAGGTTCTTTGTTAAAGAGGAGCTGCTTTTATTATTGGTCGCCCTATTCTGGGGGACAAGCTATGGGCTTACTAAGTCGGCTTTGCTTTATACCTCTGTGCTTTTATTTATTGCTATCCGCTTCCTTTCAACCCATTTAATTTTGCTCTATCTCACTTTGAAAGACTTTAAAGAAGGTCGAAATAAAGATTGGTCGATCGCTCTACCCACTGGCTTTTTACTCTTAGGTATTTTTTGCTGTGAAGTCTATGGAGTCTCTCTCACTAGCGCAGCCAATGCCGCTTTTTTAATTAGCCTCTCCATCATAATGACAGCTGGCTTAGAAGGTTTTTTATCAAAGCAGAGAATGGATAAAAGACTCCATTTATTAGCCTTGATGAGTCTGGTGGGAGTGATCGCACTCACCCATAAAGAAGGGCTGGATATTACTATGAATCAAGGAGATTGGTTGATTTTAGGAGCGGCGTTTCTAAGAGGGTTAATGGTCATTCTCACTAAGGCTTTATGTCAGAATAAAACGATTACAAACTTAAGCTTAACCTCGATTCAATCTCTTATTGTGGGTTTGGGGGCGTTAGTCTTGGCGTTTATTAGCTTGCCTATCGAGCAAATACAGCTCCCTAAAGAAGCCAGCTTTTGGATGATAAGTGTATATTTAGTCCTCTTTTGTACCCTTTTCGCTTTTTTCATCCAAAACTATGCTGTACGTCGAATTTCAGCGACTAAGGTGTCCCTTTTAATGGGAAGTGAGCCTTTATTTGGTGCCCTATTCGCCATTATTTTCTTAGGAGAAGGCTTTACCTGGGTACAAGCAATAGGCGGCGCACTGATATTTATCAGTATCAGTTACGCCACTCAAATGAAGGCTAAGAGCTAAAACCCTAGCAAGAACGAAAGTTAGTAACTCGCTATTTTCGCCAGATGAGACTTTAAATAATCGAGCAAGAGCCTGAGTTTTTTAGTCTCGCCTGTCCCTGGTGGAAATACCGCATAAAGTTCGATATCAGATAATTTATAAGAGGCTAATACTCGCTCTAGTTTTCCGGCTTTTATTTTAGGGCCTGCATCATACAAGGGAACTCGCCCTATGCCTTGGCCCGCTTCAATAAAAGCGGTACGTGCTGCGGCATTATTAGTACTAATACTGCCGCTAACCTTGATATCAAAAGTACGGTTTCCCTTGGTTAAATTCACGCTGTTAGCCGCTAGCTTGTAAACAACCCAGTCGTGCTGAATCAAGCCATCTGGCGTATTAGGGCGCCCTTGTTTATTGAGGTAGTCAGGCGCAGCACATAAACAGTTTTGCAGACTGGCAAGCTTACTTGCCTGCAGACCTGAGTCTGTTAACTCGGCCCCACGAATCGCCAAATCTATGCCTTGCTTCATAATATTGACTACGTCATCGCTCAACATAAGATCGAGCTCTATTTTTGGATAAAGATCTCGAAAACCGTTTAAAGCAGGCACGATAAGCTGTAAGCCAACATTCACAGGACAGGTGATTTTAAGCAAACCTTCTGGCTCATCTTTTAGGTTCTCTATCGCTTGATTGGCTTCATGGGCTTGCTGAGCAATAACACGGCATCTTTGATAATAAGCCTCCCCTTCTTGGGTTAAACCAATGGAACGGGTCGAGCGATTCAGAAGTTTCACACCTAGTTGCTGCTCTAACTTTTTAAGGTGGTAGCTAACAACCGCTCGGGATAAGGATAAATGCTTGGCGGCACCCACCAGGCTTCCCTGTTCTACAACTTGAGCAAAGACCACCATACTTTTTAGTTGCTCAAATGACACATCCATCACCTTACCTCACATCTGCACATCTATTAGGACTTTTATTAAAGAGCTTTTATTTAATAGCTCAAACATTGTATCAATAATTAAACCAATGAAGTCAAATTTACTCTTATTGTTTAACTTACCTCTTAACTCTAAACTGCCTGTCATTCGATATTCATATTTAAATTTTTAACAATTATTAGGGTAGAAACATGACAACTAAATCCGTACTTATGGTGCTTACTTCTCATTCAGAGCTAGGGAATACAGGAGAGAAAACAGGTTTTTGGGTAGAAGAGTTTGCAGCCCCTTATTACGCTTTTATTGATGCAGGCATTGAAGTCACTTTAGCGTCTCCAGCAGGTGGCCAGCCACCAATTGACCCGAAAAGCGAATTAGCGGATTTTCAAACCGATGCAACTCGCCGTTTTGATGCCGATAGTGACACTCAAGCAAAACTTGCTAATAGCCTAGTATTGGCAGATGTAAAACAAGATGAATTTGATGGTGTTTTCTACCCAGGTGGCCATGGTCCACTATGGGATTTAACTGATAATACTGACTCTATTCGTTTGTTAGAAAACTTTGTTGCTGCACAAAAACCGATTGCTGCGGTTTGTCACGCCAGCGCTGCTTTTCTAAACCTAAAAGATGCAGAAGGTGAATTCCTAGTAAAAGGCAAAGCCGTAACAGGTTTTAGTAATACAGAAGAAGATGCCGTACAGCTAACAGATATCGTGCCTTTCTTATTAGAAGATGAATTGATCAAACGTGGCGCTAACTATCAAAAAACAGATGATTGGAATGTGTTCTCATTGGAAGACGGCTTGGTTATCACAGGCCAAAACCCTGCAAGCTCTGAACAAGCAGCTGAAAAGTTAATTGCACGCCTTTAGCATTTAATCTTAGAAAAAACTCATTTTTCTATGGATCGGGTAGTGTCATTTGCTACCCGATTAAAAGTTTATTAAGCATATTTTCTCGCTCCTTAACCACCTTCCTTTCGATCTATTACGGTCTATTTTCAAACCATTAAAAGTCATTTAAGCAACACTTGGATTAGTTTTAATCCGATATACTTAAAAACAATTCAACTTTGAGCATGGACTGCCTTTATTTAGACCATTTACCCATAGGAGGCAATCATGCCTATACCCGCAAAAAATATCCTTTTTACAGGAGGCACTGGTGGACTTGCCAAGGAAGCACTCAAGCTCTTATTAACCCAAGATTTAGGTAAGATCACTGTCGCTGGGCGAAATAAAGACAAGTTAGCACAAGTTAAACAAGAGCTTGTTGCAGAGTTAGGGGCTGAAAGAGTAAGCAAACTCAATTTTGCTGCAGGTTTTGATATGTCTAACCCAATTAAAATTGAAGCGGCAATAAACCATTTGCCAAGCCAACCCTTTGATATTGTTTGTTTAGGTGCAGGAGGCGCTGTATTTGGTAATCAACGTCAAACCTTTTCTTGGCAAGGCAAAGAGTATGAAAAGACTCTTTTCCAAAATGTTATAGGAGGGCATGTCACATTAGCTCATCTTCTAAAAAGACAGCTGATTGCTAATGGCGCTAGAGTTGTTGTCATTGGAGGTGAAGGTGCGAGAGGTATAAAAGGTATGATTGCTAAACCTAGCTTCGCTTCTGTTCAGGCTCTACAAGATTATGTCTTTGCAAGATCATCAGAAAAATACAACCCAATGAATGCTTTGGGAGCATCAAAACTACTTGCCGCTTTGTGGTCTCAACATTTGAGTCACATCTGCCAACCTCACTTTGAGTCAATCTGGTTTACACCCGGATTCATTTATGGGACGGGTGGTACATCGGGCTTACCAAAATGGCAAGAATGGTTCGCACAAAAGATTGTTTTCAAAATAATGGCTAAATTTGGCATGGCGCAAAGTCCAAGTCTAGCTGCCAGTAAACTAGTCGCTTGCCTCAATGGTAGTATCGGTAAAAATGGCGATCTACTTGGTGCACCTGAAGGAAAAACAATTGGCCCTCTTACAGATCAAAAGCCTATGAACAAAGCCTTTACTGATAAAGCTCTTCAAGCAGAATTTTGGTCAATTTTAACAACACTTTACCCAATTGATTCCGACTATCTAGCAGATATAAAAGAGGTTAAATATGCTTAAAAAAGCTCCAGGATTTATCGATAATCCCCATCATAAAATTGTTATCACCCCCTCAAATAAAACTGCAACGGTAAGCTATAAGAGTCACGTTATTGCGATGAGTAATAATTTACTTATCTTGGATGAAACTGGGTTAAATAAGGTTGTTTACATTCCAGTAAAAGATATCAAGATGTCCTTCCTAGTTGAGAATAAGCACTCTACCTATTGCCCTTATAAAGGCCATGCAAGCTATTGGTCTTTAAAGCTTGAAAAAGAGACAGTCGAAAACCTTGCTTGGGGCTATAAAACACCTTTCTTGGAATGTGAAAGCTTAATTGGACATCTCGCTTTTTATCAAAATAAAGTAGAAATCGAGCTTATTGGTTAGATATCCATACCATCTAACAACATGTCTACCATTGCCTCTAACTCACTGGGAACTTTTCCTAGTTTGGCCATGGTTGCAGTTCCTTGCAATAAAGTAAAAACTGCCAATGATTTATCTTGTGGTGTTTGACTATGTCGCTTTGCATTCGAGTTCGATTGATGATGAATTAAATGATGTTTGGTAAAAAAAGCATGCAAGGTGAATAAAGTATCTTCACCTGCTTTTTTTATACAAGACTCAGCCTGTTCAGGAAGGTTATCGCCTTTTGCCTCAACGGAACAAAGGGATATAAAGCACCCTCTAGGTGTGTCATCACGACATTGATTTTCAATACTTGCCATGAGAAATGCTTTCAACCCTTGCTTGGGAGTCAGACTTTCATCTGATAAATAAACAACAGAAGGCGCAGCAAAATGTGTCAGATAATGCTCTGTCACGGTTAAAAACAACTGCTCTTTATTTCCAAAGGTCGCATACATACTGGGCTTATTAATACCCATTGCCTGAATCAAATCTGTGAGTGAAGCACCAAGGTAGCCCTTTTTCCAGAATACCTTCATCGCCTCAACTAAGGCTTCCTGCTTATCAAATTCTTTCTTACGACCACCCGCCATACTTGCCTCAAAATTATTTTCATCAAACCACTTGACCAAACTATACCGATAGGTACAGAATAGCTCAACCTTACCGATCGGTACAATTCATATTTTAAGGATTTAAAATGAGCATATTAGTAGAAAATAAAGTGGCATTAGTAACTGGCGCGAACCGTGGCATAGGCAAAGCCATCACTGAAAGTTTGTTAAAGCATGGCGCTAAAAAAGTTTATTTGGCCGTAAGAGACCTAAGTAGCACTGATAGCCTTGTTAAAAAATATGGTGATAAGGTTGTCACCCTTAAGCTTGATATGAGCAATTCTGAAGAAATTAAAGCACTTGCAACATCTGCAAAGGATGTTGAAGTTGTTATTAACAATGCAGGTATTCTAGAAATTGCTGATCTATTCGAAGAGGAGTTTGATCAAGCATTAGAACAACAGTTAGATATTAACTTATTTGGTTTAGTCCGAATTGCAAGAGCATTAACGCCTATAATCGAAGCAAATGGGGGAGGCGCATTTGTACAATTAAATTCCATAGTTTCTATCCGCAACTTCTCAGGCGTTGATGCTTACTCAGCCTCAAAAGCGGCTTCTTACTCCATTACTCAAGGGTTAAGAGAGCAGCTTTTAGATAAAAACATTCAAGTTTTAAGTGTACACCCTGGGCCTATTGATACTGATATGGCTGCAAAAGCAGGCATGACAGAGGGTGAATCAGCAAATACGGTTGCCGAAGGTGTTATTTCAGCCTTAGCAGAAGGTCAATTCCACCTATTTCCTGACCCAATGGCAAAACAGTTTGAAACAGCTTATCAAGAATTTTCTAAATCGATTGTACTGGCAGATCTCGGTAGCTAATGCATATTAAATAGTTTGTTATCTCTAAAATGGACCTAAACATATTAATAACTTAGGTCCATTTTTCATTAACATGGTGCTAGTCGCTATAGCCTGGTTGGTATTGTTTAAGGAACCTGCGATTAAGTAACCTCTTCTCAGTCTTTTCAGAAAAAGCGTCAAGCAAGGCGTCACTTTGATGTAATGTAGGTACCTTTCGAAAAGGGACAACACAGAGTGACGCTTTTTCTGAAAGACCCGCAGGGCGTGGCCTAAAAGCCCTATCTTTATGTTGAGGTGCTTATCAATAGAATGACTATTAAGTTCACACCTCGCCATCAATCTAGGCACTTTTATTACACGCTGAGACGGGAGGACTTATTCGAAGGTTCCTTAATCATATAATCCCAAAAACTGTTTGCGATAGCTGAGGTATTGCTTTTTAAGCGAATAAGGTAAATCGGTAATACAACATTAGAGGCAAAATCTTCCACCTCTATCATCTCGACACTCCCCACTTTTAGCTCTTTTTCAACCATATGATAAGGCAATCGAGACCAAGCTAAGCCTGACACAATTAGCCTCTGTTTAATCATATAGTCATTAACCGTCCAACGTTGGCCATTAGGAATCACATTTAACCTTTCGATTGGGTGCAATGAGCCTGAATCTTCAATTAAAACTTGAGGGCGGTTTTTTAGTTCAGCTTGAGGAATGATTCGCTGTGTTTGGTTTTCAAGATAATGAGGGGCTGCCACTGTCACTAATTTAAGTTTGGCTATTTCTACAAACTCAAACTCTTGTCCTAAGCCATAATTTGGGCTAATTGCTATATCAGCTTTACCTGATTGCAAAGACTCTAATACGCCAGATAGATGCTCTGTACTCATGCTTAAATGCATTTCTGGGTGCTTTTCGACAAACATTTGTAGCTGCACTAAACCTTGTAACTGCACACAAGATGCACTTAGCGTCAGGGCCAAATTTGGACCTATACCTGATGCTAGCTGATGACCCAATGCTTCTAGTCCTTGCATCTTTTCTAGCGTGATACGCGCTTCTTGATAAAACACCTTACCTTCTGGCGTAAGCTCAGGTCGATAAGCATCTCGGCTGAGTAATTGCACTTCAAACTCTTGCTCTAAACTTACAATCGCAGCGCTTATGGTTGATTGAGTTTTATGTAAAAAATTAGCGGCAGCTCTAAAACTTCCCTGCTCAACCACGGCCACAAAAGCATAAAGATGGACATTATTCATGATCTATAAAACCTTTCATCTTAATCAAAAAATAGCGTTATCTTACGATCATATTGCAAATTAAAATAGGCTTCATTCAAATTCACCAGATTCCTAGTCTTTCGAGCTTCGCTCATAAACTAAGGCAGATATTTCATTTTTAGAGGATACATTAACCTTTATGGATAACAGCCAAATCGTATTGCTTCTTGCAGGTTTTATTACTGGTATTTCTAAGTTTTCAACCGGTGGGATGGGGTTCATTATTCTCACACTTACTTTGACAGCATTTCCAAGCGCAGAAGCAATTGTGGTGTTATTACCCATGTATTTAGTGGCAGATATGCTTGCAGTAAGTAGTTATCGTACTGATGTATCTTGGCCAAGCTTAAAACGTTTATTACCATTGGCGGCACTGGGTATTGTGCTCGGCTCATATCTACTTGCCCATATTGATGCCAATAACTTTAGTAAGTTGCTAGGTGTCATTATTCTCTTCACCTTAGGTTTAGGCACTTACCTAGAGTGGAAAAAAGTCAGTTTTATGCAAACTAAATCTGTCTCTCGCTCTATGGCTTTTTTTGCTGGCGTTATTAGTATTTTGGCAAATGCTGCAGGCCCAATCATTAGTCTCTACTTATTAGAACAAAAGCTGAGTAAAAACAGCTATGTTGCGACGCGGGCTTGGGTCTTTTTAATCATTAATATCATCAAGATTACCGTGGTCATTTCTTTAGGTATTCTCAGTTGGCCTTTAGCTAAGCAAAGCCTGATTACCCTACCAGCCCTTTTAGTGGGTGCCGGCATTGGTTATTTACTGCTTAAACGACTTAACCTTAAACAGTTTAAAACCTTGATTCGAGGAATGACCTGTATAGCAGCGGTTAAGTTGATTTTTATGTCTTAGGGAAGGAGAAAACAAATCACGTCTTCTAAAACAAGTGGGTAAAAGTACCTACAAAAGCACCACTTTTTTAATAGAATCATTATTAAATTACTTTGTTTAACCATAGGTATGAAAGGCAGAGTTTTTTCATTTATAGGTTGTAGCTTCAACCGATTTCCAAATAAAAAACCTCTTCTAAATACAAAAAAAACCACTAAACAAAAATTAAATAAATTAACTTTAATTAAAGCAATAAATATAACAAAACCTTAGGCATCATTATATTTATACATACCTATAACCTAAGTTATAAAATAGAAAACACTCTATAAAAATATCTAAATTCGCTTTCTTTTATAAAAAAATTATATTTTAGATGATGCTAAATTAGGTATTTGATGGCTTAGTTTTGCAACACAGTGTTGCAAAAATATATCTACCAAAAAAACAAGCCTCTCATAGGATCCTTAAAAATCTTATTTTGATAATAAAAAATCAAAAAGATTAAATTAAAGTTCCAAATTTAAGAGAGATATTAAAAATGGAAGTCAAAAAAAATGTACGCCTACTTAAAACAAACATTTCTCGTTCGTTAATAATCACACTATTAATTTCAGCATTCATTAATATACTATTATTAACCGCTCCTCTTTATATGATGGCTATTTTTGATAAAGTCATGATGAGCTTTCAGTTAGAAACACTTTACTTAATCAGCATTTTAGCTTTTTTATCATTAGTCGCTTATGGCGTGATTGACTGGGGAAGATCTCAAGTTTTATTTAAATTAGGAAATTGGCTAGAAAACCAACTTACCCCATTAACCTTAGAAGCAAGTTTAACGGCAACCCATAATGGTAAGCATATTGGCGCACAAGGAATTCGTGATTTAACACAAGTTAAATCTTTAATTGGTGGTCGAGCATTACTTCCTATTCTTGATGCCCCTTGGGCTTGTATATTCTTGATCATACTTTTTAGTATGAATGTCTGGTTAGGCATATTCACATTAATCTCAGCCGTTATTTTATTTGGCTTAACACTGATTAGTGAGTTTAGTACGCGAAAGCATCAAACCAACTTTCAAAACAAACAAAACCAAAGCCAAATCTGGTTAGATCAAAGTATCAAAAATGCGGATGAAATCCTTGCACTAGGTATGAATGACGCATTCATTAAACGCTACCAAGAAAAGCGCTTAGATGCACAAGATGATTACCTATTATCTCAAAACCGCTCTTCAAGCCTACTAGCTCTTGCTAGAAATATTCGAATGCTGTCTCAAATCGGTATTATGGGGCTTGCTGCCTTCCTACTATTAAAAGGTCAGGTGTCTCCAGGAATGGTTGTCGCAGGCTCCATCTTAATGTCTCGCGCTTTGAGCCCAATAGAGCAACTGATGGGATCTTGGGCTCAGTTATTAACGGGTCGTCACGCGTATTCGAACCTAGTCTCTTTATTTAGTGAACATTCACCAGTATCAGCTGAAAAAGCAATACTCCTAAAACCTAAAAATACACTATCAGTCAAGCAGTTAACGATTTCGAAACAAGTAAAAGCGGCTAACAATTATCAGGCTAAGCATCTAGCTAGTTACTTGTTACATGGGGTTCATTTTGATTTAGAGAAAGGAGATATTTTAGCGGTTTTAGGCCAGTCTGGTGCAGGCAAAAGCACCCTAAGTAAGGCTCTCGTAGGCTTATTAAAACCCACAACAGGAGAGGTCAGATTAGACGGTAACGAGCTAAACCAATGGACATCTAAGAACCTTTCTAATCATGTGGGTTATCTGCCCCAAGAAGTCAATTTAGCCCCTGCTACCATTTGGGAAAATATCGCACGCCTAGATGCCAATGCAAAAATAGAAGATGTGTATCAAGCCGCGAAAAAAGCGGGCGCGCATGCTTTCATACAGCAATTGCCTGATGGCTATAACACAAAATTAACAACAAATACGCCACAACTCTCTGGCGGACAAAAACAGAGCATAGGTCTTGCAAGAGCTTTATATCAAGACCCTTTTCTTCTGGTTCTTGATGAACCAGATTCTTTCTTAGATACCCAATCCTGTGACGCCTTAAAAACAAATCTTAAGGCATTAAGCCAAGATGGTTGCATCATTGTTTTCATCAGTCACAAGCCAAATATGATTGATATTGCATCCAAAGCAATTGTACTCGATAAGGGTCGCTTGATTGGAAAAGGATTAAAAGAAGATGTCCTAAGTCGTTTGAAAAAACAAACAACCTCTTCTCAAAAACTTGATTTAGCAGTCCCCTCTATTCAATACCAGTATGGTTATAAAATGAAATTAGAGGCTCAAGAAAATATAAACACAAAAAATAATAAAATAGGTCAAGCATAATGTTTTTTGAAAAGTCTCTTCTAAACGAAATCAAAATACCACTTTATATTTGCTTAAGCGCCATTGCTATTTTTATTGGCCTATTTCTCACTTGGTCTTATTTTGCACCTACATCAGGAGCAGTAATTGCATCAGGAGAAACTCGGACAAATAGGTCTAATCACCTTGAAATTGTGGCACAGCTGAACCCTTTAGATATTGACCAGGTCGATATAGGAACCCCTGTTCGATTAAGTTTTTCATCTTATAGTTTCAAACAACAAAAACCAATTCATAGACAGGTTCAATATATATCTGAAAGCACTGAGTTTGATCCTCTAACAAACCGATCCTACTTCATTATTAAGGTGCCATTAGAGCCAGAAAACCTTAAAGAAGAAAGTCAAAATATCAAATTGAGATCTGGTTTACCTGTCGAAATTTTTATTAAAACTCAAAAACGAACTTTATTTGAATATTTAATGGATTCAATAATCAACTTAAAGGAGAAAGGAATGCGAGAATAAAAAATTTAGACTAAATAAAAAAAACTAAAAACATTAAAAGCTAACGGATAAAAATTTGGAGAATACAAGTGACTAAACATACATACTCTGGAAGTGGTGGTGATGATTCTAAAACGGTTGACCGTTATTACTACACAACCGATGATGGTTATTCTAAAAACCATGAATGGTATGCCTATATGTACGGCGGCAACGATTATTATGAATACGCAGGCGCTAATCGCTTAGCTAGTGGTAAGCATAATTTAGATGTTTATGCTGAAATGGGTGGTGGAAATGACACCTTCTTAGCAAGAAACTGTTACTACCCTGCCACTAACTTTAATATCATAGTTTATGGGGGGGATGGACAAGATACCTTACAAATTAACTGTGATGATAATCGTGATCATTGGCTTTATGGCGAAGATGGCGAAGACACCTTACTCGGTGATGGGGGCAGAGAGACACTCTATGGCGGGGATGATGATGATTACCTTGATAGTGGTGCGGCAGATGATTACCTCTATGGTGAAGCCGGTAACGACGTTTTGTTTGGCGGTAAAGATCAAGATTATCTAGATGGTGGCGATGGTAATGACTTTATTGACCCAGGTAAACGAACTGGCTCTGACATTGATGAAGTTTATGGCGGAGCAGGTAAAGACATTGTTACCTCAGGTGACTTTGATGATACGGTCGCAGGTACCAATGCCGCTGTCGATTGGGAAACTTGGGGGGTAGGACAAGCCATACTAAGGGTTTCTCTTTTAGGTGCCTCAACAGCCACTCAAGGCAATCCGCTCGTTTCCGCCATGTACAGTACAGGTACCAGTGCGCTCATGACAGCCGTGAACAGCCTTATGACATCGGGTGTTGAATCTGAAAGTGAGGTTTCTCAAGCAGACTATGTGGACTTTTTAGACTTTGATGAGCAAGATATTTTTGTGGTCACAAGCTCTGATGAGTTTGGCGATGTTCGAGGTGTACCTAGTACGTCACATGGGGATTTCACTCTTAATGCAGATCAAACAAGTAGTGGCAACGGTGGTATCGTAGCTATTTTAAGCCCAGGCTATTCTTTTCAAAACTATATCAGCAATAACCTACAAAGCAGCTCTGTCTCCCTTAACACAGCTTTAGGCCAAATTTATGAAGTAGTCGATAAAACTCGCTTAGAAATTACACGAGATGGTAACGATTATTATGATGGGGATGGTAGTCAATACGACCCAAGCACAATAGATTCTCAATTAAGTGCCTTTAATGTCAGCACGAATACTAGTGCCCAAGATTTCTTTAATGGACTTGAGTTGGAAGACGGTGACTCTCTATACCTTTATGGTGCTTATGCTGGTCGCTTTTTCCAGGGAGCTAATATTGCCGATACAGGTAATGGTACCGACAGATATATTGCAGGAACAGATAATGCAGACACCTTAGCGGTACATGGTTTTACAGACTATGACGACACTGCCATTACAGGACGATTATATGGCATGGATGGTAATGATCTTCTCATTGGCGCTGGCAGTACAGACTATATCTATGGAGGAAGAGGCTCTGACATCTTAGTAGGCCATGGAGGACAAGACCACTTATGGGGCGATGGTGATAATGCTTCTGGTAATGATGCTGAGTTTGAGGGCAGCGACACAGACCTTTTTGTCATTGATAACACTTTAAACCGTATCAGAGACTTTAATTATGATGCGGATGGCAATGGTAACCAAGGCCACGACATCATCATGATAAAGCTTGGAGAAAATTACGACCAAAACGTCCATGCTTCGCCTTATCAGGTAGACCATGGTACATGGCAAAGAATCTGGTGGGAAAGCGCTGAAGACCCCTCTGGCACTTGGGTTCAACTAGATAATAGTCTATATCAATTTTATTTCAGTGAACCATTACAATGTAGTACAGATGGTACAGATGAATACTTTATTGCCGCCTCCAGTGACCCAAGCCTTTTGCCAACGGACGCAATCGACGGTGGGTGCTGGGAGTCCTACTTTGATTAAGCCATAAACGGATAATACGAACAGGGAAAGTTCGTATTTAGATAGTTCCCAATAAATAGTTTTTACCTATTCAAACTCATGATTTGCAAGCGGAATAATATTGATAACAGGCTCTTCGTATGGGTGGATATGACGAATAGCTTTGAGCGTCGCGGCGACCTTGTCTTTGTCACAACGCACCTCGATACGAACTTCATGACCAAAGTTAATCTGGTTCTTCTCCCCTGTGACAGGCGTAGATGCTTGGTTAGGTCGCCAAAAGCCCGAAATATTAACAATCGAGATAACACTGTCATAATTACCAACTATGCCTGCTTTCATTTCAATGAGCAGATCACGTATCTTGGTTATCTCTGTTTCTGGGGCGTAGATTTCTAATTTGTATTGCATGATTTCTGATTATCCCTATCATTATGTGTAGCAAGAAGCTTAACCCCCTTACTCCTAGCCTTTTCTTTTGCCTTCAACCTAAATATCACAAAATGTATCAAGTTAGCCTTTTTTCAGGCAAACATGCACCCTGTGTCAGCTTTCTTCAGGTTTTATTGTCAATAAAGTAAATAATTCAACTTAGCCAAGCTTTTGCTAAACATCTCAGTATTAGCTAAGTATTATGATTCTCTTATATATTTTATTTTAACTTATCCTCTTTGAGACCATACACTTTATGCCTCTTTTTAAGAGAAATACCCATAACAAGTTAGCTAAATTATCAGGCATGTCTGTACTAGCCTTGACTCTGTCGGCTTGTCAAAGCTTGCCAAGTTCTGATGATGAGCCTTCGAATCTTAATAGTTTGGCAGCCTCTGAAGCGCAATCAGAAAAAGTGCAATGGCAATCCTCACCGATTTCAGGTGAAGCCACCAGCCTAACTGAGTTAATTGATGATAAAGGCTTAACGGCTTTGATTGAGCAAGGAATCAGCGCTAACCCAGACCTTCAACAAGTGTTACTTACTCTTAAAATACGTCGGGCCCAGTTGAACCAAGCGGATGATAGTTTGCTACCAACAGTGGACGCTTCATTTAAAGTCAACAATGATGAAGGGAAAAAAAATACCTATACGGGCGGCATTACGGTTAGTTGGGAAGCTGACTTATGGTCTCAAATAGCGGATGGAAATAAAGCCACAGCGAAAGCCTTTTCAAGCCAGCAAGCGCTTTATCAAGCCTCATTAGATTCCTTAGTTGCTCAAATCATGTCTGCTTGGCTAGGGATAATTGCTCAATCAAGAGCATTAAAGGTTGAAGAAGACAGAGTTGAGCTCTTAGCAAAAAACGAATCCCTATTATTAAACCGTTATAAAAATGGTAATGGTGATCTTGAAGGATTAGATGGTGCAAGAAGCTCTTTATCCAGTGCTAAAGAAAAGGTCGAACAATATCGCGAAGACTTAGCGATTAACCAGCGTAGCTTGATGCGTCTTTTGGGGTATAACAAAATTGAAGATATTCAAATGCCAACAGACTATCCTGAGGTGCTCATTCCTTTAGCGCAATTACCTGAGCAAACCTTAGCGCGTCGCCCTGACCTTATGTCTGCATTTTATGACATTGAGCAAGCAGATTTAGACGTTCAAGTTGCTTATAAAGACCTACTCCCTTCACTGAGTTTAAGTGCCAGCTTAACCGATGTGGCTTATTCTCCTACTGCTGCACTTTTTACGTCACCAGTATGGGGTCTATTAGGACAGCTAACCATTCCTTTGTTCCAGCAAGGAAAGCTAGACCTTGCGATTGATGTAGCTAAATATGAAGCAGCACAAAGTTATCAGATCTATAGAGCGACTCTCTTAGATGCGGTATTTGAAGTTGAAAATGCCATCAGCCTCGAGAAGTCTCTAAGCCTTCGCCAAACTCACCTTGAAGATGCCTTAACTGCAGAAAAGAACAACCTACTGCAATATCAAAAGAACTTTAAAAACGGCAGTGTTGATATTGTCGATTTGCTGGGTGTGCAACAGGATGTATTTAACTTAATTGCCTCATTGGATGACCTTATTTATCAGCGTCTTGATAATCGTATTACCCTTGGCTTGGCCCTTGGATTATCTGGCCAAGTCGCTAACACTCAAAGTAAAGATCAAAACACTAAGGGCAAGTTTTCTGCCTCAAATGGAGTATCACCATGACACGCAAAGTCTCCCAATTTGCCTTTTTAATCGCCTGTTTATTGGTGTCCGGCCTAATTTTTATTTTTGTCTCAAACCAACTTGAAGCGAAGAAGAACCAAACACGCCCTAAAAAAGCCAGTGTACAAGTGCTGCCTCAGGTCTCTGTTATACCAACAAAAGTGGGAGATTATCAGCCTGTCATTGAGGCATTTGGTAGTGCTGAACCCAAATACTCTCTTACCTTAGAAGCGCAAAATTCAGGGCAAATCACCAATTTAGCCAAAGAGTTTGAAGCAGGTAAAAAGATAAAAGCAGGAGAGCTACTTGCCATTATTGCAGACACGAGCTACCAAGCTAGTGTGGCAACCCAAGAATACGCCGTTACCAGCGCGGTAGTCGCGTTAAAGGAAGAGTTAAGAAGTGCGGAGCAAGCGCTTGATGAATGGAATGCATCAGGGCTTTCTGGCCAACCTAGCTCAGATTTAGTATTAAGAGAACCGCAAATCGCAGAGGCAAAAGCAGCCCTTTTAGATGCTAAGGCCAGCCTTAAAGAAGCAGAACAAAACCTTGAAGATACTCGCATCAAAGCACCATTTAATGGACTCGTTGTTAGCCGTGAAATCGTGCCCGGTAGTTATGTACAAGCAGGCACAGAGATAGGCACAATTTACAACACAGACCGCATGGATATTAAGATTGCCCTTTCAGCCAAAGATTGGGCTAAATTGCCTAGCATTGAAACCATGCAAAAAGAACGTTGGCCTGTCACTTTAACGGATGTTGAAACCCAAGCTAAATGGCAAGCGTATGTGCTTTCTGCAGATAGCCATAGAGATAGTAGTACTCGCCTTAGAACCTTAGTCATCGCTGTTGATAATCCATTACAGCAAACTCCTGCACTTTATGCAGGCAGCTTTGTGAAAGCCAGCTTAAAAGGGATTTCTATGGGCAAACTATGGCAATTACCTAGCACAGCCTTTAGTCAGAAAAGCCAAGTATGGTATTTAAATCAGGAAAATAGACTCGCTGCATTTAGTGCTGATCCTGTCTTTAGCGCTAACGGACAAGTGTATATTACCCCTCCTACCGATTTACAAGCAGATGAACAGCGGGTCCTGATTCGCCCTTACAATAGTTATTTAGAGGGTATGAAGGTTAAAAGCAATTTAGATGCTAGCCAGCCCCAAGAGAACTCAAGAAAGTTATTAGCACAGAAGTCTGGCTCACAGGAAAACTCAGCGAATCCAAGCCAAGCCTTGAATGTGAAAGGAGATAACTAATGTCATCTGCCCACCCTCATGGCCCGAACTCGGCGAACTCCCCAAGTGGCATTATCCCTTGGTTCACGCATAACCCGGTTGCAGCTAATCTACTAATGCTGCTTGTGATTGCCCTTGGTGCTTTGACCATGGGAGATTTACGTAAAGAAGCCTTTCCCAGTACCGAGCCAGATACCATCACCATTAGTATTGATTATGACAGTGGCTCTGCACTTCAAGCCGAAGAAGGAATTGCGATTACGTTAGAGAATGAGTTGGAAACGGTTGAAGGCATCAAGACCATGACAACGACATCTAACGCCAATGGAGTAAGCGTTAGTTTAGAAAAACTGTCTGAGTATGACATTGATGTACTCATGACAGATGTGAAGGCCAAGGTAGATACAATTTCTAGCTTTCCTTCTGATGCTGAGAGCCCTGTTCTAGAAAAGGCTGCACGTGAAGAGCACGCCCTTTGGCTACAGCTTTATGGTGATGTTGGCCGACATACACTACAAAACCTTGCGACTGATTTAAAAGCTGACCTACTGGCTAATCCTGATATTGGTCAAGTAACGATTTCAGGTTGGTTAGATGCCACTATCAAGGTAGATATTGATGAAGGCCGTTTGCAATCTTACAACATGACCTTGAGTGATGTAGCGGACGCCATTAACCAAGAATCAACCAATGCCAATACCGCCACCCTTAAAAATGCGGACTTATACCTTCAAATCCAATCTTCTGAACAAGCTTACCAAACCCGTGATTTTGCCGAACTAACCATCAAAACCTTTAGCGATGGTAGCCGCCTTTTGTTATCCGATGTGGCGGTTATTCGAGACACCTATGATGAAGATACAGCGGTACTCTCTCGCTTCAATAATGAAGACAGTATTGCTATTCAAGTCATTACCACAGGTCTGACTGACATTTCTGATTCTGTGATTGCCGCCAAAGCTGTCAGTCAAAAATGGTTAGAATCAGGCAGGTTACCAACAGGAGTAGAACTTGCTACTTGGTATGACCGCAGTGAAGCCATTAACCAGCGTTTAGACCTACTTATTGATAATGCAATAAACGGTGTGTTTTGGGTCTTCTTGATGTTGGCGATCTTTTTGAACTTGAGTGTTGCCCTCTGGGTTGCCTTAGGTTTGCCGTTTATCTTCTTTGGTACCTTATTTCTAATGGGAGATGGCTTTTTAGGCATGAGCCTAAACGCCTTTACCACCTTTGGATTTATCATGGCCCTTGGCATAGTGGTGGACGATGCTGTTGTAGTAGGAGAAAGTGTTTACAGCGAAAGGTCTAAACATGGAGATAATATTGCCAGTACAATTAGAGGAACCTTAAGAGTCGCTGTCCCCACCTTATTTGGCGTATTTACTACGGTTGCAGCTTGTTTTGCCTTATCCAATATTGAAGGCAGATTAGGTACTCTTTATGCTCAATTTGGCACTGTTGTTGCCGTTTGCTTAATGCTTTCTATCGTTGAGTCTAAACTCATACTCCCTGCTCACCTAGCCCACTTAAATACTCGTCCAGCCAAGAGCCGTTTTTGGCCTATGATGTTAATTCGCTGGGTACAAAACTTGGCAGATAAAGCCTTAAGTTTCTTTACGCAACGTATTTATAAGCCAAGTATCGATTTTGCTCTCGCTAATCGCTATGGAGTCTTGATTCTCTTTGTCGGTATTTTTGTTCTTGTCGCTAGCATGCCATTTACCGGTGCAATTCGGGTAAGCTTTTTCCCCAGCATTCCTGGAGATACAGTACGCGCCAGCCTTAATATGCATAATGATGTCAGTTATGGGCAGACTCATCAGGTACTAGCCCGTATGGAAGCAGCGGCTTATAGCACCGAACTCAAACTAAGAGATGAGGCAAGCACAGATAATGGCATTATTAACCTGCAAGTCAGTTCTAGTAATGATCAATCTGGCAGAATCACCATTGAATTAAATTCGGACCTATCCTATAGCGCCAAACAATTCGCCGCCGCTTGGCAAAAAAGTATTGGGCAAGCTGAAGGTGCTAAAAGCTTAAAAGTTCAAACCCGTCGAGGCAGCATTGACGCTCTTCGTATTGAACTAAGATCTTCAAGTAATGAGGAATTAAGTGAAGCTTCCCAATTACTCAAAGACTACCTGTCTTCTATCCCTGCTGTCAGCGGTATCGAAGATAATGCAGCACTGTCTCAATCACAGCTAAATTTGAGCTTAACTGAACAAGGTAGAGCATTAGGCTTAACCACTCAAAGCCTATCTAGCCAAGTGTTAAGTTACTTTGATGGCAGTAAGGTTCAATCTTACCAAAGAGACAGTGATGAAGTTGAAGTACAACTAGGTTACCCAGATAGTTCTGAGGCGAGTATGACTGACCTCATTGATACTCAAATCCGTTTGGACGATGGTAATCAGGTTCCTTTGAGTGCCTTAGTGAATATCAGTTCGGGATTTACTGAACAAGAGATTGTACGGATTGATGCAAAACGTGCCGTTTATATTAGCTCTGAATTGAATAAGGACCTTTTATCTGCCACAGAATTAGTCAGCCAAATTAAATCAGACTTGGTCCCTGAGTTAGAGCAACAATTTGCAAGCCTTGATATCAGCTTTGCAGGTGAAGCAAAGGAGCAAGCTGAAACTCAGTCTTCCATGTTAGTTGTTTTTATCATGGCGATGCTGATTATTTATATTCTCTTGGCTATCCCGCTTAAATCCTATGTACAGCCATTTCTCATTATGATGGCAATCCCTTTTGGCATCATAGGTGCCATGTTAGGTCATTGGTCTAATGATTTGGCGTTAGGAATATTATCTTTGAACGGCATCATCGCCTTAAGTGGCGTTGTGGTGAATGATAGCCTGCTATTGGCATCACGCTTTAATGAGCTTAAGCAAGAGACTAACTCAATCAAAGAAGCGATCAACCAAGCATGCCGCGATAGAGTAAGAGCGGTATTGTTAACCTCTATCACCACCTTTGTTGGCTTAATGCCTTTATTAGGTGAAACCTCTCGTCAGGCACAGTTCTTAATTCCTGCGGCAGTATCTCTCGCTTATGGGATCTTGTATGCGACCGTGATTACTCTAGTGCTTATTCCTGCACTACTTATGGTACACGAAGATATCAAGGCGTTAATTGAACGTTTTCGCCAAGGCGTATTAGGGGTAAACCCAAAATAACTGAACTTGCTTCCTTTGCTTAAATGGCAAAGGAAGCAAGGAATGAAGGCTAATTCAGCCACCTCAGCAAACTTGAGTTATTGACTATTTGTACCTTCCTTAACTAAAAGTAACTGGATTTAATCAATCTATATGTAATTTTACAATTTGATAAATTGCATATAAATCAATTAGCTCCAGATGGAATAGCCATTTTCCTAGGTTTTTATCAGTGATAAGCTATTAACTCTGGTTAATTTCAAAGTTATACTGATTAAAACGTAAACAGAAAGTGATTTAGTTAATGTCTACTATTAATGGCTCTACAACAATACCACCTATGACACTGCCAGCGGCTTCTAGCAATGCTGCGCCTGTCGCTGCGGCAACAACACCTGCTGCCTCGGGTAGTGTTGCCTCTAGCCAAGTAGCCTCTAGTCCTAGTGTTGCGAGCCAAGCTGCCACTAACCCTGTGACAACCAGTGCTTCTGCTGCCGCAAATGCAGTGAACACGCCTGCAAGTACTGCTGCTACTGCAGCACCCGCAGTTGAAACAAGTAAAGAGGTAGTTAGAACAGGAAGCGGGCAAGATACTCGCCCTGCACGTGATACTTACGTTGATAAAATAAATACTAAACACATCAGCCAACAACAAGCTGACAATACATTTCAACAGATCAATCCAAATCAGAAAGAAGCTCTGTTAACACGATCAGTTGAACGTTTAACCACTGAAATAAATAAGAATCAAAAACAGATCAGTAATACGGTTAATGCCTACTCTATGATTCAAGTGGCGAACGATTCTTTAGATGAAATTCAAGGTGGTTTGAAAGAGTTACAAAAACTCGCTCAAGGCACGCCAAATGAGAGAAAGGAAGGTCAATCACAAGAAGAGTTTCAAACTCAAGTGGAAGACACTCAAGCTCAAGCATTAGATATTGTGGCAGGTATTCAAGATTTATTTGATTCTACCAAGTATGGTGGTGATCCTCTTTTAACTCAGAATACTAACCAGACCTTCGCCTCTCATAACGAAACCCAATATGGCGTTACCGTAGTCACTCATAATGTGGATGGCAAATTTGAAAGAGAGGGTTTATACCAGATTGATCTGAATAGCCCTGAATCTATTCGCGATTCACTCTCTGCTATTAATGGCAGTATGGATGTGGTGAGAGATATTCGCTCTCAATACAATGCACAAGAAACAGACTTTAACACCACAATGAAAAAGCTCTTTAGTACACAAGAGCAGCTCGATGCTATGCACGACAGAATAACCAGTACTGACTTTGCAATTCAAGTCGCTGAACGAGCACAGCAAAATATGATTAATGATGCGAGAGGTTCCGTTCTTGCTCAAGCAAATGCGGATTCTAATAAAGCGCTTAATCTATTGACCACCTAATTTTTGCAATAACAGCGAAATAAAACGAATCAAAAAATACCCAATGCTTATCTGTTTTGGGTATTTTTTTGCTCTCCTCTATTCATCCCTAAAAACATGTCTTTTCTGAATTTATTTTCACTTTTTAAAGGTTTTTTTGATTATTTTTCTCTGTTTTTAACACAACCTTTTTTTACTAATTCTAGCTTTGCTAAAACACACTTCTAAAAGCACTTGAAAACCCTCTTCAAGTAGAAATAAAATACTAACAAATACAAAATAAAAGAGAAAAAACACCCATGGACAGCACAGACTTAGAACTACTTACTTTAATTCAAAGGGATGATAGTATTTCTTTAGAAGACATGGCGGCCCATGTAGGACTCTCTAAAACCCCTTGCTGGCGTCGTATTCAAAAGTTAGAACAACAGGGCTATGTGCGTAAAAGAGTTGCTCTGTTAAACAGTGATAAATTCAATTTAGGCGTTTCTGTATTTGTGCAAGTGAAGACAAATCAGCATGACGCTAACTGGTTAGACAACTTCTCAGATGTGGTTGCTCAGTTTCCAGAAGTCGTTGAGTTCTATCGTATGGCAGGTGAATACGACTATCTTTTAAGGGTACTGGTGTCCGACATCAAAGCCTATGACGAATTTTATAAACGATTGATTTCTGCAACCTCTCTAACCGATGTCACTTCTAATTTTGCTATGGAGCAAATTAAGTGGACAACGGAGCTACCTTTACCCAGCGTAAAGAATTAACAAGGGTGTAGGGATCATAGTAGAGGATAAGTACATGACCCTTTCAACCCAACAAAATACAAAATTAACTATGGCGTTAGAGTCTGTGAGACAAGGGCTTATTGGTGACAGTGAGTTTATTGAAACACCATTTGGCTCACGTAAAATCACCTATGCCGATTACACGGCATCAGGCCGTAGCTTATCCTTTATAGAAAGTTTTATTACTCAAAAAGTCATGCCTTTTTATGCCAATACGCATACCGAGGCGACCGTGACTGGCCGCCAGACAAGTGCTTATCGTGAAGATGCAAGACAGCTTATTGCATCAGCATGTCATGCAAACAAAGATGATGTTGTACTTTTCTGCGGCTCTGGCGCGACGGCTGCAGTTGATAAGTTGATTCGTATTCTAACCTTAGCCCATAACTTAAATGACTCAGATACTGTGATCTTTATTGGCCCTTACGAGCATCACTCTAATGAATTACCTTGGCGTGAGTCTGGAGCAAAAGTAGTTCGTATCAAAGAAGCTCAAGATGGCGGAATTTGCTTAAATGACCTTGAGTCACAACTACAAGCATACAAAAACACAACTCTAAAAATTGGAAGCTTTTCAGCGGCTTCTAACGTAACAGGCATTATTCAAGAGCAGGATGCTGTTGCAGCGCTATTGCATCAGCATCAAGCTTTATCATTTTGGGACTTTGCTGCGGGTGCACCTTACATGAAAGTGGCGATGAACTCTGATGTAGAAGGCGCGGATAAAGATGCTCTCTTCTTCTCTCCTCATAAACTTGTTGGCGGTCCTGGCACACCAGGGGTTTTGATCATCAAGCGCGCCCTACTCACCAATGACAGGCCTTCAACCGTTGGTGGCGGTACGGTTTCTTTTGTGAGCCGAGATAATCACACCTTTTTAGCGCCGGGCGAACGTAGTGAAGAAGCAGGCACACCGGCAATCATAGAATCCATTCGGGCTGGTTTGGCATTTAAAGTGAAATCAGATATTGGCGATAACGCCATTGAAGCATTAGAAGAGAAGTGGTCTGACCTTATCAAACAAAAATTTGATAACAACAATGCTATAGAGGTTTTAGGTAACCCAAATGCGAAACGCCTATCTATTACGTCATTTAGGGTAAAAACAAAATTTGGCTATCTACACCATGGTTTAGTCGTGAGTCTACTAAATGATCTCTTTGGCATTCAAATGCGTGCAGGTTGCTCTTGCGCAGGCCCTTATGGTCATGACCTATTAAACATAGATGAGCAAACATCCCTAGAGCTTGTCGATTTAATCGCACAAGACAAGCGCTTCAAGCCAGGTTGGGTTCGCTTTAACTTAAACTACTTTATTGCGGAAGAAGAAGCCGAATTTATTTTAAAAGCGATCGAATTTGTTGCTGAACACGGCCTTAGACTAATGTCTCTATATGAATATGATCAGAGTACAGATCTTTGGTTGTATGCAGGTAAAAAAGCAGAGGTAATGAGTTTAAGCCTTGGTTTGGATAGCTTAATGCAAGCAACTAATTCAAACCCAGATCAGGTTGAATTGTTAAACATTCAAGCAAAAGACGATCTATGGCAAGCTTACTTAAACCAAGCTGAAAGCCTAGTAAAATCAGCACCTTTGGTACCTCAGTATGTGTTAAATACAGGAACGACTGCTCTCGCTTCTAAGCACAGAGACTTTGTCGCTAAAGAAGATTTCCTTTACTAATTCCCTTTCTAATCAGAATACAGGGCTGACGAAGTTTCAAAAACTTTCGTTAGCCGTGTTTTACTTTTTCGCTCAATTCCTTCGTATTTTTTCTTTTCAAGCACGGTAAATAAAGCGTCTCGACTAAAGTCTAATACTGACTTTTTCATTAGGGGTTCATCATCAATATGCACTTACCTAATGAGGATAATAATAATGAGTAAGAATAATGCCTATTGGAGCGCCAATGTTAGCTTGATGATCAAGCTGCTTGTGGTCTGGTTTGTCGTTTCTTTTGGATGCGGTATTTTACTAGTCGATGTGCTCAATAATATACAGATCGGTGGTTACAAACTTGGTTTCTGGTTTGCTCAGCAGGGGGCTATTTATACCTTTGTTGTGCTTATTTTCGTCTATGCAAAAAAAATGGCGGCGCTCGATATTGAGCACGGCGTTGATGAATAATCGGAGATCATCATGGAATTACAAACATTAACCTATATTGTTGTCGGAATGACTTTTGCCTTATATCTAGGTATTGCATTCTGGGCTCGTGCGGGCTCAACGAAAGAGTTTTATGTCGCAGGTGGTGGCGTACACCCTGTACTTAACGGCATGGCGACAGGTGCTGACTGGATGTCTGCAGCGTCTTTCATCGGTATGGCTGGCTTAATTGCATTTTATGGCTATGGTGGCTCTGTCTTCTTGATGGGCTGGACCGGTGGCTATGTATTGCTCGCATTGCTTCTTGCTCCTTATCTTCGTAAGTTCGGTAAATTTACCGTACCAGAATTCATCGGCGATCGTTTCTACTCAAAAACTGCCCGCATTGTGGCGGTTATTTGTTTGATCGTTGCCTCAGTAACTTATGTTATTGGGCAAATGAAAGGGATAGGGGTAGCCTTTTCACGCTTCTTAGAAGTGCAGTATGAAGTGGGTCTATTGGTTGGTATGACTATCGTTTTCTTCTACTCAGTAATGGGTGGTATGAAAGGGATTACTTATACTCAGATAGCTCAGTATGTCGTGCTTATTTTTGCTTATACTATTCCTGCAGTTTTCATCTCACTTAACCTTACAGGTAACCCAATTCCACAACTTGGTCTAGGTAGTACCTTGATTGGTTCTGAGACCTTCCTCCTTGATCGACTTGATCAGATTGTGACTGAGTTAGGTTGGGCAGAATACAGTACTCAAACTCGCTTAAGCACCACAAACATGGTCGCTTACACTCTATCTCTGATGATAGGTACTGCGGGCCTTCCTCACGTAATTATCCGTTTCTTCACAGTACCTAAAGTGAAAGATGCGCGTACTTCTGCAGGTTGGGCGCTTGTTTTCATCGCTATCTTGTATACAACAGCACCTGCTGTTGCTGCTATGGCGCGTTTAAACCTTATCAATACAATGCAACCACCAGCAGCGGAAGAAAATCTAGCTTATGCTGAGCGTCCTGATTGGTTTAAAAACTGGGAAACAACTGGTCTTCTTAAATTTGAAGATAAAAATGGTGATGGTCGTATTCAATACGAAGCAGACAAGTCTAAAAATGAGCTAGTAAAAGTAGACAGAGATATCATGGTACTTGCTAACCCTGAAATCGCTAAACTACCTAACTGGGTTATTGCACTTGTCGCAGCGGGTGGTCTTGCAGCAGCACTATCTACCGCAGCAGGTTTATTGCTCGCAATTGCATCAGCTATTTCTCATGACTTGTTAAAAGGGGTACTCAAACCCGACATTACAGAGAAGCAAGAGCTCAGAGCCAGTCGAATTGCCATGGCAGGTGCCATAGTATTCGCAGGTTACTTAGGCTTTAACCCACCTGATTTTGCCGCAGGGACAGTTGCTCTAGCCTTTGGTCTAGCAGCCTCTTCTATCTTCCCTGCTTTAATGATGGGTATATTCTCTAAGAAAATGAACCGTGAAGGTGCGATTGCCGGCATGATTGCAGGCTTAAGTGTGACGCTTTTCTATGTTTTCCAACATAAGGGCATCATGTTTATTGCTAGCACATCTTTCCTAGGTGATTTACCAAATAACTGGTTCTTAGGTATCGAACCAAATGCATTTGGTGCAGTAGGCGCTTTAGTTAACTTTACTGTTGCTCTAGCGGTTTACAGAATGTATGGCGAAGCACCTAAAGATGTTCAAGATATGGTAGAACATATACGTATCCCAGCTGGCGCAGGCCAAGCATCGGATCACTAAAATTGACTGGGCCTAATTTAGTTTTAAGCTTAATTAGGTCAAGCTAAACAAAAAGATACCGATCCTTGTATCGGTATCTTTTCTCATATATAAACTCATAAACACTTGTTGCTTATACTCTAATATGAGCAAAATATAGACACGGAATGCGATGCGATAAAGTGGATAACAGGCTTTACCCTTCACTTAAGGTTTGAGCAGAAACTCACCTGTATCTCTTTAATAATCATAAGCAGGATTTTATATGTTCAAAAATAAACACGTAGTTATCGCACTAATAGTGGCGCCTATTCTAGCTTTATTAGCTTATTTTGGTGTTGATAACCTAGTCAGTGAAAAGCCTCATAAAGCCATCGAAGGGGAGTCTTACCCTCTTGTTGCTAAATCTAACTGTCGTTACACCAGTGGCAAATGTACTTTTCAGAACGGTAATTTTGAACTCAATATCTATATTGAAAACGGTAAAACCTTGATAGTAAGTTCACCCTATTCACTTTCTGAAGTAGAAGCGTCCTTACTCGATAACCAAGGCAATACTAGTAAACTTTATTTTGTCCAAGATACAGACCAAGGTACTCAGTGGTCACAGAAAATCATATCTGAAATCACACCAGAATCAGTCATACGTTTGGTCACCATCGCCTCAAAAAGTATCTATTATGGCGAAACAGAAATGGCATTTATCGATTATCAGACCAGCTTTAATGAAGACTTTAAACGCGAGAACTAAACCATTTATGGTCAAATACACAGCTGATTGCTGTAAAGCGACAAACCTAAACCTCAATTTCAGTCTATAGGAGCTTAATATTTTAACTCCTATTTGGATTCTACTGGCGATAGCCTACATCTTAGGTTTATTTTGGATTGCTCGTTGGGGAGATAAAGAAAACCCTAAGATAAAACAGCTAACTCGGCACCCTGTGGTTTACAGCCTGTCTTTGGCTATATATTGCACCGCTTGGACCTTTTATGGCGCTGTGGGTGAAGCCGCTCGCTTTGGTTGGAGCTATCTTCCTATTCTATTAGGCCCAGTATTACTCTATTTATTTGCATTTCCTTTTTTAAAAAAACTCACCTTTGTTAGCCACAAACAAAACATCACCTCGATCGCGGATTTCATTTCTTCCCGCTATGGTAAACGCCCTTTAACAGCACCTCTGGTCATCATGATCGCCATGTTGGCAATCATTCCTTATATTTCGCTGCAACTTAAAGCAATAGGTTCAAACTTCAGCTTATTCGTAAATCAAGAAGGTGTTTCTTCCTCTGCTATTGTGCTGATTGCAACAATTTCAGTGGGCATTTTTGCGGTGATATTTGGTACCCGTAAAATTGAGGTGACTGAATATAGATCAGGTATGATGCTAGCCATTGCGGTTGAGTCTTTGTTCAAACTTTTCGCGATTATTGGCGTTGGTTTTATTGCCATAATCCTACTCAATGACCAAGACAGTGTTTCAATCTCACAAACACTTGAGCACACTTTTAATTCTCAAGTTTGGCAAACAGATGACTTCCTTTCTTTCAGCTTTCTCATGCAGACCTTGATGGGCGCTGCCGCTGTTATCTGTTTACCAAGGCAATTTCACGTTACCGTTGTTGACCATCAAGAGAAAAAACAACTGAATATGGCCCGTTGGATTTTTCCTATTTACTTGACCATATTTGCCATACTCATTCCTCCCATCGCCATGACAGGCCAAAACTTATTTGGTGTAGATACAAATGCAGATACTTATGTCATTCAGTTTGCCATAGCCTCTGATAACACCTTTTTAGAAGTATTGATTTTCCTCGGTGGTTTATCGGCTACCACCGCAATGATCATCATTGCCACCTTCTCGTTAAGTATTATGATTTCGAACGATGTCATTCTGCCAATTATGTTGGCCAGAGCCTCCTCTCGAAATCAGGCGCAACCGCTTTATCACAAGAAAATGCTACATATTAGGCGTTTTGTTATTGCCGCCATTCTTATCTTGTCTTACCTCTACTACCAAGAGATGGCCACTAGCGAGTCTTTAGCGGGCACAGGCTTATTAGCCTTCTCTCTCGTATTACAGCTGGTACCCGCTGTAATTGGCGGCTTGTACTGGCGTCGTGGGCATGCAGTTGGTGTCTATACAGGCTTTGGGCTAGGTTTTGTTTTTTGGCTACTCTGGCTTATTTTCCCCTTGCTTGGCGTACAAGAGTGGTCAAGCCACAATTTTGAAACCCGTGCTGAAGTTATTTCCTTAGGAGCATGTATTAGCCTCATCGCCAATATTGTTGGCTATATTGCAGGCTCCCTTCTTGCTAGCGAAAGGCTCATAGATAGAATCCAAGCAACGGCCTTTGTCAGCCCGACCTCTGAACTTGAAGGTCGTTTTATTAAGCCTAAATCACTGGCACAAAACGGCGACCTCATTGTTTTACTGGAAACCTTTTTAGGTAAACAGAGAAGCCAACAAATATTATTTGAATATCAAGAACAGCATAATTTTACCTTATTAGAAAAGGATTCTCCTGACCGTCAATTTATCGACTTTTGTGAGCGTATCCTAGGTGGTGTATTTGGTGGATCATCAGCAAGAACCATTATCAATTCTGTCATGGTAGGTAAAAGAATGAAGGTCGAAGAGATGGTGACCTATCTCGATGAAGCCACCCAAGCCATTCAGTTTAACCAAAATTTGCTCTTTGTCTCTATGGACAATCTTGCCCAAGGTATCAGTGTCATAGATAAAGAATTACAACTGGTTGCTTGGAACAAAACCTATGCCGAGCTATACCATTACCCTGATAACCTACTCAAAGTTGGCGTACCAATCGAAAGTTTGATTCGTTTTAATGCACAAAACGGAGAGTGTGGTTTTGGTGATGTTGAAACCTTAGTACAAAAACGATTAACCCATTTACGCAATGCTAGCCAACACAGATTCTTACGAAGAAGAGCAAACGGCAGAGTCATTGAAATGTTAGGTAACCCTTTACCAGAAGGCGGTTTTGTTACCAGTTTCACCGATGTTACCGAACATATTGAAAGCCAACATGCCCTTAAAGAAGCCAATATAGACTTACAGAACCGAGTGCAAGCTCGATCTGATGAAGTAAAGAGCGTCAACCAAGAGCTTATTCAAGAGATCAATCGCAGGGCGAAAGCAGAGTTAGAACTGATTAAGGCAAAAGCAGAAGCAGAAAAAGCTAACCATACTAAAACTGAGTTTTTAGCCTTAGCCAGCCATGATATTTTACAGCCCTTGAATGCTGCTAGGCTTTATTTAGGCGCTTTAGATGCTGAGTCGCTGGAGAGTTCAACTCAGTCAATTGTTGATAAGCTCAATGAGTCAGTACAATCTACTGAGACCTTGATATCCACGCTATTAGAGATAGCGCGCTTTGATCAAGGAGCAATTAAGCCAGTGCTGATTGATATCAATTTGAATGATTTACTACAGCCTATCGTCAATGAGTTTTCAGTGATTGCTGAAGATAAAAATGTCTTACTTAAAAGCCATATAGGCAAACATAAGGTACATAGTGACCCCTTGTATCTAAGACGTATTATTCAAAACTTTGTTTCTAATGCGGTCAAATATACTCAAGAAGGTAAGGTGCTGATTGCCTGTCGTAAACGCAATGATCACTTATTAATTCAAGTATGGGACACAGGTGTGGGTATACCCATCCAAGAACAAAGCCATATTTTTGAAGACTTTTATCGTTGGCAAAATACGAATGAAGAAGGCATTGGTCTTGGGCTTGGATTAGTAAAACGCATGCAAAACGTTTTAGGCCTTACAAGTGAAGTTAGATCTAAAGTCAACTCTGGTAGCTGCTTCAGTATTAAAGTCCCGCTAGCAAAAGAGCAAGAAGAGTTAGAACAACAGGCAAGCGCGACTATCAAGACAACATTTGAAGCTAAGCATCAAATCACAGCTTGGTGTATTGATGATGACCCAAACAATTTAGATGCGATGCAATCACTACTCGAACGCTGGCAGCACCCTGTCTTCTGTTTTACAAAGGTTCAATCAGCCTTAGCTCAAGAACAAGCCCCCGACCTTTTATTAGTGGATTATCAGCTTGGTCAAGATTTAGATGGATTAGCTCTGATTAAGGCAATTCGAGATAAATTTGAAAGCAATATTCCAGCCGTGTTAATCACAGCAATGCGCGACCCTAAATTGATCCAAGATTGCCAGCAACAAAAAGTAAACTATTTACCAAAGCCGGTTAAACCAGCCAAGCTGAGAAGTATTATTCAGGCAATAAAATAGCCTTATCTTAGTTAGACTCCAAGATAAGGCTAGATTATAGATGCTAGTTATTCGGCATTAATATTGACGATATAAGCTAGTTTTGCCTGACTTATCAAAAGCTATTACTTGGAAGTCTTTAAAGGGAGCACCTTCTTTTGCCATGCCAGGGGAATGCATGGGCATGCCAGGAGCAGAAAGGCCGGCAATATTTGTTGGCTTCTCTTTTAGTAATCTTTCTATTTCTGCTTGAGGTACATGCCCCTCGATAAGATAGCCTTCAATAATTGCCGTATGACAAGATCCTAGTTGATAAGGTAGACCATGACTTTGACGAACGTTTGACCAATCCTTATCAGCATGAACAGTCACTTCATGACCGTTTTTCTCCATTATTTTCGCCCATGCAGCGCAACAGCCACAGTTCGCAGATTTATAAAGGTCTATGGTTGCTGCAAAAGCTTGAGAACTAACAAGTGCTGCAGCCAAGATAAGGGTGTTCGATTTAATTTTCATAGGTACTCCACATAGAATCCATGGTTAAAACCAATTCTGGGTATTATTCTAGAAATTGATTTTAAGGCTTGGAGATAGGTCTAAGGTCAAACAGTTTTTTTTAAAACAATAACAATGCTCAATTCAGTTGATTGATTTCGTCTTGCAGCTGCTCAAGTTCATCTAGAATACGAATGAATTTTTGTCCAAACTCTGTCACTTGATACTCCACTCTTGGTGGCACTTCATTAAAACTTATGCGTTCTAATATACCAAAGTCCGTATTTTTTCTAAGGCACTCATTCAGTACTTTGGTGCTGAGTCCCTCTACACTTTTTACCATTTTACCTGGGCGATTAACCCCTTCTTTTAACAGTTGATACACGGTCAAAGACCATTTACAGCCATATATAGTCTCCACCATACGTGCGCTATTTTCTGGGGCTTTTTTTCGACTAATTTTATTTTCTAATGTTTTCATCAAGATATACCAAAAAGTACCTATAGAACCAATTTGTGCTTGGTTTTCAAGCCGCTAGCTCTCCATTTAAGCTAACTAAATAATCTTTAACAAGACCTAATTAGGAGAGTTATTATGACACAAGCAAATACACCTTTAGCCTTTATTTTAGGCGGTTCCAGCGGTATGGGTTTAGCTACGGCAAAGCAACTTGCAACCCAAGGTTGTGATTTAATTATTGCCTCCAGTTCTCAGGATAAGTTAGCCGCTGCAAAGGCAGAACTGAATCAAATTAACCATGCAATTCAAGTAAAGACGTTGCAAGTTAACCTTTATCAGGAAGAGGACGTTAGCACTTTAATTAATGCAATTACAGAGCAAGCACGCCCTATCGATTATTTTGTTAATGCCGCTGGCTACTTCAAACCGACCGCATTTGTAGAGCATCAAGCATCTGATTTTGATAAGTATATGATCTTAAATAAAGCCAGCTTCTTTATTAGCCAAGCCATTGCTAAAAACATGATAGCCAATCAATCAGGTTCAATAGTCCATATTGGCTCGATGTGGGCAAAACAGGCAATTAAAGCGACCCCTTCTAGCGCCTATTCTATGGCTAAAGCTGGGTTACATGCATTAACTCAACATATGGCGATGGAATTATCAGAGTTTAACATTAGGGTGAATGCCGTTGCGCCAGCCGTAGTGAAAACGCCAATTTATCACTCCTTTATTGATAAAAATGAACTTGATGATGCATTGGCTGGTTTTGATGGTTTCCATCCTATTGGTCGTATTGGTACACCAGAGGATATTGCCAACAGTATCTGCTTTTTATTGAGCGAAAAAGCAAGCTGGGTAACAGGTGCTATTTGGGATGTTGACGGTGGTGTTTTATCAGGCCGAAACTAGTACAAAACTCACTAGAAAGGCCTATCTGAACTGATTAGAGAAAGGTAGAGAGTTATCCCTACCTTTTTTTATTTCTATCCAGTTAAGTTTATCTTTTTGAAAACTTAACTTATCCGTTAGAGAGTTTAATCGCATCTAAATGACTTTGAATCATCTTTTGTTCAAAGACTTCAACACCAACAGGCCTCGAAAACAAAAAGCCTTGGCCATAGTCACAGCCAATATCTTTTAAACAGCGCCTTTGCTCTTCTGTTTCAATTCCTTCTGCGACGACTTTAATACCTAGCTTATGGGCCATGACTATCATAGCTTCACACAGGACTTTATCGTTAATACTGGTCGTCACATTTTTTACAAAAGAGCGATCTATTTTCAGATAATCGATATCAAACTTTTTAATATAGGATAAGGAGGAATATCCCATGCCAAAATCATCCAAGGCTACATCAATGCCTAAAGATTGAAAGTTAACCAATTTTCTTGAAATGAACGAATGAGAGTCCATCAAAATACGCTCTGTTATTTCAACAGTAAGCGCTTCTCCTGGCACTTTATACTCATTTAAATAAGTCATCCAGTTACCCAAGAAAGAGTTACTTTCTAAATATTGAATAGGCGATGTATTAATATTCAGCTGAAAATTTGGATCAAGTTTGATGCGCCAAGTCGCTACTTGCTGAGCGACCTCTTTAAACACCCAATCCCCTATTTCACAAATTAAACCTGTGTCTTCAGCCATAGGAATAAAAGCATTGGGAGATACCAAGCCTTTTTGAGGGTGCTGCCATCTAATTAGTGCTTCTGCTTTGCAAATCTTTCCTGTTTTTAATTCAACGATAGGCTGATATTCAAGACTAAACTCTTTCTCTTCAATAGCTCTGTGTAACTCCTTCACCAATAACGCTCTTGCGACAGCCTCTTCTTGCATGCTTGCTGAGAAGTATTGAAAACAGTTCTTCCCTTTTGCTTTCGCTGCATACATGGCTTGATCAGCCGCTTTAAACAAGTCATCAGAGTTACTCACATCATTAGGATAAAAGGCGATACCTATACTGGCTGAGATATAAACTTGCTCATTATCTAACTTAAATGGCTGACTAAGACTGTACAAAACTTGATTCGCAAGAGTTTCTACTTCAGCTTTATTGACCTTACCTGTATTGTACAGATCAGTTAAAATTAAAGTAAATTCATCACCGCCTAATCTTGCTACCGTATCAGTTTGCTTAACGGCTAAGTTCAACCTATTGGCTACATCAATCAATAATTGATCACCTTTTGCATGCCCAAAGGTATCATTCACTTCTTTAAATCTATCTAAATCTAAATACAGAAGCGTGATATAACTACTATTGAGATCGGCTTTATGAATCGCTTGCTGAATTCTATCTGACACTAAGCGCCGATTAGGTAAGCCGGTTAAATGATCGTAATTAGCTTGTTGCCAAATCAGTTTCTCAGCAGCCTTACGCTGCCTAATATCTCGCACAACAGCCAAGACATAGGACTGAGAATCAAACTGTATATAACTAAGGTTCACTTCAACGGGAAAACTTGTTCCATCTTTATGTATGCTTTTACGTTCAAACAACATACTTTTAGACTCTTTTAACTCATTCGTTAACTTTTTCCACGCCCCTTTACGAGCCATCTTAGGGTTAATATCTGATACTTTAAGTTTGCCAACCACTTCATCTCTTTGGTAACCAAGCGTCAGATAACCTGGCTGATTACACTCAATAATGTAAGAGCTTTTTGAATCGATCACATAAATCGCATCACTAGAGCTATCGAGCAGGGTTTTAAACATTAATAAAGAGGCATCTGTCTTTTTTTGCTCAGTCAGATCGACTACCTGAGCTATCATTCTTTTAATTGCACCCTCTTCATCAGGTTCAGCGGTTAGCGTTAATAAGCCTTCTATGGTTTTTCCTGACTTATGCAGATACTTTTTCTCAATAACAACGCTACTATAAGGATCGTTTCTTAGGTGCTCACGAATGGTTTTATTTGCTTCAAAATTATCAGGGTGGGAAATGATAATATCAGTCTGGTAGATTTCACTCTTGCTGTAACCCAATAGGTTTAGCATGGCTTTATTGACGTACTCAAAACTACCATCCGGACGAGACAGTACCATGGGTACAGGCGTGGCATCGAAAATCCTTTTCATTTTATCATCCATGTCTGAGTTTACTTGATCGACATTAGACATAAATTACTATTTCAAACTCTTATTATCGTTATCACTAAAGGCGTTTAATAATGGCTTTAGCAATAAACTATAGCCTATATAAAACCAAATTTAGTTTACCCAGCAGTCATTAAATTAAGCAACAAGCTTGTGTAAATAGGACCACTGTCAGCTATAAACTAAGTAAATGAGACTCTTTTTACCTTACTTAACTAAGAGCAGCTCCTATGGTTACAAGCTAAACTAGCTAAAAAACATCTGAGTTTCATAAATACATTTAAGGCTTTAAATTAATATCGGCGTATAAGTAACTTGAATAACATGAAAACAATAAATGGAATTATGAGGCTGGTTAATTATTTACACCGTTTTTACTAACTTAACCGGATAAAAATAAGTAACAATAGCGTTCACCGTTTTGAGGTAACCCAGTTAAGATAAGACTAAACATAAAGTCAGTTAGACGATTACCTCCTAGATAAGTAAGGTAAGCACTATTAGAAATTTGAACTAGCTTAAAATTTTCTTTAGGCTAGCTAACTCAAAGTTTAAATAGGTGAATTTTCTCTTAAACAGATGAATAATTTGACGCAAGACGTACCAGAAAGTGACTCAACAATCGCCTGTCATGGGTGTGATTTACTTATTTCTTTGCCTGAGCTCGATTATGGGCAAACGGCTTCTTGCCCAAGATGTAACCACTTGATCACTCGTCGACTGCTTGGCGCACACAATAAGATTTTAGCTCTCTCAATTTCTAGCTTTATTTTTCTTATTTTTGCCTTACCTTTTCCCTTTCTATACTTTAGTAATCAGGGGAAAGATTATGTCATTAGTTTCGCCGATAGCATTTTTAATATGGTGTTAATGGACTATTTTAGTATTGCTATATTGCTATTTTTTACGACTCTGCTTATTCCAGCTATTTGTCTTCTTTCACTCATTTATGTGCTGGTTTCTTTACAGCAAAAACGCCTACTTCCTTATACCCAGCCACTTTTACAAAGTGTTTTTTTTCTTATTGATTGGAATATGGCTGAAATTTTTTTGGTCGCGACCTTAATTAGTTTTATCAAAATATCATCATTAGCAACGGTAACTTTAGGCTTATCTTTTTGGAGCTATGTTTTTTTTATCATTTGCTTAGTAGCGGGATTATCTTTGCTTGATAGATATCAGATTTGGCGTAAGGTAAAAATCCATGAAAGATAATCATAGAGACAATGCTGAGCACAACCACCAATATGGATGCCCAGTCTGCTTAACACTAAATGATATGAGCAACCCTAAATGTCGCACTTGTCATCGCCATTTACATCTTATAAATAGTAATAGCATACAACATACAATTGCCTTGCTGATTACGAGTGTTCTCTTATATATCCCTGCAAACTTTCTCCCCATCATGTATACCAATTGGTTAGGACAAGAAACCGCTAGCACTATACTGGGTGGTGTTGTTTCTCTTTGGGAACCAGGTACATACCCTATCGCGGTAGTTATTTTTGTTGCCAGTATATTAGTACCGATTGGAAAGATTTTAGCGTTATCTTGGCTGTGCCTTAGTGTCACCGTCAAGAAAACAGACTCAAGGCGCATTAACCTTAAGCTATATAAAATAACCGAGCTAATAGGTCGTTGGTCTATGGTTGATGTTTTTGCCGTTGCTATTTTAGCCTCCCTTATTCAGATGGGAAAAGTAATGAGTGTTTACCCAGGCATGGCTGCCGTTGCCTTTGCAGGTATGGTAATCACCACAATGTTAGCAGCCATGTCTTTTGACCCCAGATTAATGTGGGCAAACCAAGTCCATCAATTTGAGAACGAGAAATAAAATGCCACCAGAAGTATATGTTTCACCTGCCAAAGTAGATCAGGCAAGACCGATTTCAAAAGTTTGGCTGGTCCCTTTTGTCGCCCTCACAATAGGTTTATGGATGCTCTATTTTAACTGGAGTAATCAGGGTCCATTAATCACAATTTCGTTTGATAATGCTGAAGGTCTTGAGATTGATATTACTAAAATCAAACTAAGAGATATCACCATAGGCAAGGTTGTAGATCTAAAGCTATCAGATCAGTTTGACAGTATTGAACTAACAGCTCGCCTTGATAAAAATACAGATCCTTTACTCAAAGAAGATAGCAACTTCTGGGTAGTAAAACCAAGAGTAGGAAAAGAAGGCATATCAGGTTTAAGCACCATTTTGTCTGGTGGACATATTGAAATTTCTCCGGGTCAAAGCAAGGTGTCTCGTTACGATTTTGTTGGCCTTGAAACGCCCCCTATTACACCTGCAGGCACTCCAGGCCTTAGAATCACTTTAAACAGTGACGACGAATTTGCCTTCACCACAGGTGACCCCATCATATATAAGGGTTTAACCATTGGCCGTTTTGAGAAAGTTAAGTTTAACTTTGAAGAAAGGGTTGTTTACTACGATGCTTTCATCAATGAGCCATATCATCAGTTAATTACAAAAAATACGCGCTTTTGGAATACCAGTGGTTTGCGATTAGATCTAAATAGCGATGGTATTAGTGTACAAACAGGTAATGTCGAAACCTTGCTCACCAATGGTATTACCTTTGGTGTACCTCAAGGAATGGAGCCCGGCCCTCAGGCAACACAAGAAGATGTGTTCAGAATTTTTACCAATGTTGAGCAAGCAAGCGCGACTAAATATTTGCATACAGTTGAATATATTATGCTCGTAAGCAGCTCAATTAGAGGACTAGAAATTGGCGCTCCAGTTGAGTATCGAGGCGTACATGTTGGTAAAGTGCTAGATACAAACTTTAATAAGAATAAGCATGAAGCTTTGTTAGAAGACGACCTTAAAATCCCTGTTTTACTGAGTTTAGAGCCAGGCCTTGTTGGCCTACCTGACACAGAGTTAAGCGCTGAAGGAATCAAACTACAGACGCGTAAGTGGATAAAGAAAGGGCTTAAAGCAAGTTTAGCAACAGGTAACTTACTCACTGGCAGCCTTTTTGTCGAATTGCAGCATTTTCCTGAGCACCCTATGACAAGTGTTTCCTCTAAAGATGGTTATGAAATCATTCCAACTATAGAAGACAACTTAGGTCAGATAGCGAATAAAGCGGGTGACTTCATCGATACACTTAATAAATTACCACTTGAGTCTTTGACAAAAGATACACAACAAGTCTTAAAAGACTTAAGTAAAACATTAAATGACCTCAACCAAACTAGCTATAAAGTAAATGCATTAGTTGATCAAACTCACAAAGCTCAACTACCTCAGCAACTACAAGATACGCTTGAAAAGGTTTCAACCATGACACAAGGGCTTTCGGAAGGGTCACCAGGCTACGACGAGTTACTTAATACACTACAAGCGGTTCAATCTAGCTTACATGAGCTTAAGCCTTTACTTAATAAGGTGAAAAATAGACCTAATAGCTTAATTTTTTCGGATAATCAGCCTTCTGATATTGAACCCTTTAAAGCTCCAAACACAGGCCAATAACAATGAATTTAATGCGTATCATCCCTATATTTATCAGCGTTTTATTATTAGGCTGTAATAGTCAGCCAACACCAACTAGCCATTATTATATTCTTAATCAGCAACTTGATACACAAGGTTTGGCAAACCTTAGTCCAATAAGAGAGGTCCAGCTAAGCCTGCCTGAATACTTAAAGCAACCTAATCTAGTATTGCAGTTGAGCGAGCACGAATTAAGCTATGCTTATTATCATACTTGGGCTGAGAACTTAGATGATGCTATTCAAAAAGGTCTGGATCAGGATTTAAGAAAGCTAGTAAAGGAAAAAATTGCATCAGGTAACCAGCAAGATATTAAGGCTAATACGCAAGTCAGCCTCATACTTGATATCGACCACTTTTATGCCACGATAGACTCCAAAGTGGTACTGACTGGGAGTTATAGTTTTATTAACACGCAAGAAACACAAGCGCTTTCCCCTAAATATAACTTCACTTTCAAAGCAGAGATAGAAGCTGACGGCTATCCTCACTCAGTTGCGAAAATGCGTCAACTTATCTTAGCGCTTGCCAAAGATATATTGATTAATTACCAAAAAGTAGATGTTACTCTTTAAGCTAAGAAATAATTTAAAGGTTGGTCCCATTAGAGCCCAACCTTACATTTAAACAATTAGTGAGAAAAGCCTGCATATTTAACCCCAGATAAATGGGCCATTTCCCTATGCCAAGTGGCCAAATCATGTTTATTAAATTGATTTAGACGATTATGACCACAGGCTCTTGCCATGACAGCCATTAGCTCGGATGAAGCATTAAAAAAGTTTGCTAGCTGTTTTGCTGATTTCTCTACATTGAGCCTTTGACGTAAGTCTTCATTTTGAGTGGCGATTCCTGCGGGACAATTATTCGTGTTGCAGATTCTAGCCGCTACACAGCCTATAGATTGCATCGCACTGTTTGAAACAGCCACACCATCTGCACCAAGCGCCATAGCTTTAACAAAATCGATGGGAGTTCGAATACCACCTGTAATAATAAGCGTAACTTGACCTGACTTTCCTTGCTCGTCAAGAAAGCGCCTAGCTCGAGCTAAAGCAGGTATCGTTGGTACACTAATATGGTCTCGAAACATTTCTGGCGCGGCCCCTGTACCACCTCCTCGCCCATCTAATATGATGTAATCAGCCCCAGCATCTAAGGCAAATTTCATATCGGCCTCAATATGGTTCGCACTTAACTTGAAACCAACGGGAATACCTTGACTTACTTCCCTTACTCTATCAGCAAATCGCCTGAAATCATCTAAACTATGTAAATCTTTAAAGGTAGGTGGAGATACTGCGGGCTGACCTTCTGCGATACCTCGTACCAGACTAATCTTACCTTTATTTTTATTATCTGGAAGGTGACCTCCTGTGCCAGTTTTTGCCCCTTGTCCACCTTTAAAGTGAAACGCCTGTACTCTTTTTAATAAAGCTTCTTGATAGCCAAAACCAGCACTGGCTAATTCATAGAAATATCGACTATTTGCAGCCTGTTCTTCTGGTAACATGCCACCTTCTCCAGAGCAGATACCTGTGCCAGCTAGCTCAGCCCCCATGGCTAAAGCTGTCTTAGCCTCTTCAGATAAAGCGCCAAAGCTCATATCTGAAACAAATAAAGGAATATCGAGTATGAGTGGCTTATCTGCATTGGGCCCGACTATAAGTTCAGTTGAAACGGGAACATCTTCAAGCAAAGGTTTAGTTGCCATTTGCGCTGTCATAATTTGCAAATCATCCCAATGAGGTAAAAGATGTTTTGGAACCCCCATAGATGTCATCGGTCCATGGTGCCCTAACTTAGAAAGCCCTTCTCTTGCGAGTTGATGAATAAATGCTAATGTTGGCTCTTCTTCAGTATCTACAGCTACTGGAGCCGCATTTTTTTCAGTTTGTATCCCGGGCCCTGCTTTACCAACTTGTTCACTTGCAAAGGCTTTGTGAGTGCCATCACAAAACGGGGTATTCGCACTATGTTTGCAAGCACACAAATAAGCATCATCATTAGAATCTGCTTTAAACATTTGGGGCTTAAAGCCTGTGCCTTTATGGGAACCATCACAAAAAGGCTGTTTTGTTGAGCGACCACAGGTGCAGAAGTAATACTCTTGCCCCATCTCTAGGCTAATTTTCATGGGTTTATTATTTGCTATGACTGGTTGATTACTCATAAGTACCCCTTAAATTTAAATCTGCTCAGCCTTGCTGTAGAGAGTCATGACTAAAAGCGTTAAATAAGTATGGTTCAAATAAGCTAATCTGCTAGAGAATGCTTGCTATTCTTAAATTGGAGAGCTGAAGGTTTGAAAGAAATAGTTGCGGAATTTATACCCGTTGTTTTACCTGTTAAGGGAAACGTACGAACATTTTATTTATCGAAACATTGCAAGGTTAAGCTCTTCTGGTTCGCCTAACCAATAAGCGTATTCAGTATGATCTTTTAAGTCATCTCCCGTTAGACCATGAACGAAAACACTCAGCCCTTGCCTATTTACTTCCAACCAAGGAATTAAAATATCAAAAACACTTATCGAAAAAGCGATTTGACAACTCCATTTAGGATGCGGGCCCACTAACTTCTCATGAAACCTACCAACTTTTACTTTATGAATATCACCTGCTTGTAAACATATTTGCTTTGCTAAAGCTAATGTCGATTCATCAAAATAAACATGTGCATGGTAAGCTTTATGGTTATTCACAGGCTTTTTCACGGTATTCATTTCACCTTACTATTTTTTAAACTTTTGATTGAATTTTAATAGAGCTAAGAATGCTATGAGACTTAGCTCTATTTCGAATTAAAGCGCTACTAGAACTCGACCTGTAACTTGGCCTTTTATGATTTTATCTGCATAACTAGGCACATCTTTTAAACTGATTTTTTGGCAAGCTGCTTGATAAAAAGACTCAGGTAGAATATCCATTACTTGCTCCCAGGCAGCCAACCTTTTCTCTGTTGGACAATGAACAGAATCAATACCTAACAAATTAACGCCACGTAGAATAAAAGGCATAACCGTTGTAGGTAAAGCAAAACCACCTGCCAAACCACATATAGCGGCAGCACCAGCATAATCAATTTGAGCTAGCGCTTTGGCTAAAATTTTATTACCTACTGTATCTACGACACCTGCCCAGCGTTGTTTTTCAAGTGGTTTTGCCTCTTGTTCAAACTCACGTCTGTCAATAACCTCTTTCGCGCCTAGTTCTTTTAACAATGGCCCATTTTCTTCAACTCGACCTGAACACGCGACTACTTGATAGCCTAGCTCTGACAATAATTTAACCGCTACAGAGCCCACACCGCCACTAGCGCCTGTCACTAATACTTCCCCAGATTCAGGCTTTACATCGGCATTTTGCAAAGCTTGTATACATAACATGGCAGTTAAACCTGCTGTGCCAACCATCATTGCTTTTTCTGCATCGCACCCTTTTGGCATTGGAACTAACCAATCAGCTTTAACTCGTGCCATTTTAGCCATACCACCCCAATGGTTTTCGCCAACTCCCCAACCAGTAAGAATGACTGAATCACCTTCTTGATATCTAGCATCATTTGAAGAGACAACCGTACCTGCAAAGTCAATTCCAGGTACCATAGGAAAATCTCGTATAATTCGACCTGCTCCTGTAATCGCTAAACCATCTTTATAGTTAAGAGATGAACAAGCCACTTCAATAAGAGCATCTCCTGAAGGCAGGTCGCCAATTTCTAATTGTTCAATTTTCGCTTTTGTTATTTTATCTTCTTGTGTCAATACTAATGCATCAAACATATTATTATCCTAATCAAATGAAGCTAGATTCTGCTGAATACAAATAAAAACTCGATTCCATAAACATCATATAGAGTCTTTAAATTTAAAAGATATGCACCTTTAGTCTTATGCTAATGACTAAGAGTTAGACGTTTTATATCGTTAAAAAGCTGATCTGCAAGTTCCTGTAAAACGGCTTGAGTTGTATTAGTTTGGGCGAAAGTTCTAAGTCCATAAATCCCCATAGAAAGATAACGTGACATGTGGGAAATATCACATTCAGACGATAGTTCCTTAGCTTCAATTGCCATTTCAAATTGATTTTGAAACGCTTTTTGCCAATCATAGAGGCTATCACTGATGACACTTTTAATTTCCACATCTTGATCGGCAATTTCAGTCAAAGCTCTAGTTAGCAGACAAGCTTTATTACCCTCTTTATCAGCGCAATCTAACACTATTGCATCAAGATATTGCTTTAAAGAATCCAATACCGCAACTTCTTGAGAAAAATGCCCTTCAAACTTTAACTCACTATCTTGTTTGTATTGAGCTAAAGCAGCTAATAGCAAGCCGCGTTTATTTTCAAAAGCACAGTAGATTGAACCTGGGTGTAGCCCGGTAGATTTCGTTAAATCCTGCATGCTTGTCTTGCTGTAGCCTTTTTGAACAAAAGTGTTCATTGCAGACCTTAGCACTTGTTCACGATCAAACTTTGCCGGTGGCATTGAATTAGTCTCACTTATTGATTAATTAGAAAATAATACTTCATCTTGAATGCTTATTCAAAATAAGTCTTGAATGATCATTCAAACACCTATATCTTGAATAAACATTCAAAATATACACCTACCCATTTGATTAGTAGGTAAATGATAGGAATAAAAGATGACTGATAATCTATTTCAAAAATATGCGTTAAACGACAGTATCAAATTAAAAAACCGTATTCTCATGGCGCCTCTTACCCGCTGCATGGCCGATGATGATTTAGTACCTACTCAACAAATGGCTGATTATTATGCTAGACGCACTGATGCAGGACTAATTATCAGTGAAGCGACTATCATTCGCCCTGATGGACAAGGCTACCCTAATACACCAGGACTTTACTCAAGCGCACAAATAGAAGGCTGGAAAAAAGTTACTCAAGCAGTACATGCAAAAGGTGGCAAAATTTTTGCTCAACTTTGGCACACGGGTAGAGTTGCTCACTCACACTTTTTTGGTACAGACGTACTAGCACCTTCGGCTATAAAGGTAGAGGGTACTGTACCTAGAATGAGAGAGTTGGTTTATCAAACACCGAAAGCAGCTACTCAGGACGACATCAAGCAACTTGTGAAAGATTATGCACAGGCTGCTGCTAATGCTATAGATGCTGGCTTTGATGGTGTTGAAATACATGGTGCGAATGGCTACCTAATCGATCAATTCTTACATTATGCAAGTAATCAAAGAGGTGACGATTACGGCAAAACACCAGAAAATATGTCTCGCTTTGCATTAGATGTTGTGGATGCAATTACAAATAGGATTGGAAATAACAAAACGGCTCTAAGACTGAGTCCTGGTGCTTACTTTAATCTAGAGGGTAACCCAAAAGACAAAGAAGTGTTTGATTACTTATTACCTGAGCTTGAAAAACGTGACTTGGCCTTCTTACACATAGGTATTTTTGATGATGCGATGGAATTTGACTATCTAGGTGGTAGAGCCTCAAGCTATGTCAGAAAGCATTATCATAAAACTCTCGTGGGCGTTGGCAGCTTTAGCGCTGAAACAGGTAGCCAAGCTATAGAAGAAAATAGATTTGATCTTTTGGCCATAGGCAGACCCTTTATCGCTAACCCTGACTACATAGAGAAAGTAAGTTGTAACAAGACTTTGACTGCATATTCAGATGAAATGCTAGGTGAATTAATCTAAATAAACATATTCTTACTGAAATAATTACACTATCTAAAATACTTATTTCAGTAAGGCCTGTTATAACAAAAAAGCCTAATACGTAATAGAAGCACTATCAACTAACATTTTGTTACATAGATTTTAGGCTTTTTTCCTACAAATGATTGGTTTAAATCTATTAACTCGCTATTTTTTACCCTTTTTCACATTAATTTAATTCAACCTGCTTACAAAACGATCTAAGATCCACTAGAATAAAATTGTATTTTTATTCAATAGTTTGGTTGCTCTAATAGAAGTAACTTTGAACTTAAATGTTTATAGAAGGATATCTTATGAAAACTCTTGCTTTCGCTTTATTTGCGACATTGGCAGCAAGCCAAACTTTTGCTGCAGGTGAATCTGCAGGTGCAGCATCAGGATCAGGTTCAGCAGCATCTGGCACTGCAGCTAGCTCTGGTGCAGCAGGTTCTGGTGCAGCAGCAGGTTCTGGTGCAGCAGCAGGTGCTGGTGGTGCAGCAGCTGGTGGTGCAGCAGCTGGTGGTGCTGTAGCAGCTGGTGGTACGGTAGCAGCTAGCGCAGCGGCTATTGGTACTGTAGGTACTGTGGCAGCATCTGTTGCGGCTATTTCAATTGCAGCTGGCATAAGTGATTCTAATTCCAGCAGCACAACTACGACTAATTAAGCTTTTTTGCAAAAAAAGCCAGCTTTATGCTGGCTTTTTTTTGTTCTTTTTACCATTAACTTTTAAAGCGAAAATCAATGGGTTTAAACACTAGATTCAAAATTACAACAACTTTTTTAATCTGTTTATTGTTATCTGCTTGCTCTCAAAAGTTTAGTGACATATCAAGTACTGTCAATGCCTCAGTTAATAGCCTAACAGATGTAACACTCAGTGATGATGAACTTAAAAAACTCCCATATGATAGCGCCTATGTCAGCTTGAATGGCAATCGAAGAATACTTATGGTGTTAGCATTAATTGAAGAAAATAATTTAAATAACTATCAAAGATTAAAATGGGTATCTGCTGACAACTTTATGATAATTACCGAAAATGGCAGGATAGTTAAAACTTTAGGTTTTAGTAATAACCTTATGGTAATAACATCTGAAAATAGTTTGAATTTACCTGCCCCTTCAATTCAATCTAATAAATGGATAGCATATTATGATTGGATGCCCTCTCATCGATATCAATTTACAGCTGAAATTAATTCAAGCTTAAACAAGCAACAAACTATTGGCCTGTCCTCATGGTCATTAGATACTCAACACGTTGAAGAAAAGATTAATTTTTCAGAGCTTAAGTTTAATTTCACAAATCATTATTGGTTGAATCAAAACGGAAAAGTGGTTAAGACTATTCAATATATTGGTCCTAACATGGATAAAATAGAAATGAGTTTTGTTAAAGATTTTTTACCTCAATAAATTTACCTAAAAAGTAACTATTTATGCTATTTAAAATGAATCACATCAGCTACCTCTTATTCCTTTTATTGCTTTTTACTTCATTATCAGCAACAGCCAACAAAAATAAGACTCTAGAAGTTGTAATACCTCAACAAAAAATTAATTTAAGTTATCAGGTTGCGCCTAGACTTTCTCAATTATTAATTGATGCAAAAAAAAACACTGATTATTCAGCCTACACATTAGGCTCTGCTTTGATCAAGAAAAACAGTTATGAAAACATTACAATACAAAACAACAAAATTGAACTGATAGAAAGCTTAGAAACAATTAACCATACTAGTGCTTTTCACTTACGTACACTGATAGAAGGCCTCAATTTCTTTCAGCAGGAGAAGCTATCTCTTGATCTAGAGAAAGTACAACTTGATAGTAGAATTAATCCTATCATCTCAGGAAACTATCAGCTTTATTTACCCAAGAGACCTGACTTTCTTATTTTAATTGACCCAAATCACTCAGAAAAAATCATAAAACTGAAACTCAAACCTGGCTACAACCTGTCTAAATACTTAAATGAGTTTTATAAAAATACAGATATCGTCACAGATAACATTAGAATTATTCAAGCAGATAAAGAAGTCATTACACCTAAAATAGACTATTGGAGTAACAGTAAATATTACTTATCACCAGGCGCTATCATTTATATAGGTTTAAATGAAGATATAGAAAATGCAGAGATAACTAATCAAAGCTTCTTAAAACTACTACAACATCACGTGGTTTATTAATGCCCAAATATTACCTTACTCCCTTAACAATTTTACTCTTTGGTCCAAATGTTCTTGCATCAGAGAATGAAGTAATTTTTCCATTTGAGCTCCACAAACTTAAAGTTTCTCAAATGGATTTTGGTGGCGTTGGATTAATGCAAATGCCAACCGGCAGAATGGCAGAAGAAGGTGAGTTTTCATTTAACTACACACAAAACTCTGAATATGAGTTTTACTCCTTCTCATTACAACTTATGCCTTGGTTTGAAAGCACCATTCGTTATACGGAAGTACAAGATATTCTCTATAGCGATGATGAAGGTTTTAGTGGAGACACTAAGTATGCTGATAAAGGGATTGATGCCAAAATAAGATTATTTAAAGAAACTAACTGGCTTCCTGAAACATCAATTGGCTTAAGGGACATTGGTGGAACAGGCTTATTTGATGGTGAATTTATTGCTGCAACCAAACATCTTTCAACAGATAATTATGGACAATTTGATTTCACAATAGGCTTAGGTTGGGGCTATCTAGGACAAAGCGGTAATATTTCCAACCCGCTATGTAGCTATAGTAATAGCTACTGTAATCGTGATTCAAGCTTTTCTGATAATGGCGGCACTATTGATTCACAAAGGTGGTTTAAAGGTAATGCCTCTCTTTTTGGTGGGATTGAATATCAAACACTTTACGCTCCTCTTAGACTAAAGCTTGAATACGATGGCAATGACTATAGTCAAGATGCCCCAGTCACACGCGGCAATATATCAATGGTTCAAGATAGCCCTTGGAACTTTGGCGTTGTATATGGCCTCAGTGATTATGCAGATGCTCGTTTTAGTTATGAAAGAGGTAATACTGTTACTTTAGGTATTAGCCTGTCTACAAATTTCAATGAAAACAAACAGTTATTTAAAAATAAATCCTTTTCACAAGACCTACAAACTCCTAACTTAAATCATACACAAAATAGTATTGATACAGATCAAATAGATTGGAAAGCCATAGATAGTCAATTATCAACTATTGCAGGTTACAACGAAAACGAATTCTATTTAGAAGACACCAAACTTACCTTAGTCGCTGAGCAGAAAAAATATAGAAATAGGTACCTAGCTCAAGATAAAGCAGCGTCAATATTATCTAATGAACTTCCTGAAAAAATAAAAGACTACTCCATTGTCGAGAAGAATAAAAATATACCCGTCAAAAGTAGCTTAGTATCACGTGATAAACATGCTGACTTTGCTGAAGTGAACTATATCAACCCAAAAATTCAAGATGCTATAACAGAGTTTAAAACGATTAAATTGCCAAGCTCTAAGTTAAGCTATGGAAGCGATGAAAACTTTAAATATGGCTTTGCTCCCGGACTGACCCAAACCTTAGGCAGTGCTGAGGACTTCTACTTATACAGTATAGGAATAAAACTAGATTCTTCGTATTGGCTATCACCTAGCTGGCAACTTGAGTCAAGTTTTTACCTCAATCTATTAGATAATTACGACAAATTTAACTATACAGTTCCAGATGATAATACCTCTAATCCTAGAGTGAGGACGCTAGCGCGAGAGTATATTCATGAAAATCAAGCCTATATAAACAGCTTACAACTGAGTAATTTCCAAAAATATAGTCAAGATTGGTACCAACAGTTTTACTTTGGCTATTTAGAACAAATGTTTGCAGGTGTCGGCAGTGAAGTTTTATACCGTCAAAAAGGTGCTAACTGGGCTCTTGGATTAGATTGGAACCTTGTATCCCAGAGAGAGCCCGATTCTTGGTTAGGAACTTTCAATAGCCCTTGGGAGTATAGCAGTACAGAAGAAGTGCTCTCACAAGGAACAACGGGTCATGCATCTATTTACTACAGACCAGAGTGGGGTTTTCTACAAGATACCTTGTTCCAACTGGATTATGGTAAATTCTTAGCAGGTGATATTGGTTTTCAACTGGACTTTTCCAAGCAGTTCAACAGTGGCATTATCGTTGGAGCTTATGCGAGCAAAACGGATATGTCTGCTGAAGAGTTTGGAGAGGGTAGCTTCACCAAAGGATTCTACTTCACAGTACCTTTTGATATTTTAACGATCAAGCCTAACTCAAGTAGAGCTAACTTCAATTGGCAGCCTCTAACAAGAGACGGAGGCCAAAAGCTTAATAAGAAGAATGATCTTTACCAAATAACTGATCAACTTAACCCTTGGTACCAAAGACCTGTGAAAGAATAGCTTTCGCCAATTACAGAAAAGTAAAAAATAAGGGCAAGAGTATTTTTAATTACTCTTGCCCTTACTCTATAAATTGGCCCTGACCTATCTTGATTTATCACACCCAATAAATTTATTTAGCCTTTACTTTTGATTAACTTCAGCTTTACGCTTTAATAACTCAAGTAATTCATCCGTACTTGGCCAAACATAAACAAACTCCTCTACCTTATTACCACAAGGAGAATTCCATACATTGGTTTCGGTTCGTTTACCTTCTAATTTTTCATAAAAGTTAATAGCATTTTTATTTTTTGCTAACACCTCTAAATACAAACTAACCCCCTCTAGATCACCCAAACTTGATAAAGCCCTATCAATAAGTTGCCTTCCTAAACCTTTGCCTTTATGACTTGAATCAATATGTAGGTTATCCAACAAAATTGTTTCTGCACCGGACTCTTTCATTAAACAGATAAAACCAAGCAATTTACTAGCCTCTTCAACAAGTAAAACCGTTTGATTCTCATTTTTGTTAGTTAATCTTTTACACCAAACATCTAGCCTATCTTGTAATACGTTTCCCTCTAGGTATTTATCAGACAAAATACCGATATAAGTTTCTTGCCAACTTTTAGCATGTAGATTTGCAATTGCATCAAGGTCTCCCAAACTTGCTTGTCGATACTCCACACTACAACTCCTTTTTGAAAGTTAAACTTTTAGCTCAAATAAATAAATTATAAGCACTTTTTCTAAGCAAAAAAAAGCCCCTCAAAGAGGGGCTAAAAGACAGAGATGGACTTTCAATAACATTGAATTTGGGCGCGGGGGTGCACCCTTTTTCAACTACAAACGTTCGAAAACGGTTGCAATACCTTGCCCCATGCCAATACACATAGTAGCAAGACCTAGTGTTGCATCTTTCTCCTTCATCACATTAAGCAATGTTGTCGAAATACGCGTACCTGAACAACCCAGTGGGTGACCGAGGGCGATAGCACCGCCATTCAGATTCACTTTGGTTTCTAAATCATTAAGTAGTTTAAGGTCTTTCATTACAGGTAGTGCCTGCGCAGCGAAAGCTTCGTTCAACTCAACAATTTCAATATCAGAGATAGTTAAACCTGCACGTTTCAGTGCTTTTTTAGATGCTGGAACAGGTCCATAACCCATAATCGCTGGATCACAGCCAGCCACAGCCATACTCTTAACGCGAGCAATAGGTGTAACCCCAAGCTCTTCTGCTTTTTTAGCTGACATCATCAACATAGCAGAAGCACCATCAGACAGTGCAGAAGAAGTACCTGCTGTTACTGTACCGCCTTTTGGCATGAAGACAGGACGTAATCCACCCAAAGATTCCATATTGGTTTCTGGGCGAATAACCTCATCTACTTCAACTAAAATTTTATTACCTTCTGCATCATGTCCTTCAATAGGCACGATTTCATTATCAAAACGGCCAGCCAAAGTGGCTTCGTGAGCAAGACGGTGTGAACGTACACCCATGGCATCTTGATCTTCACGGCTAATTCCGTGCATCTTACCTAGCATTTCAGCTGTAACACCCATCATCATGGACGCTTTTGCCATATGCTTAGACATTGCAGGGTTAACATCGACACCATGCATCATATCTACGTGGCCCATGTGCTCTACACCACCTACTACGAACACGTCTCCTTGACCTGTCATAATAGCTTGAGCAGCAGTATGAATTGCAGACATTGATGAACCACATAAACGGTTCACAGTTTGAGCGGCTGACGTTACAGGTAAGCCACCCATAAGAGCGACTGCACGAGCCATATTAAAACCTTGCTCTAGCGTTTGGTTAACACAACCCCAGATCAAATCTTCTACTTCATTTACGTCAACACCAGGGTTACGTTTGAACAAAGCCTTTACTAGACCAGCAGATAGATTTTCTGCACGTACATTTCTAAATACACCGTTTTTCGTCTTACCCATAGGTGAGCGTACGGCATCAATGATGACTACATCGTTTGGATTCAATTTCATGGATTATCTCCTAATCTCGACCTATGAATTACTTAGCGGCATTGCCGTAGTAAGTTTCGTTATTGGCTGCCATAGCACGCATTTGCTCTGTTGGGTGGTAAAGTTTACCCAAGTGTCTGAACTTATCAGCTAACTCACAGAATGCTGCTAGACCCATTTGGTCAAGATAGTGTATTGCGCCACCTAGGTATGGAGGGAAACCGATACCATAGATAAGACCCATATCAGCTTCAGCTGGTGAAGCAACAATATTCTCTTCAAGGCAGCGAACAGTTTCAATACATAGCGGAATCATCATACGAGCAATGATGTCTTCTTCTGTTAACTCTGTTTGAGACTCAACAGTCGGCGCTAGAAGCTCAACGATTTCTTCATTGTAAATTTTCTTCGGTTTACCCTTACGATCATTTTCGTAAGTGTAGAAGCCTTTTTGATTCTTCTGACCAAAACGCTCAAGTTCAAACAAGCGATCAATGACACTCACACCTTCATGCTGCATACGATCAGGGAAACCTTGTGCCATCACCTCATCTGCATGGTATGCCGTATCAATACCGACTACATCCATCAAATAAGCAGGGCCCATTGGCCAACCAAATTTTTCCATCACTTTATCCACTTGACGGAAATCTGCGCCCTCTTTCATCATGGCAGCAAAACCACCAAAATAAGGGAATAGAACACGGTTAACTAAAAAGCCTGGGCAGTCATTCACAACAATTGGTGTTTTACCCATTGCTTGTGCATAAGCTACAGTTTTCGCAACAGCGGCTTCACTAGATTTTTCACCACGGATAACTTCAACTAAAGGCATTTTATGCACAGGGTTAAAGAAGTGCATACCAACAAAGTTTTCAGGGCGTTTAAGTGCAGTCGCAAGCTCAGTAATCGAAATTGTCGAAGTGTTAGAGGTCAAAATAGCATCACCAGCAATATGGCCTTCAGTCTCCGCCAATACTGACTTTTTAACATTCACATTTTCAACAACCGCTTCAACAACTAGGTCAACATTTTCAAATTCGCCATAGGTCAAAGCAGGTACAATTTTGCTTAGAGATTTCATCGCTTTATCAGCAGTTAAACGACCACGTGAAACCTGTCCATTTAACAGCTTAGTAGCTTCATTCAGGCCAAGATCAATCGCTTCTGTGCGAATGTCTTTCATAATAATAGGAGTGCCTTTAGAAGCAGACTGGTAAGCAACACCACCACCCATTATACCGGCACCTAATACAGCGGCTTGTTTGACAGGTGTCGCATCTTTAATTAGAGCGCCAGATGTTTTCTTGATTTGCTGATCACTTAAGAAAAGGTTAACAAGAGATTTAGCAACTGGCGTTTTCGCCATTTTGATAAAACCAGTAATTTCAGTTTCACAAGCTTTTTCAAAAGCTTGACCGATATTTTTTTCTACTGATTTAATCGCAGCCATAGGCGCTGGGTAATGTTTGCCAGCTTTAGCACCAACAACACCTCGAACTGATTCAAAAATCATCATTTTCTCAATAGCAGAGAAAACCATAGGTGCCGTTTCTTCTTCGCGACGAGCCATATAGTCAAGCTTACCAGAAGCAGCTTGCTCAACTAAGTGAAGCGCAGACTCTAACACTTTTTCTGTCTTAACAACTGCATCTACGGCGCCATCTTTTAAAGCAACATTGGCACGTTTTTGACCTGCTCCACAAATCCATTCACAAGCATTATCAACACCGATAATACGAGGTAAACGAACTGTACCGCCCCAACCTGGATAAATACCTAATTGTGTTTCAGGTAAACCAACTTTAGTTGAATCTGCCATGACACGGTAATCACAGGCCAAACAAAGCTCAAAACCACCACCTAGAGCAACACCGTTAATTGCCGCAACAGTTGGACATGGAAGAGCAGCAATATCATTGAAGATTTTATGGGCTGCACGCAGTTTTTCAGCCAATAGCTCGTCTTCTAATTCAAACCAAGTCGAAAACTCAGTAATGTCCGCACCAACAACGAAAACATCTTTCGCACTAGCAAAAACAACACCTTTCAAACCAGGTTGTACTTTCAATGCAGAAACGGCTTCGCCTAATTCTTGCAAAGTTAAGCTATTAAATTTATTTACTGATTCACCCTGTAAATCAAGAGTGACGATGGCAATCCCAGGTGACTTTTCAGCTACCTTTATTGCTTGTCCTTCAAAAATCATGCTGATCTCCAATTTTTCTTATTTTGACCTTTCCTTGGATTCATTTAAAAATGAGCCTAAGGCAAGGCAGCATTCACTGCCTATTTAAAAGTTAATAATATCGAGCAAATACTCAATCGCTTACAACGCGCTTTCTAACTCTGGTACAGCTTCAAAAAGATCTGCCACTAAACCATAATCTGCAATTTGGAAAATTGGCGCTTCTTCATCTTTATTGATAGCAACAATTACTTTGGAATCTTTCATGCCTGCCAAATGCTGAATTGCACCAGAAATGCCAACTGCGACATATAAATCGGGAGCCACTGTTTTACCTGTTTGACCCACTTGTAAATCATTGGGTACAAAACCAGCATCAACTGCTGCGCGAGATGCACCAACAGCAGCGCCCAACTTATCAGCAACACCATCAAGAATTTTAAAGTTGTCGCCACTTCCCATACCACGACCACCTGAAACAATAATGTTTGCAGCTGTTAGTTCTGGACGATCTGATTCCGCAAGCTCTTCACCAACAAAACGACTCTTATCTGAAGCAATTACTTGAGAAAGTGTCACTAGCTCTGCACTACCACCTTCAGCTGAAACAGGATCAAACCCAGTTGCACGAATAGTAATAACCTTAACGGTATCGTTTGATTGCACCGTAGCTATCGCATTACCAGCATAAATCGGACGAACGAAGGTATCAGCACTTTCAACTTTGATGACATCAGAAAGTTGAGCAACATCAAGTAAAGCAGCAACACGAGGAAGCATATTTTTACCAGTTGTTGTTGCAGGCGCTAAAATGTGACTATAACCTTCAGATAGTTCAACAACCAATTTACTAACATTTTCAGCCAACTGATATTCATAAACAGAATTATCAGCTAACAAAACACGTGAAACACCTTCCGCCTTTGAGGCCTGCTCAGCAACTGTCTGGCAGTTAGCTCCAACAACCAAAAGATCAACATCTCCACCAATTTGAGTGGCAGCAGCTAACGTATTTAAAGTAGCTGGTTTTAGGTTCGCGTTATCATGTTCTGCAATAATTAAAATGCTCATGCAATCACCTTCGCTTCATTTTTCAATTTTTCTACAAGCTCAGCTACCGAGCCTACTTTAATGCCACCTTGACGTTCTGCAGGTGGTGTCACAGAAATAACATTGACATTAGATGCTGTTGAAACACCTAGCTCTTCAGGCGTTTTAACATCTAGAGGCTTTTTCTTAGCCTTCATAATATTTGGTAACTTAATAAAACGAGGCTCATTCAAACGTAGGTCTGTGGTTACGACTGCTGGTAAGCTCACAGCAAGCGTTTGAAGTCCACCGTCAATTTCACGGGTAACTTGTGCTTCACCATTTTCAACCACAACTTCAGAGGCAAATGTTGCTTGAGGCATATCAAGCAATGCAGCCAGCATCTGACCAGTTTGGTTGTTATCAGAATCAATTGCTTGCTTACCGAGAATAATTAGATCTGGTGATTCAGTTTTAGCAACTTCCGCTAGAAGCTTAGCAACAGCCAAAGAGTCAACACCGTCTTCAGTTTCAATTTGAACCGCACGATCAGCACCTAAACCTAACGCTGTTCTTAATGTTTCTTGGCAACCTTTCGAACCAATTGAAACAGCTACAATTTCGGTTGCTATGCCTTTTTCTTTTAAGCGAACAGCTTCTTCAACAGCTATTTCACAAAATGGGTTAATAGACATTTTTACATTAGCAAGCTCGACTGCTTTGTGGTCAGCTTGTACTCTTACTTTGACGTTGTAATCAACAACGCGCTTAACTGCGACTAATACTTTCATACGCCCCTCGTGTCTATTTTTAAACTAAGTTCAAAACAAGTTTAGAACTTACAAGCACCCTAATACTTTATTAATTTGGATGGTCGTCATTTGTACTTAATACTAAATTCTGACAAATTTTCATCAATAACAAAAAAGCCACAGTTAACTAACAAAAATCTTCAAATACAATTCACCCCTTGAAAACACTCACTCTAAACATGATAGATAAGTGTCGAAAACACCCAGAAGTCGATTATTAATTCACCAAATTAAATATAACTAATATTAAAAACCTTCATATTAAGCTTTATTAAGAAACGCCATAAAAGCATTTCTTGCCTCTTGAGAGGTCAGCCTTTCCTTAAACACACGGCTTTCTCTTGCCAAGCTCAGTTGCACACTATCTTCTTTTGGTTGCTTCAACAGTCTCTTACTTAACTGCACTGCCTGTGTCGGCAAAACAGACAGCTTACTGGCATAAAATAACGCATCTTCATAGGCTGAACCAAGATCACATGATTTATTTATTAAACCTAACTCAAGGGCTAAATTTGCATCAAAAGACTCACCTAACACCAAAAGCTCAAACGCCCTCTGATGCCCTACTAAACTAGGAATAAGTAAGCTAGATGCAGCCTCAGGCACTAGACCCAATTTAACGAAGGGTAGAATAAACGTGCTTGACTGACTTGCGACAACCAAATCGCAATGTAGAAGCATGGTGACACCAATACCAACTGCCATTCCTTCAACAGCTGCGACCAAGGGCTTTGGATAAGTTGCAATAGTATGAAGGAAGTCAAATGTTGTATTTAACTTATCTGGCGTTTGAGCGAGCGTTACAAACTCTGCTAAGTCATTACCAGCACTAAAGTCTGTACCAGCACCTGTTATCAAAGTCACTCTAACATCATCATTTTTTTTAGCACTATTGAGTGCTTGCGTTAAAGCCAAATACATATCTAGCGTAATCGCATTCTTTTTATCTGATCGATTAATCGTTAATGTCTGAATACCATTTTCAATTTTTTCAAGAATTAGTGTTTCCACGTTAAGCTCCATTTTGTTTTTTTATTTTCTGGGCAAAAAAATACTCATGACACGTTTAAATGGCATGAGTATTCATTCGTAACAATCAATCTATATAAGAACTAACCGACTTTACCCTGTCTAATTTTAGTCATCATAGGCCCTTTTTCAGCCCACCCATGACAGTTATCAGAAAAAGAATTAATCGCTAATTTAGCTCTTTCAGGGTACTTATCACTTAATGGATACCACATCATTTGAAAAGCGGTGGTTGCAACCACAGGCATGAGCTCTAGAACATGAATACAACCAGCAACACCTTTAAACTCCTTCTTCACATGAGATAGCCAACCAGACGTAATTGATGTGCCAACAAGGCTATTAAAGTTTGGCGCAATCTCATGGCAATTAGGAAAAGGGTGAGCATCAATGCAAACATCTATTTCCTTAATGACAAATGTGTCATCAAGAGCGATACGTACGCTAATATCGTGAAATGGTGTATCTTGAGCTACAAGCTCTCCATCAAAGTCACGCCACACATCATATGCCTTGATATCTTGCATCTGAGCTTCAACCTCCCAAAGCTCATCACTTCTAAGGTAGCCATCACTAATGACTCGCCTGCGATGCTTTAACTCTCTCACCACAGGCTCATCAGCTTCTGCTTGATTAATAATGGAGGAGCTTGATGACAAACTCACAGCCTAAGCAACCTCTTCATCTCTTAAGGCACGACGTAGAACTTTACCCACATTAGTTTTTGGTAAATCTTCTCTCGCTTCGATGATTTTAGGCACTTTATAAGCCGTTAAGCTTTCGCGACAATAGTTGCGAAGCTTTTTACTATTAAACTGCACATCATCACCTTTAAGAACAACAAAGGCTTTAACCGCTTCACCTGTTTTTTCATCAGGAATCCCAATAACAGCAGCTTCAAGAACGTCTGGATGAGAGCATAAGCAATCTTCAATTTCTGTAGGGTAAACATTAAAGCCTGAGACAATCACCATATCCTTAGCTCTGTCTACAATTTTCAGATAACCATCAGCTTGGATTAAAGCAATATCACCCGTGTTTAAAAAGTTACCATTTACCATAATCTCTTGTGTTGCTGCTTCTCTTTTCCAGTACCCCTTCATAACTTGAGGTCCAGAAACACAAAGAGCACCGGATTCACCTTGAGGTACTTCATTGCCATCATCATCTAAAATTTTAACTATGGTTTCTGCAACTGGGATACCTATGGTTCCAATTTGCTGCTCTCCTGGAGGGTTGAAAGACACAACAGGTGAAGTTTCAGTTAATCCATAGCCTTCAACCACTTTACACTTAGTCACAGCTTCCCATTCGTCTGCTGCTGCATGAGTTAAAGGCATTCCACCTGATGCTGTTATTTTCAAAGCAGAGAAGTCCAATGCTTGGAAATCTTTATTATTACAAAGCGCCACAAATAAAGTGTTTAAGCCAACGAAGCCAGTAATCTTCCACTTACTTAATTCTTTTACAAAACCTGGGATATCCCTAGGGTTTGGAATAAGAACCGTTTGAGCACCCTTTTCAAGTAAGGTTAGGCCATGAATGATAAAGGCATAAATATGATACATAGGAAGAGGTGCAACATAGGTTTCTTCACCTTTAATACAATGTGCATCAAGGCGATCACCTAATTGGTGCATATTAGATATCAGGTTAGCATGAGTTAGCATTGCGCCTTTAGCTACACCCGTTGTACCACCAGTATATTGTAAAACTGCAATATCACCAGGACTCTTATCTATAATCTTAACCTGATAATCTTGTCCCTTAGCAATAGCATCGTTTAGCTTTTTCGCCATCGGCAGACTATATTCTGGGACCATTTTTTTAAGGTATTTAACAACACTATTAATTAATAAGCGTTTAGGTTGCGGATGAAAGTCCGCTATTTCAGTCACAAAAACATGCTTAATACTTGTTTTTGCCAAAATTGATTCACTTGTGCTTGCCATATTAGCAAATACAACCAAGGCCTTAGCTCCCGAGTCATTGAACTGGTGCTCTAGCTCTTTAGCGGTATACAAGGGATTAGTATTTACAACTATTAGACCCGCTTTTAAAGCGCCAAAAGTAACAACAGGATATTGCAAAACATTAGGCAATTGGATAGCAATTCTGTCGCCAGGTACAAGATCTGTTTCATTTTGCAGATATGCCGCAAAATGGTTGGATTTTTCATCTAGCTCTCTAAAACTCATGGTTCGACCCATGCAGCTAAATGCAGGCAGCTCAGCAAAGTCATTACAGCTTTTTTTCAATACTTCTGTAACAGACTGAAAATTATGTGGATTTAATGATTCTGGTATCCAACTACCAGGCTCTTTATGAAGTGAAGACTCAGTTTCTGTCAGCATATTAATGCTCCGCTTTGTTTTTTTTATATTGGGGAAAGTGCTTATGTCAAAAACCCAACGTTAGCTTATTAACGTTGGGTTTTACAACTCATATGGTATGAGTTGGCAATCAAATTACTGAGGAAAAATTTGATTCAATTTTGTCGCAAGCATGATGTCACCATCAGCTCTGATTTTACCTTGCATGAAAGCAGCCATACCATCTAGCTCACCACTCATAATATCTTTAAGTGTTTCAAGATCCATAGACAAGGTAACGGTAGCGTCGTCATGCTCGCCTGCTGCAAGCTCACAAGCACCATCATTTATTGCAATATGATAGTCATCAGCATCATCTAGTTCGAATTGAAAAACAGCTTCCATATCATCTGCTTCCTCTGCATCAAAACGTTCAATCATTGAATCAAAAACTACTTTAGAATTGCTCATATATACCTCTTACATATTTATCTGTTTATAACCTTACTCTCAAAACACTTGAAAGTAAGGTTTTTTTCATATTAATTAAGAACTTATAAGAAAACGAAGTTTTCTTCATCAATCGACAATAGGTTATCAGAGCCCGAAAGCATCGCTTCAACATGAGAGCGAGTACGAGGCAAGATACGATCGTAATAGAAGGTTGCAGTTTGCAATTTAGACTTGTAGAAACCTTCTTCATCAGAACCTTCATCTAGCTGAACTTGTGCTGTCACAGCCATTCTTGCCCAGAAATATGCTAGAACAACATAACCAGAGAACATTAGGTAATCAACAGATGCCGCACCCACTTCATCTTTGTTACGCATAGCCTTCATACCTACTTTCAGAGTGATATCACCCCATTCGCTGTTAAGCTTGCTCAAAGTAGAGATATACGGCTTGAAGCGTTTATCACCCTTATGCTCTTTACAGAACTTGTGGATAATCTTAGTAAAGGTTTTTAGCGTCTTACCTTGAGACATCAAAACTTTACGACCTAGTAAATCTAGTGCTTGGATACCTGTTGTACCTTCATAAAGCATAGATATACGACAGTCCCGTACGTTTTGCTCCATCCCCCACTCAGAAATAAAGCCATGACCACCATAAACCTGCATACCTAGGTTTGCAGCTTCATAACCTGTCTCTGTCAAGAAAGCTTTTGCGATTGGGGTTAGAAGAGACATTAGCTCATCTGCATGAGCCTTATCTTCAGGCGAGCCTTTTTTAGTGATATCCACCAGCATAGAGCAATAATGAATCATAGCTCGACCACCTTCTGCAAAGGCTTTTTGTGTCAATAGCATACGACGAACATCAGGGTGAACAATAATTGGATCAGCCGCTTTCTCTGGTGCTTTAGGGCCAGATAGAGAACGCATTTGCAAACGGTCACGAGCATAAGACACAGAGTTCTGCAAAGCCCATTCACTATGAGCCAACCCCTGAAGTGCTGTACCTAGACGCGCCGTATTCATAAAGGTAAACATGCAGTTCAAGCCTTTATTTTCAGGCCCGATTAAGAAACCTTTAGCGCCATCAAAGTTCATGACACAGGTTGCATTACCATGAATCCCCATTTTATGCTCAATAGAGCCACAAGCTACCGCATTACGATCAGCCACTTCACCAGCATCATCAAGATTAAATTTTGGTACGATGAAAAGAGAAATACCTTTGGTTCCAGCAGGTGCATCAGGAAGTCGTGCTAAAACGATATGCACGATATTGTCAGCCATATCATGCTCACCTGCTGAGATGAAGATTTTTGTACCTGAAATAGCGTAAGAACCATCAGCTTGAGGCTCAGCTTTAGTTTTTAGCAAACCTAAATCTGTACCACAATGAGGCTCAGTCAAACACATGGTTCCTGTCCACTCACCAGACACCAACTTAGTTAAGTATGTTTGCTTTTGCTCATCGGTTCCGTGAGATTCAAGTGTATTCATAGCACCATGACTCAGACCTGGGTACATACCCCAAGACCAGTTCGCAGTACCAATCATTTCTGTCACCATCAAACCAAGAGATTCAGGAAGACCTTGTCCACCCACCTCTTCAGGATGAGGAAGAGATGGCCAACCACCCTCAACATATTGCTGATAAGCATCTTTAAAGCCTTCTGGTGTCGTTACCACACCATCTTTAAAAGTACAGCCTTGCTGATCACCAACTCGGTTTAGCGGAGATAAAACACGCTCAGCAAACTTAGCACCTTCTTCCAGTATTGCAGCGATCATATCAGGAGTAGCTTCTTCAGCTCCCGGCAGGTTGGCGTAATGACTTTTAACATCCAACACTTCTTCTGTTACGAATTTAATATCACGCAATGGCGCTTTATACTCAGGCATGGCCTTGACCTCTTATTGTTTTTTTCATTTGTCCCCATTTACATTTCAACAGGGTAACTATGACTAACAGATTCGGCTATTCTTCAAATTCTCTCAATAACAAAAGCTACCAAGATTAGTAACAAAAATATGCATAGTATAAATATTAAGCTTTTTGAATAAGCGTAATTGTCATATTTTTACAGCTTAAAGAGCCTAGCTAAAACCCAATTTATCACTTCAATATTCTCATAAGCATACGATGCATCTCATCAAATAGAACATCCATCTTAAATAACTTTATATAAAGCAAAAATAGCGTTCAAAACTTTAACAAACGAAACTTAAAGTCCATCGCTGAACCACTGGTATCTAATGCCCTAAAAGCATCTAGTACGGCTTGCACTCTTAACTAAAATTATAAATAAAAGGTCAAAATACTTTAAATAAGTTTTAATAATACTTTCTGAATAAGAGTTCATAAATTTGACCCTCTCACTATCCTGATTAATATTAGTTTAGAAACAACTCATATAGAAATATCAATCATCAAATGGAAAAAGAGGGATAAGATGAAAACATATGCTCAATTAGAACAAGAAGTCGCCAAACTTTGCCAAGACATTGAAAACAAACCTCAACAAAGGCTCAAAGTAAGACAAGACTTCTACCTCAACCATGGAAGCTCAACCTTACTCGACCCCTATAATTATGGCGACTCTGAAATTGCCTTTTTGAAATGGGAAATTAATCGAGGTGTATTTAACCCGCTTAACAATCCTATTCAAGCAGGTAGTCCTTGGTGGCGTAACGTTAATTTGAGGTTTATCTATTTTTCTGAGTTAGCAGGTAAAGTTTTTGATGAAAAGCTCATCCAAGCTGATTTACCAGTCCCTGTTCAGGTTTGGTTAGATTATCTTAATGAACCAACGGCTGAGCATTGGTACAAAGCTCATAACACCACGATTCTTAATGCCTTCGAGTATTATTTGAGTGATGCCAGAGAAGAAAATGATATAGAGCAGAAGTTTCTTAACATCATTTTATATCGACTTCTGTTTGCTCAAGCCATGGTTGAAGATGTCACTATTTTTGGAGAGTTAGGTTCACTATTAGCAGACCCTAGAGGTTTTTCGGTTAAATTAATAACCAGTTTACCAGACTTTTATCCAACTAATTACCCACTAACTGAAGATGATTTAGCTATCATTGAAGGCGATGAGCTTTCTCTTAAAGAGGTTTTTTTCGATATAATTAAAGATTGGAAAGAGAAACCTGATTTAAAAGAAATTATTAAAGATGCCTTCCAACTAGAAGATTTTGGGGTAAAAATCTTAGATGACTGGATAATCAAACCACATATAAAAGAAATGTATGCAGCTGCCGCAAAATATGATCAAGCACCATTCCTCACTGGCTACTTAGAAGAAAAAGAGCCCTGCTACCCTTACCCAATAAAACCCCAAGCTAATGAAATAACGAAATAAGCTGTAGCAAAATAAAAATGAGGCTTAATATGATTTCATATTAAGCCTCTAATCATAGTTAAATCTTAATCAAATAAGGTTTCACCAAAGATACCATAACTCTCACCTTTGACAGCTCTTGCCGTCTGCAAGCCTGAAATGGTAGCGGATTCAACGCACCCCATGTTAAATCCATTTAAAATCCAATCCCCTGTAATCAATAGATTATCAAAACCAGACTCATCGGTTTTTAGTCTTAATTTGGTTGTACCTACTGTTGATTGAACATAACGCTCACTTGGATCAATATTCGCCCTGCAATACTGAGCATCTAACCTTTCCTCACCCTTCATTTTACTAGGCGCAACCAAATACTCCCATTTGTACACACCTTCTTGAGGGTTAGCATTAGGCCATAAAAACCCCACTCGATTTAGCATAAAATCCTTTACCCCTGCCTCAACCTTAGCCTTTTGCGATTTTGGATAAGAAGGATCTGGTGCTTTTGGCGCAGTATCAGGTGCAAACACACCACAAAAATAACTAATATCTTTAGGTGAATCAGGGTCTCCTGCCTGCCACTCTTCTCTTTTAACCAAATAACTTACATCAGCCCAAGAGTCCAAAGGCTGTGAATCAAAACCAAGAATTTCTGGCGCTTCTTCACCTTCTTTATATTCTGGCCAACCTAGAGACTCTATATCTTGGTTTTGCCACACCTGATACGCTTGTGTAGCGACCGTTGAGAGCCCTTCAACCATATCTTTAAACACAGGATTTAAAGCCATTAAACTTGGTGCAACTGACGGAATTGAAGCCACAGAAATACCAAATATCACCTGATCATAATCTTCACCCATTTTTAGCGTAATTTTAGGCTGATCATAAAGTTCAGACCAATTACTCCAGAAGGATTCTAAATTAATATCATTTTCGATCAGCTTAGCTGCGATACTTGGCTCTATTTGCTTATATAAAGGGGCCGAAGGCCAGCAAGGTAAATCTTTAACATCCACTAAAGGGCAATATTCATCAACACCTTGTTTAAGAGGGACCTGTTGCGCTATTCGAATTTCACTAATTAAATGCCTACCATCTTTTTCAATTGCACAAACTTCTTCGACTTGATGGAAAAACTTAAATTTAACACCTCTACGTTTGAGCACTTCATAATAGGGAGCAAAAACCACATCACCCATACCAGCATGCATACGCCAGACAAACGATTCTCTTACCGCCACGATTGCCCATAAACCCGCTTTAATCACAGTACCAGCTTCAACATTTGGCTGAGATAAATCTCCATCTTTATAAGCAAAGAAGCCGCCATACATGCCATTCATCAAAGGACCTGAGGTCGTTAATTCACTTGCCCCCCATGAAGTTAGCCAGTCCTTAAAGTTTTGGTCATTAATTTTACTTAATGCACCAGGTACATAAAGCTCACCTTTTAAAACACCAATTCCCATAGTTAAAACAAAATCTAAACTGGTATAAATTCGATTAATTTTTAAATTCAATCTAGCAGGAATAGAAAGAAGCCCAGTTAAGGTCTCCCTAACATCTTCCATAATGCAAATTATCTCATTAATAAGCTTATCAAATTTGTTCTTATCCTTTTGGGTCGCACATTCAGACAAACCATTTTTGATCACTTTTAGCTTTTTAACGGCGGCCAAAATAATCTCATCTTCAAAGTAATCTTCAACTTCATCCTTAACATGAGAAATAAAGTCGAAGAAATTAGCATCTTCATCTAATGGCTCTGGCTCTTTTTCAGCCTGCTTTAATAACCAATTAATTAAAACAGACAAGGCCTCCAAGATATCAACTGGGTCAGCCCCTTCACCTACCTTGCCAGGTAATGGTGGCACATTAACCGGCCAAACGGACCAGTCATGCCTAAAGTCTTGTGCTAAAGCGGTTGAGTGATGAGGCGTGAATGCTTCATAGAGGGTCGATAAGGGCTTATCTTTGGGTCTATCCAGCTCTTCATAACAAGCACGCATACATTTAAATGCATTATAATAAAAGCCAAACCACACATGGATACCATGTTCTTCAATTCTACCGTGATCTTCTAGATTACGGCCACTTGCCCCTTTTCCTCCTAAGCGCCACCCCATTTGATAAAGAGTAATATCATACTTTTCTTTCCAATCCGGCTGACTGGTCAAATCAAACAAACTGGTGATAGTCGCCACACCACCGCCAAGTACCGCTAATTTCCTTACATCCGTCATCACAACTTCCTCAATATCTAATAAAAAGAATAACTTCATTTATCTACTAAAATAGTTAGTCTAAGCTCAATAATTAAATCCTTGTTTCCATTATTAATTACCGTATTTAGAAATAGATGAACTTATCTTCAATTTCAATAATTTAATTTTGAATAGAAGTGTGCTAGAAATCTAACTCGACGAAAATAAATGTCGCTTTATCAGTAAATTAGAGGATTATCCTTGATTAAATTAGCCGAATATAAAACTGAAACTCAACTTCACGAAGGGACTAATAGCCTTATATATCGTGCAATCAGAATAAGCGACGCTAAATCTGTCATACTAAAAGTCATCAGGGATAAATCTCCTGCCCCAGAATTAATGGCAGGCTATCGAAAAGAATTTGAAATAATTCAATCTCTCAAAGAAAGTCAGCATATCAGACAGGCTTTTAATCTAGAAAGGTCTAACCATACACTCTATATGGTGCTAGAAGATTGTAAAGGCACGCCTGTATCCTCCCTGATAAAAGATAAAAAGCTTTCTATTATTGATAGTTTGAAAATTGCTTTTGATCTTGCAAGCGCTCTTCAGGATATTCACAGTAAGCACCTCATTCACTGTGATATTAATCCCAATAACATACTTTGGAACCTGTCGGATAAAACAGCAAAGCTCATTGATTTTGGTATTAGCACCAATACCTCTAAATCAGGTCATGCACAAATTGCAGATAGTATTCATGCAGGTTCTCTCGCCTATACCGCGCCAGAACAAACAGGCAGAATGAATAGGCCCTTAGATTATCGTGCAGACTTCTACTCCCTTGGCGTTACGCTTTTTGAAATGCTTACTAACCAGTTACCTTTTATTAGCAAGGATCCAATTCAGCTTATTCATAGTCATTTAAGCCAACTTCCTCCTTCACCAACGAGCCTTAATATTAATGTCCCCAAGGTGATCAGCAATATTGTATTAAAGCTCATGGCGAAAACAGGTGACGAAAGATATCAGAGTACCTTTGGCTTAAAAGCAGACTTAAAGTCATGCATTGATCAACTCGAGAATCAGCAAGAGCTAGCTGATTTTGATATTGCAAAGCAAGATATCAGAAGTAACTTCCAAGTAACTCAAACGGTTAGTGGACGCACGAAAGAAGCTGAAAAACTAAATAATGCCTTTAATAAAGCAAGCATTGGTGCTTCAAGCCTGTTATTAGTGACAGGCTATGCAGGGACAGGAAAGTCATCCTTAGTCAACGAAGTACATAAAAATGTAGTTGCTAAACACGGCCATTTTATATCAGGTAAATTTGATCAATATAGTCGTGATATTCCCTACTTTGCATTTAGTCAGGCAGGTAATCAATGGGTTAATCAGATACTAAGCCAAGACGAAAAAGTTGTCAGTCAGTGGCGTGAAGCCTTAACGCTTGCTTTAGGCAATAGCTTAAAATTAATCAGTAACCTTATACCAAGCTTAGCCCTCATTTTTGATGAAGTTCCTGAACCAGACGTCATCCGAGGCAGTGAGTCTCAAAGTCGATTTAACTCTGCATTAAAAATATTCTTTCAAACCATATGCCATAAGCACTCTCCCATTGCATTATTTCTTGATGATCTACAATGGGCAGACTCAGCCTCACTTAATCTAATAGAAACTATTTTAAGCGACGAAGATTCGAATCACCTGCTTATTATAGGAGCCTATAGAGAAAACGAAATTAGCAAGGCCCACCCATTAAACTTAACGTTAAATGAGATAGGTAAAACTGACAAAGACATCGTCCGTATTCCTCTGCAGCCTCTTGATTTAAATTCAGTCAATCAATTAATTGCTTCAACCTTATCTTTGCCAGCGCAAGACACTTACACATTAGCAGAGCTATGTTATGAAAAAACACTAGGAAATCCTTTTTTCTTAACCCAGTTCCTCTACTCGATTTACGATCAAAAACTCATTAGCTTCAATCCCTCACAGGGGCGTTGGCATTGGGATATAGATAAAATTAGAAGTTGGGCAGTTACCGATAATGTTGCTGACTTTATGATTAGCAAGATAGAAAAAATCGATTATGCCTGTCAGAAATCACTCAAGCTGGCGGCATTTATCGGCACCACATTTGACTTCAGAACACTCTGCATGTTGATTAAACAGCCTCTTGCAGTCTGCGCACAACACCTATCAGTCTGTATTGACCATGGCTTTATTCAAGCAATAGATAGCAGTTACAGAACTTTTGGACAAAGTGAACTACTAGAAATCAGTAACCCTAAGTTCCGCTTTTGTCATGACAACATCCAGCAAGCGGCCTACAACATTGGTATTGAAGTAAATGCCGAACGAATTCATCTAGAACTTGGTCAAAACTTATTAGAAAAACAAGGCCCAAATTCAGACGACCAACTCTTTAATATTCTTCATCATTTCAATCTAGCCCAATCTCTCTTTAGTGGTGATAAAGAGGAGCTTCACTCCCTAATAAAGTTGAATTTGAGAGCAGCAATTAAGGCTAAAGATTCCAATGCCTATGTACCTGCACTTAATTACCTTGAGCATGGTATTCAATTCTTATCTGCTGATTGTTGGCATAATAATTACCAGATCGCACTTAATTTTTATAAAGAAAAAGCAGAAGCAGCACACCTAGCAGGGCGTTTCGATGCCGCTCACAAAGCCTGTGACTTTATCTTAAAACACAAAATAGAAGACATAGACAGAGCCAGAATCCTAGCGCTTAAAACCGAGCTTTATGCAGGTCTAGGCCAATTCGATCAGGCTCTTAGCGCAGGCTCTGAAGGCATTCGTTTATTGGGTGTTTTCTGGCCCGAAGAAGATGAAGCATTACAACAACAAATGGGCGTAGAGCTCTCTGAAATAGCTTCCTTTATTGAAGCAAAAAGTATAGAAAGTTTGCTTGAACTCCCTCCAATGCAAGACCCCAAAACCCTCGTGCTAATGGATCTTTTTGGTCACATTTGGGGGCCTGCAATTAATGTAAAACTGCATATGAGCACCTTAGCTGTTGTTAAAATGGTGAAGCTATCTATTCAGCAAGGTAACTCAAACATGTCTGCCTTTGGTTATGTCAATTATGGCACCATGTTGGCCGCATTTATGGGGCACTACCAGCAAGGTTATGAGTTTGGCAAACTGGCTGTCGATTTAGTGAAACGTAGTCCGTATTCACCCTTAACCTGTAAAATTTATACCATGTTTGGTGTCACGAATAGTCCTTGGTCATCTCACTTACCGAGCAATATTAATTACCTCAAGAAAGCACTTAAAGCAGGGTTAGAAGCAGGTGAAATCGTTTTTGCTAGTTACAGCGCCTTCCATATTCTTAAACATATGCTACTCAGTGGACAACCTCTTAATATTATTGAGGAAGAAGGCAAACAACTTAGTGGTGTCATACAAAAATTAGCCGATCCAAATACAATGGAAGTGCACGAAATGCTTATGCGCTCCAACAACCTATTACAAGGCAGAAGCAAAACAGATTTAAGTTGGGATGATGAGAACTTTAATGAATCTGAGTTTGTGCAAACTCTTATTGATTCTAATCATATACTCTGTCTTAACTATTATCATTTTAGCAAGATGATGGAAGCCTTTATCTTAGGCCACTACAGCTTAGCATTAGACTTCTCTATAGAAGCAGAGAAAACGCTTGCAGCAACATTTGGCTGGTTCAGCATTTCAGAACACTGCTTTTTACAAACATTGAGCTTAATCCAAGTATGTCAAACTGATGCTTTAGATATTTCTAAACAACAAGAAATGAAGCTTAAAATTGCTGAAAACAGAGATAAAATGCAAAACTGGGCAAATAACTGTGAGGTTAACTTTGGCTTTAAATTAAAGTTAATTGATGCAGAATTGGCGAGTTTAGAAGGCGACACTCTAGCTGCACTTGATTTATATGATGATGCTATTTTAGGCGCTAGTGAAGGTGACTTTATTTACCATACAGGTATCGCAAATGAGCTTGCAGGTCGCTTTTGGTTTAGAAAAGGCAAGCAGACTATTGCACTGAGCTATTTAAAAGAAGCTTACACTCACTTTCTCAACTGGGGTGCAAAAAATAAAGCGATTCAGTTACAACAAGCCTATCCCGAACTCAAATTACAAACATCAAGACCACATACAAATACGCTCAACACTCGTAATTTTGAAAGAAGCTCACTCGATCTATTATCAGTCACTAAATCAGCCCAGATCATTTCCAGCGAGATCCAGATTGACCAACTTCTAACTAAATTAATGTCGACCATTATTTCAGAAGCAGGCGCACAGTCTGGCGAACTTCTCCTTAATACGGATGACAATTGGAGTGTACAGGCTTCAGCGATAAACGATCAGTTCGCTAATAAAGATAGTCATGACGAAGAACGTATTCCTGTCGGCACACTGATAGACTTTAATTCAGAAGAGTTACAAAGCTCTACCTTACCTAAGTCTATTCTGACTTATGTAAAACGCACCCGCACACCTGTGATTTTAGATAACGCCGGTACTTGTCTTGATTATGCAATAGATCCTTACATCCAAGAGCAAAGCCCAGTTTCATTACTCTGCTACCCCATCTTAAAACAAGGTGTTTTGATGGGAATTCTATATCTTGAAAATAATTTAATATCTGGGGCATTTACTAAAGATCGTTTAGAGGTGTTAAATATTCTGGCAGGTCAGGCCGCTATATCTATCGACAATGCTTTGGTTTATCAAAACCTAGAAGACAGAGTAAATAAAAGAACCAAACAACTAAACTTAGCTAAATTACAGGCAGAGGAAGCTAATCAAGCTAAATCCATGTTTCTAGCAACTATGAGCCATGAAATCCGGACCCCAATGAATGCGGTGATAGGCTTAAGTCACTTGGCGCTAAAAACCCAATTAAATCTAGAACAGAAAGATTATCTCAATAAAATTCTTGAATCAGCAGAAGTATTATTAGGTTTAATAAATAGTGTGCTCGATTTTTCAAAAATTGAAGCTCACAAATTATCATTAGAATCTATTCCATTTGATTTAAACGAAGTCATTGAAAATAGTACGTCTATTTGCTCAATCAAGGCTAAAGAAAAAGGACTCGCTCTCAACATTTACAACCACGAACAAGGCATTCCATTATTACAAGGTGACCCACTTAGGCTACAACAAATACTCATTAATTTAGCAAATAATGCTGTGAAGTTTACCCACTCTGGGAAAGTAGACATCCACATTCATTTAGAGCCAAATGAACAAGGTTTAGCACAACTCAAGTTTGAAGTGATTGATTCAGGCGTGGGTATGAATAAAAAACAAATTAGCCAATTATTTAACTCCTTTAGCCAAGGCGATGACTCCATAACACGCCAATATGGTGGGACTGGATTAGGCCTTGCTATCTCTAAAGAACTCATTGAATTAATGAAAGGGGAGATTTGGGTTAATAGTGAACCTGGCAAAGGCTCTACATTTGGTTTTAGAATTCTGTTAACCTTTGCAGATAAAAACATAAGGCTTATTACCTCAAAAGCGATTAAAGAGACTAAATCGCCTCAACTCTATCAAGGTAGAAAAATCTTACTCGTTGAAGATAACGCCCTAAACCGTCAAGTTGCTCAGGGCTTATTAAAAGAAACGCTAGCTAATATTGATTTAGCTGTAAATGGATTAGAAGCGATAGAGAAACTCACAAAGCAAGATTACGATCTCGTTTTCATGGATATTCAAATGCCTCTTATGGATGGTTTTACGGCAACCAAGAAAATAAGAGAGCATGCAAGATGGAAAGACCTCCCTATTATTGCAATGACAGCACATGCAACCGCATCTGATAAGGAAAAGTGTTTAAATGCTGGTATGAATGATTATATATCCAAGCCGATAGACCCTTTAAGCTTGGCTAAAATACTCTCCTCATGGATTAAAGAAAAGAACCAGCCAGACCCAATAAAGTTAGATACTCTTGATAAAAAAGAAGAAGCAAACCAAGAGCTAACAACTAAAATCACAAAGCTTGAAAACATAAGTTTGTTATCGACTAAAGAGGCTCTTGCTCGCTTAAAAGGGCAACATAAACTCTATATTCAGCTAGTAAAAAGCTTCTTAAAGGATAACTCTGGTCTAGAGAATGAATTGAATGACTTGTTTAATCAAAGGAAATTTGAGACCTTATTCATTAAGGTACATTCTTTAAAGTCGAATGCTATCTATATAGGCGCATTAGATTTATACGATCAAAGTGCCATATTAGAAAAAGAATTAGAACAATATAAAAATAAAACGAGTGACCTTGATAATGAAGCTGAGTCTTTATTAACAGGCCTACTTGATAATATTACTGGACCACTAAAACTGCTGATACAAGAAATATCTGATGCAATAAGCGATTCTGATCCGATAATTGGTAAGCTACAGATAGATATAAAACTAAAAGACTATTTAACCAGCATATTACCTCTCCTAAATTCTTCTGATTTTAGTGTTGAGCAAGATATGCAAACGCTACTAACACTGGCTAAAGGTAGTCACTTAGAGGTACAAGTTAAGCAGTTAGTTGACTGGGTAGAAGATGTTGAGTTTGAAAAAGCATCAGCTTTAGCAGAACAACTTCTAAACAACCTGTCTAGAAATGATAGAGATATCTAATATGAGTCAGTCTTTTCATAAAAAGCACCTAATACTTCTGGTTGACGATGAAGAGATCAATCGTATCCTCCTCACTAGCATTATTGATGATAGAGGCGATTGTGAGATTTTATGCGCTAAAAATGGCGCTGAGGCGATAGACCTTAGCAAACGTTTTCAGCCTGATCTCATTATTCTCGACATACTTATGCCAGTTATGACAGGTTTTGAGGTGATGGAAATCCTCAAACAAAACCCCTGTACCAATGAGATTCCTGTTATTTTCATTAGTGCCTTAAGTGAGACAAACCATGAGGCACATGCATTCCAACTAGGTGCATGTGACTATATCCATAAGCCATTTCACTCAGATATTGTTCAAGCTCGTATCGGCTTACAGCTTAAATTAATTGAACAACGGCTTTTATTAGATGAGCTTGTACATATAGACCCTCTAACGGCCATCGCCAATCGCCGTAAGTTTACCCAAGACTTTAAAATACAATGGCTAAAATGCTTAGATGAAGAGCAACCTTTAACCGTCGCCATGATAGATATAGACTGTTTCAAACTACATAACGATAGTTTTGGTCATACTTCTGGAGATAAGGTTTTAAAACAAGTAGCCTCAACCCTTGCTAACACAATAAACTCAATCAGTAGCAATAAAGACCACCTAGTAGCTCGCTACGGTGGCGAAGAGTTTATCTTGCTTATGCCAGGAACCAAAGCCTCTGATGTAGAAACGATTATTGAATCTTGTCGTCTAGAAATTGAAAAGCTAGATGTCAGAATTCAAGCAACACAAGAGCAAGCCCAATGTATTAACAACAACACCCTAACAATTAGCCTAGGTGGCGTTACCTGTAAACCAAGTAAAAAACTATCTCCAAACTGGCTCTTGAATGCCGCTGATGCTTTATTATATGACGCTAAAAAGTCAGGTAAAAATCAAGTACATTACCGCAATGAACTATTGGAAGAAGTAAGTTATTTAGACGCTTAATCTTACAAAAGGACAAGGAGGTCCTGTCATGAATACTGATCAAAAAGTTTTGATTATTGATGACGACAAAAACAGTTTGCAAATTCTTGGTAACTTCTTAAGAGATAAAGTCCAAATTTCTTGTGCACAGACAGGTGCACAAGGTATACGAAAAGCCGAATTATATAATCCAGACCTAATACTATTAGACTTACTCATGCCTTTTATGAGCGGTTTAGATACCCTCGCTCAACTAAAAGAAATTAGCGCCACAAAGCACATTCCAGTGATTGTTTTATACAGTGATCAATATCGAAAAGAAGCCTCTATTGCCATTGAAAATGGCGCTTATGACTGTATTCGAAAACCATTTGACTATTTAGTAATAGAAACACGAGTAAAAAATGCGCTACTGAAAACAAGTGATAATCAAGTAGCAATAACAATTTCATAACAAATATGGCTCATTTATAAACTTAACTACAAGAATAAACATAGTAAGATGAGCAAGCTTATACCAAGCGTCTATATTAGGGTTAAGACATATATGAGGACGTCGCTTTGACAAATATTCGCCCCCACCTACTAGCCGTTGATGATGAAGAAATTAACTTAAGGATATTAGAACACTATTTATCTGAATCTGATTACCAAGTTACATTTGCACAATCTAGCAAACTGGCTTGGGAATACTTAACCAACGATGATTACCAGTTTGATGTACTTCTGCTTGATTGGGTTATGCCGGATGGAGACGGTCTTGAACTATTAAAAAAAGCCAAAGAACTGGATAAATATAAGCATGTTCCGGCCATTATGATTTCAGGCTTAAGCGCTCCTTCAGCCATTTCAAAAGGCTTGAATGCTGGTGCCTTTTATTACCTCACAAAACCATTAGGACAAGATGTTCTTTTCTCGGTTCTTAAAGCCGCGCTTAACGAATTAAACAGCATACGCTCTTTAGTTGAAAACCAAGACAAATTTGCTGATGCTTTTAGCCTAATTAACCAAGGTCAGTTTAACTTTCGCACCCTACATGATGTGAACTGCCTAGTTGAAAGCTTGAGCAGTATGTTCCCCCATAATATCAATACACCAATTGGCTTAAGAGAGCTGATGATTAATGCCATAGAGCATGGCAACCTGGGGATCAGTTATAAAGAGAAAACCCATTTAATGGAAATTGACCAATGGGAAGAAGAAGTCGAAAGACGGCTCACCCTCGATGAGAATTCAGAGAAAAACGCCACTTTAGAAATTGATAAAAACTCAGATATGGTTGAAATTATTATTACCGACCAAGGGGAAGGTTTTGATTGGGAGGAGTTTTTAGAAATTGATAACGAGCGTATTACGGATCCTCATGGTAGAGGGATAGCAATTGCCAAGCTCTTCAGTTTTGACGATCTAAACTATGAAGCGCCAGGCAATAAAGTAAAGGTTAGAATAGACCTGAGGCCTCAATAGCCTTAGCTCAGAGCAAGCTTAACACCCAAGACTGAATTTGGTCTTGGTTCAGCTCTTCACTATCTGCAGACAGAATTAGTTCAAGTTTAGATTCTGTCTGTTTTTTCTCATTAGCATAAAGGGAAAAATCCCTTTGCGTTGCATTTAATAATAAAGCACCCGAAGCAAGATTAAATACACCCTTCATCCTTAAAATGTTTTCCATCCCATTAAGCTTTTCAAGCACAGTCTCTAACAAGGCCTGATCAAAAGCAGCCGTTTGAGGAAAAACCCAAGCCATATTTAAACCATCATCTGACACCTTAAGATAAAAGTCCTCTTGATTATGCGCATCAAGATTTGAAAGAGTCTTTTTCTCAGAATGGCTCTTATGGTCATGGTCATGGTCATGGTCATGATGAGAGTGATTATGCTGGGAGTGCTCAAGACTTATTTCACTCTTATCAAGAATCGTATGTAAAGCAGATTCAGCTTGATCAAGAGATATTTGGCTTAAAGATAGCTGGCCATTAGCTATTTTTTCAACCCTTGTTTTAGCTGGCTCCAGAGCCTCTAAATAGCGCTCAAATGCTTGCCAATCATTAGTCTGATAAGTTTCACTCTTACTTGCCACCAGAATATCCGCCATGGCCACCTGCTCTATAAAGTTAGGATGTAAGGTGTACTTTTCATCATCTAAATTACGCGCATCTAGCAGGCATACGCTAGGCTCAATATCTAAAACATCTTGATAATGGGGCCCATTAAGTTGTTTGAGTATATTACGAGGATGTCCTAAGCCTGTCGGCTCAATGATTATACGATCTGGGTTTTGCGCCTTGATTAGAGCATTTAAAGCAACTTGAAAAGCAGCAGATGTAACACAACAAACACATCCACCAGCCACTTGTTTAATCGCAACTTGTTCAGATAACGCTTTATACTTACCAGAGGTAAGGCTAGTTTCTAATAACGTCTGATCTAAACCAATTTCACCAAACTCATTTACTAATACTGCCCAACGCTCCCCCTTAGGGATTTGCGTTAAAAGATGCTTGATTAGCGTTGTTTTACCTGCACCTAAAAAGCCTGTAATCAAGTTAACTTTAATACCTTGATATGAGGGCAAAGATTCCGTCATAAAAATGTGCCCTCACACTAGGCCAGATTAGTCTTTAGAAATACGGCTACCAACAGCCGATGTTTGATCTTTGTATTTAGCGTTATCACGCTTATTGTAAGGACGATCTGCAGCCCCTGACATGGTTTCAAAGTTAATCGCACCAATTGTCATGCTAGGACGTAAAGCAATTGGCAATTTACCTCCATTTAAAAACTCCAAAACAATGGCTCCGCTCCAACCTGGATCTATCCTATGGGCTGTTACATGCACCATTAACCCCAGTCGTGCTAAAGATGATCTGCCATCTAACCAACCAACTAGATCATCAGGTAAAGTGACAGACTCTTTTGTCACGCCCAACACAAGCTCACCAGGATGAATAAAGAAAGGTTCGCCATCATCTAGCAAAATTTCATCACCCATCACAGATTCGATCGCTTTGTTTAAATCTTCCTTAGGTCCACTTAAATCCAGATATGGGGCTGGATGCCCGTGAAAAATACGAAAAGAATTACCCAAGGTTAAATCAACAGAAACACCACTGATAACAGAGTTATCTGGCCTTGGAGTGATAATAATTTTTTCTTCATCAAGAGCGGCGATAATATCGCGATCGCATAAGCGCATTATGTTTTCCTAAATTGATAACAAAAGTTGCCTTACAGGCAACTTGCATTAGTCGTCACTCATACCAATGGTTGGCATGCTGAATTGATTTTCTTTAATTGTTAAACCGGCCCCTATTTTACGCGCAATGCTACGATAGATTCTAGCAACTTCTGAATCTGAATCTTGAATAACGCTTGGGTAACCTGAATCACATTGTTGGCGTATATCTAAACTGAGTGGCAATTTCCCCATAACCTCAACTTGATATTCCTTCGCAAGGGCTGCACCACCTTCATCACCGAAAATGGCTTCATGATGCCCACAGTTTGAGCAAATATGCACAGACATATTTTCAACCACACCTAACACAGGGATATTTACCTTGTTAAACATCTCAATACCACGTCTTGCATCTAAAAGCGCAATATCTTGTGGTGTCGTGACAATCACAGAGCCAGCAACTGGCACTTTTTGTGAAAGCGTTAATTGAATATCACCTGTACCTGGCGGCATATCGATAAAGAGATAATCAAGGTCATCCCAATCTGTTTGATTAATAATTTGCATTAGAGCGCCAGTCACCATAGGGCCACGCCAAGCCATAGGCGTATCTTGCGTTGTTAGAAACGCCATAGACATCACTTGTACCCCATGAGCCATAGGTGGTACAAAGAATTTTTCATCACGGACATTAGGCCTAGTATCAGGTGCAAAGCCCATCATCATGCCTTGACTCGGACCATAGATATCGGCATCTAGAATACCGACTTTTGCCCCTTCTTTTGCCATAGCTAGCGCAAGGTTGACTGTGGTTGTCGACTTACCAACCCCTCCTTTGCCAGAAGCAACGGCAATGACATTCTTCACACCCTTAAGTCCAGCCAACTCACCTTGGGTTGCATGAGCTTCTATAGCTAAATCGATATCCAAGATTATTTGTCTATCATCACTGAGTGCCTTTGCGATTCTTTGCTCTAGCTCGGCCTGTTCACCCAATGCGGCATAAGCAAGAGAAAGGCGGACATGAAGGCGTTTATCATCACTTAGAAGCTGCCAAACAGCGCCATAGGCTTGTCCGGTATTTTTATCTTCAAGCTCTGCTAATTGAGCTAAGATTTGCGTATCAGTAAGCATTATTTTCATTCTCCAAACTCGCGATCTAAGGTATGAGCACTTAACTGACTCTAGGACAAAAGCGAAAAAGTAATAAAGTCGGCTCTATTGACAGGAAAAATGGGGGCAATTTAAAGAAAAGCAAGCCCAGCGCTTGCACCTAATTTTGCGCCTCTTATAATTGGGCGGTCAAAAAGTTAGCTCTGCCAGCCTCTGCTCCATAAGCACATATAGATTCGCAGCTAACACTAACCATCTTTTACGAATCAAATAGGCTTTTATATGGCTCAATCACAAAGAAAAATACTTGTTACTAGCGCACTGCCTTATGCCAACGGCTCTATCCATTTAGGCCATATGCTAGAACACATACAAACAGATGTTTGGGTGCGTTTTCAAAAACTAAGAGGCAATCAATGTACGGCAGTTTGTGCAGATGATGCCCATGGTACAGCCATCATGATCAAAGCTGACAAAAATGGTGAAACACCGGAGCAGTTGATCGAAGGCGTTCGTCAAGAGCACATGGCTGACTTTAATGATTTCATGATTGGCTATGATAACTATCATTCAACTCATTCAGAAGAGAACCGTGAGCTATCAAGTCATATCTATAAAACTTTGAGAGATAACGACAAGATTGCAGTTCGCTCAATTGTTCAGGCTTTCGACCCAGAAAAAGAAATGTTCTTGGCAGACAGATTCATTAAAGGCACTTGCCCAAAATGTAAAGCCGAAGATCAGTATGGCGATAACTGTGAAGTTTGTTCTGCCACATACACAGCAATGGAAATGATTAACCCAGTATCAGTTTACTCGGGAGCAACACCTGTTGAAAAAGAGTCGGAGCACTATTTCTTCAAACTGCCTGAGTTCCAAGCTTTCTTAGCAGAGTGGACTCGCAGTGGCACACTGCAAGATCAAGTTGCGAATAAACTGGCTGAATGGCTAGACTCAGGCTTACAAGAGTGGGACATCAGTCGTGATGCACCTTACTTTGGTTTTGAAATTCCAGATGCACCAGGCAAATACTTCTATGTATGGCTAGATGCACCTATTGGCTACATGGCGAGTTTTAAAAACCTATGTGATCGCACTGACGGTTTAAACTTTGATGATTACTGGGCTAAAGGATCAGATACGGAGCTTTACCACTTTATTGGTAAAGACATCATCAACTTCCACGCGCTGTTTTGGCCTGCAATGCTTGAATGCGCAGGTTATCGTACACCAACGGCGGTCAATGCTCATGGTTATGTCACCGTTGATGGCAAGAAGATGTCTAAATCTCGTGGTACTTTCATCAAGGCACGTACCTACTTAAATCATCTTGATCCGCAATACTTACGCTACTATTTCTCTGCTAAGTTAAATGCAACACCTGACGATATTGACCTAAACCTTGAAGATTTCATTCAACGAGTTAACTCTGATGTTGTTGGTAAAGTGGTTAACATTGCCAGTCGTACTGCAAGCTTCATCAATAAGAAGTTTGATAATCAACTTGCAACAGAAGTCAGTGAAGCTGAAATGATCCAATCTTTCATTGATGCTGGTGACATGATTGCTGACTGCTTTGAAAATCGTGAATACAGCAAAGGTATCAGAGAAATCATGCGCCTTGCTGATGTTGCAAATACCTATATTGCCGATCAAGCACCATGGGTTTTAGCTAAAAATGAAGAGACGCTACCTAAGGTACAAGAAGTATGTACTGTGTCACTTAACCTTTTCTCCATTCTAGCGACTTATCTAAAACCTATTCTGCCAGACATGGTGACTGATGCCGAAGCCTTCCTAGGTAAAGAGCTAACATGGGATAACCGTGAAGAGCTTCTTTTTGGTAAGAGCGTGAATAAGTTTAAAGCTCTAATGGCGCGTATCGACCAAAAGCAAGTTGATGCCATGATTGAAGAAGGTAAAGCCGAAGCCGCTCTTGAAGCAGCAGCAAATGAAAGCCAAGAGACAGCTGAGAAAGAAGAACAAACTGAACTAAGCAAGGATCCAATCGCAGACGAAATTCAGTTTGACGATTTTGCTAAAGTTGACCTGCGTATTGCTCTTATTGCTAAGGCTGAGCATGTTGAGAAAGCCAACAAACTATTAAAGCTAACCTTAGACCTTGGTGGTGAAACTCGCGTTGTTTTCTCTGGTATCAAATCAGCTTACAAGCCAGAAGACTTAGAAGGCAAACATACGGTTATGGTTGCAAACCTTGCACCACGTAAAATGAAATTTGGGTTATCTGAAGGTATGGTCTTAGCAGCAGGCCCAGGTGGGGATGAGCTTTGGTTATTAGAGCCTCATGCGGGTGCAAAACCAGGCATGCGTGTTATGTAGTTAAGGCTAAAAACCTTAAAAGTGATCTTTGCCAGACTCATAAAATGGCAAAGGCACTAAAATAACCAAGTCTGGTTCAGATTTGTCATAAGCCTCAAACGCGAAACCGCATTTGAGGCTTATTTCTATATTTATGAATCCAATTATACTTATTCGAAATTAGACTATAAAATCGAATTATTATTGTTGTTACTTATATAGAGCTTGGTATCATTGCCCCTATAAAATTAGGCGATCTCTACTTTTGCTACTTTCTTTTACACAACTTTAAAGAGCTAACTAAAAAGCCATGACTGAATATCTCTTGATACTTGTTAGTACCATATTGGTAAATAACTTTGTATTAGTGCAATTTCTTGGACTCTGCCCATTCATGGGTGTATCAAGCAAACTTGAAACCTCTATCGGCATGGCGCTAGCGACTACTTTTGTCCTTACCTTATCCAGCTTATGTAGTTTTTTAACTTACGAATTTATTCTTGAGCCTCTTGGGCTTGAGTACTTAAAAACCATTTCTTTCATCTTAGTGATAGCAGTTGTAGTGCAATTCACCGAAATGGTCGTACGTAAAACCAGCCCTCTTTTGTATCGAGTACTAGGGGTGTTTCTTCCACTAATTACAACAAACTGTGCTGTTCTGGGTGTTGCGCTACAAAATATCAGTAAACAAAACGGTTTTGTTGAATCGATTCTCTACGGTTTTGGTGCTGCAATCGGTTTCTCTTTCGTCTTAATTCTCTTTTCTGCTATGCGTGAACGCATCAACTTTGCTGATGTGCCTAGTGTATTTAAAGGTTCAGCAATTGGCATGATCACAGCAGGCCTAATGGCGCTTGCTTTCATGGGCTTTACTGGCCTAGTGCAGATATAGGAGCTGGCGATGACAACTATCATTTTAGCCGTTGGCATTCTCGTTCTTCTTTGTCTTATTTTTGGTGCCTTACTAGGTTATGCCAATGTGAGGTTCCATGTTGAAGGTAACCCAATCGTCGAACAAATCGACGCTATTTTACCTCAGACTCAATGTGGACAATGTGGGCACCCAGGCTGTCGCCCTTATGCAGAAGCTATCTCAAACGGCGAAGCAATTAACCGCTGTCCACCAGGCGGCCAAGCAACAGTCCAAGCTTTAGCTGACTTATTGGATGTAGAAGCGATTCCACTTGATGGAGATGCTGCAGAAGAGCCGAAAAAACAAGTTGCCGTTATTCGTGAAGATGAATGTATTGGCTGTACTAAGTGTATTCAAGCTTGCCCTGTGGATGCCATTTTAGGTGCAGCAAAACAAATGCACACAGTAATAAGTGATGAATGTACAGGCTGTGACCTATGTGTTGAGCCTTGCCCAGTAGATTGTATTGATATGGTAGAAGTAGCAGTGACCTCTCGTAATTGGTCTTGGCAACAACCCGCTGGTGTTGCCCTTTCAAGTCAGCAAATTATTGCAACTGATAAACCCCCCTTCACGGAGGTGCACTAATGAGCTTACACCAGGCCGAGTTTCAAATTCATGGTGGCATTCACCCACCAGAAAATAAAACACAGTCACTGCAACTGCCCTTAGGCCGTCCATCACTGCCTGAACGTCTTATTTTACCTCTTGGCCAGCACATTGGTCAGGCATCAAAGCCTTTAGTTAAGGTCGGCGATAAGGTTTTAAAAGGTCAGGCAATTGCGATCAACAATGGCTTTTTGAGTAGTTTTCTACACGCTCCTACCTCAGGCGAAATTCTTGCCATTGACTATCATGGAGTACCTCACCCTTCTGGTTTAGATGAAGTATGTATTGAATTACAACCTGACGGGAACGACAGCTGGACAGAGTTAACTCAACTGGATAACTGGTTAGAGCTTCCCAAAGCCGATGTCGTTGCACACCTTGCTGAAATGGGCATAGTGGGCATGGGCGGTGCAGGTTTTCCGACTCAAGTAAAACTTGCTGGTGCGACCAAGCATACGATACACGAACTTATTATCAATGCGGCTGAATGTGAACCTTACATAACAGCAGATGACATGCTTATTCGAGAGAAAACAGAAGCGTTAATTAAGGGTATTCAAGTATTACAAACCTTAATTGAAGCTGAACGAACCATCATAGGCATAGAGGATAATAAGCAAACGGCGATTAAGCTTTTGGTAGACGAAATTGAGCGTACCAAAGCAACAATTGATGTGGTTGTTATGCCAACCAAATACCCATCTGGTGGTGAGAAGCAGCTAATTCAGCTAATTACAGGTAAGGAAGTCCCTAGTGGTCAATTACCTGCTGATATTGGCGTTATGTGCCAGAACGTAGGTACCTGCGTTGCTATCTATGATGCCATTTATCAAGGTAAGCCCCTTATTTCACGTATCACCACCTTAACAGGTGATGCTATGGGCCAAGCTCAGAATGTTGAAGTCTTGTTAGGTACTCCTATCGCGCACTTATTAGATTATGCCGCTTTTAATAGTAAGCAACTTGAGCGTTTGGTCATGGGCGGCCCTATGATGGGGTTCACCATCACGGATAGTCAGGTTCCTGTGGTAAAAACCAGTAACTGTATTCTAGCGGCCAGTAAACAAGAACTGCCAACACCGGCTCCTGAGCAAGCTTGTATTCGTTGTGGTATGTGTGAACAAGCTTGCCCTGCAAGCTTATTACCTCAGCAACTATTATGGTTTAGTAAAAGCCAAGAGCATGATAAAGCCGAACATCATAACCTATTCGATTGCATTGAATGTGGTGCTTGTTCTTATGTTTGTCCAAGTAGCATACCCCTAGTGCAATACTACCGTCATTCAAAAAGTGCCATTAGAGAAGCAAGAGAAGCTGCGGTTAAATCGGATCACGCTAAAGTTCGCTTCGAAGCAAGACAGGCTCGTATCGAAGCCGAAGCAGCAGAAAAAGAAGCTAAACGTTTGGCATCTCGTGCTAAAGCGGCAGCAAGCGCAGCGAAACGTGCAGCGGATTTAAGTGCAAACGAAGATGCTAAAACTCGAGCGCAAGCTAAAGCAGAGCCAAAAGCGGAAGCCAAAGACGATAATCAAGCCCAGATTAAAAAGCTTAAAATTGATATTGCGATTGCCAATACCAAGCTTAAGAAAACGACTAAGCAGCTAACCCAAGCGCAAGAGGCGGCTGATCTTGAGCAAATTAATACCCTAACTCAGGCACAAAAAGAACAGCAAGCTGTGGTATCTGAGCTAGAACAAGCTCTTGCAAAATTAGATACAGTAACTAATACAAAAACCAAAGCGTCAGCGCCTAGCACAGCAAAACCCGCTGTCAGTGATGCCGTTAAAAAAGCAAAAGTCGATTTTGCGATCGCCAGTACCAAGCTTAAGAAGTTACAAAAACAACTCAGTCAAGATGACACTAATACTGATATTGCTCAACAAATCAGTGAACAAGAAGCTGTGGTAAAAACAGCACAGGCGGCATTAGACAAAGCCAATAGCGAAACGCCCCAAGCAGCGCCTGCAGCAAAAACAAGCTCAGGCATAAGTGCTGACTTGAAAAAGGCTAAAATCGACCTTGCCATAGCGAGTACAAAACTTAAGAAGCTAGAAAAACAGCTAGCTGCAGATGAATCTAACAGCGATTTACAAACCCAATTAGCAGAACAAAAGAAGCTAGTTGCAAGTGCACAAGCCGATTTTGATAAATTAAACACGGCTCCGAAAGAGTCGAGTGTCAACCAGCCTGCGGTACAAGTAAATAGCGACGATTTGAAAAAAGCAAAAATCGACCTAGCTATGGCTAGCACTAAGCTTAAAAAGTTAAATAAACAATTAGAGCAAGAGCCTGAAAACGAAGATTTAAAAGCGCAAATCAGTCAGCAAGAAGCCGCACAGTCAAATGCTCAGGCTAGGTTAGACAAGTTTAATAATACAAATGCTGTCGCACCGGTTAAAGAAGCAAAAGCAGCGCCTATCCCTGCATCGGACGAAGTAAAGAAAGCTAAAATCGCTCTTGCAATGGCGAGTACCAAGCTCAAGAAAGCGCAGAAAAAGCTAGCTGAAGATTCAGACAACCAAACGCTTAAAGAACAAGTTGAAACGCTTGAGCAAGAAACGAAACAGGCTCAAATTGCATTAGAGGCGATCACAAGCTCACCTAAAGCGGAAATTACCTCAGAACAAAAAGCTGAAGAAAAAGCGGAATCAAAAAAGCTTGCTAGCCAAGAGGTAAAAGCAGTGCCTGCGGCCTCAAAAGAAGCACTCAAAAAAGCCAAAATAGAGCTTGTTATGGCGAGTACCAAACTTAAAAAGGTACAAAAGAAACTTGTAGAAGAGCCAGATAATCAAGATTTAATTGATCAGGTTAAGCTGCTAGAAACTAAGCATGAAGAGGCACAAAACGCTCTAGATACTCTAAACGCACCTGACACAAAACCTCAAGCAGAGAAGGAAGAAGTTAAGCCTTCAACTAACCCTGAGATAAAAAGTGCAAAAGCTGACATTGAGCCCAAAACGAGTTTAAGCGACGTCGAAATTAAAAAGCTTAAGATAGAAGCCGCTATGGCAAAAGCGTCAGCCGCTAAAATCGAAAAAGCGGTTAAACGAGCACAAGAACTGGAACTTGATGAGTTAGCTGATTTAACTAGCCAGCACCAAGCAAGCCTTGCCCGCGCAGAGCAATTAGCAGAGAACTTAAAAGCCGCTATTTCAGGTGAAAACGTTACTCAGAACATAAAAGCAGCATCTGAACCAGAACCTAAAGCAAGCTCAATATCTGATTCCAAGAAATCATTAAAAATTGAGCATGCGATGGCAAAGGCAGCGCTCAATAAAGTTTTGCTATCCATAAGGCGTATGCAAGATGACGGTGCTAGTGAAGCGGACATCACTGCCACGAATCTACCTCAAGAAAAAGCAGAAAAAGAGCGTCTATTGGCCCAAGTTGAAAGCCAAATGGATCAAGAAGACACACTTAAGGCCGAGCAAGAACGCATCGCTAAACGTGGACCTTTAACCAAGCCTGTGCCTACTGCTAAACCTAAGCCTGATGACTTACTTCCTGAGCTTCCAAGCTTTGAACACTTAAATGAAAGCGAAAGAGCGGCTGAAAGTAAAAAACAAAAAATTGCGGCTGCCATGGCAAAAGCAAAATTGATGAAGTTACAAATACGTTTAGACAAAGAACCGGATAATACAAAGGCTATTCGTATAGAAATGGACCAAGTGCGTATTGAGCAAAAACAAGCTCAACGTATTTTGGCAAAATTAAATGATCTATCAGTGCAAGAGAAAGACTAAATGGCCTTATTAAGGATTACATCGCCCCACACACAACGTGCAGGTCACCGTACATCATGGGTTATGCAGATGGTGATTTTAGCTACTTTACCAGGTTTGCTAGTACAAACTTGGCTGTTTGGCTATGGCACTTTAATCAATGTCATGATCGCTATTGTCACAGCGCTTGCCAGTGAGGCCTTAGTTCTAAAACTTAGAAAGCGTAGCTTAAGCTTCTTCCTTAAAGATTATAGCGCCCTTCTAACAGGCTTATTATTAGCATTAGCCATTCCACCTATTGTTCCTTGGTGGCTAACTGTCACAGGTGTGGCTTTTGCTGTGATAGTAGGTAAACAACTTTATGGGGGCCTAGGTAATAACCCTTTCAACCCGGCTATGGTAGGTTATGCCCTCTTACTGGTGTCTTTCCCTGTGCCTATGACCCAATGGCTAACAGTATCTGAGTTATCACTTGCTCAGCAAACTCTGCCATTTGTCGATAGTATTAAAACCATTTTCTCATCAGGCATTGCAAATATTGATGCTTATACCATGGCCACACCGCTTGATGCTTTCAAACACAAAGAAGGCTTAATGAGCGAAGAAGCTTTTGCTAGTGTAAAAGCCCTGAGCCAAGCTAATTTAGATGCCATGTTATGGGTTAATCTAGCCTACTTAGTTGGCGGCTTATTTTTAATCTATTTACGCATCATTACGTGGCATGCACCTGCTGCTATCTTGGCTGCTCTAGCTGTTATCTCAGGTTTCTTCTTCATAATCGACATCAGTAATGCCGCAACACCTTGGTTCCATCTCACCACAGGCGCCACCATGTTCGGTGCTTTCTTAATTGCAACAGATCCTGTGTCGTCATGTACAAGTAATAAAGGCAAACTGTATTTTGGTGTAGGAATCGGCCTTCTAATCTACATAATACGTACTTGGGGTGGCTATCCAGATGGTGTTGCTTTTGCTGTGCTACTAATGAATTTTGCCGCACCTTTTATTGATTATTATGCTCAACCAAGAACCTATGGCCATAAGAAAGCCAAGAAAGGTTTAAAAACAGGAGCTAACAAGTAATGGAAGTGATTAGTTCTATCCGTAAAAATAGTATCGGGTTAGGCATCTTCGCCATAGTGACAGCCGGACTTATCGCCGTCACACAGCAAGTAACTCAAGAGCGAATTGAAAGTAATGTTCTGCAAGCGCAACAAGCAGCGTTTAGCGAGATTTTGCCTGATCAATATTATGATAATGACCTATATAAAAGCCAAGTAACCCTTGAGCCAGACCTACTACTTGGTACTAAAGAGGCGAGCTTTGCTTACATAGGCCGTGTTAATGGTGAATTCTCTGGCATTATTTTCGAGTCCATTGCACCAGGTGGCTATAACGGTAGCATGTCTTTACTTGTCGCAATTAACCGCGATGGTGTTGTCACAGGAAGCCGTGTAATTCGCCATCAAGAAACACCAGGTCTTGGTGATAAAATTGATATGAAAAAGTCTGACTGGATGCGCTCGTTTGAAAATAAATCCTTTGAGAACTTGGATATAAAGCAATGGAAAGTAAAACGAGACAATGGCTATTTTGATCAATTCACTGGCGCGACAATCACACCAAGAGCCATAGTGAAAAGTGTCAAAAACACACTAGAATATTTTCATCAACATAAAGATGAACTGATTAAGTTATAACCTCTAAGACAAGATAGAATCAGCTTATGAGTACGATAGAAACAGAACTAAACACTGAAGCAGAAGGTGCTGAAACACAGGCAGAAACGCCAGCGACAACTGGGCCTGATTACAGTGAAATTATTTACAACGGTATCTGGAAGAATAACCCAGCACTGGTCCAGCTATTGGGTCTTTGCCCTCTATTGGCCGTCACCAGCACTGTGGTCAATGCGATTGGTTTAGGACTTGCTACCTTGGTTGTATTAATCGGCGCCAACATAGCGGTCTCCTTAATCCGTAACTATGTAACAGATGCTGTCCGTTTACCTGCTTTTGTCATGATCATTGCCTCATTTGTAACCTCAATCGAATTGATCATGCAGGCTTATACCTATGAGCTTTATCAAATTCTAGGTATCTTCATCCCGTTAATCGTCACTAACTGTGCCATCTTAGGCCGTGCAGACTCGTTTGCAGCAAGAAATCCAGTTATCCCTTCTGCCCTCGATGGCTTGATGATGGGGTTAGGCTTTATGGCAGTACTTGTCATACTTGGCGCTATGCGAGAGTTGATTGGCCAAGGGACGCTATTCTCTGACATGCAGCTTTTACTCGGTGATGTTGCAGTTAATTGGAAAATAGAAGTTTTCACTGATTACCCGGATGTTCTTTTTGCTATTCTGCCACCTGGTGCTTTTATCGGTCTTGGTTTGCTCATCGCCTTAAAAAACAGTTGGGATGAAAAAGCAAAAGAGCGAGCAGAAAAGAACAAGGCAGATACCGAAGCCGTCGATCGTCGTGTTAGAGTAACAGGCTAACAAGTCTTAGAAGAAGCTAGAGTAGAAAATGAACAAAGCCAAACGCCATGAAATTTTTAGCCGTTTAAGAGCAGAAAACCCAGATCCTAAAACAGAGCTAGAATACTCAAGCCCGTTCGAACTTCTTATTGCAGTCCTATTATCAGCTCAAGCTACGGATGTGAGTGTTAATAAGGCCACACGTAAGCTTTTTCCTGTGGCCAACACTCCTCAAGCTATTCTGGACCTTGGTGTAGATGGCTTAAAAGAGTACATCAAGACCATTGGCCTTTTTAATGCTAAGGCAGAAAACACAATCAAAACATGCCGTATTTTGGTTGAAAAGCACGATAGTGTGGTACCAGATACACGAGAAGCTTTAGAAGCTCTACCAGGAGTTGGCCGTAAAACAGCGAATGTCGTGTTAAATACAGCTTTTAGGCAAATCGCCATGGCAGTTGATACTCATATCTTCCGTTTTGGGAATCGTACTAAAGTTGCCCCAGGTAAAGATGTGCTAGAAGTAGAGCAAAAGCTAATGAAATTTGTACCTAAAGAGTTTTTGCTAGATGCGCACCATTGGATGATTTTACATGGCCGCTATATCTGTGTTGCCAGAAAGCCTAAGTGCGATGCCTGCTTGATCGAAGATCTATGTGAATTCAAAGAAAAAACCAGCACCTAACGCCCTTATTACTCAAGGACTGAGTATGTCATTTCAGCTAAACAATACCTTTCTTTGTAACACCCCTATTTAGAATAGTAAGGTATTTTTAACATCTAACCTTTTAATTACAACAAACCTTTTATTGAGAAAGCCTATTTAAAGGCGAAGTAAGGTTAGCAAGTACACACAAACAAATTTTCAAAGTAAGATAGATTTAATATTTATGCTAAGACTCATTTTCGCTACAGTATTTTTATTCTTACTGACTTTCCTCTCTCTTGTATCCGTATTAAGTTGGCACCTTGTATTTCTGTACTTCATAATGAGCCTAGTCACCTTCGTCTTTTTTGCCTTCGACAAGCAGGCGTCAATCAGATCACAGAGACGTATTCGAGAAACAACGTTATTTCTTTTGATCACCTTATGTGGTTGGCCCGGCGCTTTGTTCGCTCAAACCTTATTACATCATAAATCAGTAAAACCTAGCTTCATTAGAATCAGCTTAGCCTTGATTAGTTTTAACTTAATTTTACTCTTATTATTCATCTATCAAGCGTAGAATTTCGCCATTACAACCCTGTTTTATTCACTTTTAAAAGAAAATACTATGAAAAAGTCACTCATATTTTTTGCTCTTATCTCAAGCAGTTTACAAGCTGAGGAATGCGGTAATATCACGATCGCAGATATGAACTGGAACTCTGCTAGCTTAATGGCACATATTGACCAATATATTTTAAATCAAGGGTTTGATTGCGATGCCGAGCTCATCCCAGGTGATAGCATTCCAACCATTACTTCCATGCTGAATAAAGGCCAGCCGGATATCGCTCCAGAATTTTGGACGAATGGCAGCAAAGAAGCCCTTGCAGAAGGTATTGCTGAAAAACGTCTACGTAAAGCAGGTCGTTCTTTATCAGAAGGTGGTGAAGAAGGCTTTTGGGTCCCTGCTTATTTACTCGATGAATATCCAAATATTAATACGCTAGCAGGTATAAAGGAAAATGCTGATATCTTTACGCACCCTGAAGACTCTGAACTATCAGCTTTTTACTCTTGTCCAGCTGGCTGGGTATGCCAAATTACCACTGAAAATTTATTCAAGTCTTTAAACTTAGAAGAAGCAGGCTTTGAGACTGTCGACCCGGGCTCCGCAGCAGGTCTATCAGGATCTATCGCTAAGGCCTTTACAAGAAAAGAGCCTTGGTTTGGTTATTACTGGTCGCCAACGGAAGTGCTAGGTAAATACGACATGGTCAAAGTGGACTTTGGTACAGGAACAGATATTGAGGGTTACCAAACCTGTATTACTCAACCAGATTGCCTTGACCCTAAGGCAACCATGTATCCGGCATCACCCGTATATAGCATTACCACAGAGTCCTTTGCTATTAATTCTCCTCCTGCTTATGAATACATAAGTAAGCGAAGTTTTAATAATCGCCAAATGAGTAAGTTACTTGCTTGGATGGAAGATAATCAGGCAGACAGTGAAGAAGCAATGTACCACTTCTTTGAAACGTATCCAGAATTGTGGCAGGTCTGGCTACCAAAAGAGATATCTCAAAAAGTACTCAAGTCCCTTTAATCTCAAGTTAGATTTATCAGGTAAGTTAATTTTAGCTTGCCTGATTTTGCTACTAACGAACAGCAGCCCTCTTATACTTTCCTCCAAATATTTCCATCACTTAGTTAATTTTTTACTTAACTAAGTATAAATAACAATGAATTTAATAAACTTTCATGACATTGAATACTGACCCTATTCGCACACAGACAGATTCAGTTTTATAGGATAGGGCCATGACACATATTGCTAAATCAACACTTACTCAAGCTCAACTTGATGCACACTGGATGGCCTACACAGGCAATCGTCAATTTAAACAAGATCCAAGAATTATCCAAAGCGCCGATGGTAATTATTATACCGATGCTGACGGTCGTAAAATTTTTGATGGTTTATCTGGTTTATGGACTTGTGGTCTTGGCCACAATGTTAAGCGCATTAACCAAGCTGTTAGCCAGCAAATGGGACAACTAGATTACTCTCCAGCCTTTCAGTTTGGCCATGAAAAATCCTTCCAGCTAGCTGAACGAATCGGACAATATATGCCAGAAGGATTGAATCGTGTTTTCTTTACCGGTTCAGGCTCTGAGTCTGTTGATACAGCTTTAAAAGTAGCGAGAGCTTATTGGCGCAAAAAGGGCCAAGGGACTAAAACCAAATTTATTGGCCGTGCTAAAGGTTACCATGGCGCAGGGATATCCGGTTTTAGTGTCGGTGGTATTCCAGCTAACCGCGCTCTTTACGGCCAAGGGTTAGAGTCCTATCACCTACCTCATACACAAGTGGCAGGTAACGAGTTTTGCCAAGGCATGCCAGAACAAGGTGCACACAAAGCAGAAGAACTTATTAACCTGATTGCTTTACATGATGCATCTAATATTGCCGCTGTGATTGTCGAGCCTATGTCAGGGTCTGCTGGAGTCATTATTCCTCCTGTTGGCTATCTAAACCGTTTACGTGAAATCTGTGATCAGCATAACATTTTGCTTATTTTTGATGAGGTCATCACAGGTTTTGGTCGCATGGGAGCCAAAACAGGTTCTGAAGCTTTTGGTGTGACACCTGATGCTATCGTCATGGCAAAACAGGTCACTAATGGGGCTATTCCTATGGGAGCGGTTGCCTTTAAACAAGAAATCTATGACACCTTTATGGAGCACGGTGGCCCAGATTACCAACTTGAAATCCCTCATGGTTATACTTATTCCGCCCATCCAGTAGCTTGTGCTGCCGCACTCGCAGCACTTGATGAATTGGAAGAAGAAGGCTTAATTGGCCGTGTTAAAGAAATGAGCAACACCTACCAAGATTGCGTCCACCAGCTTGCCACCAGTGACATGGTGACAGACATTAGAAACTATGGATTTGCAGCAGGCTTAACTTTAGCACCCGTTGATAACGAGCCAGGCAAGCGTCCTTTCCAAGTTGCCATGCGCATGTGGGAAAAAGGTTTTTATGTTCGTTATGGTGGTGACACCATTCAAATGGCACCTCCATTTTCAACCAGTAAAAATGAAATGGATAATATGATTAACGCACTAGCAGACTCAATGAAAGAAACAGACTAGCATTAAACTAGCCAGAAAAAGCCCTGCTAACTAAGTGGGGCTTTTTAATTAGTTTGTTAAAATACTAAGCCAGCTTTTACTTCTAGAAAAAGTAGTTTTTGCGATTTGTCATAAAAATGCTTAAAAAGCACTAAAACCCTGTCACTTAAGGTTAGAATATAAAAATTATTAATCTTTAAACGTTAAGGGTTAGCATGGCTAAGAAAACCTCACAAGCCTATGTTCGCTGCTTTTGGACAGGAAGAATGCAGTTATTAAATGGCAAGTATCTCCCTCTTCACTGCACTCATATTTCCAATAAACAAGTTGAAGTTGAGATTCCGCAAGCCTTAATAGGCTCTCCCAAAATAATGTTAGAGCTAGATGCCATTCATGAAGGAGAAAGCCGACATATTAAAGCAATTTGCGCGATGGATTTAGATGTCTTAAATGAACATGATAAGCACTATATCAAACTACATTTTGAAAATATCAAACAAGAAGACAGTGACTTTATAGAGAAATTCGTAAAGGCCCATGCTTAACTAACGTATCAAGCACCTAGCCTAATTCAGTTTGTAAAGAGGCAACCGCCGCTCTTTTTTGATGCTGGATAATATAGAGTCCTAACATTACTAACAAAAATGCATCCGCTGCAATAATCATATAAACCAAGTCTAAAGACTGAGTTATATCGAAAATATAGCCAGCTAAAAGATTACCTGCTGTACCACCAAAGCCAAATGAAACCATGCAAATACCATTAATTTGCATGGTAGCAGTTGCATTAAATGATTGGCTTACCCAACCTGCAATCACTCCCCACATGGGAAAATACATCAAGCCATAACCAAATCCAGCCACAGGTGCAAAGAAAGCGGCATCATACAAAAAAGCTAAACAACAAACAAAAAAGCCGCTAAAAATCAGCATAAGCGCGTTAGGGTGCCCTTTAGTATCCGCCAGTTTCCCAATTAAAAAACCCGCGAACATGCCGCTTATACCGGCAGTCGTCCAAGTGTAGCCACCCAGCTCAGCAGGTAAATGAAGGCTATCTAAATAGGTATTGAGCCAGTTCGCAAATGGCATGGTGGCAAAACCAACAAATAAGCAAACAGCACAGGCAAAAAAGGCAACAGGATGATTAACAACCGTACTTAGTAAGGCTTTAAAGGATAAGGCTTCTTGACTCGTTTTACGCTTAACATTGGCTTTAGCGTCACTATGGGATTCAAGCTCTACTTCCACTTTTTTAAGCTTTAGTAATAAATAACAGGTTAACCCCATAACTAGTGCGCCAAATAAAGCGGCAATCAACCAACTCGCTTGCCAACCTAAAAGCGGCACAATAAAAAGGATCAAGCCACCATTAATTGCATAGCCCCAAGCCGTTCCACTGGATGCCGTCGTTAAAAAAGTAGCGCATTGGTTAGGGTTAGCATGACGGCTGATGATTTCAACTATGGTTCCCCAACTGATTGAAGCACTCGCTGCCATGATTGAAAGCAAAATGATAATAAGCACAGGGTCTTCAATGATGGATAAACTCATTAACAATGACGTCGTTGTAATACCAGTAATCACAGATAAACGTGAAGTGCCTACCTTAGGTCCTATCGCTCCAAGCAATAGTGCTCCGGCAAGATAAGCAATTTGGGTTAAAGCGCCAACTAAAGCAAGGTGCCAATGCGTAATCGCGATGTCCTCACGCATCATAGGCACAAGTGCTGCAAAAAGAAAAAGCCCAAAACCATGGCTTAAGATCTGGTTTAAAGCAAATACAAGTGCCATAAACATGATTAACTATCCCTCATAAATAAGGCGTATTTAGCTGGGCTGGTCCCCGTTTAGATACGCTAGGTCACGCTTCAGATCCTGCCTTAGGGCAAACTATCATTATTCGCTTTTATGGGGAGAAGATAACTCGAATCCCGACCCAATTTTATCTTTGAAAGACAAACTCAGGGATTATTGGGGAAGATTCTTGATAGAGGAATAAAAGCTACACCTAGGTAGCAAAATGAGAGAGTGAGCCAAAGTAAGTATAATCTATAGCCATACTTACTAAGAGTCAGATCAAGTAATACACTTTTAGAAAAGTGTATTACTCAGGAACTAGTTAGATAAAGTTTCTTCGAAAAGTGCTAGCAACTTTTCACTGTCAACTTCCATACATATTTGAGAGGTTGGAATATTCTTCCACGCTTCTGCTGGGAAAATTTTTCCTTCTGGCGCAACGATAGTTTGCCCGATAGCAATACCTTCACAGGCTACACGTACAGTACCCAGCTCTAAACCAAAAAGCTCTGGTTGCAATACATAAGCAATGGTTGATGCATCATGGAAATAACACCCTTCAACCCCAAATGTTTCACCATAGAAATTAATGTAATGCTGAGCAGCTTGCATCAAGAAGTCCCCTTCAACAGGATTAGCTTGTTTGATACGAGCGAGCCTTTCATTATCTAACAGCACCTGATGCGTCACATCAAGGCCGATCATGGTCACTTGCCAATTAGCTGTAAACACGATATCTGCTGCATCTGGGTCATTAATAATGTTTGCTTCAGCTACAGGAGTGACATTGCCATACTCAAGGTGAGCACCACCCATAAGCACAACTTCATCCACAAGACCAGCAATTTCAGGGTCTAGCTCAAGCGCCGTTGCTAAGTTGCCTAATGGCCCTAAAGCCACAATAGTGACTTCACCAGGATGTGCTTTAACTGTATTCACAATAAACTCAGCAGCACTTTCAGCAACAGGCTGGTTTGTCGATGCTGGCCAGTCAATATTGCCAAAACCATCTTTACCATGGACAAAGTCAGGATGAGGTAACGGCTCTCTTTCTAATGGTAACGCCACACCTTTAGCAACAGGAACGGATACACCTGCAACCTCATTTAATGTCAGCGCATTTTCTGTCGCCTTCTCAACTGGCACATTACCAAAGGTTGTTGTCAAACCCAGTACTTCAATCCCCTTTGCTTTGTAAGCAAAAAAGATGGCCATAGCATCATCAATACCAGGATCTGTATCTATAATAATTTTACGTGTCATTTCCCGTTTCCTCTTTTTATCGCGCTATGCTGTTTTAGCGGCTTTTATTTTTTGCCTACTAATATTATTTGGCGTGTTCTTGTAAAAAAGCATCAACCTCTTCAATGCTTGGAATAGCTGGCGCGGCCCCCATACGAGTGACACAGATTGCAGAAGCAGCACAGCCACGCTGCATGGCTTGCGTCATAGTTAGATTGTTTGTTAATGCAGCCAAGCAGAAACCTATAAAGGTATCACCTGCCGCCGTCGTATCTTGTGCCGTTACTTTAAACGCAGGCACAAACTCATCTTGCCCAGCATTTAAATAACGTACTCCATCACTTCCTAGTGTCATCAATATGGCCAGATCAGCATAGGTATTTGCCAAGCTTATTTTTGCGTCATCAATGCTAGTGACTTGCATCAAATCCATAGCCTCAACTTCATTGACGATAAGCAAGTCAACGCAAGCAAGCACGGAACGCGTTAAATCTGCATCCATAGGAGCTGGGTTAAAAGCAACCTTAATACCGAGTTCGTGAGCTTTCTCAATGGTATATGCAACAAGATTAGTTTCGTTTTGCAATAACACCCAATCATCAGAGCTCGCTTGTGCTAAAACAGAATCGACTTGTGCTTCCGTTAAAGCATGGTTGGCGCCTTGAAATAAAATAATGGCATTTTCAGCTTCTTTATTAAGCTGAATAATAGCGTGCCCTGTTGCTTCAGGAACTTGCGCGATTAAATCCGTATTCACACCCAATTCTGACAACTGCATCAAAATATCTTGGTTAGCACTATTAATAGCACCAACATGTTTAATATCCGCACCCGCTTTTGCTAAGGCTACCGACTGGTTAGCCCCTTTTCCGCCTAATAATAGCTGGTACTGGGTAGAGGCCATGGTCTCACCAGGTCGAACAAAGTGATCAACTTGATAAAGGTGATCTAAATTAATCGAGCCGAAATTATAAATCGTCATGGCGCACATCCTCTTTATTATCTATCTGTTAAGCTTGTTATTTTACTACAAATAACAAAAGTGCATAGATTGAAACATTAGTTTTAATAATACTCAAGTTCAAAAGCTTGAGTACATAAAAAAGAAAAACGCCTCGCTATCTTTTACCTACTGGTATGAGTAACGAGGCGTTTTTATTATTTGCATTCCTTTAGAGGTGCAAATATCAGACTGTCTTGCTTACTGCAATTGAGCCCTATTGGAACTTATTCTTCATCTTTAAGGAAAGAACGTCCTTTTTGAGCAGCAATACGCATACGCAATGCGTTTAGCTTAATAAAACCAGCTGCATCTTTTTGATCGTAAGCACCAGCATCATCTTCGAATGTTGCAATAGAGCTATCAAACAGGCTGTAAGGAGACTGACGACCAACAACAATAACATTACCCTTGTATAGTTTAAGACGAACAGTACCAGTCACAAACTCTTGAGAAGCATCGATCATAGCCTGCATCATCTTACGCTCTTCAGACCACCAAAAACCGTTATAAATCACTTTCGCGTAACGAGGCATCATCTCATCTTTCAAGTGAGCAGCTTCACGATCTAGCGTGATTGATTCAATTGCACGGTGAGACTTAAGCAAGATGGTGCCACCAGGTGTTTCATAACAACCACGTGCTTTCATGCCAACAAAACGGTTCTCAACGATGTCAGCACGGCCAATACCATTCGCGCCACCAATCTTGTTTAATTGCTCAAGAATCGTTGCAGGTGATAATGCTTCACCATTGATAGAAACAGCGTCACCTTTTTCGTAACCGATTTCGATATAAGTTGCTTCATCAGGTGCATCTTCTGGAGATACAGACCAACGCCACATGTCAGATTCAGCTTCTGTCCATGGATCTTCAAGCATGTCGCCTTCGTAGGAGATATGTAGAAGGTTAGCATCCATAGAGTAAGGAGATTTTTTCTTAGTCGTAGAAAAATCAACTGGGATCTCATGTTTTTCACAGTAAGCCATCAAAGTCTCACGTGAAGTTAGATCCCATTCACGCCATGGCGCAATCACTTTTACGCCAGGCTTAAGTGCATAAGCACCTAGTTCAAAACGAACCTGATCATTACCTTTACCGGTTGCGCCGTGTGAGATTGCATCAGCACCTGTCTCATTAGCGATCTCAATCAATCGCTTAGCGATAAGTGGGCGAGCAATAGATGTACCTAGTAGATACTCACCTTCATAAATGGTGTTAGCGCGGAACATAGGGAATACGAAGTCGCGTACGAACTCTTCGCGTAGGTCTTCGATGTAAATTTCTTTAATGCCTAACGCTTGTGCTTTAGCACGTGCTGGTTCAACTTCTTCACCTTGACCTAGGTCAGCGGTGAAAGTGACTACTTCGCACTGGTACTCTTCTTGAAGCCACTTCACGATTACGGAAGTGTCCAGGCCGCCAGAATAGGCTAAAACAACCTTCTTCACGTCAGACATTACTTATTTACTCCTAAATGAGGTTCAATTTGGTATTTTTGAGTAATTACAGGTCTCAAAATACGAAAAATTGAGTTTAATAAAATAGGGGCTTAGTGTATGACCTAGGCCCAGTCATAGCAAGCCTAGATGCCATTTAGTGAGCCCCATTTCCCACTCTTTTTTAAGCCCACTCATTTCATTGTCACTTTTTACTCTATGAAATTTTTAAGATATGAAAATTCACTTAGAAAAAATGATTATATTGTAGAGAGAATTGACTAAAGTGCGTTTTACCTAATATTTCTTCACGCTCGGCATTTACACTAATACTTTGATTTTGCTGCCAAGTCCAACTGCCCGTCCAGCGCAGCTTCATCCGGCTAAACTTTGCATTTAAAAAACGATATTGGCTAGCGTGTAACTCACTAGTATAGACATCATTTTGCAATAGCAAGCCGACATCGACTTTAGGCGCAAATTCCAAATAATCTTGAAACTCATTTGAACCCTCTAGCTGCCCACCAAACAAAGCATACATATCTAGCTGATTAAAACGCCAACTACGGCCAAAGCCTGCGACGACTTGTTTATTAAGTCTACGACTATCATCAGGCATAAGATGTCTCTCTAAACCCGTACTTACTTGCCAAGCGGTATGGGTTAGATACTTATCTGAAGGCGTCAAAGATCGAATATTGAGTAGATCAAAACTTTCAAGTTTGATGTCATTTTCATCAAATACACTTTTTTGTTGTAAGAAGTTAATCTGTGAACCTTTATCAAAACCATAAACAGGGTCATCCAAACTATGCAGAGTGAGTTTTAAATCGAGTACACCTTTATTTTGCTCACTCGTATTTACAAAACCTAGGCTCAGCTTTTGACTTAAATGCCCTTTCTCAGGTGCCACAAGTTGTGTAACTTGCAATTCATCACTTGATTTACCCAGTTTACTCCTCGCTCTTAGAAGAGGTAGACCTAATCGTTTTTTCTTGTTTTTCGCATCTTTCCCCCTGAGTGTTATGAGCTTATAAGCCGCTTCTAACACCAGCCTTTGCCTATCACGGGGCAATAATTTTATTTGCTCAGCAAGTGACTCATATTTGTTTTCCTGTAAATCAAATACCAAATCTTTCTCTGCTTGGCTCAAATGCTGAAGATATGTGTAAAACAAGCGATTTTCAGATGGTCTAAACTGTTTTTTCTCAATCCATTCTCGTTTTTCTAACGCTCGAATGGTATCAACAGGAATCGCCAAATAATCAAATTCAGCGGTTAGATCCTGCTCAGGCCTAGCAACATCCAAAACAGCTAATAACTGGTAAGAACAGTTCTGTGTCGAAAAGTAGTAATCAAACCTAACCTCTTGCAGTTCCCACAAATGCGCCATAATCCAATCAGTCTCATCCTCATTCAGGTTAAGCTGATATTCCCATATGTCACGGTTATTAGTACGGGTATATTCCTTAACTTTCTTATGATAATACAGAATAGAAAAATAGCCTGGGTGCCCACCAAAAAGCCCCTTTATCGCATACATAGCACCATAGTGGTCATCTTCCGCATGAGCTGCATAGGTAATTGATTTGGATAAAAGGGTGGATTTGCCTTTTAAATCTAAACGCAACAAGGTGTGGCCAAACATTGAAGAAGGGCTATTCAAAAAAGCTGTTGGAAAAATAAGCCAAGCTTGCTCAACTGGATTCTCATTTCGCCAAACCAAATATTCCTGACAGTAAGATGATTTACCATCAAAACCTATTTCTGCTAATAAAGCCTTATCCTGCTCACTTAACCTTGGGGTCAGCGCCTCGTATAAAAATCGATTTCTAGCAGGAAAATGACAAGCTGTGTCTTTGTCTGCTTCCTGCTCACTCAAAAAGAGTTCAACATTGGCCACTAGCTCTAATTCGGGTCTGTATTTACCTAGATTTGATATAAAAAAACTTTCATCATCAACAATACTTTCATGACCCTTTTGCCAATCAGGTTTGTAATGCAGCAACTTATGCCACCTAGGTGCCTGAGACAAATTTTGATCGAGTGCTATTTGAATGAGTTTTTGCCTTAAATCGTTCTTTTGCAAAGATAAGGAACGAGCTTCACTTTCATTTGCACTTACAGAATGAGAAAAGACGAATAAAGAGAGAAAAACAGCTTGAGCTAGTCTCAATCTTAATAAGGCGGAGCGCACCATAATGTATTTTCATTCCTTTATTAATCAGACCAGAAGAGACCGAAAAAATATTTAGTAGAAGTGATAAATAAGAAGGGAGATACAGCTAGTCTCAAACTAGCCTAGGAAGCATAAGTCGCTCAATAGCCAAACAAAGGGGGAGTCGACTATTGAGTTCCTTAACTGCTTGTTTTACATGTTAGGCAGCAATCACAACACCTTGGATATTCTGCATAACTTCTTCTGCAGTCATGCTGTCAGAAGTATAAATTTGGTCGAAATTTTCTTGCATCAGATTAATAAAAGCTTCTTTTTCTTGCACCTGAAGTAGCTCTGTCAAAGCAAATACAACTTCACCGTCACCCATAGCCATGTCTTCTGCAATTTGCTCCATATTCTGATCAATGAAGATTGTTGCAGCCACAATAGGTTTAGAAGTATCACAACCGGATGTGCCAGATGTCATAGAGTAAGCAGCACCTGTTTGGTTAGTTGTCAGTGCAAATAAGTGAGTAAAAAGTCCTTTGCTACCATCAAAAACTTGAGACCCCATACCACAACCTGGGTTAGCCATGACTGCAAGTGGAGAAAGCGCTAATAAACCTGTTGCTAAAATCTTTGATACTTTCATTCAATTCATTCCATTTTATTATTTTCACTTTCAGCATTCTGACATAAGAAACAATATGCTTACAAACCTTTATTAGCCTTTTCTAAATAAAAAAGCCAAACATAAGTTTGGCTTTTCAGACTGCTGACAAAGTCCTCGCCAACCTAGGCGGGGATTTTTTATAATAAGCCATGCTTAATTCTCGCCCCCAAACTCAGTCTTCTCTTGAGTTCGTCTGTATTGACGAGCTTGTTCCTAAAGAT
>NZ_JSEO01000001.1:284306-502979 GCF_001624705.1 Marinomonas sp. SBI8L
ATCTTTAGGAACAAGCTCGTCAATACAGACGAACTCAAGAGAAGACTGAGTTTGGGGGCGAGAATTAAGCATGGCTTATTATAAAAAATCCCCGCCTAGGTTGGCGAGGACTTTGTCAGCAGTCTGAGGGCGCCTAAATAGGCGCCCTTTTTATATTAATAGCTGGGAACTTGATGATGTCTCGGCCAGGCATTAATAATTGCCTTAACAAGAGTCGCCAGAGGAATCGCGAAAAAGACTCCCCAAAACCCCCAAATACCGCCAAAAAATAGCACAGCGATAATGATAGCCAGTGGATGTAAGTTAACAGCCTCTGAAAATAGCAAAGGAACAAGAACATTCCCATCTAGTGCTTGCACTACAAGATAAGCCACAAGCACATAAACGAATTCAGAGTCGGTTCCATATTGATAAAATGCCACCATAACGACAGGAACAGTCACAGCCGCAGCCCCTATATAAGGTATAAGGACTGACAAACCAACAAAAAGAGCAAGCAGCTCAGCGTATCTCAACCCAAGCACAGCAAAGACTGCATAGGTAGCAACACCAACAACCACCATTTCGATAAACTTACCACGGATATAGTTGGCTATCTGATCATTCATTTCTTGCGCAATGGACCTCATCATAGCTCGTTCAGAGGGTAACCAAGCGGTACACCAAACCATTATTTGCTTTTGATCCTTCATTAAGAAAAACATAACTAATGGCACGAGAACCATATAAATCATTAGCGACATAATAGAAGGAATGCTAGACAAAGAAAAAGACAGCAGCCACTGACCAAGATTAGCCAATTCATTTGCCATATTTCCTAGCACTTCATCAATAGAGTCCTGCTTTACATACTCCAAATGCTCGAGCGTGAAGGTTTTAACAACAGCATCAAGATCAGTTAACATTTGTGGAGCGTCATTTAGTAAACGACCTGCTTGCTTCCAAATCACAGGCACCATTATTCCAATAAAAGCCACACATAACGCAGTAAAAGAAAGAAAAACAATCAAAACCGCAGGCAAATGCCCGACACCAATACGCTCAACTTTACTTACTACACCTTGCAATAAGAAAGCTAAAACCACAGCGATCAATACAGGTGCGAGAATATTGCCTAAAAAAACCAATATGGCAATACATGTAATTAGCAACAATAAAAACACTACAGCCTCTTCATCAGAGAAGTAGCGCTTTATTAGCGACTCGACAATTTTTAACATAGATTCCTGCTTTGTTTAGTCTTTTGAACTTATGGCTTTTGAATTAAAAAACGGCATACATTATCAACATGCTCTTGTAATAACAACGGAATTTCTACGACAGATAAATAATAGGGGATATCTTTTAATGACCCAGGATCACTCGCAAGGACACACAAAACCTCTTGCGATGACATTTTAGCTAATGCCATTTTCGTCTTTAATAAGGGCATAGGGCACTTATCTTCTCTTACGTCCAATAATACGTCATACTGCTGATTATTCATTCTTACCTTACTAAATCTCAAGATACTCTTTTAAAACAATGATTTTATCAAAACATATCAGGCTCACAATAAGCCTTTTGATGGCTTTAGCCCTAACTAGTCCAAAGGCCGAAACCTTACTACCAAATTTAGAAGCCAATCTTGATGAGCAGAGCCTTTCAAATCCATCCTATGTTTTAGGACAACACTGGTTTCGTAAACTCCATGGCAGCAAACATTTTATAAATTTTCCACCGGCATACGATTATTTAAGAAGTGCTTTAGCCCAGCTTCTGCCGTACACGGAACTCTATCAGAAAAACATTGAAATAGGACTCTTAAACAGCACTAAAAGCAATGCATTTGTTCTACCTGGGAGTCATATGTTCCTTTATAGCGACATGTTAAGCAAAATAAATGACGAACAAACTCTACTGGCGCTACTTGCCCACGAACTAGCACACCTTGATCTTAAACATTACGAAAGACAAAGCCAGCATAGTGAACAAGAAAAAAACAAGGCTATGCTTATGATGGGGGCAGGAATTGTTGCAGCATTAGCTGGTGCTCAAGGAGACGCAAGTTCTGCACTCTTCTTGTCGGGCATAGCAAACCAACAAGAGAATAGATTAAGCTATAGCCGCATACAGGAAGTAGAAGCCGACAGACAAGCTAAAAAATACTTAATCAGAGCAGGAATAGATGAACACGCGACAAGCAAACTTTTCTTTACCTTCTTCCAAGGCACTATCGGCCGGGAACCTATCGAATTCTTATCAACTCACCCTATTCCAGAAAACAGGCTTGCTGACTCTCTAAGCACGACCCCGATACAAAGTGTTTTAAAGCAAGGGGATCAAACTCAGTTTAATCAGTTTAGAGCGACACTTCTTGCTTATCGTGCCAGTTTAATGCTTAACCCAGATACCTATATCCAATCGCAAATTAACATTGAAAGTGATCAAGTCTATGCCAAAGCGCTTGTTGCTTTAATAAATAATGATAAAGAAAAAGCGAACAGTCTTGCCAAAAAGCTAGATGTAACACTTTATAATCAAGCCTATTTAAAAGCTCGAATTTTAATTAACAGTGGCAAAATAGAAGAAGCCCAAGCGATCATCCAACACAAACTTAGCCTTAATAAGAATCAACTCGCTTTTATCGAATTAAGTCCTGACAGCCATTTATTAAGCAGTACCCAATCTCAACAAGTCAGGCTCTTACAGTACGAAAAAGATATTATTAACCGCATTCATTTACGCCAAGCCAAAGAAGCCAAAAATCTCGCCTTAACACGAGCCTATGAAGCAAAAATAGTATTTAGCAAGGGCCAAGGAAAATCGGCTTTAAATTTACTTAAAAGAGCAGAATTTGTTGCGGACAATAACGACCTAATCATTATTAACAAAATCAAAGAAGAAATTTTCAGTACAATAGAGCTAGAGAAAGGAAATAAAATTGAACTGGATTGATAGCTCTACCTTGATTAAATAGAGCTATCGTTTACCTAGAATTAAGATTGAACCTGAAAGTCCAGCATCCTTTGTAAAGGCATTAGCGCTTTAACTCTTGTAGTTTCATCAACATGAATTTCGTCTGTTGAATCAATTAAAGCATCTCTTAATAACTGCAAACTATTTAAAGCCATCCAAGGACAATGCGCACAACTACGACATGTCGCACCAGAACCAGCCGTTGGCGCTTCAAGAAATTGCTTCTCTGGTGAGGCCTGCTTCATTTTATAGAAAATACCGCGATCCGTTGCCACGATAAAACTTGAATTTGTCATTTCTTTCGAGGCTTTCAAAAGCTGCGATGTAGAGCCTACAACATCCGCCACATCTACAACTGACTCGGGAGATTCTGGATGAACAAGCACAGCAGCATCTGGGTAAATTGCTTTAAGATCTAAAATACCTTTCGCTTTAAACTCTTCATGAACGATGCAAGCGCCATCCCAAAGAATCATATCTGCACCTGTTTGCTTTTGGATATATCCACCAAGATGCTGATCTGGCCCCCAGATAATTTTTTCACCTTGATCAACCAGATGCTCTACGACCTGCAACGCAATACTTGAGGTTACAACCCAATCAGCTCGAGCTTTTACAGCTGCTGACGTATTGGCATAAACAACTACCTTTCGATCAGGGTATTGATCACAAAACGCAGAAAACTCATCAATTGGACAACCAATATCTAATGAGCAAGTAGCTTCCAGTGTCGGCATTAATACTGTTTTTTCTGGACTGAGAATTTTAGATGTCTCGCCCATAAATTTGACACCAGCAACCACAAGGGTTGATGCTTCATGATTCGCTCCGAACCTTGCCATCTCCAGAGAATCAGCAATCACACCTCCGGTCTCTTCAGCTAATGCCTGAATATCATCATCGCAATAGTAATGAGCAACTAATACAGCATCTTTTGCTTTAAGGAGGGATTTGATTTCGGCACGCAATGCATCTTCATTTTCAGAAGGCACTTTTAGGACTTGTTCTGCAGAAGAGAGATGTTGTTGAACTGTTTCTCTTAAGGCTGCTTTATCGAGGACGGTCGACATGTCATTACCCCTAACTAAAACTCGGGATTAGATATAGAAAGTTGGTGGGTCGTACTGGATTCGAACCAGTGACCAATTGATTAAAAGTCAACTGCTCTACCAACTGAGCTAACGACCCAGACTACCTGAAGTAGATATAAGATTGTTGGTGGGTCGTACTGGATTCGAACCAGTGACCAATTGATTAAAAGTCAACTGCTCTACCAACTGAGCTAACGACCCAACGGGCGCGTATAATACAGAACCCATTGGGAAATACAAGCTATTTTATATTAGACAAGAGATTTTTTGCTAATTTAGCTGCTTTACTGTTAGGAAAACGCTCAATAACATCAACTAGATAGCCTCTAGCTGATTCTTTATCATCAAGTTTTAGATAGGCAAAACCCAATCGATACAGCGTATCAGTTTCTTTATCATGGCCAGGGAACTGAGCAATAACAGACTTAAATTGTTCAATTGCAGAAACAGGATCACCTGAATTCAATTTCAACAAACCAAGCCAATAATATGAATTGCCAGACAGCTCACTATTTGGATATTTTCCAATAAAATCAACAAATGCCAACTCTGCCTTTGCGTTTTCATTGTTACGCACAAGAGAGTACGCTGCTTTGTACTCTGCCAATGTTTCAGCATTAGCTGGTTCAATAATTCGTGGCGTATTAACTACTTCAACCGGTTCTGGCTCAACTACCGAGTTGCTAGTAGCACTATCTACAGGCAAAGCATCAGAACTAGCCGCTGTTACATCAAGAGCAACAACAGGAACCACAGGTCGCTCCTGAACAACCCTCATCAAGGATGAAATACGCTTATCTAGATCGATATACCTATCTCTTTGACTTGCTTTCATTTTAGAAAGTTCATGCTGCTGCTGTTCAACTGTGCCTCTAAGAGATTGAACCTCAAGCTGCAGGTTTTCTATTTGATATAACAACTCAGCGGCAGCACTTGCAGACAAAGCACTAGGCTCTCCCTCAGCAAACGCCAATGGCGCTGTGAAACACAGCGCCATTGCGATAGAGCGAAGATTATGAGTCACGGCCAACATTATTCGTAACGCACTTCTACACGACGGTTTGCTTGCCAAGCTTGCTTGTTATGACCAAATTCAAGTGGCTTTTCTTCACCGAAGCTAACTGTTTCGATTTGAGCGGCAGCAACACCTTGAATAGTCAAGTAACGACTAACTGCTTTAGCACGACGCTCACCAAGAGCCATATTGTATTCACGAGTACCACGCTCATCAGCATGACCTTCAAGAACAACACGAGCATCTGGATTAGCTACAAGATATTTCGCATGTTTAGCTAGAGCTTCACGTGCTTCTGGACGCACAATTGATTTATCGAAATCAAAATAGAAAACATGAGCAACGCCTACAAGCATATCCTTGGCATTTGCAGCAGCTGTTTCAGCCGCAGCAGCAGTATCAGCAGATACAACATTGCCGTTACCATCAACGATTACGCTAGATAAATCACCGTTACCATTTGCACCAAAAGATTCATCACCAGCATTGCCAGTAGAACCATTTGCACTTGCAGCTGATGACTCAGCCGCTACATTATTTGCTTCAGCTTCTGATACTGAAGAAGAATCAGTCTCAGTTGCTGTGGTACTACAACCTGCAATCCAAGCTGCAGAAAGACCAATTACAGCCATTTTACCTAGTTTATTAACGCTCATTCTTCACTCCTTAAGGGGACTCTACTCAAAGAAAGGAGACCATGCGGGCTCCCTCACTTCACCTGCCGCTGATGGTAACCTATATTTAACCAGACCATCAACGGAAACTACTGCCAAAATACCTTTCCCATTATGCGTAGTTGCATACATCACCATACTACCGTTAGGGGCAATACTTGGAGACTCATCTAGGTAGGTTTCTGTTAAAATTTGTACACGACCATTTTTCATATCTTGTAACGCTATATGGTAATTACCATCATTTTTTTGCACTGTTACCAGATAGCGCCCATCTGGCGTCATTCTCGCTCGGGTATTTAAATCACCCTCAAAAGTGACGCGCTCAACGGCTTTAGAGTTAATATCTACACGGTAGATTTGTGGATTACCACCTCTATCAGATGTAAAAACAATCCCTTTACCATCTGGCTCCCAGCTTGGTTCAGTATCGATTGAATAATGATTAGTAACTCTTTGTAATTTTTGTGTTGCTATATCAAAGATATAAATCTCTGGGTTACCATCTTTAGATAAAACTAGCGCTAACTGCCTACCATCTGGCGACCATGCTGGTGCGCCGTTAAGACCTTTATATTGAGCAATTTTTTGCCTTTTCCCTGTCGCCAGTTCTTGTACGAAAATATTAGGGCGTCTATCTCTAAACATTACATAAGTAATAAAACGACCATTACGACTCCAAGATGGAGATAGAATTGGCTCTTCTGACTCAACGATAACTTGTGGCCTATGACCATCCGCGTCAGCAACCTGTAAGCGATACGTTGGCGCAGCCCTATCACCCTCAGCAGTTACATATAAAATACGAGTATTAAAAGCGCCTCGCACTCCAGTTAACAGCTGATAAATTTTATCACTAATGTAGTGAGCAGCATCTCTTAAGCCGCTAGACTTAACAGCTAAACCTGTATGCTTTTCTACCGTTTTCTGACTTAGTACATTAATTAATTCGAAGTTAATTTCAAAGCTTTCACTATCTATCTGCCTAATATCACCAATAACAACATAGTCGCTTTTCAATAAACGCCAATCACGGAAGTGCACATCTTCTTTTTTAGATGGCAAACTCAGCATATTTGTTCTTGGAATTGCCTCAAACAGACCACTACGCTTCAAGTCGTTTTCAATAATTTGAGCAACATCTGCAGGCAGGGCACCTTTTCCATCATATGCAAAAGGAACAACAGCAAGTGGTAACAATTGATCAGCACCACTTGTAATCTCAATAACTAACTGTGCTTTTGCCAAGTTTGATAACAAAAGCATCATCAAACCCAGCGAAAAATATTTCAATTTTCTCATTAGCGTCTCAAATCCTGAGGATTAAAAATTAAGTCAACCGTTCTAAAATTACGTTCAAATACAAAAGGATCAAGCTCAGCTAGCTCTTCAATTCGTCCCATTTTGTATACAGCATCGACTGTTCTTTGATCAAATAACGCATCACCACTTGATTCAGTCACATTTACTAAATCAACCTCTCCCGTCGGCAAAAAGAAAATTCTCAATTGCGTTTTCATACCATTCGTAGCATTAGGCGGCCTTATCCAACGAGATCGTATTCTCTGATCAATTAAAGCCGACATAGATTGCCTTGCACTTGCCTCAGCGATTTCCTGCTGTTTTTCAGCCTCCTCTTGCAAAGCCAACTCTATTGCTAGCGCTTCTTGCCTTGCCTTTTCTTGAGCTAAAGCCAGCTGTGCCTCTTCTTGCCTTTTCTTTTGCTCTTCAGCAATCCGAATCGCCTCTAAGCGCTTACGCTCAACTTCAGCCTTTTCTTTGTTAATCCTTTCTTGCTCTCGCCTTTTTGACTCAGCCAATTTTTTAGCAGCTTCTGCCTTTTTAGTCTCCTGAGCTAATCGTTTTTTTGCATCATCCTTTGCTTTTTGAGCTTTTTGAGCCGCTTTTTTCTTTTGCTCAGCTTCAACAACCTGTCTTTTCTGCAACTTATCAGCTTCAGCTTTTTGTGCAGCCTCTGCGGCCGCCCTAGCTTTCTCTTCCTGTGCTTGCTTCTGCTTTTTTTGTTGTGCTAGCTGTTTTTTCCGCTCCTTTAAAGCTTGCTCTGCGGCCTTACGCTTCTTTTCTTGCTGCGCTTTCTTCTTTGCTGCTAGCGCCTGAGCTTTGACTTTCGCCTTATCCTCTTCAATTCTTTTACCTATGATTGTTTGGCTAATATCTACAACTTTAGCTTGAACAACAGGTCTATCATTTACTCTAAGGTCTTGTTCTTCTTTGAAATCTACTGCAACCAAGCTTACCACAATTAAAAGCAAATGCAGACTTATCGCAAGCAGGACAGGCAATCCATAACTTTCTTTACTGAAAAACTTCATTAAGGTGCCTCAGGTTCTGTTACCAGCCCCACATTAGGCACACCTGCAGCCTGTAATGCCACCATTAAGCCAATTACATCACCATAGGCAACACTTCTATCTCCTCTAACAAGAACAGGAAGGCTTGGATTCTGCGCAATCACTTTTTTCACTTTATCTTGCAATTCAATTAGAGGAAGCGAGCTTTGCTCCCCCCCAAAGTCTATAAAGTATTCACCACTAGCATTAATTGACGCGACCAACACATCTGATTGCGGATCCTCGATCGGCGCTGCATTTGCGCTTGGCAACTCAACATCAACACCCTGTGTCAACATAGGCGCCGTAATCATAAAGATAACCAAGAGCACTAACATCACATCGATATAAGGCACAACATTAATTTCCGCCATAGGTTTACGGCGTGTACGTCGATTAGGGCGAGCCACTATGCAGCGCCCCCATCTCTACCATGTACTTTACGATGTAAAATACTACTAAACTCATCAGAAAAAGTTTCGTAGTTAATCGCAAGCGCATCTGCTGTGGTAGAGAAACGGTTATAAGAGATAACCGCAGGAATAGCAGCCAAGAGGCCAATTGCTGTCGCAATCAAAGCTTCAGCAATACCAGGAGCCACTGTAGCAAGCGTTGCTTGTTGCACCTCGGCCAAACCTATAAATGAATGCATTATCCCCCAAACTGTACCAAACAAGCCTACATAAGGACTGGTAGAACCCACCGTAGCTAAAAAAGGCAAATGCTTATCAAGCTTCTCTTCTTCACGCGCCAGTGCTACACGCATAGCACGCTGAACGCCCTCCATGACCGCATCAGGGTCCATATTTGCACTCTGACGTAAACGCGTGAACTCTTTAATCCCAGATGTGAAAATATTTTCTATACCTTCAACTCTTCGCCCTTCCGCTGTTACTTGACGATAAAGCTGACTTAAGTCCATACCAGACCAAAACAGATCTTCAAAAGTGCGACGAACCTTTGCCGCCCCTCTTAACACTCTCACTCGCTGAAAAATGACAACCCATGAAAAAACAGATGCTAAAACCAACAACAACATAACTAGCTGAACTACAAGGCTAGCACTCGCGATAAGACCCCAAATTGACATTTACTACCTCTAATTTAAATCGTTTGGCAATTGATAATTAAAATGCTCATATGCCTTCTTTGTAACCTGTCGCCCTCTTGGCGTACGAATCACAAATCCTTGCTGAATTAGGTAAGGCTCGATCACATCTTCGATGGTATCTTTATCCTCCCCAACAGCAGCAGAAATACTGTCCAGACCTACCGGTCTTCCTTCAAACTTCTCTATCATAGTCAATAACATACGTCGATCTAAGTGATCAAACCCTTGAGTATCTACACTTAACATATCTAAGGCACGCTGAGCAACTTCTTGGGCCACTATTTCATAGCCACCAACTTGAGCAACATCCCTGACTCGACGCAACAAGCGGTTTGCAATTCTAGGCGTCCCCCTTGCTCTACGAGCAATTTCGAAGCTACCTGAAGCATCCATATTCAACCCCATCTTTTCAGATGAACGAGAGACTATAGTTGTTAACGACTGAACATCATAAAACTCAAGTCTTTGCACTATACCGAATCTATCTCTTAAGGGAGATGTCAATAAACCAGCGCGAGTTGTTGCTCCGACCAAGGTAAAAGCAGGAAGTTCAATTTTAATAGAGCGAGCAGCAGGACCTTCACCTATCATAATATCCAGCTGATAATCCTCCATCGCAGGATAAAGCACCTCTTCAACCGCTGGACTTAAACGATGTATTTCATCGATAAACAGCACATCACCTTCACTAAGGTTTGTCAAAAGAGCAGCTAAATCACCAGCACGTTCAAGCACAGGACCAGAGGTCGTTTTAATTTCAACCCCCATTTCATTGGCAATAATATTAGCCAAAGTTGTTTTCCCTAACCCAGGCGGCCCAAAGATAAGACAATGATCTAAAGGCTCTTCCCGTTGCTTCGCAGCCTGAATAAAGATATCCATTTGCTCTCTAACAACTGGCTGACCAATATATTCGTCCAACATTTTTGGACGAATTGCTCTATCAATATGCGACTCGGACCCTGAAAGCTCTATAGCATCAGATTCAGCACTAATTATTCTATCGGATTCAATCATATTCAGAATCTACTTAAGCATGCTTTTTAAAGCAGACTTTATCACCTGCTCACTACTATCAGATGACACAGGCACCTTCGCAATGGCTTTTGCTGCTTCTTGTGGTTTGTAACCAAGAGCGACCAAGGCCGCTTCCGCTTCTTGCCTTGGATCCGTTTGCACTTGCCTTAAAACTTCTGGCGTCGCAAATAGATCCTGCTTTGCAGCTTGACCAAGCTTATCTCTCAACTCAATAATCAAGCGCTCTGCTGTTTTTTTACCAACACCTGGTATACGTGTGAGTGCCGTCACATCTGAATCTTGAACATTAGCGATTAACTCATCACTCGACATGCTAGATAACACGCTAAGCGCCATCTTAGGGCCCACTCCATTAACTTTAATTAAAATACGAAACAAGGCTCTTTCATCTTTCCCTTTAAAGCCATAAAGGCTTTGAGAGTCTTCTTTTACTTGAAAATGCGTATAAAGCGTGACTTTTTCACCTATGGCAGGTAGCTCATAGAAAGTCGTCATTGAAGCAGTTAATTCATAACCCACACCATTCACATCTAACATTAATTCTGGCGGTACTTTTTCTACCAAATAACCTACTAAACGACCTATCACTTAAGATTCCTTATATCTAATTCTGACCAACGCTTACCGGATCTTGCTGCTCTCTTACCAACACCATATTCTAGCCCCGAAGAAGTACGTGTATGAGCGTGACACATTGCAATTGCCAACGCATCAGCGGCATCAGCTTGAGGCGCTTTCTCTAACTTAAGCAACAGTTGAACCATTTGCTGGACTTGCTCTTTATCTGCACTCCCACTACCCACAACAGATTGCTTCACACGCTTAGCGGCATACTCTGAAACAGGTAAGCCAGCCATTGCCGCAGCCACAATAGCTGCACCTCTTGCTTGACCAAGTTTTAATGCGGAATTAGCATTTTTTGCAAGAAACACTTCTTCAATAGCAAATTCTTGAGGTCGATAACGAGACAAGAGTTCACTAACATTGGTATAAATATTTTTCAAACGTTCTGCCAGAACATCATCAGGCAACCTAATACAGCCACTATCAACATATTGGATTTGCCGCCCTTGCACATCAATAATGCCAAAGCCAGTAATACGGGAGCCTGGATCAATCGCTAAAATTCGAGTCAAAAACACACCTCAAGGACCCATTAATTTAACTGTATATTTCAACAGTATGACCTTTAAGATTCAACCGCATTTCACTATTAAATCAAAAAAAAGGCCGCATAAGCGGCCCTTTTCTTAAAATTCGTCTAAAAACCTTATTCTACAACAGGTTTACGCACACGAATGCTCAACTCTTTTAGTTGCTTCTCACTTACCTCACCAGGTGCTTGCGTCAATAGACATGTTGCACTTTGCGTTTTAGGGAAAGCAATAACATCACGGATAGAGGCTGAACCTGTCATCAACATAACAAGACGATCTAGACCGAAAGCTAAACCACCATGTGGCGGCGCGCCAAACTTAAGCGCATCAAGTAAGAAACCAAACTTCTCTTCTTGCTCTGCTTCATCAATATTTAGCAACTCAAATACAGTTTGCTGCATATCACTTTGGTGAATACGAATAGAACCACCGCCAAGCTCAGTACCATTTAGTACCATGTCATAAGCTTGAGACAAAGCAGTTAATGGATTAGCTTTTAGCTCTTCTACAGAACATGATGGCGCTGTAAACGGATGGTGAATAGCTGTAATACCGCCATCAGAAGTCTCTTCAAACATTGGGAAGTCAACAACCCATAGAGGCGCCCACTCACAAGTATATAGTTCAAGATCTTCACCAAGCTTACAACGTAAAGCACCTAGTGCTTCATTAACCACTTTTTCAGAATCAGAACCGAAGAAGATCAAATCGCCATCTTGCGCATCTAAACGCTCAAGCAATTGTTGACGAACTTCAACCGGAAGGAATTTAACAATAGGAGACTGCAAACCTTCTTCAAGGTTAGATTTGTCATTAACCTTGATGTAAGCCAACCCTTTAGCACCATAGATACCAACATACTTAGTATAAGCATCGATTTGTTTACGAGTAAGCGCATTACCACCAGGCACTTTAAGTGCAGCTACACGACCCTTAGGGTCAACCGCTGGACCAGAGAACACTTTAAAATCAACATTTTCCATCAAATCAGAAACTGTCACGATTTTTAAAGGAATACGTAAATCAGGCTTATCACTACCATATGTCTCCATCGCTTCAGCGTATGGCATAGTAGGGAAAGCCCCTAGATCTACATTCAATAGTTGCTTAAACAAACCTACAACCATTTCTTCTGTCATAGACATAATTTCTTTCTCACCCATGAAGGATGTCTCAATGTCTACTTGAGTAAATTCTGGCTGACGGTCAGCACGCAAATCTTCATCACGGAAGCACTTTGCAATTTGATAATAACGATCAAAACCAGACACCATTAATAGTTGCTTAAACAACTGTGGCGACTGAGGCAAAGCAAAGAAGTTACCTTCTTGGGTACGACTTGGCACAAGATAGTCGCGCGCACCTTCAGGTGTTGCACGAGTCAAAATTGGCGTTTCAATATCTAGGAAGCCATTATCATCTAAATAATTACGCAGCACGGATGTCACTTTAGAACGGAAACGCATTTTTGCTTGCACTTCAGGGCGACGTAGATCAACAAAACGATTTTTAAGTCGAATGTCTTCACCAACTGACTGGTGCTCATCCAACTGGAATGGAGGTGTTTGCGCAGCGTTAAGAATTTCCAAAGAAGTACCAAGCACTTCAATCTCACCTGTCGTCATATTTGGATTAACTGTACCTTCAGGACGAGCACGTACTAAACCAGTCAACTTAACTACGTATTCATTACGAACACTGTCAGCTAGTGCAAAGCTATCAGCACGATCAGGATCAAAAACAACTTGAGTAATACCTTCACGGTCACGTACATCTAGAAAGATTACGCCACCATGGTCACGACGGCGATGAACCCAACCGCATAGTGTAATTTCTTGAGAAATGTTTGAAGCATTTAATTCGCCGCAATAATGACTGCGCATAATTCTAATTCCTGTTACTTACTAAGTAAGAGATTCTTCTTCTCCTTGTTGTTTATAAAACCGTCTTTTTTAAAGGTTTTTATGATGATTTAGAGTCCAAAACCAACAACAAGAAGTACTAATATATTTTTAAGGCCCAGCATTATATGCGATCAGCTCTCGACACTCTAGGATTTATGAAAAAAACCTAGATAGAATTTAATTAACCCTAGAAACTCCCGCCCTAAAAACCTTACACTTTTTTACATAATGAAAACAAAACACCCATGGTATTGGATATAACGAATATGAATACTCTATATTCTAACCACCCGACTCTGAGCTAGATTAAGGACATTGAATGAGAAAAATGCTATGGATAGTCATTTTATCTAGCTTTATGGTGGAAACCAGCTTTGCTGAAAGGCTATTTGGCAAGGATATTAGTCAGCGTTTTAAAGATTTGGACAAAGACGGCGTCATCGCCATACGAGATAAATGCCCAAACACCCCACCTAACTCTAAAGTTGATAATTTTGGCTGCTCCATTGCCAAACATTTAAGTAATTCGATAGAAAAAAAAGTCAAACTCGACGTTCGTTTCGAAACAAGTAAACATCAGCTAAAGGACAGTGAATTAAAAGGCATCTTAAAACTAGGTAAATTTTTGCAAGAATTTAAAACAACAGATGTTGTTATAGAGGGCCATACAGACTCTCAAGGTGATGAGGAAAAAAACCTAGTGCTCTCTCAAAACAGAGCCAATGCTATCAAACAAGCATTAGTTGAAAAATTCACCATTGCACCCAAGCGTATAAAAGCAATTGGCTATGGTGAAAGCCAACCCATTGCTGATAATCAAACAGAAAATGGCCGCGCAACTAACCGCCGAGTAACAGCGGAAGTTAGCCATATTAATGTCAAAGAGTTAAAGCTAACGGAAAAACGCTGGACGATTTATACAGTTGATTCAACCGAGTTTAATAGTTTAAACATTTAACCTCCCCTTTTATTAATTTTTTATGACAGTTAATACCAACTGACTTTCACTTTCTATACTTAACCCATCTCACAATTTTAGGTTATGTATGACAAGACCACTTTATATTTACCTTTCAGTCCTCAGTTTTTTGACAGCATTTACTCATCAATTATCTGCAGAAGAGCTTCTAGTTGCCAAAATTTGTCCTGTTCAGGCAGAAGTCAAATCCAGTTCAACTCACTTGGGCATATTGGCATTCTCTAAAGCGTGGTTTCACAGTAGCCGCAGCCAAGCAAGCTATATAGCAACAGATAATGCCACAGGTGTTGGTTTAGAAATTCACTTTTTCTCTAACATAAACGGGCAAATAAGTGGTCGCAATCAAGCGCAATGCGACAAATATCGCATGCTCCAAGTTAGAAAAAGCAACATTAATTTAGTCAATGAAAATATCAACCAACTGGATATCCCACCAGAAAATACAGAACCCTTTTATGATGGAGAAAACCTAGAGCATGGCCGGGGCAACCATTACACCCCCCTTGATGACACAGATAAACCTTGGGAAGGCCAAGTACAGAGAAGCTCTACCCTAGCTATCTATGATACACCTTATATTTCAGATGCTTATGGCGTAGAAGGTGAAGATATTACAATTATGTTTGAAACATGCGTTGTATGCGAACGAGAAAATAGTTATGACCAGTTACTCTCTTGTGGACAATGGGGCTATACAAGAGAGTATCTTGGCGGTATGACAGGTTGGACCGAGCCAGAGTTTATTCCTGTGAGTTGTAATAATGTAGCCAGTGATATTTTTAAAAATACGATCGAATATAATGAATCATTAAGCTATCACTATTGGATCAATTGGCGTTAATAACAAAAAATGCAATTAAACCAAGTTTCACTAATGATTCTTCTTACCTTCAACTTTGTTTTCAAGTAACGCAATTTTAAGGTTTAACGCTTTTAAGTTATAAAGAAGCTTATCCAATTCAAGTTGCGATGATTCAAGTTTTCCTTGTTCAATTAACTCTTCAATATACATGGCCCTCCCGTAAACAGGAGATAGGCTAATCGCATAATCTTCCATCTTTTTAGCTAATACTTTTGCTTGATCGTATCTATCACTTTCAACCATCAAGTTAATATTAGCTGCGTTTGTTCTAGCACGACTAAAGCGCTGATACTGTGTATCAACAACAGCCAACATATCAGCCTTCCAACTTTCTAAAGTTGCAACATCCCCTTGCAAAGACTCATCACCAGGATAAAGCCCTTGCAAAGTAGCCTCTAAACCTAGAGCCTGCCTCAAATCTTCGGTAACTTTTTTATCCATTAATGCCAAAGAACGATCAAGGTAAAAAGCAGAAATTTCCTCTTTTTTGGTCGCAAAATCACCAAAATCAATAATTAAAGGTAAATTATTAATAAATTCTGGTTGCATGACTTTAGGGATTGTTTGCTCCACACTTACTACAGAGTTTGGGGTATCCAAATTTTGCTTGAGGTATGCAAAGCCAAATGTTGCTATAACAGCTAAACTTGCCCCACCAAAATAGGGAAGTATTTTTTGCTTCCAACTCAACTTAGCTGCAACTTCAATCGTTTTAGGTTGAGCAATCTCAGCATTAGTTTCAAGTTTGTCGATATATTCAAAAATAGTAAACGCTATCATATCCAAATCTGGCACCTGATCGGGCTGGAGCAGACTAAATTGATTATGCAAACTGTGACAAGCCCTTTCACAACGATATAAATCTCTAAGCTGCTTCACGCTTGGATTCAAAGACCGTATTTCTGGTCCTATTTTCCCAACCATCCAGGTGAGAAGCTCGGATCGTCTTATTGCAGGGAACGCCGAATTAGCACCAAACTTTTTTATCACAGCAGCTTGTAGCTCTAAACCAACCGCTAAACCACTTAGGCCTTGTGTCTTAATTGCTGCCACTGTGTAATAAACAGCCACCAGTAAATCAACACCTTCACTTGCACCTATCTGCTCACATAACTTCCTAACATTATCCCAATCTGTGCCACCAGCCAGAGGAACATTCCTACGATTAATTTCAGACCTAATTTGTTGATAAACAGATGAGTCTCTTAAAAGGCTTTCATCAGAAACAAGACGAAATTGATGTAAATCCGAAAAAAACAACATACTAACTAATAATCCCTTAAGTCTGATGGAGCAAAATTTGCTCCATCAGATATCGCTTTTTAATAAAGTGTTTTTGATAACTTGAATGATTTGAATAGAGATGAGGTGAATGGATTAGAGTCCGCATCTGAGTGCAATCGATAAATCGCGTAGCCTCCACTTAGGTTAAAGCGGTAATCGACACTTGTCGCACTAGCCCCAACGACTTCCCCTTTCTCCAACAGTCTGAAAAAGGCCCAAGCACCTTGGATAGCAATACTACGAGGAGAAGCATTCACTTGAGTTGGCACAAAGGTAAGCTTAGAAGAGGTACCTTCTCTCAAAGTATTAGGCCAAACCAGCTCAACTGTTTTCTTAGGTCCATGAGAATACCCCACATATTGACCATCCACATTGATAACACTTCTGCGTTTATTCGAACTTAGCTCAACAGGCTCTAAAGAGAACTTAACATCTAGAATCCCCTTATTCTGGAAGAATGCCTGCTGAATACGCTTCGCTTCTTCAAGTTGCTCTAAAACATCTTTTCTAATTAAGGATTGTTCACCAGAGTTAGCTGACAAACCTAGATTTTCATCCATGAACATTTTCAGCTGATTGTTGTAAAACTGGTTCAAGGTACCTTCAGGTGCAAAGAAGTCTTCAAAGTCTTGCAAAGAAACATCTTTTTTAGCTTCAGGATCGAAAGGATAACGATTTGCAAACTTACTATCGAATTTGGAATACACATCTTTAAACCATCTTACCTCAAGATGCTTAACCGCCTCTTGCTTCACAACATACCAGCTCTCAGTAGCAAGCTTTCCAACCATAGCATCTAAAGGTTTTGGCAAACCTGACGCAATACGCTGCACAGTATAAATAGGATCAGCATTTTTAAGCGTTAGCCTATCTTTAGTAGCATCCAATGCAGCTTTCCCCATGTCTGGTGCATTTTGAATAGCAGTCAAATAAGTCTGCAATTGAGCCACAGCCTCCATAACTTCTTCCATATAAGCTGGCTGCCCTTCTCTCTCATCCAATAGAGAGTTGAGCTCAGCAAATGGATTGTTAACTGCTGCTGCAACTTGATACTTAGGCGCCTTCATCAAATCAATACGTTCAGCATCATTCTCTGGCAATTCAGGGAATAGCTGAGTATTACTTTCAATAGCTGCCAACATTCTTGAGAAAGGCTGCATACTGCCAGTTAGGTTATCTAATACTTGAACTGCATCATTGATATCAGAAAAGTATTTAATATCGATAGCATTAATAGCCGCTCGCCAAGTATTGGTGTAATCAGAGACATATTGATCTCGAATTTTTTCACGTAACACTTGCTTATCAGCCGTACTAAATTCGGCTACTTCACTTTGACCAAGTACCCAACTATCAATCAAAGCTAGCTCAGCAACTGACTCAGATTGAGGTAAAAAGTACTTCTCAAAACCTTTACTGGTGAGTAATTGAGAAACAAGTAAGTTCTCGGTATTAATTACCCTTTCTTGGAAAACAATATCAAACACAGGCCCTATCGCATGTTTCACATTTAATGGCGAACCAAGCTCAGTGGATGCATTTTGCTTGAGGTTACGATATACCCTTTCTTCAACTGGCATGGTGCCAAGATCTGATTGGATTTTTGAAATTAGTGGCTTATGCTTCTTTAATACTTTTTGAGCGTATTTGTCGCCACCATCGCTTAACTCTTCTAAATCTATGTGCTTCATAGCGTAATCAAGATGCTGCAACAAAGTTTCCTGAGTTTCCCTGTCGCCCGAATACTCTTTTTGCCAACCTTTGGCAAAGTACTCTTCAACAAAACCATCACGACGGCCATTCTTATCTGTCATCATTTTATAAACTCTTAAGGCTGCGAGTTTATTGACATCATTTTTTGCACCGGACAAATCTTTAGCAACCTGATCCATAAGCTCTGGCAAAAACCTATTTTGTAATAAGCTTAGGTAAGTCTCTTCAACTTTAGGTCCAATTAAATGCCCTTGGTATAAGCCCATATCAGAGATATAAAGCGGTTTCTCCCTGAAAAAACCAAACTCAAGTGTCGCATCACGAATATCATTCAAAGCAGATAAAATATCTTGCTCAGAACGAATCATAGAGTCACTGGCATACTTTTCTTTATAGTCATTTACCTTTTTAAGCACCGCATTGGTTTGCTCAATATTTTTTTCATAAAACTGCTGCCAAGAAACAGCAAGCAAGCCAGAACTAATGGCACAGACTAAAAATGATAACCAAAGAATACGGCGTTTTTGACGAGCAACCCTGAAGTTGTCTGATGCCAAACCCGCTTCTGGATAAATAATTTTGGTAAAGAGTTTTTGCGTAAAATAGGTCGTCGAATTTACCGCATTTTGCGCACTATTAATTGAGTGCGTTAAACCATAACGACGAGATGCCGCATCAACAAATGCATTGGTCGGTACTCCTTGCTGGAATACCGAGGTGAAGAAAGCGCCACGCACCAAAGGTGATGTCGAGAATTGATCACTACCTAAAGCATCGACAAAAAATTGCTTCAGTACATCTTGCATACCTGCCATTTGTCTAGCAAAGCTATAAATTGCCACCTTATCATCACCATCAGGTAAACCCTGCATGATAGGTGATAAAGAATCATTGATACGCTCAACAAAACCACCAAACTCAGTTTCAAACTCCTCTATCCAATTATCAAGTTGATTTACTGATTCCATGGAGAAGGTAAAACCTAAAACATCCTCACTTTGTGCTCGGGTATATTCGCGGAAAAACGGTTCAAAGCCATGTAACAAATCTAGCTTGGTAAAAGTGATGTACACAGGCAAACGAGTAGAAAGCGTTTCCATCAACTCACGTAATCTGGCTCTTAAAAGGCTGGCATAAGCACTTCTTTCTGACGCTGTCGCAGTCGCTAAATGAGCAATATCTAAAGCAAGTACGACACCGTTTAAAGGCCTTCTACTTCGTGTTTTATCTAACCAGTGAACAAAGTTCTGCCATAGACGGCGCTCCATTTCACCATCATTACCCTCTTCATCCATGCGCTGAGTTAATAACTCACCATCTGGATCAATCAAAACAGAGTCACTGCCTATCCACCAATCGAATGAATAAGGGTTTTCACTTTTTTTCCCAGAGGCACGCATTACGCTAGAAAAAACAAATTTCTGGCCAGAGCGATTAATTAAGCTAGTTTTACCGGCATTTTCTAAGCCTAAAACCAAATACCAAGGCAGAGCATATAAATAATTACGCTTATTTAAGTTCTCCTTCATATTGAGCATCACTTTATCTAGTTCAGTTTCTTGACGCTCTTCATATAGCTTGATAGGGTCTTCTTGATAGCTCGCTTCCAAAGCTTTTTCTTGATGGAATACTTTTAAACGACGCCATTGAACTACCCCCCAAATAGCAAAGCAGATCAAGGAAAAAATAAAGCTAACGAGACTACGGGCAAAAACTGAAGCAATCGGAAAAGTCTCTTCATACTTTAACCAAGGACCCATCATCCAAATAGCAATATTGGTTAAAATAAACAGCAAAAATAACAAAATAGGCATTGCTGATTTTAAACTAGGCAGAATAGCTGCGAAGAGTTTAAGTAAGGGTTTAAACATATCCATGTGTTCCTTTGATTATCCTTGTTTTACAACACGATCTAAACGCTGAATTAAGGAAGGTTCCCAATCAGATACAGACATATCCTGCACTTGCGTCTGTAACGTTTCATATTGTTCAACAGCCATAGCTGCTAGTTTATTTTGTTTAAGCGTGTCTGCTAATAACATACGCCAGTAGACACTATCTCTTGGCTCTTTCGATTGCTTTAAGCCTTCGTTAAGCATGCCTAACGCCACAGAAAGCCCACCTTCCTTGGCAAGACTGAAAGCTTCTTTTCTTTTTTCATCCCACCCGATAGACATGGCATTTTGATTTGACGACTGCTCTTCAACAGAAGACAGCCACTTTTGTGTTTCTTCATTTGCAAAGGGAATAGCACTTTTAAAAGAACATTCCAGCACTTTGGGTAAGCGCTTAACAAAGCTTAAAAGCTCAGTCTGAATGGCTTGCGCGCAGTCAGACTTATTTAATTTGGTAGCGATGCGATAGCTCAAGAAATGGCCATCAAACCAAAAGGGGGACACTGTCAGGCTTTGCTCGACTTTGCGCCACAAAGCCAAATCAGCTCCTCTTTGTAAATGCTCTTCATATTCACGAATACGATCAGGTGAAACTGGCATTAACTGAGTTTGTCCATTTGCATCAACCTCAGGCAAGGCTTTGATTGATTGCCAAACAGCAAAACGCCTTAATCGTAATACCAGCGCTTCTGACCCATCTAAATCAGATAGAAAGTCGGACACCTTTAATAGAGTTTGCTTAACCGCCCTATCACTACTACCATCAATTTCTATTTTGGCAGCCTTACTCTCAGCCTGACCTGACCCTGATTCAGCTTTTTTAGCCTCAGCCGCTTTATTGACTTCATTTTTTTGCGTCAAAAAAGCAAATTTACGGGTTAAGCTGGATTCCATGGCTTCGATATGATCCAAAGGGAGAGACAGGGCTTCAGCTGCCGCTTTAAGGCTTGCAACAGCCTTATCCAGCTCTCCTTTCAAATCTGAATCAAACATAGCCACATCAAGTTTTTCAGCCGCCTGCATACTTCTGTTAGCTATCTGGCTAAAAAACTTTCGTCTAGGCAGCAAGCCTCTGTCACCAGGCGCAGGAAAACAAATTTGCCAAAACGCTCCCATGAAGTCTGATAAAACATTAATCGACAAAGTAAAGCGCTCTGGCGTTGTCTTATGCTGCAAACACTGTAATAAATACGTGAGTAATTTAAGGTCTTTTGTTTTGCTCTCTAAAAGACTTAGGGTACTTTTCTCCACTTCATCCCACTGCACATCCGCATGGGACAAAGAGCCAACCTTCATCATTTGACTTTCAATAAAATCAAGCAAGGTATCTTCTAAAAGCTTTTCTCCGACCGGATTGTCAGAACTAATAGGTTTTAGAATTTTGTCACGATATGTCATACCCAGCTCCTACCAGTCGCACTTTTCACGAATTGGTTTAATCGTGCTAGCTAGGTTTAATGAGTCAAACCTAAGACCATCAATGACAGGTGAATTAGATCTTAAAACTAAAGAGCGAGATGAAATGATCGCCTTCATTGCCTTAATCGCAGGCACACCTCGACCAGTTCTAAGAACAAAACCTTCTTCGTCGCTAACCCAAGTTTGCGTATCTTTTTGATCACCAAAAATACTAATTTTCACTCTGGCATCTTGCAGTTTTTGCGGTAACACCAACTCAACTCGGCTAATTGTTTCAAGACAGCTAAGCATTAAAATTGGGGTTGAAGGCTGAGTAGAACTCCCCTTATGTTTCCCTAATTCCTCTAAGTTAGGCATTGCGGAAGACGTTACCCAAATGCTGTCATTCAATTCAGGTGTATCACCATAGGTAATTTTAAAAGCCGAAGAATCTTCCCTTTCTAACTCAGAGCTCATCGCCCTTTCTTTAATCGGCAAGCTAGATTTAACCACTTCATCTACTTCAAATTCAGTACCAAATACATCATCGAAGCAACTTAACCTTGCCAGCCTTGAAGCCACTAAACTACATTCAACACCGGCTACACCTAACCCTTTCAGCAAACCAATGTCTTCCATCGCTTGGTTATCTTGTGCCCATGCATTAGCTGAAAGGCTTAAAAAAATATAGATACAAAGAAATGACACCCTCATGCTTCAATCTCCAGCTTTAAACACTTATGCGCTAGGGTACGCTTTGGAATCCCTAAACTTTCTGCGGCTTTTGCTCTATCGCCGCCAAACTTAATTAATCGGCTACGAATAATATCTATCTCATAACCTGTTAATGCCCGCTTCAAATCTCTAATTCGCTCTAAATTCGATGCGCTGGAGATAGAGGTCTCTACAACATGAGTAGGGTTATCAAATACCAATAAATTTTGAACTCTATCTCTCACCACGCTCAGCTTAATTTCGTCATTATCTTCAGTTTGAATACATGCAAACTCAATTAAATGTCTCAACTCACGCACGTTTCCAGGTAAGTTACATTGCTTTAATAAATCCAAAGCTGAATAGCTAATACCGCGAACGCTGGTATGGTGCTTCTCATTGAATTGCTCGATAAATTTAAACGCCAACTCAGGTATGTCAGCAGGTCGTTTAGACAGAGCAGGTAGCATTAACGGGTATTGGAAAAGTCGATAATAAAGATCTTGCCTAAAATCACCTGACTGCACAGATTTCAGCAAGTTAACGTGTGTTGCAGCCACCAACCTAAAATCAGATGACATCTCTTCTTTTGCACCTAGCGCACGGTAATGACAAGTCTCAAGTACCCGTAACAACTTAGCTTGCAAAGAAGGTGACATATCTCCTATTTCATCCAGAAATAAAGTGCCACCATTCGCTTGAGCAACCAAACCAACTTTCTTACTATCAGCACCAGAAAATGCCCCTTTCTCATAACCAAAAAGCTCACTTTCGAGTAGGTTTTCAGGAATGGCAGCACAGTTAATAGCGATAAAAGGCTGATCACTGCGGCTTGAGTAATCATGCACAGCACGCGCTACTAGCTCCTTACCTGTACCCGTTTCACCTTGAACTAGAACAGTCAGCGTTGATTGAGCTGCTGTGATGATTTGCTTCCTTAACTTTTGCATGGGTTCACTTGAACCAATTAATCGGCCACCAAGAGAGAGAGCACTTTCCTTCTGCTCTCCTTCTTTCTTAAGCCTTTCAATAGACCCAACAAGATCCACCTTTTGAGTTGCCTGATTACCCATATCTTTAATAAAACCCAATTGGTTCATAAAGATTGCACTGTATTCTTGCCACTCAACAACTTGATCAAGATGAGTAATTTGATCCACTGGCCCCACCATTAAGACCATAGCCTTAACTTTAGTATTCCCTGTTGGCAAAGGATAAATCGCCACCATTTCATCACTTGAAGGCATACCTACCAGCGCGCTAAAACCTGTATCAGAACGCCAGTAAAGCAACTTCTTAAGGCTCATACACATAGGCGTTGCCGCCTGAAGTACATGAGAAAAAGGGTTGTTAAAGTCATTAACTTCCCAATTTATAGACTGGGGGTGATCTATCACCTCAAGGTGACTGCCATCATGCGAAGGCATGATGACATGAGCAAGAGATAAACCTATTTGCTCCTTCAAGGTTGTGGTGTATTGATTAATTAAAGCAGTCTCATCTCGAAGCTCACCCTGCTCCACAGCTTTCCTTAGCCATAAATTCATCTAGCTATCCCACCTCACCAACAAACTCACCATCAACAACTGATAGGTGAATACGGTTAACAGTTTCTCTCGCAGCCAGTCGATCCAACAAGGCAAGGGAAATTGGCGGTAACATTTGACCTTCAATAATGGCTTCCAACATACGCGCACCATTTTCAGAGCGTGTTGCTCGTCTCATAATCTCGGCAATCAATTCATCTTCAATCACCACTTCCGCTTGATACCTTTCAATAAATAGCGTTTCTAAATGAGACAACTTCGACCTAACAATTTGTTCAATAACATCTTCAGCAAGAGGCAAATAAGGCACTACTTCCATACGAGCTAATAAAGCAGGTTTAAAGAAATCACATAGCTCTGGATATAAACCTTCTTCAATCAAGTTTGGCGTTTCAGCATTATCAACTATAGTTTGATAACCCAAGTTAGAGGTTAAGAAGAAGACCACATTTTTACAGTCAATAACGCGACCTTCACCATCTGCCAACTCACCTTTATCAAAGGCTTGATAGAATAAATTCAATACTTCTGGATGCGCTTTTTCCACTTCATCAAGCAAAACAACTGAGTAAGGCATTTTGCGGATTGCTTCCGTCAAAACACCACCTTCGCCATAACCCACGTACCCTGGAGGTGAACCGATCAAGCGTGATACGGTATGTTTTTCTTGGAATTCAGACATGTTAATTGTAGTTAAAAACTGCTGACCACCATAAAGCTGGTCCGCTAGCTGAACCACAGTTTCGGTTTTACCAACACCACTTGGTCCAACTAACAAGAAGGCACCTTTCGGACGTCCTGAGCGACGCAAATCAGCTCTGGCCGTTAGAAGGTTACGATGCACTCTGGAGATAGCGATATCTTGACCTTTTATCGCCTTACCTAGAATTTCAGGTAAATGAGTTATTTTACTTAGCTCATCCGTATTCATTTGATTGACAGGTACACCCGTCCAATCAGCAATAACCTGAGCAATTTGATCAACATCGACTTCTGGGTGAATCAACCTTTGATCATGAGGAATGGCATCATATTCTTGATAAAGTGCTTCAAGAGCAGCGAGATCAGTAACAGGTTCAAGATAAGCATCTAAAGTTTCTGCAGTATCAGACGCATCGGCATCTTCAATAATTTCTGTCACCATATCTAATGCGTCTTGATCATTAGAGGTGGTTTCTAGCAGTGTCTCTTGCGCTTCAGGATTCAGGATCAACTGGCGAGCCATCACAATCTTATCAACCAGCGCTCTTTGCTCAGTCCAAAGCAAATGTAGTGAGTCATGCTCTTCTTTATCTGCCAAGTCATCAGAAATCAGTTGATCTAATCTAGTTTGATCAATAGCACGTCCTAGCTTTAGTTGACGATTCAACATATCAATTTCTAATTGTCTTTGATGACTTTGACTATCAATCGCAGCAAGACGGCGTGGTGGTGCTGTTAAATTAATCGCGATGCGAGCACAAGCTGTATCGAGTACATCAATGCTTTTGTCAGGTAGTTGTCGACCAGAAACATAACGAGCGGATAATTCCGCCGATGCTTTTAATGCCGCATCCGTAATCAAAACGCCATGCGCTTTTTCATACACGCCATGAAGGCCACGCATAATATCGCAAGCTTGATCTACACTTGGTTCTTCCAATTTAACAAGCTGAAAACGGCGCGTTAAGGCAGGGTCTTTTTCAAAGTATTTTTTATATTCCTTCCAGGTGGTTGCCGCAACAGTACATAACTCTCCTCGAGCTAATGCAGGTTTTAGTAAGTTAGCCGCATCACCACCGCCCTCTTGATTACCAGCACCAATAAGCGTGTGCGCTTCATCAATGAATAGGATAATGGGTGTAGGCGATTCTTTTACCTCATCTATGATGGATTTTAGGCGCTTTTCAAACTCACCTTTTACCGATGCTCCCGCTTGTAACAAGCCTAAATCTAAAGAAAGTAAATCTACTTTTTGAAGTGACTCTGGCACCTTGCCTTCGACAATTCTAAGCGCTAGCCCTTCAACTACTGCACTTTTACCAACACCTGCATCGCCCACAACGATAGGGTTATTTTTACGACGACGACACAAAATATCTATCATCAGATTAATTTCATCATCACGACAAATAACTGGATCTAGCTCACCTTTACTCGCTCTTTCTGTGAAGTTAGTACAAAACTTAGCTAAGGAGCTTGAATCTGCATTCAGCGCGACTTTATTACTCTTACCTGAATGATCATTTTGCACAGTTTCAGCAGATTCTATCAAAATCTGAGTAAAGTTTTTACGCAAGGTTTCTCGGTTTATCGCCTGAAACGTATTGATCAAGGCAAAAGGTAAATAACGATCAGGACGCATCAAGGCAGCTAAAAAGATAGCACCAGAGCGAAGTTCCGTTTCATTTAGCTCAGTTGATGATAACAACCAAGCATCTTGTAATAGCTCTACTAATAGTGGTGAAAAAGCAGGATATGTCGCATTACCTGTTTCACTTGTTAATGCATCGCCCACTTTATGTTTAATTAAAACATGATCTAAATTGGCACTTTTCAGCATCACTCGAATATCAGAAAAAGGGTTTTCCAATATGGCAAACAAAAGGTGCTCAAATGTCACCTCAGGGTTCTGACGGCTAATACAGTTAGACGCGGCCTGCTCCATGACTAGCTTAGTTTGGCTGTTTAACTTACTGATTAAATTTGATAGTTCGATCTGAATCACAGGGTCATCCTTTACTGCAATATCTGGTTAAGTTGTTCTAAAACATCGGTGGATTTGTTATGTAGATTGATATAAAACCCCACAAACAGAAGGCTCCAGCCCCCTATAAATCCGGCAAAAAGTGTCCAAACTGGCATTTGTCTTGAAAGTCGATACTTAGTTCTGACGACATGATCAGCAGCATGAGTTAACTCCTGCGGCTTTTTTTCATCCAACTTCTGCAAAATGTTATACAGATGAGAGATTATTTTTTCGTACTCTTCTAGGCCGTTATTTATCACGCGATAACGGCCTTTAAAGCCAAGGCTCAAACAGAGATAAATGAACTCTAACTGCTGCTGATAACGCCCTGGATCACTTTCTAAACGAGACAATATGGTGAAAAACTTTTCCCCACCCCAGGTTTCATTATGGAAGCGTGTTAATAAAGAGTGTTCAGCCCAAACGCTTTCAGCGCCCCAGCTAGTATTCATCACAGCTTCATCAACAAAACAGCAAAGCACATATCGATAAGCCAGAATGACGGCATGCTCGTAGCCTGCTTCGGTAAGTTCCACCTCAATCGATTTCACTTCTTCCACGGCTTGCTCATAGATTTTGTCGACGTTATCGCAACTAGAAAGGCGTCTAACCCTTAAGGCCATACCCATTAAAGGTGTCGCCGCATCAATCAGTTGATTAATGTTTGAACCGCGTAACTTAAACCAATAATCCTGATCGCCATCTATATTTTTGACTTCATCAAACAACAGGTTGTCGTAGTTTTTTTCGGCTTCATAATCCATTATTTATTTACTCCTTACGGCCCAGAACTGCAGATCAATATCTGGGAATTCACCCGCAACATGGAACGCAAAGCCACTAGAGTTCTGCAACATGCTCCATGCTTGGCTAGTTTTATCCAGCTGATAATAGGTATACCCAGCATGGTAAGGCAGCTGTCTTGGCGCAACAGGCAATGGGGTTACCGGAATACCAGGTAACTGCAATGAGATAAGGTCACGAATCTTCTCAACAGAAGCCACTTTGGTTTGTTGAATAAACAATTTACGCAGTTCATCCAATGGCATTCTTGCTTTCACAGCGATAATAAAGTCAGCATCTTCAACCAATTCAGGGTCTTGAACAGGTGCCACCATAAGGCCATATTTGCGTTTTTGTAGCTGCAAAGAAACAGCCCTAGGCTCAAGCACTATGCTCAATGATTGTCGTAGTAAAGACATCACAGAATTAAAAGCAGCCACAGGCATATCATGGTTATAAGCTTCAAACTCAGCTGGTAATCGACTTTCATCGGTAAAAGAAGCGAGCTCTCCACATAAAGAGGTGAGACTTTCATAAAGGCGTTCTGGATGAAGACTTCTTAAGAATGACAAATGACGTAAATGCGGCTGCATACGATTTAATGCTTGTAACAGCATAAAGTCCGACACATCGGCCACACCACCTTGACCTGGTGCACCAATACGCTGAGCAATATTTTTTGCTCGCTCACGCATCAAGCCAGACATTTCACCAATAAATCGGTGCAAAATAGGCACAGCACTCACATTTAGGTGACAAGGGATAAAGTTTGAATCCAGCATCACACTGCCATCAGGTCGTTTTTCAAGAATACGAGCAATGGCAATCGAGGCATAAGCACTACGATCTTCCTTTTCAAGCATCAAACGAATACGTACCGGACTAACATCTATGGATGTTGTATCACCCTGAACCGTATGTATGTCTCGAACTTCTTCCTTGCTGGCTTGATAACGACCGGCACCGGTACTGTCCGGCCAAGTAATTTCTGTGATTGAGTCACTTCTTAATGGGATCGCCAAATACACAACTTGCCCAGCTAGACCGCCATCCGCAATTTCTAGGGCATCAGGCTGTACATCTTCTTGCGGGATTCTAAAGATAGTGCCATCTGGCATGACACCGACGGCTCTTTCAATCGCAATCCGGCCAAAGCTCAAATATTCAGGGTTTAACGCGATATCAGTGACACCGTATAGATAACGACTCATTGAGCCCACACGTTCGTCAACCATATATTCGATATAGCGCAATTGCTGCTGGAAATGCTGTGGCTTAATAAATAGCCCTTCATTCCACACCACTCTATTTCTGGATGACATCTTATTCTACCTTTTCCAAAATCACTTCATTTTCCTTAAAAAGTGTCAGTAGATGATAATCTCTACCTAACGGCTTAACCTTCACAACCTTCTTCCATTGACTTGTGTCTGGATCCGAATAGCTGACCATGATCCCGATATAATTTGTGTCTTCATCTATTTCAATTGCTTCAATAAACTTGAACTGGCTTGGTAACAGCACATAGTCATAGTTATCGATATAGTTACTGCTTAACGCCTTTTTATAGTCTTCGATTAGCTGTTCATAATCGGCAGACATAAACATGGAGTCGTCTTCTAATTCGAATACAGTAAATTCAATTGGTGTTGCCTCTCCACTTGAGTTTGGGTTTACTTTTTCATCCGCTAACATACTGATCGTCACGCGAGTCGGCTCCAACGTAGGATCATATGTAGCAGGACTTGAAGAGCACCCCACCAAAAAGGCCAGCATGAAAAACACCCACACTAGACGAATATTCACGCTTAGTTCTCCCTTTGAATATCGCGTAGTTTTTTATCGTAGAATTGATCAAAAATTTCCCAGAAGAGCTTTTCAAAACCTTGTTGACGGTTTGAGGCTAACTCTTTGAAATAGCTTTCATACATATTCCAAGCCCACTCTTCTTGAGATTCCTGAGTCATTTGGCCTGGGCGTCTGTAATTCATAAAGCGACGCATTAAAACATCAGGAGAAAATGCATTTAAAATATGTGTCAAAGCCTCAGAAATAGCCGTCTCGACGGCAGTGTTATGATGCTGAACAAGCTTTAAGCTCTCATCAATGGCAGCCGGTGCCGATAAATGAACTGGGCTACGATTAGAGTCAAACATGGTCAGCACTGTTTGCTCGTAAGTCATACCCAAACGTAAAGGGTTATCTTCGATAGGCTGTAGATTTTTATTCATACCACCATAGCGACTACTTTCTACCTGCTTATGAATATCCAAAACACCTGCAATAGCCGCTTTTAAAGAAGCTCCCATTTCTTCGGATAATAGTTGTAAGTCAGCCGCATTATCATTACTTGCAGCGTTAACGCCTAATCCACGAAAAATAGGGCCTGTCACCATATGATTAGCATCCTGAGAAGGAAGCTCTTGGCTAAAATCCATGCCCATTTCTTTTTCTAATAAATCCAATACTTCTTCGTCCATTTGACTTTCCTTAGTGACTACATTCCAATTCGTTGGCTTATTTTTAGTGAGATTTGTAAGCGTCTTTTGTGATTGTTTTTTAAAGGTTTCAGCCTTAGCTTTTGCTTTGGACAAAAACCCTCTTTCAACCTTTTTCAAACGGCTCTTAGGTTCGCTTACTTGTGAACTTGCATGTGGTTTTAAAAAAATTGCTGAATCAAAATCTCTTTCAGAATCAGCTTGAACTAGTAATTCTGGCCCTTGCCACACCTGATCTTTTGCGAGTAGATAGCCTGCTAACTCAGCTTTTTTGACTTCCTCTTGGTCTGGCTTTACTTCTTCAATCAGGCTTTCAACGACCTCTTCGTTCTCTTCTTCTAATTCATCCAGCGCCAGTAAAGGGTCATAAGCAATTTCTTTATGGATTTCGACCGCATTTTCAATAAGATCAAAGCGATTTAGGTTCAGCTCATCTTCATCAACGCTAAACAATCTATCTATCGTTTGCGGTCCTGCGGCCATTTCCTCAGCACTCATTTCGAATGAGATACGAATCTTATAAGGACCAATATGCAATACATCCTTCTCATTCAATTTGGCTAAGATTTTTCTGCCAATCGCCATAGAAGAACCATTTACATAAGTAGAGTTACTCACATCTGATAAGCAAAAGAAGCCATCAACATACGTGATGCGACAATGCGTTTCTCTCACCTTGCCAGCGGTATCTTTCAGACACCAATCATCCATTAGCCCAGAGCCAATAGAGCCTCCACTAGCAGTAAATACAGTTGAAGCAGTTAACCCTGCCTCAAGCAGTTGTGCATTTGTCACAACAAACGAAATCACATCATGGTCTGACATACGTGTCCGCTTAGCCCCTTATTTGTATCCGTACTTTTCTGTTTTGGTTATTACTTCCCATGAAAGAAGTCCAACCCAATGAAAATCCATTTTCGCCACCTAAACTTAAAGAAGGGGCCTCAACATGCTTTAATTCAAGCTCAAGATCGAATGCCATTTGCTCTCGCAAAATAAACTCTATTAACTTACAAAAAGGTTGATACTCTTTTCCTGAAGGCAAGAAGTCTGAAAAACGCTCCTGCGTTAAACCTTTAACACAGATAATAAACTTGCCAGTACAGTCGTTTACTTCATCCCCAATAATGGTGTCTTCACCTAAACTGGCATTAGCAAGCCCTAAGCACATGGCTTGCTCTGTCGGTATTTTTACTTTCCTAACAACCCATTGCTCTATGCTGACATCTTCGAGATCAAAACAATGAGCAACTATGCCGGATACAACCTGTGGAGAACGACTTCTCCCTGCTAACATGCCGGCATACGACAGCATTTTGCACCAGTTAATGGGTGTTTCACCGCGTAAATTCTCATCAGCTAGACCGACAAGGGCAAACAACTGAGCCGAGAAAGCATCGCTCGCATCTTCTTTAAATCTCACGTAATAGCGATATTTACGCCACACGCGATAAACCAAAGAGATCAATCTATGATTAAAAAAGTCTAAAAAAGGACGCCTTACTCCCCCCTCTTCTTCAGATGCTATCTGCTCTAAAAAAAAGCCAGGTAAAGGAGACTGTGAACCAGATAGACCCATAAAAGTCGTCTGTAATTGCACCTGGCCTGAATCAGCTGCATATAAATCAGTTACGTCACTTGCGGGAAAACCCATACTTGGGTTAGCAGTGAAAAGCATTCTGCAAGCTAGTTCCCACTCTTCACTTTCAGGATCTTCTTCAAGCAAGCCATGAAGCAGCTCAACCAGTTGGAAAAAATTATAATTTTCAGCATCTTGCGGTAAAATTGTCGTCATAGTAAAAGTCACCTAAATTAGCGGTTGTACGCCAATTTTTGCGCCCCAGGTATAACGTTCATTATTACTAGAATTAATCACCACCAGTTCATGGAAAGAATTAATACTGGCGTACAAGGTAAAAAAACGACTTAGCACAGTGCCAAATAAATAAAGATCCCCTTCTGATCCAAATGCAGATTGATCCAAGGTGATTTCTGACTGCAAACCTCGTACAGGTAGGCCCCGCATAATTTTTTCAATGGGTTTTGAGGTCACCTTAGTAATACCCTGAAGACGCTGCTGGGCAACGATTTCTGCTTGTCTGTCTACCAAGGCCCTAAAGTCATAAGCACGTAATACAGCACTTAACGCATCTTTAGAAAGTAATGATAAATAGTTCAAGGACAGATTAGAGATCAGAGTCCACAACAAGCTGCCATCTAACACAGGTCTTAAGGCTTGAGTGGGCTCAATAATATTTTCAAACGTTGCAAAGGTGGGCGAACTTGCCGTTGGCTGGCAAATATCACCACATCCTAACTCAAGTGGTAATTGACGATTACTACAGGTAATACGTAGAGAAACCGCTTCACTCACACCAACTGATGTTGTTTCATCGCTACGAACAAAAGACATAAAGTGATCAAAGCCATCGTTGCGGATGCTGTCTTTTACTCGGATACGGTAATAAAGTGCTTTTCTATGTCGCGTTCTTTCTATTTCGTGCTGAAAGCTTTCAAATGGCGTATAGAGCCTTGGCTTTCCGCGCTCTCTACCATTTTGGGTGTCTTGCCAACCTTCAACTTTATCAACACTAAAAATTTCATAGTTAGCAGGATGACGACTAGATGGCGTTATTCTGTATTCACTGCTTTTACCATTTAAATCAATCGGGTCGGCATCATGCTCAAACAAGTTGATTGCAGGTGTGCAATAAAGCTGAAAACACTCTTGTCTAATTCTGACATCTGCTGGAATCATTTTTGAGAAACTAAAACGAATGGTTAAATTGCCACTCATAGATGCATTGACGAATTCACCAATAGATTTCAAATCAAAGAATAAAAAGGCCTCTTGAAAGCTCAAGTATTCTTGCAGAATTCGATAACCTTCATAGACATTTTTTGGGTAGCTAAGTAAAGCATCCTGACTATCAAAGCCCGCTAACTTAAAGCAAGACTTAGGAATACTAACCTGCTTGCCGTCACTCACAATATCAATACGTGTTAGGTAGTGACTAAGCCATAGGTAAAGCATCTGGGCACTGTAAGATTGACCGCCTATATAAAAACGTAGATCGGCCAAATCTATATCAACCAACCTTTGATCACCAAGTACTTTAAGGTCTAGGTTAATTTCGGATGAATCTCGAAAGTTGGTCGTTTCAACAGAGTGACACTCAAGAGGATAGACATCCATATCTCGACATGTACGAAACTGACAAACCGTATCCAGTACAGGCTTACTATCTAGATAAGTCCCTTTTTGGACTTGTTGACGCGCGCTAATGGATTTTTCCGTTGGGAAAAATTTAACGATTGTCATACTAGGAACAGGCCTTAAGTAGTTAGGCCACAACATACCAATAATAGAGTGTGTTAGCTCAGGAAATTCATCCTCAACCTTTGCTCTTAAACGCCCTGTTAAAAATGCAAAACCTTCCAACAAACGCTCGACATCTGGATCAGTAGAGCCACCATTTAAAAAGCGTGACAACTGAGGATGTACCTGCGTGAATTCCGCGCCCTGCTCTTTTAAAAAAGCAAGTTCTTCCCTGAAATATTTATCCTGCGACACAACTAAAATACTCTGTATTTTCTACTATTATCTAGCAACAACTGGATCTGAACGCTTTCATGTAAAGCTTTACTGCTAATTTTCGCCTCAATTTGAAACCTTAGATTCAAAGGACTATTGAGATCTGAAACTACCCGTATTTCCATACAACTTAAACGCGGCTCGTATTTTTCAAGACAATGACGTATGGCAAACTTGATTTGGACAGCAAGATCATTGCTGCCCAAAGTCGCATCATTAAAATCAATCAAACCTAAACCGGGCGCACTTTGAGCCTCTCCCAGTCGAGTATTCAGAAGATTACTAACATTACGTTTTATTGACTCAAGCACATCACTAGGGTCTGGCCCCTGAGTTACAGACCTTAGTGACGAGCCAGCTTCTAATCGTTCGAAGAAGCTGACACCATACGCACTCTCTTCAAGTGCGATATATGACATAAATTACTGATCCAAACGTCCAACAAGCGAAAGTTCGAAATTTGCACCCATGTATTTAAAATGAGGACGGACAGCAAGCGAAACCTGATACCAACCTGGATCACCCTCAACATCATGCACTTCAATTTTTGCTGCACGCAAAGGACGACGGCTACGAACATCAGCTGGTGGGTTTTCTTGGTCAGCGACATATTGCTTAATCCAACCATTCAACTCACGCTCAAGATCTTGTCTTTCTTTCCAAGAACCAATCTGTTCACGCTGTAATACTTTAATGTAATGAGCCAAGCGGTTAATAATCATCATGTAAGGTAGTTGAGTACCTAACTTATAATTAGTTTCCGCTTCTTTCCCTTCTTTAGTATTTGGGAAGATTTTTGGTTTCTGGATAGAGTTTGCCGCAAAGAATGCCGCATTATCACTGCCTTTTCGCATTGTTAGACCGATGAAGCCTTCTTCAGACAGTTCAAAGTCTTTACGGTCAGTGATGAGTACTTCTGTAGGAATTTTAGAGTGTAATGCACCCATAGATTCAAACACGTGTACTGGCAGATCCTCAACAGCACCACCACTTTGTGGCCCAATTACGTTTGGACACCAGCGATATTTTGCAAAACTGTCAGTTAAGCGAGTTGCAAAAGCAAAGGCGGTATTACCCCATAGATAACTCTCATGAGAATCACTCACACTTTCAGTGTAATTAAACTCTTTAATTGGGTTTTCAACAGGATCATAAGGTACACGTAACAAGAAGCGCGGTGCTGTAAGACCGATATAACGAGCATCTTCAGTTTCACGCAATGAACGCCACTTAGTATATTTAGGACTCTCAAAAGTGGACTTAAGATCTTTAATGTTTGAAATCTCTTCAAATGAATCCACACCAAAGAACTCTGGTGCCACTCCCGAAATGAAAGGTGCATGAGCCATAGCGCCAACGCTACCCACATATTGCAATAACTTCATATCAGGTGTTGAAGGAGTAAAAGCATAATGGCCAATAATCGCACCAACAGGCTCTCCACCAAACTGTCCATAACCAGCAGAATAAACATGCTTGTAAAGGCCTGATTGAGTTGTTTCTGGTGCAAACTCAAAGTCTTCTAGCAACTCATCCTTAGTCGCATGAAGCAATTCGATTTTAATATTTTCTTTAAAGTCAGTACGGTCAATCAATAACTTCAATCCACGCCAAGCAGATTCCATTTGCTGAACTGATTCGTTATGCAGAATTGCATCAACCTGGGTACCAATCTTTTTATCTAGCTCAACAAGCATTTGATCAACCAAAGACTTATTGACGATATCAATTGTTTGACCAGAGCCTAGTAGGTTTTCAATAAAGGCCGTCACACCTTTTTTAGCAACACCGTACCCTTCTTCATCAGGCGCCATTTTAGTTTGCGCCATAATTTCATCTAGCAAACCCACTTGTGCCTGGCTTTGCTGTTCTACTACCTGTTCTTGTTCAGACATAACTCTTTACCTTTAACAATCCTTATTAAAACCACCTAAAATTACTCAGTAACTTCAGGTTCTTCCGCATCATTTAATAGCTCAAGTTCAGCTAAAAGTTTCTCTCTTGATTCATCAGAAGTTAGCAAATCTTGCATACGAGAACGGAACGCAGGCACATTCCCAAGAGGCCCTTTAAGTGCAACCAAGGCTTCTCTCAGTTCAATTAGCTTACTCAGTTCAGGAACTTGTTTAACAATTGAATCAGGTGAGAAATCAGCAAGTGATTTAAATTCAAGGTTTACAGCTAGGTCTTGTCCTTCTTCATCAACCAATTTATTTGGTACAGATGCAGATACTGACAACTCACTTTCACGCATAACAGATGTGAAATTATTTTTATCTATTGAAATCGCTTCCCTATCTTCAATAGGAGCTTCTTCTGGATGACCTTTAAAATCACCAATAACTAGCGTTTTTAATGGCAACTCAATTTCTGATTGAACATCACCAGTATTTGGAACATATTTAATATTAATACGTTCTTTTGGTGCAACACTTTGTTCCTTAGACATACCTTCCCTTTAACTCCAATTTTAAAAATATAATTCAAAAACCATAATTACATTTGAATTACATTTAAACTCCGTTTAGACATTCCTTTACGCATCTGAAAAATGCAGGTGAGAGATTATCAACTAACAAATTGTTTTCAATAGCCAATTTCCTACAAGGGAAAATCAATTTTTTTAAGCTTTTAAAAAATGCAAAAACGCAACAAAACGCTACATAAAGCTAAAACCCACCATAAAACACAAAAAAAACCACTTTAAAGGCACTTTTTAGCTATTTTATTGCACTTTGTATAATTATCACTTATCTCTAGAAATTTTAAATTCTTGTTAAAACATTTCTCTATGAAATATAAAGTTACAATAAAACTGCATTTTATGCTTATTTAAAAAGAAGTGAGTCAGGCTCATTTAAATATTTAATAAAAAATTACATTTATATTTTAATATTTCTAAATGAATAATTAATTTTTAATTGAATTGTGAAATTTACTGCACATTTCGATTAAAAAAATAACTATTTATGAAAACCAAAAACTCTTTTTTAGAGCAAAAAAACAAACAAAAAAGGCCACACAATAATAAATATTGTGCGGCCTTCCCAAAAACACAGAGTTAAATTGTGCTTTTTATTAGTTTATAACTTTTGTTATATACTAAGCTTCAACTGGCGCTCTCCAGTCGTCAGAACCAGATGTTCCTGCAACTGTGTGTTCCCAATCAACTTTACGGTACGCTAAAGAAACTTCTACTAACTGAGTGAACTCAGATTTAGATGAATCTTGGCAATGAGGCATTTTGCAATCAATGTTTACAATAGTTGCATCAGTCAATTTAGTTGAGAAGAAATGCTCTTGCTTACCTTCAACTGAAGTGCGGTACCACTTCAATTCAACTGTTGGCAATGCTTCACCAGAAGCCAATGCGTTGTACATTAGAGGCACTGATTTATTTAGCGCTACTGTGAATTTGAAAGGCTTGTGTACACGTTGACCTGCAGGTTGGCCTGATTGTGGATCAGTAGGTACAGTAACGATATGGTCGAATTGCTGAACTAGCATTTCGTCTTCGTGACCTTCAACATAAATGTTACCGACAGAATCTGCAGTAAATGAACCTGCTGTGATGTTACCTTGAGTGTTACCTTCAATCGCAATGTAGCATGGAGTTGGCATAATATAATCCTTATAAATGTGAACCGCAGTTCCTTAAATAAAACGTCGTACTCATGTAGACGCCTATATAAAAGCAACCGATATGCCAACTTTTAAAAACAACAAAAAATAAAACATAAGATGCTGTTTTTTAAGGATTATTTATTTAAAATCGTCACTACGCAACACAAAATTAAGCGCCTAAGAACTCATTAAGCAATTAGTTGCTTAGACCATAAGCCATTAATTGCTTAAGAGTAAAATCTTGCTTAGCCATGGCTTTTTATAGATGACATAAAAAAAGCCGCATTAAGCGACTTTCTCTTATTCAATAATTTTTCAGGCTATCAATTAGCTAACCCACATTAACAGTGCCACCACCTGTCAGTGCGCCGCCACAATCAACAGGATCACCGCTTCTTGCTACTGGCATACCGTCCGCGAAAACACTTCCTGAACCACCAGCGATAGATCGGCCATGAGGTGGATGCTTTGGCTTAGAATGCATTTCTAGCGGATCCCCCATTCTTGCGATTGCCGCACCATCAGCTTTTACCGTGCCAGAACCCGCTGTAATGGCGGTTGGAGGAAAGCCATCATGATCCAATCCTTTATCCCCTACTTTTGCAGCATTTCCCATTTTAAATTCCTTTTAAACATTCATTTATTATTAGTTTAAGTTTATTGCTGCGCCAGAAACATGGACCCCTGCCGCATCCACTTTTACAAAGCTACCGCCTGCTGATAAGGTAATCTCATTCCCCGCATCAAGAACGACATTTGCACTTCCGCTTAACTGAATATCTAATCCTGCATCAATCGCGAGTGCTTTAGCCTGCTTTCTTTGCAAACTCTCAAGCGTTTCACTGTTTTTATCGCCTTTTACTTTGACTCGAGATTCTCCCATCACACTAAGGTGATCATTAGCACTGATAGTTTGAGCTCGGTTATTTTGAACATCTAAGTGCACATCATGTTCAATCGTATCAATTCGATCATTAAGCACTTTAAGGTTTAAATCCTTTTGTGCGATTAAAGCGATTCTTTCCTGCTCTGCCTGATCTTCAAAAGCTAACTCGTTATAGCCCTCACCCTGATGGCTCTGTGTTCTTAAAACAGTTTTACTCTCATGTTCAGGCAAAGCATATGGAGGAAGACTCATACTGTTAAACACCCTACCTGTAATAATGGGTTGGTCAGGGTCACCTTCTAGATATTCTACAATCACTTCATGCCCGATTCTTGGTAACGCCATAACACCATATTGAGATCCAGCCCAACCATTAGAAACTCGTATCCAGCAACTAGATAAATCATCACCACTTGCATACCTATCCCAAGGGAACTGAACCTTTACACGACCATGCCCATCACAAAAAACCTCTTCTCCCTCAGGTCCAACGACGATAGCTATCTGAGCACCATCTATTCTTGGCTTGGCATTAATCTGCGCTCGATAAACAACATCATGAGGCACTAGTTCAAACTCATTGCTATAACGAGTCATGCCTTCTCCACCCATTTCTTCTAAAGCTTGTGGCTGCTCACCCTCATGCACTACTTGCGTTAATAGCCATTCTTGATTACACATTTCATCAGAATGGTTTTCAAGAAGCATTTTATATCCAACCGATAAACTTGCTAGATTACTCCCACCGATAGCTTGAACAGTCTTCTTACGTAATGATTGCAGACGATATTGAGAAAAAGCAGCACCCGATGTATCAGATTTGTACCGACCAGGCGCATCAAAGTGCTCATAATTAGCGTTAATTTCACCTTCAGCGTTGGCTAGCATTAAAAATGAATAGTCAGGCTGTTTAAAGCTGTAATCTTTTAACGTAACCAAGTCTGGGGCTAATTCATTCACTCGTTTAAAGGAGTGAATAAAAGGTTCCCCTTTACCACCAGCTGGAGTTGCATTATATGAACAAGTATCATGAATTGGAGGTAGGGCCTGATTGTTATCACTAAATATCAAAGTGTGCTTTTTATCCGCTTGGCTAAAGAAATAAAATAAGCCTTCTTCTGCTGCAATTCTTTCGATAAAAGCTAAATCTGTTTCCCTATATTGAACACAGTATTCACGTTGCTCACACTCTCTTAGTGTAGAGAAGGCATAATCATTAATACCCAATTCCTGCAAAAGAATTGAGATAATTTCAGGCACAGTCTGTAATTGGAAAATGCGACTATTTTGACGTAATTCACTGCGGCTCAACGCAGGCACCATAACTAGGTGATAATAGGTGTGGTGATGGCCTGTGTCCCCTTGAGAGAACTTCTTCACTATGCCATGCCAAGACTGCTGTTCAACCCCATCTAAGCTCACACGCAGGCTCACATTCTTATCTAGAATCGCTTCAGGTGTATGGTTTTCAACTCTACTCGCCAAATCAACCGAAAATTCATAAGTGTTAGAGATTGCTTCTATCCCTTTAAATCGTGTAACCACGAAATCTTTCTCTTCAAAGCCTTCAATGACTAAGCTAAAACGCAATCCAGTTTGTAATTCCATTTACCTATTCCATCTTAAAACACTGATAACACGAATATCCGACTGCCTTTAAGCAAATAACCAGCCAAGATCACAAAGCTATGTTTTAAAAGTGTTTTTCTTTAAATTTCGCCAAGTCACGCAATAACTTGCTCAAGTTGAGCAAGTTATTGCCCAAAACTTGATTATAAGTCTCCCTAAGCAGCTTTTTACCTAGGAAGCCTACATTAAGGTTTAAATTAAATTCATACTTATTAATTTAACTTCTTGCTTCTATTAGAATTTTTATAAAAAATCATATTTGTGGCGAAAAGCAAACAAGGCAGGCACCTTGATAACAAGCAAATTGTAAATGCGGCCTGTTAAACTTCGTCCAGATTCAATCACTTAAATAAAATGGATTTTATATGCTCACCATCTATGACTTAAAACCTAAGTTTCAAAACTTACTCAGACCTATTGTGCAATGGCTTGCTGACAAGCACATAAGGCCAAATCAAGTAACTTGGTCTGCACTTTTTTTATCAGGCTTTTTGGGGGCTTTTATCTACTTCAGTAATGGAGCGGCATGGTCTTTGCTTTTATTGCCCGTTGGCCTTTTCATACGAATGGGGCTTAATGCCATCGATGGTATGCTGGCCCGCGAACATGACATGCAAACCAAAGAAGGCGCAATGCTAAATGAGATGACAGATGTAATTGCTGATAGCTTTATCTATCTTGCGTTTGTCAGTATTCCTTTAGTTGAGCCAAGCCTTATCGTGCTGTTTGTTATTATCAGTATTTTCACTGAAATGGCTGGCATTGTAGGCCAAGCGATAAACAATGACAGACGATATGATGGCCCTATGGGTAAAAGTGACAGAGCATTTACTATTGGCCTTGCAGGTGTATTAATCGCATTAGAGCTAATAAATGAAGAATGGCTTTTATATTATTTACTTTTAGCTATTTTACTCAGCGTCATGACCCTTTATAACCGTATGAAAAAAGGCACTCAATAAAACAAGAAACAAGCCAAACACTCATTGGACGAAACAAATATCAGGACGATAAATATGGATATGCAAACAGGTACATTTGCCAGCTTTGATGGGCAATCTCTTTTTTACAGAAAATGGCAACAGACTGAAACGAAAGGAAAAGTGCTGTTGTTGCTTCACAGGGGGCATGAACACTCAGCTCGCCTTCAAGGTATTGCTGAAAACAAAGCCTTTTCTGATTACACCATCTACTCTTTCGACAACAGAGGCCATGGCAATACAGCAGTAAAAGCCACCTTTGAATTTATGCACCTTGTCAGAGATTTAAATGCTTTTGTCTCTTTTGTTTGCGATCAAGAAAACATAAATGAAGAAGATATTTTTGTAATAGCAAACTCGGTAGCAGGTGTTGTAAGCGCAACCTGGGTACATGACTACGCGCCAAAAATTGCTGGTATGGCACTTATTGCCCCTGCATTTAAGATCAAGCTATACGCGCCTTTTGCTAAACCAACCTTAAAGCTCGCCATTCAATTTAAACCAGAACTTAATATCACCTCATATGTTAAGTCTAAGTTTTTGACTCACAATAAAACAGAGCAAATAAAGTATGATAATGATGGGCTTATTACGCCAAATATTCCAGCAAGTCAGCTGACTAGTCTTTTAGATACAGGCGAACGAATTGTTGCTGATGCAGCCATGATCACAACCCCGACATTAGTGCTTTCAGCAGGTAAAGACTATGTAGTGGACTCTAATGTTCAAGGTGACTTCTATGCCAACCTTTCATCACCTTTGAAAAAGTTTGTTCCTCTGGAAAACTTTTATCATGGGGTGCTTTATGAAGATAATGCCGAAATAGCCATTGATGAAATCGCAGCGTTTGCCAAACAAGCCTATGCCTACAAAACCTCAGATTTAAGCCATAAACTTATCGATATCACAGAACAAGAGTGCGATAAAATAAGCTATGGTTCTATGCCAAAACTCACCAGAGTTAACTTCGCATTACAACGTACTGCAATGAAATACCTTGGCTTTATCAGTAAAGGGATGAGGATTGGCTTGAAATACGGCTTTGATTCCGGTGTGACTTTAGACCATGTTTATAAAAATCAGCCAGAGGGCAAAACATTAGCCGGTAAATTTGTTGATAAAGGCTATCTCAACAGCATTGGTTGGAAAGGCATAAGACAGCGTAAAGTACATAGTATCCAAGCAATTAAAGACAAGATCGAACAACTAAAATCGCAAAACAAGGCAGTTAGAATCTTAGACATCGCAGGTGGGCCCGCCAGATACCTGGTTGAAATCGCCGCCGAATATAAAGATGTCACAATTCAAGTTAGGGATTATCAAGCTCAAAACATTGAGCAAGGGCAAGTCTTAGCCAAAGAGAGAAACCTGACTAACATACATTATCAGCAGAGCGATGCCTTTAGCCCTGACTCCTACTTAAATGACGAGTTTAAGCCAAACATTGTGATTATCTCTGGCGTATTTGAACTCTTCCCCGATAATAATCTGATAAAAAATGCCATCCAAGGGGTGACTTCAATTATAGAAGATGAAGGCTTTCTTATTTACACAGGACAGCCTTGGCACCCTCAACTTAAACAGATTGCCCATGTATTAGGAAACCACCAACAAAGTCGCTGGGTAATGCGTCGTCGTAGCCAATATGAGTTAGACAATCTATTTGCTCAGCATGGGTTTGAAAAAGATAAAATGCATATCGACAATTGGGGGATTTTCACCGTGTCCTCTGCTTTGTTTAAGGGGGAGCAATGCTAACGTTTCAAGCCGAAATGCATGCTCAAGCAAAACTAAAAGAACGTATCATCTGGCTACTCTATTTGGGCACTGTGTTCTTTTTACTTTATGGCGCAGCCAATGAGTTTGCTAGTCTGACCGCCCCTCACTTCTCATTTTATTTTGAATGGGAGAAGCAGATAGACTTTATTCCAGCATTCATTGTGCCTTACATGTCATCAGATCTCATATTCGTTATTGCCTTTTTGCTCCCCCAAACACGCCTTGAACTTAGGGTATTAGCACTAAGAGTACTCTTTATTGTGCTTATTTCTGTGATGATATTTATTGCCTTTCCTTTAGAGTTTTCATTTACTAAACCCTCAACCGAAAGTTACGCTTTTCTCTTTAAATTACTCGAAGCAGATAAACCCTTTAATCAGCTCCCTTCCTTACATGTAAGCTTTGCCATCGTTTTTTGGTTTAGCATGAAAGAGACCATCAACAACCACCTCATCAAGGCCGTTCTACTCTCTTGGCTACTGCTTGTAATCGCTTCAACCTTGTTAGTTTATCAGCATCACTTTATTGATTTACCAACGGGTGCATTGGTCGGCATTCTTGCTGTTTTATTCATTCGGGAGAACCAAAATAAGGTATTAATCACCAAGTTTATGACACCAAGACACCTTAAAATGGCGTCTTACTTCCTAGCATTAAGCATAGGTTTGATGGTCATGAGTTTTGCCCTCAGCCCTATCTTTCTCTACTTTTTCCTTTGCTGCTTTAGTGTCAGTATCATTTATGCTTTTGGTCTAAATCATTTACTAGACATCAGTTATAAAAAGGCAAGGTTAATACGCTGGTTTATCCTCTTCCCTTATTACTTAGGCTGTAAACTTTCTTGGATGCGTTATAAAAAGTCACTTCCTCTTGTTTCTAAGGTCGACAGCGGGGTTTACCTAGGCAGACACCCTAGCATTGGCGAATATTCTAAAATCAATGCATTAGGAGTAAAACGTGTCATTAATTTAGCGACCGAACTTCCACTTAACAAAACCGCTTTGATACAACACAGGTTTAATTTCTTGGATCAGACCATTCAGTGCCCTAAAGCCATTCACAAAGCCGTTGTCTTGATAGAAAAGCATAAATCAGACGGCATATATGTACATTGTGCTTTAGGGCTTTCTCGTTCCGTGATTGTGATATGGGCTTGGATGTTGTTTAACGGGAAAACAAATGAAGAGATAACAGAACATCTAAACGAAATTCGACCAAATTATGTCAAATCTAAGTACATGGAAGTGAATATATCCCTGTATCAAAAATACTTAAACAGCCAATTAACTTAAGGAATCTGCGAATAAGTCCTCCCGCCTCAGCGTGTGGATAAAAGCCGCTAGATTTATGGCGAGGAGCGTAACTTAATAGTTATTCTATTGATAAGGTCCTCAACATAGAGATAGGGCTTTTAGACCACGCCCTTCGGGTCTTTCAGAAAAAGAGAGCCAAGTATTTAAAGCTTGGCTCTCTTTACTCTTGCTCCTCTTCTATTAACTGCTTAGTAATACATTGCTCAGCCAAGCGTTCGAAACAAGAATCTAACTGGCTAATAAACTCAGTCGCGTTATCTGCCTGCTCCATAGGCTCATCAATAATCACATCACAATTAAAAGGCACCAAAATCGCTTCACCTTTAGGTAAAGAGCGCCCTAATCCATGGATCATAACTGGCGTTGCTTGAGTATCATTTCTCTCACTCAATAAGTAATAAACCCCTTTTTTAAGCTGGCTTAATTGCTCTGGCTTGCCTCGGCTTCCTTCTGGAAAGAGAATCAGAATATCCTCTTGATCTAACGCTTGATGACAGGCTGAGAATAAGTCCGCCTTATCACCCTCCCCTTTTCGCTTCATTGGCACTATGTTAATACAGTTGAGAGAAAGCCAAGACAAAAAGCCTTTTTTACTTAAAAAATAATCCACTGCGGCAACAGGCCTGACTTTATGAATCATAGATAAAGGGTATAAACTCATTAACACCAGAGCATCGAGATGACTGTTATGATTGGCAACAATGACCGCTGGCCCCTTAATGGGCAAGCTCTTACGGCCTCTTAAATTCAGACCAAGGATAACTAAAACCACTGGCTTAACCAAAAAAGCGAAGAAAATTACTTTAAGAATATGTCCCACGCTAATAACTCACATAATAAATAAAATGGAAAAACAAAGGCGAGGTATAAGTTAAACTATCCATTCTATCTAGAATTCCCCCATGCCCTGGAATCAAGCTACCACTATCCTTAATTTGCAAATCTCGCTTCACTGATGAAATAACCACATCACCCACAAAGCCACTGGTAGCAACCAGTAAACCAGCAAATGCACCTTGGTAAAAATTTAAAGGGGTTAATAAAGGCGCAATAATAGCGGAACACAAAGTCACCGTTGCAACACCACCAATAAAGCCTTCCCAGGTTTTATTTGGACTCACCTTAGGAATAATTTTATGACGACCAAACAACTTGCCCCAGACATATTGGCCTACATCATTAAACTGGGTCATAAAGAGCAAAAACAGAACTAATCCTAATGCTTCATATTCATAACTAGTCTCATTAGTAGATCCGGGCAAAACTAACAGATAAGCAATATGGCTAATGCTGAAAACGGTCAGCATACAAGCCCAATGAACAACACCAGCCGAGCGAATAAACCCCTTAGTATCACCTGTTAGCACCATACGCATGGGCAAAAACAAAAAAACATACACAGGAATAAACACAATAAACATGCCGTACCACTCGATGGACACCCAGTAGTATTGCAGTGGAATAGATAAATACGCCCAGAAAATCACCTTACGATCAACAGGTCGCATAGGCACGATAGATAAGAACTCTTTTAACGCCAAGAAGCTTAAAAATGCAAAAAAGATAATCGATATAGTTGTGCCACTTAACAGCACAGCAAATAAAAGCCCGATAATCACCCACCAAGACTTAATTCTTTGCTTTAGCTCCTCATAGCTATCTTGCTCCATTCTGCTCTTCATAAAACCACACGCCAAAGTGGCAAGAATCAAAATAGATAAAACGATACCCATGGTATAGGCCACACTTCCTGTAAAACTAAAAATAACCACTCTCCCTATGTATGGTTCAAATAAACACCTGTATTTTGACAATAAAAAAGCCGCTATGAAAGCGGCTTTAGTGAGAACTAAATGTTAACTAACTACAACCCCACAAGGCTTTGTTAGAACACCTTGGTATTGGCACATATTCAAATACCTGATCCACTTTTTCATAAGGGATAGGGAATAGTTCTACATCGTTATCAGCAGCTCGTTTTTCAGCCTTCTTTTGCATTGCTTCATAATAGTCAATATTTGATGGGTAAGACTCAAACTCTTTTGCAGCACTAACTTCCCCCATGAAAGTGAACTTATTACAACCCAAACGCCATACTTTCATCTTACCTCCAGGTAAAAGGCCAACCGCAATATCTTTTTGATAGCAGTGACTAATATTGCCATTTGAAAGTGTTTCTGGATCATCTGTCATCATGGCTTCTCGCATATCTAAAGTGAGATCAAATTTATTCACATAAAACTTACCTTCTGCCAAAGAAGCCCAGTATATATAAATAGACTCAGGCAAAGTTCTTGTCCCACTCTGGCTACCTGACGTGGTTGAAATAACATGAAGAGGCAGACCAAAACCATCATAATCAGGTATTTTTTTCCTTGCATTATTTAATTCAGACTTTGCCCATGTATGCCCACCAAATCCCGTGACATATAAAGTCCAATCTTCTTTTTCATTTACCCCATATGCCTCATCTATCATTACTGGATAATATGAAGGAGAAATCACATGAACTTCCCAATATCTAAAGCCTTCGGGAAACGGCTCTTCTTTATCAAAATAATTACACCCTGCCAAAGTAAAAAATGATAAAGATAAAAAAAACCATTGAAATACATTTATCACTCTATACTCCCATCAATTCAAGGTAACTAAAGTGAATGTCATCTGCTTTATGACATTCAAATACTTTTCTGTAATAGCGACCTTTGCTCTCATCAAAGTGAGGTTTAAATGCTGTTCCAACAGCTGAAGAATGATGGATTAATTGGGCACCAAATAATTTTTGCCTAAAATTATCTTGAGTGAGCTTAGACCATACCTCGCCTTTTAAAGATTCTTCTAATACTTTTTCACAAATACTGGAAAAAGGCAGCCCATTTATAATTTCTTTCACTTTATAATCATCCTCTTTCCATCTTTCACTTTCTGTATCTTCAATAGGTACTTGATAAAAGTTTGCCAATCCGTACATAAGGCGCAAATACAAGCGAGACAAATCCCCTTCGACTTTTCGTTGCAACCAAACTTCACCAGTTAACTTGGCCCCACCCCGACCTAATGGCTCAGTTTTAAAGACTTTATTAAAACTATCTGGCCAGCCCATACTTATTTCGTTTTGGCACACTTTATCTAGTTCAGCATTTAGCTGCTTCTCAGCTTCTTGCTGACTTAGGCCAAACATACCAAAACCAATTGATTTTGTTGCTATATGTTTTCTTTCAAAGGCAGGTAACAAATAGTCTGCTTGTCCAAACGATTGAACTGCATGGTAACCTCCTCCTAGATCACTATGAGAGCCGGGCAAAACATATTCATGAAAATGAGGTGTGTCAGGGTCATTAATGAGATTTAAACAAAAATTATAACGATATTCCGCTTCAGGGTGCGCAGTTAAATGCACGACTCTTGATACCCTTTCAGGATCTAGCCAGAGTCTAATTCCTTTGTTCTCAGCATTGTGTGCTTTAATGTCCCCGTAATATATATTTACAAGGGAGGCAACCGTATCGTAAAGTCCCGCAAAGGTCACCTCACAATTTTTATTTTCTAACCAATCAAAACCTAATGAAAATACTAGACCTTCCTTGTCACAAGCTTCAATTATTTTAGTGGCAAGCTCACCATCAGGGCCATCCAGTACATGATTAATAAAATCACGACCAGTAGCCGCCCCTCGACTAAATCCAAATACATCAAATTCGATTTTGGTTAAGCCATCTATTTCTAATTCACTTTTATTTTTAGCGTCTTTAATAATATTGGCAAAATCATCTGCTATTTTTTGTATAGCGAAATCCATTTTAGTTTCAAGACCATAATCTCCTAACGCAAGTCCTTTTCCGTAATTAATAGATTCATCCGCTGGTTTGGTATTATCTTCTTCATTGTCAGTACCCACACCGGTAAAATAGAATCTATCAATATAAACACCATCCAAGTATTTCTTTTCAAGGTACATATTTTTTAGCTTTTCGACATTAGTCACTTCATTCGTCGCGCTACCCTCAACTGCACCATCATTTGGTGTTTTAAAACACTGCTCAGATAATCGATTAATAGGGAAATTGGGGCTACTTTTAGTTTCCCGATCAAAGTGACTTTTCCATTTATAGTAATAACCTTCGAACTGGGTTTTACCCCATTGGGCGCTGTAGGTATTGTTATTAGTACCGTCAAAAAACACACCTAATCTCAATGTTAAATAGTTAAAACCCGCCACTTTAATCACATAACTATTATCGGCTATAAGATTCAGACAACCGGTTGCAACATGCTTTTCAGGCAGTTTTTGCTCACCTTCTAGGACAATTAAATCACCTGTTGTGACTGACTGGAGCTCTTTAACACTGGCTTTATTGCCTGGCTTTGTTAGGTTTTCATCCAAACTTTTAGCAATTTCTGGATCACTGCCATCATCTGGTTTGCGAGTTTGTGTTTCTGCTAGCCAAGTTTCATTATCAAGCACCAAGGTAACAGGCCCTGCTGCTAATTTCTTAACTAGTATGGGGCCATCTTTTAGGGTGATTTCATGTTTAGTACCAGCGCCATCGGTTAACAGACCTTTAATGCCAGCAAAGCCTTTATTGTGCTCATCAATAATATGTAGCTCGACCCAATGAGTTAAAGCCTCACATTCTATACAGGTTCCATCACCCGCTAAAGCTGCCATGCACTATTCTCCATCCATTCTTGTACATATTCTTGTTGCTTAGTATCCAATTTCAAACTAGATACAAGCTCATCCAATTCCGTTTGTGTTGCATGGGCTATATGGGCTAGCACCCAGAGTTCAGCGTCGTCTTTTGACAATTTTTGCTCTTTTGCTTTTTCAAAGCCTGTTTCTAACTTAGTCAGTGGCTCCTTAAGCTTACTCATGAGGCTAGGTAGCATTTCCCATAATCTACGAGACACGGCGTAAGCATGGTGCTTAATGTTATATAAGCCTGCTAGGTGCTCTGGGGCAATAATCCACCAAGGCTCAGTGCGTACTTGATATTGTGCTGCCTTATCGTTTTCAAGCACAATAAAGCCCATCTCAGCGCTTTCTTTACCAGTCGTCTTTTTCTCAGCATTTTTTTCTATGGCTACTTCATGATCCGCAAGACGTTCTTCAGAACCCTCTTCTGCATTGCCTTCTAGGCTTTCTTCAAAATCAGGCTGAATTAGAATAGCGTCAATATTCCCCATAAACTCTGACTGTTCAGCCAAACTCATCATGGGTAACATCTGTGTTAGCACCTTGGTATCGTAAAACCGAAACAGGACTTGCTCTTCAGCTAACTCAGCATTTAATAAGCTACGTAAGTGCCTTGCAACAAGCGCCTTCTCAGTATGAGAATGCAACAAAATCCCTTGAGATAAAATTGACTCAGGCAAAGATAAAACAATATCTGATACTGGAATAAGCCAAGGAGTTTGCGCTTTTAAGGTATCAAATGGTGAATCTATAAATAGAGGTTCTGCAGAGGACATAAAGCCCTGTACAGCCTGCTCTAAAAAGTAACCTTTAGCCTTTTCACAGGTGCCATGATCAAGTAACCAATAACAAGTTTGCTGGTCATACTTTGCAAGCCAAGTATCGCGCATCATGCGCCCCCTTCAGTTAAAGGGCAAAGTTTAACAGCGACAACATTCGCCTCTTCTGCCTTTAGAAATCCTGCTAGTGAGATACGCCTTGCTTCTGCTAATGGCTCAGGCTCTTCCAAAGAGTTTGGCAACTCTGCCATGATACCTTGGTAGCCAGAGCCTTTGCCTGCGGCTCCGCCGGCATTGAGATTAATACCGCCTCCAACTAAGTGAACACCACCACCATCGATTTGCATAAAGCTGCCACCCGCTTTGACTGTGATAGCACTGCTTGCATTAATCGCGACTTTGGAACCGCTTTTAAGATGTATCTCGTTACCTGCTTCATTAACCAGAGCTTTGCCTTGTTTCAAAGTTAGAGAGCCTTCAATCACTAGACTTTGGCTGGCGGTAACATACTCACGCTTTTCACCTTCCACAGTTAAGGTGTCATCCAGCTTCACATGGCTAAATCGGTTATTAGTGACCTTAATATGCTGGTCATTTTGAATATCATCAGTACGATCATTTTGTACTAAAAGACTTAAATCCTTTTGCGCATGCAAATAAATCTCTTCTTGCTCCGCTTGGTCTTCAAACCTTAATTCATTATGACCATCCCCTTGATGGGATTCGGTACGTAATACCGTTTTAGTCTTATGCTCTGGTAACGCATAAGGCGCTTGATTCGCTATATGGTAAGTTCGTCCTGTAATGATTGGCTGATCAGGGTCACCCTCTAAAAAGCTCACAATCACTTCATGCCCAATACGCGGCAGGGTCACCATTCCATACTGTGCCCCTGCCCACGCCTGAGATACCCGCACCCATGCACTGGAAAATTCATCCCCTTGACTATACCTGTCCCAAGGAAACTGAACTTTTACTCGCCCAAACTCATCGCAGTAGACCTCTTCCCCTTCTGGTCCGACTACGATGGCGATTTGTGGCCCAGTCACTCTCGGCCTAGCACCCAAATTAGGGCGCCACTGCCGATGTGCGGGTATCACTTCAAATTGATTTGAATAACGCGTAGCTCCTTCACCACCCATTTCCTCCAACGCTTGAGGTTGTGAGCCTTTATGCTTAATTTTCACCAACAACCAAGCTTGATTACAAACCTCTTGCGGGTGATCCATCAAGGTCACCTTATAACCCGTCGTTAAGGCTGCAACGTTACTTTCGCCTTGTGCGTAAATAGCATCATTACGTAATGCTTGAATGCGATACTGAGCAAATGCCTTGCCACTCTCATCGTCTTTATAACGCCCTGGATAATCAAAGTGATCATAAGTCTCTTGTTGAGATTCCAACTCAGTACCAACCGCATCCTGTAAAAAACTATAGGAAGGCTGCTTAAAGCTATAGTCTTTAAGTTGTACAGTCGCAGGCTTTATTTGCGTATGTCGCACAAAATGTTGCGCAAAAGGTAGGCTGGCTTGCCCACCTGACAATGGGTTATACATCATAGCTTTAGCAACATTGGGTACAGCTTTGGTATCATCACTAAATACTAAGGTGTGTTTACCATCTAAATGGGTGAAGAAATAAAACAAACCCTCTTCTGCGGCAAGTCTAGAGACAAAATCAAAATCAGTCTCACGATACTGAACACAGTATTCTCGTTGGAGGCACTCACGGCTCAAAGAAAAGGCGTAATCATTAATGCCCATTTCCGTAAGTAGAATAGAGATTATCTCTGGCACACTTTGTAACTGAAAGATTCGGCTATTATGCCTTAGAGATAAACGACTCAGTGCTGGCACCATTACCAAACGATAAAAAGTATGATGATGCCCTGTGTCACCCTGCTCAAATCCCTTTACTATGCCATGCCAAACTTGCTGAGGCAGTCCATCTTGATAAACGCTTAAGCAAACAGGCTTATCCACTATTTGCTGCGGCATAAGGTTTTCTACTCGGCTTGCCAGCGTGACATTAAAATAAAAAGGATGAGATAAAGATTCTTCACCGCTAAATTCTGTTACAACAAAAGCGCTTTGAGCCAAGCCTTCAACAGTAAGGGTAAATTGTAGTCCAGTTAGCTGTGCCATGAGGTTAGTCCATTAATTCTGTCATAGATGATAAGCCTATCTTCCTGAGGCTTATTATTTATTGAGTCTTTACTCAGTTATTTGATGAAGCCCAATTTAAAAGAGGGCTAAGCAGGCGTGAAGAGCAATTATTAGGCCAGCAAGGCTAAAAGCTTGAAATGATTAGTTTTTTGATGATCTAGCATGGAAACAGGCAAAGTATTGCTAAAACCTGAGTAAGAAGTTGCCTGATTGGCAAAAAATATTTTTTAAACAGTAACTTAATAAACAAAAAGCCAACTAAACATGGTTTAGTTGGCTTGCATTAAAAAATGACTACTGAATTAAGGCAGTAGATGATTAACTGAGGCTCTCTCTTCCATCAATTCATCTTGTGTAGCTAACATACGTGCTTTACTAAAGTCGGTTAAAGCTAGCCCTTGTTCAATCTTACACACACCGTTTTGACAACGCATGGGAAATGAGTAAAACAAACCTTTTTCAATACCATAACTGCCATCACTAAAGGTTGCCATACTTACGATGTCATCATTTTCTGTTCCTAAGGCCCAATCATGCATATGATCCAAAATAGCCTGTGCAGCGGATGCCGCAGACGAATGTCCTCGCGCTTTAATAATCTCACTACCACGCTGCTGAATGCGTGGAATTAACTCATTATGATAGTAAGTTTCGTCTATTTGCTTGAGTACAGCTTCACCTTCAACTTGCGCCTGAGTTAAATCTGGGTACTGAGTTGATGAATGGTTCCCCCAAATAATAACATTCTCAACGGCTTCTGCGTTCACACCAAGGTGCTTAGCGACTAAGCCTTTTGCGCGGTTATGGTCAAGGCGAGTCAAAGCACTAAATTGTTTTGGATCCAAATCAGGCGCATTACGAGAGGCAATCAAGGCATTAGTATTAGCAGGGTTACCCACCACCAGCACTTTTACTTCAGAGCTAGCATAATCATTTAACGCTTTACCTTGGCGCTCAAATATTTGCGCATTAGCCGTTAAGAGATCATTACGCTCCATACCTGCACTTCTAGGCCTTGCACCAATTAATATCGCATAATCTGCTCCGGCAAAACCTTCCTCAGGATTATCAAAAATACGAATATCCTGTAAAAGCGGCAAAGCACAATCTTCTAATTCAAGCGCTAATCCAGATAGAGATGTCATTGCCTGAGGCACTTCGACCAGTTGCAGTATGACAGGCTGATCTAACCCCAGCATTTCACCTGCTGCCAAGCGAAATAATAGCGAACTACTAATACCTCCAGACGCACCAGTTATAGCAATACATACGGGCTTTTTCATCATACTTCCCCTAATCAAATCTCTTATAGCTAAATCAATGAGAGGTTACCCTCCCCCATTCAATAAAATGAGATTACAGGAAAAAACCACTTTATGAAACATATGTTTCATAATATGAATTAAAGAAATTCAATTAGCAAAAATAAACTAATTTTATCGAATTAATCCATCAAATCGACTATTAACTGACAGTTTTACCCATAAAAAAACCTGCCACATAAACTATGGCAGGTTTTCTAATTAACCTAATTTATCTTAAAAAGCTTATAGCAGACGATTTGTCTCTAATACCGCTGATCCAGACTTCAATAAACCATCACCAACCAAGGTTTTGCCTGAGCGAAGACAGATTGTCAGATTGGAATGAGACTCTTCTGTTTCTTTAGGCAGTAGATGATTAACCGATGCTTTTTCTTCTAATAGCTCAGCTTCTGTTAATTTCATTCGCTCTTGACTGAAATCAGACAGTTCAAGGCCTGTCACAATTTGATAACGGCCATAACGGCAACGAACAGGGAAAGAGTAGAAAATTCCTTTTTCGATTCCATAACTACCGTCACTTACAATCGCCATGCTCACAAGTTCATCTTCAGCAGTACCTAAAGCCCAATCCCTCATATGATCGATAATCGCTTGTGCGGCAGACGCAGCAGAAGAGTGGCCTCTTGCCTTAATAATCTCACCGCCCCTTTGCTGGATACGTGGGATTAATTCATTCTTATAATAGGTTTCATCTAACTGGCCAATCACCTTATCGCCAAATATTTTAGCGTGGTTCAGATCAGGGTATTGTGTTGAAGAGTGGTTACCCCAAATAATTACCTTATGTATCTCTTCCGCGTTTACACCTAAAGAGTTAGCAACCATTCCCTTAGTTCTGTTGTGATCCAAACGAGTCATGGCGGTAAACTGTGTTGGGCTTAAATCCGGTGCATTACGGCTGGCAATTAAGGCATTCGTGTTTGCAGGGTTACCTACAACGAGCACCTTAACATCACGAGCAGCCGTTTCATTCAAAGCACGACCTTGACGCTCAAAAATCTCAGCATTCGCAGTTAAAAGATCGTTACGTTCCATACCAGCAGAACGCGGACGAGCACCGATTAGAATTGCATAATGGGCATTTTCAAAGCCTGCTTCTGGGTTGTCAAAAATACGAATTGTGTGCAACAAAGGTAATGCACAGTCTTCCAACTCCATGGCTAAACCACGCAATTGCTCCATTGCTTGTGGCACTTCAATTAGTTGTAAAATAACTGGTTGGTCTGTGCCAAACATTTCTCCAGCAGCGACACGAAACAGTAAAGAACTACTTATTGCACCAGCAGCACCAGTAACAGCAATACGTACGGGTTTTTTCATTATTTTGCCCTTTTTAAGAGTTTAAATTGCCTATAGATGATGATTTATATCGCATCACTTTATGTGAGCGATTTAACTTAAAACCATTAAAACATTCGTCATAAAACACTTTTATCTTAAGGCGACCCTAAACAAGCTCTATCAACCTTTTGATTAATCAATAACGCCTAAATAGAAACACTCACTTCATTAAAGCAAGCGTTTTTATAACGTCTTAAAATTGTCTTATGTTCTTTATCTACTAGCAAAAATTAACGCATTTATTAGAACAACTAAAATGAATTTTCATCCCATTTTATTGAGCAAAATAAATATAAAAAATATTCAACATAATTAAACTGTATGACGGTATTTTTAAAGATAAAAACACTTTAAAACCAAATAATTACAAGTATAAATCACTATTCAACTAAAGCATTAACGGCACAGATAGACCGACTTTTACGGGATCCATCACCACATTCGTCTCAAAATGGCGGATATTTAAATTCTCAAAAAAGACTTGCCGTGTGAAAGCTTCATAGTCAGACATATCTTTTGCGGTGACCACTAAAATGAAATCCGCACTTCCGGTTACGTAATAACATTGTTGAACATAAGTATGGCGCTTCATTTCTCTTTTGAAGGTATCTAATAAGTCCAATCTCTCTCTTTCTAACGTCACTTGTACTATTAAAGTCACATTACGGTCGACTGCTTTTGGATTTACCACGGCGACATCTGCACTAATAATATTTTGTTCACGCATACGTTTCATGCGCCTTTGTACGGCAGCAGCAGATAACCCGATTTGGTCGGCAATTTGCTCTGATGTTGCACGGTTAGACTGTTGAATAATATCGAGAATTTTGGCATCGAAATTATCATAGTTACTGGATTGGAAATCACTCATAGAAGGCTTACCTACTTACTTTGTACTAGCTAATAAACAAAAGCGCGTATTTTAAAATTTAAAGACTGCTTTCATAGTGAAGAATTCTTACGTGAGTTTTTACGCATATTTACTTAAATTTTGCGGCGGTTCTTCATCCTGCCCTTGTTATTGCATGAATTTCCGCATTTCAAAGGCGTAGCATGGATACATGACTTAGCCACGTAGCAAAACTAAGACATACCTAGTTTGAACACAGGACAAGTTAAACAGTCCGATTCTGATAAGAGAGCATGATGAAAATAATAAACGTACAACATCAGCAACCTTTAGAACGTCTCGCTCCAGCAGGACGAATTGGTGTTATTTCTTTAGCAACAGATTTCAATATCGAAACAGATCTGTCGCGTATGTATCCAGATGATGTGCAGTTTTTTACCAGTCGAGTCAAAAATGTAAACCCTTTGACCATTGAAAACCTGCGCACCATGGCACCCGGTATCACAGATACAGCAGCCACTCTACTACCAGGTACCCGACTTGATGCCGTCATGTATGCATGCACCTCAGGCACAATTGCCATTGGTGTAGAGCGTATCACTGAGCTTATTCAACAAGCTCAACCCGGTGTCCCCGTGACTAACCCAGTTACCTCAGCCATCACTGCATTTGATCGCTTCAAAGCCAAAAAAATATCGATTCTTACCCCTTATACAGAAACCGTTAACCAAGAAGTTGCCGATTTTTTCAGTAACCAAGGATACGAAGTACTCAGTATTGCAGGGTTTGGTTTTGAAGATGATACAGCCATGACTTATATCACACCTCAGGATATCCAAGATGCCGCTCTCGCTACATGTGATGAAGAGGCAGACCTCATGTTTATTTCCTGTACAGCATTGCGGGCCTCTTTAGTACTAGACACGTTAGAAGCCAAACTCAAAATCCCAGTAATTAGTAGCAACCAAGCTTTGGCTTGGCACAGTTTGCAATTGCTTCAATACCCTAAACAAGTACCTGGATTTGGCAGCTTACTTTTACAAAAGCACCTTTAAGCAACCTTAACCTTCATTAGAAAAGAGAAGTTTAGATATGTCATTAGACCCACAATTAATAAAACAAATGACCCAATGGCGTCATCATATGCATAGCTTTCCTGAGTGTGGTTTTGATTTACCACTGACAGCAGACTTTATTGCAGAAAAATTAGAAAGCTTTGGCCTTGAAGTCATTCGTAATATTGGTAAACAAGGCATAGTGGCCGTGTTAAGAAGTGGTGATGGCCAAAAAAGCATAGGATTGCGTGCCGATATGGACGCCCTTTTTATCAATGAAGAAAATACTTTTTCCCATTGCTCACAGCACCAAGGACAAATGCATGCCTGTGGCCATGATGGTCACTCTGCCATGCTTTTAGGTGCAGCGAGTTATCTTGCTCAAAACAAAGACTTTAACGGTACGGTTTACTTTATCTTTCAACCAGATGAAGAGCATGGCGAAGGTGCACAAGCCATGATAGATGATGGCCTATTTGAACGCTTTAAGATTGATGCGGTTTACGGGCTACACAATATGCCGGGGCTCGCTGAAGGCAAATATATTGTGAGACCCGGCTCTCTAATGGCCAGCGAAACCAGTTTTGAAATTGTCGTAAATGGCATTGGTGGACATGCGGCGATGCCACATAAAGGCGTTGACCCAATTGTCGTCGGTTCTCAAATCATTCTAGGGCTACAAACCATTGTCTCTCGTAACCTCAATGCCATAGAAGAAACCGCGGTTGTTTCTGCCACAGAGTTTCTAACCAATGGCACAGTGAACGTTATTCCTTCACAAGTCACTATTAAAGGCGACTGTCGCTGCTTTAGTGAGGCAAGCCTTGCAAAAATTGAAGAGAGCATGGAACGCATTGTCTCTGGTATTTGCCATGCTGCGGGCGCGGAATATGAATTCACATTTACCAATGCATTTTACCCTACAGTAAACAACCCAATTCAAACGGAACATGCTATTGCAGCAGCGAACAAAGTTTTTGGCAAAGACAACGTTGATCCAGATTGCTTGCCTCTTACAATTTCGGAAGATTTCTCCAGCATGCTAAGGGTGAAACCAGGCTGTTACGCCCTTATTGGCAATGGGGTGGAATCTGTTGGTGGCTGTGCACTTCATAACCCTAATTACGACTTTAACGACAATATTCTTGGCTATGGCGCTCAATACTGGGTGCAACTAGTCACTGATCAATTGACCTAATTAATAGGCAATCAACCAAGCAAACCTTAACTCTAAAAATAAAATCTAAGGATATTCACATGAAAAAACTATTAACCACACTACTCGCAATGGGCATTAGCATGGGTGCTAGCGCAGAAACTTGGAAGTTTGCCTCAGAAGAAGATAAAAAAGATGTGCAAGATATCTTTGCACAAACCTTTGCTAAAACGATCAAAAAAGAATCCGATGGTGATATTCGTGTCAAAGTTTATTACTACGGCCAGCTTGGCACAGAGAATGACATTGTTGAGCTCACTGCCAAAGGCACAGTGCAATTTGTGTCTGTGGGTACTGGGCACCTAGGCTCATACGTACCTGAAGTACAAGCTCTGAGCGTACCTTACGTAATGGGCACAGAAACAGACGTTGTACGTGAAGTATTAACAGGGAGTAAAACCATTTATGAAGACCTTGCTGATAAGTTTGAGCGCGTAAACTTGAAGCTACTTACCATGATCTCAGAAGGTGAAATGGTATGGGGTGCTAATAAGCCTATCCGTAGTCCAGAAGATTTTGCTGGTCAAAAAATTCGTACTTTCACATCAACCATCCCAGTTGAAACTTATAAAGCTTTTGGTGCGACACCAACACCTTTATCTTGGGGTGAAGTCTATGGTGCACTTCAACTTAAAACCGTTGATGGCATGGTTAACCCTATCTACTTCGTGTACAACGCAAAATGGCATGAAGTACAAGATTACCTCATGCTACCTGGCCAACAGCCTTACGTTGGTACAGTGTCAACTAACAGCAAATGGTTCAACGGCCTTTCAAGTGAAAAACAAGCTATGGTTCGTAAAGCCATTAAGGTAGCTGAACAAGCCGCACATGATTACCAGCTAAAAATCAATGCTGAGAACATGAAGAAAATCATGGCTGAACGCCCTGACATGCAGGTTGTTACCCTAAACGCAGATGAACGCGCTCGTTTCAAAGCGTTAAGCACAAACCTACACGAGACCTACTACAATGTGGTTGAAAATGCTTATCAAGGTAGTGATAAAGCAGAAGCTCGTGCCGGTGCGAAGAAAATTCTTCAAAGCTTAATTCAAGAAGTTAACGACGCCTCTATGTAATACCTCAAGACTTAGACCTAACCCTATACACAAGGACAGAGGTTAGGTCTAAGCATTTGTTTTAGTCTGCTTTATTAAGGTGTGTTCTTATGAAAAAAATCCTCTTTCACATCAGTCGTATTACTGAAACGATCGAAAAAACCATTGTTTTTTCGTCTATTCTGCTGATGATGGCCAATTCCACTGCTAACGCGATAGGTCGTTATGCTTTTGGCAAGAGCCTCTTCTTTTCGGAAGAACTCAACCAGTTTTTAATAGTTGCGGTTACCTTTATTGGTTTTGCTTACGCGGTTAGAAAAGGCCGTAACATTCGCATGACAGCGCTCTATGACTCACTTAATTTTCCGGCAAGAAAGTTCATTGCGACATTAATCGCCATTACAACAGGCCTTTTGATGTTTTACCTTTCTTATAAAGCCTATATCTATGTCATGGAAGTTAAAGACCTAAACCGTTTAAGCCCTGCATTACAGTTTCCTGTTTATTTGGTTTTCTCAATCATCCCTATTGGTTTAGCGATGGCAGGACTCCAGTACATTATTGCCTTCTTTATGAACCTTACCCATAAGGAGATTTACTTATCTCACGACACAGTTGATATCTAACATTGTGAATCAGCATCAGGTTATCAGCTTCTTTAAGGTTTAATGAGTACCCTTTTATGAGTTCATTTATCGAGTTTTTTTCAGACATTATTGCCGGTGAATTAGACATTTATGTTGTCACTTTCACGCTTGTGGCAAGCATGGTTATTCTATTATTTTTAAGTTTCCCTATGGTGGTGCCATTAGCCGTTGGCGCTTTGATTGGCTTAATCCACTTTTCAGGCATAGATACAGGTGTTGTCATTCAACAAATGATCACAGGTATTTCCCCTAATGCCTTAATTGCCGTACCTATGTTTATTTTGGCAGCCGACATTATGACGCGCGGCCATACGGCAAATAATTTATTAGGCTTAATTCAGGCTTTTATTGGCCATTTACGTGGCGGCCTACCTATTACAGCTTGCATTAGCTGCACTCTATTTGGCTCTGTTTCAGGCTCGACACAGGCAACGGTTGTGTCTGTTGGCCAGATCATGCGCCCAAGATTATTACAAGCAGGTTATAAAGACAGTTTTGTCATGGCGCTAATTATCAATGCCAGTGACATAGCCTTCTTAATACCACCAAGTATTGGTTTAATTCTGTATGGCACATTGGCTAACACCAGTGTGGGTGAGCTCTTTATTGCCGGGATTGGACCAGGCATTCTGCTGGCTATCATGTTCTCAGCTTACTGCTACTTTTATAGCGTATTACAAGGCGACAGCATTACCTTAGTCGAAAAAGCGTCACTTAAAGAGAGAGTCACCGCGTTTAAAAAAGCACTGATTCCATTGGGTTTTCCTGCTTTAATTGTCGGTGGTATCTACTCTGGCGCTGTAACGCCAACCGAAGCGGCGTCCTTTTCAGTGCTTTATGCCATCATAGTTGAGTGCTTTGTTTATCGTCAGCTTAGCTTAAAAGATGTAATAGATGCGGCCCTAAGTACAGGTTTGATTACTGCCGTTGTTTTCATCCTTGTGGGTATGGGCCAAGCGTTCTCTTGGTACATTTCATTCGAACAAATTCCACAAGACTTACTTGCACCACTGAACCTTGAAGATGCTTCTAAAGAGTACATTCTCTTTGTAATTGCCTTAAGCTTTTTTGTGGGCTGCATGTTTGTAGATTCACTCGTCGTACTCGTGATTCTCACACCAATTTTTGTCCCTATCGTGGATGCCGCGGGCTTAGACCCAGTGCTGGTGGGTGTCATGATTACACTACAAATGGCTATTGGGTCCGCCACACCTCCCTTTGGTTGTGATATTTTCACGGCAATCGCTATTTTCAATAAACCTTATATGGAAGTCATTAGAGGGACACTCCCCTTCATACTTATCTTATTTACCATGTCAGCGTTATTGATCTATTTCCCTGATATTGCCCTATTACTTCGCGATCTGGCATTTTCTGACTGACACTTAACTAAAACTTGCTAAGCATGATCTTATGATCATGCTTAGCACATTAAATACAGAGAATAAAAATAATCATGAATACAGAATTAATTGCACCACCACGTGGCTTTGATCAAGCTGAATTTGAGCAAAGAACCGAAAGACTTCAAGCGTTAATGGGGCAACAAAATATCGATGCCCTATTTTTAACAACTGAGCCAGAGTTTCGTTACTTCAGCGGTTTTAAATCCCAATTTTGGGAAAGCCCGACAAGGCCTTGGTTTTTAGTAATTCCTGTAGCAGGTAAACCGATTGCCGTGGTGCCAGAAATTGGTAAAGCAGGCTTTGATGAAACTTGGATAGAGGATGTCAGATGCTGGCCATCTCCTAGACCAGAAGATGATGGTATTAGCTTACTAAGCGATACCTTGATAGAAGAATCAAACACCAGTTTTCAAATTGGCGCCATGCTTGGCCCAGAAACCCACTTACGTATGCCCGCTGATAACTATCAGGCGTTAAAACGTGCGTTAGGCCAAAGTATCGGCCGTCATCAAATACAAGATATCAGTGGCTTAATTAGACAAGTGCGCAGTGTTAAATCCCCTGCTGAAGTCGCCAAAACACGTTTTGCTTGTGACGTTACGGCAGCAGGCTTTGATTATCTACTTGAGAACCTAAAAGCAGGCATGACAGAAAGACAAGCCTGTAAAGCCATGCAATTAGAAATGCTGCGCCTTGGTGCTGATACTTGCCCTTACCTTATCTCCGCCTCCGGTAAAGATGGTTACGACAATATCATCATGGGGCCAACGGATCGCATTCTCACCCAAGGAGATGTATTGATCATAGATACAGGTGCGAATTTTGATGGTTACTTTAGCGACTTTGACCGTAACTATGCCTTTGGCCAAGTCGATAAACAAACCCATTATGCTTATGAGGCGGTTTACGCCTCCACAGAAGCAGGGCTAGAAACAGCAAGTGCAGGTAAAACCACAGGAGATGTCTGGCAAGCCATGTGGGATGTACTCGAAAGTGCTGGTGCATTGGGTAATGATGTAGGCCGAATGGGTCACGGATTAGGTATGCAGCTAACTGAATGGCCTTCAAATGTCGAAAACGGTGACGTGACTTTAGAAGCCGGCATGATACTAACACTTGAGCCCGGGATGACCTTCGCACCAGGAAAAATGATGGTGCATGAAGAAAACATCCTCATCACTGAAACAGGCTGTGAGCTATTACACAAACGTGCTTGGCCAAAACTGCCTGTGATAAATAAGTAATTCAATTCAATCTCAATAAAGAAATACAAAAATAGATAAACGGGTTATGACTAATACTCGTTTATCTGCAAGTGTCTGATAACTATAAAGCTTCAAATAAAGCTAGTCATATTTCGACTCTTAATTCCTCTCCACTCGCATTTAAATGAGATGCCTTATGCATTCTACAAAAACCTTATCAAGTCGATCACAAGGTGTGCTCTATTGTTTAATCGGCGCTTTATTATTAACGCCCGATGCGTTAATTATTCGCTGGTTATCAATAGAGCATCATGAAGTCTTATTTTGGCGCGGGTTATTTTTTACTTTTGGTTTTTTCTTTATTGTTGTTTTTCGACACAGAGGTAAAACATTTAGAGCCATTTACCAGGCTGGTTGGGCGGGTGTTATAAGCGGTTTTTTATTTGCTATGAATACCTATTTTTATACTCAAGCATTACAACTAACCAGTGCCGCAGCCGCCATGATGATTATTAGTACTGCCCCCGTTTTTGCAGCTATTGTCTCTTGGCTTTTCTTAAAAGAAAGAATCAGTCTCCCTCTTCTTTTAACCATTACCTGCACCTTGCTCGGTATGGGCATCATTCTAAGTGATGGCGATGGCATCAATAGTCTAAAAGGAAATTTAATGGCGATGGGCTGTGCCATATTCATGGCATTAAACTTTAACTGGGCTCGTTATCACAGCCCGAAAGACATCACCCCGGGCCTTGTTTTTGGGGGGCTCATGGTGTTTGTTTTAGGCTATCTCACCACGCCAAGTATTAGCGCGAGCACAAGCGAGATTGGCTTTATGTTTCTATCAGCAGCCTTCTTAATGCCAATTGGTTTTGTCATGCTGCAAATAGCCCCAAAGTACATTAGTGCGACCGAAGTCAGCCTCTTTCTATTATTGGAATCTGTCATTGCCCCTATCTGGGTTTGGATAGGGCTTGGTGAACTCCCCAGTACAACTACCTTATTAGGCAGCCTAATAGTGTTGATCGCTTTAATTATTTACAACTTAATGCTGATTAAAAAGCGTTAAGTATTCAACTTTAAAATTTAATTTCGCAGCTATAAAAAACTAAACATCCTGAGTATATTAATAAATATGTAATTTAAAATTAAACTATCAGAATAAAACATTATTTCCGGGCAAGAAATTGCCCAGAAAACAGTTATCTAATACTTTTTTGTAAATTTTATAACAAAGCCCCCTTAATACTTCTTCACTCCTACAATCACCTTTATACTTGTCTCATCACCAGAATGAAGACTCGAGAAACAAACAAATTATTCAAGGAAGAAAAAGTGTTAAAGACAAAATTAGCGACATTATCCATTGTATTTCCATTACTAACAGCCTGTGGTGGAAACGCCTTGCAAGTTAAAAGCGAGCACGTATCCGATGAGAAAATTACTGAAATAATAGCCAATATTGAAAACCTCTACCCTGATGCCGGTAAAGAGCTTAAGCAACACATTTTAGAAGTCGCTGTGAAATCTATCGATGATATGGTTTTTATCGAAGGTGGCAGCTTTATGATGGGCGATTTTTTAGCACCTTGCGATGCTGTTGATTCAGATAAAATGATTTGGACGCTCGAAGCGGCCTGTATTTCAAGCTATACCTCCTATGACACAGGGGCTATTGATCTACATAAAGTAACCCTATCAAACTACTCTCTTTCCAAATACGAAACTACTTACTTTGAATTCGACGCCTTTAGGCTTTCTAATGGATTAAAAGTGATTAAGCATGACAAAAGAGTAACTACCCCCCCAGAATCGCTCTCAAGATATTACGATTACCCTACGCCGCTAAAGAACTGGCAAGAAGCCAAAGACTATTGTACTTGGGTTGCTAAATTAACAGACTTGCCTTTTGATCTTCCAACAGAAGCACAATGGGAATACGCAGCCCGTAATCAGGGCAAAAACGTGTATTACGCAACGAACGATGGATCCATAAGGTTTGAAGAAGGCGCTTTAATAGGCCAGGATGGTAGTTATCATGAATATACCCAAGATGAGATAAATTATGAGAATGATTATCAAAAAGTAGGATTATTACCACCTAACCCTCTTGGCCTTTATGACATGACGGGAAATACATCTGAAATAGTTAATGATTGGTACTCTTCTGATTATTATAAAAACTCACCAGAATATAACCCTCAAGGCCCTAGAGCAGGTAAAATGAAATCGAGGCGTGATTTAAGAGGCGATAAACGATTTGTTACAACTCGCGGTTCTTTTGGCAGCCAAACTAAACATATGTCTTCATTTGGCTTTCGTTGTGCCCTCCAACAAACAGCAGCTGCTTGGTAGTTCTTACATCTATATAAAGTTGAAAACTTAGTTAGTTAATTTGTAACAACTTATCTAAAAATCAGGCAATAAATTGCCCAGAAAACAGCTATTTAAACCTTTTATGTAAATTTTCTAACAAAACATCTTTAATACTTCTTCATCCCTAAAATCGCCTTTATACTTGCCTCATAGCTAGAGTTAAGCACTCCCGAAACAGAAAAATGATTCAAGGAAGAAAAAGTGTTAAAGACAAAGTTAGCGACATTATCCATTGTATTTCCATTACTAACAGCCTGTGGTGGGAACGCCTTGCAAGTTAAAAGCGAAAATGTCTCCAATGAGAAAATTGATGAGATAATAGCCAATATTGAAAGTCTCTATCCTGATGCAGATAAAGAGCTCAAACAGCATATTCTAGAAGTGGCTGTGAAATCTATTGATGATATGGTTTTTATTGAAGGTGGTAGCTTTATGATGGGAGACTTTAAAGCATCTTGTGAGCCTGTCGATATTGATCATCTAATTTGGAGTCCTAGTGACGACTGTGTCTATAGTAATGATGCGAGTTATCTGCACAAGGTCACCTTATCAAACTATTCTCTTTCCAAATACGAAACGACCTACTTTGAGTTTGATGCTTTTAAAATGGCAAATAATCTTCCTGTACTAAGAGCAGAAGAAAGAATCGAATACCCTGTCATAATTCAAGCAATCATGAATAAGCCCACTCCAATTAAAAAATGGCAAGAAGCAAAAGACTACTGTACTTGGGTCGCAAAATTAACTGATTTGCCCTTTGATTTACCCACAGAGGCGCAATGGGAATATGCTGCTCGTAACCGTGGAAAAAATATTTATTATGCAACCAACGATGGTTTTATTCGATATCTAGGTGGCTCTTTAAAATTCAATAACGGTACTTATAGAGAATATACTAAAGAGGAAGTTAACTACGAAAATGATTACCAAGAAGTAGGTCTTTTGCCTCCTAGTCCTTTAGGTCTATATGATATGACTGGTAATGCATCTGAAGTAGTTAATGATTGGTATTCTCCAAATTACTATAAAATTTCACCTAAAAATGACCCCCAAGGCCCTAAAATAGGGACCCAAAAATCACTCCGTGATTTGATTGGAGACTTTAGATTTGTGACCTCTAGAGGAAGCTTTTCAGATCAACCTGAATATTATGTTTCTTATGGTTTTCGTTGCGCCCTACAACAAGCGACCTCCCTTGATAGAAAACCCTAAATATAATATCAGCCCAAGTACAAAACTATATACTTGGGCTTTAATATAAAGCGTATTAGTCTAAGAATATTTACACTTAAACATATAGTTCATCTGTTTGTTTATAATTATGTAGCTTAATAACTTGCTGCTTAATCAATTCACGCTTTTGGATTTGTTGCTTTTTATTTATTGAAACAATATTAAAAGCTTTTTTTACAGGTGTTGATTGGCTCGGTAATTTAAAAGAGAGCTCATGAACCCAAGTATTAAAGCTATCTTGCTCTTCACCATCCAATATAGAGTTAATACGCGCCATATTATCAAATAATGCTTTATCACCTTTTTTTTCCGCATCTTGATTCATTCTTACCAAAACTTCTTCAAACTTACGCCAAGTTTTAATACCTGTAGATAGAAGTAGCATGATAGCTCTTTGCTGTTGCTCCTGCTGTCGATAATCATCCATATCAAAACTAATTACGAAAGTTGTTACTAAGGTATCCAGCATCATAGCAATTGTCTCAGGGGGTAATTGACTCATAGAAATCCCTGAAATAGTTTTTTGATCAAAAATAGACTCACTAATTTGCTTAGCTTCTGCAATTTTATAACTCTTTAAAGTCCATCTTTCATTTCTTTTTGCCCATTCGTTTCTTAGTTTATTTTCACCAGCAATTATCACAGATGAAAGCACCAACTTTGGTAATGCAAACCCCATATATGCAGCTCGATAAAAATAACCAAAAGCACTTTCACTCACATTATCAAGTTTACGGTTATCTGCCACTTCGAGTGCCAAAAAGACAACTTTAGCAAGCTCCCATAATTTACCTAATCCTACCTCAACCGCAAAACTGCCAGCCGCTCCAGGACCAAATACCAAACGCGCTGAACAAGCAAAACGAAATGAACCACCTTTCAATTGTATTTGAAAATCAACGGATGCCCCAATACCACCCGATAAAGCAACACCTCCACCGACTTTTGCTAATATCGCAAAATTTGATGAACCTACAGCTTTAGGAGACTGCCACTCAAGTGCACCATATAGCTCACCGCCTACTTGAGCACCTGCAAAAGCATCTCCCTTTAAACCAACACCACCCTTATCATTTACATCTAATCCAATCTTGGGAGATAGAAGTATACTCGCTCCAGCGTTAGCTCCTACAAAGCACACTAAACTGATACCTGCATTCACTCTAAAACAGCCTAGAGGGACTTTAGCAATTTTTTTATTTGCATCTTCGTAATTAATTCCTACGGGGTAACCTTTTTTGTAAGGCACATAGACTTTTGCTTCAACCTTACCTTCTGCTAAAGCAAAATTGGCTTGAGCACCGATATTCAGGTCAATTTTACCTTCCGTTAAATTGATATCTGTCTGGGCAGAGGCTTGTGCCGAAAAACGTAATAATTGCGCTTCCGCATTGGCAGCAAAACTCACTGTTCCATCATCATTCTTAATTGATTTTTCTGATTTCCATTTATCAAAAAAAGCATAATCAAAAAGCTTCCATTCTTTAATCTTTAGCTCAACTTTTGCTATCACTTTTTCTTGATCCGCATCTTTTACGCTGCTCTTAATATCATCAAGGATAGCTTTACCTATACGTGCTGGATCACGGGATATAAACGCATCCTTTAAAGCAGAAGTTACCGTCCGTTTAGACAAATAGTTTTCTATTTCGCGGGTAATAAATTCTTGTCTGACATAAACAAAACGATCTCGGCTAACGGTAAGAACTTCTACCACTCCATATCTAGCCACCGCTCTCTGTTTTAAAGTGATTTCTTTGCCTGCCATTTTTGATTGATCAACAGGTTTATAATCACTTTTTTGATAAGCAGGCTCTTTTTGCAACTGTTTATTCAGTAATGCCAGCTCACTGTCTATCTGCTCTAACTTTTTACGTTTTAAGGCAATGTCTGATTGCTGAGAGAAAAAAGGATGATACTCATGAATAAGCTCTCTTTGTCTTCCAAGCTCTTTGATACTTGCTTTAATAAAATCCTGACTTGGTAAGTTCTCATCTTTTGTTGAAGGCACTGTATTTGCTTTAATGGCACCTGCTTGATCAGCTTTTTTTACCCAAGTTTCTTTCTTTTTAGCATGCTCAATTAAATCTTGTTTTACTGCTGACGCACTGTCTGGTGCATTTGCAACTATGTCACGATAGTCCTGCATCAAACTATCGACAAAAGCGATTTCTTTTTCAAGTTCTTGGCAAGCTGATTCATCTAGAGGGTAATAGCTCTTATCATCTTGTGTAAGAAAGAGTACATCTTCAAAAGGTGTTACAACACAGGCAGGCTTACCTTCGATACAACCTTCTTCGTTAGCAGGTCTTTTAAGCTCGACAGGCGCTAGAGGCTCCGCTTCCTCTTCTTCTGTTTCTTCCGGTGTAACTGGCAAAAGAACAATTTGCCCCGGTTTAATTAAGTCAGGATTTAGATGGTACTGAGGGTTAAGCGCTAATAGCTCAAAATAATCAACATCTTGCTCATACGCAATTGCCATTAACTGATCATCGGGCTGCACAACATATTCACGGGTATAATTCGATTGGCTCATGTGTTTTGTTTCATCCTTGAAAACGAGCGTCTTGTAACGCTACTTGAAGTCTTTGCATGGTCTCTTTTAATGTTTGCGTCAAAGTGAGATGGTAATCAGTCACCTCATCTGAAGGATCTTGTTTCAAGCTATGCCATCCATGATGAAACCATTGTATTTCCTCTAAATGCCCCATCCATAAACTACGATCAATTTCACTTAAAGCGCCTAAAAAAACGGCTAAGTTTCTGGGATCATAAAAGCGTAGAAGTGCCTGATTTGCATCTTCCCCCGAAGAAACAATGAGTTTACTTTGACAATGCTGATATAGGTCTTCAAAACTAGCCTGAGAGGAGATAAGACAACCTGCTGGCGTTGACGTTAGTACATCATTTAATTGCTCAATAAGGGTACCTTCTGGGTGCAAATTCATAATAAAAGGCCCTTGATCTGCATTGTCGTTAAACAAGGTATTTTTAAACAAAGGCTGAATTTCAACCTCATGTAAAGTTTGATCTTGGTAAGCCCACTCTTTTATTGTTGGCACTAATAAAGAGTCGATAATGGCATAATGGTTTAGCTCATGATTAAAACTGGCTGCCTCTGTTTTTTGCCATGGCATTGACGCTAGGACTTGTGAATCGGACATGTACCACCCTCACCACAATTACACAGCTCAGTCACTAACGCGCCACTTTGAACTAACTCTGGATACTCAACCTCAACTGCTTCAAACGCCACTTCTTGTACATTGGCTTCCCCTGCGACAGCAGTACCTTTTTCCAGCGCTATCATGCTTGGGTCGATAACTTCGGCTAGTTCTAAGAACTTAGGTAACTCGGCTAACTCACCTGCATAAGCAGCACCGCTGCCAGCGCCACCGCCTGAGTTAAGGTTAATGGCCGCACCTGACATGCTGACACCTGCGGCATCTATTTTGACGGTACTGCCGCCCGCGCTTAATAACATTTCAGCACCCGCTTCGATAACCACCTTGGTGCCAGCTTTTAGAGTGACATCGGTCCCCGTTTGGATGGTGTGCTTGTCTGTAATTTTGATATGGAGTGAATCGTCTGTTTGCTGACTATGATCACCCGTGATGGTCTCAGTTTGATCTCCTTCTACTGTTAGGTTGTCATTGAGCCCAACTTGTTCAAACCTATCATTGCCTATGGTTTGAGTAAGGTCGTTCGCAATCGTTTCCGTTCTATCGTTTTGCACCTTAAGGTTTAAATCCTTCTGCGCATGTAGGTAGATTTCTTCTTGCTCTGCTTGGTCTTCAAAACTTAATTCGTTAAAGCCTTCCCCTTGGTGGGATTGGGTGCGAATCACTGTCTTACTTTTATGCTCAGGCAAAGCATAGGGAGGCTGGTTGTTCGCGTTATAAGTGCGCCCTGTCACAATCGGTTGATCAGGATCTCCTTCTAAGAAACTAACAATCACTTCATGGCCCACTCTAGGCAAAGTTTGCATGCCATATTGGCCACCAGCCCAACCTTGGGAAACACGCATCCAACAGCTAGAAAACTCGTCTGCTAACCCTAATCTATCCCAACTAAATTGCACCTTTACTCGGCCAAATTCGTCACAATAGATTTCTTCTCCAGCAGGACCAACGACCGTCGCTATTTGCGGGCCATCAACACAGGGCTTGCTATTAACATCAGGACGCCATTGGCGAGTTGCGGGAATGACATCAAACTGGTTGTTATAAGTGGTTGCACCCTCTCCGCCCATTTCCTCTAGTGCTTGAGGCTGATTACCTGTGTGTTCAACACTAACGATTAACCAATCCTGATTACATTCCTCTTGTGGATGCTCAAGTAAGCCAACTTTATGGCCAGACATTAAGCTAGCAAGGTTACTTTCACCTTTTGCAGTAATGGCTTCTTTTCTTATGGCATCCAGACGGTACTGTGAAAACGCTTTGCCACTGTCATCTGACTTATAGCGCCCAGGGTAATCATAGTGCTCATAAGTGACTTGTTGAGAGTCAAGGTCTGTTGCAATCGTTTCATGTAAAAAGCTGTATTCAGGGCGCTTAAAGCTATAATCTTTAAGCTGAACACTGGACACATCTGTTTCGGTATAACGTTTAAAAGTACGCACATAAGGGTGATCTGCCAAACTCCCACCTAAGGTATTATAAACAGCTGGCAAGGCTAAACTTGGCGCATTTTGGGTATCGTCACAGAAGACTAAAGTATGTTTCTCTTCTAGGTGACTAAAGTAATAAGTCAGACCCTCTTCTGCCGCTAAGCGACTGATGAAATCCAAGTCAGTTTCACGGTACTGTACGCAATACTCTCTTTGCTCACACACCCTAGCAGTGGCAAATGCATAATCTGTGATTCCCATTTCTTCGAGCAAAGAAGCCATAATTTCAGGCGCTGATAGCAGCTGAAAAATACGGCTATAATGTCTCAAGCTTGACCGTTTAAATGCGGGTACCATTTCGAGACGATAAAAACTGTGATGCAGGCCGGTATCCCCTCTTTCAAAGGTTTGCGCTATACCTTGCCATGATTGAGTGATTAAACCATTCTGCCAAACTTTTAAGCTAATATTCTTATCTAAAACCTGCTCTGGTGTGATTCTTTCATCACGGCTCGCCAGCGACACATCAAACTGAAATAAACGCGAAAGGGACTCTTGTCCTTTAAATTGAGTGACGACAAATGCCGTCTCAGGTAGGCCCTCTACCGTGAGGGTAAATTGCAGTCCACTATTTAGTGCCATGGGGTAATGTCCATATAAATCAAAAAAGTAAAAAGCGCCCAATCCATACGCCTATCAAAAGTTGCTCATATACTTTCATCATTGAGTTGACCCCACAATGAGAGTAAAAGCAGCCACTAGATGAGCAAAATTTATACCAAGGAAGAATAAAGCAGGAATCAGCGCTAATTAAGCTTCAAAGGCCCTACTTCTAGGCAAGTTGTTGCTAATTTTCGAGTAAATAATTGCCCAGAAAACAAAAAAGCCGATAACGAGTTTTCGTTATCAGCTTTTAAAAAAAACTTAAAAATCAATTCAGGCTTAGAACTCCAAGCCTTTTTGCGCTTTGATACCGCGCTTAAAAGCATGTTTTACTTCTTTAATTTCACTGACAGTATCTGCAATCTCAATTAGAGAGTCAGATGCACCACGGCCTGTAATCACAAGATGCTGAGTGTCTGGCCGCTGCATTATTGCATCCAACACGTGATCCTCTTCTAGATAATCGTAATGCAAAAGATAAGTCAGCTCATCCAGCACAACAAGGTCATAGCTGGCATCTTCTAACAAGGTTTTTGCTGAGGTCCAAGCCGCTTTTGACGAAGCGATATCTTGTTCTCTATTTTGGGTTTCCCAAGTAAAACCTGAATCCATAATAAACCAGTCTACATTTGGTTGGGCTTTGAAAAAACTGATTTCACCAGTATCCCAATCTCCCTTTAAAAACTGCACCACGCCTACCTTCATTCCATGGCCTAACGCTCTTGCTACCATACCTAACGCAGAACTAGATTTACCTTTGCCATTACCCGTTAGTAAGACAAAGGTTCCTTTATCCTGTTGAGCATTAGCAATACGCTTGTCCACATGCATTTTGATTTTTTGCATCCGTTTCGCATGTTGTTCAGGATCTTTTATTACTTTAGACATGGTCAAACACCGGTATTTAAAAGCTTAAATTAGGAGTTAATACTTTTGCTTTTATCTAGATACTTTTTTCTAGATATTTTTGTCTAGACACTTTTAACTCGATTAGATAGTTAGACGTTATCAAAATCATCTAAAGTATCATCGTCATTCGCAAGGGTTTCAAGCTTTTCCTTCAATGCCAGAAGATGAGCTTCTAGCAAGGCTTTAGTCAATAAATGCTCATTATTATAAGCACTCGTTTTCATCCAACCTTTATATTCCAACGTCATTTCCACATAAGTATGGCCCTTATCATTTAACGATAAGTGAGTCGTCCATCTCTCTTCTAACCACCAAGCATAAGCACGCTGAAAATGAATTGCTAAAAGATTAGGTGAAGACAACTGACTGACAATGCCCTTTCGAACTTGACGGCCACTTAAGGTATTGAGGGTAAATTTAACCGGGCTAGATAATAATGTAGAAGCGCTATCTAGCACCTCTACATGCATAACAGAGGGAGACCAAAGGCCATAGAGTTCGATATTCACTAATTGCAGCCACACTTCATCAATGTCAGCTGCAATTTCGATATCAAGGGAGCAAGTAAACAAGCTTATACCTTATCGTCTTCAGGGTCATAACCTAAGTTAGGTGCTAACCAGCGTTCTGCATCATCTTTAGACATGCCTTTACGCTCTGCATAGTCCTCAACCTGATCAGGGCCAATCTTACCGACACCAAAGTAACCACATTCTGGGTTCGCAAAATACCAACCACTTACCGCTGCTGTCGGCAACATAGCATAGTTTTCGGTAATGCTAATGCCAGTATTTTCTTCGATGTCCATCAAGGCCCATAACTTATCTTTCTCTGTATGATCAGGACAAGCAGGATAACCAGGCGCTGGACGCATACCTTGGTATTTCTCTTTAATAAGCTCTTCGTTAGTTAAAGATTCATTTGGTACATAGGCCCAAATTTCCTTACGTACTTTTTCATGTAGGTATTCAGCACAAGCTTCGGCTAGACGATCAGCCATCGCTTTAATCATGATGCTGTTATAGTCATCATGATCCGCTTCGTAAGCGGCAACTATCGGATCGATACCAAAGCCAGTCGCACAGGCAAAGGCTCCCATGTAATCCGCCACACCCGTTTCTTTAGGAGCGACAAAGTCTGCTAAACAGTTATTGTATTTACCAGGGGCAGTTAACTCGTTTTGCAAACGCAAGAAAGACAAGGTCTCTTTTACTTCTGTACGGGTTTCATCGGTATAGATTTCAATATCGTCATGATTAACTTGGTTAGCAGGGAAAACACCCACTATTGCTCTCGCATCAAGCAGTTTCTCATCAATAACTTTATCTAACATGACCAAAGCATCGTTATAAAGCTTAGTCGCTTCAACGCCAACCACTTCGTCTGTCAGTATACGAGGGAAAGCACCAGCAAGCTCCCATGTCATAAAGAATGGAGTCCAATCGATGTAGTTTTTAAGCTCTGCCAAATCGATGTCTTTTTCAGTGAAGACGGTAACACCTAATTTCTTAGGTTTAGGAATTGGAAGAGTCCAATCAATTGGCGCTTTATTTTGGCGTGCTTTATCAAGTGAAACTCGACGGCCAGCTTTACTACGCTCTTTATAACGCTTACGAGTTTTCTCGTAATCTAATTTGATTTCATCAATAAACTTCTGACGCTTTTCAGTATCTTGGCTCAATAAACTCGATGCGACACCCACACTACGAGAGGCGTTAGTTACATGCACCACCTGACTACGCTTGTAGTTTTGCTCAATTTTTACCGATGTGTGAGCTTTTGAGGTCGTTGCACCACCAATCAAAACAGGGATATCAAACTCTTGACGTTCCATTTCTTTGGCAACATGCACCATTTCATCAAGAGATGGCGTGATCAACCCGGACAAGCCAATAAGATCTGCATTTTCTTCTCTGGCAGTACGCAAAATTTTCTCAGCAGGCACCATGACACCTAGGTCAATTACTTCATAGTTATTACACTGAAGCACAACACCTACGATGTTTTTACCGATATCGTGTACATCCCCTTTCACTGTCGCCATGACAATTTTGCCATTACTTGAAGAGGCCTGATCTTGGTTCCGGGCTTTTTCTTCTTCAATGTAAGGCATGAGATAAGCTACCGCTTTTTTCATTACTCGAGCAGATTTTACTACCTGAGGTAAGAACATCTTACCTGAACCAAACAAGTCACCAACGATTCCCATACCATCCATTAATGGGCCTTCAATGACTTCTAGAGGGCGAGTATGAGAAAGACGTGCTTCCTCTGTATCTTCATCAATAAATTCAGTAATACCCTTAACCAGAGCATGACTTAGTCTTTCGCTTACTGGCAGAGAGCGCCACTCTTGCACCTGTACTTCGTTGTCGTTAGACCCTGTACCAAGAAACTCTGTCGCTATTTCTAATAAGGCATCAGTCGCATCGTCTGTACGATTCAGAACAGCATCTTCAACTGCATCACGTAATTTAGCTGGAATATCATCATACAAGGCCAATTGCCCTGCATTCACAATACCCATTGTCATACCTTGCTGAATCGCATGGTATAAGAAGACGGCATGGATAGCTTCACGAACAGGGTTATTACCCCTGAATGAGAAAGAAACGTTAGAAACGCCACCAGATATTAGCGCATGGGGTAGTTCACGCTTTATATCGCCCGTTGCTTCAATAAAATCCAAAGCATAACGGTTGTGCTCTTCAATACCTGTTGCTATCGCAAAGATGTTAGGGTCAAAAATAATGTCTTCTGGTGGAAAGCCAACTTCTTCCGTCAGAATTTTATAAGAGCGTCGGCAAATTTCGATTTTACGTTCACGAGTATCAGCCTGGCCAACTTCGTCAAAGGCCATCACTATTACAGCCGCGCCATATTTACGTAATTGACGTGCTTGTTGGATAAATTTCTCTTCGCCTTCTTTGATACTGATAGAGTTAACTACACCCTTACCTTGAATCCATTTAAGGCCCGCTTCAAGAATCTCCCACTTTGAAGAGTCCAACATAATTGGCACTCGAGAGATATCAGGTTCAGAAGCAATTAGTTTCAGGAAACGCACCATAGCCGCTTCCGAATCCAACATACCTTCATCCATGTTGATATCGATAATTTGAGCGCCATTTTCTACTTGCTGGCGTGCAACATCCAATGCGGAGTCAAAATCACCTTCTTTGATAAGACGCTTAAATTTCGCCGATCCTGTGACATTGGTTCGCTCACCTACGTTTACAAACAAGGTGTTCTCATCAATATTAAAAGGTTCTAAGCCTGAAAGACGACACGCTTTTGGAATAACAGGAATGGCTCTTGGTTTCGCATTCGCAACGGCATCAGCAAAAGCTTTTATATGAGCTGGTTCTGTACCACAACAACCACCAATAATGTTAAGGAAGCCAGAGTTAACCCACTCTTGCATCTCTTCTAACATTTCTTCTGGAGTTTCGTCGTATTCACCAAAGGCGTTTGGTAAGCCCGCATTCGGGTGAGCAGATACATTCACATCAGCAACACGTGAAATCTCTTCCACATATTGACGTAGATCTTTAGGTCCAAGTGCGCAGTTAAGACCAACAGAAATAGGATTAGCATGAGCAACAGAGTTCCAAAAAGCTTCTGTTGTTTGGCCAGAAAGCGTACGGCCAGAAGCATCTGTGATGGTACCTGAGATCATAATTGGATAATTCACACCAGTGGTTTCAAAATACTCAAGCACAGCATAGATAGCCGCTTTAGCATTCAAGGTGTCAAAAATTGTTTCTATCAGAATGAGGTCTGATCCACCTTTAATAAGACCATCAACGGCTTCTGTATAAGCAACGACGAGTTCATCAAATTCGATATTTCGATAACCTGGATCATTCACATCAGGCGAAATAGAACAAGTACGGCTTGTTGGGCCTACCGCACCAGCGACAAATCTAGGCTTATTTGGGTTTTGTTTTGTGAATTCATCACAAGCTTCACGCGCTAATCTAGCCGATTCAAAGTTTAATTCATAACTTAGGGCTTCCATCCCATAATCAAGCATGGAAATAGCGTTTGCGTTGAAGGTGTTTGTCTCAACAATATCCGAACCAGCTTCTAAATAGGCTTTATGGATATCCTTAATAATTTTAGGTTGAGTTAGAGATAAGAGGTCATTGTTACCTTGAACATCACTAGGCCAATCAGCAAAACGATCACCACGAAAATCACTCTCAGTGAGCTTATATGCTTGGATCATGGTCCCCATGGCACCATCTAATACCAAGATATTTTGTGCTAAACGCTGTTCGACTAATGAATATGACTTTGATTTAACCACAGAACTTACCTCAAAAAACAAAATGCAAGGCTACTATACCCAAATGCAGGAAACTTGTTAGTGAAAATTAATAATAGCTAAATGAAAAAAATCGGAATAAAAAATAGCTACTAAGAAATGAAAAAAAGCAGAGATTCACATCTCTGCTTTAAATATATAAAAAGTCTTTAAAAACGGTGATTAAGCCATCTCTTTTCAAACAAATCAATCAAGCAAATGCTAAGTGACACCGCCTAAACATTATCGGGTTGAGACTTGTTTAATTTGCCAATTAAGAAACCTCCCATTAAGCCAGCAAAAATAGCGATAATCCAAAAGCCATATTTCTCTAACAAATTATCATTTACCAAACTTAGCACCTGTTGATCACGGTAGATTTCTTTCAAAATTCTATCTTCTTGATATTGAATATCTTGATGAATAAACAAATTTACATGGGCAACTTGGCTTTCACTCACCCCTTTTGCTCGCCAGCGCCATTGCAATTGACCATCCGCCGCTTGTGCTTCAGCAGATACAGAACTGACCAACTCTAATGAGCTATCACCTATTAATTCAGCAATGAAAACCTGCCCAGCAATTGAGTCATTCACATTAGCTGTAAGGATAATTTCAAATGAAGCACCTAACTCAACTTGCTTGGGAATCTGCCAACGCACATTACTCAAATTTGTCGCCAGATGACTTTTAAATCCAGCACTGATCGCTTCAAGCTCAATCAAGTCAGATAATTGTTCTTCAAGGCTTTGGCGAGTTTCTTTAGCGGACTCAAGTGCTAGCAAGCTTTCTTCATATCTCGCCTGTAAGCTAACTAACTCTTCTTTTGCCAAGGTTAATTCATTTGTTAAGCTTTGCTTTTGCTGTGTTAACTCTTCAACGCTTGCTTGCGCTGCTTCAAGGTCTTGTCTTAGTAATGCTTGTTGCTCTCGACTAACAGCTTGAGCTAATTCTAATTGCTCAAATTGATAATTCAGAGCTTTATGATCAGCATTTAAATCTGATAAGGCTTGACCTAATCGTGCAATTTCAATGTTTTTTAAGTCAGATTTATCATCGCTTTGTTCAAGGTTAGCAAGCTTACCCTGATACTCATTTAATAACTTTTGCTGAGCAGAAATTTCGCTCTCTAATACTAAAATTTTGGCATTGAGAGTACCTAGCTCTAATGAGTTATCGGCAACAGGCAGTGCCGTTGTTAACTGACCAGAAGTCAGTTTATCTAAACTCGAGGATTTCTCTCTTAAAGCACTATTATCTGCTTCAAGGCTGGCAATTACTTTATCTTTTACTTGAATTTGATCCCAAAGGGTTTGTTGCTGCGCTCTCGCATCAGAGATAGCACCACCTAAATCTAAGTTCTTTTGCCTCAATTCAGCGTAATTAGACGCAAGAGTTTGATTCGTTTGCTTTAAAGTTTGATGTTCATCATCAAGCTGATTTAAAGCCTTTTTCTGAGCTAGATACTCTTTATCTAATGCTTGGTAATCGGCATCTAACAAGCTGTATTTATGCAATAACGTGTGATGAGTACTATTGAGTAAATCATAATCTCTTTGCAACCCGATAATACTCAAATCTTGCTTAACATCTGCCACACTCTCTTCCGCTGATATTAGATTATCACCCTCAGCAGCTAGCTTATTTTCCATTTCGATATTGTGGGCAATGATTTGCTCTTTATATAAACGGTTTTGAATTTTAAGCGAGTTGATAGCATCATTAAGCTTTTCGTTTTCAAGCTTTAAGTTTATATAGTTAGCTTCTAGCTCACTTAGGGTTTGTTTTTCAGATTCAATTTCAACTAACTTTGCGGTATTCGTATTATTTTGAGCATTTTCTAGACGGGAAATTTTAGCTTCTTGCTGATCCAACTGACGCGTTAAATCCGTAATTTTTGTTTGATTATTACTGATGATTTTTTCAAGTTGATTAATTTCTTGATCTTTAGCTGTCACACTTTGAAGCAATGCTTGATTCTCACCTTGATCAAGCTGCTGAACCTGATTCACAACCTCAGTTTCTAAAACCTCAGCTTTAGCTACTTCAACGACTGTGGGCGACTGATTTTGATCTGTGTTTTGAGTTGCTGTACTACAAGCAGAAAGGATGCTCGCTAACGAGAATACCAAGCAATATTGCTTTTTCAATTTCATTCCTCACTCCATCAACAGCTGTTAAAACAATGACCTAGATAAAATATGAACAAGTAATCATATGCCAAAATCAGACTTAAATGCAAAAATAAGCCTGTTTAGTCAACCATACGTCAAATCAAAGTATCTTAGGATTCGTTTTTTTGGGATTAGTACTCAATGAAACCACGTTAGGGTGATCCAATGTTTCAGCAAGGTTTCCCATTAACAATTGGTAAAAGTCCTGTTGTTTAATTGGTTTAGAGAACAAGTAACCTTGGTACATCATCTTATGCTGTTTCAACCAATCAAGTTGAGCTTGCCACTCAACCCCTTCGGCAACGATATCCAACTCTAAGTGCTGGCCAATTGAGATAATGGCAGTAACTAGAGCCTGATCATTATGGTCAATAATCAGATCCTGAATAAAACTGCGATCTATCTTAATCTTATTCACTGGTAAGCGTTTCAAATAGCTTAATGAACTGTAACCTGTACCAAAATCATCAAGAGAGAAATTTACACCAATTAGTGCCAGTTTTTTCATTTTAGCAACGGATTCTTCAATATCTTGAATCGCAGAAGATTCAGTAATCTCTAATTCAAACAAGTCTGCCGGCATAGAGAAGTCACGTAATGTTGCTTTAAAGGTTTCAATAAAGTTTTTGGAGTGGAGCTCGATCGCGCTAACATTAAGGGAAATTCTAAAGCCCTCAGGTAATACTGAAAGTAAGTCCTTCTCGTTAATAAAGGCGCATAAATCACGCAACAAGCCATCACTTATGTCACAGATAAGCCCAGATGACTCTAAGAAGTCGATAAACTCATTCGGACCAATTAGGCCTTTCTCTGGATGATTCCAGCGAATCAAGGCTTCTGCACCGAGCACTTGGTTAGATCCGACACAAACAATGGGTTGTAAGTAGAATTCAAACTCTTTGTTTTCAATGGCGCTCTTAAGGTCATTTTCTAAGCGCACATAACTAGCAACCTCTTGCGTCATTTCCATCTTAAACATGGATATACGATTGCGACCAGCTGATTTAGCGTTATACATTGCAGTATCACCAAACTTAAACAGCTCTTCGGCGTCCGAATCTTCTTCAGAGAAAATAACAACACCAATACTGGCAGTAATACGGAACTCATTTCCCTTAATATGCAAAGGCTGCCTAATATCACATAAAATAAGCTCGGCTGTGCTGACTATCTTGTTAATCGCCGTTTCTTTATCTTCATCAACACCACTTAAAATAATACAGAACTCATCACCACCAATACGCGCCAAAGTGTTGCTGCTATTTATCTTTGAAGCCAGCCTATCGGATAAAGCCAATATAATTGAGTCGCCAACTGAGTGACCTTTGGAATCGTTTATCAGTCTGAATTCGTCTAAATCTATATATAAAAGCGCACCAAACTGTTTATGACTGGCTGTATAGGTGATGGCCATACCTAAACGGTCTAAGAAGAGTTCACGGTTAGGTAATCCTGTGAGTTGATCCTGATAAGCAACTTGTATCAGCTGTTTCTCACGGGTAATTTTTTCCGTCATGTCACTTGCGACTAACAAGAGACTAGCATGGCCTTCATACACTATGGCGGTATAACTAATTTGCAAAACACGCTTACGAGCCATGCCATCTGTAAGCTCACGTTCAACCTCATAGGACTCTTCAAGATTATGAATAACTTGAATGAGTTCGTGAGCAAATCTGTCTGCTTCTTGAGAGTTTACGCCGCGATGCAAATCTAAAAAGTTAGCCCCTAATATTTGCTCTGTTTTAACACCATAAAATAAGTTTGCAGAATTGTTCGCAAACAACACGGTTAAATCACGATCTAACGCCATTACCATATTAGGGTTAACATCGATTAAGGCTTTTAATTGGTCGCGGTTTTCCCTTAATGCGCTTTGGTTTATTTCTAATTGATTCAATAAGGAGTTGGTTGTATCAACAATGTCGGATATTTCACCACTATCGTGATGGCGCATATGCTCAAGTCGATATCCCGCTGGCTGTTTGGGATCTATTTTCATTAATTGATCCCTTAGCTTCATAAGAGGAATTGCTAAGATATTTTGGAAAACAACGGCCAACAGGAGGCCAAGCAATAAGTTTCTTAATACACCTGATACAAGCACATACCAAGCACGCTGAAAAAACGGTGCCATAGCAGCATCGCCATTAACCTCAAGAATCAACTCCCCTTCACTCACTTGCGAGTCATTAATCAAATCGAAAAGGTGTGTTTCCGTGGAGTAACCAAATAAGTTTGATAGCCAATAAGTATTAGACTGCACAGGTTGGCGGACAAAAGAGGCCAAAATATTTTTACGATCGTCGACTAATTTAACCTGATTTAAAAAGTCGAAGTGAGACAAGCCATTTACCAATTCTGAAGCAAGACCAGGATCAAGCTGATGCACAGCACGCTGAGCAGCAGGCGCTGTAATTGAGAAGATCTCTTCTACCTTGTCATCTATCAACTTAGCTTGATTATCAAAATCACTATAAAGCTGAAGCAAGCTAACTAATAAGCCAAGAATAAAGGCAATGGATACCGTTGACCGAGTCAACTTAAAGGATAAACCAGTTAAAAATTTATTATTCATAAAATAAAAAACAAGCACTTATCATGAGAATATGTTGCAACTATTTAGATAAGATTATAGTTACTTGTTTAATTACCTCCAGCTAAACAAAAAACAGCAAATGACTTAGGAAGCTGCAAACGAGTCACTTGTTCTTAGTCTTATCAGAAAAAAGTCAATCAAGGCGTTACTTTAAAGTAATTCAGGTACCTTTCTAGAAGGGACAACGCAGATTAACATTTTTTCTGTAAGACCCTTAGGGTGTGACCTAAAAGCCCTACCTTTATGTTGAAGCTCTTATCAATTTGATAACGATTAAGTTGTGCACTTCGCCATAAACCTAAATGCCTTTATCCTCTCGCTGAGGCGGGAAGACTTATTCGCAGTTTCCTTATAAACCCATTCAGTTCAACTTTCAGCATGTCAGACTCGGAATTTAAATCAAGGGTAAAAGCATCATATTGCAAAAATATGAAGTCATCTCTATAAAAAGCAAAAAACCTAAGAGCGTTAACTCTTAGGTTTTTACAGTAATCTAAAATGTCACTTCGTTAAAGCTATTTAATAACCTAAGCAAAACAATTAGTTCAGGCTAATGATTTAGAAATAACTTCATAAACATCTTTAGAAAGTTTTTGTGCTTGCACCCTTTCTAATTCTGTTTTCATTAGGCTTGATAAACCTTCTTCCATTTTACGCCAGCGAGTAAGCGGCGTGCAAAGTCGTGAAGCAAGCTGCGGATTACGCTTATCAAGTTCAATGATTAAATTTGCCAAAAAGGCATAACCGCTACCATCTTCATTATGGAAACAAGGCACATTTTGCGTTAAACCACCTAATAAAGCTCTCACCTTATTTGGGTTTTTAAGGTCAAATGCATCATGTTCCATTAATACTTTAATTCGATCTAGACTATCTTCACCTTCTTGAGAGGCGCTCAACATAAGCCATTTATTTACGACTAATGACTCATTTGACCACTTGTCATAGAATCCTGCCAATAAACTTTGAGCATCTGGATGCTCACTATTCACAGAGATAGAAAGTGCTGAGAACTCATCTGTCATATTGTCTGAGGTTAAGCATTGTTCAGCAATAACAGGCACAACCTTAGCATCCTGACTATCAGCCCAATAACTCAAGACTACATTCTTAAGCTGTCGCTTCGCCATTTGCTCTGAATTAGGCAAATATGCTTCAGCAATTTTATTACGCTCATAACAAGCCATCAGTTCAGCAGTTAATTCGGTTGCTATCATTTGCTTCAAGAACTTACGCGCTTTAGCAATAGCTTTCGGGTCAATGCTCTCGGCAAGCTCGGCTAAATAAGAGGCACTTGGCAGTGTCAAAATCAAAGCAACCATAGCAGGATCTAAGCTTTCATCTTTTAAAATGCTAGCAAATCCTTCAATCAAGTTTGATTCAATCGCCAGTTCTTCACCGGCCTTTGCCTGCTCAATCAAAGTAGATAGCTCATTTACCGCCAGTTGCTGAGCTGCACTCCAACGATTAAACCCATCAGTATCGCTAGACAACAGCAACAATAAGTCTTGCGCATCTAAATCTTGCTTCAACTTAACCGGCGCTGAGAACCCTCTTAACAATGAAGGAACCGCAGCTTGAGAAACACCCTTAAACTCAAAGCTCTGTTTCAATTGGTTTAGATGCAGAACGTGCTCTTTCGCCGCCACACCTTGATACTGAGTCGTTAACTCTTGTCCATCCTTACCGACAAGGCCCATTCTGATTGGCATGTGCAATGGTAGTTTGGTCGGTTGACTAGGTGTAGCTGGTGTCATTTGCTCAACATTCAGAGCCAGGCTTGATTCAGCTTGGTTATACTCTGAAGTGACAGTCAACACAGGTGTGCCTGCTTGAGAGTACCAACGGCTAAACTGTTTAAGGTCTACACCACTAGCATCTTCCATCGCTTTAACAAAGTCATCACAGGTAACCGCTTGGCCATCATGACGTTCAAAATAGAGATCTGAACCCTTACGGAATGATTCTTCACCTAACAAGGTATGGATCATGCGAACTATTTCAGCGCCTTTCTCATAAATTGTCAGAGTATAAAAGTTTGATATCTCGATAAATGACGCTGGACGCACTGGGTGCGCCATAGGCCCAGCATCTTCAGCAAACTGAGCAGTACGTAAAAAAGAAACGTCTTCAACACGTTTTACCGTCGGAGAGTTCATGTCAGCTGAGAACATTTGATCGCGGAATACAGTAAAGCCTTCTTTCAGACTTAACTGGAACCAATCACGACAAGTGACGCGGTTACCAGACCAGTTGTGGAAGTACTCATGAGCAACAACAGCTTCTACACGTAAAAAGCCATCATCTGTCGTCGTTTCAGGGGTAGCTAATAAACAAGATGAGTTAAATATGTTTAACCCTTTGTTTTCCATTGCTCCCATATTGAAGTCATCAACGGCGACAACCATAAAGATATCAAGGTCATATTCACGGCCATAAACCTCTTCGTCCCACTTCATAGAACGTTTTAGCGAGTCCATCGCATAATCGACTTTATCGATATTATGGCTTTCTGTGAAAATCTCTAACGCAACCTCTTTACCTGACATAGTGGTAAAAGTGTCTTGGATTTTTTCTAGATTACCAGCAACAAGTGCAAACAAATAAGCAGGTTTTGGGAAAGGGTCATGCCAAACAACGAAGCGTTTACCTTCTTCTGTCTCGCCCTCTTCAATCTGATTACCATTAGCAAGCATGGTTGGATATTTTTCCGCATCAGCTTCAATTCGAGTCGTAAACACAGACATCACATCTGGACGATCTAGGTAATAGGTAATATGCCTAAAACCTTCCGCTTCACACTGGGTACAAAACATAGAAGAAGAACGATACAAGCCCTCAAGGCGAGTATTGTTTTGCGGCTCAATTAAGGTTTCACAAGTTAAAACAAATTTATCCGGTGTCGCCGTAATAATTAGCTGTTTGTTATGCAAACGATATTCAGCTTCTGGTAACTGATAATCGTCAATTGCAATAGCAACCAACTTCACATCTTCACCACCATCTAAAACCAAAGGCGCATTGCCTTCTTTAGAGGCAGGATTACGACGCATGTGTAAATGAGACGTTACTATGGTGACAGAATCATCAAGGTCAAAGATAAGCTCTGTTTTATCAATTAAAAACGGGGGAACTTTATAGTCTTTTAAGTGAATCGCCGCAGGCTGAGCTTCTTTCATAATTATTATTTCCTATGCGCTGATGCTAATGGCTAAACGTAACCTGATAGCCAGTATATTTACGTATATTAATTACCCCTGTATCCAGTAACCAATATTGACCTTTTATGCCTAACAATGTGCCTTCTACCAAAGGGGTTTTCTCAGCATTAATGCTCACCACTTTTGTTGGAAAGCTCAAAACTGGGTATTCAAATTTATGGGTAAAATTTTCTTCTGATAAGTCAGTAATTGACTGTATGCCAAATTCATACTGTAGGCTATCTAAACCCTCACCTAGCAAGGAAATTAATCTCTCTTGCTCAAACTCTAAATCAAGGTCGTCGGCATTTCCTTTAAGCATGTTACGCCAATTAGTTTTATCAGCGACTTCTTGCTTAAAAAGCGTTTCAACGAGTCCTGACAAACGGCGGTTTTGCACACTAAAAATGGCGCGCCCTTGGGTCGCACCTTGATCAATCCAACGGGTTGGCAATTGATCGCCACGGGTAATACCGACTTTTAAGCCAGAGGAGTTAGCCAAATAAACATAATGGCTCTGCATACAGTACTTTTCCGCCCATTCGGGTTCACGGCAAGTACCAAGATGATGGTGACATTTTTCTGGACTCATAATACAGGTATCACAAGCCGCTAATTTTTTAAAACATGGGTAACAAAAGCCCTGACTAAATGACTTTTTAGTCGGCCTTGAGCAATTAATACAGGCAATACTGCCATCAAAATTCAAGCTAACTTTTTGTCCCAGCAAATCATTCATATTGATGCTGGTATCAGCTAGGTTCAACTGATAGCTGACTTTACCATCGTTTGAAACCTGACTCGTCATTTTTCTAATACTGCCTGAAATCATGACTTCTTAGACTCTTTGTCTGCAAATGGCTGATCGACCCATTTCACTGTTTCATGCTCTAAGGTATCCGTTTTTGAAGAACACCCTAGGTGCGCATTACGATCAATAAAACCAACGCGCTCATCTTCACCTTTATTAGTGTAGTCATAGGTAATGACAGCTTGTAAACAAAGTTCTTTCTGTTCATCGGTTAAACGCACACCATTAGGCCACTTGCCCAGTTCCACCGCAAGCTTGATGCTTTCGTAAACTTCTGGCGACATATTGTCGATCATTTCTTTAAAATTCATAATTTTCTCTTTGTTACAACTCAGCGAATTAGCGTCTCTTCTGACGACTCGCATAAAGGTGATATAAATAAGCACAAACAAGGCCGCAAACTAAGCCGCTTAAATGGGCTGTATTTGCTATTTTGCCAACACCTATCTGCTCAAAAAAGTTGGTATAGCCCAATGCCAACCAAAGCAATAAAAAGACCATAATAGGCTTAGATATCAAATCAGGGCAATTGGGAATCAGTTTTGGCGCTAACCAAGCAAAACCAATAATGGCATACACCACACCAGACATCCCCCCGAATAAAGGAGACTCCGACGCTAGGTATTGCAAATAGTTACTCGCCAATGCCGTAATCAAAACCAATAACAGGTAAAAAACCGAGCCAATTACCTTTTCAATCTTTCGGCCAATATCCCATACCCACAGCAAGTTAAAAGCTATGTGTATCATGGAGAAATGGATAAAGATGGGAGTAATAAGTCGCCAGTATTGATGGTTTTCAAACAAATAGGAAAGATGTGTCGTCGTTAAATAGTTACCACTAACCTGAATAGGTAAAAAACTAAACCAAGACAGTGATGAGTATTGACTGCCTAACCCTGTTAAAAATGCGACTAAAACACTGATTAAAACCAGCCCTACATTCACTGGGTAAAGACTAATTAGCTTAATTGCTTGAGCCTGATTGAAACCAGAGGTTTTTTTAGATGCAGGTGGAATTTGCGCGAGTTTATCGGGCTCGCCTAGGTACATATTAAGAATTTGCTGCACCATAAGCACATGACGTTCATCAAGTAGCCAGAGCTGATTGACCCCGTCTTTATGTATTATCCTATGAGGAATACTCTGCTGCCATAAGGTTTTGCTCAAAGCAGCAGGATCTTGATCTAAAGTAAACTGATAAACAAAAATCATGTTAGAAAAGGTTGCGTACCTAATATATAAACGCTTAATCCATGCTTAATTAAGAAGTATATCCCGTTTGCCAGCCTAACTTACTTCGGCAAACATCATAGAAGTCGTGGTTTTTAGGGTGTATCAGCCTAATACCACCTTCTTTACGAGCTATGTGAATCTCATCACCTGGTGCGGCAGTTATATGCAATTGACCATCACAGCTCACACTTGGATAAGTTAAGTTAGAATCACATACAACAATTCTGATCTTAGCATTGGCATCTATCACAATTGGTCGATTACTTAATGTATGTGGGTGCATAGGCACTAATACAATCGCATCCAATTTTGGCAGCATGATAGGACCACCTGCCGATAAAGCATAAGCCGTTGAGCCAGTTGGTGTCGCTACAATAAGACCATCAGACTTTTGGTTCATGACAAATTGATCGTCAATGAACATATCAAAACGAATCATTCGCGCCGACTTACCCGGGTGCAGAACAATATCGTTCAGAGCATTACCTTCACCGCTAGGCTTATTGTTGCGGGTAATTTTAGCATCAATCATGAAGCGTCTTTCTTCAAAGTACTCGCCTGCAAAAATAGGATCGAGCTCTTCTTTTAAAGCCGTTGGAGAAATATCTGTTAAAAAGCCTAAAGTACCTCGGTTAATACCCAGTACAGGAATGTCATAATTACAAATAGCGCGGGCAGCACCTAAAAAACTACCATCGCCACCGACTACCATCGCCAGGTCACAGTTATCACCTAACTCTTTAATTGGCGCAATATCTACCTTCACACCCGGTAGCATTGCACTTAAATTTTCTTCAAGAACTGGCTGTATGCCTTTCTTGATTAAGTAATCCAGTAGTTTTTTTACCGTTTCTAATACTTTGGGGTTATCCAGTCTGGCAATAATGCCTACCCTTGCAAACTGACTCATGTACGTCACTCTTTGATAATCAATACTAAAAACAAAAGGATAAAATCATTGCTGTTTTTCAACAGATGACAATGAATTTGCTGCGAACTTTACCACGTCATAGAAAAGAACACTAAAAGCTTAGCTATTTTTGTCAGATATTATTGATATCCACTCCATCCTTGCAAGCCACCTGTATGAATAAGCAGCAAGTTTCTATTATCTAGATGCCCTTTGATTATTTCTTGTTCAAGACCATACACAACTTTTGCCGTATAAACCGGATCCAACTTTAACTCTGGATTGAGTAAATGTAGCTTCTCAATGTAGTCTTTTAACTCTTGAGGCAGTTTAGCGTAACCACCATGATGATAATCACCTATGATTTTTAATCGTTCAATATCTGTCTGAGGATTTTGGGTTAAAGCAAAGCGCTGAATATCATCCAATAGACCTTCTCCACCCTTAAGAGCAGGAAACACCAATACGTCAGGCGAATTGTTTTCGTTTTTTGTTTCGTAGGCTAAAAAACCTGCACTTGTTGCTCCCGTGCCAGCACTGACAACCCAAGTATCAAACTCTCCTAATGCTTGAGCTTGAGCATGGATTTCCTGAGCCCAGTCACAGCACCCTTTCACACCTAGGGAATTAGAACCACCTTCTGGCACCCAATACGCTTCTGGATAGTATGCTTTAAGATCTGCGACTAACTCAGACTCCATTCCGGCACGATAATCAATGCGCTTACTCGGCCATAAAATACCGCCAGCCTTCACAAAGTCTCTCAATGTTGGTGTCAGCTGAGGGTGTAACTCCCCCCTCACAATCGCAATGGGCGTAATCGCGTAGGATAACGCAATATTACCCAAGGCATGCAGATGGTTCGAGTAAGGCCCGCCAAAGCTAATGAGTTGTTTCGCTCCCTGCGCTTTTGCCGCTTCTAGATTAAACTTTAACTTATGCCACTTATTTCCTGGGGCTTGCTTGTGCTCTAGATCACCACGATAGATAGCAATACGAATATTTTTCGATTTTAAAAGCGGGTTATCTAGGGTAAGAGTTAAGGGATGTATCATGCATGTTCCATGTTACTTATCATTGGAAAAATTTGAGGCAAAAAAAAGCCCCGTTTCAAACGAGGCGAATACTAACATACTAAGGAATCTATAAATCTGAGCAAGCTCAAACATTAAAATATCTGACATGCATAAAAATGATAAGTTCAATATTTTTTTTCATTTTAGATATTCCCCAAAACGACCCTTTATTTGTTAAAATCTCCTCGCCATTCCATTAGAGACAAAAAACATGATCCCTAAGCTGTCAGATATCACCCCAACTCAATCCCTCTATTTAAGCTTTATCGAGCGTTTAAAAGCCGATGGCTTTAGTGGTGATACTAACCCTGACTATGCCAACCGAGTTGTACTCGCCACGGACAACTCTATTTATCAAGTCCTGCCACAAGGGGTTATTTATCCCAAGTCTGTGGCTGATATTCAATTATTGACTCGCCTTGCCCACCTTGAAGAATTTCAATCCATTGTACTGAGCCCGAGAGGCGGTGGTACGGGCACTAATGGTCAGTCATTAACCGATGGTTTGATTGTGGATTTATCTAAGCACATGAATCAGGTGCTTGAAATTAACGCCGAAGAAGGCTGGGCCAGAGTCCAAACCGGTGTCGTAAAAGATCAGTTAAATGCGGCGGTAAAAGAACACGGGCTTTTCTTTGCACCAGAACTCTCCACCAGTAACCGTGCCACAGTGGGCGGTATGATAAATACCGATGCCAGTGGTCAAGGCTCTGTCATGTACGGTAAAACCCGTGATCACGTACTTTCTCTTGATACCGTATTACTTGATGGTACGCTAATCAGCTCTGGTCCTATTTCTGATGAAAAGCTGGCTAAAGAGAAACAGCGTGAAGATTACGCGGGCCATATACATCGAGTGGTTGATGATGCCTTTAACCACAACCAAGCTAAAATCGATGAGATTTTCCCTGAATTAAACCGTTGCCTTACAGGTTATGATTTAGCCCACATACGTGATGAAAATAAAGCCTTCAACCTAAACTCGGTACTTTGTGGTTCTGAAGGCACCTTAGGTTTTATTGTAGAAGCCAAAGTTAACCTACTTAAAATCCCAACCTTCGCCACCTTAGTCAACATTCGTTATGACAGTTTTGAGGGTTCGTTACGCCACGCCAAAGAGCTATTAAATGCAGCGCCCACTTCAATTGAAACCGTGGACTCTCGCGTACTTGGCCTTGCCAAAGACGACATCATTTGGCACTCAGTCGCTGATTTCTTCCCAGAAAATGAAGGAGAAGACATTCAGGGTGTGAACTTAGTTGAGTACACAGGTAACGACCAAACTGAAGTAGACAATCGAATTAAAGTCCTGACGGATCTATTAGATACCGCGCTCGGTGAGCCGAATAGCAAGATACTGGGTTACACCTTGGCCCAAGGCCATGAGAATGTGAAAAAGATCTGGGCCATGCGCAAAAAGTCAGTTGGCCTTTTAGGTAATGCCAAAGGCGAAGGTCGCCCGATTCCCTTTGTTGAAGATACGGCAGTACCGCCCGAAAACTTAGCTGACTTCATTATGGAGTTTCGTGCCGTACTCGACGCCCATGATTTAAGCTATGGCATGTTTGGCCATGTGGATGCCGGGGTTTTACATGTACGTCCTGCTATCGATATGAAGGATGAAAAGAACGAAGGCCTGATTCGTGACATCACAGATAAAGTGGTTGCCCTCACCCAAAAATATGACGGCCTTTTATGGGGTGAACACGGTAAAGGGGTGCGCTCTGAATACGCGACCGAATTCTTTGGTGAGCTTTACCCTGTGATTCAGCAAGTAAAAGGCGCGTTTGATCCACATAATCAGTTAAACCCAGGCAAAATCGCCACCCCATTTGAACTGGGTGTCGAACTTCTTAAAATTGATGAAGTGCCGATGAGGGGCCAGTTTGATCGTCAGATCCCACTGGTAAACCGTGATCAATTTCAAGCCGGCATGTACTGTAATGGTAATGGCGCTTGTTATAATTTTGACCCTAACGATGCCATGTGCCCTTCTTACAAAGGCACCCGTGAACGTATTCATTCGCCAAAAGGCCGTGCGTCTTTAATGCGTGAATGGCTAAGGGGCATGAGTGAACAAGGAGTCGACACTCAAGCTGTCAGTGACAAGATAAAAGAAACTAATTTTATATCTAGTTTCTTCCCACGCCTGAACAACACTTTGAAAAAGCGTCGCGGTGACTATGACTTCTCCAACGAAGTGCATGAGTCCATGATGGGTTGTCTTGCCTGTAAATCTTGCGTAGGCCAATGCCCAATTAAAGTTGACGTGCCTGAGTTTAGAGCCAAGTTCCTAGAGATCTATTACTCTCGCTATCTACGTCCTGTAAAAGACTATGTGGTGGGTTCGATGGAATACATCATGCCGACCTTAGCCAAATACCCTAATCCTTATAATTGGATGATGGAGCAAGCTTGGATCAACCGCTTGAGCGCTAACTATTTAGGCATTACAGATAGTCCTACGCTTTCTAAACTTAACATCAAGAAAGAAATGAATAAGCGTGGCATTCGCTTTGCGACACCTATGGCTCTTGATTCTATTAACCCATATGAAAGGCATAAAGCCGTCATCATAGTGCAAGATGCTTTTACCAGTTATTTTGAGACCCAATTGGTATTAGACACCATGGAACTACTGACACGTTTAGGCTTCCAAGCATTCTTAGCACCTTATAAACCTAACGGTAAGCCTCTTCATGTACACGGTTTCTTCAAGGCGTTTGAAAAAGCGGCGAATAAAAATCTAGACATGTTAGAAGAGCTAGCGGCTTATAAGATTCCATTTGTGGGTGTTGACCCTTCTATGACGTTAAGCTTCCGCTCAGAATATCCAAAAGTCATTGGCGATAAACGCGAGATTCCAACCGTGAACTTGCTACAAGAATGGTTAGTAGGTAAAAAAGATCACCTATCAACCCAACCTTTTGCCTTAGAAGATGAAGTTTATCATTTATTGGCTCACTGTACGGAAAAGACCAATGCCGCAGCGTCTATCCAAGACTGGGTTAAAGTCTTCTCTTTGGTAGGCCTTAGCTTAAAAGTTGAAAATGTAGGTTGTTGTGGCATGGCAGGAACCTATGGCCATGAAACAGCGAACCTTCAAACCTCAAAAGATATTTATGAGCTGTCTTGGAAAGACAAGATAAATGATGAAACCTTGCAAGATCGCATTGTCGCAACAGGTTACTCTTGTCGTAGCCAGGTGAAGCGTTTTGATCAAAAAGAGGTACTTCATCCATTACAAGCCCTACTTAAACATTTAAAAGAAGCTGCTCAGGTTTAACGTTTAATTTTTAACTCATACATCAAACACCCGCCTATCTGCGGGTGTTTGTTTTAAGAAGCAAATTCCCATGCATAATTCTCACGTTATATATCAGTCTCAAGATGAGTTTGGTCAAATTACAGTCCATGAAGATGGCCAATATCGTTTGCTGTCTTTTGCAAAAGGCGATGAACAAAGCCGTATAAGCCTTTCTAAACCTAATGTTTTACAGCATGAATATACTCAAGCCATGATGCTAAGTTTATTATTCTGCAAGCCTAAACGCGCCACCGTACTTGGTTTAGGCGGAGGCTGCCTTATAAGAGCGCTCTTAGATACAGTACCTGGTATCAAGTTAACGGCTGTCGAGCTTCGTCCAGAGGTCATTAGAATCGCCGAAAAGTACTTTCATCTCCCTCGCTCAAAAAGGCTACAAATACTCGAACAAGACGCTAAAACCTATATTACTCAAAAGCCAGACAAGAAAGTGGATCTACTCTTTACCGACCTCTACCTAGAGGAGGGTATGGATAAGGCAGTATTAGCTGAGAACTTTATCGAGGATTGTGACAAACACTTAAAGAATGAAGGTTGGTTAATTATAAATTGCTGGGAAGAAGATCACAATTACACCAACTTAATCGAAGTATTACGTAATTATTTTATTGATATTAGAAGCATTAATACCAGTAGTGGTAATTGGGTTATCTTGGCAGGTAAACGGATAAACTATCAAACAGCCAAAGCCCTTAAGCAAGATGCACAAAAGCTATCTTCTGACCTGGACTTTCAATTAGGCAAATGGTTAAACCGATTAGCGGAAGTTTAAAGGCTAATTTTTGCCCTTAACCTTTAATCACCATGGCCTTATTCTCATTCTGAGGATAAGGCCTTCATACTTTCTTCTCATTACAAGTAAAACAGTTACACCAAGCTACATATCATTACATCTGCTTAACTGTTTTTACACGAATTTTCCATAGACTTATATCATGTAAAGTAGCATTAAGTAAGATTTTATATTGTGAAAAATAAGGATATATCACCATGGACTATCTCAGACTTAGTTACATATCTTTTTATCCTTATGAGAAACTCACATGTCATTATCAAAAAAGCTTCTTAGTATCATTTCGATTGCTATTGCAGCAGCATTAATAGTTGCCCTTGTTGCCATTGCCAATATCAATCGTGGCTTTGAGAGTTACGATCAAATATTCACCACAGAACTAAGTGCTGAAAGAACTGCTCTCACCCTAAATATTGAATTCAAACGACAAGTCCAAGAATGGAAGAACGTTTTAATTCGAGGTAAAGACCCTAAGCAGTTAAAGAAATATTGGGGTAAGTTCAAAAACCAAGAAAAGAAAGTACAAGATATTTCAACTCAGCTAATTGCCTATCTTGATAACTACCCTGAACAACTGACGGTAGCCAAAGAGTTTAAAAGTAATCACCTACAAATGGGTGAAAAGTATCAACAAGGCTATAACGCCTTTGTCGCCGCAAATTTTGACATCAAAACGGGTGATAAAGCGGTTTCAGGCATAGACAGAAAACCCTCTGCGCAAGTTGAGTCTCTTTCTGATACGTTAGCTGAAATTAGTAAATCTAAGCGTGATTCTGTTTCAACTGATGTAACAAATAACATCATTTGGTCAATCGCTACATTAATCATCATCTTAATCGTGATTACCTTGTCGGCATCAAGCTTAATCAATAGGTTGATTATTAACCCACTATTATCACTTATCAATAATGTATCAGAGTTAGCACAGGGTAAGATAATTGCAGATTTAAACCTTGAGAGAAATGATGAATTAGGCGATTTAAGTAAGGCTACTCAAAATTTAAAAAGCTTCTTATCAACTCTTTCAGACAAGCTACAGTCTTCAACTATCTCTCTAACTAACAGCTCTCAGAACTTGCATAATGTTGCTGAAAACCTGACAGTGAATTCTGACACTCAAACCCAACAAAGCCATGAAGCTCAGACAGCTATTTCTGACATGAACACACAAGCAGATGACTCTGTCAGACAGGTTGAACAAACAGCTCAAGCCAGTGATCATAGCCAAAAGATTGCGATTGAAAGTAAAGATGCAATGCATTTAACACTTAACGGCATTGATAAGCTTGTAGGAGATATTGACTCAGCTTCCTCTGCAATAGAATCGCTTGCTAGCCAAACTGAACAAGTAAATTCTGTATTAGAGGTCATTCAAGGTATTGCAGAACAAACCAACCTTCTTGCTTTGAACGCAGCAATAGAAGCAGCACGAGCGGGAGAACAAGGCCGAGGTTTTGCTGTTGTAGCAGACGAAGTACGAAACTTAGCACAGAAAACCCATGTCTCCACAGAAGAGATCCAGAAAGTATTGTTAAATGTTACTACCGGAACAAATGAAGCCGTAAAAGCAATCCAAGGTGGTAAAGATCAAAGTAACCACATTCAAGAGACGGTCAATAAAGCCAGTGAAAAACTTACTATTGCCGTTGACTCAATTGCTGAAATTAACCAATTAAATAATTTGGTTAAATCTGCAATGGAAACTCAACAGACCTCTTCACAACAAGTTGAACAACTAATAGGTGAGATAAACCATAAAATTACCGACAATGCAGAACAGGTCACACAAGCTACTCAGGCAAGTAACCAGATTATGCATGTGGTGGATGACTTCAATGATTTATCAGGTTGGTTTAAACGCTAAATCTATTTAGCACTAAAAAAGGGAGCTATTCGCTCCCTTTTTAATTCTAGGCCAAGGCCTCACCAACCAAATTTTTTGCGCCTTCTTCAAGCTCACTTAAATGAGCTTCAGAAACAAAACTTTCTAGGTAAATTTTATAAATATTCTCTGTGCCTGATGGCCTTGCTGCAAACCAACCATTGGCCGTTTCAACTTTGAGCCCTCCAATTGCCGCTTGATTCCCTGGCGCTTTAGTCAATACACGACTGATATTATCTCCCGCTAAGGTATCCCCTTTTACAGACTCAGCACTTAAGTTAGCCAAGATAGCTTTTGCTTCACCAGAGCAAGGCACATCAATACGCTTATAAAAAGGCGTGCCATATTTCACAACTTGCTCTTGGCTTAGCTGGTAAGGATCTTTACCAGTCACAGCAAGAATTTCAGCGGCAAGTAGCGCAAGAATGAAACCATCTTTGTCTGTCGTCCATACACTGCCATCATGACGTAAGAAAGAGGCACCTGCACTTTCTTCTCCACCAAAACCCATCGCACCAGAATAAAGTCCATCAACGTACCACTTAAAACCAACTGGCACTTCACATAATGTACGACCTAAACCTTCAACAACACGATCAATCATGCCACTTGAAACTAAGGTTTTACCAAACAAGGTATCTGCTGGCCATTCCGGTCTATTGTTAGCTAGGTATTCTATAGCGACGGCTAGGTAAGCGTTCGGGTTCATTAATCCAGATGATGCACATACAATACCGTGACGATCGAAATCAGGGTCGTTCCCCACAGCAATATCAAAATCATCTTTCATTTTGAGAAGATTATTCATGGCATAAGGTGATGAACAGTCCATACGAATACGACCATCTTTATCCAAAGGCATAAAAGCAAAGCAGGCATCTAGATTTGGATTTACGATTTCGATATTTAATCCATACTTATCTGCGATAGGCTGCCAGAACTGAATCCCTGAACCACCCATAGGATCAACACCAATACGAATGCCAGCTTTAGCAATCGCCTTCATATCAATTACTTTATCAAGGTCAGAAACATAGTGATCTATATAGTCAAACTCTTCGACTAGATCAGACTGACTTAAAGCATTACCTCTTAAACGTTTAACCCCTTCTAAACCAAGGCTTAAAAGCTCATTCGCACGTATCGCTATTTTATTTGTAATATCCGTATCAGCAGGGCCACCTTTAGGTGGATTATATTTAATACCGCCATCTTCTGGTGGGTTATGAGAAGGTGTGATGACAATGCCATCTGCAACATCTTGCTGAGCTTGATTATGTGTAAGAATTGCATGGGAAATAACGGGTGTTGGGGTATAGCTATTTGATTGAACTCTTACTCTCACTCCATTTGCAGTAAGTACTTCTAATGCGGTTTGAAAAGCCGCATCTGATAAAGCGTGAGTATCTTTACCCAAATAAAGCGGTCCGCCTATACCCTGCTCTTGTCTGTGCTCAGCAATGGCTTGGCAAATCGCCAAAATATGGTCTTCATTAAAACTTGCGTTTAGAGCGGTTCCTCTATGTCCTGAGGTACCAAAAACGACTTTTTGATCTGCATTTGATTCAATATCAGGTTTTTTACAGAAATATGCCGTCATCAATGCGGGGATATTTACGAGTTGATCAAGGGGAGCAAGTTGTCCAGCTTGAGGGTGAATTGCCATATTTACCTCTAAAATGAAGAATCTCAACTTATGGTCGCTTAAATTTATTTCAGATTCAATCACTTAAAAAAAACTTAATTTAAGGAAACATGAGTTCAAAACCCAACTGCCTTGGTAGCGCTAACATAGAGATCACTTTAGAGTGATAAAAATCAAACTGAACAGAAAAGCTTTGCCCTCTTACCCACTGACCACCTAAATCTCTTTCAAGCGACAGCTCAGCACTTCCTTGTAACCAATCTATTGCGATGACACTCATATCATCAAAATATAAATAGCTTAAAATAAGAGGTGATAAGGCTTTAATAACGCTCTTTTTCACTGAATAAATGAGTGCAAGAGTCAGTTCATCCAAATGAGTCGCAAATCTCAATCTCTCAGCCTGAGTTAAGACGCCAAAGGCTGTATTAGAACTGAGAGCAAACTCAGCTCTTGATTCTGCCCTTGCAACGATACTGACACCGATAGATTGATAGTCTTTGCTTTTTGCAATCATAACCAATGCATAAGGATAACAATGGGCAATACTGCCTATGATACCCTTCGGCCAGATTGGCATATTCTTGTCATCACTTTCTAAATACTCATGATGCACGGCAAAATCAAATAGCAATTGATGGGCACATAAGCGACCAGCGAGATATTCTGCTTGCCGAGTTTGTGTCATTTTTTGCCAAAGGTGATTTAGCGGAAAATCAAAGTATGAAAAGGTATCCTTGCCTTGATAAGCTTTATGAAAATGCTCAAGACTAAAATTGGTTGCCGCAAAAGCAATTTTCTTACTGGGCTCTTGACTCCGTTTCAGCGGCCAAGTTTTATCAAATCTTGGCCAAAACAAGTTTGATGCTAACATTTCCACGATTAAGCCCCTAAGGTTGCACCGCCATCCACGACAATATCTTGCATTGTGATATGGGACGCCAAGTCAGATGCTAAGAAAAGTGCCGTATTTGCTACCTCTTCAACCTGCGCGATTTTATTAAGTGGAATACCTAGTTTGAAACGATCTGCTTGCCCAAAAATAGTGGCAGCATATGCCGCTTTATCTTTAAGCATTGCCTGTAACATAGGCGTATCAGTTGATCCTGGTGATACACAATTACATCTTACTGAGTAAGGTGCTAGCTCTAACGCTAAATTGTGACTCAAACTGATCAAAGCCGCTTTAGAGGCACTGTAAGCCAGCATACCTTTACGAGGAACATGGCCTGCATTAGAGGCAATATTGACAATCGCACCTGATTTTTGAGCTTTAAATTCTGGCATTAACGCCTGCATCAAATAAAAAACACCAGATACATTCACATCAAAACAGGTTTGCCAGTCTTGTTGAGATATTTCATTGGTTTCACCCAGACGCAAAATACCAGCAGCATTAATTAAAACATCAATATCATGATTTTTAAGCAAGGTCGAAACGACGCGACTCACCGCCTCAGCATCACTAATATCCAAGGCTTGAACAACAAAGCCATAGTCTTGATCAAAATCGCTTTTGCGTACCCCATGAAAAGCCTTATCCAAGGCTATCAACTTAGCGCCTTGTTCATGCAGCATTTGCGCAATACATAAACCGACACCTTGAGCGGCCCCCGTTACCCAAACCGTTTTACCTTTAAACTTCATATTTGCCTTCTACTCACACTAAGCCTTTCTGACTCAGCTCAATCTTTTACGTCATTTAAAATTAAATAACTTTTAGTGCTTGAGTTTTTAACGCCTGTTTATCAATTTTGCCCACTGGCGTTAATGGCATGTTTGACAAACATTGAAACGCATCAGGCAAACTGTCTTTTCCTATCCCTAAAGACACAAGGTGTTTACGAATAACCAAGGGCTTAATATCTTTATTTTTTAACACCAGAAAAGCACAGCTTTTTTCACCTAACTCAGCATCAGGCACAGCAACTAATGCCACTTGCGAGATAGCCTCATGTTTCAGCAAAAGGTTCTCTACCTCATGTAAAGCAAGCGTTTCATGGCCTCGTTTAATTTGCTCATTCACCCTACCTACTACTTTTATATTTCCCAGAGCATCCTGTTGCACAAGATCGCCAGAGCAATAAAAGCCTTCAGCATCAAAGGAACTCTGGTTATATTCAGGGCTATTAAAGTAGCCTCTAAAGGTATAAGGGCCGCGTGTCATTAACATACCAATTTGACCCACAGCGACTTCCTGACACGCCTGATTCACCACTCTAACTTCGTCAGCTTCACTCATAGGCCGACCCTGTGTCGTGTAATTAAGCTCTTCATCTAAGCGCGTATAATTCACCAGACCTTCAGCCATTCCAAAGACCTGCTGTAACTGACAACCTAATACTTGCGGCACTAATCTCGCTTGCGCTTCTGCAAAGCTTGCACCGCCCACTTGAAGTAACTTTAAGCTTTTTAACTTGGCTTGATGTTCAGGTGCTGCATCTAACCACAAAGCAACCGCTGGCGGCACTAAGGCTGTCATATTGACTTGATGCTTACTAATAAGCTCAAAGCAATGTATTGGCTCCGATGACTGAGCAATAATCAAAGTAGCCCCAGCATAAAATACGCCTAAGGCCCCTGGTGAACTCATTGGAAAATTATGTTGAATTGGTAAAGCACACAAATACCGTGTATCTTGGTCAAGCCCACACACCTCAACACTCTTTCTAACACTATAAAGATAATCATTATGGGTTCTTGGAATGAGCTTTGAGAGGCCTGTACTACCGCTCGATAGCTGAAAAAAAGCCACTTCATCAGCATCAGATGCCTGATCAAAACTCGGGTTTTCAATTTTCTTATGATCCGCAGAATAGAGAATATCCTGCATAGAAACGGCATAGTCACAGGCTTTTAAAGAAAGGATAGTCTCTATACTTGTTGAAGCCGTTTTTAAACCAGAAACAAACTCTTGGTTAGCAAACAATTCATGCTCTGGTGAAACAATTAATAAACTCGGCGCTAACTGCTCAACATAAGCACTAATTTCCAGCGCCTGCTGATGAAAAAAAGCATTAACCGCCGCCACACCTAGCTTTAATAATGCAAAATATGTCACATAAAACTCTAAACAATTAGGCAGCTGAACAAGCGCCGTATCAAACCGCTTAACGCCTTGCTGATCTAAATAGATAGCAAGGGTATTAGCCATTTGATCAAGTTCGAGATAGGTTACTTGTCTTTCACCATCTATAATCGCGACACTATTAGGATTGCTTTCCACTTGATCTTCAATCATTTGGGTTAGTGGCTCATCGCTCCAATATCCCGCTTTACGATAAGCTTCTTCAAAATTCTTTGGCCAACGACTATAGGCAATGCTCATAACCCTTCTCCTCCACCCACCTCGGTTTTATGAAAACCAAAGGCGTCCATCATGGTTGCTAACTTAGCTTGAGTTTCTAACCATTCAGCATCAGGGCTGGACGCTTCAACAATTCCTGCCCCTGCAAACAGCCTTACTTCATTATGGGAAACCGTACCGCAACGTATCGTCACGACCCATTCACCATTACCTTGTGCATCACACCAACCGACCATGCCAGTAAATAAACCACGCTCGAAAGGCTCTACCAGGTCAATCAACTTTTTTGCTAATCGAGTAGGATAACCACACACAGCCGGTGTTGGATGTAACTGGCAAGCTAAAGTCAAAACAGATTCATCTGCCTGCTTTAGCTCGCCTTTAATTTGAGTTGATAAATGCCACATGCGTGAAGTGCTCATTAACTCAGGTTCATATGGCGCATCTAGCGTGTCGCAATAAGGTGCTAATACATTGCGAACATCATCAATCACCAACTTATGTTCAAAATTGTCTTTTTGAGAATGCTTAAGATCATAAGCATGTTGTTCATCTATTTCTTTGTCCGCCATTCGCTTAGCCGAGCCAGCAAGCGGATTAGAAAAGACACGCATACCTTCTTTTCTGAGAAGTAGCTCTGGGCTTGCGCCAATTAAATCTGTGCTTTCATTCAGAGGGATTTTAAAATGGTAACCAGCGGGATTTTGGCTTAGCAGGTTTTTTATTACTTTTTGCGTATTAACAGGCTCTTTCGTCTTAACTTCGTATACACGAGATAAAACAGCTTTTTGAATATCACTGTGCTCAAAGTTAGCAATGGCCTGTTTTACACCACGTTTAAAGGTGATTTCATCAGGAATACTCTTTGCCATTTCAATCAGGTTTGAATAGCCTGAACTTGAATCTTCTTCTTGTTTAAGCAAGTCGTCACGGTCAAAAAATTCATACTCACTTGGTACGTAAAGACATGACTCTTGGTTTAAATCAAATGGAATAGCGCCAATGAGAATTGGGTTCTCTTGGCCAAGTTCACGAGCCTTATCAAAGGCCTGACTGACAACACGTTGAAATCTTCCTCTTTCGCTTTCTTCACCAAATGCTGGGGTAGAAACTTTAACTAACTGTCCCTTTGCCCTTATGCTCTTATGAGCTGACATATACAAATAGTCAGCTAACTCTTCAGTATCTGATAATTCAGAAGCTGAAGTTTGATTAGAGCTGTTGTTCATCCCTGTCTCCATGAAAATGATATTTGATTCCTTATTGTTTTTTATTTCTAAAAAGCACTAATTCATCGATTAAATGACGTTAAACTGGCAACTAAGTACAAGTGAAAAACAAAAGAGACAATTGCGCACTTGAAAGATTCAAGCAAAAACCGCCCTATCTATTTCTCCTAATTCATACTTTATTTCACTAGAGATTTAGGCTGGGCCCAATGGCGATCAATATAATCAATACAGGTGTCACGATCTCCAGGACCGTATTCTAGATACCATCCCATAGGAATATCCTGTAACTTTGGCCATAAGCTGTACTGCTCATTAAGATTACTCAAGACAACAAAGCCAACTTCATCCTGCTTGTTATTTGAAGTTCCCATCTCTATACACCTCCAAGCGTTACCAATGTTTTATTTTTGATAGCAGAGTCCAAATCAGAGGCACTCTCCTATGCGATAAATAAAATATACGTCAAACTTTAAATGATTTCAAGAATCATTCTCATTTAGATTTATGTTTATTATTTCATCTCCTTACAGTTAAACATCAAAAAAAAACCACCTTGATTTGCATCAAGGTGGTTTTTTAAACAAAGAAAAGAATGATTAACGTTTTTTAAGAACCAAACTACCAATAGAGTAACCAGCACCAAAAGAACAAATCACACCAATATCATCTTTTATCAAGTCTTCGTGATTTTTCGCAAAAGCAATAATTGAACCTGCAGAAGCCGTATTGGCAAAGGTATCCAATACTACAGGGGCTTCATCAGCTGTGGCATCTCTGCCTAATAAGCGTTTGCTGATCAATAAATTCATATTGATATTAGCCTGATGTAGCCACCAACGTCTCAATTGGGAAACTTGCACACCCACGTCATTTAAGTGACTCTCGATATGCTCTGCCGCCATTGGACAGACTTCTTTAAAGACTTTACGGCCATTTTGATGAAAAAGCTTATCTGTCGCGAATGGGTCTTCATCTGTGACTCTCGCAACATAACCAAAATTTGAACGAATATTATTTGAGTAAGAGGTTACGCAACGTGTACCTAATACATCAAAGCTATGTTCAGATTGACAAGTCCCAGCGGTTTCAACAACGACCGCTGTGGCAACATCACCAAAGATAAAGTGCGAATCTCTATCTGTGTAGTTCACTTGAGGAGAAGTTAATTCTGGGTTTATAACAAGCACACATTTAGCACTACCCGCCGCAACCGAATCATGGGCACGCTGCAAACCAAAGGTTGCAGCCGAACATGCCACTAACATATCAAACCCAAAACCTTGAATACCGAGTTTTGCTTGCACTTCAATCGCGATAGCAGGATAAGAACGCTCAGTATAAGCACAGGCAACAATGACCATATCAACATCAGCTGGCGTTTTATTTGCCGCAAGTAAGGCTTTCTCTGCTGCTGCAACCGCCATTTCAGCTTGATGGGAGAATTCATCATCCCCTCTCGCTTCAAGCTTAGGTCGCATACGATTGATATCTAATACACCTTCTTTTGAATAAATATAACGGCTTTTGATACCTGATGCTTTTTCAATAAACGCAGCGCTTGATAAAGGTTTTGGACTTAATTCATCGGCTTCGATTTGGGCGGCATGATCAATATTGTATTGCGTTGCCCAAGCATTATAACTGTCGACTAATTCTTCATTGGTAATTGTATTAGCTGGCGTCCAAAGGCCAACTCCACTGATGACAACATTATTTTTATTACTGACTTGGTTTTCCATAGGATTTACTCGTGTTTTGTCAATCATTTAGTAACATTGTCTCGTAACTGAAACAATTAGTCCATTTACATTATGTTGATATTGTTAATAATAACTATAAGTAATAACTATAATTTACCTTTTTCTTCTTCTTTCTTTTGTATAGCACAAATTATCTTAATTAAATTTATCCAGCGCTTCCTTAAGCTAGCAAAAAACCAACAACCTGTAGCCATTTGCTTGATTCATAAACAAAATTAATAAGTGAGTTACAAAAAACGTTATTGAGGCTTGCCTATCTCTAGCATATGCTTAAATGACTAAAAGGAAGGAGACGCTGTGATGAAACAAAATCATACCGCTTTAATTCTCTCTGGCGGCGGCGCTAGAGCGGCTTATCAAGTTGGCGTTTTATCAGCAATAGGTAAGATGATGCCTAAACACTCCAGTATCCCCTTTCCTATCCTATGTGGTACCTCTGCCGGCGCACTTAACGCCGCCATGTTGGCATCTAATGCTGATAACTTTACTCGGGCAATCAGTAAGCTGGCCTATCTTTGGCGCCATTTATCACCGGATCAGATTTATCATGTGGATTCTCTATCTATGATGTCTTCTGTGAGTCGGATTCTGTTGTCTTTATTTCAACAGGGTAACCCAAAACAACAACTTTCTTTGCTCAACAATCAGCCGCTTAGGCAATTATTACAGCGTTTTTTAGATCTTGATCGTATCAACACTTGCATTCATAGAAAGCATTTACGTGCCCTTAGCATCACAGCCATGAGCTATAGCTCAGGTAAAACCACTAGCTTTTTTCAGGGGACTTCAAGCCTTGAGAACTGGGAAAACAACCGTAACCTGGGGTTAAGAAGCAGACTAACTTATAACCACTTACTCGCCTCCAGCGCCATACCGACTATTTTCCCTGCTCAAAAAATTGGGGAACATTATTTTGCCGATGGCGCAATGAGACAACAATCTCCTATTAGCCCTGCACTTCACTTAGGCGCTAAGAAGGTCATGATTATTGGTGTCAGTGGTAATCGTGCACCAAAACATTGGCACAACGAAATGGCCAGACCTCACCCTCCGTCTATTGCTCAAATCACTGGCCAACTACTTAACAGTGCTTTCATTGATAATCTTGAAGATGATATTCAGCAGCTAGAACGCATAAACCAGCTGAGCATGAATCAACCTCAGAGTAATTACGAGCCGATTGATACCTTAATCATTTCGCCCTCTGTCGAATTAGACCAATTAGCCGCACAGCATTATTCGGATCTACCTCGCAGCTTGAAATATGTCATGAGCTCTATTGGTGCTACCCCTAAAGCCGGTGGAAGTTCGGCGGCAAGCTACCTTCTTTTCACTAAAGATTATTGCCGTAGCCTGATTGAGTTAGGACAAAAAGATGCCAATTGGGAAAAAGATAAAATCATGTCTTTTTTAAATATACCGGTTCATGAGAAGCCTGTTTACGAATAACTCATTTTTCTTTGTGATTAGATTTTTTGCTAAATCATCACTTAATTTCTACTTAAACCCTAAACCCGTTAATTAAGAACTTGCTTATAAAGCACACATATTGGGCCTTTGAGCCCCCTTTCAAAAAACTGACATCTAACCGTCATATGTTTGCACTAAATCAGTCATAATAAATCGGCACTATCTAATCTAACCAAATCACATAAAGCCATAACTTGTTAACAAGAGGTTAGAATGAAAACCACTTTGCTGTCTCAAAAACGTGCAATGAAACATTTACCTAAAACCCTATTGGGTTTAGCTATTATCTCAGCGATGGGCTCAGCTCAAGCTGAATCATTTAACCGTATCGCGACTTGGTCGGTTAAAGACAACCTACCAACTCATCTTGCACAAAGCACAGAAACATCAGCAGAAATCATTACAGCAAGTAAAGATGGCAACACCTTAATTTATTCTGATAGCCCATTAGGTGGTCTTGGCTTTATTGATATCAAAAACGCTAATGCACCAAAGGCCGCTGGTTTTCTTGCCCTTGATGGCGAACCGACATCGGTTTCAACTACAAAAAAGTATGCTTTAACTGGGGTTAACACCTCAGCAAGTTACACGGCGCCAAGTGGTAAAATTAGCGCGATTGATCTAAACACCCATAAAGAAATAAGATCTTGTGACCTTGGCGGCCAACCAGACTCAGTCGCAGTATCTAAAGATGAGAAGTTTGTTGCCATCGCCATTGAAAACGAACGTGATGAAGACCTAAACGATGGCGCCATGCCACAATATCCTGCAGGTAACCTTGTCATTTTGCCACTAGATCAAGGTTTACCAGTATGCACTCAGAAGAAAATGGTAGACCTTAGAGGTCTAGCAAAAGTTGCCCCTACCGATCCAGAGCCTGAATTTGTTGACTTTAATGACGCCAACGAAATCGTAGTGACACTACAAGAAAACAACCATCTCGTTGTTGTTGACGCTGCAAGCGGTAAGATCTTGTCACACTTCCCTGCAGGTGCTGTAAACCTTAACAATGTTGACCTGAAAGAAGAAAGAGCCCTGACATTTGATGGCCAACAAGTACAAAGAAAGCGTGAACCTGATGCGGTTCAATGGCTAGATAATGATCGCTTTGTTACCGCCAACGAAGGTGATTTTGAAGGTGGATCCCGTGGCTTCACCATCTTTAATAAACAAGGTGATGTGTTATTTGAGTCAGGCTTAGAGCTTGAGTATCGCATGGCAATGGCAGGTCACTATCCTGATAAACGCTCAGGTAATAAAGGTGTAGAGCCTGAAGGCCTTGAAGTGGCTAGCTTTAACGGTGAGACCTATATTTTTGTGTTAGCAGAACGTGCTGGCCTTGTGGGTGTTTATAAAGATACAGGTGCTAAACCTGAGTTTGTACAACTTTTACCTTCAGGTATTGCACCAGAAGGAGCCATTGCGATTCCTGGTCGTAACCTATTTGTCACAGCGAACGAAAAAGACTTAATCGAAGATAAAGGCCCTCGCTCTCACGTGATGATCTACCAACGTAGCCAAAACGCAGCAGCCTATCCGCAAATTGAATCTGTGATGAATGGTGACCGTCCTCTTGGTTGGGGCGCATTATCTGGCCTTGTTAGTGATACCAAGCAGAGCAAAAAATTCTATGCTGTTAACGATAGTTTTTATCGTAACCAAGCAAGTATCTTCACTATAGATGCAAACACGACACCGGCAAAAATCATCAGCGCCCTACCAGTTTTAAGAGACGGTTTACCTGCTCAAAAGCTTGACCTTGAAGGGATCACAAATGATGGTAAAGGTGGTTTCTGGGTAGCGTCTGAAGGTCGTACAGATCGTTTAACACCCCATGCGATTTACAACATCAACAAAAAAGGTGAAATCAAAAAAGAAATCCCTTTCCCAGCTGAGCTACTAGCAGTTGAAAAGCGTTTTGGTGCTGAAGGCATTACCCGAATAGGCGATACCCTATGGATTGCGATTCAACGTCAATGGAAGGATGACCCAAAAAACACCACCAAGCTGGTTTCATATAACACTAAAACCAAAGAATGGGGTGCGGTTCGCTATCCTACACAAGAAAGCAAAAAGGGCTGGGTTGGTTTATCTGAAATCACGGCTCACGGTGATTGGGTATACATAATAGAGCGTGACAACCAAATAGATGACAACGCAAAAATTAAGCGTTTATACAAGGTTGCAGTCTCTCAGTTAAAACCAGCCAAATTAGGCTCTAAAATGCCTTTGGTTAAAAAAGAGTTAGCCCACGACTTCATCCCTAACCTGAAAGAAGGTAATGGCTATGTTACTGACAAGATCGAAGGCTTTGCAATTGACAGCAAAGGCGTAGGTTTTGCACTAACCGATAATGACGGTGTGGATGACAGCTCTGGCGAGACACTTTTCTTTACTATCGGAAAAATGTAAAACTCGTTGAGCAAAAAAGGCCAGACATTATGTCTGGCATTTTTATTTAAAATACGGCCCCTTCTGGATTAGGCCCTTTCACTCAATCACAAACCAATTTAAAAATATAAAACTAAAATTTAATACTCAAAATTTTGTAAAACTTATTTTGCGTTATTTAAACTAAAAGCCAAAAATATAGTTAAAAAACCTGCTAAGAAAAACACCATGATGCCCAACAAAATACGGCTTAACCACTGAACCTCTTTATCTTTGCAATAACGCCACTCCTGTTTAAAGAGAAACTTAACAAAGGTTAGATTACTGGTAACTGGATTAAAACTTAGCAGCGTTGGTCTACCTAAAGCATCGAAAACCTTAGGAAACTTCAATTCCAATACTTTAAAAACACGGTAAGTTAGCAACAGCCAAATTAGAAAAGAACAAAAAAGCACGATGACAGATAAAGTAACAAAGGTTTCCAATCCTAACTCCTTAATGCCAAACAATAATGCAGAGCATATTAAACAAGAGACATATGTAAAGTAAGCGAAAAGAAAGGTACCACATTCATTCCAAACTTAAGAGTTTAGTTGGGAAAAGTTACTCTTTTTTAGTCACCTACAGATATAAAGTTTAGCAAAAATTATTAAACTGACTGTGAAGTGAGTCAGAGAATTGGAAATTTAAAACCTATTCTATTGCTTTGAAACTAAAAATACGCAGTCTAAATAGCCAGATATTATTGTAAAGAAAATCATGTATTTAGATTTAGGGTATTTCAAACACATGTATTCTATCGCCACTTAATTAATTCTTTATCTTAAGTAGTCTAATTAATGCTTTTTACACTAGGGCTTTCCCGGTAACACAAGGTTCATTGCCAGTGCCACCAAAGAGCCTGTCGTAATGCCTGACGCCAAGACAACCTGCATTACTTCAGGTAAATGCGCCAGCAACTCAGGCCTTACGGTTACCGCCATACCCGCACAAATCCCCATAGCTACAATGGCGCTATTACGTTTACTCTGCTCTGTTTTGGCTAATATCTTTACGCCGCCAGACACTATCATGGCGAAAATCACCAATCCTGCTCCGCCTAAAACAGGTAAAGGGATAATCACAACCAAGGCAGCCAGCACAGGAAACAAGCCAGCGAGCACCAACATCCCCCCTGTTAGCGCCACCACATGACGGCTTGCAACTCCAGTCATGCTAACAATGCCCACATTTTGAGAGAAAGAAGATAAAGGCGTGGTAGAACAGGTTGATGCCAAAGCCGAACCTAGCCCTTCACATAGAATTCCACGGGAAAGCTTCTTACCCGTCAGCTTGGTGTTAGTGACATCAGATAAAGCGAGGAAGTCACCAGTAGACTCTATGGTGGTCACCAGATAAGCGATCGACATTCCAATAATGCCACTCACAGGGAAACTCATACCAAAATGAAACGGGCTAGGTAAAGCCACCCAAGCGGCCTCTTTTACCGGATTAAAATCAACCACCCCCATAAAAATGCAGGCAATAAAGCCTATTATCATGCCCAATAAAGCAGCCGAGGCAGAAATAATACCGCGCCCCCATTGAGACAGAGCCATCACCACAACAAGGACTAAAAAGCCAATAGTGAGGTTATCTAGGGTGGCATAACCTGGCTCCCCTACTTGTCCACCAGCAAACCAATCTACCGCAACAGGAATAAGAGATAAGCCGATGAGAGTCACAACTGTCCCTGTCACAATAGGCGGAAAGAGCTTTCGAATACTGGCCATATAAAAGCTGCCAATAATCATCACTAGAGATGATACAAGTGCAGAGCCTAAAATGCCTTCAACACCATGCTCTAGTCCTATGGCAATGGATACGCCTACAAAGGTAAAACTGGTTCCCATAACACTGGGCAAACGTATCCCTAAAGACCCAACGCCCTTACATTGAATAAAGGTCACCACACCCGAGATCAACATGGCGGCATTCACCAAAACCACCTTATCTTGAGTTGATAATTCCAGCACACCACCCACCACTAAAGGCACAGCAATAATTGCTCCTAATGCCGCTAACAAGTGTTGGGCCGCTAAAATTAGTGCCGTGAATATGGGTGGCTTTTCTTCCACCTTATAAAAAAGAGACATTCACCTTCCTTAAAAGGGTACAAACAAGGGCAAGGCCCAGATAATAGAATCAAGCAGTTTAACAAAACTAAGTGTCTGATCACACAATGAAAAACACCTTGCCAGCTAAGCCAACAAGGTGTTTTATTTAAACAAAGTAACTAAGAAGTGTTAACTCAATTAAGCTTGCGCTAATTCAGTCGCATCATCGTCTTCTGTTACTTCAACTTCACGTCCTGGTAAGAAGAGGTTCAAACCCAATGCGACCAAGGAACCTGTTGTAATACCTGAAGCAAAAATCACCTTCATAAATTCAGGTAAGTTCGCTAATAATTCAGGCCTTACTGTCACGGCCATTCCAGCGCCAATACCTACCGCAACGATAATGCCATTGCGCTTACTATGAGCGGTTTTAGACAGAATATTTACCCCAGCAGTAATAATCATAGCGAACATTACTAATCCAGCACCGCCTAATACAGACAGAGGAATAATCACAATCAAAGCCGCTAATACAGGAAATAGTCCAGCCAATACCAACATTAAGCCAGTAATCGCAACCACATAACGGCTAGCAACCCCAGTCATACCAACAATGCCAACATTCTGCGAGAAAGATGAGAAAGGTGTGGTAGAGAAAACAGACGCTAGCGCCGACCCCAAACCATCGCACAAAATACCGCGAGACAATTTTTTACCAGTTAGCTTGGTTTTCGTCACATCGGATAAGGCTAAGAAATCACCCGTCGATTCAATGATAGTGACAAAATAAGCGATCGACATACCAATAATGCCACTAATAGGAAAGGCTAAACCAAAGTGAAGTGGGCTAGGCAAAGCAATCAATTCAGCCTCTTTCACAGGGGCGAAATCAACCAAACCAAGCATGATACAAGCGATAAAGCCCAATACTATGCCAATCACAACCGCCGATGCAGCAAAAATACCACGACCAAATTGAGACAGAACAATCACAGTAAAGAGCACAAAGAAACCTATCATAAGGTTGCTTATCGAAGCATAACCTTCTTGCCCTACTTGACCACCTGCAATCCAATCAACAGCAACAGGAATCAAGGTTAAGCCGATCAAGGTCACCACAGTCCCTGTTACCACAGGGGGAAAAAGCTTGCGAATCACTGGCATAAAAAAACTACCAATAATCATGACAAGAGAAGCCACTAAAGCGGACCCTAATATCCCAGCAACCCCATGCTCAAAACCAATGGCAATAGATACCCCCACAAAGGTAAAACTGGTACCCATAACACAAGGTAAGCGTATCCCCACAGGGCCAGCACCACGACATTGGATAATAGTCACCACACCAGAAATCAACATAGCAGCATTCACTAATACCACCATATCTGAAGTAGAAAGACCGAGGACACCGCCAACAACAAGTGGTACAGCGATAATGGCGCCTAATGCAGCAAGCAAATGCTGGGCAGCCAAAAGGATAGAGGTCGCCACAGGTGGCTTATCTTCAACTTTATACAAGAGTTCCATAGAACCCTCCTTTTATTTTTATATTATTGTTAATCAAATAGTTAGCCGGATGAACCGTGCTAAAAACCCGATAAGGTCACCAAGAACAAAAGTGTTAACCTTGCTCAACCGGATGCACCGTATTGATTAGGGTTAACAGGCTCTCCCTAATGGAGAACGAAACAGCTGAACCTCTTGGTCACAGTTCAACTGCTGGGTTTACCTTGTAATCACAAGGCAAAACTAAGCTAATAAAAACGCTAACATTCAGCGCTCTCTTACCCATTCCTCATTTCCTGTAAAAATAAAAAAAGTGGAAATCTCTCATAGAGGCAAACTGTTCATTTCTGGCCTAGTGCCAGTGGCGAGCAATGGGCAAAGCTAATTAAAATCAAAGCAACAAGGGTTTTGTGCCTAAAAGTTTCGTTAAAACATACCTCCTATAAGGTTCGAATAGTCACAAAAGTAACTGGCTTTAAATCAAATTGGATTTTTGCAGGTTAATTCGGTTTTTCAGGAAAGTCTAGATCAAGTCACATTGTGAAACGGCTAATCAAATTTTCACAAAGAAGAATCACCCTTAAGCTTGAGTTATTCGTAAAGGATCGTTGAAAGGTAAAACAAAAAAAGCCTCTTAAGAAACATCCTAAGAGGCTAAAAAGGGAGGAGAGAGATAAGAGAGATAAGAGAGATAAGAGAGCTCATTCATTCCCTCTTATCATGCCCAATAAAAAGCGACACTATGAGAAGCCAGTAAAACCTCTCTAGTTTGTACCTGTCGCCCATAAGGCTTGGCCCGTACCCGAGTAGATGACTAGGTTACCATCTCCTTGTAGCGCTAGCTTGCTTCCTGAAGGATTAGTACCAGAGGCCCATTTAGCAGAACCGTTAGCATCATAAATCACGAAATTACCGTCACCTTGGAAACTGACTTTATAGTCTGATCCCCAATTGGTTCCGCTAGACCATAACGCATTTCCTATTTGACCATTACCATACTTGTAAAGAACGAGATTGCCATCACCTTGCATGCTCAATAATCTGTCATCCGTCACGATAGATTCACCTGCCTTTAGCACTAAACCACCGGCATTAAAGCTTAAAGATTCAGATGTAAGCGCTGAAAAATGAGTCACCTTACTTTGTACTAACCACTGACCTTCTGTTTCTGCATCCGTATGGTTTAACCAAACATGAGTATAACCAACCGACTCTTTTGCTAATTTAAGCTTCTGGTTAGATTGGCTATTGGTTGGCATGCTAAAAGTACCACCTAAGTTGGCACAGGCACTCACCCCATCGGACCATGCTCCGATGGTATTATCCGGAACAAACCAGTTACCACTGGCATCTTCACAGGCAAAGGCAAAACTTGCTGAGCAGGCATTATCATCCCAACGACCATTTTCCCATTGCACAGCACAATCTTGATTGCCGCCTGAGTTATTAGGTTCATTGTTATCCCAACTCCATACAGCTGCCTCAATACGGCCATCATCCATGACCATGTCATCTAAATTGACAATATTGGCACCTGTTGCAAAAGCTTCACGGACTTCATTAGCCGATAAACTATCAATGCCACCTTCAAAGAATTCCTTAATCGTGCCCAGTGTCGTCGCATCTTCCCAAATACGCCCTACTTTACCTAACCCACTAAAAGCAAGATTAGATAAGTCACCATTACTAGAGCAACCATTATCTTTCCATAAAATTATCTGCTTACCAGCAGCTAAAACATCTGCTTTGGTTAAGGTATCTGGGATATCACCACAACCATTACTTGGGTAGATTTTATTACCAAATCTTTCGTTCATTTGGCTATACAAATCACTATGATGCCCTTCTGTCGCATCTTCTATGTATAAGATAAGGACTTCATCTTGGCTCTCTGCGCTTGCTAACCAATCTTTGATTTCATTAAACCCTTCGGTTGCATATTTGTCGTTGATACTACAAACCCCGTGGCACATCAGAAGCCTTTTCGGGTAAGAGAACAGGCTTTCCATTTTAGTCGTCCAATGAACGTCTATTTCAATGAAACGTGCTCCCATTCTTAACTGATCTCTGATGGAATATTTTTGCTGCGGATCGAGATAACGGCACCCTACAGAGAAATTACAACTGGTATAAGCCTCTGAGTTATAGGTGTTGTGTGTGCCTAAAATATTGTTATCGATAATAGGTGCGTAATTATCTAATGCCCTTTGATAATCCATGGCTTTACCCAACCAAGCATTATTAAAATCATCGATAGAGTCTGCGTGAACAGCAGGAGAAAAAACAAAGCTTGAACCAATAATAGTGACGCTTGATGCAGCCAAACTAAAAAGCTTATTAAGAGAATTTTTCATTCATAATTCCTTGTTATTTTTATTTTGAGAAAACAAGCACTCGGCCTGTCTTCGTCATCGTCTGCAAGAAATCAATAAGTCTGCTCACTAATTATCACGCTAAAACGCCATTTAATATCACTAATATCGAGTCGATAAATTAGCGCCATTAAAAAACAGTTTGAAGAAAAATAGCTAACTTAATCCCAAACTTAAACGGTCATTCAAGAAACGAATCAAGAGCAGAGTAATAAATGAAATGAATAAAAAATATTACATCAAATTACTGAAATGAATAATATAAATTGCATAACTGATATTTAGTTATATATTTTTAATGCTAGTAGAAACAATGACTTACTAACTAAATCACCACATCCTGTACTTGCTTAAACGCTAATATAGCCAGCTCAAGTCTTTCAAGACCTTGGTCAAAATCAGCTCTAGTATCAAACCCTCCTAAGGATAAACGTAAGCCATTTTCAACTAATTGCAATTGGTCTTGGTCGGTAAATAAGTCTGCTGTTCTTACTTTTATATTTTGCTGCAACAAGGCGTTATTTAAGGCGTGCATATTGATATTGAGGGGCAAAGGTAGCCATACATTGAGACCACCTGTTCGAGCTGAAAAGCCTAGATTTTTTAAGGTCTTAAGCATGGCATTTTGGCGATAACGCATCTCTTCTGCCAAACGATTTTGATTTTGAGAAAAAGCCGAGGTGAGAATAAAACGAGAGGCAATTTCCACTCCCATACTAGCATTCATCCAACACTGGCTATGCAAACTTTGGTTAAATTTCGCCTGCCAGATTTCAGGTACTAAGGCATAAGCGAGACGTAAGCCACCAGCAACATATTTGGATAAACTAGATAGATAAAAGACCCTATCATTCGCCATTTGTTGCAAAGGTGAACACCAATTTTCAGGTAAAACATAATTTACATCGTCTTCGACAATATAAAAATCATAGCGCTTTGAAAGCCGAATGATCTGCTCTCTTTGTGTTTTGGAATATTGAATATTGGTAGGATTTTGTATGTTAGCCGTAAGATATAAAAGCTTAGGAGTGTGTGCTTGGCAATAGGTTTCTAGTTGAACTAAATCAACACCCTCTTCTGTGAGATCTAATGCCAAGGTTTTCACCTTATTTGCTTTAGCTGCTTTGAAAAAACCTGGGTATGCAAGGGCTTCATGCATCACAGCATCCCCTTGTTCACACAGTATTTGCAAACAAGTAAAAATCCCTTGTTGCGCCCCTTGAGTGAAAATGATGCCTTCTGGCCTTACTTGAATTCCTTTAGTCCCTAACCACTTAGAAAAGAGCTGTTTATGTTTTAGTAAACCTTGATGAGCATAGGTCATCACATCAACTAAACCTACTGGGTCTTGGGCTAACTCTTGCATCGCTTTAGCAAGGACATCCTGTTGCCCCAGCATTGGCTGCATACTCGAAGCAAAATCATAAAACTTAGGGCCCGTCTCCTGCATCAAAGGTACAGCGCTGTCTCTCACATAGGTTCCCGCACCAAGCTTTGCCGTCACCCAGCCACGCTTTTCAGCTAGATCATAAGCTCTGGTTACTGTGCCATGAGTCACTGCAAGTTCGTCAGCTAGCCAACGTTGGGCAGGGAGCTTTTCACTTGCTTTTAGCTCACCAGAGCGAATCGCATGCTCAATACAAGTTGCTAACGCCTTATATTTAGGCTCACTTTTACACTCATGTAAAAAGGCATTCTTGTCCACTTCCCAGTTATTTTTCATCACCTAGCACTCACAGAATTAAAGTTACACAGACTTTGTACCCATACAATAAATTTATTGCCCCTCAATAAGTAGCATGAGAAGCTATAAAAACAAATACAAACCATAAATTGTATCGATACAATTTTCAAGTTTTTGTTTAATTGTCTTAAATTTATCTAAGGAGAGAGTTTTGGAAAGCGCCCTATTAAGCCTTGCACCCGCTATCATTGTTTTTAGCTTTATTAGTACCGTCACTCCCGGTCCAAACAACCTATTACTGGCTCATTCAGGTGCGCATTTTGGTATGCGAAAGACACTGCCTCACGTGCTAGGCATTCGTTGTGGCATGGTCATCTTACATCTGAGTATTTTATTAGGGCTTGGTAAAGTGTTTGAAGTGTGGCCAGTACTGCACCAAGTTTTCACTGTATTGGCTGCCAGCTATATTGTTTACATGTCAATTAAGATAGCGACTAGCAAGCAACCTAGTGAATCCAACAAAGGTGAGCCTATGGGGCTGTTTCAAGCAGCGAGCTTTCAATGGATCAACCCTAAATCTTGGGCAACCCTTATCACCCTAGGCACCGCCTTTACCTTAAGTGGAGACCTCTTTTGGCCATCAGCGCTTATGGGAATTATCCTGCATCAAATCGCGACGCTACCAGGCACCTTTATGTGGATCAGCATAGGTAAATTGGTCGCCCATAAACTGAGTGATCCGACGTTTCATCGTCGCTACAACCTCATCATGGGCGCGCTCTTATTAGCGAGTTTACCTCTTATCTTGATTGCCTAATGCATATGATAAGAGTACAGGCCTGATTAAATAGCGAGCTTGCAGCGTGTTATGAGGTTTGAACGGCTAAATAAATATCTGTTATTGCCTCATTTTCTGACACATCAGGAAAGAAGCGGACTCTTTCAAGCACAAGAGGAAAGTCTCTTAAATCACAACCTTCTTGTCCAATACATGCTTGATAAAGATCACTAATTGTACCTGCAAGTTCGTCATCACTACCAAGGTGGCGCACTTTCAAAAATGGACCTTGTTCTAATCGTCTCAATTCTAGTCCTGCTTCAATGCTATTGGAGTCCAATGAATTCTTAAAATACTCACAGGCAATATCGAATCGAAACTCACTGGCTGGCACAGTGTTAGGGTCATGATAAAGCAAATTGAACGTTCGGCTTTTACTCGGTGGTAAGCTTGATGTTTTACGCCAATCAATAAAGCCCCGTATCGTCTGGCCTAATAAAGCAGGATCACCTTTATGGCTCAAATAAGCTAATGTCATACTTTCAAGCGTAACAAGCTCAACGGGGGCGCTTGCATGATTAACCGACTTAGCTTTCCTATCAGCTAAAGCAAAGTGATGATTTTTCTGCCAGAAAGACCAGTCTGCAGCTTGCCTAAATGCACTTGGTGTTTGATTAAACACCTTCAAAAAAGCCCGACTAAAAGCTTCAGGACTCTGATAGTGCGCATTTAAAGCAATATCGATAATTTTATCTTCACGATAAGCCAACTGATAAGCAGCACGTTTAAGCCTCAAATTCTTTATCAAGTCATAAAAATTAAGTTCGTAATAGGCTCTAAACTGTCGTTGAAAGTGGAACTGAGACAAGCCAACGAAAGCACTAATCTCTTCGGCATTAAGCTTTTTATCTAAATGCGATTCAATATAACTAAGTGCATCATCTAGCTTTTCATCATGCATAATCCTATTCCCTACTTAATCGTCTAAATCAACAGATGTCTATTCAGATGTCAGAATAGACACTTTAAGCAGGGAAAACTTGATCAATCCTGCTTTTCGAAAATAATCGACAAACAGGCTTCAGATTCAGGCAAGAATTTATGTAAAAGATTCGCTTCTATGGTGAATTGCTGGCCTTGCTTCAATACTAAACTGTCTTCTTTAAGCATGAGGTGACATTCACCTTCTAATACCAGAATGGTTTCGCTGGCATGAGTGTGGAGTTCATCGGGATACTCAACGCCTTCGCCTAAACGTAATAACAATTGCGTAAGCTTATCTGTCTGGCGTACTAAATGGTCTGTGTCTATTTCGAGTTGTCTTGCTGTCGTAAGTAAATCTTGTACCTGAATCATAATGTTTTCTCATTAAATTTTTAAAAGGCTAAACATTAGCCGCGAAATCATTTGGAATAAGACAGATTCAATTCAGGCAAGGCTGAAAACACCAAAAGCATGTAGAAAAATGCGGGCGTTCTAGCTGATTGCATAAGATTTGTGATGAGGTTTATAAGCATGGCTGGAGTCTAGCAAAGAAATCAAGCATCTTAAACTGATTCAGTTTCACGCCTAATCATCCAAAATGAATCAAGCGATTTTCAAATAGGATAAGGCCCTCACCACATTTTAGATAAAACTGCTTCTTTAAAAGAGATTAAAGAGCTAAGGCCCCGAATCCATTAGGCTAGCCGCCATCACTAAGCAGAAGGTTTAAATTTTAGTAAATAGCTTGGTGGAGAACATTCTACTTTAAAGGATTCAAACACATGAAAAAGCAACTTATTAGCCTTGCTCTTATTACAGCAGGCATGACAGGAAATGCAATTGCTGCTGATATTGAAGCAGGCGTGGTAAAACGTATAGCCGATCAGAGCAAAATGGCACCAAAAGGTATCGCACCATTAGACCTATCGAACATCAGCATAGACACAGGTGCCAAAACGCTATCAAGTTTTGCTCCTGCAACAGGTATTACTTATTTTGAAATAGGTCACATAGGCTCTACTAACTATGGCGGCTGGGAAGCTGTTTCAAGCTACCAAAGCAGCACAGTCAATGACCATGGTGGTACAGAGTTATACGCTTATGTATGGCAGTTTGGTTACGGTAATATTAGTTCTGCTACATTTAACGGAGTTAGTAAAACACCAGAGCAAAGCCAATATCGCTGTGGTACCGATTTGCATGTTTGTGCAACAGGTGAAACAGTGACAGGCTGGGCTTATCTATACAATTTAAGTGGCCAAGAAAGTGGCACCTTCAACGTTTCTGCTAATTCAGTCGCATCCCCGTTTGGTTATTGGAGCGATTCAATCTATATCCAATAAAATTTTGTAGGCCTGTATTCAATCACTTTACTCAATACAGGCCATACTACAAGCGGCTCTTTTTATAGATGCATGCTTAATAATGCTCTACTCAAGATGCATAGAAATAATTCGGTTCGCTTCCCTCTCCCCAGATAAATAGGCCCCATGAACTGTGGCAGAATATTTCGCATGGGTGGCTTCTCCAGCGAAAAACACCTTGTCATACATGGGTTCAGCTAACTTATCCCTCATACTGGCACTCACACCTTTAGGCACATAAGAGTAAGAACCATAACTAAAAGGATCTTGGCTCCAACGGGTAATAATGTTGCCTGTAGGGTCTGGAATATCCTTCCCATAAATCTTTCTTAATTCCCCCATAGCCAAACTGATGATTTCTTCATTCGAGAAGTTCTCAACTTCTTTGCCATACTGGGCCACATTAAATGCAGTCAAAATTGGTAAACCTGTCGCTGGCTCAAGGTTAATCCAGTAACTCCAATGGCCTTTTTGCTCACTTACCTTAGCAAGATTGGTCACATCCTTATCCCAAAATACATCATCAAAGGCTAGATAGACCTTATTAAGTACCCCTATAGAAAGGCTATTGATCGCCGCTTGTTTTTGCTCTGGTAACTGAGGCTCAAAGGCAATTTTGTTTTTCTTCAACACCCCTAAAGGTACAGTCACTATCACGTGATCCGCTTTAAACACACCATTACTGGTACCTACTTCAACTTGCTTATTGGTGTAATTAATACTGCTTACCCAAGTATTTAGGCGAACATCGAGACCTCTCGCTAATGCTTTTACTAAAGCATCATAACCTTCTGGAAAAATAACATCTGGGCCATCAAAACCTTCATCCTTCCATAAACCTGCCAATGAGATATCTCGGCTATCGGCTGCTGCATCTTGCTCTATCATGGCATTGGCAAAAAACTCGACTTCAGCTTGGCTGAAGTTGTTAAAATCGCCACTTTTTACACCCACATCAATGGCATCCTGCACACTTGCTTCACTGTCATTAAACAAGGCTTTGGCTGCCCAAAAATAAAAGCTATCTTGCTTCTCTGCTAAAGCATCATCTATTTTTGTCGTCTCATTACCATCAATGTCATAGGTAACTTGGTTTTCATAATCCCACTCGTACATGGGGAGGCCCAAATCTTTCGCTAAAGTATGGATAGGGTTACCTTCTATTCCATGAATCCAACTGGCGCCAAGATCCACAGGCCTACCAAGAGAGTCATCACTCCAGACACGCCCACCAATTCTATCTCTACCTTCAAGCACTGTGACATCAAACCCTTGTTGGTTTAATTGATTGGCCGCCTTGATACCAGACATACCAGCGCCAATAACAAGCACACTGATTTTGGCATTCTTCGCACCTTGGCTAACAGACTGCTGATTATCTGTTGTGGCGCTACATGCAAACAGTGTCACGGTTGAGAGCATAAGCCCTAATTTTTTATATAACCCCATCCTAAACTGCCTTGATCGTTTCGATTATCATGTCTAAATCAGTCTAAAATTTAACAAACTCACTCAGGTAAGGCTGTCAGCCAGTCTTATATTTTGTCAGCTGATGTAAGCTTGTCACTTTTAATAGATGAAAAAGCTTAAAATGACTGTCACCTGTTAAATAAGCTCAGCACCTTTAACAGAATGAAAGAAAGCCATAAAAGTAAGGATAGTAGGTGAAAACTAACGATAAGTTTAATCTTCTCATTGTTGAAGATGACCAAAGAATCGCCAAGTTATTAATGCAATTTCTTCGCTTAGAAGGCTTTGAAGTAGACTGGCGAGATACAGGAGAAGCCGCCATTGACTATCTTCAACAGCACTCCCCCGACCTTATTATTCTAGATTTAATGCTACCTAAAATGGATGGTCTCGAAGTTTGTGAAGCCATTCGCCCCACATTTAAAAACAGCATATTGATGCTGACAGCCAGTGAAGGCGACCTACAAGAAGTCACAGCATTAAACGCAGGCATTGATGATTTTTTAAATAAGCCTATTCGCACTCATGTGTTACTGGCACGCATCAATGCGTTAATGCGCAGACAAGCCCCCAAAGAATTGAGTGTTTTAAAAATAAAAGACTTGCTGATTGATAATAAAAAGCGCCAAGTGACTCGAAATGACACCCTGATTGATCTCTCAGGTTCTGAATTTGAATTACTCTGGGTCATGGCAAATCGCGCCGGTACAGTGATAAAAAGGGATGACCTTTTCTATCAATTAAGAGGAATAGAATATGATGGCTTAGACAGATCCATTGATATGCGAATCTCTCAACTTAGAAAGAAATTAGCAGCACCAGATATCAGCACAGATTACATCAAAACATTACGCCAACTTGGCTACTTATTTATGCAGGATTAAAGGAAGACTCTTTCCATGCGCTCATTGGTCATCTCACTCTACATTTTAGTGCTTGGTTGCATGTTTCTCATTAGCTTTGTGGTGGAACAATGGGGCGAATCTTATTACAAACAAGAGACAGGTGAAGAGTATCTTGCCTATTCGCAAAAACTGGCGCCTTTAATTGAAAAAGACATTTTAGAAAACCCGCAGGACACTCAAGGTATTTTACGATTTTGGTCCGACATTATTGAAGATGACCCTGAGGCAATTCAGATCATAGAACTTGGCGCTCTAAATCAAAAAAGCACAGCAAGTTTAGAGGCTTATATCGATACGCTAGACATCACAAACCAAACGGATCATGTGCATATCATTAGCCCGTTTAAAGACAGTTCACTGCAAAACCAAGCCATTTCATTCACTTATTACGACAGTTTCTCAGATGCCATAGTGATTAAGTATTACATTGGCCGCTTTATTATTTATGCCTTCATGACATTAATTCTGACCTTAATCGCTTGGCTAGTTTATCGTTATATCAATCAAATTAGCCAAGTAGCTAAATCTGTCTCCTCTGGCCGTTTTGATCTTAGAATGCCTAATAGCAGGCTTCAAGCTGTGCAAAATTTGGCAACAGACATCAATAATATGGCTGCCAGTATCGAAGAGAAGAACAATGAAAACCTGATTCTCACTGGCGCAATACACCACGAACTTCGTATCCCCATCACGCGAATACGTCTCGCCTTAGATATGCTAATTCAGATGAAGCAGGACACTACGTCATTAGAGTTATTAGCAGATATGGATCAGGACCTTGAAGAGCTCTCAAGTTTGATGGAAGAATTGCTTACTATCTCACGTTTACGCTTAAGAGGAGTCGAGCTGGATAAAGAAGATATTTCCTTATCTCAGCAAGTCTCAACTCTGGTTCAAAAGCTGAATCACGACAAGGTTCATCTTAGTATCCATGAAGACTTAACCCTTCAAGCCAATCAAACTCTGTTAGACAGAGCCTTAATCAACATTATCAATAACGGCATTAAATACTCAGACACAAAGCTCGTCATTTCAGCGAGAAAAGAAGCAAATCTCTTTATTCTAACCTTCGAAGACGACGGTATTGGTATCCCAGAAAATGAAAGAGACATGATTTTAAAGCCTTTTTATCGAACAGATAAAAGCCGCAACAGAAATACTGGCGGCTTTGGTTTAGGCTTGGCTATTGCTGATCTTGTGATTAAAGATTGCCAAGGTCAGATTAAAATAGCGCAAAGCGAGCTTGGTGGCGCCGCTATCTCTATTCACTGGCACCTTTAGTTTTAAAGCTCTTAAAACATGTAAGAATAAAGCAGTCCAAAGCTCGTATTATGGGATTTATCCGCTATGCTACTTTGCTTAATTTCATCAGAATAAAACGTTGTAATAAGCGATAATCCAATCGAGTTATGGCTATTTAATTCATATTCTGCATTGATACCAGCTGCGTAATTTATCCCAGAATCTGGTGTATATAAGGCTCTGGAAGCGGTTACATCCTCCGCTTTGACGCCGTAATAATACGCCGCTGATTTCTTATCAAACCATTGAGCACCCACCAAGGGCATCAGGCTCCAGTCCTCTAAATACACTGGGTAGCTATAACTCAAGCTAGCAAGGTTACCCTTATGTTTGCTCGACACATCGGTTGTTAATGTGGCTTCTATCGCACCCCAAGATGCTTCTTGCTCAAAGGTTAGATTCATCACCACTACATCCGATAGCTTCGTCATATCTGCCAATGCTTTACTGTCGCCCCTATCACTATCACCTAGAGAATCGGAGCTGATAGAGGCTGAAATACCCCAAGAGTCTTCACCATATAGATAAGCTCCTAAAGACTCTCCATCAAAAAATAATGGCCCCCAGCTAATGCTAAGATAAGGCGTAATTTCAGACTCTTGCTGGCTACCTATATAGGGTGTTTGAGAAACAAAGTAACCTAAGCCGATGCTAGTTTCCCATTCAAACGCTTCTTTCTCAGTGTATTCATTTGCCAATGTGTTCCCAGCACTTAATACCAAGACCCCAGTTAAACTTAATGCCTGAATATAATTCGCCATGCTCTGCCCTTCCATACTGTGTTTAAGCCTTTAATTTCTCATAATAAATAACTTAGGTGACAGGACACATAGCGGCTGACACTAGCTGACAATTCGCCGCTTAAATTGACATTAGAAAGTAGTTGAACTCGCCTTAATAACCTTTTCTTGCTCACTAAATAACCATGCTGTAAGTAGGTGTAATATCACTTATTACTCATATAGGATTAGCTTGCAAATATGTTTAAGCAGTATCAAAAAATGACACTTTTTGATTTGAGCACTTATGCCATTAATTTATACAAGGAATTGTAATATGACATTGCCCTCTTACTCGAACAAGCTAATAGGCGCCTCTTTGGTATTAGGCCTAGTTGGCTGTAGTAGCCTCTATACCCATCATGAATGGTACAGTGAAGCCGAAGACATCACGCCACTGCAATCAGAACAAGATGTACCAGAAAGGGTGACCTTAGAACAAGCATGGAATGAAGACACACGACAAGGCTTTTGGTACACAAGCCAAGGCTCACAAATCATCCCTTATTCTTGGTTCACCTGGCTTGAAGTCGCCGATTCAAAAGACCTGTTTCGCAGTAACGAACACATGAGCTACCTAGGTTACTTACCTATGGAATCTTCCAAGATGAATCCATCGGGTCTGCCTATTGGTTTTGCTTTGAATATGGATAAGAAAGGCGATGCTTGGATGGGGATGACCTGTGCAGCTTGCCATACAAATCAGCTAGACTATCAAGGGACACAATACTTAATTGAAGGTGCACCAACATTAGGTAATTTTGTTCTTTTCTTCGATCGTCTTACCGAGGCAATGAACGCGACAAACTCTGATCCTCTTAAATTTACCCGCTTCGCTAAAAACGTCCTAGCAGATGACTACTCCCTTAAAAGTGCCGCCAAATTGAAAGTCGCATTTGATGCTATGGCATTTAAAATTGCTCAGCGACAAGCGGTGAATGCGCTACCTACAGATTACCCTGAAGATTTTACCAGTTATGCCAGACTCGATGCTTTTGGCAATATTCAAAACGAAGGCACAGCCTTTGCTCTTCATGATGTTTCCAATAAAAATACACCTAATGGCCCAGTGTCCTACCCATTTTTGTGGGGCACACATCAATCTGATGTAGTGCAATGGAACGCCTCTGCGCCTAATACACCTATCGTTGGCCCCCTTGCTAGAAACATAGGCGAAGTCGTCGGTGTATTTGGTGGTTTAAGTATTGAGAAAGCCCCTTTCTGGAAAAGAATCTTTGGTATCAAAACTACCTATTCATCCAGTGTCGACATGCTAGGTTTAGGTCAATTAGAGACTTGGGTTAAAACATTAAAGTCGCCACAGTGGCCAGAAAAAATGCCAGCGATTGATATGCAAAAAGCCGCTTCTGGTAGCATTCTTTATCAACAACAGTGTGCAAGTTGTCACCAAGTGATTGCCCGTAAGAATGAATACAGACTGTACGATGCGGTTAAAACACCAGTTGCTGATATTGGCACAGATCCTAAAACGGCATGGAACGCTGAGTTCCATCAAGCCAAGTCGCTTATATTAGAAGGCACTAAGGAATTTATCTTAGCGGGTGATAAATTTAAAGCCGAAACCGATGCCATCAGTGTGCCGGTAAATGGGGTTGTCGGTATCATTCTAAAAGACCCTGAGACAGCACTTAAAGCAGGCCTGATGCCACTGGGTGAGAATGCAAAATCTCGCACTAAGTCCTTGGTTGAATATGCTGAGCTTAACGTACTAAAGAGAAAGACAATTCACGACCCTACCGTGAACAATACTGGCTTTAAAGATAATGGCGAGCTCAACCTAGCAGGTTTAGTGTATAAAGCGCGTCCTTTAAATGGCATCTGGGCAACAGCCCCTTATATGCATAATGGCTCGGTCGCGAACCTTTGGGAAACTTTACAAAAACCAGAAGATAGACAAACGAATTTCTGGGTAGGTAACCGTAACTTTGACCCAGTGAAAGTCGGTTTTGTGAATGAGGCAGCACCTGCAGGCAAGCTCTACCCTAGTCCATCAAATAAATTTGAAGTATTGGGTAAAAACGGCAAAATTTTTCCAGGTAACTCAAACCTAGGACACGATTTTGGTACAGACCTAACGGATAAAGAGAAATGGGAACTGGTTGAGTTTATGAAGACTTTATAAATCAAAGCGTTAAGTCGAGCTTACTTTTTAAAAGTAAGCTCGACCATTTCCCCGTTACTTTGAGAAAAACGTCAAGCTTTTAAAACAAGTAACGCGCCACAAGAAGCTAAAATACTACTCGATATTTTATTCAAAATACCTTTATCACCTCTTATAAAGTTTCGTGCCTTAGCCCCTGCACAAGCGTACATTGTTAATACGCCACCTATGGCAAAGCTGGCAATCATTATTATGGTTAGCACTTCGTAAAAACCAATACTCGATAACTCAACAAAAGCAGGAAAAAAGCCCATATAAAATAAGATGGCTTTAGGGTTTGAAATGCCCACTAACAATCCCATAATTCCATTAGATATCAGCCCCGTATTTTTCTGCTCTTCGGGTTGATCCAAACTCACATCAGCCCGCCAAGTAAAATACGCTATTACCATCAAATAAAGTGCGCCAATGTATTTTAGATAAATAGAAAGCTCACCTAATAGTGAGGCTACTGCTAGCAACCCAGATAAAGCAAGGGCAATAAATATATAGTCAGCCAGCAGTATTCCAAGGGTCACCATCAAGCCACTTTTCACGCCAAAAGTGATAGATCGAGAAATCACTGTCATGACACTTGGTCCTGGGATAAGCGCAGAAACTAACATAGCAAAGAAGAGCGCAATTGCAGAAAGTAATGTCATTCAATCTCCTTACAAATCATAGCGTCAGAGCGAAGTGTTACCCTTTTGCAAAATCCACCAAGGTTTGCCCTGTCATACGATAGCCAATCCACTCATCTTGCGATTTTGCGCCAATGGCTTCGTAAAACTCACGGGATGGCGTATTCCAATCTAAACAGCTCCATTCAAACCGAGCACAATCTTTTTCCAAAGCAATTTGAGCCAAGGTTTTAAGCAATTTAAGCCCAGCCCCTTTACCTCTGTATTCAGGCGAGACATACAAGTCTTCTAAATAAAGTCCAGATTTTGCTAACCAAGTTGAATAATTAAAGAAGTAAATGGCAGAACCCACTGGCACACCATCAAGCTCACAAATCAAAGCATAAGAATGAGTGTCGGAGGCAAATAAGGTGTTGTTAATCGTCTCTTCTGTGGCGAGTACTTCATGCTCTGCTTTTTCATAGATGGCAAGGTCAGTGATAAATTTCAAAATGGTCTTGGTATCTTTGCGGCTGGCTTCTCTTACAATTAAATTGCTCATCATTTTTCCTTTTCAGATATAGGGCTAACTTACGTTTAAAACCAGATTAATCCGCTTTTCAATATGACACCAGTGCATTCTAATCAGATACAGCTGTATAATATTCATATCACTAGTTTGCTTAATCCAGAGGTATCGATGGACCTTCATCAAATCGATTTAAATCTACTGATATTATTTGATGCTCTTTATCGCCATCAGTCTGTCTCCCTCGCCGCCGACGAAGTTTGCATCAGCCAATCCGCCTTTAGCCATGGCATAGCAAGATTAAGAAAGCGTATGAATGACGAGCTTTTCGTACGGGTAAATAACCAAATGCAGCCCACTCCAAGAGCCGAAGAGATCGCCCAACATCTACATCAGGCCCTGCCATTTATTCATAATGCGATTAACGACAGCGATCACTTTGATGCCAGCATGGATAAGAGTGAGTTTAAAATCTCAGCAACAGATTATACCGAGTTCAGTTTGCTTCCTAAGTTGGTTGGCCAAGTCAGTCGCCAAGCGCCAAATATCAAGCTCACCGTGGTGGGTGCCAAAGCGCCACAGCCTTTGACTCACTTAGAAAATAACGAGGTAGATTTTGCCTTAGGTTTTAGCCATGAAATAGAAACATCTAGCCTGATAGAGCACCATACTTGGTTGACTGATAACTATTGCACAGTGGCTCGAAAAAACCATCCTGCATTAGCCCAAGGGTTAGATTTAGACTCTTTCTTGGCATTAAAGCATGTAAGAGTGTCACCTTGGGGCGAGAAGCAAGGCATAGTCGATCAGGTGTTAGCTCAGCATAAATTGAAGCGCCATGTGAGTCTGCAACTGCCCAGTGTCTTGGTTGCACCCCACACCATCATTCACTCAGACATGATACTCACCATGCCACGTATCGTGGCCGAACAAGTCGCAAAACAGGTTGAAATAGAAATCTTCACGCCTCCTATTCCTATCCCTGATTACCATTTAAATATCTACTGGCACAAAATCAATGCCGATAAAGCCAGCTTCAAATGGATGAAGCAGCTGTTTCAAAACTTAAGCTTTTAGCCTTTTCTATCAAGCTTAGCGCTCCAGTTCGGGCAACTCCCATTCCCCACAAATATTAAAAGGCGAGACCAGTGTGGTCCATTTCACCGGAATAAGTTTGTCCTTGGGTAAAAAGCTTTCATCTTGATAAGCCTGTTTACGATATTGGCGCGATAAGTTAGCTAAATCTTGATTTAACGCCATCAAGGTATGCTCACTCATAAAGCGAAAGGCACTGCTAAACTGTGTTCCTTTCTCGCCATCATGTTGCACTACATAGTTAAGAAACTGCTCGTTCTTTTGCAAAATATTATGATGCACAGGCCCATGTAACTGCATCAATAACTTGCCTTGAATACGCAGTTTATAGCTATTATTTGGGCCTAATTCGATCAAACCTTCTCTGTCTAAATCCCTTAAATAACGAAACACACTCACATCACTTAAGCCATAGGTGGTTTGTATTTGTTCAATTGGGTGGTCAGTGGTCAGCAGAATCAAAAAGTTAAAATGGTATGGGTTTTCTCCCAAATACACCTGTTGTTGGTAGCTTAATTTAGCCAAAGGCTCATTGTAGTTTTTGGCAAAATCTAACAAGTCGAATATAGATAAATCGATCAAATCACAAATGTCATTCAATCTGGTTAAAGAACAATCTTTATCTCGAAATAAGCGTTTTATCGTCTTCTCTGAAAGGTCTAGTTTTTCGGCCACTTCTCGATACGTCATCCCTTTGGATTTCAGTGCGCCTTTCAAAGCATTGGTAATTTCAGCATTTGCCGCGGTTCGCATATGTCACCTTAAAGTCAGAAATAGAGACATATATTGTCCCTTATTTTTACAAGCTTGAAGCTTGGTGTCGTTAAAGGCACCTTAGCACAAGCTTTAGAGCAGACACAATTGCTCAAATCTAAATTAACTAATTCTTAAAGACAGGATGACATTCATGAAAAATACAAGACTAAAAGCACTTACCAACTCACTAACAAGTGCCTTAACACTTTCTACTATCACACTCACGGCTTTCTCTTTTGCATCTCACTCCCTAGCATCTCAATCAGTAGAAAGCACACAGTTAAAACCCGTGTGGGAAGTTTCAGGTTTTAAAACCCCAGAGTCAGTCGTATATGACAGCCAAAGGCAGCAATATTATGTGGCCAACATTAACGACAACCCAATGTCAGCAGATGGTAATGGCTCAATTGGCTTAATCAAACAAGACGGGAAATCGTCTGTGATCGAATGGGTAAAAGGTCTTAGCTCACCAAAAGGGTTAGAGGTAAAAGGGAATAAATTGTATGTGGCAGACGTACACGAACTTGTGGTGATTAATCTTGATGACGCCAATATTATTGCCCGCTATCCAGCCCCAAAAGCCAAGGTATTAAATGGCATTGCCATTAGCGATTCGGGCCAGGTTTTTGTTTCCGATTGGGCAGGTAACGCCTTGTATCAATTACAAGATGGCGAGCTAGTTAACTGGCTAGACAGTGCCAAGCTTGAAAGCCCAAATGGGCTATTCGTCAATCAAGATTACCTTTACATCGCCGCTTGGGGTGCCGATATTCAAGCCGATTTCACTACCCTAACCTCAGGTAACTTAAAGCGTGTTGCCATTACTAAAGGAGCTCAAATACCTCAAACAAGTAAGGTAGAAAGTCTAGGTGATAAAGCTAGTTGGCAGAACCTTGATGGTCTTCATGCTTATCAAGAGAGTAACTGGTTAACCACTGACTTTCTCAAAGGCCAGTTGCTTAACATGAACTCTCAAGGTGACATTGAAACCATCTATAAACTAGAGCCAGGTTCTGCTGACTTCTATTACCGTAAAGATAAAGACTTGGTGATAGTGCCTTACTTTATGTCTAATAAAGTCGTAGCTTACAAGCTAAATAAATAAGCTATTAAAAGGTAAAAACTTACTTTTGAGCCGCTAGTCCAGCTCAAAAGTAAGTGACTCCTGTGCCATCATGCTTTGAATAGAGGGCAAGGCTAACATAGCCTGCATGTGCTGTTTTAAATGAGGAAAGTCCTGTGCTCTAGAACCATAACGTCGACTCCAATAGGCGATCATGAAAAGGTGATAATCTACCCCAGAAACACTATCACCTAATAACCAAGGCCCTTGTTTTGCAAGATCATTTTCTAAAATCTGCCAACATCTTGCGAGTTCTTGAGTCGCTTTATCTACCACATAACTAAGGCTCTTTGCCCTATCTTCAGACACGTTAAACTCAAGATAATGTTCAGGGTGAGCCCAACGATTTGCCGCTTCTTGTAAGGTACTCGCCATCCAAAATAAGTACTGATAATAAGACCCTCGTTTGGACGAATTTAACCTTGGAGCCAAGCTAGATTCAGGATGTTGATCCAACACATAAGCCAAAATTGCAGCCGACTCATACACAAGGTGATCACCCTCACTTTTATGATGAATAAGGCTAGGAACCTTGCCATTTGGGTTAATGGCCAAATACTCAGGAGACTTTTGCTCACCTTTTGAAAGGTCAATTTCTACCAATTTATAGTCCACACCTAGCGCTTCAAAAAGTGCATGAGTGGCCATATTAGCGCCACCTTTGTCCCAGTATAATGTATAGATATGACTCCCCTCTTCTTTCTATTTAACGTTAAGATTGTGTGTTCAGCGTTAGAATTGCTTGTGAAGCTAAACTAAAGGATTTATGCCGCGCTTCTTGATCAAAAATAGGGCCGTTTATCATAACTTCATCTGGCTGGTATTGATCAATCAAGCCTGCAAGTTGTGCTCTCACCTTGTCTGGCGTACCTGAAGCGGTGCAGCTTAATGCTGAATTCACTCTCGCTAAGGTTAACCCGTCCACATGCTGCTCGATATTTTCAACTGGCTTAGGTAATAAGCCAGGCTTACCCAAAATCAAGTTGGCAAACGCCTGTTGATGAGATGACATAAGATAATCTGCTTCGGCCTGAGTGTCTGCTGCAAATACATTCACGGCAAACATAAAGTAGGGTTTATCTAACACCTTCGAAGGCTTGAATTTTTGACGATACACTTTAGCTGCTTGCCCTAAAGCATCAGGGGCAAAATGGGAGGCGAACACATAAGGCAAGCCAAGTTCTGCCGCTAAATTCGCACCATAAAGGCTAGAGCCTAATATCCAAATCGGCACATTCGTCCCTTCACCGGGTATAGCACGTACATGCTTTTGCAAAGGGTCGTAGTCGCTTAAATAGGCTTGTAACTCAGCAAGGTCTTCTGGGAATCTATCTTGGTTTGCTAAGTCTCGTCTTAGGGCTTTAGCCGTTATCCCATCAGACCCTGGCGCTCGGCCAACACCTAAATCAATCCGATTTGGGTACAAACTGTCTAAGGTGCCATATTGCTCCGCAATCACAAGAGGTGAATGGTTAGGCAACATAACACCACCCGCCCCTACTCGTATTTTTTGTGTGCCAGAGGCGATATGCCCCACCACGATCGACGTGGCCGCACTGGCAATGCCCGGCATACTGTGATGCTCAGCCACCCAAAAGCGCTCAAAGCCTAGTTGCTCTGTATGTTGTGCTAATTTTAATGAGTTATGCAGCGACACGGCCGCGTTAGAGCCTTCCACGATAGGAGAAAGGTCCAATACTGAATAAGGAATCATAAGCGCCTTCTTTGATGTCAGCCATGATCTTAAATCAGGCTAAAAGAATAATGTTTGAATAGGAGAGATATGGTGCTGGCCGATTAGGATTAAAAGGGTGAAGGCGTTAAACAATTAAGAAAAGAATGAGGATGGGGGCACATAAAAGAGCTTAATTATCTACCCTACCCAACTACCGCTGAAACAAACTCAAAACTCGCACAAGGCGTACCTTGGTGGTATTGCATTTGCCAGCTTTGCCCTGTGAATACCCAAATAGACGAACACTGAGTAAAGGTACTAATCACACAACTTTCATCAACCCAAGCTGATTTATATAACAGCAGCTGTGTGTAAGGTTCTAACTCAATACATTCATAGTCTTGAGAGTGTATAAGTCCTGCTGAGTTCGCTTCCCCCTTTAACGACGCTAAGGTTTCTTCGTAGTCAAAGCGGTTGCCTGAGCGGCCGACTTCTCTAAAACTTGGGTGTAACAAGCGAGTGACAACATCAGGATTCTGACGAGTATTATAACTATGCAGCGCTCTTTCCTACTCAATTAAAACATCCATTGTTTCTCCCATTCTGAAACGAATAAACACTTAAAATTGATTTAAATACAATACATAACTACTTAAAATAATACTAAAGCAGACAGCCACCTAAAGGATAGATGGCAGTCTCGTTCGGTTTGATAAATAATTCTAATTTAATTCAACCCGAACTTTTTCCCATTGCCCATATTTATTTTTATTAAGTTGATAAAGCAACATTCCATTTTTATCATATACTTCTTTAACCAAACGACGACTAGAGCCTGAACCTGGCTGACTACTAATCCAAACGCCTGACTTAAAGAGCATTTTATTAGCCTCAATCCTCTCTCCATAAGTTTCATAAGTACATAGTCCAAGAACAAACTGACATTTACTATCATAGCCTCTTGCTCGATAAACATTTCCCTCTGATCTAACATGCATCACTCCATTTTTCCACATTACATAATCAACATCTTGATTTTGTATAACTCCATTTTCATCAAGAGGAGAAAAGTAAGCTGCATTATCAACAGTCTTACTAAACTTATATCTATGAGGGAGGTCGAGTGTTCCATCGCTATTTGGTGTAAGGTTTTGAGTTCTATATTCAAAACCTTCCTTAATATCAGACATATCAATTAAATCAATGTCGGATGGGCTAAGAATATCATCATGGTACTTTTCTAATATGTTTAACAAGACTTGAGAGTGAGGTTCATCACGTATCTCAAAGTTGTAAGTCATCAATGAATTACAAGCACTCAATTTATCAGTATTAGCAGTCATGAGACGAACTTGTTCAGAAATTGCTTCATTACCCCCTTTGGAAATTAAAAGCTTTGTTGATTCAGGTGTTATGTCATCCATTACACCTACCCAACAATCACAATATTTTTGATTCCCATTATGCCTTCTCGAACAAAGTAAGTTATTAGCATAATTGTACATACCATTCACATCATTAGCTTTAGGTATACTATTATACTGAGACTTATGTGTTGAACCACAGGCACTAAGAAGTATGCCTAGTCCAAAGATTATAAATATTCGGCTCATAGTTTTTTTCATCTCGATATTTGATATATTTTTTCAGGGAATAAAAAATGGGCAGGCACGATTTAGCTTTAGAAACTGCCCAGTTACGCTCTTTACTGCTCTGATACTTAAAGATTAATCGCTTCCGGTTCAACGCTTTCCTCTTCCATAATACAGTTAACATTGTAATTAAAATAATATGGTGTAAATACAATTGACCAGAATATGTTAAACCTACTTAGATCACCTTTATTTAATTCACAATAGGTATTCATTCTATTTCTTACTTTTACAGCCCAAACTACAATCATGATAAAGATGACTAAACCTGAATATGTATCAATATCTAGTAATAAAAGGTATATATTAGAAGCAACATCAGAATTAATTAAAAAAGCCACAAAAGAATCTCGAATAGAATCAATTAAGAGCAAAGCTTCAATAAAAACCATTGAAAGTGAAAAATAAGATAATACAAATAATACTGATATAAACTCTTTAGAAATTTTTTCTTTATCACTCACTACTGTGTTAATAATTTTAGATTGCCTTGCTATATAGTGAGCCCAATACACTGTAAGAGTAACAATTGACAGTATAACTAATCTCCATGTCCCCTGATGTTGTAGCTCTTTTATTAGATTTAAATTTTTCACTGACTCTCCTTAGTATCACAGGGCACTTTTCTCATTAAAAAGCTTATATCCCTATTTTTGCTATTAACTTGTATATTAATAACCAAGTTCTAATGAATAGTGAGTGTACAACTCATTGTTTCAAAAGTGAATAAAACTCAACGCCAGCAGAGCTGACAGGTATGCATTCCAATCGTGGAGCATTGGAACGAGTAGAGAATTTCTTTATCTTTTAGAGAGTTTGATAAGCACTGATCTGGTTTAAGTTTTTTAAACCGCACAAAAAAACGGGGAAGTATTTCTACTCCCCCGTTTCATACTCAGATTTTATAAAATCCGTATTTATTAAATCGAGTGATTATTGCTGTACACCCTTTTTATTAATATAAACTTGGGTTGAGTACTCATCTAGCGGCAGTTTTTCGATTGTGCCGACTTTGATTACGTAATCAACAAAGCTTTGAGCATAATCTAGGTAGGTGTCGACTACACGGCCTTCTTTAACGACTTTACCAAAGGTTTTGTAGCCGTCTTTTCCGCCTGCGATATAGTCATTGGTAGCGACTTTATAAGAAGCGTTTAGATCAAGAGCCGTCCAGCTTTCGCCTTTTCGCATTACTTCTAATTCAGAGAAACGCTCGCCTTTAGGATGAGACGCATCGACTTTCCAACGCATACCAGAGGCATAAGGGTAAGCACCTGATGAACCGCCTTCGCTGATTGCATAATCCAAGGCTTCTTCTAGAACGGTTTTCAGTTCATTACCTGTCATATCCAATTCAACAATGGTGTTTGAGAAAGGCAGTAGTGTGTAAGCATCACCAATGGTTAGCTCACCTTCAGCGATATCAACACGTACACCACCACCATTTTGAATCGCAATATCAGAGGTTTTACTCATATCACGGAAGGCTTTAGCAACAATGTTTGAAATATCGGCACCATGGCTTGCTGTCATAGCGCGATCACACAGCTTAGAACGACCTTGACCAGGAATACGCTCTAAACATAGGTTTGATGCTGATTTACCAATGACTTGGCCTTTCATGGCATCAACTTGTGAAGAGAATGTCGCCAAAGTTGCCGCTGCCGCGGCATCAGCTTCGACAATAGATACGGCGCTATTCGCTTCGATATCTGCGTAAACGGCTTGACGTGCTTGACCTGTTAACTCAACACGCTTGCCGTCAGCGTTTTTACGTTTAAAGCTATCAGCCAATAACAAATGTGGTGTACCAGAACAACTAGTCACAACGCCGTTCTCATCCCATGCAACGTTTAACTCACCAACGACTGCAGAATATTGCCATGCTTGAGCAACACATACAGGGTTACCTGCTGCATCGGTTAATTGAGTTGGGTAAGGCCCAGCTGAATCAAGACCAACTGACTTAAAGTCACCTAATAGCGTATGTGAGTCACCGCCAATAATAACGTCTGCGCCTTTTAATTTAGCCGCTAGTTTTACATCATTTTGATATTGGTAATGGGTCACAAGAACAATTTTATTGATGCCCATACCTTGCAGTTTATCTATGTACTTCTGAGCTGTTTTTGCTTCATCTAAGAAAATGGTTGTCTCATCTGGGCTAGACGAGTTTTTGGTTTTCTTGGCAATATCAATACCAATGAAACCCACTTTTTCACCATTATATTCTTTGATTGTATAAGGCGTGAAATAGTCTTCTGCACTATTTAGCGTTAAAGGAGAGACACCAACTTCTGGTTGAACATTGGCAGAGATGACATCTGTGCTACAGCCAGGATCAGACTTTAACCAATCTAGGAATTTAACCAAGCCAGCATCGCCCGCATCAAACTCGTGGTTACCTAAGGTAAAGATATCAAAACATGCTTCGTTCATTAATGCAGCGTCTGCTTCACCCTTAAACAAGGTATAAAAAAGGTCACCTGTGATAGCATCACCCGCGTGAACTTTTACGAAAGGCTCGCTGGTGTTTGTTAACTCATTAATCTTGGTGACAACAGAAGGGAATCCACCCACTGCGACACGCGTTTTCTCACCACCCAATTTCATGTCTACACCTTTATCAGCACTTAGGTGAGAGTGATGGTCGTTTACGTGAACAATTTTGAGTTCTAGAGGTTGTGTTGCCACAGAAGATGTCGAGATTGATTGACAGCCAGTCAGAAAAATAGACGCAGTGGCCGCTGCTACTAAGGTTTTTCTAAACATAGAAATTTCCTTTATGATTATTGATGTTTAAAAATTCGTGTTAGTTCCGATTTATAAAAACAGTCATCGGTCCGATCGTCTTTCTACTTTTTATTATTAATCTGTAAATTGTCAGCCTCATAAAGAGTTTGAGACGGCAGTTAAAGATTTGAAAACTTGAAGGAAATCCCAAAAGAATCAATTATTTAGTAAGCAGTATTTTTACTCTCAGATAAATTGACCTTATCACTTAATAGAAAGAATTCTTTGTATCCCACACCCTTCAAGCGATAAAACTATGCATTAACTTGTCTAAATGATCAACAATATTGAAAGCTTATTCATTTTAATCTTCAGAAGCTGCAATTAAATGACACAGCTTTTAATATATCTTGATGTTAAGCCAGCGATTCAGCCGAACAATAGAATAGGAGACAGAACAAGAAATGGAACTGAAGATGGATATCCTAACGCTAGATCAAGAACTCAATGATAAAGAGAGAGCCGAGCTTTTATTTGCCGGCAATTTGCTGGTATTTAAACAACGCCCTGCCATGCTTGAGTTAATCAAGGTTTGTCAGCAACAACTCGAACGCGCCCTATCCGGCTTAGATCCCATGTTTGCACAACAAGCATTAGGGGAAACTGAGTTCATTAGGATAACAGCCCAAGTACAGGCTAAATTCAAGCAAGATAAAGACGTGAGGCAACTCTTTTTCCAAGTGCTTGAGGAATGCGGACTTGATACAGAATCCGCCTATTACGATCATTTCCCTTTAAGAGTGGTACCTGCTAATCATGAAAAGAATGGTACCCACAGATCTTCCATTGCTCACCATAGAGATACTTGGGGCAGTAACTTAGATAGCCAACAAAATTGGTGGGCACCTTTATACCCTCTTACTCAAGAAAGAACCATTGCCTTCTTCCCTGAATATTGGACAACACCTTTGGCAAATAATACGGATACTTGGTCCTTCGAAGACTATCTCGCTAAGCGCAAGCAAACCTTAAAACAAGATGAAGTGGGCTACCCTATTGCGCCCATGGCAAAAGAAGCCGTGGATGAAAGCCAGATAATTAAACTGGTAATCGGACCTGGGGATGTTCTCAATTTTGCCAGCGCTCAATTACATGCCAGCGTCCCTAATACAACAGATGCAGCGCGATATAGTGTGGAAATGCGAACCCTTAGTTTAGAGGATATAAACCATGGCAGAGCGGCCCCCAACGTCGATAATGCTGGGACAACCCCTATGTATAATTGGTTTAAACGAATTACAGATGATGAGAGGTTAAGGTTTAAACCCTAAACTTTAAACTCTGGTTTTTCGGCTTATTTATTTGACTCTCTATTCGAGTGGCTCTGTATCTGTGACATTCTCTTCTTAAGCTCTTTCTGAAGAATATTCATGTGATAAGGCTTCATTGACTTCCATTTCTGGCATTCAGGTTTTGTTCTACCACAACCTAAACACCATCCCTTAGGGCCTGAAAAATCACATACATCGATACAAGGGCTCTTTTGCATTTTCATTTCTTTGATCTCAACGTTTAACGGGCTTAAAGCTTAAACAGTACCTTTTCAACACTGGCTTCAAGCACTCGCAGACGGTTAAATTCTTCAAATAACTTTTGCTCTAAATTTTTAAAGTTTAGCGGCATTGTGCGTCTGCAAATATCATAGTTATTTTCTAAGGTTTTATAGCCTTTCCAGCCCTTTATTCGATCACCTTCAAGTGCCATAAACTCACGAATGAATTCAGATTGATTGGGACAATCTTCCTCGACATGCATGCACACAGGGAATGACTTTTGTTTGATTTGTGGCGCTTCGATAAATGTCTCAAAATGAATGCCACCTTGGTTATGATTAAACCAATTGTTTTTATAAAGTTGCAGGTAGCTCCCTCGATTATAAATTTCCCATTCATCATCGAACCAGCTTGCCTGTTGCAGCATCTTCTCAAGATTACGGAATACACCTTTTACATCTTTCATAAAGTCTTTCCACCTTGTGTTCTTTGTAGGTTATCAAACCTAAAAATCACTAATTACAATGGTCTATCTCGTTATAAAGCCGCAGCTTATAAAGGTAGCACCATTGAATCACGTCCATCTTCTCGCTTAGCACGGATAAAGGCAGGCCTTTCTTGAATGCGTTTTAACCAAGCAAGGGTAAGCGGATAATCGTCTGTGATAAAGCCACGTTTATGGGCAGATTCGAGTGGGTAGCTTAATAAAATATCGGCTAAGGTGAGGTCTTTCCCACCGAACCACTGGGCGGTCGCAAGATCAACTTCGGCTTGTTCAAGCAGCTTTACCATGCGTGCTTTGGTAAAGCCTGCTGATGCTTTTGCCAATACAGGTTTTATCACTAGCCTTAAAATACCAGGCACACGTTTTTGAATGATATGGAAGATACTTTCCATCAACATAAGCGGCATGATGGAGCCTTGCGCTGCATGGAACCAAAACAGGTGTCTTGCTCTATCTGGAGAGCCAACTTCTGGCCTTAAAAACTCATCTGGATGCAAGTCAATTATGTAGTCCATGATGGCTGCGGTTTCGGATATGGCTCTATCACCATGGGTAATCACAGGCGCTGTGCCCATAGGAGAAATCGCTTTATATTTTTCTGGCGCAAGGTGTGTCACTGGGTCTCTATTATACTTTTCTAGACCATATTCAACTTTCAGCTCTTCTAGCAACCAGAGGATACGAAACGATTGAGAGTATTCTAAGTGATGTAAAATAATCATTTTTTACCTTTCCTTTGGTTTATCTTATAACGCATCTTAACATCGCATATTTTAAACGTTTAGGACAAAACCTAATACCATTAATTACTTATAAAAAAGCCCACCTCTTATTTAAGAGATGGGCTTTTTATCGCTAGCGAGTTCTTAGGTTTGCAGCTAAAGCATGCAGTTAGTAAAAATCCTAGGCAATTTCGAACTCGTCACTCAAGGCTTTCAACTTCTTACTTTGAGAGCTAATGTGTGAGCTAGATTCAGAGATCTCACCCATGCCCATAGAATTTTGCTTCGCGGCTTCATTAATGGTGACAAGCGCCTGATTAATCTCTTCAGAAGCAGCAGACTGCTGCATGGCAGCGGTTGCAATTTGGCTAGCATCTAGGCTAATCACTTCAGCTTCTTTGAAAGAAAGATTAATCGACGCTTCTGTTTCTTGTGTTTCAGCCACAGATCTTTCAGCAATATCATTACTGCGATTAATCACATTAACCACCTGTTTCACATCTTCTTGAAGCAGGTTAATCATGTTTTCAATGTCAGAAGTAGAGAGCTGTGTTTTTTGGGCAAGCTGTCTTACTTCATCTGCAACAACTGAGAAACCGCGACCTTGATCGCCTGCTCGTGCTGCTTCAATCGCAGCATTTAAGGCGAGTAAGTTAGTCTGATCTGCAATACCACGTATTACTTCCAGAATCGCACCAATCTCTTGGGATTTACTGTCTACCGTTTGAATCGAGGCTTTTGCATTACCTAGCTCACTAGATAGGCTAGCGATGGTATCGATTGTTTTTGTTACTTGATTCTTAGCTTGAGCAGAAGCATTTTTCGCTGACAAGCTAGATTCAGCCACATGCTGTGCATTTGATGAAACATCTTGAATAGTGACAGACATTTCGTTCATGGCAGTCGAGACACTTTCGATACTTGCTTGCTGCTCTAACAAAGACACATTCACCTGCTCTGAAGCCACACTACTCTGGCTCGCACCGGACGCCAAAGAGTGAGACATCTGATTAATGTTGCCTATCATCATGTTGAGCTGTTTATTCATTTTTTGCATTGAGCCATAAATACCCGAATGCTGTGTAGCCTGATCGAATTTCGATGTCAGATTACCCTCAGAAATAAGATGCGCTATCTTGCTTATTTTATCTGGTTCACCACCGATAGGACGTGTAATTGAGCGAGCCATGCTCATGGCAATAAAGACGACAATCAATACAGTGATAGCAATCACAATCAACATGATATTTCTTAGTTCAATCACAGGAATCAAAGCTTCAGCTTCATCAATTTCAGCTAATAACACCCACTTTAAATCATTTAGCTTTAAAGGAGCATAGGCTGATAAAACTGGATTACCATTGTAATCAATTACGATTTGGCTATTTGTTTCACCAGCTAAAGCAGCATTTACTGCAACTGAGTTGATTCCGTTCTTAGCCACTGTCCCTGCAAAGCTTGCTTCTACCGTATGGTTAATCGGATCTAGGAAAGAGTCAGAGCGCATCTTGTGGTCCGAACCAACTAGATAGCTTTCACCGGTTTCGCCCATGCCGTCTCTTTGTTGCATCAACTCATTAATATGATCAATAGAAAGTTTTAACACTAAAACACTATCAAGTTTGCCATGTACCAAGATAGGCGCAGAAATAAAGGCTTCTGGCTTGTTGTTATTGGCAGGGTATGGCGAAAAGTCCTCAACATGAGTCACGTTATGCTTAGTTTCTGGCAAGGTTTTACTAAAAATACGACCAAGACCAGTACGGCTAAATGGCCCAGTAATTAGGTTAGTCTGATAGTCACCCAGCTTTTCAACACTGTAAAAAACATCACCATCAGGCTTAATTAGAAGCAAATCATCATAACCATAGGCTTTAATAAAGTGATCAAAATACCCTTGGTTTGCTTCAGCCGCTTTGATTTCATCCGCTTTTGAATGAGTATCTTTAAAGATTAGACTTTCAACCGCATGCTCAAGCATGACAATGTCAGCTTCTCTTTGCTCAAAGTATTCTTCTATTTGAGTTTCTTTAATCTCACGCACTGCCTCTAGTTTTTTAAAGGCTTCTTCTTCTAACGACACAGTTGCTAAGTGGAGTGACAGGTAACCAAAAAAAGCCAGTGGAAGCAGTCCAATTGCTAGAAACGCGAGCATAATTTTGTTTTTCAATTTCATCGTACACTTAACCCTATTTTAATATCGATAAAGCAGATGCAAGGAAAATGCATCGCTTAATTTTTTTAAAAATGACATCAGACCCATGTATAAAAAGCCTTCCTTAAAAAACAATACACTTGATATATGTCAGTTTTCATAAAAAATCAGCAACCAGAATACTCATATAAAATGAATTATCAATGAATTTCACAAACAAAAGTTAACAAGCTGGCACAAAACTGACACTCTTGATATACAAACTATATAAAAACGTAATGAGATCAATATCAAAATTACATAAGTACACATTGCTTCTTGATTTAAAATAATGTGTACCAAATAATGAAATTAACCTATTTTTTCTAGCCTAGATCTAACATGCGCCTTAAACGCTGTTTGCTTCAGCGTGGATTGTTGATCTTTTTTAAATATGAGATACAAGTTTTTTTGTGGTAGTTCTGGCTTTAACTCAGGAAAAATAGGCACAAGCTCACCGGCATCTAAATCCGCCTGTATGGAAAGATCGAGTAACAAACCTATCCCTAAATTGGCCTTTACACTTTGGTAGATACCTTCAATATCATCACTTCTGTGAAGAGGTAAAAGGTCTGGTTTGATATTCTTCTTCTGGAAAAACAACTTTAAAGCTTGTGATCCATGAAGAGGTGACATGAGAATTAAACGGTGATTAGCTAAATTAGAAAGGCTTTCAGGTTTACCAAACTGGTCTAAGTAACTGGGTGTCACACAGGCAAGCAATTGGGTTTTAATTAATGGCGTCGCAATGACACTGCTACTATCAGTAAGCTCTCCCAGTCGAAATGCAAAATCGATTTTATTCTGATGAAGATCGACTAGATCATCACTGAAACTTAGGTCTAAGGTTAACTTAGGATGCTGCTTAATAAAGTCCGAAATAATAGGAATCACTGGGCCTCTAGCCAAAACCTTTGGCAAGCTAATGGCTAACTTTCCTTGAATTTCTTGACTCTCTTGGTAGAGCAAGGATTCTGCCGTCAGAATGTCCAACATAACCTGTTTACAAGCGGGATAAAAGCGCTCACCAGAAGCGGTAATTTCAAGCTTTTTATGGCTACGGTTAAAGAGTTTAACACCTATATTATGCTCAAAATTAGCGAGCTGTTTACTCACAGCAGCAGGCGTAATATTTAAATGCAAAGCGGCTTTTGCAATACTCCCCAGCTCAACAATGGCAATAAATACCTGATAATGCATAAGCTTTGACATTCTACTTCTCCCTAAGATTTAGCTAATTTTAACCCTATTAGTCCTCAAGCTGCATTCCAAAAAGTTAATCAAGTCTTAACCTTTAGTTCCTTTAAGTATTTTTATGCTTCTTTAAACTCACTCAGACCTAAACGTTCCACGTCCAATTTAGAGGAAATACCATGATTCCATTAACTAACGTGTCCTTATCCATAGAACAAGACATTGATACTGTATTTGCTTATGCAACAAATCTAGAGAATTATGCAAATTGGTTTGAAGGTGTGATTGATATTAAATCAGCTAATAATTTAGGCCAATTCGAACTAGGTAAAACCTATCAAGAAACACTGCTAATTAATGGCCAAGAAGCCATGCTTACCATTAAAGTTCATGAATGCTCTCAACCTAATTTATTCGTCACTCAGGGGGATCTAGCCGGTTTTTTGCCACAAATGACCATGTCATTCGAACGGTTAGCAGAACAAGAAACCCTCTTCCATCTTACTTATGCCAGTCGAGAAACTTCAATTGCAAAAGACGATGCTTTTTTGACTTCATTAAAAGCTGACTTAACAGTAAGAGCACAAAAAGCAGTACTTAATTTGAAGAGTATTTTAGAAAGTCACTAAGCAAAAAGCGGATAGGTTTTCGATTAGAAAAATACACCCTATCCGCTTTCTATTGTTGGTTTGATAGTGACATCAAAACCACTTAAACTCTCTTAGAATTTACCGTTCGCGTTTTGTCTTTTAGCTTCTGGTAAAATGGTTTCGATAACATCCCAATGCTCTACAATCTTGCCGTTTTCAACACGAAAAAGATCATAAAAGGCGGTGTCTTTACCTGCAAAAGTCCCTTCACTTACTGACAATACAAAGTTACCTTGTCCCAATACTAGGTGATTTTTGTTATATACCATTTCAATGCCTTGAGATGCCATATAAGCCAATGCTTTGCTTAAACCTGACAGGCCATCTGCAACCTGAGTATTATGTTGTAAGTAGTAATCTCCTTCGAAGAAGTTACCGACTTTATCAAACTCACCCTTCATCAAGATAGTCTCAACAAAATCAGCCACTAGAGCTTTGTTGACTTCAGTTTTATCTAGATCAACTGCTTTAGTTGCACCATCTAGCTGTGTGCGGCCACTTGGATTAGGTGAGGTTGCTGTTGGCTGCAAGTTATCCCAATGCTCAACCATTTTGCCATCTTCAAAACGGAAAATATCAAAACCAATCTCTGGCTCAAATAGATTGTAATCTGTGTGAGTAAAGACATAATCACCATCGCTGTAAGCTCTTACCACATCTGCTTTCACACCCGTTTTAGGCAAGATAGATAAGAAGTGTTTTAAGCCTTCAATACCATCTGCAGCCATTAGGTTATGCTGCACATATTTATCAGAATCGATATAGGCTAAAGCAGCTTTGTCTTTTGTTTCAAAGCTAGTAATTAAAGCTACAGCTTTTTCTTGGTTGGTAAGCTGCACTTCTGCATTATCTTTAGTATTACCGCCACAAGCGGTTAATAAAACACTGGCAGATATCGCTGCGATAGGAAGTAATTTGTTCATAATGACCTCTGAGTTAAGTTTCGGTCATAGTATGTTTAAGGAGGAATAAGAGGCAGGTTAAAGACGACTTAAAAAAGGTAAATATCGTACCTCTTTTATCAGATCAAAGTGAAAGTGTTTTAACTTGATAAGCTATTTCTAAATTTTGCCGGAGTGAACCCAGTGTGCTTCTTAAAGTACTTCACAAAGTTACTAAGCTCATCAAAGCCTAATTCAAACGCCAATATTTGGATTTGGCACTGGCTAATAGCAAGCTCTCTTTTAGCTTGTAGTATCACCTCTTCATCTATCAGGTGTTTAGTGGTTTTATTTGCCACCAGCTTACATAATAAATTTAACGATTTATAACTCATGCTCATCATATTGGCGTATTCTGCAGCGCTTTTGATGGTGCGACAATGGCGAGTCAATAACCCCATAAATTCACTAAACTGTTCCACTTGCCTTGCACTGAGTAAGTTCGAAACCCCATGATCTCTGTGTTTATCAAGTTTTAATAAGATACTAGAGAATAAAAGCTGTAACATGAGAGGGTCACACTTATCCTCTTTATGCTCCTTTAATAACTCCCCCAATAGCACTTCAAAACTTTGCTTCACATCTGCATCTAGCTTTATCACAGGAGATGAGCCCTGAAAGTAATGCATTGGGGCAAACAAATGGGTACGAATATTCGTTCTCGCCTTTTCAATAAAGTCTTCTGTAATGAGCAAGAGCTTACCTTCAGGACGGCTATTTAAGTCAAAGGCATGTACCTGATGACGATTAATAAAAACACAGGTATCCGCATCTAGAGGGTAATGATTAAAGTCGATAAAATGTTGGCAATGACCCTTTTCAATATAAAGAAGACAGTGAAAATCGACCCTATGGGGTAAAAAAGGAGAATGGTCCAAGCTCTCTTTTTGATAAAGAGAACTTAGCTCAACAATATCTAACCCTATATCAACTTGATCGGCATTATTAAAATGCACATCTGGAATAGCAGCGTGTTTGTTTGCTTGAGTTCGAGACATGCTATAAGCCTAGGTTCCCTAGTAAAATCATATTACTGAATATGCTATCTCAAGAGTTAGCCAAATCACAGAATTGAATTGGCTAAATCAAGCTATCTATATTAGTAAATTAAGCTGACTTCCTCTGTACTGGGATATGTAAATACAGCTCGCTTTTAGGGTCTGCAATATTAAAGCCTTGGCCATAGAGCTCAAAGTCTGGCTTTTCTACATAATCATAATCAGACTTAGGTAACCAGCTTCCCCAAATATACTTTAGAGTTCGCTCTAAGTTTGCCACCGATCCCCTATGCACAAATTTCGCATACATTTGCTCAGGGAGTTCTCTGCTTATCATTCCTTCTGGAATATTATCAAAGTTTTCAACTGCGACTGTGCAAATATAACTAAAAGACACATCATCTTCTTGTTCTTGATACGACTCATAAATACCAAAACTATCCGTACCTAATCGGTTTGGAATACTGTCTCTATAAGGTGCGAACGCAGACCATAATTTTGGCAAGCTTAAATCAGCACTGTCGTATTGTCGTGCGACACCCACCAGTTTTATTGCAAGGCGAATGATAATTTCTGGCTCCATGCTGATTTCATTTTGTAAGAAACTCAGCATGTGCGGGCTAAATTGATCCTTATAAAGCAAACGAAATGGCTCATTTTGTTTGCGATATTGGGCTGGCGTAATATTAAACAAGCTCTTAAAGGCACGTGTAAAAGCCTCTTGTGAATCAAACTGACACTCAAGAGCAAGCTCTAAAATACCTGTATCATCCTGCAATAACTTGTTTGCAGCCACTGTTAACCTGCGCTTGCGCAAGTATTCTTTCGGCGTATCTCCCACCAAGGCTTTAAAGATACGGCTAAAATGGTAAGTCGAATAAAAGGATGCCGCTGCAATTTCATGTACAGAAATCTTATCGAACAGATGCTGCTCTATATAATCAATACTTTAAAAAAAACGTTGCACCTTATTTCCTTGTAAAAAATGTTTGAAGCTAGGTTACCTGGCTTGATTTGTAACTCAGAACTTCATTCAGACGCCTATTCATTTGCTATTCGCATATTATAAATGCTCACTACCTATATAAAAGGCGACTTGTTTAAAGGCTAAATCCCTATCTGGTACCAAGGCCTGATAGGCAGACGCATTAAATAAAGCCAAAATACTCTCTCTATCAGGAAACGAAATGACTGCTATTTCTCTCGATACGGGTTCGCCCTGTACTTGAGCTGAGTTATTCATCTTGGCTGAACTTAATTGCAAAGCAATATCATAACTTGCAACTGGCACAGCCCCATAAGTTTGGAACACACTAGGTACTTTTGCTAAATAACAATTAAGCGCCTCAGTTTGCTCTGGATCAGGTACCGCTTCAATCAATAAAAAGACAGGTAAAGGCATTTCCATCACTGATACCCTTACACGCTTTTCAGCTTACTAGCAGCTGAACTCTGAGTTAGGTGATTTTCGGCATAGTTTTTTAAATCTTTTAGTAAGCCTTTAAACGCCGCACCAGCGCCTAGTTTTAATAAAGGGTATAAAGGATAGACAAAGGCTTTAATTTGAGGACGAGATACCCAAATTACTTGCGATTGATTCCTACCTAGGGATTTTACCGTCATCGACACTACATTTTTCTTAATAGGTATAATCGCAGGCACATTGGTAGAAGTCACCTCGAATGTCAGACTCTTATTAGCCTCATCAAAGGCAGTAATGACCTCTTTAACTTTAGCGCCAACAGCTTTATCACTCAGATGACAAATACGCCCTTCCATTGGTGCTCCTTGCTTACTATTACCAGTACCAATCGCATAGGAATGCGGGATAGGTCCCATCCATAAATGTGCTTGGTCAAAATCATAAGCAATAAAATTCCACACTAAGTCAGCAGGTTGGTTAATCACAATCTTCTTAGTAATTTTCATAATAATCTTCTCTCTATAATACGTTTCTAAGCCCTTAGGCGATGAAGATAACGATAGGGATTAAACCGCGTGTTTTTTTGATATTTCTTGCTGTGTTTTATTTTAAGCAGATAGATGAATTTACATAAGCTACTGTCACTTAACGAAAAAAAACGTTGTGTAACGAAAGCCTATTGACTTAATAAAGTAAAAATATGAAACTCAGTTCCAAATAATAAGCATATAACCATTTCATAACTTTAAATTAGGATAGGCAGTGAAAATCACGTCATTTGTACTAAAGAATGAGATTGGTGATTGGGTAGAAATACTCAATTTTGGCGCTCGCATCATGAAGTGGAGCACCCTAATTGACCAAGAAAGCCGCAATATTATTTTGGGCTACGAGCATTTAGATGACTACCTTGAAGACCCATTCTATATGGGTGCAATTGTGGGCCCTTATGCCAATAGAATTGGCAATGCAGAAACCTCGATTCTAGACACTAGGATTAACTTAGATCCAAACCAAGCGCCTCATCATCTTCATGGAGGGAACTTCAATCTGAGTAATCAAATTTGGACCGCAGTCGAAAAAAGTGGCAACAGCCTCACGTTAAAATGTCAGCTTGAAGACGGGTTAAGTGGCTATCCAGGCAAACGCGTTTTTTCTGTCAATTACCATCTATCAGACGATGCTTGCCTCACTATTAAATTACAAGCAACCAGTGATAAAACCAGTATTATTGGCCCTACTAGCCACCCTTATTTTAACTTATCAGGTGCTGGCAAGAATCACCTCGGACATAAACTTCAAATATTTGCAGAGCAATACACCAAGCTAGATGAAAGCAGCATACCAACAGGGGAAATCACCTCTCTAATCGGCACTGAGCTTGACTACCGGCAACGAAGGAAACTGCAAACAGCCTTAGACAAAGACAGGTTAGATCACAACTTTATTCATGCCTCTAAACTCAGCCCATTACAAGCTATCCTTACTAGTCCAGATGAAAAACTGACCTTATCAGTCTCAAGTAATTATCCCGGTTTACAAGTGTATACGGGCAACTACCTAGACCAGCCTTTTCAAACACAATCCGGTATTTGCCTAGAGCCACAGTTTTACCCTGATAGCCCTAATCGAACAGCGTTTCCGTATCAACATACAAAACCAGATGCTGTGTTTGAAAAAATAATCCAATATCAGTTAGTGAAATAAGTGCTCTAATCGTAAAAGCCAGTTGCACCTTTAGTGACAACTGGCTTTTCTTTTTAAGTTTTGAGTTTGCTTCTTTTTAGGCCTCTATTTTTGCGAAACTTGGAACTCACCTACCAAAGAGTTTAATTTCATACTGGATAGACCCACACGTGAAGAACGTCTTTGCAAAGCGGCAATAGAACGTTTCATTTGTTCGGTTGCTGCTCCCATTTCTTGTGCTGTATTGGCATTCTCTTTATTGCTCACGTTAAGCTGAAGAATATCTTGGAACATATTATCGACCAGTTCATACAAGCGATTATTCTGATCATTCTCCTGCTCATTGACTAACAGGCTCTTATCAACATTCTCCGCTTCTTTTTCCATAAAGTTCACAGCAGATTGCGTCTCTTTCTGAATACCTTCAAGCATGGTTTGTATTTCTTCTGCGGCACAGGCTGTACGAGATGCAAGATTTCTCACCTCATCCGCCACCACTGAAAAGCCACGACCATGCTCACCAGCTCGTGCCGCTTCTATCGCTGCATTTAAAGCCAGTAAGTTAGTTTGATTAGTTATCTCAGTAATAGTATCGATTATGCTGGCAACTTCATTGGTTTTTTCATCCAAAGATTTAACCGATTCAGCTGTCGTACGCACCACGTCTCTTATCCCTTGGGTACTTTGTTTAACTGCATTGATACGAGATTCAGCCTCTTCAACAACCGTGTCCATCGTTTGCTTTAAGGTTTGAGCTGTATGAGAGGCCTCTTGAACTTCTGTGATCTGTTTTTCGAATACATTAAGCATGGACTCTACGGTTTTTTCCAGATATTCGGAGGCTTGGCGGGCTTCCTCATTAGTGTGAATCATAAATTCGTTTGAGCACTTCACATTGCCACTGGCAGAGATAACTTGCCCCATGGTGTTATCCAAATTATCAATAAAGCTATTCATCCAGCGGCCCATATCACCCGTTTCATCTGCTTTCAGGCCTTCCTCTTCTAGCCTTTGCTTTAAGTTGCCCTCACCTTCTGCAATTGTCTGTATGACATTCGTCATTTGAGTTAAATGCTCACTCACATCTTTGGGGCCAAATAAATGAAAAACATAACCTGCTAAAATCAAGCTTGAACCCGTTAAACCTGCAATCAAAAGAGTGGAAAGATCGGTAAATGAGGTTAGGCCAATTTGCAGGGCAAGTGGAATACTGGCCGCAATTGCGTAGCCTTTCATCAAGCGTAGGTTGAGCGAACGACGACGATACACTTCTTCCAAATCACCTTCACACATCATGCCCCAAATATCAGGGCTACCTTTTAGCTGAAAAGTAACCCCCTTACCTATGACAGGAATATGTCTGTAATCTGAATAACCTGGATAAGTGACAAAGAGATTCTGCCCATTTTTGATGGTTTCACGAATGCCCGGGTGTAGCTCTTTCGTTGCTGGATCAGTAAAACGTATTTCAAATTCTGTATGTTGATTAACCTTTACGACACCCCAATCAGTCGTAACACCCGACTTAAGATTTTCACCATGGCTAAAAGTATTATCTTCAAAACGAGAGCGAGATAAGGCAGTACCGGGTAAAATGCCAGCATCAAAATTTGCTTCCACCATGAATAAGTAATTATCACCCGATTCTTTATAAATATGCCCTGCTTCCCTTTGGATCAAATCCCCAAGCACATCATTAGGTACACGAGCACAAACGGCTCCTAGCACTTGATCTCCACGCTTAATTGGCAAGTAAAACATTAAGGTAACAGCATCATGAAACTTAGAACTTGTAGGCCCTATTTTCAGGGTATTCTGATCAATATAAGGGCCATGAAGAAATGGTGCAGTAAGCCCTTGAGATAAAGCATTCGCATTCAAATCTTGTTGATTTTTATGAGCTTTGTAGGTGGAGTTGATCACCTTGCCTTGATTATCAACCACAAAATACTCTGACACATCGCGGGCAAGTTTTAGCCTTTCTTCTAACAAGCTTAAATCAATGACTGGGTAGGATTCTGAAAAGATTTCTAATAAAACATCAAGATGGGACCATTGGCTGTTCACCCAAGTATTTAATAACTTTACTCGAGTATTGGCGATGCCTTCAAAGGTCTGTTCAACGGCTGGATAAATCCCTTTATTCAAATAACAGGACCAAGAAAGTGAAAGTTTGCCATTGTCACCAAACCAAGGAAGCCAGCTTTTTTCTGCTTGGGTTAAGGACATGAGTGAACTTTTAAGTGCCATGTGTGCTCCATTTTGTTTTTATATACAAAACGAAACAAAGCAATAGACTTGCCAACAGATAAATTAACTCTTATTTAACAATTAGTTAAAACATTCCACTGAATAAAAGATATACGACACTATCTTTAATTATTGGAGTAAGTAACAAAGTGTATACAAGAAAGGCATAAGTAGATATTTAGCACCAAATCAATGCATTAAAGATCAATAATAGTGCGAATTTATTATTGGTAGGCTTCCTATTAAATAATAGTCTTGAATAAGGGCAGCCCCTTATCCAAGGAGTTAGATTCAAATAGCGTCATTTAGCTTCTTAATTAAAGCTTGGTTTTCTGGTGTATCTTTACATAAAAGGCTGTCTTCATGTGACGCGACAGGGGAGGTTTTAGTATGAGGAAATGGGTCTTTACTCGCTGAATAAAAGACATCATAAATATCCGGTGTATAAGCAACCATATAATCTAAACTGCTTCCCTTTGATAAAGCAGCAGTCTGAAACAACTAAATTGGCCCCGAGTTTATTTGGGTAAGACTATCATTAATATCAAAAATAACACCTCGAATATCAGTGATGCCCATTTCACTTAATCGAGCAGAATGCATTTCTAGATAGATTTGAGCTGATGTTTCATCTTTAAAAAGATAAACCCCACCCCCTAGTTTTTCCTTTTCACTCTCTGTCCAAATTTTCCAAATCATGCCGGGTTCATTGTTAATTGAATGTGCAATGTCTTCTAGCGCTGCGCTCATTTCATCACCAAAAGGACCATTAAATTGAAAGTCTACTTGTAATAATTTTTGCATCTAAATCTCTCCAAAACGAATTATTAATAGGCTTTGACACCAACAGACTCGTTAAAAAGTCAGTGGGTTAATGCCAACAAGGTGATAATACCTTTAATAATTAGACTTAAAAGTTCATAATTTAATCACTTATTGTAGAGAAAATAGACAAATGAGATTGAAAAGCACCTTAGAGCAATGGGTGACACTTCAAGCTGTTGAACGCTGCGGTAGCATTCAATCTGCTGCAGAGTCACTCAATAAAAGTCACACCACACTGATTTACGCCATCAAAAAATTAGAAGATCAATTAGGTCTCAGCTTAGTTGAGGTTAAAGGTAAAAAGACCCATTTAACCCAAGAAGGAAAAGCCATTTTAAGACGTGCTGATGCCATGATAGAACAGGCACAGCAATTAGAAATAATCAGCCAACAGCTGCAAGCAGGTACTGAAACAGAAATAACCTTATCCATAGATCATTTATGTGACCCCAATTGGATCTATCCAGTATTGGCTCGTTTTTATCAGGACAACCCAACAACCTCTATTCAGTTGGTCGAAACCACCTTATCCGGCACCCAAGAAGCCGTTTTATCCCAAAAAGCCGATATAGCTATCATTAATATTCCAATTACAGACTACCCGGCTGATATATTTGGAAATACTAAGATGCTGGCGGTAATTGCATCACACCACCCCCTGGCTCAAAAAGAAAAGCTCTCTTTTTCGGACCTTAAAACTATCACTCAAATAGTAATTCGTGATGCAGCATTTGAAGCGAATGTCACAGCATTCGAACAAGAAAACAAACAAGAGAATATCAATGTCGGCTGGCTTAAAGCAGAACAGAGACTGACGCTTGATAATTTCGAGCAGGCCCTTAGTGCAGTAAAAGCGGGAGTTGGATTTTGCCGCTTGCCAGAGCACCTCATTCAAGCAAATCAAGACAATAAATTAATACAGCTTAAGCTAGATAACTCCGCTAGTTATCAGATACCAACACATATCACATTGCCCAAAGGAGAGAAAACAGGCCCAGCAGCTAGACAGCTCTATGAGCTTCTACTGGCCAGTGCATCTGAGCGTTTATAATAAGAGGTGATAAAAGCTCATGCTGAGCTAATTATCAACAATTTCTATAAAGTCATTCACCCTGAATACCTATTATCATAGGCAGTAAGTAAAAATATACTCTATTCCATGGATTTGAGATCAAACACCTTTAGATAAAAGTGGAAAGCTAACCGTTAAAAAAAGCATACCACTGTGTATTTGATCTCTCCCCAACTCACTAAAAATTGAGCACAAGTCATACTATCTAAAAAGATTGATGATAAAGCTAAGCCTTGGAGAAATGAGATGAGCAAAACAATACTAATCACAGGTGCTACTGATGGTATCGGCCTAGTGACAGCCCGTAAATTAGTAGAATCAGGCCATAAGGTTCTGCTGCATGGCCGTAATGCCAGCAAGCTTAATGCTGTTATGGAATCCTTGGCTGAATATAAAAATCAAATCCAAGGCTATATCGCAGACTTGTCTAATCTAGAACAGGTGACAAAACTTGCCCAAGAACTGCTTAGAACACAGACTCAAATAGATGTTTTAATTAATAACGCAGGGATTTTAAAAGCACCTAAAACCCAAACCCAAGCAGGGTTAGATGTACGCTTTGTTGTAAACACGCTAGCGCCTTACCTTTTAAGCCAAAGTTTAATGCCACTTTTTAACAAGGAAAGTCGAGTTGTAAGTCTTTCTTCAGCAGCGCAAGCACCCATTGATATTCAAGGCTTGTTAGGTAATAAAGGTTACCACAATGACATGGCAGCCTATGCACAGAGCAAACTGGCGCTAACTATTTGGTCTAAAGGCTTAGCCGACGAACATGCAGAAACAGGCCCTTCTTTTATCGCGGTCAACCCAGGCTCCTTGCTAGCGAGTAAAATGGTGAAAGAAGGTTTCGGTGTTGCAGGTAATGATCTAAGCATAGGGGCAAACATCTTAATAAAAGCAGCCTTGTCAGATGAGTTTAGCCAAGCCAGTGGCCAGTATTTTGATAATGATATTGGAAGGTTTTCAGACCCACACCCAGACGCTTTGGATAAAGTAAAAATTGAAACTGTCATGAGTGCTATTCACACACTGGTAAAGCCTCATATTAATACCTCTCTTTAATGGCTTATCCAGTTAGTAAACTAACCTAAAAAGACAAAAGCATGAGAAACAGGAACGCCCTTAGCTTCACTGTTTCTTATGCTGGTCTGCTAGCGCGCCTTGTCGTCCAAAAGTATGCCGTAATGCTCAACAAAGTTAGCCCAGCCATAACGTAATAAGCTGCTGCTAAACCAAACCATTGCACACTTAAACCTGCGATTAAATAAGTGATTAGCCACCAACAATGAGAAAGAGAAAAGTGTGCCGCAAAGTAAGGGGCTGTTTCTTTCCCATGACAGGTTTTAACTATGATTAAACCAGCGGTAGTTTGAATACAGGACATGCCAATTCCCATTGCCAGACAAAATACAATAAAGCCTAGCCAGTTAGCTGTTATTACAGGAATAAAAAAAGCCCAAAAGACGGTCAGCATTCCTAACCAATGAAAGCGAGTAAAACTGAAATTTTTAACCCAGTGAGGCAGGCCCAAAGCAATAAACATAGAGCCTAAGCCAACAGCCATCATAGCCATTGCCGTTTCACTCTCACCTCCTTTTAATATGTCATGAACATAAACCAAGAAGCAAAAAGCCAATTAGTTCAGAGTCAGCCTGCACAAGATAAAACGCTTATGTCAGATACTCTCACTATAGTGTTAGAAAATGGCGAAGCTGCGGAGTTAAAAGTGGCGTTAGCCAAAGGTTTGTATGTTGATTTTGATTGGCGCGCCGATGCTAAAGTCAATTTTGATAACCACGGTGATTCAAACAAGATACGCTATCACCCTTACTCAAAAGGCAAAGGCGTTACCGAGGATAAAGGCCGCATTCAAGCTGCATTTGACGGCTACCATGGTTGGTTCTGGCGTAATCGCTCCGGCAAGCAAGTTAGCTTGACCATCAATTTCACTGGGGAATACACCAAGGTTAAACGGGTTTTATAAAACTTTTACTTAGCCTTAAACAAAATGGCAGATATTTAATTATCTGCCATTTATACACACCTGGTTCAATTTTTAAACGTTAATCACGCGATTAGAAAGCAAAGATTACTCAATTTCAACTACCACTTTACCCATGCCTTCACCACTAGTTAGTCGAGCATAAGCATCATTAACTTGATCAAAGCCATAACGATTTTCGTCTAATACAGGTGTTAAGCCACCCTCTTCAACAATTTTTGCTAAAGAAGATAAGACCTCAGCATGATCCTGACGCTTATAGTTGTGCAACATAGGAATCAGCATAAAAACAACATGTAATGACAAGCCTTTAAAGTGAGCAAGAGTCAGGTCTAAATCCACCATAGAAACGGTTGAAGCCACATGGCCATTTAACGCAGCCGCTTCAAAAGAGTTAAGCATATTCATACCACCAACCGAATCATAAACAATGTCAAAACCTGCTCCTTGAGTATATTGCTCAACATAGTCAGCAACGGATTCAGTTTGGTAGTTAATCGCTTTTGCGCCTAGTTTTTCAATCAAGCCTAACTGGTTATCGCCGCCACCTGTGGAATAAACATCAGCGCCAAAGTAGTTGGCTAATTGCAAGGCAACATGACCTACACCACCAGAACCACCATGAACTAACACTTTTTGACCGGCTTGGATTTGAGCACGCATTAGGCCTTCATAAGCGGTAATACCGACTAAAGGCAGGGCTGCAGCTTCACGCATGGATAAGTTGTTAGGTTTAAGCGCAACGAGATTTGCATCAACAAGCATGTACTCAGCCAAAGCACCTTGTAAGTCAGCTAAACCACCAGCACAACCGTAAACTTCATCACCCACTTGGAAATTTTCAACACCTTCACCCACAGCTTCAACGACACCTGCGAAGTCCATTCCTAGTATCGCAGGTAGCGCTGGTGATAAAGGTAAATCAGGGCCCATCAGCTTGATCATGGTATCCACAGTATTCACACTGCTTGCAGCCACTTTCACCAGCACACTTCCCGTAGTCACGGTTGGTTTTGCTTGTTCATTGCTTTCAAAAGTGCTGTTTTCGCCATAAGTATTCAAGATTATTGCTTTCATAGATCCACCTTAGATTGAGCTTTCATCTAGCGATAAGAAAAACGCTAGGATAGTCGTTTATTGGCTCTGACTCTTGCCAGAAATAATTAATGACACTGAGTATATGAGTTAGCATTTCTATTGATAATTAGGCAAAATATGAAATCACTTTATAGCTTTTATTGATAATCATGAATATTGATCACTTAAGACTTTTTGTCCGTATTGCGCAAACCCATAACATTAGCCAAGCAGGACAAGAGCTAGGTTTATCTCCTGCAGTAGCAAGCTCTCACATCAATAAACTTGAGTCAGGCCTTGGGGTAAGGTTGATTCACCGTACTACGCGTAAAGTCTCATTAACGGAGGAAGGGATTGCTTTTTTCCCTCACGCTGAAGATGTCATTGCCAGTGTTGAAGCCGCCCAAGCATCCGTTGGTGCAGGAAAAAGCACCCCCAGTGGCACCCTGAGAATCTCAACACCCGCCTCTTTTGGCCGAATGCATGTTTTACCTGCCTTAGCCGACTTTATGGAACGCTACCCTGAGATTAAGATCGACCTTAAGCTTTCAGATACCATAGTCGATCTCGTTGAGGGAGGGTTTGATATTGCCATTCGAATCTCGCAACTCAAAGATTCAAGTTTAATCGCTAAAAAGCTTTCTGATGACAAACGCATACTATGCGCTTCGCCTGGTTATATTAAAAAGTATGGTGTACCGAGTAACCCAGAAGAACTTCATCAGCACCAATGCATTTCTCTCATTGGCCTTGAAGATTGGAGTTTTGAAACAGCAAAAGGTCCAGTCAATTTTAAAGTAAAAGGTAAGTTTCGTACGGACAATGGCGAAGCGGTGAGAGATGCAAGCATAAGCGGTATCGGCATTACGATTGGCTCTAAATGGAGCGTCTACAAACAGATTCAATCCGGTGAACTGGTACATATCATGCCAGAGCACCCTCTCATATCAGAAACAGCCATCTGGGCGGTTTACCCAAGCTCACGATTATTAGCCCCTAAAGTCAGGGCCTTTATCGATTACTTCAGTGATTATTTTGGTGATAAACCTTACTGGGAATAAAAACTTCTAAGGCTTTAAATGAGTATATTATGTACGCTTGAGCCTTTGTCTTATGCGGCTTAACGCCACTGGGGTGATACTCAAATAAGAGGCAATTTGTTGTTGGGGGATCTTGTCTTTTAGCTCAGGATAATCAACACAAAAATCAAGGTAGCGCTTTTCTGCTGAATCTTTCACAAAGCTGCTTTCTTTCTCTTCTTTGAGAATAAAGATCTGCTCCATAAAATGGCAATAGCACTCTAAAAAGCCCTTATCTTGTCGCATCTCATCAAAGAAACTGTGCCAAGGGTAAGAAATGATCATGCAGTCCTCAAGAGCTTGGATACCAAATAAGGCCTTTGTGCCTTTTATTGTCGCCCTTGTAGAACCTATGATTCGAGGTGATTTAGCAAAAGACTGGGTATATTCTTTGCCGGTTTCAGACACACTGACATAACGGACTTGTCCTGTGTGTAAGAAATATAAACGATCAACTTTTTCCCCTTGCTGAAATAAGAATTCGCCTTTGCGTACAGGCTGTATTTGCATGGATTGAGTAAAATACTGCCAATCTATGCCATAACCCATTTGATCAAAGTAGTGTTTAAAGCTTGCTTCTAACAGTGCCTTATCCATTCGGCTTCCTTTTTCTAAATACGCTTTAGCTAATTACGCTTTTTCTGGTACTTGTTTATTCATGTTTTCTTTATTTCGGCTTTCCTGTGAAGGTTCTACCTCAATCAAAACAAATGCCAGCCATAATAAACCCAAACCTAACATAAAGCCGAGGTTAAATAGCTTATCCAATACGTTATTCGCAAAAGCGCTATAGAGTGCCACCCAAACAGGGATACTGTAAGAGAAGGCTAATAACCGATTCGCTCCAACACTTGCTACCAAATGCTGCTGTAAAATGAAGGTAAACAAGGTCGCAAACACGGTGAGATAAAGGCCGTTAAGCCAAAAACCTTTTGCTAGCCAACGAAGCTTATCAAGCTCTCCCCAGATAAGGGCGATGGGAATAAGCCAAAGCGTACCAAACAGCATTATCATAAAAGCACCTGATAAGGGTGCGAGCTTGCGCCCCCACTTTTGTACACTTACCACATGTATGGCTAATAGCACACAGGCAGCAAGAAAGATGAGATCCCCCCTATTCCAATTCAGTAAACCGAGTTCAGCAACGTCTGAATTTATGTCATTTTGACTATTAAACAACACCAAACAAGCCGCAATCGACCCTAATATAAAACCTAATAATTTGATGCCGTTTAACCTTTCACCAAGCCATAGTTTTGCAATAAAAACGCCCATTAAAGGCACCAGAGTATAAAGTACTGAGGTTTTAAGAGGAGTCGTGTATTTAAGCGCCACAAACAGACCAATAAAGAAGCCGACTAAGGCGCCACTTATCAGCACATACTGCAGGCACAATATTCTTGATACAAACAAATCAGATAATGCTTGGGTCCGATTTATTCCCGCCCGCTGCCAGTTAGCAAGCAACAAACCAGAAATCAGTACAAGGGCCAAAACAAAGCGAAAAGCGGTGGTTGCGATTGGGCTAGCAAAGGCTTCCATATTGCCTGATACAACAAAAGAAGATGCCATCAACCAAGCCCAAACCAATAAGCTAGAAACCCCTTTCATCATTTTTAATGGCCTAGCTTAGGCACAAGAAAGCGGTCAAACAAATGCGCCGTAATCGCCTGATCCAGAGCTAAACCAAAGCTCTCTGTTAAAATATTGTGCAATGCATCTGCCGAGTTAACCTGTTCAGTAAGCTCAGTACGTTGACCTGATTCATCGGTAAAACGGGTTAACAATTCATGGTTTTTTAAGGCGATAATCACCTCATCATTTTTTAGACTCACCACCAAATTATTAACAAATCCCGCCTCTGGATACTTATGAGAGAAGAAGTGACTTAACTGGCAATCTGCATCTGAGTAATCGGCTAAATCAAAACGGTATAAAGTGAAGAACTCACCGCCTTTAAAGATTTGCACGTCATATTCTAGTGTCTCCAACTGCTTTTGCTCAGACAGTGAGATGATACGATAAGTTTCTCCCCCTATGTCTTGCTCTTTATCTAACTCAAGAGTAAGCGGTAAACTTGGGCCATACGCGCCAAATCCAGTATCAATCAGATAAGTTTCGCCCTGAAGTTTAACTAAGCTAACCCTGTGGGTTCTAGGTGCTTTTTTCTCTTGGTTATAAAGGACACGAGCTAGCTTTAATTGCACTTCATAACCTAATGCACTTAATAATTCATAAGTAAGCTTATTATGCTCAAAGCAATAGCCACCCAAACCTTGAGTCACTATCTTATGGCTTAAGCTATCTGTGTCCAAAGGTAGCTCTTCACCCAGTACAACTGCCAAGCTATTAAAGCTGTATTTAGCAATATGCTTATTTTGCAAAGCTGCAACAAATTCTAAAGAAGGCTCGCCCTCGTGGGTTAGCACTAAGTCGTCTAGGTAGTTTTGTAAACTGCTTGATAAAGTCATGTTCTACTCCTGTAATGTCATTCAATGAATGTCAGAATATGGGAGTCAAAGAGAGAAGGAATTAACCCAGGTTAATTTTGAGAAAGTTTTTTAAAACACGCCATTCTTTAAATCTATTTCACCAAAAGCTAATTAAGACTGTTTCAGTTTTTGCACTTTTTCATGCATGAGTATTTCGCTAGCATAAATTGAGCGCCGTTCAGAAAAATCAATTTATGTTTATCTTTATTAGCGCCTTTATTGCTGGTGCACTTTTACCTCTCATCATCTCTGCGCTGACGTGGAAGTCTGAACCAAAATTAAGCCGTAACCTGTTTATTCTAAGCTGCTTTTTGTACCTGCAAATTTTGGGGGAGATGCTCTTCAAAGTGAATGATTTAGGGGCTTACATTAAATACTTATCTGCATTTTTTGTTGTCTTTAGGTTAGTTCACCTCGCTTACATCACTCAATTAGGCATCAGGCTAATTAAAAGAGCAAACCCCTTACCTAAGCTACTTCCAATCACCTTAATTCTAAATACTCTTGTCTGGCCCATGGTATTGATTAGTCTTGTCAGTAAGTTCTAAAGGCACTCTCTTCACATAAACTTACTGACATGACTATCTAAATTCAAAGATTAGAGAGTAAACCCATTAGCCCAGGAAACTCTTCTTCCAACTCTTCCCGCCTTAACTTAGCAAGAGAATGGTTTCCACGGTCGATATGAGAAATTAAACCCACATCCTTCAATAATTTAAAATGATGAGAGCGTGTTGCCTTAGCCACAGTTAAGCCAAAAGAAGTACAGTGTCTTTCTGCCCCATTTTCATCATTAATGAGATCCACAATGATTTGCAAACGTATTGGATGAGCTAATGCTTTCAGTATTCCCAGCATAGCCCCTTGCCTATTGCTCTTATCAGCGCTCTTTTCTATCTCGCTAGCCATCTCTTCTCCTTTCTTATCCTTTAGATCGGCCTTAACTTTTTATTATACCCTTTGTGACACAACAGCTAACTAACACCTTAAAACATGCACAGCTATTGACATAAAAATCATGTCACTATAAGGTTCGATAAAATTCGAACGTATATAAAATAAAGGACGTACCACGTTTTCTATACGTATAGAATATTTCTTACCATTCTAGTAAGAAATGAAATAACTGTCATGGATTATCGACACAACAAATTTAATGGAAGATTTTAGCAATGCAGAAAGCAAAACAAACCAGTCAAAGACTCACCCTCTTCACAGTGTTATTAGCTGTATTTGTCGTACCAAGTTCTATCTCAGGCACAGCGATCGCACTACCTTATATCAATGCAGATATTCAAACAGATCTTGCCAGCTTACAATGGGTGGTTAATGCCTTTAATCTAACATTCGCGTGTTTTACCCTAATTTGGGGCAAAATATCCGATATTTGGGGTAAAAAGCGATCTTTCTTTATTGGTGCTTTTATTTATACCTTAGCGTCCGCAGGCTCAGCACTTTCAACGAATGCGCTAGCGCTTGATATATTTAGAGCGTTTGCAGGTGTCGGTGGTGCTGCCATTTTTGCATGTGGTAGTGCGATATTTATTCATACGTTTGAAGGTGATGCAAGAACCAAAGCCTTTGCCCTATTTGGTACAACAGCAGGCCTAGGGATTACCTTAGGCCCGACTATTTCAGGTATTCTTCTTGATTCGATTGGTTGGCAAGCAATCTTTTTCATGCATGCTGCCGCTCTCTTCTTGGTTTTAATTGTCAGTGTCAAAATACCAGCAGGTCAGGCTCAAGGTGGCTCTATTGCTCACATAGACCTTGAGGGATCTTTTATCTTTATCTCTAGTATGTTTATGCTAATGCTAGCCCTTTCTAAAGGTTATGACTGGGGCTGGAAAAGTGAGGCTATCTTGCTCAGCTTTGCTGGTAGTGTCATCTGCTTCCTTGGGTTTATGTTGCATATTAAGGTTGCATCATTCCCACTTCTTAAGATTGAGTTAATTAAAAACCATACATTCTTAGGCTTGATCTTGGTACCTGTTGTAGCAAGTTTCACCTTTGTGACTCTGTTAACTTACTTCCCAACATTTTTAACCGGCTCAATGCAATTTACTGCATCTAAAGCAGGCTTAATCATGCTGTTTCTAACCGCACCCGTTTTGGTTTTCCCCTTGCTTGCGGGCAAATTATCAGCGAAAGGCGTCAGCACAAACCTACTCATGTACTTAAGCATTATCAGTATGCTAATCGGTGCGATCGCGCTTATTTTTGCAGTGCAAAACCATATTTCTATCATCACAATAGCCTTTGCTTTGATACTCATTGGTATAGGTATGGGGATGTCAGCAGGTCTTGTGGATGGCCAAGCTCTAAGCAGTGTCAATGAAAGCGATGTAGGCATGGCTGCTGGTTTGCTAAATACCTTCAGACTCGGTAGTGAAGCAATTGGCGTTGCTATTTATGGGTCATTATTAAGCTCTCTTGTTAGCAATATGGTGCCTATACAACTTAAAGAGCACATCGTTTTGAACACAGACAGTTGGGTTAATGCGATTTCCTCAGGCAACTTTATGAGTATGTTACCCCAAGGGAAAGCTGATCAAGCGGGCATATTTGAAACCATGTCTAGCATCTATAACAGCGCTTTTGTTACGACGAATATCGCACTAACAGGGATGGCGCTTATTGCCTCTATCTTGGTTGTTTTTCTTCTTAGTAAAGAAAGGAGAGAAAAGAAGAAACAAGCAATCCAAGAGAAAGCTTACAACCTTTAGTAAAGTACATTTATAAAGGCTAAAGGCAAAAAAGAGAGGCCTAGATGCTAAGCCTCTCTTTTTGTTTGTTATACCCTATCTAAGGTTTATTCATTCGTATCAGGTGTAAAGGCTTGATTCAAATTAACCGCATTCAAAGAAGGCGCAGTACTGCCACCAAATACATAGATCTCCTTTCCAACACTGGCTGCGGCTAATCCATGTCTGGCTGTAGGCATAGCTTCAACTTCCCCCCAAACATCTGTTTTTGGGTCATACACCCAAGTACGATTAAAAATCACTTCATTTGGAAACCACTGCTCACCACCAAAGGCATACAGTTTGTCATCCATGACAGCCACTGCAAGGCCAGCCTGAGCCAGAGGCATTGCGGCTTTAATCTGCCATTTATCTGTTTCTGGATCATATACTTCTAGAGTATTAAGGTTGTTAAGCCTGAGTTTACCCTCTGGATCATGTTGATTTTGACGACCACCCACAACATAAATTTTGCCATTAATCACCCCAGCTGCCGCACTGTTTCTTGGTGTCGGTGCATCAGCTAAACGAGTCCAAGTATTCGTCTTTGGGTCATAAACTTGTGTCAGCTTTGTTTCCACATAATCATCTAGATGTTTGGTATTAGGCGTTTCAGCTAATCGTCCACCTATAATATAAATTTTATCCTTAACAACCGCACCAACATGTTCACCACGAGGTGTTGGCATATCACCTGCAGATGCCCATACATCAAGCTTAGGGTCATATACAAAGATAGAAGACTGCACCTGCCAATCTGGTACAGCACCATAAAAGCCACCCATGGCATACACCTTTCCCTGCACACTAGACAAAGTAATATGATGACGCTTTGCTGGCAGTGGTGATAACAGCTGCCAAACATCATTTTTAGCATCGTAAGCACTAAATTGGTCAGTAAACGTATTCTTGTTGCCAACAAAACCACCTGCCACATAAACTTTGCCATCCAAGGTATCCGTATAGATTTCTTGGACCGCTGTTGGCATAGGCGCCACATTACGCCAATCAGCAAAAGATGGTGTTGCCAAACTAATCGCAGCACTCGTACAAAGGGTTAAAGCCAAGGTATGTAAGCGCATCGCCTATATCCTCTAAATGTAATTTCTATTGAGATAATTGTTCGTTAAGCGTATGAGTGGCTAATAACACTTAGCCACTCGCAAAAGCGTTAAGACAGACTACGTAATGGCTAAAGCGTGACTATCACTTTACCAACACTACGACCAGCTTCGATTGATGTATGCGCTTCACCCAGTTTTTCAAATGCAAAGGTTTGAGACACATGAGGCTTAATGGCACCGCTTTCTAACCAGCTACTTAAAAGTTTCATATCCTCGCCATTAGATTGAACCAACAATTTATCGATAGAAACCTCTAGCGCATCAGCTTTTGCCTGCAAATCAGCTGGAATCTCCATCAGCGTGATAGAAACCAATCGACCGCCTTTACCAAGAACCGTTAGCGATTTTTCTGCCGTGTCTGCAGAGACAGTATCAAAAACAAGATTCATATCTGATACGGCCTCTTCAAATGCTTGAGTACGGTAATCAATATGCTCATCTGCACCTAAAGACATAACAAAATCGAGATTTTTGCTTGAACTCGTTGATACGACATAAGCACCCATTTTTTTAGCGATCTGAACAGCAAAGTGTCCAACTCCACCAGAACCTGCATGTATGAGTACCTTATCTCCTGGAGAAACACGGCCCTTAAGTGCTTGCAATGCCGTTAGTGCTGCCAAGGTTGTTGCTGCTGCTTGAGTGAAACTGGTGCCTTTTGGAATTGCAGCAAGGTGAGACTCTGGTGCAGCCACGTATTCGGCATAAGCTTTACCATGGCCAGGAAAATTAACCATACCAAATACCTTGTCACCAATTTGATACTGGCTCACTTTATCGCCAACCGCGACAACAGTCCCTGCGATATCCCAACCCAAAACAATAGGACGCTCTGGGCTAATCAACATATTTAGACCTTCATTTGAGTATTTCACCTTGGTATCAGCAGGGTTAATACTGATTGCCTGGTTTTCAACTAGGACTTCATTATCTTTCAATTCAGGTTTAGCGATATCTTTAAGGATAAGGTTTTCAACGCCACCAGCTTGTTCAAGTAAAATTGCTTTCATTTTGGATGCTCCTTTTTAAGCTAATTGAGTTACAAAGTTCATGTATTGCTGCATATCACCTATCACGCTCTGTTCCATTAATTGGCCGGTGGTGACTGCATAAGGTTGATGGAAGTGAATGTCCCAAACATCTGACTCTTGACGCCAGTGCTCATAAACCACCAAGGTGTCTTCTTGGCCTTGCACTTCATAAAGGTCAAACAACAAACAGCCAGCTTCATGACGAGTCTGTTTAATGTGCTCTTCAAACTGAGTTAATAACGCCGCTCTGTTTTCCAACGAAATTTTGAAAATGAAAAAGATATTAAATTTAGGATCAGAGTCATTCGCTTTAATTGGAGCAACAGGAAATGGTTGAGTATCCGTTAAGTGAAAACTCTCTGCTGGTATCTCCAAGGCTTCTCGCTCTAATTCATTTAATACTTTGCGGTGAATAAGTGTTTGGTGATGATCAAGTGCGACGTCATCTTCCCAACGGGTATATATGAAAAAAATATTAGGGTCAGTATTATCTTGATAAAGACGTGCAGCTAGATTGCCAGCTTCCTTTAAGGTTAAGGCTTGCACCTCTAATAAAGCTTGTGAAACAGCATCTTTAAACTCTGGTTTAGCAGTAAATTTTTCAACTTGGGTAGCAGGCATGATACTTACTCCTAGTAAATGTCTGTGCATTGATTAAGTAAGATGCATATTAATAAGTTTGAATTTTGGTATCATCTAGCTAAATTAGGAATTATATTCCTTAATTTTGGGATAATATTTTCATTTAGCTGTCATATCAGGCTAAATTCGACTCATGCTCTCTCTTCAAGCTGGAAACAAGATGAACTTAGATCTGAAAAATTTAGCCCTTTTTTTAAGGGTGGCTGAGCTAGGTAAGATTGGGCGTGCTGGTGAAGAATTCGAGCTTTCTAGTACTAACGCTAGTCAGCGAATTCAACAACTGGAAACCCAGGTAGGAGTAAAACTGTTTCATCGCACCACGCGTACTGTCACACTGACTTATGATGGCGAGGTATTTCGCGAGCATGCTAAACGTATTTTAGATGATGTAGAAGAAGTCTCTAACGTCTTTAAAACAGATAAAAATAAGGTAAAGGGGAAAATTAAAATCAGTGTTTCTTCGTCATATGGTCGAATTTACATCGTGCCCTTTATTCCTGCATTACTAAAACGCTACCCTGATTTAGAGATCGATTTAGATCTCAGCGATAAAAATATCGACCTTGTTGAGCAAGGTTATGATCTTGCCATACGTATTGGAGACCTCACCTCTAACAGTCTATTAGCCAGAAAGCTTGCTGATAACCCAACACTTTTGGTTGCCTCACCTGACTATGTAAAACAGCACGGCATGCCAAAAGCACCAGAAGAGTTAAAACAACACATCTGCCTACCCTTTGCGAACCTAAACAATTGGACTTTTAAAGATACACATGGAGAGCTGATAGATGTCACGGTAAAAGGCCCGTTAACCATAAATCTTGGTGATGCAATAGGTGATCTTGTAGAAGCAGGTATGGGCATAGGTATGGCTTCATACTGGCACGCTGCTCCTGCAATAAAAGCAGGTAAGCTAGTTCAAATATTGCCAGACTTTCCTATCTGGCCAGAAACCAAAATATGGGCGGTCAGACCAGCAGGTCGCATTATGCCTACTAGAGTAAAAGCCTTTTTAGACTTCATTGAGAAAGTCATTTTTGAAACCAATCAAAAGCGCTATGGCAGTCTAATTAAGTAGTGAGTGATTAAATCAACACAGAGGCCAGAAGCCTCTGTGTTTTTTACAAATACTAGTTTGCTTGATAAGAGAATCGGTACAAGGTGTAAGGGGCTTTCGCATTCCCTAACCCTTGGCTAAAAACAGGATGCTGATGCAACTGATCTTGTGTCACATAAACATAACCATTACTTAGGGCAAAACTATCTGGCCAAGACAAACGCTTATCTTGTACTAGAACTTGATACTTGCCTTTGGTGGTTAAGCCAACTGCACTGTTTTCAAGGTCTGACACTATGATGCCCTGCTTAGAGTAAGCGATACCATCACTTGGGTTCTTCGGCCCAAAGACTTCGATCTTGCTTTCGATTTGAGAATCAGACAGTGCATTATTCACTAGTGCCATAGCTGGTACACGATAAATTTTAGTACCAGTAAAAGCACCAAAATAGATCCACTCACTCTCTTCATCCATAGCAATTGGGTTTAAACCAAAACGCAGTTTAGTCGTTTTACCCTCTGCTGATTTTGATGCTAAAAGAGACGCTTCTATCACGATGTCTCTGTCTTCTGGCATCAAGGTATCCGCATTTTCAAGGGCACGTTTAGCTTGACCAGAGGCAATATCGACTACAACAAAGGCAGGTTTAGTTGCTCCAGCAAAGTTTCCAAATGTCATATCAGCAATGATGATTTTCCCGTGTTTTTCATCTATCACAAAATCTTGCAAGAAAGAATTTGCGGCAAGTGCAGAAGCTGGCAGTTCAATATTATGGGATAGTTTATTGAGCACAGTATCCCAAGCGATCAATTTAGCAGGAGACGCTTCACTGCCCATGTCTAGCATCCATACCACCCCTTTGCTATCTGAATGCACACCAATAACCGCAGACAAACCTACCTTGCCTATCTCTGGACCATCCGCCCAATCTTGAGTAGGAAATGGACGCTTAACCCCATTTGCCATCACTTCGACAACTGTTACCTTAGGACCATCAAGTGGGTGCATACTGATAATGATGCGACCTTCTGGCGTAATTGTAATACCGCCACCACGATAATCTTCAAACTGAGTTACCGCTTCTAACGCACCTATTTTAAGATTATGTGCTGTATGCGCTTGATTGTTTGAAGCCGCAGACACTCCCATCGATAAAGTGGCTCCCATAATAGATAGGCTCAATAAAGTTGCAGATAACTTAACGTTTTTCATGTGAACTCCCGTTTAAATAATTTAATCAAAATAGAAGAAAGCAGTGTCTGCCCCTTCGATAAAAGCCATATTAATGGCGGATTAAATCTCTTTAAACAGGATAATAAATGAATCTTTATCTAATATTTTTGGATAATAGTGTAATTTAATCCCTACTTACTAAATACTATTGAGGACATAGATAAGTAAATTTAACAATTTTTGAGTAATATTTTGATCTAGCAATCAGCTTTCTACCCCATGAGAGACAATCCAATTTTGTAATTGAACCTCGGCCGATTTTTCTGAAAGACTTTTATCAATCGCCACCACATACCAGGTACATCGAATCACTCGGTCATCTAACTTTATCAACTCACCCGATTTTAATTCCTTTTTGCAAATCCGCTCATCAGCCAAAATAATGCCCTCCCCATCCACTGCGGCATCAATAGCTAAAGACAAATCGGAATAAACTCTTCCGTCCTTCCAATGAGAACTTTTTGGCTGAAACTTTTCGTACCATTTACGCCATATTTCTCTACCGTTATCGTGAATTAAAGGGAAATCATGAAAGTTATCAAGATTCTTACTTCGCTTTAATTGCTCGTAAAGCACAGGGGAACAAGCAGGAAAGCCATCAATAGGAAGTAGCTTTTGATAATAGTTTTGACCTAAATGTGAGATTCTTTCTTCAAAGTGAATAATCATACCTACATGATTTTCACCTAACTTTGGAGGAGTCCAGGCAGGCTTTAAATCGACTTGAATATTAGGATGTAGTTCACAGAATTGAGTGATTTTTTTACGTAACCATCTAGAAGATATAGCAGGCTCAACACTGACAGTTATGGACTTTTGCGACCCAATTCCCAGCACGCTATCACAAGCGTCTCGTAAAGTTTGAAACGCATTAGCGACTTGCGGTAACAGCATCGCACCTTCTACTGACAGCTCAATTCTATTGCCATAACGAATAAATAAAGATGTCTCTAAACGCTCTTCTAATTTTTTAACATGCTGACTAACCACACTGTGACTGACGTTCAGTTCAGCCGCCGCTTTCGCGAAACTGCAATGACGAGCAGCAGATTCAAAGGCTCTTAACGCATTTAAGCTTCTTAATAAATCAGCCATAACACCCTACTTTAGATTCGGTTTGAGTTTTCAGCGTATAAAAAAGCTTCGCTGAACGCAATTTAAATCTAATTTTCGGATCAGTGTGATGCTCCTAATATAACGCTAGACAAACGCAGGCTATTAAAAATCGTCATTAGAGGCATCATAGTGAAAAATATAAAACGAGATCTGATCGAAGGAAAAGCAGCATTATTAGTTATCGACATACAAGCAAGTACATTTATTGATGATAGTGAAGTTCGCTCTATCGCCAATATGGAAGGCTTTAAGCAGAGAATGCTTAATTCACGTATTGCGATAGATAAAGCTCGCGAAGTAGAAATTCCAATTATTTATGTTCAAGAAATACATAGAGCAAACCTGATTGACTTTGGGCGAGAGCTAGACGGAGATGAATCAATCCACTGCTTAGACAATCAGCCAGAAACAGAACTAGCCAAAGAAGAAATGGGCTACCAAGAAGGTGATTACGTTATACAAAAACGGCGTTATTCATGTTTTTTTGGGACAGACCTCGAAATCCTATTAAAGGGATTAAAAGTCGACACCCTTATATTAGTTGGCGCTTTAACAGATGTATGTGTGCATTACACATTTGTTGATGCTCACCAATCCGATTATTTCTGCCGTGTCATTGAAGAATGCGTAGCTGGCTCCTCTCTTGAGGCTCATCACGCGTCTTTAAATGCGATGGAATATCTGCAAACAGGCGCCATCAGAAGCTTAACGCAAACAATCGAAGCCATGTCCAAAACTCAGATTTAACCTTTTTGTGACTGCGTCAACTGCACTTAACGGCTAAATGATTGATAGAAGATACACGCCCGACAATCAGCAAATATCTTAAGGTACTCAGTCAATCTTAGCGACGCGACACATCATTCTAAAAATAAAATAATAGGCTAGAAAGATGAATACAAATATACCCACTTACGCTCGAAAGCCCTTCCTATGGGAAGCGTTAATCTCATTGTTATCCCTTATCTCTGGGGTGACTTTTTCTATTGTAAAATATGGACTAGATCCTCAAATTCCGATGATTCTAGGAGTTATTGTTGCTTCTTTAATTGCATTAAGATGCGGTTTTAAATGGAAAAGCATTCAAAACGGAATGGTTAAAGGTATCTCTTCAGCAATACCAGCCGTCATCATTTTAATTGTTGTCGGTATCATGGTGGGAATCTGGATTTTAGCCGGTGTTGTCCCTGCGATTATTTATTATGGTTTAGAGCTTATTTCGCCAACCTTCTTCCTACCTGCCACCCTAGTTATCTGTGCCATTACATCCGTAGCAACTGGTACCAGTTGGGGGACAACCGCAACCGTCGGTGTCGCTTTAATCGGCATTGGAGGCGGACTAGGTTTTCCTTTACCCCTTGTAGCAGGTGCAGTTTTATCTGGTGCCTATTTTGGCGACAAGATGTCACCTTTATCCGATACCACAAATATCGCCTCAGCAATGGTGGGCATCGATGTATTTAAACATGTAAAGCACATGTCCTACACAACCAGCTTTACCTTTGTACTAACCTTTATCATAGAACTGATTATTGGATTAACCTATGACGCAGGTGCGGGAAATTTAGCCCGTATCAAGCATATCCAGTCAATTTTAGCTGCCAACTTTAACCTTAATCCTATTGTTTTTGCCCCCATACTCATTGTTATTGCTGTTTCTTATAAGAAGGTACCTGCAATTCCTGGGATCACTATTGGTGCTTTAGTCGGCGTCTTATGTGCTGCGCTATTCCAAGGAGCAAATTATGAGTCGTTAGTACAAGTAGCCTCCAGTGGTTTTGAATCAATTACAGGAGATCCTGATGTAGATACCTTATTGACTCGCGGTGGTATGGATTCAATGATGTTTGCTATCTCTTTAATTTTCACCGGTATGATGTTTGGTGGTGTCATGGAGAGGACTAGTCAACTACGTGTCGTGGCTGAAAAGATTTTGACCTATGCACGTTCAACGGGCTCTTTAGTCGCGACAACAGCATCAACATGTGTCGCAGCGAATATCATTTTATGTGATCAATACATGGCAATTATCATGGGGGCTAGATCATTTTCTACTGCCTATGAAGAGCAAGGTCTTGCACCAGAAAACCTTTCAAGAGCGGTTGAAGACTCTGCAACAGTTACTGCAAACCTAGTCCCTTGGAATGCTGGTGGGGCCTATCAAGCCGCCACACTTGGTGTACCAACCTTTTTATATTTACCCTTTAACTTCTACTGCTGGCTATCGCCTTTAGTCACTATCTTGTTTGCTTACATGGGATGGACCATGACTCGACTAGAAGATAGGGAACCAAAAAACCAACAAGTCGTTAATGGTCAAGCCCCCGAAGATGAATCCAAACTAGCAAATAACCTCAAAGTTTAAATTTGTACCCTTAACCCTTTGCGAAGTTGGCTCACCACTGGCTTCGCTTTTTTAATGCTACTTCTTCGCATAAATCTAAACCAGATTAAGGATTCAACATGGGTTTAAACAAAAGCATGCAAGCAGCAACGTTAGCCATATTGGCTTCTGCTATTTTAAGCTTTACAGATAACTTTGTCGGCCTTGTGTCCCAAGAAGCAGGCCTATGGCAATTTCAGTTATTTCGTACACTCTTCGCCCTACCTATTTTATTTTTTGGACTTTATCTATTCAAAATACCTTATAAAATTAAGAGCTTAAAATTAGTCTCTATTAGAAGCTTTATTATTGCCTCGGGGCTTTTAGTCTACTTTGCTGCCTTAGGTTTTTTACCTGTAGCCCAAGCAGGCGCTGGCCTTTTTAGCGCCCCTATTTGGGTGTTAATCTTCTCCATTATTGTCTTTAAAAACAAAGCAAAATCATCCCAAATAGTTGCCATTACACTGGGCTTTATTGGCGTGCTTATGCTGTTACAACCAAGCACTGAGTCCTTATCCTTTATGTCACTTTTTCCTCTCATTGCTGGGGCTTTTTATGGGTTTGGCATGCTTATCACGCGCTACTGGTGCGCTAATGAGTCCGCTTCAACATTAACTATTGGCGTCTTCATTACTATGGGGTTAGTGAGTGCAGTAATGCTCATTATTTTATCGATTTGGCCAGTAACGTCTAAAGAGTTTCTTTGGCAAGAGTGGAAAACAATTACACCTACATTCATTACCCTTACCTTAGGCCAGGCTTTAGGTGGCGTCATTTCTGTCGTCCTCATCACTCAAGCATATAAAATTGGAGAGCCCTCTTTCACCGCTGTCTTTGAATACACTTTTTTAATCTTTGCCGCGCTATGGAGCTATCTCCTATGGGAGCATACAACCAATACACTGGCGATAATTGGGATAATGATAATTCTAATTTCGGGTACAAGCTTATCTATTTTGTCTAGCAGTAACAAAACAGCCAGATCACTTAAACCTAGCTAAAAAGCCTTGATACCATCATCAATTCAAACTAACAGCCATACACACCAAATCATTACTAGTTTAAATAAAAGAGGTTTTTAATTACAAACGATACAAATGCATTTGATAACCATTTGCATTTAAACCTTAATTCCATTTAAATAGCCGTAACGTTTAACTAAAGGTGTGTTTAGATGAGCTTACAAGATTGCTGGACTAACTATTTAACGGCGGAGCAATTACTTGAAGATGGGCACTGGTCTGCTGCTCATCAGATGTTTGATAAGGTGCTTCAACACCTCCCCCAACATATTCAGGATGCCTTAACTGATGAGGATACAAGACCTTGTCAGTTTGCTTGTCTATTAAGGGGCTTAAAGGATGCGAGTGTTTCCCAATCTGAAATCCTGAATCATATGGGTGAGTACGATGCCGCCTTTGATCTGCTTAATCAGTCTTACGCGCTTTTGCAGTTTATCTACCTTGAGCCAAATCTATTGGTAAAACACTCTACTCAATCACTAGAGTCGAATAGTGATGATTTACTCAAACATATGACGGCGTTTTGTGCTGCCCATGATGAATCTCATTGGGCTCGTGAGCTTCAGCAAGTACAAGAAAGCCACCATCATTTTAGGAGCCTCACCCAACACAGAGTAATGAGCGCGCAATCAGTCGCGCTTAATTGATAAGGAAATCTCATGTCACACGCCCCTATTCTTGAGGTCAAAAGCCTCTCTATTAGTTTTGCCTTAACCCAAGGCACATTGGATGCTGTTAAAAATTTAAGCTTTGAACTTTACAAGGGAGAAACCCTAGCGATTGTTGGCGAATCCGGTAGTGGTAAATCGGTTTCAAGTAATGCCCTGATGCAACTTTTACCTAAGAACGCCAGCATCAAGGCAGAGTCTAGTATTGTCTTTGAAGGTGAAGAGATCTTATCCAAATCCGAAAAAGACATGCGTCAGATTCGTGGGGATAAAATTGGCATGATCTTCCAAGAGCCCATGACCTCACTTAACCCTTATTTGAAGGTTGGCACTCAAGTCGCTGAGGCCATGTTATGCCATCGCTCTGTTTCTAAAAAAGTGGCAAAAGCTAAAGTATTAGAACTCTTTAACCTAGTACATCTCCCCTTTCCTGAACAAGCTTATGGTAAATACCCACATGAGTTTTCCGGCGGGCAATTACAACGCATCATGATCGCTATGGCGCTTATCAACGAGCCAGACATCTTGATAGCAGACGAACCTACCACAGCTTTGGATGTGACAGTACAGGCAGAAGTATTAAACCTGATTAAAGAAGTTCAGACTAAAATGGGTATGGCTGTGCTCTTTATCACCCATGATTTAGGTGTGGTCAAGCACCTTGCCGATAGAGTCTTAGTCATGTGTAAGGGCGAACTAGTGGAGCAAGGGGAAACAACAAGCCTGTTTGAAAATCCGCAGCTTCCCTATACTAAGATGCTAATCGACTCGACACCAAGAGGCCAAAAGGATGAGCCACCTAAAAATGCAACCGAGTTACTTAAAGCCAACGACATTAAGGTGAAATACCATATCGGCACTCAGCTCATTAGCCGTAAGAAGGAATACTTTGAAGCCGTTAAAGGCCTCTCATTAAATTTAAAACAAGGTGAAACCCTAGGCATAGTGGGCGAATCTGGTTCAGGTAAATCCACCCTAGGCAGAGCCTTAATTGGCTTATTACCATCAAGTGGCCAAATAGAATTTAAAGGCCAAGATGTTAGCAAACTCAGCAAAAAAGACAGATTTGATCTTAAAAAAGATATTCAAGTCGTCTTCCAAGACCCTTATGGTTCCCTTTCACCACGTATGACTGTAGGCGAAATTATCACCGAAGGGCTTACGGTTCATCGTCCTGAATTATCTAAAGCAGAACGCATGCAAAAAGCCCGTAAAGCGTTAGAGGAAGTTCGTTTAGAAGCTCACTCCATCAATCGTTATCCCCATGAGTTTTCGGGTGGGCAAAGGCAACGTATCGCTATTGCCCGCGCTTTGATTCTAGAGCCTTCTTTTATCTTGTTAGATGAACCCACCTCAGCCCTTGACCGCTCAGTCCAGCTAACAGTCATCGACTTACTGAAGAATATTCAAAAGCAGCACAATATTGGCTTCTTGTTTATCAGCCACGACTTAAGCGTGGTGAAAGCTTTGTCTGACCGAGTAATGGTGATGCAAAAAGGGGAAGTGATGGAAGAAGGCTCAGCTGAAGAGGTTTTCAAGAATCCAAAAAGTAGCTATACCCAAAAACTCATTGCCGCATCTTTTGACCTTGAGCCTGAGATTAATGAAGGCAAGGTTGCTTAAGTTTCAGATATTAAAGAACTTATAAGCAACCGATTAGTTCTACTTAAACAAATACCGCCCAAGCTAATCAGTTGAAGGATTCGCAGCTATACTAAAACCTTAACTAGGCAAGCGAATCCTTTAGCTTTGGAGTCATGATGAAACTTAGTCAATTAGAGCAATACTCAGAGATAGAAAAGCTTATTTTTAATAGCTTGGACCCTGCTTTATATACGGTTAGCGCCCTTATTTCAGGGGGAGATGATGCTGAAGAGCACATGATTACAGATGAATCTGAGATAAATTTAAAGGGTAACAATGTGCTCAGCTTACAAAAACAGCTCCGTAAGGTTAAAGCGGCTAAGCATGTAATAAGACACACCAGTGCTTATGATGAGATGATTGGCGGCCCACTTAACGCCACCAACGAAATGGAAGTGCCCGTTGGAGACAGTAAGCTGTATTAACCAGCCTTAACTAAGGCTTAGCAACGGGTTTTATATGCCTAAAAACGCCTATAAAACTTGCACTATAACAGCACACACCGACACACTCACGCCCAAAATAAAGTCAAAAAAGTAAGCTTTTTATTCGAAAAACACGCTAAAACCCCGCATTTACGACTTTTAAAAACTTGGCATCTAACTTGCTAAATCTAAGAACAGGTAATCTTGGCGATGGCTAAAATAGCCTATCAAACGCCTGAACATACAATTTGCAATAGTATAGCTAGGGTTCCGATTTTGAAAAAAGTGTCTGGTCCGAGAGCTATCGACCTCACCTGATATTCTCAGTGAAGGTTACACGGAGGGATAAAAGCCCGGGAGAATCAGTTGGCATTAGCCAAGATTGCTCTTACGTAACCATTAATCACTTGGGAGTTCCAAATGAAAAAACTTACCACCAGCTTATTATTAAGTGCATCTCTTGTTGTTGGGGCGTTAAACGCGCCGATTGTCCATGCCAAAGAAGACTTTAAGGTGTGTTGGTCTATCTATGTCGGTTGGATGCCTTGGGAATATGGTAGCCAATCCGGCATAGTGCAAAAATGGGCGGACAAGTACGACATCAATATCGATGTTGTGCAGTTCAATGATTATGTCGAATCTATGAATCAATACACAGCCGGTGAATTTGATGCTTGCACCATGGCTAACATAGATGCTCTGACAATTCCTGCTGCTGGCGGCGTTGATTCTACCGCCCTAATCGTCGGCGACTTCTCCAATGGCAACGATGCCGTCATCTTAAAAGACGGTGAATCTCTTAGCGATGCTAAAGGGCAAAACATTAACCTTGTTGAATTAAGTGTTTCCCATTACTTATTGGCACGTGGTTTAAACAGTGTTGGCCTTTCAGAACGCGATGTCAGAGTGGTAAATACCTCAGATGCCGACCTTGTCGCAGCATTTACTACCAGTGATGTCACCGCTGTTTCCACTTGGAATCCATTAGTGAGTGAAATTCTTGATATGCCGAATAGCAACAAGGTATTTGATAGCTCTCAGATCCCAGGAGAAATCATAGACACCTTGATTGTGAATACAGAGGTTTTAAACCAGCACCCTAAATTAGGTAAAGCCCTAGTCGGTGCTTGGTACGAAATCATGGACAAAATGAAGCAAGAAGAATCCGTTCGCGAACATATGGGTAAAGCCTCTGGTACTGACTTGTCTGGATTCGAAAGCCAACTTGCCTCAACCAAAATGTTCTACCAAGCAAAAGACGCTGTCGAATTTGTCAAAAGTCCGGCGCTAAAGGACACAATGCAATACGTTGCTGAGTTCTCTTTCGACCATGGACTATTGGGTGATGGTGCAGCAGACGCTGGCTTTATAGGAATAGAAACACCAAGTGGTGTCTTCGGGGATAAGCACAATATCAAATTACGTTTTGATCCTAGCTACATGGAAATGGCAGCCAAAGGCGATCTCTAATCCAATCTTTTTTTAAACACGCAGAGTAAGCCATGAGCTTACTCTCACCCTTAAATTAGAGAGAAAGATATGAAACGCTGGATAAACAAAACACCCTCTAAAACCTTGGCATTTGTATTAGGTGTGATCCCATTTATTCTTGTCATGGCCTTGTATCAATGGGGTTCTGATGCGCGTAAAGCTGAAAACTCTAACGATAAACTTTTACCGAGTGTCGGCCAATTTTATAGCGCGATAGATAGACTTGCCTTTACTCCTAGTAAGCGCACTGGCGAATACATATTCTGGAAAGACACAGTAAGCAGCTTAAAACGCTTATTGATGGGGGTCGCGTGTGCGGCGGCAATTGCCTTGGTATTAGGCTTGATAACAGGGGCGATTCCTTTAATGGCGGCTAATCTCAGCCCTATTATCACCACCCTCTCACTGATTCCTCCTATGGCGGTATTACCTTTACTCTTCATTGTGTTTGGGCTTGGAGAGCTATCTAAAGTCATGCTTATCATAGTGGGAATTACGCCATTCTTGATCCGTGACCTTTATCAGAAAACAAAGGAAATCCCTCAAGAGCAGCTCGTTAAAGCGCAAACGTTAGGTGCCAACTCAGTACAGCTGATTAACCGTGTTTTATTACCGCAAATTTTGCCCAGATTACTTGATGCACTGCGCTTAAGTTTAGGTACAGCGTGGTTATTTTTGATTGCAGCTGAAGCTATTGCCGCCACAGAAGGTCTGGGTTATCGCATATTTTTAGTACGTCGATACCTCTCGATGGACATCATTCTTCCCTACGTCATGTGGATTACCTTTTTAGCTTTCTTATTAGATTGGCTATTGGTACATGCCAGTAAAAAGGCGTTCCCCTGGTATCACAGCGCTAAGTAGAGGTAATTATGACTAAACAAAATAACGCGCAACCAGCCAATAAAACAGATGAATCTGCCCAAACTCAGATTGAATTTAATCATGTGGCTAAGTCCTACGGTGAAAATCTAGTACTAGATAATATTAATTGCGAAGTAAAACGAGGGGAATTCATCACCATGGTCGGCACATCTGGCTGTGGTAAGAGCACCTTTTTAAACATGCTACTCGGCACAGTGGCCCATTCTAAAGGGGATATCTTATTAGAAGGTAAACCTATAGTTGCGGAACCGAGTCCAGATCGAGGCATTGTTTTTCAAAAGTACTCTGTCTTCCCTCACTTGAGCGTGCGTGAAAATGTTGCCATTTCAAAAGAGTTTGAAGCGAGTCCAGTATTAGGTCGGCTATTTGGCGAGAGACGTAAACAAGCCTTAACTGAAACAGATGAATGGCTCGAAGCCGTTGGGCTACTCGCCGCAAAAGACAAGTACCCACACGAACTTTCTGGTGGCATGCAACAAAGGCTAGCCATTGCTCAAGCGCTAATTAAACACCCCAAAGTGTTGCTACTAGACGAACCATTCGGCGCCCTTGATCCGGGCATCCGAAAAGACATGCATAAGTTGGTGTTAGAGCTTTGGAAGAAGTATCAACTCACCATTTTTATGGTGACCCATGATCTAAACGAAGGCTTCTATTTAGGTACTCGCTTATGGGTATTTGATAAAACGCGGCACGATCCACATGCCCCACATCGTTATGGCAGTACGATTACCTTTGATCTGCCTATTGGTAAAACGGATGAAGCAAGCTTTGTAAAAATCGAAAAGTCCTTAGAGTCAAATCGACTCTCAGCTTAAAGCTCAACCTTAACCTTTAACCTAACCCAATACTTCAACTTAAAGAGTAAATTGATAAAATGAAAAATAGTTTGCAAAGTTTACTTAAAGATAAGCACTATCAAACTCACATCCCTGGTGCGAGCCACTGGTCTACCATTATTCGAAAAGGCACTGAACTGCGCCTAAAAGACATAGAAGGTGGCGCAAATGTTGGTATGTTGTTTTATAACCCAAGTATCTTAAGTGAAAAATACAACGCACCAGATACTCTAAAATGCCAACACACATTCAAACTCACCCAAGGCCACTGTCTATACAGCGAAATGGGCCGCATCTTTTGTTCTATCACATCTGATAGTTTTGGCTGGCATGAAACCGTTTGCGGTACTTCACATGCAAAGCACATAGAAGAAAGCTGGGGCAAACGTGACTATCAAGGGGACCACAACCTTTGGCGTCAAAATGGCTTCGATAGCTTTTTAGTGGAACTCGCTAAATACAACCTCAGCAAACAAGACCTTTGTGCCAATGTAAATTGGTTTAGCCAAGTCAGTGCCGACGAAGCGGGCAAACTCGCTCTAACAAGACATAGCCAAGCTGGGGACGAAGTCGTATTAAGATTCGAAATGGACACACTGGTCGTATTGCATACCTGCCCTCACCCACTTAACCAAGCAAAAGAATACCCAAACAAACCTGTTGCTATCAGCTTGAGTCAAGCCGAAACAATGCATGATGACGATGAGTGCCTGAACCACTGCCCAGAAAATCGTCGCGGTTTTGAAAACAACGCGTTATACCACTTTGGTTTATAGGAGCCACCATGATTAAAGCAAGCTTATTAAACGTAGAAGACGCTAAATTCTCACAATCTATCGATGCTGGTGATTACTTTTTTCACTGTATCAAGGCAGGCGAAACCATACGCCTTGTTGACCTTAAAGGTAATCAAGCAGCCGATACCCTATTTTATAATGCCAATGATGTCAGCGAACGCTACAGCGCCATGGACACAGTACGTGAACAAAGTGCGTTATATCTAACAACACACTCTGTTTTAAAAACCAATTTAAACAGAGACATGCTCGAAATCGTCGCAGATACCTGTGGTCGTCATGACACTGTTGGCGGCGCCTGTGCCACTGAATCAAATACAGTGAGGTATGACTTGGAAAAACGTTGCATGCATGCCTGTCGTGATAGCTGGATGTTAGCCATTCAAGAAAATGAAGAGTATGGATTGAGCAAAGCGGATATCACTCACAACATCAACTTTTTCATGAATGTGCCAGTCACTCAAGAGGGTAAATTAACCTTTGAAGATGGTATCTCAGCACCGGGTAAGTACGTTGAATTAAAGGCAAAAATGGATACCTTGGTATTAATTTCAAATTGTCCGCAATTAAACAACCCATGTAATGGTTATGACCCCACCCCGATTCAGGTCTTGGTCTGGTCTTAGGATAAACCGTATTTCTATAAACCCATTAGCCCATTTGCATTAACGCTATTTTTTGCATTTTTTAGTCAGGACGACCTGATTAATGTATTTATTCTCGGGACGACCCGCAAGTTTGGAGCCGTTATGTTTAACACGGTAATGATTGCAAATCGAGGTGCAATAGCCACTCGCATTATTCGCACACTTAAAAAATTAGGTATTCAATCCCTTGCTGTTTATCACCAAGAAGATAAAGACTCATTACATGTTCAGCAAGCTGATATTGCTGTATGTCTGGGTGATAACAGTGTCGCAGACACCTACCTTAATATTGAAAAACTCATTCAGATTGCCAAACAACACCAAGTAGATGCCATTCATCCAGGCTATGGCTTTTTAAGTGAAAATACTGAGTTCGTGAGTCAATGTGAACAAGCAAACATCGTTTTCATTGGCCCGACAAGCACACAAATGAACCTATTTGGTTTGAAACACCTAGCACGGGATGCAGCAGAACAAGCCGGCGTACCGCTTGTACCAGGCTCACCATTACTAACCGAACGAAACGACGCCATACATTGGGCTAATAAGATTGGCTACCCTATCATGCTAAAAAGCACCGCTGGCGGTGGTGGTATTGGAATGCAAGCCTGCCTCAATCAAGATGAAATGCTTATTGCCTGGGAAAGCGTTAAAAGGTTAGGTGAAAACTACTTCTCTAACGATGGCGTCTTCTTAGAAAAACTCATAAAAAATGCACGACATATCGAAGTACAAATTTTTGCCAATGGACAAGGACAAGCCATTAGCCTTGGAGAACGCGATTGCTCAGCCCAGCGCCGTAATCAAAAAGTTGTCGAAGAAACGCCAGCACACAATTTAACTCATGACGTCCGTGAACAGCTCCATAACACCGCAGAGCGCTTAATGGCATCGGTTAATTATCGTAATGCCGGTACCGTTGAGTTTATCTTTGATCATGATGCTAATGCATTTTACTTTTTAGAAGTAAATACGCGATTACAGGTTGAGCATGGCGTAACGGAAGCCGTTTGGGGAGTCGATCTGGTTGATTGCATGATCAAGCAAGCAGCAGGAGAAATGGAAGATTTACAGGCGTTTAAAGCACAGCTCACACCCTCAGGCCATAGTATTCAAGCCCGTATTTATGCTGAAAACCCAGCACAAGACTTCCTACCCAGTAGCGGTTTATTGTCAGAGGTAAACTGGCCACAAAAAGATAACTTACGTATTGATACTTGGATTGAGTCAGGTATCCAAGTACCCGCTCTATTTGACCCTATGTTGGCAAAAGTCATCACCACAGCGGATGATAGACAAACCGCAATCAGCGAATTAGAACAGGCCCTTGATCACAGCACCCTCTATGGCATACAAACTAACAAGGCTTATGTTCAAGCTATTCTAAATGGCCCTATGCATCAAGGTGGCCAACTATTTACCAAGGATCTGGCTGATTTTAAAATCCAGACACCTAGTTTTTCTGTATTAAGTGGCGGCACCCAGACAAGTATTCAAGACTATCCCGGCAGGCAAGCACACTGGCATGTTGGCGTACCACCTTCTGGCCCAATGGACTCACTTAGCTTTCGCTTAGCCAATGAATTATTGGGGAATAACCTTGATGCTGCCGCCTTAGAAATAACCTTAAATGGCCCTAGACTTAAGTTTCATACATCTTGTGATGTTGCTCTAATTGGTGCCGAATTTGATGTGAGTTTGGATGGCAGCCCAGTTGCAATGAACCAAGTCATTCACCTAGATGCAAACCAAACCCTAAGCATAGGAAAAGTCAAAGGAACTGGCGCGCGTTGTTATCTTGCCGTTAAAAATGGCATCCAATGTCCTGACTATTTAGGCTCAAAATCTACCTTTACCTTAGGCCAGTTTGGTGGCCATGTGGGCCGAGCACTGCGTACTGGAGACGTGATAGAACTCGCTAATATAATATCTAATAAAAAGACGAATAAAGAGACTAATCAAAAAACGAATACACAGAGCAGTCTGAAAACTCAGCCCGTTTTATCCGCAAACTTTCAGCAGCAAGCCAAGCAAACCTTTAATCCAGAAATCTCGCAATTAAGGGTTATCTACGGGCCCCATGGCGCACCAGATTTCTTTACCGAAACAGATATAAAGACCTTCTTTGAGCATACTTGGGAAGTGCATTACAACTCCTCTCGTACAGGTGTTCGTCTTATCGGGCCCAAGCCTGAATGGGCACGAGAAAGCGGCGGCGAAGCTGGCATGCACCCTTCGAACATTCATGATAATGCCTATGCTTTTGGTACCGTGGATTTTACGGGTGACATGCCCGTTATTCTTGGTCCAGATGGCCCATCATTGGGTGGATTTGTTTGCCCTGCTACTGTCATTAGTGCCGACCTTTGGAAGCTAGGCCAATTAAAAGCCGGTAGTAAAATTCAATTTATTCCCGTGACACACGCTCAGGCTATTTCCCTCGAAAAAGCGCAAATAAGCGACATACGTGAGTTAAGCTTGGTGGCTGAATCAGTATCCTTATCTAAGTCAGAGTCAGAGCAAGTAACTAGTCGCGGCATTAACCCAGCCGCTTTAGCTTCCCCCAAAGTACATCAAGGGAAAATTGGGAATGACGAGGTAATTTGCCGTTTAGCGGGAGATCATTTCTTACTTGTCGAATTAGGTCCATTAGCGCTTGATATTCCACGTCGTTTTAAAGTTCACGCCCTCATGTTATGGCTAGAAAACTATAAAAAAACGCATCCAGAATCTGGTCTAAGAGAATTAACACCTGGCATTCGCTCTCTTCAAATTCACTTTGACTCTCAAGTGATGAGTCTAGACAAGCTCACTCGTTTAATTGATCAGGCTTGTCATTATGTGGCCACTACCGAAAACCTCACCTTACCTTCTCGCACAGTGTATTTGCCACTAAGTTGGAATGATGAAGCCTGCCAATTAGCCATAGAAAAATACATGCAATCGGTACGTAAAGACGCGCCTTGGTGTCCAAGTAACCTAGAGTTTATCCGCCGTATTAATGGCCTAAAAGATATTCAAGCGGTGAAAGACACTGTCTTTAGCGCGGATTATCTGGTGATGGGATTAGGAGATGTTTATTTAGGTGCACCCGTTGCAACGCCATTGGACCCACGCCATCGACTGGTCACAACAAAGTACAACCCTGCTCGTACTTGGACCGCTGAAAACTCAGTTGGTATTGGTGGGGCTTATATGTGTGTTTACGGGATGGAAGGCCCAGGTGGGTATCAATTTGTGGGTCGTACGTCACAAATGTGGAATCGCTACCGTAAAACCAAAGAGTTTACCCAACCTTGGCTGCTACGCTTTTTTGATCAAATAAAATTCTATGAAGTAAGCCCAGAAGAGCTAGCACACATTCGAGAAGCATTACCAAAAGGCCAAGTATCCCTAAGGATAGAAGAAACACAGTTTAGCCTAAATGATTACCAAAATTTCTTGGACGCTAATCAAACTCAAATGACGGAATTTGTTAAAGCCAGAGATGAGGCCTTCGATGAAGAACTCGCCCGTTGGAAGGAGAATGGTCAACTTACCTATGAGGTGGTTGAACCAGAGACTAGCCAAGATGATGAGCAGGCCTTAGCAGAACTTATCTCAGCCGAAAACATTAATGCTATCGATAGCCCTGTATCGGGCAATGTTTGGCAGTGCAAAGTAGAAGAAGGCCAAACCGTAAAAGCAGGCGACGTATTAATGGTTTTGGAGTCCATGAAAATGGAAATAGAAATCTATGCCAGCTGTGATGGCCAAGTAAGAAGCTTATTAAAGCAGCAAGGACAATCGGTTCAGTCAGGACAAGCCCTCGCCTTAATAGAACTCGCGCCAGTCACTGAACTTGCCTAACTTATACACGTTTAAAGGACATATCCCATGTTTAACTTAAATATTATTGCACTTAAAAATGCCTATAAAAATAATGACACCACAGCCAAAGAACTTATTTTTTCGCTCCGACAACAAGCCCTAGAGCAGGCCGAATATAATGCCTGGATTACCTTATTGGATGAGACAAAATTAACTGAATACCTAAGCTATTTAGAAGGTAAAACCATAGATGAACTCCCTTTATATGGCGTACCATTTGCCATCAAAGACAACATAGACCTAGCCGGCGTACCAACCACAGCGGCCTGTCCAGACTTTGAATACACACCAAGCAAAAGCGCCTTTGTGGTAGAGCAATTAATGAAAGCTGGCGCGATTCCACTAGGTAAAACGAACCTAGACCAATTCGCCACAGGTCTAGTCGGTATGCGAAGCCCCTATGGTGAAGGTGTAAACGCCTTTAATACTGATTATGTGTCAGGTGGTTCAAGCGCAGGCTCGGCCATAAGCACCGCCTTAGGCCAAGTAAGTTTTGCACTTGGCACAGACACAGCCGGCAGTGGCCGTGTACCAGCCGCATTAAATAACCTCATCGGTCACAAACCAACAAAAGGCTTATTCAGTAACTCTGGCTTGGTACCTGCTTGCTTAAGCTTGGATTGCATCACAGTATTCGCGCTAAATACACAAGATGCGGCTTTGGTCACCAGCATTGCAGGCCAATATGACGAAGCAGATAGCTATGCAAGACCTAACAAACCAGAAAACCACTTACGTTACTTTGAACCTAAGCTACCTCAAAACTTCACTTTTGGTGTACCCGCTGAATTAGATTTTTATCAAAACCCAGAAACGAAAGCCTTGTTTGAACAAACCGTAGAGCGTTTAGAAAACCTTGGTGGCACTAAAGTCACCATAGATTTTGTGCCTTTTACCACAGCAGCAAAACTCCTGTACGAAGGCCCTTGGGTGGCAGAACGTTGGTTAGCAACCCATGATGTAAAACGTGAATCCATGTTACCTGTGATTCAAACCATTATAGGTTCAGCAGAAGGTAAAACCGCAGCCGATGCCTTCAGCGCACAATATGCCTTACAAAGCTTTAAGAAAGTGTGCGATGCCCAAGTAGATGCCGTTGATTTTATGCTCACACCCACTTGCCCAACTCAATTCACCCGTGAAGCCTTGCGACAGGAGCCAATCAAATACAACTCGGTTTTAGGCACTTATACCAACTTTATGAATTTATTGGATTACGCTGCAACCAGTATTCCTGTTGGCTTTACCACAAATAAAGTAAGTTGGGGTGTAACTTTCTTTAGCCATGCATTTAGAGATATCGAACTCTTAAGTTATGCTGGAGCCTTACATCAAGCCCTAGATTTACCCCAAGGTGCGAGTGAATTTCCCTTACAAACTTATGAGTCTACCGCCATTGCAGCCCCACAAAAAAATATCGATGTGGTCGTCTGCGGCGCTCATTTAGAAGGTTTTCCCCTTAATTGGCAGCTCACTGAACGCAACGCCACACTCGTTAGCAAAACACTCAGTGCTGCCAAGTATCAACTCTATGCGTTACCAGATGGTAAACGCCCAGCGATGATACGTGATGATGAAGCGGGTCAAGCCATTAAAGTCGAAGTCTGGTCTATGCCGATAGAGCACTTTGGCTCTTTTGTTGCTGGCATCCCTGCACCGCTTGGTATCGGTAAGGTAGAGCTTGCAGATGGTAACTGGTATTGCGGTTTTATGAGTGAGGGGAATGCAACATTAGATGCTACCAAGATTACAGAGTTTGGTGGTTGGGCAAATTATATTCAATCTAAGAAATAGCGCTGTTTTACTAATAAACAAGAGTAGCAAAGCCACCCCGAACCTGCTGGTTTTGCTACTAGCTGTTTATCAAACCTAACATTTCTTATCTCTCTTTTTACCTTAACCTCTTTTCTTTAATCAATTGATAACACGAAAAAGTGTGCTCGTAACGACTAAATAGATAACATTCAAGGTGTCATTTACTTTATAAACAACTAAAAAAGTAAGTAATAAATTAAAAGCTATTAGAAAGCGCTCAATGTCACAAAAGCGATAGCATCACTTAATTTCTACTCTGTTTGGTTAGATAGCTGTTAGACAAGCCATCCGTTTATTTGAAGTTTTTTAAAAGTTCTGAGAGCTCGTCATATATAAGTCTCATCCTTTTATTCGACTTTAACTCTCTGTGAGCGGTGATCCAAATCGGGAAAGAAGCAATGAATTCATCTTTAAATAATCTAACCATGTTTTCTTTTTCACGAGCAGCAATATCTAAACAAAAGCCGCACCCTAAACCTTCTTCGATTAATTCATAAATTAAGACATAACTATCAGTTCTAAGAGCAAAATCTTCATCATTAATGTCGAACCCACTTTTGTTTAAGCCATCTTTTATATCTGTAAAATTATCTTGCCCTATTAAATCAAAGCCCAACACAGCATCAAAGTCCTTTGCATTTACAGATGCCATAAGCTCTTTATATCGTGGATATTTTTTCGACACATAAAAGCCAATTTCTAGATTTAATATTCTCTTGGTAATTAAATCGTTTTGAGTGGGCCTCACCATTCTTAAAGCGATATCAGCCTTTCTTTCTAGTAGGTTTTCAACCTTATCCGAAGGGCTAATGATCAATTGAATTTGAGGGTATTTTTCGCGTAGCTTCCCCATTAACTGAGGCAAAATTTTTAAAGCGATAGTATTGCTTGCTGAAATCCTAACCGGGCCACTAACCACATTAGAACGCATGTCAGCAAGGCTAGAAATTGCCATTGCATGAGAGTTCATCTGCTTTACTTCTTGTGCAAGCTCTAAACCGAATTCAGTTGCAATGTAACCTCTAGCGGTTCTATCAAATAATAAATTACCTAAATCTTTTTCTAATTGTTCAATATGTCTACCAACCGTTGGCTGTGATATTTTTAACTCTTGGGCGGCTTTAGACAAACTCTTTAATTCAATAACAGCAAGGAATGTCTTTAGTAACCCCCAATCTACATGATTCATTTTTGCGTACTTCTTATTTGTTTTTATATCTATAGGCCCAGTAATATCCTTTATATTAGATCCATATTTTTTCTAATGCCATGGGGGAATAAGTGAGACTGGTTTAACCTGTTAATTTAAATGGCTTTCATGTTTAAGTAGACTATAAAACTACCTATTCGGTAATTAGGGAAGCTGCGAATAAGTCTTCCCACCTCAGCGAGTGGACAAAAGTTGACAAGCCATAAGCTGAGCATTTCAGTTAAAGATAATAAATAGTCATAAAACGTGTAAGATAAAACCTGACTTAGCATCCAGATTTTAAGGAGTAATTTCTTGGCTCTTGAACCCCTTCCTCATGTTTCTATGAATACCCTTAACAGATTAAATACGTTGGGCAAAGAAATTGATGCCGTTGCAGGAAGTTGCTTACTTGATGCTTCTCATATTTGGAACAAGGTTACGCTGATTGAATCAGGCGTTGTGAGAATGTTCTATTTAGCCATTGATGGAAAGGAGCATAACAAAAACTTCTTTTTTGAAGGCGATATATTCTGGCCTGTCACGCCAAGCCTACAAGAAAAAGCAGCAGGCTTTACGATCGAAGCACTCTCTAATGTTAAAGCAGTTCAATGGCATATAGATGACTTTAAATCTGCTTTTGAGAGCGAGCTGGAATGGCTTAAATTCACCCTATTTTGGTCTGATAAATTGCTTGATAGTAAAATGCAAAGAGAGCAAGAATGGCTACAGCTTCCAGCCAAAGCACGCTATGAAAACTTGCTTAAATAACATCCTGACATAGTTCAGAGAGTTCCTGCTCATCATATAGCGAGCTTTTTAGGCATCACCTCTGTCACCCTTTCTCGTCTAAAACACGCTAGCTAATTAACATTTGTTAATGCACACCATTTTAAACCCTAGATAATGAGTGTTTTTAAGGAGTGCAAACAGATGCTAACAATAAAACAGCTTAGTGGATTAACGGCTACCGCTTTATTTGGATTAATGGCGGGCTTTTTTGCGACCTATTCGTTTAATGTTAATTACGCAATGTTAGCTGTTGATGCGAGTACCTACGCTGAAGTTCAGTCTCTCTTCAACATCAATGTACGTCATACAGGTTTCTTTTTATGCTTCTTCGGTGCAGGAGCGCTTCCCTATTTTTGTGCTGTTTTGAATATCAAAAATAAGAGTATTTTCTATTTTTGATTGCTGCTCGGAACGCTCTACTTAACAGGAATAATTCTTTTCACCAAGTTCGTTAATTTGCCGCTTAATTATTATACCGAATCTTGGACTTCTTCAACTTTGCCTTCTGATTGGAGAAACACCCGAGATGCTTGGAATCAGGCGAACCTATTCCGATCTCTACTTAGTTTTATTCTCTTCGTTAGCGCCTTATTTCTTCTCATCAAACAAGATAAAACGAATAGCTAATGTCTCTGTATGAGCTATTTTCACGCCTTGATAAGCCACAAAGCACGGGGGCTGAAGACTATTTTCGAGCAAGTTTACACCCATGATAAATAAGATACTTATCATGGGAGTTTCTCTAAAATGCGCCAAAAAGAACTATTTAAAATGAGCTATTTGATAGAAGTACTCAAGGATGTACCTTTTTCACCTATCGAAAGAACGAGTATCTTAGCGACCTCATTGTGACTAAGGTTTTCAGTTAACTCATGAACAGAACCTAAAGGTTCTACCCATACATCTCCTTGTTTATAATCCTTGGCTTCACTGCCTTTTAATTTTGATCTCACCCTTCCTTGCAGCACATAAACATAGAGCATGCCCTCATGTGTATGTGAGCCAACACGCACCTCGGGCTGTAATTCAACTGTTAAGGTCGTGAGATAGGCTTTTTCAAACTCAGGCAGTGCTAAAATATTAAGCATTTGTCGCTTAACATCATGGGCATCACCTTCGTGTGTTAACCCATGATTAGATAAGCTTAACAACGCAATGAGACTAAAGAGCTGCGCGGCTTTTCTCCAAGCCTTCACAGCTCTCATTTCTTTTATATAAGCCTTAATAACTCTCTTATCATTAATAAGCAGACCCATAACTTTCTCCTAATTTAGGCCATAGCCGTTGCCACACCAATGCGATTCCAAGCATTAATCGTCACTATCAGCATAATGAGCTGGGCAATTTCCGAGTTTGAAAGGTATTGCTTTAAAGGTTCATAAATATCATCAGGGACATGTCTACTCGATAACTCAGTGACATGATCTGTCATGGCTAAAATGGCTTTTTCTTTTCCATTAAACAATGCACTTTCTGGCCAAGCCTTCAGCGCTTCAAGCTTCCCCTTTTCAATGCCGAGTTTTTCTGCAGCAGAAGTATGCATCCCGATACAAAAGTGACATTGATTAATCAAAGAGGCTCTAAGCCTTACCAGCTCTTGAGTCTCTTTAGAGAGTGAGGATTGGTCAATAAACTGCTCTAGTTCAAACATGGCTTTATATGCATTTGGTTCAATAGATTGAATATCTACACGAGTCATAGTGTTACCTCAAAAGTGAATGGACAAATTGTTAACTTGTGCTCACTTTAACCAAAGTCGATTAATGCTAGAATAGCCTCAAAAGAACAAGAGTTATTCGTAAATTGCATAAATAGAATGGAACATCTAAATGCTTAAGATTCAGATTGAAGAATTAGAAATGTTGGTAGCAACAGTCAATTGCGGCAACTTTAGTAAGGCTGCCGAAGAGCTTGGGGTAACCGCCTCAGTAGTCAGCCGCACAATCAAGAAGCTGGAAAACAAGCTCAATACGACCCTCTTCAATCGAACTACTCGCAAGACACAATTAACACAAGAAGGCCAATGGCTGTTTAATGAAGCAAGTGCCATGATTGCCCAAGGTCAGAGAGTCGAGTCCCAACTTGGCGAACGTACAGCTGCACCAGCAGGACGATTAGTGGTTGATGCTGCCACACCTTTTTCGCTGCATGCTATTGCTCCACTTATCGCAGGCTTTAATCAGGAATACCCAGATGTCACTGTGATCATGACTTCGACCGAATCCAATATTGATCTAATTGAACGTAAAGTGGATATTGCTATTCGCATTGGCCATTTAACAGACTCAACCCTTAAAGCACGCAAGCTAGGAGAAACCAGCAGACAACTTTATGCCTCTCCTAGTTATATTGATAAATACGGATTGCCTAAGTCCCCAAGCGACTTAAAACAGCATAATTGTTTAGGCTTTGTTAAACCCGATAGGCTTAATGTATGGCCGCTTCAGGATAAAAACAAAAATGCGATACACATAGTGCCTAAAACGTATGCGGACAATGGAGAAACCCTGCGTCAGTTAGCAATACAAGGCTGTGGAATCGCCTGTTTATCAAGATTTACGGTAAACGCAGATGTTCAGACGGGGCACTTACGCCCTATTTTAGAAAGTGACATTCAACCTGAATCCATTCCAATATATGCTGTTTTTTACTCTGATAACGAGGTTAACCCAAGAATGCGTTGTTTCTTGGATTACATCAGTGAGCATATTACTCTTAAATAACAGATGGAAATAAACACTAACCAGAAAGAGTCTGACTTGAAGAAGAGCCAAAATATTGGATCAGGATAATTAATCCTTCAAACCCAGCATTTCTTGGATTTTCTTTTGCTTGATATTACTCACATCCACAAAGATAACCTCTGCTTCTACAGATGCATCTATGGTTTTACCTAACCTCGCGGCATGGGCTGTTTTAACACCTTGATAGCCCATCAAAAAGGGATTTTGAATGATAAAGCCTTGCATACTCTTTTCTTGAACCGCTTTGATCATAAGGGCATGGCTATCAAAGCCAATAAACTTAACATCCTGTTCTAAACCTAATTGTTTTAAACTCGCCAACACACTGACACTAGTCGATTCATTTGGTGTAAACACCCCTTCAAATTCGTCTAACCCTTTAAGAAATCTGATTGAATTAACTCTTGCTTGGCCTATGGTTGTGCCTAAATAGCCTTCAAAGATGAGATTCAAACCTTTCTCTTTAGCCGCTTTGATAAAGCCCTCTTCACGTAATCGCGTACTGATAACCTTTTGATCCATCCTCAGTAAAACCACGCGCTTCTTATTAGAGCCCGCAAGCGCATTCGCCATTTCAAGGCCTGCAAGATAGCCCGCTTTAAAGTTATCCGTTTTAATCACACTCACCCGCTCTCCCCCTGTGTCTCTATCAATAAACACAGTGGAAATGCCTTTTTCTTTTAGAGATTTAACATCTTTATTTCGTTTACTGTTGTTAGGCGCTAGCACCAAAGCCTCACAACCAATAGACATCATAGAATGAATAATTTTAGCTTGAGATTTACTATCCACTTCATCCGCTGCGCCTCTTACCAAAACCTTCACTGAAAGTTCCCTCCCCGCGGTTTCAGCTCCTTTTTTTACCTCTCCCCAAAAACCATCGCCACCCCCTGCGGTAACCACCCCAATACACTGAGACATAAGTGGGAAAGACATAACCAGAGACACTGAAAATACAGCCGATTTAACAGTACCCAGCAGAGAGAAAGCTCTCATTGACGACATCCTTAAATACAAATCACTCTTTAAACTATAGGCCTATTCACCCTCATAAACTGGGGTATTAGGAATAAAAAAGTAATGCATTGTAAATGAGGCAAAGTGACAGCTAGGTGAACAAGAAAAACTCTCCAATTGCTTCTAAAAACACTTATCTCCAAGTATTTACCGTTGTTATGGCGGCGTATTAGTGAGTGAGGCTTATTAAAGTGAGCTATGGGTGAAGTTAAGAAGCACATTTGCTTTTTACACAGTATTGACTTTATAAGAGAGGCCTCAACAATGCATAAACTACTGGATAAAAAAGTTAAAACCATTAAAAGAAAAGAACGATTAAATACAAAGAGAAATTTATCTCAAGAGCTTCTAATACAAAGAAAAATACTGGTTGGTAATGAATGGTTTAAGCATACTGAAGACAGTTTTTTAGAAGATATTGAAGCAGGTGTAAAGCCTCGGCTTAATCACTGGCGAGAATTAAAAGATAAAGTTTTCAAAAAGAACACAAATGCAGCCACGAATTCTGCTATTAAAGATTATTACGAGTTAAAGTTACCAGATGTGGAAGTAACACAATTTGAATCAGATATTCTAGCCTCTCTCCGCAAGCATAACAGCCAGAACAGCTTCGCTGACAAGAATGATCTTTATAGGCAGATAGCTCAGGATATAAAGCTCAAGCTATTAAAATTTAATAATATTGCAGGCATTCCGCACCATGACGGTCAATTTAAAAAAACTGACGATAACTTCGGTGGCTCGGCGAGTGGTCGTAACAAAAATTTAGTCATATACCGCACTATGCCCAAGGCAGATTGGGTTAATTATAAAGAAAGTGGAGATCTAAAAGATATTTTGTATGGTCATGGAGGCTCTCTTGGCCAGGCAATGCACTATTTTTATAAATCCAAAAAAGACAACAAAGATGATGTTCTTGTCGAGTTTAGGTTCTCTAAAAGCGCATTAGAGCTAATAGATTACTCTAAGGTTAACGGAGGAGGTGAAGGAGGGGCTCCAAAAAATGGAAAATTAACAGGAAAATCTGAACAAAATGATTTAATGAATGTTGATGATAATGTTTTTAGTATCCACCTACATAAGAGCAAAGACTTGATAAAAGAGTTAAAACCCAAAGCTCGCCTTATTGCACAAGTGCAGTGATCATTAATATTTCTATTTACTAAAGATATCTATAAAAGACATCCATTCTTTGCTTAAAAAGCACTATGGATGTCTAACCTTATCTCCCCCTACTTCGACCGCTTTTGCCAAAACTCACTGTCAGGCCAGCGTTGCTCTAGCTGGTAAATATGGGCTCTATTCCTCAAGTATTGTCGGTAATCCTGCTTAATCATGTCACCATAATTCATTTGAGGTGCAATACCTTTTAGTTTGGCTAGCACGACTTCGGCGGCGAATATGCCGTGTTTGATGCCTTTGTAGATACCTTGTGCTGCTATAGGATCAAAGCTTGAAGCCGCATCACCAACAGCAATCCAGTTTTCACCTTCAACCTGCTCTAATAAACCAGAATTAATCATATAAGTGTGATAACTCTCATTGGTTAGTTCTATCTCCTGGGCCTTATCGCCTACCCAAAGCGGCTTGGCTAAACGAGTTTTAAACGCATGATAGTTATCTTTTTCGAGCGCCTTTCGCTCAGACGGGTCCGTAATCAGCATACTCATTACTTTTTGATGAGGCATTAACGTGTGATAACACCAACTATTGTTCGTAGCATCTATTCTCACTTGTTTGCCTTTATGGGGCTGCTCAAGCTCGGCAAAATGCACGATTGCAATTAACTTATCATCTAGCGTTTTTTTAACATTTAAGCCTTTAGCAAAGCTTGCCTTGCTACCTGTGGCATCAACAACAAAATTAGCTTTAACTGAACGGGTTTCTTGAGAGTCTGTTTGCAGGAAAAGCTCGTAAGCAATATGCCCATCTTGCTTACGCTTACTCGCCTCAATAAAACGGGTATTCCAAACGATTTCAACACCCAATGCCTTGGCCTTATTCACTAAAGTTAAGTCAAAAGAGTGGCGATTAAGTCGCCAAGAGTGGCCATAAGGGCTAACAACCGTATAGTTATAAAGAAGCTCTTTACCTCCCCAGACAGAAGCAAAATCTGGGCAAGGCTCGTGACCGCCTTTTGAGAACTCAGACTCAACCCCTAACCTTTGTAATAACACTGAAATATCAGAAGGGACATTCTCCCCTATTCTTTGATGGTCTTTTGAGCGCTGATCGATAAGCAGTATTTTAGCCTTCGTATTAGAAGTAAGAAGGTCAGAAGCAATACCTATAGCAGTGGCAAGCCCAGCAGGCCCTCCCCCAATTATCACCACATCATAATGCGTTTGTAGCATACCGAATTGACTCCTTAACCTTACTTAACCTTAAAAAAACGAATTGCTTGGCCAAAAAGAGATTGTGATAACTCTCCACTTTTTAGCCAAAAAGGCTGATAAATAAATTCTAGCTAACTCATAAAGTGAAATGAGCAAACATTCACTTTTTCATAATCCAGCTCAAGAAAAGGTGAAATAAATTTAATTTATAGTTTTTTTTGAAAGATGAAGCACCTGAAAAATACTGTTTTTAAATAATTAACTCTGTACATCCCAAATGTCCCCAGATGTCCCCATGCGACCATTTATAGTTAACTTGCTTTCAAAGAGTACCAGCGGGTACATCTAATAAAGCAATTAACAAAACATAAGGAAATTTGAAATGACTAAAACTAAAACACCAATGACACCGGCCGCTGCTGCACGTATTCAGTCAGCAAACGCAAAACAAAATAATGGAAAAACACCTAAAGGATCTTTTCCTGCCAAAGCACAATCATCAGCAGCAAAAAATCTAAAAAAAGGAGATTAATATGTCTGATATGACAGATGATGAACTAGACCTTTGGTCAGATATTAATAACCCAAATAATGATGCAGACATGGACGATTGGGCTGATGCCCATAACCCAAACAATGATAATTACCAAGGAGAAAACTAATGAGTAAGGGATCAACACCAAGACCACATAATGGACCAAGTACTACAGGTAATCCTTCTGGTGGTGGACGAGGCAATAACCCTCCAAAATAAAGGCTTGCTAAAAAGGGTTGTCAACTGACAACCCTTTTTATTTAGTATGGAACTCTCTAAAAATAGAAGATAGCGACCTTTCAAAATCAGCATCTTTAAACAATTTTTTTTCTCGACTTATATTTACTTGATTAGATTTAGTATACTCAGTTTGTTTTGCTAAGATATCTTGCATTAAAGTTAATTCAAATTTACTAATCGACTTTCTACTTAATCTTTTTCTAAATTTTTCACTGATTGTATTAATTTCATTCTCATCATCAGTGCACTCATCAGAAGCCACTAGCAAGCAAATTTTACGCCTTGAGATATTCATTGACTTAATTAGATCTAAGAACTTTTCTACTTCTACTAAGTCTGCTTTATCTACACTCATTAGATGCAACCTTAACTTCATATGAAAAAGCTTCTAAAACTTCATCAGGCTCATTTCTATCTCTTGCCACACCCAGCGTATTTACAGCTTTTCTAATTGCACATGAGCAAGATTCTATTCTTTCAGAATATCTATCAACATCAACCATACCTGACCGGCTATTTAAGCATAAATCCATAAGTCTGTATTCTGCTGCGTATGGCAACCTTGTATCTTCTATACTGTTTTCTATAACTATTCCACCTATTGCACCAGCGACAATCAAATAGGCTGAAGATTTTTTAAGCAGTTTCCTACGTTTAAAAACCATTCCTCTAAAAGAGGTTTTACAGTCAGGTGAAGTACATTCAACACCCTTTTCATTTTTAACCTTTGTCTTTGTATTACAATCAGGGCAAATTAATGAAAGATGATCATCTTTTGAGCTATTAAACATTACGTAGTAAATCCTTTTAAGAAAGCAAAAGTTCAATTATAAAAATGATTTAAAGTTTTAATTTAAATGTAAATTTATTTTCAAACACTAAGAATCCTCTTTTTAAAAAAAAATTAAGAGTTAACAGCATTCTAAAAGCAAAAAATTAAAAGTATACAGTCAGTTAGTAAACTTTATTGAAACAAGTAAATTTATGTATTTTTCAAATCAATTAACCAAGAAATCATTCTTTAATAGCCATTAAAAAAACTCTTTCTACTATATCTAGCAAACCTATTACAACCAAACAAGCTATTGCAGAAAGCAGAATTGACCATAAAATCCTTTTATACACTTCTCCTTCATAATTTATTTTTATCAAGAAAACGATAGATCCTATTACAAAGAAATAGAGTGTAAAAGGTAATTCAAACAATGATCTTTTATAAACCATCACATACGGTATTTCTAGAAAAAAGATAAAGGTGCGAAAAATTACAGTATAAAATAAAGCTTGTAAGATAACTTTAATCGGACTGTTCAGCTGAATAAAAGGAAATAACTTGTTTGAAGCTTTTAAAACTCCGCCACCAGCAAAAATTAATACAAAGAAGTAAAGCAGAAATACAACAACAGCGATCAAGAAAAATGGTGGACCAATAATCATAAAATCTAGCCTTTATCCATAAAAACTAATAAAGCGGCAATTATATACTCTCTTAGCTATTTAGTCAGGACAATCATTTAGAAAGCACCATTCATTAATCACTTCAACTTTGGCACCTATCTAATTCAGTTTAAGGGTAATAAATTGACGATCTGGCTATTTCTGCAAGCTCCTTTCAGTCAAGCCAAAGACATCATTTCTTCACCTAAATGTCACATAAGTGTAAATCGCCACAAATAGAATTCATTTACCATTCATTCTTAGGTAAATAGCTATTATGGAAAATAATCAGGCAGTACTTCCTAACAAAAGCGAGTATCAAAACTACATGCAGTGGGCGATGGTTGCCCTATTAGTTTACCTACTTATTTGTGCTGTTGGCATGATAGGTGGTGGATTTAAAATGGCGGCAGGTGGCCAAGCTAAGGAGCTTTTTGCTTTTGCTAGTAACCCTTTTGCGGGCCTTGTTGTCGGTATTGTTGCAACAGCGCTTATTCAATCATCTTCGACAGTAACCTCTATTATTGTGGGCTTAGTGGCAGGCGGATTACCTGTTGAGCTGGCTGTGCCTATGGTAATGGGAGCCAATGTCGGGACATCTATTACAAACACAATTGTCTCCTTAGGCCATGTCAGAGCAAAAGAAGAGTTTAAACGGGCCTTTTCAGCTGCCACAGTACACGACTTCTTTAACCTTTTATCTGTACTTATTTTTCTACCGCTGGAGATTGCCTTTGGTGTATTAGAGAAAATGGGGGCATGGTTATCTGGCTTGTTTTATGGTGCTGGGGATAGTTCAATCAAAAGCCTTAACTTTGTGAAGGCTGCGACTGCACCTGTGGTAAATACCTTTAAGGAAGTGACTCATTCTTTAAGTGATCAGATTGGTGGTATCACCCTGATTATTTTAGGAATAGTGCTTATTTTTATCTCTATCACCATGGTTGGTAAATTGCTGAAAAAGCTCATGGTCGGTAGGGCTAAAAACATCATGCATACCGCGATTGGCCGTGGCCCTGTTTCAGGGATAGCATCAGGTACATTAGTGACCATTCTTGTTCAATCATCCTCTACAACCACCTCTTTAATGGTAGCACTGGCTGGCTCTGGCGCATTCAAACTGAAAGATATCTACCCTTTTACCTTAGGCGCAAACATAGGTACCTGTGTGACTGCCGTATTGGCAGCGACTGCTGTAACAGGTAACGCAGAAGCGGCATTACAAATCGCCTTTATCCACCTTACCTATAATATTTTAGGGGTTCTCGTGATCTTCGGATTACCTATGTTAAGGGACTTACCTGTTAAAGCGGCAGAGTTATTAGGTGAGACAGCAGCCGAAAATAAGTTTGCTGCACTTGGATATATTTTAGCTGTATTTTTTGTTGTACCTGCCGTATGCCTCGGCGTCAGTAGCTTAGCTTAATAAAGGGAAATGACATGAGTAATTTACAAGTTTTAACCACAGAAAGATTAAACAAGTTAATTGATGAAACTCAGCAAACCTTGTCAGAACTAAAGGAAGAAGTCGCTCGTCGAGAACTCTTACAACAAGAACATGAAATAATGGATTTAGACCAACATATGAAGAGTGCTGAATTTAACCTAGTGGGAATAAAGAACTTTATTACCTACTTATTAGATGAAGCCAAGAAGAAAAAATAGCCAAAAGACAAAGGCCCTTGTTCATTGCAAGGGCCTTTTTTATTTCTGTCCGTAGTCATTTCTGGATGGTTATCCTAGAAGATATATAGAACGCTGTTGCTTATGTCGAGTGTCGGGAAAATGTCGCCTTTAAAGCCTCTTTTAAGGTAACCGAGCTCCAATACAAATCAATTCTTACATTAATTTACTATAGAAACATTTCTGTAATGTCTTATTAATAATTCATTATTCATTTACATTCTATGGCTTATTATCTCTGGTGATATCAATATCTGACAGGAGAGCTACATTTGCTTAATAATCTAACTATAAAAACTAAGCTAAACTTTAATTCCTTACTCCCCCTAATTGGCATTATTGCCGTTGTCATAATTTCCTTATCAGGTCTAAAACAAGCCAATGAAGGCGTTGGTCGAATATATGAAGACAGAGTCGTACCTCTTGAAGACTTAAAAACAATCGCTGACAACTACGCCGTGTTTGTTATCGATGCAGTAAACAAAGCAGATGCAGGCCTAATGACAGCACCAGAGGCACTTACGGGGGTACAACAAGCCAGAGAAGAAATTAAGCTAAAATGGCAAAAATATATGGCGACAACCCTTACACAAGAGGAAGCCAAATTAGCCAAAGAGGCAGAATCACTATTTGTTGATGCAAACCGCTCATTAGATGAACTAGAAAAAGCATTACAAAATTCGAAACAAACAAATCTAGAAAATAAGCTCAGCGCATTTAATGGACCTCTATATAAAACCATAGATCCTATAAGTGAAAAAATTACAGAGCTAGTTGTTTTACAGTTGGCAGTTGCAAAGCAAGAGCGTGAGAATATTCAATCCGTTTACCAAGACCAACAAATACTACTTTGGCTTCTAACTACACTGATTATTGTTGTACTCATTGCTACAGGGTATCTCATTAATAAATCAATTAATGCCCCACTCAATGTGCTCAATAATGCGATGTACAAAGTATCGACTGAGTCCGACCTCACAGTGAGTGTTGATAGCAAAGGTCAAGATGAACTGGCAAAAATGGCCAATAATTTCAATAGCATGCAAGAGCAACAACGCTCACTCATTTCAGGCATTGGCAATGCTATTCACCAGCTTTCTGATGCCGCATCTCAAATGACTTCAATTAGCTCACTTGCAGGTAAAAATATAAATAACCAAAGAGTTGAGATAGAGCAAGTTGCCAGCGCAATGAATGAAATGGTTTCAACATCACTAGATGTCGCGGATCATGCTGAACAGGCAAATCAAAACGCAAAAAGCATGCAGAATCAGGCTAACAGCGGTAATACAGTCATGGAAAGTACTGTCCATGCAGCAAATGCTCTCATAGAAAATATGGAGAATGTAGCCAATCAAATTAAATCTGTTGATGAAGACACTCTCAGCATAAACTCAGTTGTTAATGTCATTAATGACATTGCTGAACAAACCAACCTGCTTGCACTTAATGCCGCCATAGAAGCCGCACGAGCAGGTGAACAAGGGCGAGGGTTTGCAGTTGTTGCAGATGAAGTAAGAACACTGGCACAAAGAACACAAACCTCGACGACAGAAATACGAACAACCATAGAAAAGCTTCAACAAGGCACACGTATCGCAGTTGAAGCTGTCAAAACAAGTAAAGAAGAGACCGAACAAGTCGGTGCTAAAGCAACAGAGGCTAGCCAAAGCTTTATTGATATTACACAGTCGATTGGTAACAGCACAGACATGAATACTCATATTGCTTTAGCCAGTGAGCAACAACATTCCGTCTCCGAAGAGATCAATGGCTCTCTTACAAGGATTAGTAATTCAGCGCATGACTCAGCCGAAGGCGCTGAGCAGCTTTCAGGTGCTAGCGACCAACTAATGACACTTGCATCAGAGCTCAATGCTCAAGTAAGTAAATTTAAAGTTTAAGCATCAAACACGTCTTAAACCGTGAGAGACAAAAGCTCTCACGGTTTAAACCAAAACTGATAAAAGATAGATAAAAATCATTCAATCTAAAATCGAGGGATTTACGCTTAAGCGCGTTCTTAGATCCCTCATCCTTGAGTGAATCTAATCAAACTAGTCTTGGCTTGAATACAGGTAAGATTACGTTGCCTGTCCATGGTAATTACCTGCCGTATGCCTCGGCGTCAGTAGCTTAGTTTAATAAAGGGAAATGACATGAGTAATTTACAAGTTTTAACCACAGAAAGATTAAACAAGTTAATTGATGAAACTCAGCAAACCTTGTCAGAATTAAAGGAAGAAGTCGCTCGTCGAGAACTCTTACAACAAGAACATGAAATAATGGATTTAGACCAACACATGAAGAGTGCTGAATTTAACCTAGTGGGAATAAAGAACTTTATTGCCTACTTATTAGATGAAGCCAAGAAGAAAAAATAGCAAAAAAGACAAAGGCCCTTGTTCATTGCAAGGGCCTATATTGTTAACTGATAAGTCCACTGAAAGTTTGTCTTATATAGCTAAAAAAGTATGTGCTTTCCCATCCTTGAACGAATCCTAAAAAACCAGTTCGATTTACGTGTAATTGAGGGAAGTTAGAATGAGAGAAAAGCTGTGCAGGTAAAACGATAATGAAAAGAACATGACTCATAACTGTACCATCAAGTAACGGTTATGAATCATGTTGCTCTGTTTAATCAATGAATATTTAAGACATATCAGCGACTTCTCGTTCAATCATAGCCTTGATGTGCTCTTCATTTTCAACCACGGATTCACTTTCGTTTCTTAATGACTTGAATAAGCCAATCACCATAGCAATTAGAACGAAAGAGAAAGGTAATGCACCGGCAATAGAAGCCGCTTGCAGAGCCCTCATTGCCTGATCTCCCCCCATTAGTAGAATCACTAAAGTCACGATACCAAGAATAGAGCCCCACAATATACGTTGCTGTATAGGTGGCCTGCGGCCAAATGAAAGCAGTCGACCTAATACTAAGGTTCCTGAATCTGCAGACGTAACAAAGAAGATAATAACAACGAGTAGCGCAGCACTTTTAGCAATGGTTGCCGCTATACCTGGTGTTAATACATCAAACGCGGCGTAAAGTGTTCCGGCATAATCCCAGTTGTTTACAGCGGTATTGTAGATGGTCATATCAGCACCATAAATGGCTTCATACATACCAGCAGAGCCAATGATGCCAAACCAAATGAGCGCAACAGTAGAGGGAACAAACATGACCCCAATGATAAACTCACGGATAGTACGGCCACGAGAAATACGCGCGATAAACATACCAACAAACGCACCCCAAGCAATCCACCACCCCCAATAGAAGATAGTCCAACCACCTTGCCACGTTCTTTCTTCAGGGCTACGAGCTGTCCATAGCGTCATGGAAATAGCCTCTGAAACGAAGTCTCCCATGGCCGTTAAGGTATTTGCTAATAAGTAGTTTGCGTTACTCACGATTAAGAAATATGACAAAATGATAACGCAAACCCATGTATTGAATGTTGATAGCATTTTGATGCCTTTGGCAACACCACTTGTCGCCGATACAATGGCAATAAAAGTAATCAATACGATGGAACAGATAGTAACCATTTGAGAAGGTTCATCTAACAAGCCTAATGAGATTAAACCTGCACTAATTTGTTGAACACCTAAGCCTAAGGTAGTGGCAATACCAAAAATCGTCCCTAATACGGCTAAAATATCAACAACGTGTCCAATTGGGCCGTAAATACGGTTACCAATCAAAGGATATAAAGCAGAGCGAATTGATAGAGGCAAGCCTTTACGGAAAGCGAAATAAGCCAATGACAAACCCACTACGCCATACATAGACCATGCTGTTAAGCCCCAATGAAAGATGGTCAGTTTAAGACCACCTGCAACAGCTTCTGCAACTAAATCATTTGGTACAGGAAAACCTGCTTCGCCAGGAACTAAGCCTTGTTCTAAAGTATTTTGTTTAGCCTCAAAAAATGTCGCTACCGCCATTTTCACTTCAGCACTCAAAAATGGGTTACCACCACTCCAACCACTTGCAAAATGAATCAAAGGCTCTGACATAGAGAAGAAAAGCATGCCAGCACCTGTACCCGCTCCAAATAACATGGAGAACCAAGCAAAGTTGCTAAACTCGGGCCTTTCATCATCTTGTCCTAGTCTTATATTGCCAATTTTAGAACACATGAAATATGTACAGACGACAAACGACATAAAAATCATGAGAACGTAATACCAACCTAAGGTACTTTCAATCCAACTTTTTAAACCGAGAAACTGCTCGCTGGCTATATCGCCCAAGATGACTGTGTATAGTATTAACCCAACCACCATCACTAATGCGGTAATGCCAAGTGTAGAATCTAACCCCTTCAATATCCCTCTTTTGGATATTCGTGCGTTTATTTCTTCATCCGATATCATGATTTACCCTTTAATTTCCAAGTTGTTTAAAACGACATTGCTAAATTAAGGAGCCTTTGAATAAATCTCATCTTTCGATGTGACTTACTAAATAAACTCCATGGTAACCTCGTAGCCTTTTCCTCCCATTATTATTTTTTTATCTATAACAAATTCCATAGATAGTTATTTTTGTAATCACTCAATCGGTTTTTTTACAATTAAAACGTCTCAATAGATGACATGAATAACAATCGTAAAGTTATAGTGGCAATGTTTTGAAAATGCGTAAACTCTAGCCAGACTAATCCAAGACATAAGTAATTCTTATGTTACTCAATAAATGAGAAAGTGTGGCACTCTGCATTCTGCACGTTAGTTTTCTAAGGGAGGGGTTAATTTATTATTAATTTTATCGACATTGACTAACAATAAAACTAAACAAATTAAATCAATAACTTAGACAAAAATAAAAAACCAAAACCTTCTTTAATTCAATTAAGCCCCAAAGAATTAGTCATTAATAATTTAACCTTACTCATCTGATGAAATTAATTTCATCGCCGCATAATTAAAAATAATGTGTATTAATAAAGCAACCTTGTCGTTTTTAACCACATGAAGGTCGCTTTGATATTTTCAAACAGATCGAATTCTAATATTCAGAATTAGTGATAATAATATTTATTATGAAAAGCATTTATTAGCCCCCTCATCCTTGAGTAAACCTAATTAAACTAGTCTTGACTTGAATTCAGGCAAGATTACCTTGTCTGCCCATCGTAATTACCTAAAATCAATGCATTGCTATTAATCAATGAAGATAACCTTAGACAATAGCCTTAGATCGAAAAACGATGTACTAGAGCTGATGGCTCACTAAAATCTTAGTGTTTTAAACTGATCTATTTTCACCAACTCGTAGTACAGGTTATTAATAAGTCGATGTAAATCGTTAATTTTTCGAATTCTTATCTAAAGTTTTATAGAAGCTATCGTCTAGGGAGAGAAAATGGAAAGCCCAGTTGTCACACTGAAACAAGCCAGCAAAAGCTTTGTTGACGGCAAAGACACCCATAAGGTGCTGAACAGCGTCGACTTCACTTTGGCGGTAGGAGCAAGCGTGGCGTTGACAGGTGCAAGTGGCAGCGGAAAAAGTACGCTACTCAACCTCATCGCGGGTTTTGAACCACTTTCTGATGGCGAACTCTGGCTCGATGGCGACAACACATCGGTTTGGAAAGAGCCACAATGGAGCCGCTTCCGCCACCAAAAACTGGGCGTCATCTTTCAGCAGTTCAACTTATTAACTCCGCTCAACGTTAAGCAAAACATCGCATTCCCGTTGCACTTGAATCAACAAAAATGGGACGACTGGTGTGATTACTTGGTTCAAGTGTTAGGCATCAGTGGACTACTGGATAGGCATGTATCAGCGCTCTCTGGTGGACAACAACAACGAGTCGCGATCGCACGAGCATTGGCTCATAAACCCAAACTGCTGCTTGCCGATGAACCCACCGGCAACCTCGACCACAAAGCCGGATTAGAAGTCATGAGGCTGCTGAACGAAATCACCACACAAGGCAACACCGCCGTGTTACTGGTGACACACAGCCCTGAATGCGCCCAATTTATGCAGACACAATGGGTATTGGATGATGGAGATCTGAAGCAAGTAGACCTAAAGCAAAATCCGGCCGGTGAGATGTCTCATGTGGCAAGCTAACTTATCTCACTCTAAGTTAAATCGCTCTAAGTTAATTCACTCTAAGTTAAATCACTCCTGGCTCAATCACACCTGGCTCTCTCTAAAGCTGTTCGCTGCACACTATAAACAATCACCATTGCAAGCCGCAGCGATCCTGATTGGCATTGTATTGGCGGTCACCTTATTTGTGGCCGTGCAAGCCATCAACCTGAATGCCAAACGAAGCTACGCTGAATCTAGTGAACAACTCAGTGCTCAAGCGAAAAACCTGATCATCCCAGCAGCGGGGCAAAACTACTTACCAGAATCGCTCTACTTCAAGCTAAGACAAAATGGACTCAGCGCAATACTGCCCGTAATTGAAGGGAAAGTGAGAGACGAGCAAGGTCGCCGTTGGTCAGTACAAGGCAGTGAGTTAATCGCTGCTCTCACCTCAAGATCTCGCTATTCTTCTGACAAGACAGCCGAGAAGGATAAAACGCCACAAGGCATCTCCTTATTCGATAGCGCGCTGCCTCTGCCACAGCTCTTGGCTGGAAAACCCATCGTCATGATGAGCCAATCGCAACACCAAAGCTTAGGCGAGGTAGAGACACTCACTCTGGATGAAATAGTCACTCAAGTTGTCGTTTTACCCGACGAGTGGCAGCTGGGGAGTCGCATGTTGATGGACATAGGATTCGCCCAACAACTACTCAACAAGCAAGGTCAACTGAGTTACATCGCTGTGTTTGATACCAACACCCAAGCACAAGAAAAGTGGCAAGATCTCATCGCAGAGCAAGGGCAATGGATCACCAATAACCAGAGTACCAATCTCGGCTCTATTACCGATAGCTTTCACCTCAACCTGACGGCCATGAGCTTACTGGCGTTCTTGGTTGGTTTGTTCATCGCATACAACGGCGTGAAGTACAGCTTGCTCAAACGTAATCGGCTGTTAGTACAAATTCAGCAAGCCGGTGTTTCATCGAGTATCGTGTTCTCCGCGCTGTTAATTGAGCTCACTGTTTTAGTCACACTAGGCGCATCACTCGGTTTCATTTTGGGGATTCAATTAAGCCACTGGCTCCACCCTACCGTTGCGATAACACTGGAGCAACTTTATGGTGCGACACTGCTTCCCGGTACATGGCAGTGGTCATGGTTAGCACAAGCCCTATTATTGACGTTAGCGGCCACGCTTGTTGCCTGCTGGCAACACTTTAAACAAAGGGTTCGACAACCGCTCTCTTCCCATGGCGGATTTTATCAAGCGCCAGAGGCTTCAAATGAAAACCAGCTGTTCGTCATTGGTTTAACCTTAACCTGTATCGCATTAGCAGGGTTATGGCTCAGTGAGTATCATAGATTCACCATGGCGTGGCTAGGTGTGTTGGTGGTGTCGATTCCTTTGTATCTCCCCAAAACACTCAGCGTGTTAGCCAATTGGAGCGAACAACGCACTCAATCGGGGTTGATGCAGTATCTCTTTGCAGAACTGCGAGAGCTGATATCCCCCCTCTCCCTTGCCATGATGGCACTGCTGCTTGCAGTAACCGCCAATATGGGAATGAATACGTTAGTTGGTAGCTTTGAATCCACCCTAAAGCAATGGTTAGAGCAACGACTCCATGCCGACATTTACGTTAGCCCTGCTCAAGGAGAAATCGCTAATGTCGAGCGCGTGTTAGAGCAGTTTGAGAAGGTTGAGACCGTTTATAAGCAATATTATGTCGACGATAACCTGCAAGGCCTACCCACGTTACTCGGCACCAAAGATAAAGACAGCTTAGAGCAAACCATGGTGTTCCAATCAAAGCTGGATAACTTTTGGCTGCGCTTCTACCAAGGTGAATGGGTTGCCATCAGTGAGCCTACCGCGATGAAACTCAACTTATCACTGAATAGTGAATTTAAGCTCGATTCCATCCCCGACAAATTACTGGTGGTTGGCGCGATCTTCCATGATTACGGTTCCCCCAATGGCGAAGTGCTGCTTGCCCCTAATTTATGGCGTGAGAGTGGCTTTACCGACTTACCCACTAGCCTAGGGATTAAAGTGTCTGGCGACCAACAAGGAGTCTACGAACAACTGCGTCAAAAACTGAATTTGCACCCAAGCCAGCTTTACGATCAATCACATATCAAATCCATCGCGTTGGATATCTTTTCACAAACCTTCGCCATTACTCGTGCACTTAATGGCGTCACCTTAATGGTTGCCGTCATTGGCTTGTTCTGTGCCTGTTTCATGTTGCTTGATGCACGTAAAGCCGCTATTGCAAGGCTGTATGCGCTTGGCGTGAGCCGTAATCAGTTAATGGCGATGGTGCTCGGGCAAATTGTCGTATTGGTGACTTTCACTCTGGTTATCGCCATTCCTCTTGGGGCTATGGTCGGCTATGTGCTAACCGACATCGTCACCCTACGCGCCTTTGGTTGGAGCTTAAACTACCAATGGAGTTGGAGCGATGCCCTCAGCATTTCCGCCATCACGATTCTTGTGGCTGTGATTGCGACGCTCATCCCCCTATGGCGCTTAGTCAGTAAGCCCGTGGTAGCTAGCTTGCAAAGTGAGGTGTTGTAATGGAGCTTGGTTTGAAGAGTAAGCGAATCAAAATGTCCGCCGTCTTGCTTAGTCTGTTATTTCTATGGGGTTGTGAGAAAGCCGAACAAAAATCAGCTCAAAACATGGGATCAATGCTCGGTCCTGTCAATAACAAAGAGCAGAATGAACAATTTACGCCTGTCACTAAAGGCGTAGAGATCACCTTCCCTGCCGACCACCAAGCGCACTCAAGCTTTCGTCATGAATGGTGGTATTTAACCGCCAACCTCATGGATGAAAATGGCAATGCACTGGGTGTGCAATGGACACAATTTCGTTTTGCCGCAGCTCCAGAAAATAGAGCCAAACAACCCAAGCAAACCGCGTGGCAAAGCCAGCAGATCTACATGGCGCATAGTGCCATCACCACCAAAGACAAACACTACGCCGATGAAAAGTGGTCCCGTGACCAAGCAGAACTGGCAGGCATAAGCGCTTCACCATTTCGTGTTTATCTTGATGATTGGCAATGGACATCTTCCACCGATGACCTATTCCCAGCCACATTGAATGCCAATTCAGATCAGTTTGGCTACTCATTAACACTCACTAGCGACGCACCCTATCAAAAACAAGGTGAGCAAGGCTACAGCACGAAAAGCAGCGACGGCAAAGTGGCTTCTTATTACTACAGCCAACCATTTATCCATGTATCAGGCAAAGTGACGATTGATGGCGTGACGCATCAGGTTTCTGGCAAAGGCTGGATAGACAGAGAATGGAGCTCGCAATTCTTACTCGACTCGCAACAAGGCTGGGATTGGTTTGCACTCAGACTCAATGATGATACCAGCTTAGTCGTGTTCCAACTTCGAAACGCAACAACAGGCAAAGCCAATTACTCTCACGCAAGGTTAATGCAACAAGATGGTTCTGGCATTGCTATTTCACAGCAGGACATCAGCCTAACCGCCGTCAAACAGACAGAAATCGACGGACGCAATTACCCAACAGCGTGGCAAATATCCATTCCCACTCAGCAAATCGAAGTGACCGTCACGGCACTGAATCCAAAGGCAAAAATGCCCCTGTCGGTTCCGTATTGGGAAGGGCCAATCGTAATAGAAGGGACACACTCAGGAACGGGCTATATGGAGTTAACGGGGTACTGACCCCATAAATACGTTTTTCTAAAAAATCCTATTTGTAAAAGCAGGTGAATCTCTAAAGACATCCAATTTAAAATCGAGGGATTTATGCTTCCCTAAAAAAGAGCTAAAAGAGCAGTAGAAACAATTAAACACTCATAAAAAATGATAATTAATACGAAAACCTTACAAAAAATTCATTAACATCTTGTCCTTATTAGGGTTTAATCCGCCTTTTTAATCGCAAGGATGCGACCAAGATGTACCATAGAATTGCCCCAACGGAATCCGTGCTTCTTAATGAAGCCTCTCAAATCGAAGCTGACTTCTCTTCTTTCAATGAAGAAAGTTGGCAAGCAATCACCCCCACAAACCTTTCCCCAGAACAGGTAAAACAAAAACTGGCTGACGGTGACATGGTTGCCTTAGCGGACCCACCAAACCTACCGCTTTTTTGCTTTATAAAAGGGGACATTGAAGTCAATCCTCTGGCAATCTCGCAAGCCAACCAAGATCTTATCAGACGCCTTAATGCGAGGTTCGACGCCAAAGGCAGTGGTGCTTCTTTTAGTGCTCAATCAGCACAATCAAATGGTAACTTACATCCGCCAGCCCCTATGGAAGAAAAGGCCCCAGAACCTATTGTTAAAGACCCAGAGCCAGAAGTCAGCAAACCTAAAATTCCAGCGTCTTTTGGCCAGCCACCTGCGCCCATCATTTTGGAAGTGGTGTATGACGATAAAGAAAAAACACCTGTTGGTGATGTACCCTACAAACTTGTCTTTGATGATCCTAAGCAAACCATATTAACAGGCTCGCTTAACCCTATGGGTTGGGCCTGTGTGGAAGACTGCCCAAACGCCAAAGCCAGCATAAGTTTTGGAGAAGCCATCGATAACCAAACAGAGCTGGATAACCTTTATGCCGAGTTAGAAACGGCACTTGATAACACAATTAAGAAAGTCGCTGATTACACCCTAGATAAATTAAACGAAATCGAAATCAGTACAATTACAGAGGCCTCAAATCAGCAACTAAATGATTACCTTGCTGAGCTTAGAGACACACTTGAAGATATGGATATACTCAGCTTTTACGAGCATACGACAGCTAAAGCTAAAAACGCAGCAAGTGATGTCACTGACGCCCTTAAAGAGTTTCTCCCTCAAGATACAGCAGACTTAGACGAAGAAACACTCAGCCCAATTCAATACGCCTTTTGTGAAGCGGTGACCCATGGCGACATTGATGCACTGGAGTCAGCATTAGCTGGTTGGAAACCTAGGGAAGAGATCAGGCTGAAAGCAGAATCAAAAGCCATGGAAAAACAGATTCTCATCATTAATGATCAACTAAGCCGTAATATACTCACAACCAGTTGCCAGCGCTTTGTTAAGGCCATGACACCAGAAAAGCTTATCGACTTAGCTGTGTACCTCTCAGTCAAAACCACCGAAGACGCCACTCTCAATAGTGTCTCAAACCTAATGGGAATACTCACCGGTAAAGTCAGCTTGGCCATTACTCGACAAGTGCTATTGTCCGCAACCACAGACACCAAAACTGAATGGTATAAAGACATTTCTCAAGCCCTTAGCAACTTGGTTAAACCACTGAAAACCCTCAGACCTTTTGATGCTGAATATAGCCATAAAAAAGTCATCGAGATCCCCTTAGCTAAAGCCGACATCCAACCATCAGACTGGGCTGAAAAGACAGAAAATGAAAAGATAAAAACCATCACAGACAAACTTGATGGCAGCATCCTAGATGATGAAATGGACAAAAAATGGTTGATCGTACCAAGAGGCCAATTGACCTTTGATGCAGAAGGGAATGATATAAGCGACAATATTTATTTTTCAAGAGTTATTCATTGGCCTGGTAATAGTCTGTCAGGAGTCACATTAGGTAGAGGTTACGATATTGGAAATCGCTCTGAAGCTGAAGTTTATAATGAGCTAATTAATGCATTTATAGATAATGATAAAGCTAAAAAAATAGCTAAAGGTGCAGGTTTAAAAGGTGATGAAGCCAAAAACTTTGTAACAGATAAAAAAGAAGAGATTGGAGAAATTACAAGAAAGTCCCAACACTACCTTTTTAACAACATTTTTCCGAGCTATGAAGATAGAGCGATTAAAAATTACAACAAATGGACTAAAGATAAACTGGAAAAAATCGATTGGGAAAGTCTCGATAATAAGATCAAAGATGTATTAGTAGATTTTGTATACCAAGGATTTACTCAGGGAGAGAGGCCTATGGTAAAAGGTATGCGAAATGATAAACAAGAATTGATAAATTACATTACATCAAACCCCACAATTAAATTGTATGAAGAAGGTAGGCAAAGAGCTAATTATCTTGGAGGAGAAAAATAATGAAAAAGACAGTCGCACTAACGATGTTGATAAGTTTTCAAGCAGCAGCTAGCGATAGCTGCTTCAAAGAAAAATACCTACCGGGAATAAATAATTGCATCAAAGAAAAAATAGAAAATAACCAAGTAAAATTAACTTCAGAGTATCAGAAAATTGAAAATCATTTCAAATCTTCAGAAGACCACGAAAGTTACTTAAAAGACATCCAGAAAAACCGTCAAGAATGGTCTGAGGTCACAACAAAATTTTGTGATTTGCAAAGCTACTTTGTTGACAAAGAAACGATCACTTACGAAATACAATTCAACCAATGTATTAATGAGAAAATTAAGCACCAAACATCTGAAATTAGTAATTTATACCAAATAATTTCCTCTATGATGTAGTTTTACTTCTAACTACTTAGTAAGAGTTAATACGTTATAAATTTCTATTACGTAATTTTATCTAGTTCCCACGGCCCTCAGACTGTGAGCATGGGAACGAGAGGGGAATTACCCTTCATCTAGAATAACATTGGCAAAGACCATAGGGCTTTTAAAGCTGAGAATTTCTAAAGACTTCCATTTAGAGTACGGGCACCACCTGAACATCACTCACTTCGATCATGTTCATCAATTTATGGTTGAAAATAATAAGAAATTCTTAAATTGGAGGCTAACTATAAAGTATTCATTGAAGCTTTTCGTATTTTGGTCAAGCTGATATCTCGCGTTAACGATTAGAAAGAATTAGATGTGTTGAGTTTGTCGAGCTAAGACAAAAGTCTTCTACATGTAGTTAAATTGGGCCGCCTTTTAATATGAGTATGTTGGCAATACTTAGCCAATTGCCAGTCAGACCCAACAGCTGTGGTGAAATGCTTTTCAAAGCCTGTTGAAACTTCAAACCATTGCTCTGATGTAAGATTTATTCGCTGAAGAATTGGAGCCAAGGAAATATCCAACGTTCCTCTTTTATCTTCTCTCACCAACCTCCCCGTTAAATCAATTAATTCAAGGTAATCAGTAAGTTTAAAAGGTAAGCCTTGAGGTTGATCTTCCCGTTCATAGCCAATAAAAGGAAATAAATTTTTGGGCTGCGTCTGATTCGCTTTGGCGACTTCAATACGAGTCTTGATACTTGTATGTTTTGAAGCTTCAGGGGTCTTGTCCATCTTTGCACGCACAGGATTTAAGTCGACATAAGCCATACATGATACTAGCGCGGCGTCATTCAACAAGGCTTGAGACTTAAAGCGACCTTCCCAAAATCGTCCTGTACATTTGTCTTCATTATTAGCCATACGTGCTACAGATTCATTGAGCTCTCGCATAAACCAACTTATGTCCATTAAACGTTTACGGTACTTCTCACAGCTCTCATAAACAGAGGCTAGCTCAAACTCTTCTAAGACTTTGTTCTCTAGATACTTTTGCGTGAACTGAGTACCTTTATGTAGATGATGCCAGCGCTCAAGCACCTGTTTAATAGACCAATTATTCGCTTCATCTTCATTCACATGAAGCACTAAATGGGTATGATTGCTCATGACCGAATAAGCACATACATCTATTGCAAAGATAGCTTCAAGAGAGAATATCTTATCCTCTATCCAACCACGTCTATGTTCGTAACTTTGGCCAGTCTGTTCATCTTGGCCACAGAGAAAAGCGCGTCTCACACAACGTGAAACACAGTGATAGTAAGGTGTATCTTGAAGGCTTATTAAAGATTTTCTTGGTTTAGGCATATTAGATTCCTCATCCTTGAGTGAATTCAATAAAACTAGAATAAGATTAAAAGTGAGTCAAATTGTGTTGGATGTCCATGGTAATTGGCGTAACGCCTAAACAGTATGCGAGTGGTGGAAAATCCTATATGGGAAGAATGAGTAAACGAGGGAATCAGTATTTACGTAAGCAGCTTATACACGGTGCCAGAACCTTAATTCATCGTACAAAAGGGAAAAATGACAAGCTCTCAGTCTGGGTTAAACAGTTGATTGATCGTAGAGGAAAACATAAGGGAGTCGTAGCAATCGCAAATCGATTAGCAAGACTCGCTTGGATTTTACTTCGAAGGAATGAGGATTATAAAACCCTATCCGCTTCATGATAGAAAACAACTAAAGAGTTAAACAGCCGAAACAGATCTAACCAAAGTCGACGAACAAATGATGTGAAAGCGGGTTTTCCGCACTTAACGACAGTCTGGCATGGACAAGGTTCTTGAAACCGATTGGGTGATAAAGACAGTTAAGTACGGATCTCATCAAGGCCAGAAAACCAACAAAAAGCGTTTTCATAACAGGCCGGATATATGTCTAGTACGACCCTTCATCGAGTTTTTGGAATTGGTAAAGATCAAAAGCGGTTAATAAGAAAAAGACAAAACCACTTAATATTCAGAATTAAAAAGTGGTTTGGGTAACTATTGCCTTGACGGCACGGGAGCGTCCATATATGTCCGATTTAAATTGGACTTATCCTTACCACAAAGAAAGGCACGTCGGACGCAACGGGAGAGGCAGTGGTAATAAGTGGTGTCTTGCAAACTTATTAGGGATTTACGTGGTTTAGACATATTAGATTCCTCATCCTTGAGTGAATTCAATAAAACTAGATCATGATTAAATAACAGTCAAATTAAGTTGGGTGTCTCGTTTAAATTCGATTAGGGATTTACGTGGTTTAGGCATATTAGATTCCTCATCCTTGAGTGAATTCAATAAAACTAGATAATGATTAAATAACAGTCAAATTAAGTTGGGTGTCTCGATAAAACTTCTTCAAAAATGGTTAAATTAGGAAAGTATTAATAATTTATTATTTTTTAAATCAAGACAGCCACTTTAAAATGATAATAAGGTGTATTTTAAAGACTAACTAAAGATTTACGTGGTTTAGGCATATTAGATTCCTCATCCTTGAGTGAATTCAATAAAACTAGGTCATGATTAAATAACAGTCAAATTAAGTTGGGTGTCTCGTTTAAATTCTTATAAAACTAGGTCATGATTAAATAACAGTCAAATTAAGTTGGGTGTCTCGTTTAAATTCTTTTAAACATTACAGACCTAATTTAAAATGTGTGTCTTGATAAAATCTTGTATAGATAAAATCAACTTTTATCTATACTGAGACTCGATAAATATTCTTAATGTTTTACTTCCGGGTTCTTCTCCCCACTGCTCCATCAAGTCAGTAACTAGATCTTCACAATGTTGAATAATTTCCCCTTCAGTAACTTCTAAGCCATCAAGTAATGGTTTAACACCAAATGAATCTGCAACATTTCCAGCGACTTTAGCAAACATTGTGATTTGGTCTGCCCCCAAAGTTGCTAATGGATATTTAAGTTCCAACCTGTTTGATGAGTCTTGCGCATCAACTTCTTTATCGTCATAAAAAGTAACCACATAAATTAGACTTTCAGATTGCCATATAGGGCCCTTATCTTTTCTTTTGAAGCTGTATACATCGTAGTAAAGTGTTGCACCAAGCTCCTTTAGTTTCCTATTAAGTTGACCAGAACTATAAGTTTTATCAAAATCGATAAAAACTGATACGCTCTGATGAAAAGGATCATCAATCATCGTATTCCTCTCGTTGTAGGTACCGTATGCCTAAATGGATCAACTTCACCATGTTGATCTGGCGTCAACTCCCGTAGATTTAAAGGACTATTGCTTCCATTAACTCTTTGCGGTTCCACATGATGTAGCTCTCTAGATTCGAATTTACTTGTTCTTGGATTAAAGTCTAAAGGTGCATTACCTTCTCTCATCCTCATTATATTATCATCACTAAATTCACCATTAGATGATACTGCTCTATTTTTCCAATACCTCGATCTTACAGTATTCCATGAAGGCGCACTACCATCCGGCATTGGTTTATCAATTGCCTCTCCATTTTTCCAACGCTTAAACTTAATTTCACTCTTTGCAGTAGAAGCTAAAACTTTAGACTCTGCTTTATTAGTGTCTTCTAACTCCCCTTTAGAAGCCCCCTCCCCCTGAGCAACTACATTATCTGAAGTAGGCCTTTGTCCAGCTTCCCCAACGTCCTTATCTTTTACAGCAACAGCCGAACCTGTCTCTTCAGCTTTCTTAGCCGTATTTACACTAGCACTGGCATTTGTATTAGCACTGGTATTTGTACTAGCACTGGTATTTGTTCTAGCACTGGTATTTGTACTAACACTTGTACCTGTAACCCCTTTTTTTGATTTTTTACCTCCTGCTACTACTGAAACAGTGGCAGCTGTAATTGCTGCTATTTCGTTAGCCCTTTCTAGGCTTAACCCCCTTTCTAAAGCAGCCTTTTTAGCCTGACCAGCAACAATAGCAACACCCGCATCATTTTTTTCTTTTAAATTTTCATTATGGAAGTAAGCTAGTGTGTGCTCTTCTAAGGTGCCAGTTTCAAAGGCATCAAATTCACCATTTTGATAAGAAACTATTGCTCTAGCATGATCGCGGGATTTTTCCGTACATGCACCTTTTCCACTAGCACAATCTGCAATCAAACTATTTGAGTTTTGTATACTCGTCTCTTGATACTTATTTCTTTGAGACTTAATGCAGTCAGTATTGCCATTACATTGAATAAGCCCATTCACCAATGAACTCATTTCAGTTTCTTTTAAATAATAATCCCCTTTCTCTCTATCAAGGCTCTTAAATTCCGCAGTTTTACTAGCAACCTGAGCACTAGTATTCCCAACATGATTATTCGACAGCGACACGCCATCGTCATAACCATTAATATCCACAGCAAGGTTAGTGTAATCCGCGAAGTTTTCACCATAGCTATCCGCATAAGTTTCATTATCTGCCTTGCTATAATTACTACCATCTTTGTCATCTATCGCATGTGATAGTTCATGACCACCCACTTCAACCAGCTTTTTAATACTGTCGATATTCGCATCGTTAATATAAGAATCTTTGGTCTCTTCTGAATAGAAGCCAGCTACAGATCCCACTTGGCCATCTTCAACACCTAATGCGCCTTTATCTGCAATGATATTGTTATCGTATTCAGCACCGTCTGTATAACCTAGCTCTACCAATACAGCGCGAGTTAGCTCATTAAGTACCTTCTCCTTCTCAGCAGGACTAATACTAGGATCTTGCAGAGCCTCTGCTAATGAAGGATCAGAGGCTATTTTAGTTTTTAAAGTTTCATAGGTTTTATCGTTTTTAACGATTTCGCCACCAATATCAGTAAAACCGACTCGATCGGTGGTTGCAGCTAATACAACGGCATCCGTTATCATGCCTGTTTTCAGGATATCTTCTGCAATCTGATCTCTACCTTCCTCACTAAGAACCCTATGATCTAAGGTCACAGTTGCATCTAATCCGCCAAGCTCTATATCCTTGGTAATTATCTGGCTTTGCTCCGCATCACGATTAAGCCCTGCAAACTCAGCTTGCTCATCGATACTTTGCCCACCAACCGTCACTTGGCCTTCACCAATGGTGGCTAGCGTTGTTTGTGCTTTATCAAAACCATTGTAAGTGCCGCCCACTGTGGTTGAACCACTACTACCACTTAAGTTAAAGCCTTTGTTTTTACTCTTATCATGGTCTTCAATATCAGACACGGTAAGCGTTTGGGTGTTTAAAGTTAGATCATCTGTGTTTGACGCAATCAGGCCACCAACAAGCTTGGTGTCTTGGGTATTTATAGTAAGATTGTCACCTGTAATACTGGATTGCTGATCGACCCAAGTACGGCTTGCGTTACTCTTATTTGAATCTAGCCCTAAACTAGAAAGCCCAAAGCTACCCTCAACTTTATTACCTGCCTTATCAGTGCTTGCTGTTGCCCCACCAAAACCAACGTTTACTCCTTTTGTCTCACTCTTGGAGTTACTTGTATTTTGTAAGCTTTCTACAACTAAATTATTGGTATTGAATTCTGCCGTGATAGCATCGATATTAGCGCCTTTTAGCGTCAAGCTATCACTATTGGTTGATAAGCTTGCGGCACTGATCAGACTATTTTCATAAAAGGTATCTTGACTAGAAGCTTTAGTCTTAGACGAAGACGCACTTGCGCTTACAGAGCCTGTTGTTGATGCAGAAGCAGATAAAGTACGAGTGCTCGAGTTTGAACGCATTTCATTTGTCGACTCACCTGCTGTCAGGTTAATCTCATCAGCATCAAGACTTAGGTTCGCCCCAGCTAAAATAGCAGAACCTTCTAGATCAATACTGCTCGCACTCTGAATTCGTGCATCGCCACCCAGGTTTAAGTTAGAGCCTTGCCAAGTATTTTCTGTAGTGGTTTCGCTGCTTTCCGTTACTGTTAACTGAGTGCCTGCATTCGCGTAGAAGCCAGTTCCCATGCTGGACGATGCAGCGGCAGTTGCTGCAGCCCCCGCCCCGTAAACAGCTAATCTGGCATTTGCTACACCCGCTGTGGCAGCTACAACATTCGCTTTGTAGTAATCAAGGTCCGCTTTCATTAAGCGGCCCTGAGCAACTTTCGCTTTTGCTTCTTTATAAGCATCTTTCGCATCAGAGAGACCCTCTGTTGCATCTTTTAAGGCTTTTACAGCAAAGGCAATATCTAAGTAGGCGTTTTTCACCCCGACCGTGAAGGTCTCGATTTCTTCTTTACTTGTCTCTGTCACTTCAACCGTATTTTGACGACCACCTACCAAGACAGAATCCGCTTCTAAGCTGGTTTCACCCGCCACATTCAAGCTACTGCCTAAGATGGCCAATGCCCCAGCCGCCTTCGCTGTGAGTGAGCCAACATTTAAGCTTGAGCCGGACCAATCTGTAGTACTGGTTGTGGTAGATTCTGTTCTGCTGGTTTCTGCCAAACTCATCAGTGTAATTTCATCTTCACCTAATGACGCACCATCAGAGCTGACGGTGTGTATGGTGCTAGACTCAGTTTGCACGCTCTGCTCTTTCGCAGCATCAATGATGATGTTATTCGCTTCTAAGTTAGCGGCACCTGCCACATTGACTTCTGATCCCACAATGGCAAGTTCATCAAAAGCACGAATATCAAGTTCATTGGCATTAATCGTTGAGCCACGTTGAGTTGTGGTTTGTGTGCTTGAGCTGGTACCACTGCCAATTTCGATTTCAGTTTTAATCCCCATATTGCCGGCAATTACAGCCACACCTTTGGCAAGATCAGCAAAAGCGCCTCTTAAACCCGATGATTTTTTGTTCCAGCTTTTATCTTCCAAGGCTTGCGTTGTGATAGTGACATCGTTTGCTTTTGTGCCATCTTGTGTCAGCAAATTGCCTAAACTGTCTTCGATCAAATCACCCGTCGCAGTTTGCGCGATGGCTTGGCCACCAATTGATAACTGGTTACCCGCCAATAAATCAGCACCTTCAAGCAAAACATTGTTACCACTGTTTAGCTGGATGTTACCTAGGGCATTGATAGAACTGGATGCTGCACTTTGATCAACAAACCCAGAGTTTCGAGTGCTCTGTGAAAAAGAACGCTTAGTCGAAGAAGCTTGCTGGTAGCTTGTTTGATCCACTTCACTTAGAAGATCGATATTGCCAGCAGCCGAGACAGTCACATCACCGCCAGCATTGGCATTTGAAGCAGCAAACAAAACATCATCAAAGCTTTGAATCGTAATATTGCCGCCGCTGTTTAGCGTGGTGCCGATATTTTCAGTAACGGTTTTAGAGGTGGTCGTGATTTTTTTCTTGCTTGAGAAGGTCCCTGATTTTTTCGATTTAACTTGGCTATAGTCTGTTTGTGTTGTTTGCTCAGCAGCCAATATCACATCACCAAACGCACCCAGCTGGATATTACCGCCAGCGGTTAAATCACTGCCTTTTGAGACTATGTCATTTTGGCTTAGCAGGGTCAGGTTGTTACCAACATCAAACGTCGTACCGGTAAGGCTTTCGGTATGTTTCTTCGTGACAGAAGAGTTCCAGCCACCACCGGTGAAGCGTGAAAAATCAGTAGTATCAATCACAGCGTTAAACGCAATATCATCCGCTTTTAAACTAAAGTCATTCAATACATCAAATTGGGTACCTTGTGCTGTAAAGGCGCCGCCTGCATTGAAGTCGATGTTCGCTGCGCTGATATCAGCCACTTGATGATTAAGTAAGCTACTAGACTGACTAAAATCTCTGCCAGATAGTTTGGTTGATTGGGTACTCTGTACCGCATTAAAGGCAATGTCTTGTGCATTGATTGCAAAGTCACCTGTCGCCGCAATACTTGAGCCCGATGCGATAAAGTCATTACCCGCATTAATACTGATATTGCCGGCACTGATGTTTGTCACATCATGATTAACCGAGATGGTCTTATGGTCAGGGGCTTTATAACTCACGCTGGTCGATTCAATGCTTTCTAATAAAACATCATTACCCGCATTAATAGACAGGTTCAGGTTCGCAACCACGTCTGTTGCCGCCAAAATGGCATCATTCCCTGCATTAATCGCTAAGTTACTGGCAGACAAGGCCCCACCTGTTGAGGTGATATCATTTTCAGCGGTTAGTACCATGGTCTCTCCTGCAGAGACCTTCCCTGTGTTGCTGATATTTTGACCACTAAGGATTAGATTATTGTCTGCTTTAATTTGACCCGAGTTAACCAGTTGACCATTCACTTCAATAGAGATGTTATTCGCCGCAACAAGTGCGCCGTCTTCTCTTAGCATCAGATCCATAGAAGGAGGTAAGTACACTCTAGGCACTAACGCCTGCTGTGGGCCACTCTCCGTTTGAACGGTTTCTTCGATCATCCAAACAATCGGTTCTTGCAGTTGTGCAATTTGTTCTTGGGACAAGCTCACACCTGGGCTCAGAGCAAGGTCATCAAACGCTTCGATTGCATTATCCATCAGGGCTGCATATTGCTCATCAGCACTCTTATTCGTACCAATAAATTGCTTACCCGTTAGCTCCACTATCTGATTTTTAATCAACCTTTGCTCATAAAAGCCATCACCCAAGGTTTTGGTTGAGGTTTCACCGCCAATGCCCATACGGTCTAGCATGTACTGAGAAGACACGAAGTTGGTATAGCTGGTAAAAACAGGGTTCGTTTCAATTAGGTAGTTTTGATCAGGAGAGTCCACTACATCAAACAAGGCTTTTGTAGAACCTGAGATAAGGTCATCTACATTGGCATCTTGCCAGCTGCTTTGGCCATTCCAAGCTGACTTGCCATGCCAGTTTTCAGCACCGTCCCATTCACTGGTTTGTACTTCAATATCAAGGTCGCCTGGTCCACCAATATTGTTAAAACCTGACACGACAACGGTTTGTGCGGTTTCAGCAACACCAGCTTGAGACGCCTTTTTTGCACTATCGGTTAATTCTGATAAATCAATTGCTTGCGCTTCATTTATACTCGCAATATCACCAAGATTAGTTTCGTTCGCATCAGCAGAGAGCGTTTGTCTCGCGTCAACAGAAGCGGCCTTGATTGCCACATCCGTTACAATGTTTGCGTGTGCAACCTCACCAAGCTGGGTTTTCTCAGCATCAGCCGATAAAGATTGAGTCGCTTTAACCGCTACGCTATTCAGATGTGTTTTTTGAATAACAGCCGCTTGTGCCACATTACCCAGATTGGCTTGTTTTGCATCACCTGCTAACTCACCAGCCGGCCCAACCTCAACAGCAGAAAATGACACTTGCTCAGCACTATTTGCTTGTGCGATTTGGCCCAGTTCGGCTAAGGCCGCCTCATCAGATAATGTCTTCGCTGACTTAACAAGATCGTTAGCAATCGAAGAAATATTTGTATTTGTTGCTTGTGCAACCTCACCAATATTGGCTTGTGTTGCCCCCTCAGATAATGACGCGCTAGCTGTAACAGATACGCCATTTAATTGCACAGCTTGAGCACGATTTGCTTGTGCAATATCACCGACTTCAGCCACGGTAGCATCGCCTGCTAACGTACCAGCGGATTTAACCACAACACTATTCACATTCAGCGTTTGGGCGCTGGCAGCATCAGTTACATCGCCAACATTAGCTTCGGCTGCACTATTCGCTAAGGCTTGTGCAGACAAGGTACTCACTTCACCCAGATTATTCTTCTGGACGCTGTTCGCTTGTTTAACATTACCAATATCCGCTTGAGTGACATCACTCCCTAACGCACTCACACCATCTATGTTGTCATTCGTTAGATTGTTAGCCGCTACACGCTCAGCTTGAGTGACCTCACCAATTTCCGCGTTTGTGGCATCAGACGATAATTGAGTGGCCGTTTTTGCAGAGACTGAGTTTAGATTGAGTGCCTCAACATTGTTAACTTGGCCAAGATTATCGAGGTTTGTTTGGCCAGTTTTGATTTCTGATGAGTTGCCGCTTGCAACATTTTGGCTGAGTAACGCGAGGTCTAAAGCTTCACTGTTATCAAGCGAAGCGACAGCAGAAACCAATGATCCAGCATTAGATAGATCAGGCGTATTCTGCGCAGACAGTTTGATAGGGGTATTACTTGATGGCGCTTTAACATCACTTAATACTGCCGCCGTGCCAGCATTACTTTCGACGACATTAGCAGCTTCACCTGTATCAATTACAACAACAGATTGACCTGTCGCTGCTACAGATTCTAGTGCAACAGCACTCGCTGATGCCGCTGCTTTATCTGTCGAAACAGACAAAGCCTTACCTGTGATGTTGCCATTAGCCGTAAAGGTCGCAGATGCTAAGTTAACACTGATAGAGGTAGTGGGTTTGCTGTAAGCAGAAACATGATTAGTGCTTCGAGAAGAACGCTCTTCGCAATTCCTTGGCCCTCCACCTTCACCAGGACTTCGATCCTCTATTCTAGAACACCACGTGTCAATAATTGTTACTGTTGAAGTACCATTTGTTTCAACTGACTGATTAGCGGTATAAGCAGTATTATTCAATGAACCTTCGTAAGTAAGGTTTTCACCAGCGCTGATAGTTGAATAATTATTGTCAATCACTCCTTTAAGGTGGATATTGCCACCGGCAAGAATGTTTCCTGAATCACTATTTTTACTGATATAAGGCGTTATCGTTGTCTCAGTTAAGTTATAATAGGTCGGGGAACGCCTTTGCGTGCTACGATATCCTGTATTTCGCCCAGACCAACTACCAGATGTATAACTCAGGTTTTTAGAGGTTTGCTCATACCCAACCTCAAACGCTTTCCTCTCATTCAATATACGAGTCGCCGCAATACTTAAATCACCATCCGCCTCTATCGTCGCGGATGTATTTTGAAGTGTCCCCGCCACATCGAAGGTCGCATTGTCCAAGCTATACAAAACACTGCCATCATAGTTATAAACTGTGCCTAAGCTAGTCACGTTTAGTGCCTGTTGCCCCAAGATAAGCGCATCGCCTCCTCGGTTATACAAGTTGCCTGTGTTAAGGGTTAATGCTTGCCCTGAGATTGCCCCATAGTTATCCAACCCCGCAGTTGTCTTGATTGCCATAGCGCCATTTTGCGACAAGATCACTGCATTTTGTTGGTTCGTTAGATTAGTCGCTTTAATATCACCTGACGCTGCGAGTATCGCTGATTGGTTCGTCACATTCTGAGCATCAATAGTCAAGGTGCCCACGCTTGTTTCAATCACGCCATCGCCAGTATTGTTAAGCGTATCCACATTTAATTGAGCAAGATCCCCTGACAAGGTACCGGCATTCTCTATCTGAGTGACTTGTGTCGTTAACCCTTGTGCTTTTGCGGCAATCACACCACTGGCATGGTTGTTAATGCGTGTTCCGCTTAAACTAATTCCTGTGCCTGAGAGGCTACCTTGGTTTTCTAAGGTATGAGTATTTATCCCTAACACGCCACCATTTGAGGCCAACACAGCCCCTGCTTGGTTCGTAAATTGGGCTGTTGCAGTCAGGTCAGTGGATGTGCCCCCTAATGTGCCGGCGTTATCAATCGTCTGGGTTGTGGCTTTCAGCTGCCCACCCTGAGTCACAATCACCCCGGTATCACGGTTAGTAATCGTCGGTGTTATCAGATTGGCTGATTGGCCAGATAAGGTGCCATGGTTATCAATGTTCTGTGTATCGATAACAAGCTCACCTGTGAGCCCTGCAATCACACCCGTTTGTTGGTTCAATACGCTGTCTGTTGTTATTGCTAGACCTGTTCCTGCTAATGTCCCTTGATTATCAAGCGTGTCAGTAACAAGCGAGCTTGCTCCCGTTTGTCCCGACATCACCGCATTCTGCGCATTGATGAGGGTTTTGGCTGTCACATCTAACCCAATACCAGCTAAGGTACCCTTGTTATTAAGCTGCTCTGTCTCAATATCCAGTTGGTTTTGCTGAGCTACGAAGGCCGCACCCTGATGGTTAATCAGAGTTGTCGTATCGGCCTCAATACTTGCTCCCGCAATCACCGCATGGTTAGTCATATCCTGACTTTCGATCGAGAGTAACCCGGTATTAGCAACCGCTTTTGCCCCTGCTTGGTTCGTCAAGGTATTGGCTTTAAGGTGAGCACTTTGTCCTGATAAGGTACCGCTGTTATCCGTTGTTTGAGTATCCAGTGTCAGTTTGCCAGTTTGAGCCGTAATCACGCCCGTGTTAGCATTGCTCAAGGCCTGCGTCGTCAGTGTCGCTGTTTGACCTGCTAACGCCCCTTGGTTATCCAGCGAAGTTGTCGCACTCACATCAAGCACGCCCTCTTTTGCTAGTACCACGGCATTTTGAGCATTTGTCAGTGTGTTTGTACTTAATGTGACGCCTTTACCTGAGATACTGCCGTTATTCGCCAGCGTAGTTGTGGTAAGACTAAGATCACCTGCTTGTGCCGCAATCACACCCGTCCCCTGATTGGTAAAGATCTCACTCACAAGCGTTACATCACTGCCCGCTAATGACCCTGTGTTCGTCAAGGTATCCGCATCAACATCCAGTTCACCCGCTTGGGCAATCACTACCGCATTCTGTTGATTCGTCAGCGTATCTGTCTTAATTGTCGCAGACTGTCCTGCCAAGCTACCCGCATTATCTAGGCTATTGGTTGTTACACTCAGTTTGTCGGTTTGTGCTGAGATCACGCCCGTTTGATGATTTGCCACTGTCGCAGCATTCACGGTCACCGCGTTACCACCGATGGCACCGCGATTGACTAAGCCATTCACCAAGGTAATCACGACATCACCCGCTTGAGCAATCAAGGTAGCACCTGCTAGGTTTTCAAGCACATTGGCCACAAGTGCCACACTTGAACCCGCTAATGTACCCGCGTTATCAAGGGTCTGGGTATCCAGTGCCAATACCCCACCTTGTGCACTCATGACACCTGTCGCGCTGTTGGTAATACGGGTACTGACATCCAGATCAATCGATTTTGCACCGATCGCCCCATCATTCGTCAGAGTTTGGGTATCAAGGTCTAAGGTGCCACCATTGGCCACCATGACAGCATTGCCATTATTGCTGATCGTATTCGCATTCAGAATCATGTCATTACCAGACAGTGAACCCGTATTGACGATCTTTTGGCTCGCCGCATTTGATTGCGCTGAGACCTGTAAACGGCCTGCTTGAGCGGCAACCACACCTTGGCGGTTATTATTCAGTTCATTCACGGTCAATGTGACATCAGAACCCGCAAGAGACCCATCGTTGTTGATGGTGCCTGTGGTGATCGCTAATTCACCATTTTCAGCGATCACAACGGCATCTGCTTGGTTATCTAATGAGCCTGTGTTTAGGGTCAGACTTTGTCCTGATAAGGTACCGCTGTTATC
>NZ_JSEO01000001.1:503034-510251 GCF_001624705.1 Marinomonas sp. SBI8L
GGCATCTGCTTGGTTATCTAATGAGCCTGTGTTTAGGGTCAGACTTTGTCCTGATAAGGTACCGCTGTTATCTGTTGTTTGAGTATCCAGTGTCAGTTTGCCAGTTTGAGCAGTAATCACGCCCGTGCCAGCATTGCTCAAGGCCTGCGTCGTCAGTGTCGCTGTTTGACCTGCTAACGCCCCTTGGTTATCCAGCGAAGTTGTCGCACTCACATCAAGCACGCCCTCTTTTGCTAGTACCACGGCATTTTGAGCATTTGTCAGTGTGTTTGTACTTAATGTGACGCCTTTACCTGAGATACTGCCGTTATTCGCCAGCGTAGTTGTGGTAAGACTAAGATCACCTGCTTGTGCCGCAATCACACCCGTCCCCTGATTGGTAAAGATCTCACTCACAAGCGTTACATCACTGCCCGCTAATGACCCTGTGTTCGTCAAGGTATCCGCATCAACATCCAGTTCACCCGCTTGGGCAATCACTACCGCATTCTGTTGATTCGTCAGCGTATCTGTCTTAATTGTCGCAGACTGTCCTGCCAAGCTACCCGCATTATCTAGGCTATTGGTTGTTACACTCAGTTTGTCGGTTTGTGCTGAGATCACGCCCGTTTGATGATTTGCCACTGTCGCAGCATTCACGGTCACCGCGTTACCACCGATGGCACCGCGATTGACTAAGCCATTCACCAAGGTAATCACGACATCACCCGCTTGAGCAATCAAGGTAGCACCTGCTAGGTTTTCAAGCACATTGGCCACAAGTGCCACACTTGAACCCGCTAATGTACCCGCGTTATCAAGGGTCTGGGTATCCAGTGCCAATACCCCACCTTGTGCACTCATGACACCTGTCGCGCTGTTGGTAATACGGGTACTGACATCCAGATCAATCGATTTTGCACCGATCGCCCCATCATTCGTCAGAGTTTGGGTATCAAGGTCTAAGGTGCCACCATTGGCCACCATGACAGCATTGCCATTATTGCTGATCGTATTCGCATTCAGAATCATGTCATTACCAGACAGTGAACCCGTATTGACGATCTTTTGGCTCGCCGCATTTGATTGCGCTGAGACCTGTAAACGGCCTGCTTGAGCGGCAACCACACCTTGGCGGTTATTATTCAGTTCATTCACGGTCAATGTGACATCAGAACCCGCAAGAGACCCATCGTTGTTGATGGTGCCTGTGGTGATCGCTAATTCACCATTTTCAGCGATCACAACGGCATCTGCTTGGTTATCTAATGAGCCTGTGTTTAGGGTCAGACTTTGTCCTGATAAGGTACCGCTGTTATCCGTTGTTTGAGCCTCAAGGTTCAGAGCACCTGTTAATGCCGTAATGATGCCTTTAACACCATTAACAAAAGAGCCTGTTGATACACTGGTAGCTTGACCTGCCAATGCGCCTTGGTTGTCTAAGGTTTTAGTCACAATATCCAGTAACCCAGCTTTTGCAATGACAACGGCATTTTGCTGATTCGTCAGGGTAAAGGTATCAAGTTCAATACTGTTCGCTGAGAGTTTGCCTTGGTTTGTTAGGTCTGTCGTCTTGACCTTTAATACGCCTGACTGAGCCGTAATTAACGCATTCTCTGCATTGTTTAAACGTAATGATGTTAGCTGGATATCATCACCCGCTAAGGTGCCATGGTTCGTTGCATTGGTGACATCAACTGTCAGCTTGCCACCTTGAGCTAAAACCGTTGCGCCAGCATCATTTTGTAAGCTAATTCCTTGTAATGTCACTTCTTTAGCAACAAGAGCGCCCTGGCTCTCTATCAACTGACTATTGATATCCAACAGCCCAGATTGACCCGAGATAACACTCGTTTCAGTGTTTTTAAACAGTTGACTCACAACCTTAGTTCCGACACCAGAGATAGAGCCTTGGTTGGTAAAGGTATCAACATCTATATCCAAGGTGCCCGATTGCGCATCAATCGCACCTTGGTTCAAAAAGGTAACGGTATCAATCTCTGCTGTGGCAGCGCCAATATCACCCGCATTTTCTAATTTCTGAGTCGCATTAATCACTAGATGAGTATCAATTTTCAACTCACCGCTTGTATCATTATCAAAACGGCCAGTGGTAATCGTTCCTTGTTTTGCGGCCACAGAACCCTGATTGTCCAAGCGATCCGTTGTGACAGTTAATACGCCATTATCAGCAACCGTCTTAGACCCAGCTAGGTTAGTAAAACTCTCTGACTTACTGGTGATATTGGCACCAGACACGCTACCTGCATTGGTAATCGTATCGCCATTCAGGGTTAAATCACCCGCTTGCGCACTGATCACACCCCTTGCTTGATTATCTAAGGTAGTGACATCAATTTCTGTTTGATTACCCGCTAATGCACCTTGGTTCGTCACATCAGCCGCATCTAGGTTTAGCAAACCTTGTTGAGCCAGTACCAAGGCCCCATCACCATTACTCAAGGTGGCAGTATCTAATGTCACTGCATCACCAGCCAAGGTTCCCTGATTAGTCAGTGTTTTAGTGGCATTTAAGGTCAGGTCACCCGATTGTGCGAGAACAAGAGAGTCAGTGCCTGTGGTGAGTGTTTCCACATCAAGGGTGACATTCACACCTGCCATCGCACCATCATTTTGTGTGCTCGCTCCGTTAACCCTTAGGTCACCGTTTTTCGCAATCACCACACCCGTCGTCCCATTCGTTAGGCTATCAACGCTCAGTTGAAGGCTATCGGCTGAGAGCTTACCTTGGTTAGACGTCGTCTCATTGGTGATTGTCAACTTGCCTGCTTGTGCTGCGATTAACGCATTGGCTTGGTTGGTCAAGCTAGTTGATGTCAAATTAACCTCATCACCTGCTAATCGACCTTGGTTATCAATCTCTGTCACCTCAAGGGTGAGATCACCTTCTTGAGCAATCGTAATCGCACTCGCGGTGTTGTCTAATTGCTGACCTTCGATAGAGATTGTTTGTGCAGCTAACGTACCCGCATTGACGATGGTTTGTTCGGTGCTTTGTGTATTAGCATTGGTTGAATCATTGATGATCAGACTGGCTGTCTTACCTGAGATAACAGCACTGTCTGTGTTTGTCAGTGTCTTCACATCAAGGTCTACACCCACACCAGAGAGGGAGGATGTGTTGGTTAAGGTATCTGCTGTAATGTCTAATAAGCCTGTTTTGGCTTCAACCGTACCTTGGTTGGTAAAGGCGCTTGTCAGGAAGTCGGCGGTAGCAGATGCTAATTCACCTAAGTTATTCAACACCTGAGATGCTGAGATACTCAAGCGAGTATCAACCGCCAGCTGACCCGTTGCACTATTATCAAAACGGTCTGAGGTAATACTCACTTGTTTCGCAGCAACAGAACCTTGGTTGTTCAAGGTCTGAGTATTGACCTCAATCTCACCATTTTCAGCAACCGTCTTAGACCCAGCTAGGTTAGTAAAACTCTTTGACTGACTGGTGATATTGGCACCAGACACGCTACCTGCATTGGTAATCGTATCGCCATTCAGGGTTAAATCACCCGCTTGCGCACTGATCACACCCCTTGCTTGATTATCTAAGGTAGTGACATCAATCTCTGTTTGGTTACCCGCTAATGCACCTTGGTTCGTCACATCTTTCGCATCTAGGTTTAACAAACCTTGTTGAGCCAGTACCAAGGCCCCATCACCATTACTCAAGGTGGCAGTATCTAATGTCACTGCATCACCAGCCAAGGTTCCCTGATTAGTCAGTGTTTTAGTGGCATTTAAGGTCAGGTCACCCGATTGTGCGAGAACAAGAGAGTCAGTGCCTGTGGTGAGTGTTTCCACATCAAGGGTGACATTCACACCTGCCATCGCACCATCATTTTGTGTGCTCGTCCCGTTAACCCTTAGGTCACCATTTTTCGCAATCACCACACCCGTCGTCCCATTCGTTAGGCTATCAACGCTCAGTTGAAGGCTATCAGCTGAGAGCTTACCTTGGTTCGTGGTCGTTTCATTACTGATCGTCAGCTTGCCTGCTTGTGCTGTGATTAACGCATTGGCTTGGTTAGTCAAGCTAGTTGATGTCAGATTAACCTCATCGCCTGCTAATCGGCCTTGGTTATCAATCTCTGTCACCTCAAGGGTGAGATCACCTTCTTGAGCAATCGTAATCGCACTCGCCGTGTTGTCTAACTGCTGACCTTCGATGGAGATAGCATGTGCCGATAACGTACCCGCATTGGTGATGCTTTGTTCAGTGCTTTGTGTATTGGCATTGGTTGAATCATTGATGATAAGACTGGCTGTCTTACCTGAGATAACGGCACTGTCTGTGTTTGTCAGTGTCTTCACATCAAGATCTACACCCACACCCGAGAGAGAGAATGTGTTGGTTAATGTATCTGCCGTGACGTCTAATAAGCCAGTTTTGGCTTCAACCGTGCCTTGGTTCGTAAAAGCGCTTGTCAGGAAGTCGGCAGTAGCAGATGCTAATTCACCTAAGTTATTCAACACCTGAGTTGCCGAGACACTCAAGCGAGTATCAACCGCAAGCTGACCCGTTGCACTATTATCAAAACGCTCTGTGGTAATACTCACTTTTTTTGCTGCAACAGAGCCTTGGTTGTTCAAGGTCTGAGTATTGACCTCAATCTCACCATTTTCAGCAACCGTCTTAGACCCAACTAGGTTAGTAAAACTCTCTGACTGACTGGTAATATTGGCACCAGACACACTACCAGCATTGGTAATCGTCTCGCCATTCAGGGTTAAATCACCCGCTTGCGCACTGATCACACCCTTTGCTTGATTATCTAAGCTAGTAACATCAATCTCTGTTTGATTGCCCGCTAATGCACCTTGGTTCGTTACATCAGTCGCATCTAGGTTTAGCAAACCTTGTTGAGCCAACACTAAGGCCCCATCTCCATTATTCAAGGTGGCAGTCTCTAGTGTCACAGCATCTCCAGCCAAGGTACCCTGATTAGTCAGTGTTTTAGTGGCATTTAAAGTCAGGTCACCTGATTGTGCGAGAACAAGAGAGTCAGTGCCTGTGGTGAGTGTTTCCACATCAAGGGTGACATTCACACCTGCCATCGCACCATCATTTTGTGTGCTCGCTCCGTTAACCCTTAGGTTACCGTTTTTCGCAATCACCACACCCGTTGTCCCATTCGTTAGGCTATCAACACTCAGTTGAAGGCTATCGGCTGAGAGCTTACCTTGGTTAGACGTCGTCTCATTACTAATAGTCAGCTTGCCAGCTTGTGCTGTGATTAACGCATTAGCTTGGTTCGTCAAGCTGGTTGATGTCAGATTAACCTCATCACCAGCTAAGCGACCTTGGTTATCAACCTCTGTCACATCAAGGGTCAGATCACCTCCTTGAGCAATCGTAATCGCACTCGCGGTGTTGTCTAATTGCTTACCTTCGATGGAGATAGTGTGTGCCGATAACGTACCGGCATTGGTGATGATCTGTTCGGTACTTTGTGTATTGCTATTTGTTGAATCATTGATGATCAGACTGGCTGTCTTACCTGAGATAACAGCACTGTCTGTGTTTGTCAGTGTCTTCACATCAAGGTCTACACCCACACCTGAGAGTGAGGATGTGTTGGTTAAGGTATCTGTCGTGATATCTAACTCACCGGTTTTGGCTTCAATCGTGCCTTGGTTGGTAAAGAGGTTTGCGACAAAATCTGCGGTTGAAGCCGCAAACTCCCCTAAGTTATCCAAGGTGCGGGTGATCACACTTAGGTTGTCATCCGCCGTAATCTGGCCAGACGCGTCATTGGTAAAGGTATCCGCCTTTAAAATAGCCGCTTGTGCAGCGATACCACCTTGGTTAGCCAAGCTGTCCGTTGTGACATCTAACGAGCCATTACTGGCGATCAGCTTAGCGTCCGCTTTATTCGTGACGCTATCCGATTTGATTATCACATCCGTGCCTGACACACTGCCAGCATTCGTAATCGTATCGCCATTCAGGGTTAAATCACCCGCTTGTGCCGCAATGACACCGCTTGTTTGGTTGTCTAAGGTGCTGGTTTCAATCTTGGTTTCGTTACCGGCTAGAGAACCTTGGTTCGTCACCTTGGTGGTTGCCGTTAAATCAAGTAATCCATCTTCAGCAATCACGATGGCATCGTTTTTATTGGTTAATGTATCTGTATCAAGCTGTACATTTTGGCCCGATAAGGTACCACTGTTTTCAAGCGTTCCTTGCGTCGTGATAGCCAATTGACCCGTTTGTGCTGTCACCAGCCCTTGCGACTGGTTAATCAAGGTTTGAGTGTTTATCTGGGTAGATTCACCCGCAAGATCACCTTGGTTATTCAGTGTATTCGTAGCCTTTATATTTAATGTGCCGTCTTTGGCAATCACGACCGCATCTTGTGCATTCGTCAATGTGTCAGTGGTTATCTGCAGGTTATTGCCTGAGAGTTTACCTTGGTTAGACGTCGTCTCATTACTAATAGTCAGCTTGCCAGCTTGTGCTGTGATTAACGCATTAGCTTGGTTCGTCAAGCTGGTTGATGTCAGATTAACCTCATCACCAGCTAAGCGACCTTGGTTATCAACCTCTGTCACATCAAGGGTCAGATCACCTCCTTGAGCAATCGTAATCGCACTCGCGGTGTTGTCTAATTGCTTACCTTCGATGGAGATAGTGTGTGCCGATAACGTACCGGCATTGGTGATGATCTGTTCGGTACTTTGTGTATTGCTATTTGTTGAATCATTGATGATCAGACTGGCTGTCTTACCTGAGATAACAGCACTGTCTGTGTTTGTCAGTGCCTTCACATCAAGGTCTACACCCACACCCGAGAGTGAGGATGTGTTGGTTAAGGTATCTGTCGTGATATCTAACTCACCGGTTTTGGCTTCAATCGTGCCTTGGTTGGTAAAGAGGTTTGCGACAAAATCTGCGGTTGAAGCCACAAGCTCCCCTAAGTTATCGATGGTACGTGTGATCACACTCAGATTATTATCCGCCGCCATCTGGCCTGATGCATCATTGGTAAAGGTATCCGCCTTTAAAATAGCCGCTTGTGCAGCGATACCACCTTGGTTAACCAAGCTGTCCGTTGTGACATCTAACGTGCCATTACTAGCAATCAGAGAGCCTTGGTTCGTCACCTTGGTGGTTGCCGCTAAATCAAGTACCCCATCTTCAGCAATCACGATGGCATCGTTTTTATTGGTTAATGTATCTGTATCAAGCTGCACATTTTGGCCCGATAAGGTACCAC
>NZ_JSEO01000010.1 GCF_001624705.1 Marinomonas sp. SBI8L
CTATTTTAGCCAATAATAGAGAATATAAAGCGCAGTTAAGTTAACAAATTAACTGCTTATGAATGAATAAATAAGATACTCAGTTTTGCTAAGTATAAAAGTTGATGACTAAACAGGTTGAACCGTGACTTGGATACTCTGGGACTAACATCGTTTCTTAAGAAAACGTTAAAATGATTAGAACCAAGTCAGCGAAATTCATCAGGGATAGAGGTTAAAGCTCTCATTTAAAATCCGAATAGATGGCTGCAAAACCTTACTTGTCAGAAGATATTTTTGCTTGCAAAAAGCGGGGTGTCCATAGATGTTAGCTACTAGCGATACCCAATTTACGTGGATATGGAAATTAAATGAGTATGATGATTGAAAGTTTGGCTGATAAGCCGCTTGTTGTTGTGGTGATGGCTATTACAGTTATTTTGAAGCTGATTCTTGATTATTTTAAATCTAAGTCTAATTCTGAAAAGGTAGAAAAAGCAGAAAAAGCAGCCTTTGACCTTTCAACCTCCCCATTGTCGTCTGAAATAAGTCAGCTAAAAGATGAGCATGACACTCTAAAAGTAGCTACAGAACAGGCAAAAAAAGTTGTGGAAGACCATCAAAATGTTCTTGTAATGAGCCGATTATTCAATTTATACAGCAAGCAAATTGAGAAATATCAGCAAGAGACAAGAACTAGGGCAAGCTGGTCATTCGTCTTTGCGATTGTATCGATGTTTCTCGGTATGGGCTTTATTTTTTGGGTGGGGCTTTCATTTTAAATGATACTGGCACTGATAATGTCGCCGCTGGAGCTGCTATATCTGCGATAGGTGGTGGGATTAGTGCATATATTACAAAAACATTTCTTGATGTTCACAAATTATCACTTACTCAATTGAACAAATATTTTAAACAACCAGTTATAAATGACAATATTTTAATGGCTCAACGTTTAGCAGATGAAGTAGATGATATTGAGGTAAGAAAAGAGTCCTACAAAAGTATTATATCAAGTATTACGGGGCTAATTGACGCGAATAACAATGAAAAAAGTAGCTAACAAGCACATCAAGTCGGAACTAAAATAGTGGGCTATGTTTCGTTCCTCAACAAATTTTAGCCCACTATTTTAGTCCGCTTATGTGGGCGTTATGCGCCAAGTATTATTCAACTATTGGTATTTATAAAAGGAAGAGAAATTGAAGATTGAAGCTGATGATAAGGAAGTCCAAGATATATTTTCTCTTGGTTATTTTAAAATACCAAGATTTCAACGACCTTATTCTTGGGGAGAAGATGAAGTTGAGAGCTTTTGGGATGATATTATTAGCGAAAAATCTGATAATTACTTTATTGGTTCAATGGTTGTTTATCAAACACAAAAACCGTATTTTGGCATAGTTGATGGGCAACAACGTTTAACAACAATTACATTGCTCTTGTCAGTTATTCGTAATGGTTTTCTGAAACTAGGAGAAGAGAATCTTGCAAAAGGTGTTCATAAATATGTAGAAAAAGCCAACATAGATAATGAAGAAGAGTTTATTTTAAATTCTGAAACATCCTTTCCTTATCTCCAAGATCATATTCAAAGCTACAATGGCTTTAATTTAGAATGCGAAGCTGGTGTTGAAGAACAGAAGTTAGAAACAGCATTTGATATTTTAACAAATAAAGTTAACGCTTTTATTCCTGAGCTCCAGAGTATAGATGAAGTGCAACCTTCGTTATTTACTAACCATAGCTCTGATCCTGTTGTGCAATTGAAAGAGTTAAGAAATAAGATTTTATCCTTAAAGTTAGTTTTCATTCAGTTAGATAATGAAGATGATGCATATTTGATTTTTGAAACTCTAAATGCACGAGGTAGAGATTTAACTACCTCTGATTTAGTCAAAAACTTAATTCTTAAAAAGTTAAAAAATAAAAGCTGTACGCTAGATCAAGCTAAAGAGAAATGGAACTTTATTGTAAAACAATTTGATGATATTGGTGATTCTGGCGCTTTAGATACATTTTTGCTTCATTTCTGGCTGGCAGGGCACGAATACTCAACAGATAAAATGTTGTTTTCTAAAGTTAAAACGTATATCGCAAATAACGAAGAGTATGCAAAATCTCTGATTCATGATCTATCAATAGCATCAAAATATTATTCAAACATGCTTCGCCCTGAAGCAGGTAAATGGAGTAAAGATGAGCAAATAATTAAAACACATTTAGAAAATCTAAATGCCTTCAAGGTAAAGCAACACTCGCCTATGACACTTGGGCTATTAAAAGCGTACAATGATAAGAAGTTATCGCTAAAAAATCTTAAAGTTGCACTTTATAAAATAGAAGCTTTTCACTACTGCTTTAATTCAATAACATCTCAAAGATCTTCAGGCTCTATTTCTACTAATTATTCTCGCATAGCTATTTTGCTTAATAATGCTGTTGAGCATGCGGACATCCAAATAGTACTGAATGAACTTAATACATTCCATAAATCAAGATTACCAGACGAAAGTGAATTTATGGTTAAATTTAATGAGCTCTGTTATCTGTCTAACAAAACAAAACATAAGATTGCAATTCGGTATGCTCTTTCAAAGTTGATACCGAATAATGGCAATGCACTGCCTGTTGATTATAGTAATTTAACAATTGAACACTTAATTCCACAGAAAAGTATCAAAGATGGAATGTCAGAAGATTTAGTCGGGCAAATAGGAAATTTGGTTCTTGTTGATAAGGAGACTAACTCCGTTGTACTAGGAGCTAAATTACCAGACGATAAACTTGGTATATTAAATGAAATGAGGTTTCCGTTAGAAAGTAATTTTATCGACAGTGATAAACAATGGACAGCGGAACAAGTTGATAAACGAACTCAAAAAATTGCAAAGCACCTTTATCAATTACTTTGTGTTTCTCTTTTCGAGTAAAAGCGCATAACAAGCCAATTCAGCAGGACAAAAAACAGTTGGTTTTGCTCCTGCGTCGCCAATTTTAACCAACGGAACACTAATAGGACATATATGGACGCTCCTGTGCCGTCAAGGCGTTAGTTATCCAAACCACTTTTTAATTCTGAATATTAAGTGGTTTTGTCTTTTTCTTATTACTCGTTTACTCATTCTTCCCATATAGGATTTTCCACCACTCGCATACTGTTTAGGCGTTACGCCAAGCCAAACTGATAGTTCTCTTGGATTAGCAAACTGACTGGCATTGCCAATGGCTGCGAATAAAGCGGTGGCATTGATAATACCGATACCAGGAATGGTCATCAGCCGCTGACAGAGTTCATTTTCAAGAACATATTCATCAAGCTCTTTTTTAATGGATAATCGACGTCTTGATAAGTTGTCATACTCTTCTTTTACTTCTGCTAATTGACGTTTGATACGAGAGGTGAGTCTTGTATCAGCAGGGTCGAGTAGTAAGGTTATGTGCTTGGTAAAACCAGATAGACCTTTTGGCATGATGATGCCGTATTCACTTAATAACCCTCGAGCTTGGTTAACAATTCTGGTTCGACGAGAGATCAACTTATCTCGAATGCGATGTAGAGCCTGAATTTCTTGCTGCTCAATGGTTTTAAGAGACACAAAATTAATGTTAGGTCGTAATGATGCTTCGGCGATAGCAAGGGCATCATTGTGGTCATTCTTGTTCCCTCGAACAAAAGGTTTCACATGCTGTGCAGGAATGATACGTACATCATGGCCCATAGCGGCAAATAGTCGGGCCCAATAATGGCTAGAATAACAAGCCTCCATGACAACAATAGACTTATCTTGTTTCATTAAAATAGTGGGTAATTGAGCTCGAGAAACTTGTTTATTCTTAATCACTTTGTGATCGGGCGAAAGAATACAAATTTGAAAAACATTCTTTGCTAAATCAATGGCAATCGTATTAATCTTATTCATGTGGACGCTCCTTAGTATTAACTGTTGTTAGCACATACAGTTTGGCGCATTATGACGCCGGTGCTACTTTGGAGCGTCCATCCCATCACCCACTCTAATTTGATGTGTAAATAAGCATGGACTGGACTCAAATAGAATTATTCAAAGGTATAATACTAACGGGACAGGCATGCCAATTTGGGCATGCCAATTTGGGCATGCCAATTTGACCTTCTTTTAATCTCCATCTAGTTTTATTAGATTCACTCAAGGATGAGGAATAATCTAATATGCCTAAACCACGTAAATCCCTTATAAGTCTTCAAGACACTACTTATTACCACTGTGTATCTCGGTGCGTCAGGAGAGCCTTTCTGTGTGGCCAGGATGAGCTAACAGGCCAAAGTTACGAGCACAGACGGGGCTGGATTGAAGACAAGATGCTGTCCCTAGCAGCTATTTTTGCCATCGATATTTGTGCCTATTCAGTCATGAGCAATCACACTCATTTAGTTCTTCATGTGAATGAAAATGAAGCGCTAAATTGGGATGTGAAACAAGTACTTGAACGTTGGCATCGCCTGCATAAAGGCACCCAGTTCACGCAAAAGTATTTAGAAAACATAACATTAGAAGAGTTTGAACTTGCTTCTGTGTATGAAAGCTGTGAAAAGTACCGTAAACGCCTTTGTGACATAAGTTGGTTTATGAAAGAACTCAACGAGCCTATTGCACGAATGGCAAACAATGAGGATAAATGTACGGGTCATTTCTGGGAGGGCAGGTTTAAGTCTCAGGCATTGTTAGACGAGTCTGCACTTGTAGCTTGTATGGCATACATCGACTTGAATCCAGTAAGAGCCAAGATAGAAAAGACACCAGAGAACTCAAAACATACAAGCATCAAAACTCGCATCGAAGTGGCAAAAGCGAACCAGACTCAACCTAAAACCTTATTCCCATTTATCGGTTATGAGAGAGAAGATCAGCCAGAAGGCTTGCCTTTCAAACACACTGATTACCTTGAGTTAATTGACCTCACGGGCAGAGTATTAAGGGAAGACAAGCGGGGTAATATTGATATGAGTTTAGCACCCATTCTACAGCGAATTAACCTCACATCAGAGCAATGGCTAGAAGTCTCGACAGAGTTCGAAAAGCACTTTAAATCAGCGGTTGGATCAGAATTACTGCTTGCAGAGTATTGTGAGCACACTGAATTGCAACGACGAACAGGCTTAGCAGCGTGTAAACGACTTCTTACTTAGTTTTTAGCTTATTAAGCCTCGTTCAACTGTAAAAGATTCAATATCGTTAACGCGAGGGTTACTAATACCTTCAATATGAGGTTCTTCAACTAACCCTCAGAAATTAGCCTTCGATTAAGAGTATTTTCTTATCTCTTAGTAATAAAAGACCTAAAAGGTACGAAGTGAATGTTATTCAGCTGATGTTATGTTTGATCTCTTTTATAATGCCTGTCTTAATATATTTGGGTTTTATCAATTATCCGGAACTAATTTTAAAAGATGATTCGTCTCAACAGGATGCTTGCACGCTATTTGAGCGGGTCGGAACGTTCAAAGTTTGGTGGAATAACGGCCCTCAGCACTATGTGGCTTCTTATTCCCATACTGTGAAGTACATAAACTCAAGTGCTGATTATATTGCGGTGAAAATAAACTGGATGAATCAGTTCGGAGGTATCGAAAAATCAGAAACAATCAGCGACTCAGTGAATTGCAAAGAAAGCGATAGAAGAAGTACCTGGACTTTTAGTATAACGGCTGAACAAGCAGAATTTATAAAAAAATCTACGGCGGATTCATTCGGACCGATCAAATGGAATAAGTGTTAAAGCTAACAAGTACTTTAAACGGAACAAAAACAGTTGGCTGTTTTCACTGCGTTCAACATTTTAGCCAACTATAAATTTCCCCTTGTTGGGGCGTTAGGTGAATATGAACTCATCACTAATTGACAGGTTGCTACCCATTTATCATAGCGCTCCTAAAAAGCGTCATGACCTTCTCTGCTCAGACCTGTCAAATAACTCGTCGCTTAGTAACGTAAGTGCCGAAACCATTGATGTCTGTGTGCAGGAAATAGAAGCACTAATATCAAATTCCGTGAGTTATGCCAAAGATGAGCTTTATGGCCAAATTACGAGACAGGAAGCAATACAAAGAATAAAGGCACTCTCTCCAGAAATCAGCAATGAAAGCTTAGAAATAATATTGGAGAGAGCAAATTATTATGCTCGTAGGTAAATCACCTAACAAGGGTAGGCAAAATTGCCAGCAAAAGGCGCGGACTGGACTCGCTGGCGTTCGCCTTTGCTGCTAAAGAGACACCAACCCAATTTAACCCCATTCCATTAAGTCCTTTTTAACCCGCTTGCTGACCTAATATAGACTCCTCGTGCAAAAACAAATATGCAATCATCCTATTGCTTAGAGTCAGTGCGCTTTTTCGCTAACTAAATCGAATCAATAAGAGGAATATATGGAAATCACTCGTGCTAAATCCTTCAAGGCAGAGCGTGCTTGGGGAGCAAAAGATATTGCTAACATGAATGGTATTACGACACGTTTGCATTGGACGGATCAGCCTTATAAGTGGCATATCAATGATGGGGAGGAGGTCTTTGTGGTATTAGATGGACAAGTCACTATGTTTTATAAAGAAGAGGGTGTAGAGCAATCTGTATTATTGGAGGTTGGTGATATTTTTTTTGCTTCGATAGGGACAGAGCATGTTGCGCATCCTGTAGGTGAAGCGCGGATTTTGGTCATCGAATCTGAAGGCAGTGTTTAAACGCGCTGTGTAAATAGTTTTAAGGTGAATGCGAGATAGCCGATTTTTGTCATCTTACTCAGAAAAAACCAAGATTAAGGCTCGCTTAGATAGGCGCTAGCCATTATCATGCTCGCCAGAATTGTTGTTAACCCATTTTTGAAAAGAAGATTTTATACTATGTCACTTCCTCCTTGCCCTAAATGCCAATCTGAATATGTTTATCAAGATCAAGAATTATTGATTTGCCCTGAATGTGCATATGAGTGGAACCCGACAGCAGAAGCAGAAGAAGACGCATTCACCGTTAAAGATGCAAATGGTACGGCTTTACAAGACGGCGACAAGGTAACACTTGCCAAAGACCTGAAAGTGAAAGGTAGCTCTATGATTATGAAAATCGGCACCAAAGCTGTGGTTAAGCGTGTTTTGGATAAAAAAGATCATGAGCTAGATTGCAAGGTAGATGGCGCGGGTGACATGATGGTGACCGCTAAGTTTGTGAAAAAGGCTTAATCAGCTTTATTCAAACTCGTCAGTTTTAAGGAAAAAGCAGCATAATTGAATTGTGCTGCTTTTTTTATGACTGACTTTCACAGAATGAAAAGCGAGCTTAAGAATCTCAGGTTCCATGGCTTGAGTTCGGCATTTATCCTTGTAGAATCAATGTCTATTACTCATTTTTGAGATCTAATTGATTGAGAGCCTTCCTGTGAAAATAGCCATACTTTCAGATATACATTCTAATATCTTTGCCTTAGAAGCCGTAATCGCTCACTTCAAACGTAAGTCGGTGGATATGGTGGTGAACCTTGGTGACATTTTATATGGCCCGATTGCACCCCAAGCTACTTATGAAAGACTGCGTGCGTTAGAAGATGAATTCAGTGTGGTGACCATTCGAGGTAATCAAGACAGGCAAATTTATGAGGCAGATGAGGCCGAGCTTGAGTCCAACCCGACCATGGCGTTTATTCATGAGGATTTAACGCAAGAGGCGATGGATTGGATGCGTGCTTTACCTTTTGATCGCCAGCTAACCGATTACCTCTATTTGTGCCATGGCACCCCTGATAATGACCTTATCTACTTGCTGGAAGATGTCAGCTCAGGCAAACCTGTTTTGCGAGAGAATGATGAAGTCGCAGCCTTGTTAGCAGGTAATAAAAGTAAAATTATTCTTTGTGGCCATACTCATACTCCAAGGGATTTTCTTTTAAAAGGCCAAGATGCAAATGATACGTCTGAACATGAAGGCGCCTATCTAAAAAATACCAATACCATGAGCCAGCGTATTATCAACCCGGGCAGTGTGGGTTTGCAGGCGTATTCTGATAAGTTACCTGTGCCTCATGCTATGGAAACAGGCTCTCCGGAAGCGAGTTACACCTTATTAGAGTTAGGTAAGAACAAAAACATTTATAAGCTATCCCACGAAAAAGTCTCTTATGACATTACCAGTGCGGTACAATTGGCAAAATTAAGAAACCGAGATGATTGGGTAAAAGCCCTTGAAACTGGGTTTGCATTAGAAGCTTAAAACGCTCTTCTAAATAAAGCTGAATAAATCGCACCATTCTTTAAAATACAAAGGCCATACAATGAAAAAGTTATTATTAGCGATCGGGATGTCCGCAGCCTTGGTGGGTTGTTCTGATAATGAAGTAGGGGATATTTCCCTAGGTTTGTTTACCTTAAAAGATATTAAGGTGTCATCTATGAAGGATGACAAAATCCCAGGCGTTACCTGCCATGTTGCTTCGATCGAAGCGAATTTAAGTTTGTCTGACCCAAGTGACTCTTCTATTTCTTGTCGCCAAACAGGGGAGATCACACCAGAAATGATAGCCAGTTTGGATCAATCTAAATCGGGTGAGGTGGTTTTTAAGCAATCTAAAAGCATCTTCTTTAAAACCATGAAGGTACGCCGTATTTATGATGCTGAGAATCAAACCTTGCTGTATTTGTCTTACACCACAAAAGAAACGGACGGCAGCTTTAAACACAGCTTGTCGACTGTGCCATTGTGGGGCACTAAGGCCTACGTTCAGTAAACAACTCAATAAATAGCTTAATAAATACGTTGAGTTACTTATTCGCTTAGAGCAGGCTGGTGGGCTTGCTTTAAGCTATTAAATATCTCGTCTAACATGATACCCACGTCGCTAGCATTATCTTGGCTGTTGCTATAACTGCGTAGTCCCATGACTTGAATTTGCATCCATTTGGCAAGGCGAGCTGGATTGGATTCTTGTTTAATCAACCCCTTTTCTTGAGCCTCTAAAAACAAAGCTTCAAACCCTAATTCAACTTCTTTAAGACCATCCTGAGCATATTGCCTTAAATGTGCATTATTGCCATCAAGTTCTGAAATGCTTTTAACTAAAAAGCAGTTATTGATTTTCCCTTCCTCTGCTTTTACCGCCATGTTTTTGATGAAATCGTAGATAGCTCTAATTGGATTTGAGTTAAGTCCAGCGTACTTATCTAACGCTAGCCGACTTTGCTCGGCATAATTTAACAAACAGATTTTGAATAAAGCTTCTTTATTACCAAAGGCGGCATATATGCTGCCCGGCCTCATATCCAACTCTTCTTGTAAGTCGCGCATCTTGGTGGCTTGAAAGCCTAATTTCCAAAATAATTGAGTTGCTTTTTCGATAGCGAGGGCACGGTCATATTTCATGGCATTAATATCTATATAAAAAATAATTTGAACATTTGTTCAATTGTAGCTTGAACAAATGTTCAAATCTAGTTATGGTTTACCTATTGAACAAGTGTTCAAGTGGTTTTAATAAAGCGACAAGCGCTAAACCCCTTTTAAATTCTCTTAATTAATAGATAGGTAACATGATGTCAGACTTTAAATTACATACATTAGAAAGTGCGCCAGAAGGTTCAAAACAACTATTGGAAAACTCAGTAAAAAGTTTCGGTATGGTGCCTAATTTGCACGCTGTTATGGCAAGTTCACCAGAGTTGCTTTTGGGATATCAAACTTTGCATGGTCTGGCTCAGCAAACCAGTTTTGATGCGGATGAGTTAACCGTTGTTTGGCAAACCATTAATGTTGAACATGAGTGTCACTACTGTGTGCCTGCGCATACTATGATTGCTCACTCTATGAAGGTAGGTGCTGATGTTATTGATGCATTACGTGATGAAACACCGCTACCTAGTGCAAAACTAGAAGCGCTTCGTAACATGACATTATCTGTTGTGAGAGACCGTGGTGTTGTGAATGCTGAAAGTGTAGATGCTTTTTATTCTGCTGGGTTTGAGCAAAAGAACCTACTTGAAATCATTCTGATCTTGTCGCAAAAAGTGATGAGTAATTATGTGAATCACCTGGCTGAAACACCAACTGATGCACCATTTAAAGAGTTTGCTTGGGAGAAAAAACAGGCCTAGCTTTATTTACTGAGAAGCTTGATCTAGCTAAACGCTTTATCCTTAAGAAAGCCGTCATAAATTTTATGACGGCTTTTTTTAGACTGTCTTTTCAGTGGATTTTTTAAACCTGCTATTTTTATCGCTCTATGGTTGTTGCTTAGTGGCAGCAATCACGATTTCGCGAATGCACACATTTTGTGGCTGAGCGTAGGCAAAGCTGACAGAATTGGCGATATCTTCTGGGCTTAGAACACCACCCATATCCTCTTTCCAACTTTCATAACCTGCTTTAATGTCTTCTGAGCTTGTGTGAGATAGCAGCTCAGTTTCAACGGCGCCAGGTGCTATGGTGATGACGCGAACATTTGAGTCAGCCACTTCTTCACGTACATTTTCTGAAATAGCATGAACCGCGAATTTAGTACCACAATAAGCCGCATGGCTTGGGAAGGTTTTACGGCCAGCGATAGAGCTAATGTTAATAATGGTGCCTGTATTACGGGCTTTCATTGGCGCTAATACGGTTTGCATACCGTTTAGCAAGCCAACCACATTGATATCAAACATGCGTTGCCACTCGTTTGGTGCTTGATCTTCCACTTGGCCTAGTAACATGACACCAGCGTTATTCACTAAGCAGTCTGTTGGGCCATAAAGGGCTTCAGCTTTAGCAACGGCTTGTTGAAAGCCCTCGTAATCTGTTACATCAAGTGGCTCACATAGGGTGTTTGCAAGGTTTAGATCTCTTAGTTTATCGACACGACGGGCGAGTAAAAGTAGCGGGTGGCCTTGTTCACTTAGCTGTTTGGCAATGGCTGCACCGATACCAGAACTTGCCCCTGTAATGACAACTAGTTTTTTAAGTGTATTTTCCATTTTATATCTCGCTTTTAAAATTAGGTTTCTGTGATTGAATAAGCTTTAAGGCATGCCTTATTTGCTGATGTAGCTATAGTATTCTTCTCGTTATTGTTTAAAAATAAGCTCCTAGTTAAATTATTGTGAACTTATAGTGCGCAATTGAAGGCTCAAAACGGGCATAATTAGCGTTTAAGGTGTTAGCTTTAATAAACAGAATGAGGAATGGCTAAGTGAACAAAGAGATCAGCCTGCCAGATATTCAGGCGTTTGTGGTGATTGCAAGAGAGGGGAGTTTCACAAAAGCGGCTGAGCTAATGGGTTGCTCGCGATCTTATTTATCTCGACAGCTAAATCAGCTAGAGGCCCAGCTTGGCGTGAGTTTGATAATAAGAACCACGCGAGCCCAGAGATTAACTCAGCAAGGGGAGGCGTTTTATCAGCAATGCCAGCAAAGCTTAAATAAAATCGATGTGGCAGTTAATCAAGCCCTAGAAAGTGCAAGCGAGTTATCAGGGCCGCTTAATATTAACTGTGTTGGCGGCTACATTGGTGAAACCCTGATAATGGATCTGATTAACGGCTTTTCTCGTGTGTATCCAAATATTGATATCAATTTAGACTTTGATAGTCGCAGGGTTGATCTTATCTCAGGTGAGTTTGATTTTGTGTTTCGTATGGGATGCCTTGAAGATTCCGCCTTGATTGCGAGAAAGCTGATGGATATCGAGATTGTGACCCTAGCAAGCCCAGAATATTTTAAGACTCATGGGAGGCCGCTACATCCTAAAGAGCTAAAAGAGCATGCTTGTATTACTGGCTCCATCAAAAATTGGCGTTTTGTTTCTAGCCATGAATTAGCGGCTGACGGATCAGCATTAGCCGAAGATATACAGGTAAAAGGGCCTTTTAGCTGTAAAAATGGCCATGCAATGGTCAATAACGCAAAAGCAGGCCTTGGCATAGTACGAGTACCTGCTATGTATTGTTTGGATGAAATTAAAGAAGGTAAACTGCTTCACTTGTTTGAAGAATGGCAAGCTGCGAGTGTGGCTTTTAATTTAATTTATCTACAAGATGCTTATCAAAGCAAAAAGTTGAAGGCCTTTAAAGACTATGTGATCAGTTACTTTGAGACACTGAGTTAAGCTGAGCGAATACAGACAGTCTGGTTATAAAAGTCCGAATTAAAAAAAGGATAAAGAGTAAAGAATGAGAGCAAAAGGAGTGAATGTGGAGATTAGATTAAGGCCAATGATAGCGAGTGAATTTAGTGCTTATCAAGGCTATTTTGTGCAGGATTATGCGCAAGAGATTATGGACAACTATGGTCACTCTAACCTTGTGGCGATCAAGATGGCAAAGGCAGCCATTGAGGCTTCTTTCCCAGAGGGGATTACAGAAGAAAATGAAGAGTTACTCTGTATTGAGCTGGGCGAGAGCAATCAGCTAGTGGGTTATTTATGGCGGATGATTAACCCTGAGGATAATAGCTGCTTTATTTCGGACTTTTATATATTGCCGGAGCAGCGCTCAAAAGGATTAGGAAAGCTTGCTTTGAAAGCATTAGAAGATGCTTTAAAACCATTGGAAATTGGCCAAATTAAGTTGAGAGTTGCCTATCAAAACAAAAGAGCAGCTGACTTATACCAAGCTGCAGGCTATACCATTACCGGCATTAATATGAGCAAGCTATTAAATTAGTACACATTAGCAAGAGATAAATTTCTATCCCTTGCTAATGTTTGAGGCATTAAGCCTTACTCTATGGGCTACTTTAAGGTGCTTTCTCTAAGTTTTGAGACTTGATCAAAGCCAATGCCCCAGTCATCCAGTTTGACTTCATCTATCACAACAAAAGTGACTTGTGGGTCCTTATTCAGCACATCGACCATAATTTGAGTACAACCTTTAATAATGGCTTGTTTCTGTTCTCTGGTGACGTTTTCGTCTGTAATTTTTACGTTGATATAAGGCATTTTGCCTCCTTAAAATAGTGTATAAATTTGCTTTAGGTTCTGTTTCTGGCTGCTAGCCTTTAAGTTTTAAAAGCTAGGCAGCTTTATTTTTAAGCAGCTTTACTCTTAAGATACTGACCAAGCTGATGAGTAATCTCTGAGACAGAGTTAGAACCTTGTAGCAAGTAACTTCCATCCAAAATAAAGGTAGGAATACTTGTGATGTTAAATGCCATATAACGCTCGACTTTTTGCATCAGGGCTTGCTCTATTTGTGGATCCTCAAGTGCAAGTCGCGCTGAGTTTGGATCTAATCCAATATCCATGATTATTTGCAATAGAACGTCTGTTTGGCTGATATCTAAACCCAGTTCAAAGTAAGCCTTTATAAGGTATTCATTAAACTCGATTTGCTTATTAAAGCCGTGTACCCAATGCATTAATCTATGGGCTTTATGCGTATTGAAGTAGTAACGACGTTTACTAAAGTCGATGCACACTCCCGCATTTTTTGCTGTCGCAACTAAATCGGTTTGATACTGTTTTAACTTGTTATCACTCCAACGAAATTGCTGTTTAAAGTAGTCGCTAATCAATTGGCCATCTTCTGACATACTGGGGTTAAGCTCGAAAGGTAAAAAACCGAATTCAACCTCGATGTTTAAGGAACCTGCGAATAAGTCCTCCCGCCTCAGCGTGTGGATAAAAGCCGCTAGATTTATGGCGAGGAGCGTAACTTAATAGTGATTCTATTGATAAGGTCCTCAACATAGAGATAGGGCTTTTAGACCACGCCCTTCGGGTCTTTCAGAAAAAGTAACACCCTATGTTGTTACTTCTCGAAAGGTACCTACATTACGTCAAAGTAACGCCTTGTGTGATACTTTTTCTGATAAGACTGAGAAGAGGTGACTTAATCGCAGGTTCCTTAATGCCTTTATGGCCGCTTGAATATTACGAAAACCAATAGGGCACCATGAACAAACTATGTCGTGCACCATCTCAATTCTTAAGCGATTCTCTTGCGTGTTTTTCATGAGCCGCTCCCATGTATTGACTCATTCGATTTTGGCAGGGACTCATTCACTTTTAAATTAGAGGCAATGTCCGTATACATCTTATTGACGATTCGCCATTGGCCTTCTTCTTTTAATAAACCTAGAAAGTCTATGTAATGAAAATCAAAAAGCGGACACTCAAGTTTGACCATGGCTTGATCTTGTACCAGATCAACTGACAGTATTTTAAAGTCATAAGCTTGGCCCAAATCTTTAGGTGTTTGCCTTTGTCTTACATTTTCTAACCAAGTACTAAGGGAGCGACGCTTGCCTGGCAGCTTTAGCCAGGCATCTTGATGGAATATGTTTTCCAGCAACTTAGCGTCGCCTAGATACAGGCCTTCGCAATATTGGTTGATAATGCTAACGACATGGTCAAAATCTGTTTCTACAGAATGACTCATAGCTGCCTCCTTATTAGGCTTGATTCGCCAAAGCGGCTTCTTTCTCAACCACTTTTTGATAATTCGGCATTTGTTGGACGTTTGCTAACATAGCCTGTGTTTTTGGCCCTATGATGATGTCGACAGGGAAGAAAGGCCCCCAAGCTGAATACACACTTAGCATGATGTCTGCTGCAGAAACCTGCTTACCCCCTAAGAAGTCGCCTGATCCTTTTTCTAACTTGGCTTCAACTACTTGCCATAGTTTATTGATTAAAGTCGCCGCATTATTCAAGGCATCTTGCTTAGCGTTGTCATCTTGAATGTATTGGTTAATGAAAAAGAGTCGGCCGTAGGCTGGGTGCATAGTGGCGTTAGCAAAGAGAATATCCTGTATGCCTTGTTGTCTGGCAGGGCCTTCTGCTGCTAATAGGCTATTGGCATGTTTATCCAAAAGGTGAAGTATGATGGCCGCACCTTCTGTTAGAACAATGTCATTTTCTACTAGGGCTGGCACAGCACCGACAGGGTTAACCTCAGTGAAATTTTCTAGGCTAGTTACATTGATAAGTTGGTAGTCTTGGCCTAATTCGTTTAGTACAACTTGTGTCGCTACTGAGCAGGCACCTTGAGAATAATAAAGTGTGTAGTCAGTTTTTGTGTTAGCGGTTTGATTTAGCTTATTTTGCGTATTAGACATAAATTTCTCCATAGGTGATTTGATTAATTCGTTTGTATGTTTAAGGTCATTTTTTCTCGCTTGGTATGAGAACCAATCTGTATGCGATAGGGAGAGTCTAAGGTGATAGTTTGTTTACATATATATCGATAATATGCATATACTGTTCTCAAATTGGAGGCAAACTGAAAGAAAGTTGGCGAAACTAATTCGAAATCTTGTCTGTCTCTCTAAAAGAAAATCCTAAAGAAACCATGTGAGATAAAGTTGAATATGGACAAACTCAGGGCGATAAAGTTATTTGTAAAGCTGGCTAATTTAGGAAGCTTTACCAAGGTGGCAGAGCAAACAAATACATCTAAATCTTTGATAAGTAAGGAAATAGGGCGTCTTGAGGATGATCTAGGCGCACGCTTGCTACATAGGTCTACCAGAAACCTTCAGCTTACCCATGTGGGAGAAGGTTACCTACAAAGAGCAATCGAAATCCTAGAGAAGCTAGATGATGCTGATAATTTTGTCAGTGATTTGCAGCATAACGTGAGAGGCAAACTTAAAATCAACGCGCCTATGGCCTTGGGAATTACCGACCTCTCTGTGTTGTTTGCTGATTTTATGCTTGAAAACCCAGACATTGAGCTAGATATCCACCTAGGGGATGAGAGTGTCGACCTTGTCGAACAAGGCTTTGATTTAGGCTTAAGAGCGTCAAGTCGTGCGATCGATTCTAACTATGTAGGGAAGCCGCTGACTCGTTTTACTTATAAGGTATGCGCCTCTCCGGAATATCTTGCAAGGCATAAAGCAATTAATTTGCCTAAAGATCTTAGTGAGCATAATTGTTTTGTTTATAGCTACTTTCAGGGGAAAGATGTTTGGCCTATCGAAGACGGCGTTGCGGTAAAAGGCAACCTTAAGGTTAATAGCACCTTGTTTATGATGGACGCCATTAAAAAGGGATTAGGGCTAGGTTTTATTCCTGATTTTGTTTGTCAAAAAATGATAGATTCTGGTGAGGTGGTAGAAGTGTTAGCCGAGGCAAATAAACCTAGGCTAACCCTTTATGCGCTTTATCCGGCGAGGCACTTTGTACCCACCAAGTTAGTAAAATGTATTCGCTATTTGGAAGATTGGTTCGATACCAATAAGCCCGTTTAACGCCTATTGAATGGACTCTATATAAGCAAAAATATCATAGGTATCTTGTTTGCTCAGTATGCCTTCCCAAGCAGGCATCCCTTGGTCTACCTTGCCTTTAAGGACAGTGTAAGAGAGCACCATTTTAGGCTTAAAAATGTTATTTAATTTTTTAACAAGGTTTGATGGTTTTTTGGCCAAAGTACTTGCGGCGGGGCCATCGCCTAACCCTTTTATACCGTGACAGACTAGACAGTTAGTCTGATATTTTTGTGCGCCATTTTGTATATCATCTGCTGCGCTAAGTTGGACACTTGTACTGATAAAAATAAGGCTTAGTATCAGGGGAATAATTTTTTTCATAACACCTCTGTGTTTGATTTGAAGTAATTTATTAAGAATCATTAATATGCGAGACATGGTAAGAGCAGTGATGTAGAAAAAATGTTTTAGAAAAACCTAATGTAAGATACGTAGACGAATAAAGTTTTAATAGATTGAATGATGGAAGACAATTAGATGATAAGAGAAATGACAGAAAATGATTTTAAGATGTTTTGGCCTACCTTTGAAACCACCATTCTCGCAGAACAAACTTATGCCTTTGATAGCCAAATGGGTTATGAGGAAGCTTTACAGCTTTGGCTAAATTTTCCCCTTAAAACCTATATTTTCGAAGAAGATGGCGTTATTTTAGGCTCATACTATATCAAAGCTAATGCTATGGGTCCGAGCAGCCATATTAGTAACTGCGGTTATATGGTGAGTGAAACGGCAAGAGGGAAGGGAATTGCACGCAAAATGTGCGAACACTCACAGATGGTTGCGAAAGAGATTGGCTTTACTGCGATGCAATTTAACTCTGTCGTTTCTACCAATAAGATTGCCATTAAGCTATGGCAAGCACTGGGCTTCGATATTATTGGGACGATTCCTAAAGCTTATAAACACAAGGAACTTGGTCTGGTAGATGCCTATATCATGCATAAGCTGTTAGATGATTAAGCTTTAATAAAAACTAATCTGATAAAAAGCCGCTATCCGAATGGAAAAGCGGCTTTTATCTTTCACTCTTAAGAAAATGCCTTAACTTATTCGTTCGTTGTTACTGAACAAGTTCATTTTCGCTGAATTCACCTTCAAACAAAGCAGTCGATAAGTAACGCTCGCCTGAGTCAGGTAGAATCACAACGATTTTCTTATCTGCGTTTTCTTCAAGGTTTGCAATCTTCTCTGCGGCTGCCACAGCGGCACCACAAGAAATACCACATAGGATACCTTCTTCACGCATTAGGCGTTTTGCCATCTCAATAGATTCTTCGTTGCTGATTTGTGATACCTGATCAACCATAGATAGATCTAGGTTTTTAGGGATGAAACCCGCACCAATACCTTGGATCTTATGTGGTGATGGTGTTAAGTCTTCACCCGCAATGGCTTGAGTAATAACAGGAGACGCTGTTGGTTCTACCGCAACACTGGTAATCGCTTTACCTTTCGTGTTTTTAATGTAACGGCTAACACCAGAAATTGTACCACCTGTCCCCACACCTGCTACGAAGAAATCGATTTCGCCATTGGTGTCATTCCAGATTTCAGGCCCGGTTGTTTTCTCATGAATCTCAGGGTTAGCTGGGTTATCAAATTGTTGTAGTAAGATGGTGTTTTCATCTTCAGCAATTTCAGCCGCTTTTTCGATCGCGCCTTTCATGCCTTTAGCTGGTTCAGTCAGTACAATCGTTGCGCCCATTGCTTTCATGACTTGGCGACGCTCAAGACTCATGCTTGCAGGCATAGTAATAGTGATCGGATAACCACGAGCTGCTGCGACAAAACAAAGTGCAATACCTGTGTTACCACTTGATGGTTCTACCAAGGATTTACCTGGCCCTAATAGGCCTTTCTTCTCAGCATCCCAAATCATGTTAGCGCCAATACGACACTTAACAGAAAACGCTGGGTTGCGAGATTCTAATTTCGCCCAAATGTTGCCTTTACCAATGCGGTTAAGACGAACAAGCGGCGTATTACCAATGGTTAATGAGTTATCTTCAAATATCTGATTAGACATGGAAATTCCTTGATTTAGGTAATAAATGAGAATTGTTATATATGCTTGGGGTCACACTATAACCTGTTCAAACTAAATGATGGTAGAATTTCACGCCATAAAGATAGAACCAAATATTTTTGTGGCTTATGTTTGTATGATTGCTTAATTAATGAGCGGTTTTTACATCTAACTCCTTTATTTGCAAACATATTCCACGTCAGACCCTATTAGGAAGTAACATTGTCCGTTTTTGAAATGCAAGATGTGATGAGCAAGGACAGATATCATATCGAACGTAAAGTTCAGTTGATTGAGCGCCAGCAAAAAAGTAATAGCTTGGATGCTAACTTGGTCGAAGAAGTGAAAGCTATGATTTTAGCGTCACAAGAAAAGGTGCGTGAACGTAGCGAATTAGTCCCTGAGATTAAATACGACCAGAGTTTACCTGTTGCGGCAAAAGCGGAAGACATTATTGCGTCGATTAAAGCCAATCAAGTGGTGATAGTTGCGGGTGAAACCGGGTCTGGTAAAACCACTCAGCTACCTAAAATGTGCTTACAGGCAGGTTTGGGTGTAGCGGGTATGATTGGCCACACTCAGCCAAGGCGACTAGCTGCTCGCAGTGTAGCAGACAGAATCAGTGATGAACTCGGTGTTGAGCTAGGCGAAGAGGTTGGCTTTCAAGTCCGATTTAATGACGAGTCTAGTGATAAAACCTTAGTTAAATTGATGACTGACGGTATTTTGCTGGCGGAAATTCAGCAAGATAAATTTCTGCAAAAGTATCAAGCGATTATCATCGATGAAGCCCATGAAAGAAGCTTAAACATAGATTTCTTATTGGGTTATCTAAAACGTATTTTACCTTCTCGCCCAGACCTAAAAGTTATCGTTACTTCGGCAACCATAGATGTGGCGCGATTCTCTAAGCATTTTAATGATGCACCTGTTTTTGAAGTGTCTGGCCGTACCTTCCCCGTAGAAATTCGTTATCAACCCTTATTGCTCAAGTCTGACTCTGAAGAAGTGGATGCAGACCAAAGTATGGAGCAGGGTATTGTTGATGCGGTTCATACGATTATTCACGAAGAAAAACAGTCTAGTTTTCGTGGTGCCTCAGATATCTTGGTGTTCTTACCGGGCGAGAGAGAAATCCGTGAGACAGCAGAGCTTCTAAGACGAGAAGAATTAAGACACACAGAAGTTGTGCCACTCTATGCACGATTGTCATCTAGCGAACAGCAAAAGATTTTTAAATCCCATAGTGGCCGTCGAATTGTGTTATCGACCAATGTGGCTGAAACCTCATTGACTGTACCTGGCATTCGTTATGTTATCGATCCGGGTGTTGCCCGCATTAGTCGCTATAGTGTGCGTTCCAAAGTACAGCAGCTTCCTATTGAAAAGATCAGTCAAGCTAGTGCGAATCAAAGAGCTGGCCGTTGTGGTCGTGTGGCAGATGGTATTTGTATTCGTCTTTATGATGAAGCTGACTACCAAGCACGTGCAGAATTTACTGACCCCGAAATTTTTAGAACTAACCTTGCCTCCGTTATCTTGCAAATGGCGAACTTAAGGTTAGGTGCGGTCGAGAAGTTCTCCTTTGTAGAAATGCCAGATAAACGTCTAATCAATGATGGTTATCGAGCCCTGAATGAACTAGGTGCTATCAATAAGGAAAGGCTGACGCCGATTGGGCGTCAATTAGCTAAACTGCCAATCGACCCAAAACTTGGTCGTATGATTATCGCAGCCGATAAGCTTGGTGTATTAAATGAAATCGCCATTATTGTTAGTGCTCTTACAATTCAAGATCCAAGGGAAAGGCCGCAAGAGAAAAAGACACAATCTGATCAAGCTCATGCTGTTGATAAGGATGCAGATTCAGATTTTGTTGTGCTGTTAAATTTATGGCATAGGTTCGAGGAACAGCGCCAAGCTTTATCTCAAAATCATTTACGTCAGTTTTGTCGTAAACAATTTTTGAATTATATGCGTATGCGTGAATGGCGTGATATTCATCGCCAAATCCTAATTGCTTGTAAGCAATTAGGCTTTAAAGAGTCTCAATCTAAACCACAAGAAAACGAGAATAAAAAACAAGCTATTCAGGCGCAAAAGCATAAGGCAAACCATGTTAGCGCTAAAAATAGAGCGAATGATGACGCTGAAGAACAAGTATCAACTAAGCCAAGTGTTGATTATGAAAGAGTGCATAGGGCGTTATTAGCGGGTTTGTTTACTCAGATTGCTAACAAACTCGATGAAACCAAAGAATTTGTTGCCTGTCGTTCTCGTAAAATGCACATCTTCCCAGGCTCTGTATTATTTAAGAAACCGCCTCAATGGGTAATGTCTGCAGAAATGGTGGAAACCACCAAACTCTATGGCCGAGTAAGTGCCAAGATGGAGCCATTGTGGGTTGAAGAATACGCCAAGCCTTTTGTGAAGCGCCAGTATTTTGATCCCCATTGGGAGAAGAAACAGGGCCGAGTCATGGCTTATGAACAGGTCTCTTTGTATGGCCTGATTCTCGTGGCAAAACGCCGTGTCGATTATTCTCGCGTTAACCCAGATGAAGCCCGTGAAGTCTTTATTCGCTCTGCTTTGGTTGAAGGGGAGTTGCGTACGCGTCATGCTTTCTTCCAGAAGAATCAAGATTTAATCAAAGCTATAGAAGAAGACGAAGCTAAGTTAAGAACACGGGACATTTTAGTTGATGACGAGGTTGTGTTTGCTTTTTATCAAAAACAAATCCCAACTGAAATTTGCAATCAGAAAAGTTTAGAGTTTTGGCTTAAGTCCAATCAAGATGCATTAACCTTGACGCGCCAAGATTTGATTAAACAAGAAGTTGATATTGATAACACGGCTTTCCCGACCAGTTTTGGTTTAAACGGGGTGAGTTTACCGATTGAGTATCAATTTGAACCGGGTAAAGCAGTGGATGGGGCGACGTTAAAAGTCCCTGTTGGTCTTCTTCGACAGCTATCTGCCGACGAATTAAGCTGGGCGGTACCGGGTTATATCAAAGAAAAATGCGAAGCTTACTTACGTGCTTTACCTAAAGCCTTAAGACGTCGCTTTGTGCCTATCCCTCAATTTGTTGATCGCATTTACCCTAACTTGTCTTCAAGTAAAGGCGATCTATTAGAGCAGTTAAGCTTACAGATTAAGCGTGAAACCTTAATAGATATTCCTTTAACTGAATGGCAAGGGGATAAGCTGGAAGCCTACCTAAACCTGAATATCGAAGTTATATCGGATCAAGGTAAGGTGATAGGAACAGGAAAAGCGCTGGATGAGTTGCAAACTAAGTTTGCCGCGCAAGTGGATGCAAGCTTTGCCAAGTTTGGTACTAAGGCGCATGAAGAGAAAGGCCTCACAAACTGGCCTGATCAAGATGTGCCTGAACAACAAACCCTAAGCCAAGCTGGGATTAAGGTTACGGCCTTTCCTGCGTTGGTCAGTAATGGTGAAACTGTCTCGGTTAAGATGTTTGATGATAAAGCCACAGCATTAGAAACGCACCGTAAAGGGGTGATTGCTTTGTTAAGAATCTCCCTAAGTAAGGATATGAAGTACCTACAAAAGAACTTACCTAAGTTAAGGGAGTCTCTATTAATATTCGCGCCTATAGGTAAGAAAGAACTTTTATTAGATGACCTTCTAAATGCAGTCTTAGATAAGGTATTTTTGGATGGTCAAACCTTACCAAGAACCAAAGAAGAGTTTGAACAAACCCTGATTAAGAATAAACCCCAGCTGGTAACGCTCGCTAATGAGATGGCATTGCAACTGCATCAGGTACTGTCTTCGTATCAGAAAGTCGCTAAGCAAATGAAAGGCAACATTCCATTACCTTGGACACGAGTTTACGGGGATTTAAAGCAACAGTTAGGGAATTTGATTTATCCAGGTTTTATTGGTGATACCCCGTTATTTTGGTTTAGCCAATTACCTAGATACTTTAAAGGTATTGAAGTGCGTTTAGATAGATTTCAAAACCATCTAAATAAAGAGAATGCTTTAGTGACACATTGCGAGCAGCTTTGGCAAAGCTATGCCAAGCAGAAGCAAGGTCATGATGCTAAGAATGTGTACGACCCAGAGTTATTAAAATATCGCTGGTTAATGGAAGAGTATCGAGTGTCTTTATTTGCTCAAAATGTGGGCACACTGGAACCTGTTTCTGAAAAACGTTTACAAAAGCAGTGGCAGTTAGTTAAAAAAATTGTCTAAGCAATAACTGTCTTGAAAATGATTGTATAGGAACCCCTTTTATGAAAAGGAAGTATGCACTAAAACCTCTGATAGCTGGTTTTATTTTTGCTGGATTAGTGGGCTGTTCAGCGAAAGCGGTAAATCAAGATACGGCTGGGCCTGAGGCAGAGCAAGCCGTGATTGAATCTGAGCAGGAGACTTATGTTGATCCTGATCCATGGGAAAGGTTTAACCGTTCCATGTATGCGTTTAACTCTGGATTAGATAAGGCGATTTTAAAGCCAGTGGCAATTGGCTATAAGAATGTAACACCGACACCAGTACAAAAAGGGGTGAGTAACTTCTTCTCCAACCTTGGGGAAGTAGGCAATATTTTCAACAACCTATTGCAGGGTAAGATAGATGCGACCGCTTCATCAAGCTGGCGCTTCATTATCAACTCTACTGCTGGTTGGTTTGGTATTTTCGATGTGGCCTCTGAAATGGGCCTAAAAAAACAGAAAGAAGACTTTGGTGAAACCTTGGGTTATTGGGGTATTAGTTCTGGCCCTTATTTAGTTTTGCCATTATTTGGTCCCTCTACCTTGAGAGACTCTACGGATGTGCCGGTCGATTTTTATACGCCGGGTGCAAAGGCTTTTTTCAATCTGCATTGGGATGAAGCTTTGGCGGTATCGGGTTTAGATCTGGTTGAGACAAGAGCTTCATTGTTGTCGTTAGAGTCTCTTATTATTGGTGATGAATACGAATTTGTTAGAGATGTGTATTTACAAAATCGCCAGAATGCCGTCTATGATGGCAATCCACCTGTAGATGACGATGCTTGGGGTGATGATGGCTGGGAAGACGACGACTGGGGTGATGAAGAGCTAGACGCTGAAGATGATTGGGCTGAAGACCTTTAATTAAACGTTTTGATCTCTGTGTTGAGGCTAGGGAACCTGAGATAAAATCCTCCCGCCTCAGCGTGTGGATAAAAGCAGCTAGATTTATGGCGAGGAGCGCAACTTAATAGTCATTCTATTGTTAAGATCTTCAACGTAAAGATAGGGTCTTTGAAGAATACCAAAACCACATTTCAGTAAAAGTAACACCTTGAGTGATACCTTTTCTGTAAAAACTGAGAAGAGGTGACTTAATCTCAGGTTCCCTAAGTGCCTATTGCGAGCTACCTTAGCAGATTACAGCGTCTTACTTTACATTTTTAATAAATAACACATATAAGACATCTACTTAGCAAGTATAAGAAGGTGTCTTGTATTGAATAACATGAATAAAATCTGATAGTTAAAATCATTTCAAAGCAAGTTCACTTTAATACTCGATATTAATCAATACGTCATATATTTCTCCTAAATTCTCACTATCAAGAAAATTCAAATTCTTGACATATATTAATACGCATACTTGCACTATGTTGTTTGTGTGACGTTTTTAATAAGCAGGATTTTTATAAGCATGAATGGCTTTAATTTAGGTTAAGTCATTGCATCCATGGAAGTTATAGGAGAAAGATATGCTTGGCTTTATTCGTAGACAACCCCTTCCTCAACAACTCAGTGCAGGTACATTAGTTGCTGTTGTGTTTTTCATGACATTGCTAATCTATTTTATTTCTCGGTTTTTTACTGCAGAGGTAAATAGTGTCGCCAGTGAAAATCAAAATAAGCAGGTTGAATTGGTGTCCCAAAACCTTGAAGCAAGATTTGAAGCCATGGTGTCAAATAATCAACTCATGTCTCGTATGTCTTATGCAGAGTTCAAGGCGCTAAGGGTAGATGATCAGTCATTTTTAATGACAAATGGGCGTTCAGTGCCTGAAGTTTGGTTAGGAGATACACTCGTTAATCAAGATAGTTCACAGCTAGCTGGCTTTACTCAAAAGTCTGATCATTTTATTAGCTTATATGTAAAGCAAAGCAACAAATTTACGCCAATCGCTTCTAGTATGCTTAATGAAAAAGGTGAGCCAATTCTAGAGCATGTAATCGATTCAGAGCATCCAGCCTTTAGTGACCTTATTTCAAACATAGGCTATCAAGGGCAAAACCAAGTCGCAGGTTTTAATCTCTATCAGAACTTTAAACCCATTGTTGTCGATGGTGCAGTAGTTGCTGTGATCGAAACTAGCACTAATTTGCAAAACATAATGACAAGCCTTTCAGAGTACGTAAAACAACTGACCTTTGGTAAATCGGGTTATGTTTATGTGATGGCAGCGGGTAAAAATGAAGGTGATATGGTGATACACAGAACCCTTACAGGAGGTAATGTGTATGACATTCAGCCTGATTTTGTGGATACCTTTAAGCAAGCTTTTATCGGTAACGAAGGGACGTTTAATTACTCTGTGCCCACTAAGGGGATTGATGCCGTCGCTCGAGAATCTAAGGTCTTATATCATGCGGTAGCGGGTTGGAACTGGGTCGCTTTGCTAAAAACGTATGAAGATGAATACCAAGCCGAGATTGATGCGCAAATTCTAAAAATTGAATTAATGTGTGCCGCTGGCGCTATCTTTTTAATGTTAGTGCTCTGGCAACTGATTAGACGCTCATTATTGCCGTTAACCGAGATCACGCATGGGTTAAAACTCTTGGGTGAGGGTAATCTTACTTATCAATTTAAGTTTAAAAAAGATACTAAAACTAAAAATGAAATGCATTTATTGAAGCGTGACATTGCGGCTATGCGAGATGGTTTAGTGAATGTAATAAGGCAGGTATCTGACTCTAGTAAGAATCTCGTTGATTCAGCCGAGTCGATTGATAATGTTAGCCATGAACTGCAACACCATGCGAAAAAGAGTGAGGAAGAAAGTACCCATGTAGCCACTGCGATCGATCAAGTTGTGGTATCGATTGAAGAGGTAGCAAATAGTACACGTGCTGTCTCCGATGAAACCTCTGCTGCTAGCGAAATTAGTATCTCAGGTAATGATGCTGTAAATGAAGTGGAAGAAACTGTAGCGACCTTGTCACAGTCGTTCAGTGCGGCTTCCAACCGAATTAAGGATGTGGAGGAAAGTAGTAACAGCATTGGCGAAGTTGTCGATGTGATTAATGCGATTGCTGAGCAAACTAATTTATTGGCTTTGAATGCAGCAATAGAGGCCGCCCGTGCTGGTGAACAAGGCCGTGGTTTTGCTGTTGTGGCAGATGAAGTGCGAAACTTAGCTCAGAAAACGCAGGACTCTACGCAGAAAATTCGGGATGTTGTAGAGAAACTGCAAGCTAATAGCCAATCAGCCGTTGAAGGCATGGAAAGTGGTGCTAAGCAGGTTGAGTTAAGTGTTGATAAAGCCACTAAGGCTGGCATCTTATTAACTCAGATTAGAGAGTCTATTGTGGCGGTTGAAAAGAGCATGACGCAGGTGTCGAGTGCTACTGAAGAGCAAAGGCTAGCGGCACAAAAAATCAGTGATAGCGCAAGATCGTTAACACAGACATCCAGTGATACCTTTAATCATTCAGAGTTTTCATCTGATCAGGGTAAAAATGTTAAAGATTTATCCATGACACTACTTAATAACATCAGTGTGTTTAAAATTACTGAATAAGAGTGAGTAGGCCACTTTTACGATAGCTAACTAAGAGCATTAAGAAGCTCAAGCTTTATTCATTAAATCCCCGTCATTGATGGGGATTTTTTTCGCCTCTTTTTTGATATAAGGTGAGAAGTCGAACATTTCGTGGTGAACAAGTATGCTGACAGGATTAAATCATATAACCCTTACTGTGTCTGAGCTTGATAAATCATTAGCTTTTTATCAAGAGGTCTTGGGTTTTAAAGGTCATGTTAAGTGGGATAAGGGAGCCTATCTTTCAATACCTGGGCTTTGGTTATGTTTGAACCTAGGGCAACCAGAGAGGCTAAACGACTACACTCACTTTGCTTTTAGTCTTAAAGAAAGTGATTACCATAACTTGGTAATAAAGCTGAAGACTAATGGTGTGCACCAATGGCAAGAAAATACCAGTGAAGGGGAATCTTTTTACTTTTTAGATCCTGATGAGCATAAATTAGAGCTCCATCTAGGAAGCCTAGAGACAAGATTAGCAGAGCTTAAAACCTCTCCATATAAAGGGCTTGTTTGGCTTTAACTTTTATTTAGTTAATTAGTATCTAGTTGGGTTTGAACCACCAGCTTACATCGGGTAAATCATTATTTTGGTAACGTTTTAAGTAAATAACATTGCGTTTAACGGGCGCGTATTTTTGGATATATTTATTGTGGTATTTATTAAAAAGAGCCCTGAACTGACCACTAAGTAAAATGTTTTCTAATCCAGCTTCGATGCGCTTAGCGAGTGACTCAAACTGAGGGCTGACATGATAGTAAACAGGGTGAGGGTAGAAAAGAGCGACATTATCTACTACTTCTAAGGTGTTTGAATGGGTCTTGAAGCGAGTTAATTCTTGGTCAACTTCACGAAGACTCCTTGGAAAATAATCAAAGCGCTCGTAATTTAACATGCTATACAGGTTTAAAATGTTTGTAGCGGTCTCGACCTTAAGTTTGTTGGTCGCAAAAATTGGGAAGTCTGACCACTGGCTATTAAAGCCAGCTTTAAATGTTCGTAGCTCTTCAATACTTTTGACCTTTGATAGTTTTTTCGCATTCTTATGATTTGCGACGAGCAGTCGATATCCCAACAAGCCTTGGTAAAGCGGGACTTTAATCGGAATTAAATTCTTATTAACGCCTTGGCTTGCACCAAAATACGCTATTTGAAAGTCGTGGCCTTGTTCTAACATGTAACTGGATCGATTGAAGCTTAATCGAGTGTTATTCGCAGTTAATTGGTAAGTACCATGGCTCTCAATAGTGCTATCCAATGCAAGTTGTAATAACTGATGGGCATATTCATTTTCTTTATAGGTTTTGACAACCCAATGATTACGCATTGTGTCTGCGTAAATTGCAGTACTTAGAGAGAGGGTTACGACGAAGATGACTTTTTTCATTAGGTGTCTTTTTATTATTTAATTAACATCTTGGCTTCCTTTCAATGATGTGACTGTTAACTCATTAAAGTTTAATTATACTTACTAGTAAAATAAATTATATCTAGCCTTGCTTACTAGAACTGAATATAAACTTTTACATGAAAGGGAAGTAGCAAGGTGTTATAAACTATACATAGATCGTTTGTGTTTAAGTAGGGATAAATTATGAATAAATTTGCTGGGACTCTCACTATATGCGCACTTAGTTTAGGCGCACCAACAGCAATTTTGGCAACTGACTTTCAGTCGGAATACGAAGCATTTGTAAAATCGCAGCAAGAAGAGTTCAAAACTTATTCTAATGAGCACAAAGTCTTCATTAAGCAACTTAAAAAAGAATGGCAAGCTTACAAAAGCATGCCTGTTTTAGTGAGAGATAAAACCCCTAAACTTCCGAGTGCACCTGTAAGTGAAGATAGCTCTATTACTCCAACCGAGCCTGTGATTACTTATGTTCCTCCGGTAATTGATGATACTCCTGCTGTGGATGTGCCAGAGGAGCCCGTCGTTGATGATCCTGTTGTAGATAGTCACACTCCTGATAAACCTTTAGATAATAAAATCGCATTTACTTTTTTTGGCCAAGCCATTTCATTAGATAAGTTAGTATTGGTTGAATTAGAAGGCCGTACTCAATCTGGGCTAAAAAACTATTGGCAGCAGAGTGCTAAGATTAATTACGACACTGTCATTGCAGAACTGAATCAATATAAAGAAGATCTTGATTTATCGGACTGGGCATTTTGGCTGTTGGTAGAGTCTTATGTGTCGCAACAAGTGAGTAATGATAACCAACAAATCGCGTTAAGTTGGTTCCTTCTCAATAATTTAGGTTATGGTGCAAGGGTCGCATTGGGTACTGATTCTTTAGTTCTGATGGTGCCTACCGAACAAAAACTTTACGGCGTCTCTCGTTACAAAATAGACGGTGAAGCCTTCTATCAAATCGCCGGTAATGCGACAAAAGAGGTGAGAACCTATGATGGTGATTTTAGCGAGGGTAGCCAATCGTTTGATATGCGTTTTGATAAAACGTTGAAAACTGGGAAAGATATTCATTTCAGAGAGTTAGAAACAACACTTGACGGTAAGGCGCTAAAATTGGCTTTACCTTATGATCTAGAAAGAGTGAAGTACTTTAAAACCTATCCTCAAATAGATTTACGTTATTATTTTGAAGCGCCTGTAGGTGACGTTGCATCACAAGGGCTTTCTGAACAAATGGGAATCTTTTTAGAAGGTAGTGAAGATACTCAACTAACCCAGTTGTTACACCTTATTCATCAAGCTTTCCCTTATGCGATTGATCAACAACAATTTGGTGCTGAAAACTATTTATTAGTGGAAGAATCCTTGCACTATAAAGCATCTGACTGTGAGGACAGATCCATTTTATTTGCTTGGCTTGCTAAGCATCTATTAAGCCAGCAGGTAGTTGTCTTGAATTATCCTGGGCATGTTTCTACCGCCATATTTAAAAACAATAAGCTGATTCCAGCAGATCCAACCTATATAGGCGCTGATTTAGGTGATGTCATGCCTGATTACCAAGGGGTAAAACCTAAAATTATTCAATTTTAATCGCAAGCTCCTATTGCGCTTTTTTGATGAACTAGCAGATACAATAAATCTCAGTATAAGGAAGTAACTGATGCAAATTGATTTCCATTATTATGCAACTTATGCCATGGCGCGCTGTGCTGGTTTAAACCAAGACGTCGCTAAGAGAGTGGCGACTGCCGCACAATTTGTTGACGATAATGCCTGCCCTCATGATATTGAGTTCCCTGATGGTTCAAGCCTGAGTGTAGAGGCAACTGCTCATCATGTGGCTGATATCGCCAATATAGACACTAAGGATCAAAGAGATGTTTGGGTGCCTTTTCACTTTTTACCGGGTAATCAAGGTGAAAGTTTTACCGAAAAGCTGATTTGCCAAAAAGACAGTGAGATAGCTAAGCAGATGCTGGATCATTATCTACCCCAATCCGATAAAGACTATTATTTACCTTTAATTGGCATTATGGCGCATGTTTATGCGGACACATTTTCTCACTATGGTTTTTCGGGTGTTAGCTCAAGGCGCAATAGGGTAGAAAGTCATAGTTTTCGCTTTCGTAATAGTGGTGACGAGGTTAAAAAATTTACCCAGTTAAAGCAGCAAAACTTCTTTGCAAAATACGGTAATCAACTCATTCGTAATATCAAATCTAGTGTGGCTGAGGACTTATCAGGGGCTTTAGGCCATGGCGCCGTGCTCACATACCCTGATGCTCCTTACCTTGAATGGCGCTTTGATTATGAAGCCTACAAAGAGGAGGAAGCTAAACAATCAGGCTGGCGTGACAACAAGCAAACTTTCCTTGAATACTGCCAGAAGATGCATGCCTTGTTTGGGCAAATAGCAGAATCAAACCCTGAATACTCTGATGCTGGCGCCACTAGTCAATGGTCTGATATTGAAAACAAGATTATAGGTATTATTGCTGTTAGAGCTGAAAAACAGGAACGTATTAAAGCATGGCAAGAGGCGGCACTGGCAGGGCTTTTCAATACGCCAGAGACGATACCTGAATACAGAGATTGGAATAGTTATTTTGATGCTATTAAGGCGTGTCAAGGTGCCCATGAAGCCATTAAGTATCCCTTGTACCGCTTTTATCAAGCCGCGTCTTACCATAGATGGTACGTGCTGAGACAATTACTGCCTCAGCATGGATTAGCGGTAAGGTAACTCTCTTACTGCTAAACCTGATGATATCGACTTAAGAAGATAGCGACGGTTTCGTTAACAATATGCGCTTGCTCAGCTTCAGTTAGGCTGCCTTTCATCCCCATGACTTGTGGCCAGAAGCAGCTGCCCTTAAGTAGGTTATGAAGTTGAGTAACGGCAAAATCAATGTCTGTTACTGTTAAATAACCTTCCTCTTTCGCGACTTTTAACCAACGTTTCAAGCTGGTTTCTTGCGCTGAAAATTCCGCCACTTTCTTTTGTAAATCTTCGGGGTGATAAAAAAAGTGCCCGAATGCCACTCGAGATAATGCGATGTATTCCGCATCTGCCATAAGCTCAACTTCTGTTGTGATTAACTGGGTTAACTGTTCTTTAATTGAGCTGTCTTTGTTAAAGACAATATTATTTTGAACTAGGGCTTTATTCCATAAGTCTGCCACTAATTGCATAACCAGCACTTCTTTACTTTCAAAGTGATTATAAATAGTACGTTTTGAGACTTGTGCTAATTCAGCGAGCTTATCCATGCTGGTGGCTTGAACACCAAATTCTTGGAAAGCGCTTTTGGCGGCATCTAAAATAGCTTGATGCTTAATTTGAGATCGAGTGAGTTTAGTGTCTGTCATTTCATCCTACTGACTTAATTAGGTTGCAAGATAGATTGGAGAATATGCATTAAATATTCAAATTAAATGCATTTTACACTTGATGGTTTACTTTTGATATAAGCGTAATTACACTGCTCAGTATAGTTTACTTGGTAAGAGATTATGAAATTAAAACTCGGTTCTATCTTTGGTTTATTAGGAGTGTTTTTTATGCCGGCTCATTCAGTTGCATCAACTCAGGTTGAAGGTAAGTTTGTGAATTCAGAGATTCAATATGAATCTGGCTTAGGCGATATTGTTGGTATCTCAATGGCGTACTTAACCGCTAAACGAGATGCTCCAGAACCTACTATGCCAGTGCCTTTAAAGATGATTAATAAAGCAGAACTTGATCAAACAAATGAAGCCGTGATTTATCGATTAGGGCATTCCACTTTACTGATGAAAATAGATGGCAGTTATGTTTTGGCAGATCCTGTTTTTAGTGAAAGAGCATCGCCATTTAGTTTTGTTGGGCCAAAACGTTTCCATCAACCACCTATCAGCATGGAAGAATTACCACAGATCTCAGCCGTTATTCTAAGCCATGATCATTATGACCACCTTGATAAGGCCGCGATTTTAACCCTCGCAGACAAGGTTGATCAGTTTGTTACCCCTCTGAAAGTAGGCAAAACCCTTGTGAAGTGGGGAATAGACCCTAAACAAATTACCGAACTAGATTGGTGGCAAGATATTAAAATTGGTTCACTAACCTTAACCGCAACACCGGCGCAGCACTTTTCTGGCCGTGGATTGTTTGATAGAGATAAAACCCTTTGGGCTGGTTGGGCCATTAAAGGCGAGCAGGCCAATGTTTTCTATACGGGTGATACTGGTTATTTCTCTGGTTTCAAAGAAATTGGTGAACGTTTAGGTCCTTTCGATTTAAGCATGGTAGAAACAGGTGCTTATAATAAACTCTGGAAAGACATACATATGCATCCAAGTGAGAGTATGCAAGCTCACCTTGATCTGAATGCTAAAGCTATGATGCCAGTACACAATGGTACTTTTGATTTGTCATTACATGATTGGTACGAACCATTAGAGAGTATTTTGAACCTTGCACAAGAAAATAAGGTGAAGCTGATTACGCCTATTTTTGGAGAGGCTGTCATGATTAAAGACCCTCAACCGACCCAAGCTTGGTGGCAGTCCTTGGTTGTTGAAGAAAAGCTGAAGGTAGCAGGGCAATTTTAACTAAAACTAAAAATGTAATAACGTAAAAAGGGCCATTCATGACGGCTCTTTTTTATATAAATTTGGCACGTCTACCCATATTAAATTTAGAAAGCCTGAATACTCTTTTGTAGTTGCTCCTTACTTTGTAAAGGGGTTAGCCCAAAACAGTCACGGTAAGCCTTACAAAAATATGGAACCGTTGAAAAGCCACAGGCTTGAGAAACATCACCCACCTTTAGATTTGTTCTCAATAACAAATGTTTGGCTTTTTTTAATCTTAATTTGGTGTAGTGTCGATTCGGACTTTCATCAAAGTATTGCTTAAATAGCCTTTCAAGTTGCCTTAATGAGAGGAAGGATTGATTTGCAATTGTCTTGCTATCCAAGGGTATTTCAATGTTATCTCTCATCAAGCTTAAGGCCTTATGAACTCTGCTGTCCGTCACTCTTAATGATAAGCCGTTTGATTGTTTAAGATTGGCAAGAAGTGCTTTATTTTGATTTACGTTGAGTAAAGGCATGACGATTTCTGCCATGAGTTCGGCAAGGTGATCATGTTTAAACTCATCTGCTGAATCATTTGAAGTAGTCTGGAATTGATAAATTTTTGTCCGTTTTAATACTTGTTCACCTAACCACTGTCGATTAAGAATTTGAGTAGATTGATCGGATAAAGAACCACTAAAAACAAGCACGCTTTCTGATTTTGCAATATTGTTGGGGTGGCGCAGCGCGCTTAATACCATGCCATTGTCAGCTAATAATACAGAACCTTCTTCCGAACAGAGATGCCATTCAAATAAGGTGTGATTAACAACCTCATTAGCACACTTAAACCATTCTATTGCCTCAAGTAATTCCTTCATGATGAACCTAGGTTGCAGCAGGATAACAATGTGTTGTGTCTGGGTATTTGTTAAAGCTAATTCTGACTTCATTTTCTTCTATTGCCTTTTCTGCGAAATAAACAATCCAGTATTGACTCTTTACAATCATTATTTTTGTGTACTATATTATGGTATACCATAATATATCAAGGTGATATTTTGAATAAACTCCAACACTAGGATGGCTTCAAAAAATTACTTTGATCAATTTGATAATGATAAAAAGGAACAGAGATGAGCTTTGAAATTCGTAAAATCGTGACCACAATTGAAGAAACACGCATCGAAGGCGGGAAAGCAGCAGATAAGCCTGTCACCATGGTTGGTGTTGCTGCCATCATCAAAAACCCTTGGCATGGTCGTGGTTTTGTTGAAGACCTAACTCCAGAAGTAAAAGCAAACTGCTCTGATTTAGGAGCATTAATTGTTGATTATGTGTCTAAGTACATGGGTGGTGCAGCTAACATTGAAGCTTATGGTAAGGCGGCAGTTGTCGGTGTAGATGGTGAAATTGAACACGCATCTGCGGTAGTTCACACCCTAAGATTTGGTAATCATTACCGTAATGCCGTAAATGCTAAAAGCTATCTTGGTTTTACTAACAAACGTGGTGGTGCTGGTACTTCTATTCAAATCCCTATGATGCATAAAGATGATGAAGGTTTCAGATCTCACTATATTACTTTAGAGATGTCTATCGAAGATGCCCCTGCAGCAGATGAAATAGTTGTATGTCTAGGTGCATCTGACGGTGGCCGTGTACATCCAAGAATTGGTAACCGTTATCAAGATATTCAGGATTTAGCCGCAGAAGAAGCGCAGAATCAATCTAAGTAAATGGAGTCGTTAGTATGACTGACGAAAACAGAGTTGAGAAAACTCACCTAATATCTCCTCAAGGAACGGCTTATAGCCTAGAGGGCAGTGGTGAAAATATCGTTCTGATTCATGGCGTAGGGCTTAATCAAGATATGTGGGGTGGACAAAGTGTTACTTTGTCCGCCAATTACCAGGTGATTTGTTATGACATGCTAGGGCATGGTCAAAGTAAACAACCGTCGGATACCGCCTGTCTAAAAGATTATGCCTTACAGTTAAAGGAGCTACTGGATCAACTTAATATAGAGAGAACCTCCATTGTGGGGTTTTCTATGGGAGGGCTAGTTGCAAGGGCGTTTGCCTTACATTTCCCTCAATATTTAGAAAGTTTAGTCATTCTTAATAGTGTTTTTAACCGTACCGAAGAACAAAGAACAGGGATTCAAGCACGCACCAAAGAAGTAGCAATTAAAGGTCCATCAGCCAATGTTGATGCGGCTATTAAGCGCTGGTTCAGTGAAGAATATGCGGCTTCTAGTTCTGCTCAAATTAATGAAGTGCGAAACACGGTTTTGAATAATGATCATTTAGGTTACCTCACGACTTATCGATTATTTGCAAGTGAAGACAATTACTTAGCTGATCAAATTAGCAATATTAAAGTACCAACCTTGGTGATGACTGGAGAGCTAGATCCTGGTTCGACACCACAAATGGCACATGATATGGGTAATTTGATCGAGCATGCTCAAATTGTTGTGTTAGCTGATCAAAGGCATATGATGCCAATGGAATCGCCTAAGCTAGTCAATGAAAAACTGATGAAGTTTTTTGACTTTGTCTACTTAGCCCAACCAAATACAGAGGAGTTCATATAATGTCGTTGCAAGAATTTAATATGAGCATAGCGGGTGAATGGACGAGTGCAAATTCAGGGAAGGTGTTTGAGAGTTTAGATCCAGCAACTGCTAGCCCATGGTCACAATTTCCAGATGCCGATGAAAGCGATGTAAACCGCGCTGTTGAGGCTGCAGATCAGGTCTTTAAAAGTTCGCAGTGGCGCAGTATTAGCGCTACTGGACGCGGCAAGTTGCTACGAAAACTAGGTGATCTTATTGCTCTAAATATAGAAACCTTAGCGCAATTAGAAAGTCGTGATAATGGTAAGTTGATTCGAGAGACACGCGCTCAAGTGAATTATTTACCTGAGTTTTTCTATTACACCGCAGGGTTAGCTGACAAGGTTGAAGGAGAGACTTTACCTTTAGATAAAACCGACATGATGGCTTATACCATTCGTGAGCCTTTAGGTGTTGTGGCAGCGATTATTCCTTGGAACAGTCCATTGTATTTGACTGCGATTAAGCTTGCTCCTGCATTGGCCGCTGGTAATACCATAGTACTCAAACCATCTGAACATGCCTCTGCGACCTTGATTGAATTAGTCAAACTAGTTGAGTTAGCGGGCATTCCTAAAGGTGTTGTCAGTGTTGTTACTGGCTTTGGTCCAAGTACAGGGGCGGCGTTAACTAGCCATCCTTTGGTGCGTAAAGTCGCTTTCACGGGTGGTGCCGCAACAGCGAAACATGTGATTAGAAGTTCTGCAGAGAACTTCGCTAAGTTGTCTTTAGAGTTAGGTGGTAAATCTCCTCAGATTGTTTTTGAAGATGCTGATTTAGACAGTGCTTTAAATGGCATTGTGGCGGGTATTTTTGCTGCATCCGGTCAGAGTTGCGTCGCTGGCTCTCGCTTACTAGTGCAACGTAGTGTTTACAGTAAGTTCTTAGATGCGCTAGTTGAAAAGGCAAACAAAATTAAGATTGGTGATCCTGCTTTAGATGAAAGTGAAATGGGGCCAATGGCAACAGCGCAGCAACTTTCAGTAGTTGAGTCTTTTGTCGAGCAAGCTAAAAAGCAAGGTGCAAAATTACGCCTTGGTGGTAAGCGTGCTGATCTAGATAAAGGATGGTATTACCAACCAACTATTTTTGAGTGTGCTTCCAACAGCGACTACTTGATGCAAGAAGAAGTCTTTGGCCCTGTTGCAGCCGTGATTCCCTTTGATACGGAAGAAGAGGCTTTGGCTATGGCTAATGATTCTAATTATGGCTTGGCAGCGGGTGTTTGGACCCGAGATATTGCCAGAGCTCACCGTGTTGCTAGAGATGTGCATTCAGGTATTATTTGGGTAAATACTTATCGTGTTGTCTCTGCAATGGCTTCTATCGGCGGGTACAAGCACAGTGGTTATGGTCGAGAAAGTGGTATTGATTCTGTGTTGGCTTATACAGAGCGTAAAACCGTTTGGATTAATCTATCCAGTGACCCAATGTCAGACCCATTTGTAATGCGCTAGGAGTGTAATCATGTTGAATGAAGATTTATATAAAAAGGCACTCGGTACATTTGCATCCGGTGTCACTGTTGTTACTGCTTATGATAGCCAAGGTAAAGTGACAGGTTTAACGGCAAGTGCTTTTAGTGCGCTGTCTATGGATCCTGCACTTGTACTTGTTTGTCCAAATTATTCATCGGATACCTATCCTATATTGAGTAAAGCTAAGCGTTTTGCCATCAATATATTAAGTGCTGAGCAAACAGATGTCGCTTTTGCCTTTGCTAAAAAAGGCGAAGCTAAAGATGCGGCTATTAGCGGGTTAGATATCAGCTGTTCATCTCTTGAAAACCCTGTTATTGAAGGGGCGGTAACTGTTATTGAATGCCAATTATGGCGTGAATATGAAGGCGGTGATCATGCTATTTTAGTGGGTGAAGTTGAATCCATAAAAATTAATGACGAGCAAACCCCAATGGTTTATTGCCAAGGCAAAATGGCTGCATGGCAAGGCTCTAATTGATCCCACCCCAACTTAGACTAAATGAGAAATATAAAAATGAATAGTCAACTTTTCAGGCAAAAAGCTTATATCGCAGGGGAATGGGTTGAGAGTGAAACAGGTGAAGTTCAGTCTATTTTCAATCCAGCAACAGGAGACTTGTTAGGAACTGTTCCAAACTTAGGGTCAGAGGCTACTCAAAAAGCCATTGATTTTGCTTATGAAGCGCAAAAAGCGTGGGCGGCTAAGACAGCGCAAGAAAGATCCAGCATTTTGCGTCGCTGGTATGAACTGATGATTGCCCATGCCGATGACCTAGCCAATATACTCACGTTAGAGCAAGGCAAGCCGTTAGCCGAAGCAAAAGGTGAAATTCTCTATGCGGCCAGCTTCATCGAATGGTTTGCAGAAGAAGGTAAGCGTATTTATGGGGATATCATTCCGTCTCATAAGGCCGGTGCAAGGCTGATGGTGTTAAAGCAGCCAATTGGGGTTGTTAGTGCCATAACGCCTTGGAACTTCCCAAGTGCCATGATTACACGTAAATGCGCGCCAGCGATGGCAGCAGGGTGTCCCTTTATTGTAAAACCTGCTCCAGATACGCCTTTTTCTGCATTAGCCTTGGCTGTTTTGGCCGAAGAGGCGGGTGTTCCTGCTGGCATTTTTAATGTGGTGACGGGGGATGCAGTTGCTATAGGTGGTGAGCTAACAGCAAATGATAAAGTCAAAAAGTTAAGCTTTACTGGCTCTACCAATATCGGCAAATTGCTCATGGGGCAATGTGCTAATACCGTCAAAAAAGTGTCTTTAGAGTTGGGGGGTAATGCGCCTTTTATTATTTTTGATGATGCCGATATCGACTCAGCAATTGAAGGCGCCATGGCGTCAAAATTCAGAAATGCAGGGCAAACTTGTGTCTGTACCAATCGCTTTTTAGTGCAAGAAGGCGTGCATGATCTTTTTGTCGAAAAGCTGACTCAAGCAGTAGAGTCTTTACAGGTAGGTAATGGATTAGAAGCGGGTATCTCTCAAGGACCACTGATTAATGATGCGGCTATCAGTAAGATTGAAGATCATGTTGCTGATGCTATCGCAAAAGGGGCTTGCTTAAATACGGGCGGTAATCGTCATGCTCTGGGCGGTACTTTTTATGAGCCAACGGTTATTTCAGGTGTGACGCCAGAGATGAAGGTTGCAAAAGAAGAAACCTTTGGACCACTTGCTCCTATTTTCAGTTTTAAAACTGAAGAAGACGCTTTGCAAATGGCTAATGACAGCGAATTTGGTCTGGCTGCTTACATTTATACTCGTGATCTTGGAAGGTCTTGGCGTATGGGTGAAGGGCTAGAATACGGCATGGTAGGCATTAACGAAGGCATAATTTCAACAACCGTCGCACCATTTGGTGGGATTAAACAATCTGGTATTGGCCGTGAAGGTTCTAAATACGGGATTGAAGATTATGTTGAGATTAAATACCTCATGGTGGGTGGCATCTAGCGACCTTTAAAGAATTGGTATCGCCTAAAGTGTGGAGATAAAGTAATGAAAGATATAGAAATGACAGCGTTATTTGAGAAAGGCCTAGCAACACGTAAACAAGTATTAGGTGAAGAGTATGTTAATCAGAGCTTAGCTAAGGCTGATGAGTTTACCTCTGATCTACAACAGCTTGTGACTGAATATTGCTGGGGAACAGTTTGGCAACGTGATGGCTTATCATTAAAGTCTCGCAGTATGATCAATTTAGCCATGATTACAGCTTTGAATCGCCCACATGAGTTAAAAATTCATGTAAGAGGTGCTATCAATAATGGTTTGAGTAAAGTTGAGATACGTGAGGTCTTAATGCAAACCGCTATTTACTGTGGTGTACCTGCTGCAATTGATAGCTTTCGTGTTGCGCAAACTGTTTTTGCAGAAATGGATCAAGAAGCGAGTGAAAAGTAAGGCTTTTTCCTTCTTGATCAGTCTGTTGCCGTTTTGATAGTGTGATAATATAAGCGTTATTTTTGGAAGAGTGATTATGCAAAGACAGCCTCTTGGAGATTCTGTAAAAATTGAACGCACGGAAATGACCTTACGTGAAAAGGTCCTTTTAGCTTTGCGTAATGCCATTTTAAATTTTCAGTTCCTACCTGGGGATCGTCTGGTTGAACGCGATCTTTGTGACCTTTTAGGTGTTAGCCGTACTTCGGTTCGAGAAGCCTTACGGCATTTAGAGTCAGAAGGTTTGGTTGAAGACGTTGCTGGTAAAGGCCCTCGCGTTGCCGTCATTAGTATGGAAGATGCTAGAGAGATATACGAACTTCGCTGTTCACTTGAATGTATGATAGTTGAATTATTCACTATACGCGCAAGTGATGAGCAGGTGCTTGATCTTGAGTATTCACTTAAAAAGTTACATTCACGTTTAGAGAAAGGCGATATGGTGCCTATTCTTGAAGCCGTGACTGACTTCTATGAAGTACTTTTCAGTGGTTGTGGCAACCATACCGCTTGTAACTTCCTAAGACAGTTACAAGCACGTATTAGCTTTTTACGCGCAACCTCTGTATCTCAAAATAACCGCTATAAATCCAGCAGTACAGAAATGTCGAATATTGTTGACGCTATCAAAACACGTGACCCTGTGATTGCCCATGAAGCTTGTTTAAATCACATTAAACGAGCTGCTGAGGTGGCGTTAGGTGTTTTGGCTGAACAACAGGGCAATGAAGGTGTATTTGCCCAAGCCAATATCCACTCACCACATCAGGTGCAATTTCCTAAGTAAGCTTGATTAGCAAGGTTGTTAAGGCAACTTTGCTAGCTAATATTGGGCCTAATGTATGAAATTCTGTTCTGAGTGCGGCAGTGCCAATTTGGTATTGCGAAAAACGAATCACGATACCCATAGCCGATACACTTGTGCTGATTGTGAGAAAATCTTTTATCATAACCCCAAGGTTATTGCTGGCTGTATAGTTGAGCATGAAGGCAAATACCTTATGTGTCAGCGTGCGATAAAACCAAGAACAGGCACTTGGACATTACCAGCTGGCTTCATGGAGTGTGGTGAAACTGTCGAGCAGGCAGCTCAACGTGAAGTATGGGAAGAAACCGGTGCTAAAATTGAAATAATAGCCCCTTACTCTATTTTCAGTGTGCCTCAAATTAATGAGGTTTATATAATGTTTAGAGCCAAGCTTGTGGCTTTTACGGATGAGCCAGGGCCCGAAACACTTGCTGCTGACTTATTGTCGGCGGACCAAATACCTTGGGATAATATATTTTATCCTGCCATCAAGGATATTTTACAACGATATATCGCTGAGAAAGAGCAGGGTACATTTGGTATGTATACGGGATGTTCTGACGAAGGTGTCGTGCATTTTATGCAATGATTCAGATTAAAATCTATAAAAAAGCGTCTTCTTAGAAGGCGCTTTTTTTTGCGCTTAAATCGACATTTTCTAGTTATAAGATGAATTTCGCTTTGATATAATATGGTATGCCATATTATATAGGTGATATATGAAAGCATATTGGATTGCATTTGTTGAGGTTGAAGACCTTGAAGAATATAAAAAATACTTAGCATTAGCGCCTTCGGCTTTGAGTGCTTACAAGGCGAATATCTTGGCACGAGGAGAGACCTTTACTGCACTTGAAGGCTTTGATGTAAACCCAAGTCGCGCAGTTGTTATTGAATTTGAAAGCTATGAAATGGCGTTAGCCTGTTATCACTCAGAAGCGTATCAGAAGGCATGCCAGCATCGTAAAGAGGCTGCAAAAGCGAAAATTATTATTATGAAAGGGGTTGAGTGATTTATCACTTAAGCACTTAGAGATAGGTTAACCAAAGGTAAGATTTGACATGACGATAAAAATAAACAATTCAGAATCTAATGTAGAAGATAAGAAAATCGCTTTCATCTATGCTTCGTGGCATGAAGAGATTGTCTTAAATTGTCTACAAGGCTTTAAAAATGAATTAATCAGCAGAGGCTACCAAGCAGAGCAAATTGATATTTTCCCCGTTCCTGGCGCTTATGAGATTCCTTTGCAAGCAAAGCTTTTGGCTCAGACAGGCCAATACCATGCTATAGCTGCGTCTGGTTTGGTGGTTGATGGAGGGATTTATCGACATGATTTTGTGGCCCAAGCTGTGTGTACTGGCCTTATGCAGGTGCAACTAGAAACGTTAGTACCTGTACTAACGGCTGTTTTAACTCCACATAACTTCCATGAGCATGCTGAACACAAAGCATATTTTAGCCGCCATTTTGTGATTAAGGGTACTGAGCTTGCTAATGCATTAGATGCCTCCATTCGCTTAACTCAAGAAGCTAAGTCTCTGTAATAACTTCTACTGTCACTTAAATGCAAAAAAGCAGAATATTTTTTATTCTGCTTTTTTTATTCTAGGGATGCGGCGAATACGTCCTCCCGCTTCAGCTGATGGATATAACCTCTAGATTTATGGCGAGGAGGGCAACTTAAGCGTTATTCAATTTTTAAGCTCCTCAACGTAAAGAAGGGGGGTTAGACTAAGTCCTTTGGATCTTTGAAAAATACCTAAATAGCATTTCAGAAAAAGTAGCACCCTGTGTTGTTACGTCTGAAAACTACCCTCGAAAAGTTCTTACACTGACTTTCTACTAATCATGCACAAAGTAACGTTCTGTGTGATACGTCTCTCCCATATTCTTTAAAAGAGTAGAGTGAGAAGAGGTGACTTAATAGTAGGTTCCCTTTTTGTATCAGCAAAATTTCAAATAGTAGAACTCTTTTGATTTATGAAGGCTTAGAAACGAAAAAATCCCCTCACTAAAACAGTGAGGGGATTTTTATTCTGCTTTAATGTTAGCTTAGGGCAGATTGGGTTTTATGGTCTTTGTCCTTGGTTTTTTGGTTGTTAGCATGAGATGTATATTCAATCCCTTCAGCCTCGTCTCTAAAGCCTTTTACTAGAGCTACACACATTAGCAACAAGACTACCGAGAAAGGAAGTGCCGCTGCGATCGCCATTGTCTGCAATGCTTTTAGACCGCCTGCGATCAGAAGTACTGCGGAAATACCACCTAAACCTAATCCCCAAATCATTCTAAATTTCTGAGGTGGGTTTTTATCTCCAAGAGATAAAATAGTACAGATAACCAGTGTGCCTGAATCTGCTGAGGTAACAAACCAAGAGATAATCATCAAGGTAGCCAAAGCAGCCATTGGCCAAGTTAGAGCATCTACACCAATTGCTTCAATCGTACTATATAAAGCAAGTGTCATATCTGAATTAACCGCATCAACAATGCCACCTACGCCATATAGCTCCATATGAAGTGCTGTACCGCCGAAGATAACTATCCATAAGAAGCCACCTAATGGGGGAATAGTTAGTGCTGTTAATAGGAACTGGCGAATGGTTCTACCACGTGAAATACGCGCAATAAACATACCGACTAGAGGGCCCCAAGATAACCACCAGCCCCAGTAGAAGATTGTCCACCAACCTTGCCATTGTGCTCCTGGCTCAGGATCACTCCAGAATCCCATTGGAATCATATTCCAAACATAATCACCCACACTTGTGGTAAACATGCCAAGCAAGAATACAGTTGGGCCAGCAAGTAAGAAGAACAGGATAAGTATTAAGCTAATGCGAATATTCCATTCACTTAATAGTTTAATTCCTTTTTCGACACCAGAAATGGCAGATAGGGTACCAATAATGGAAATGACAACAATCAATACCACTTGAACGCTTGTTGAGATTTCTAAGCCGAATAGATAGTTAAGACCAGCATTCATCTGCGAAACACCTAACCCAAGTGTGGTTGCTGTTCCGAACAAAGTGCTAAATATAGCCAGTAGGTCTACTGCGTGGCCGATTGGGCCATAAATTTTATCGCCTAATAAGGGATAAAGGGCAGAGCGTACTGTTAGGGGAAGGCCTCTACGGTAGGTGAAGTAAGCAAGCGTTAAACCGACGACAATATAAATTGCCCACCCATGTAAGCCCCAGTGAAACAAGGTAACTCGCATTGCCATTTGAGCCGCTTCCGCTGACCCTGCTGCAATATTAGCCATATCCATAAATGGATTACCCTGATAATGGAATATAGGCTCAGCAATACTCCAGAACAAAATCCCTGTACCTATGGCACAGCTAAATAGCATGGCAAACCAGGTAAAAAAACCAAACTCAGGCTTTTCATCATCTTTTCCTAATCTCAATTTACCAAAACGGCTAAAGGCAACCCAGATGGCAAAGAACAAAACTAGACTGACAACAGTGACATAATACCAACCTAGAGTCGCTTGAATCCAAGATTTGATATCTGAGTATATGCCGTTGGCAAACTCCACATTACTAATAGTGAAAATGACAAAAGCTAATACCATAGCAATGGAAGCAACTCCCATTCCTGGATGAACACCTTTGAACATTCCTTTATTGGCTAACAATTCATTGGGCTGCATATCGCATGCTCCCTTTTTTATTTTATTAATTGATGTATGCCGACCTAATTAATTAACCACCCTCTATCTGAAGGTGTTTAAAGCCTTAAGTGGCAAACCAGTATAAGTATGATGCTGCTGGTATTATGGTATACCATAATATTATTTAATAAATCAAACCCTTGTTCGCTACAAATGCAAATAATTTGAATCCAGTTCATTCTCTTTAAGAAAGGGTTTAAAACTTTTCGGTAGGAAGAGAAAAGCGACATCTGTTGGCGATTTTAAGATATGTGCTTACTCTAATATCTGCTAATTTTGAATTAGGTATGATGCTGCTTAAATATCATTCAGTTGCTGCTGAATGTAACACTTTCCCTAAAAACCTGAGAATGAGTCTTCTCGTCTCTGCGTTTGGTTAAAAGCCCCTTGATTTATGGCGAGGAGTGCAACTTAATAGTCTCTCTCTTGATAAGGTCCTCAAGGTAAATTTAGGGCTTTAGGCTTTACCCTTCGGGCCTTTGAAGAATGCCTAAACAGTATTTCAGAAAAAATATCCCCCTGCGTTCTCCCTTCTTGAAAGGTGCTTGCTTTACGTCAAAGTGACATCTTGATTGATACTTTGTCAGAAAGATTGAGAAGAGGTAACTTAATCCTTGCTTCCTTAATAACTAAGGCTTATCCAGAGATAATGGGTATGAAGTGTTAAAAACTATATTCCTCAAGATGATTAAGCTTAATGGTGCCCTGAGCATAATTAGGTGATCCTTTGTATGCCTAATTTTGAACTAATCTTAGACTATCTCTCTATGAAGAAATGGCATAAATATAAAGAAATACTAAAAATTGCGTTAGATCAAATTGACATTCGATATTATGGTATACCATAATATTTCTAGTTCGAAAATTTGATCTCTGCTTAATGGTTTCTAAAATGGCCTACTCACCTTAAGGGTGATGTCAGGAAATTATCATGCAGATTAATTTGTAAAATAAAAATAAGAGGTTCAATTGAATCAATGAAATTTTCTCTTTTTATGCAAATGGAACGTTTTGATAACAGCAAAACACACAAACAATTATTAGATGAGATGGTTGAGTTAGTTCAAATCGCCGAAGCCGGTGGTTTTGAAACAGTTTGGGTGGGTGAACACCACTCGATGGAATTTACCATTGGCCCTAATCCTTTAAGCTTCTTATCCTATTTAGCCCCATTAACATCTTCAATCCGCTTAGGAGTAGGAACATTTGTGGCGCCATTCTGGCATCCTATTAAATTAGCCAGTGAATCTGCTTTAGTTGATATTATGTGTGATGGGCGTCTAGAGTTTGGTATCGCTCGTGGTGCTTACCAATACGAATTTGATCGTATGCTTGATGGTGAAGCGGCCTCTGATGGTGGTAAATATCTAAGAGAAATTGTGCCTGCAGTGCAAAAATTATGGCAAGGCGACTATGCTCATGAAGGTGAGTGCTGGCGTTTTCCTACATCAACATCAGTTCCTAAGCCGTTGCAAAAGCAGCCGCCAATGTGGGTAGCTGCTCGTGATCCAGATTCTCACAACTTCGCGGTTAAGAATAACTGCAATGTTATGGTGACACCTTTATTCAAGTCAGATGAAGAGGTCGATAGCTTGGTGGATAAGTTTGATTCTGCCTGTGCCAATAACCCAGATGTCGCACGTCCAAAAATTATGTGTTTAAGACATACTTACCTTTATGAAAATGAAGGTGATTGGCTAGTCGGTGTGAACGGTATTAGAAATTGGTATTCGCATTTCTCAAGTTTATTCAGAAACCAGTTAGCGCCAGTTGATGGTTTTTGTGCGCCGATTAGCGAAGATGAGCTTGATACCATGCCTGACTTTAATCGTGAAACGCTTAAAGAGAACCTTATGATAGGTACTCCAAATACTGTGATTGAAAGGCTTAAGCATTATGAAGAGCTTGGAATTGATGAATACAGTTTTTGGACGGATAACAGCTTATCCCATGAAGAGAAGAAAGCATCATTAAAACTTTTTATTGAAAAGGTTGTACCTGAGTTTAACTAACTATCTCAGACATTCACCTTTGAAATTTACCTGAGAAAGTTATCCTCTCAGGTAAATTTCATTCTAAAAAGACCCCCATACTCATTCTCTCTTCTACGTGAAAGCCTAAGCTCTGATAAAAACTAGCCACTTCAGTATTATCTGCTCTAATTTGTAAGTTTAACTTAATACAACCCAGACTTTTTAATTCATCAATTGCGCTTTGTATGATGCGTTGGCCTATACCACGTCTTCGGTGTGAAGGTGAAACGGCTACAGCATATAACCAGCCTCTGTGACCATCGTATCCCGCCATGCAGGCCGCCACAATTTTGTCTTCCTCTTTTGTGATAAAGACGAGATCATCTACTTTAAGCTTTGCACTGAGCATCTTACTAGGCTCATTATGTGGTGGATCATTTGGGAAAATGTCACGCCAAAATTCAATGAGTTGAGTATGTTCACTCTGTGTTAATTTTGATGTATTTAAGTTTTGTTTATCCATGCTTTTTTGCCAAATTCATTTTCTTAAATAGTGTTAATTATTGCTTATAGAAAGCATGCCTTGATAAGGGATAAATTAACATAGCATTATTAGTTTTTTTCCATATCAGTTAAGCGTTTAGGCCAGTCAAAAAAGAAGGTGGAGCCTTGTCCAAGTTCAGATTTGACATAGACACTACCACCATAGGTATTAACCACTTTTTTGATTAACGCTAAACCCATTCCACTGCCTTCTACCTTGTCTCTAGGCTCAAGTGTTTTAAACATTTTGAAAATTTGATCAAAATGCTTAGCTTCAATACCCGGGCCATTGTCTTTAATCGAAAATGTAAAAGCATCTGCTTGCTCAGTACAATTGAATTCAACATGGAGGTTTTCTCTGTTGCTATGCTTGATCGCATTGCCAATTAGATTTCGGATAATGAGCTCAAATTGTGCTGTTACATCAAGCTTTTTTGGAAAAGCGGAACCAAAGCTCAGTTTACAAGCACTAGAAGGTGCGTTGAGCATAAAGACATTTTGTATCAATTCTTGGCTATTCACTTGGGTCAGTTTCTCTTCATGGCGACCAACTTTTGAATACTCTAGTAGGTCTATCAAGAGTTTTTCTAACCTATAAATACGCTGTCTGATTGCAGTTAAATGCTTGGGTACATCTTCCATTTTGTCAGCATCTATATCTTCTTCTATCCAACTTGCTAGCTGATCAATCCCTCGTAGAGGCGCTTTTAGATCATGGGAGACAACATAGGTAAACTCATCTAATTCTTTATTAGATTTAGTGAGCTCTTTACTTTTATTTTCTGCTTCTTCTTTTTGCTGTTTGAGTGCAGACATTAACTCACTCAGTGCTTCGCGATTCTGGGTCAGCTGATTCACATTTTTATTGAGTTCAGCATTATTAACCGCTAATGAACGGGTTCTTTCATGTACTTTAGCTTCTAAATTTTGGTTGTAGTCCTGAATTTCTGTATTGAGAATTTTGAGTTGTAAACTATCAAATGAAATGCGTGAAAGCGCATAGGCTGAGAGCCCAAGCAAAGTACTGATAATAAAACTAATGAGTAGTGCCCATGAATAAATAGGAGGGGTTAACACTTGATGGCTTAAGGTAGGTTTCATGGTAAAACCCAGTTGCCAAGTTCTTTGAGGGACTTGAATATTAAATGAAAATTCGGGTTCAGCTATTTGGCCAAGTAACATTGGATTTTTATCTGTATTAAGGTCTTTCAGGCTTAAGATCAAGCCTTCTGCTTTTGCCTGCTTAAGGATAGAGCTTAATAGGCTGTTTATTTGAAATACTCCGAGTACAAAGCCTCTGAGTTCTTCCCTTCTTAATTGTGGGGAAGAGGGGATATCACCTTTAAGGTAAATAGGCGCAACCATTAAAAAGTCCTTTGAGGCCCCTTTAGCTTGCACCAAGCTTATCTGATCTGTTGTGGTTATTTCTCCTTTATCTCTGGCATGCTCCAAAGTCACTTTACGAGCCATATTAGAGCTAAGGTCAAAACCTAAAGCATTTTCATTGCCTATATAGGGCTGCATATAGGTAACAGGGAAATAGACGTCTTTGGCTGGACTTTTTTGCTGTAAGCCTTCAGGAGAAAAGGATGTGATAGAGAAATGTTGAAATTCGGACTGCTGCTTCTTAACAAAAGCTTCTCTGTCTGACGGAGCAACTTTAGGAATCCATTCGAATGCGCGGATATAATCAACCCCTTGTAACATGAATTGGGTAAACTGATTGAATTCGGAGCGGCTGACCTCTTGATGTGTGTTAAAAAATGATTGAAGTGTATAGAGGTCAAAAACACTACGATTGATAATTTCTTGTAAATCAACCGATATCTTCTCGCTTTTAGCAAGTAATGTATTTCGGTTCGTTTCAACAATGGCTTGTTTAATATTTGCAGAGAAAAATAGACAGGCAGAAATGGAGACAATAAATACAAAAACGCCAAAACTGACGGGCTTGGCAAAAATCAGCCAATTAAATTTACTCATAAGATCCTTCTCAACATTATTATTCATTGCGTTGCTAGTGAAGCAAATTTAAAAGCCTTTCTTTAAGGCAGGCCTTATCAATTGAGCCATTATTAACGTGTATCCATTGCCATAAATCTAGGTGTTTCAATTAACTTGCTAGGGTGTGAAGGACTGATCCCTAGGTTCCCTTAGTTATTTTCAAGGTAATAATGACTTGAAACTAGCTCGCTTATTTAGTCTAAATTTTAATCTAATGGCTAAGCGGCAGGCTTAATGAGTCGCTTCCTAAAGATCAGTTTAGCTTATTTTAAAATGAGATAATTAGCTTGTTAGAGTAACTAATTGTAGTTAGAAGAGGAGGCTATTGATTCAAGCACGCCATAAATATGTCTTCATGGTTTAGTTGGCGAATAATAGCCCTTGTTAGGTTAGTTCAACATGGCGTTAAGTTTATTCTTGATAAAGAGGTTTGCTTGCCAAATATCAGTTAGGTGTTGGCCATTAGAGTCAGTATGAGCATATGGGTAAGGGCCAAATTCAGGTGTAATAGTAAAACAGTCTTGAGACCTCAAGGCCGCTTTTTCCATAACTTGTTGCCATAACTCACAGTGATTATTTACCTGAGCTTCCCATAGTGGGTTTGCAGGGTCAGTAATCTGAGGACCTTCTTCATAACCGACTCTGGCATGCACATGGTGAACATGGGCAAAGAGCTTTTCTAAACGTTCCTTTTGATCAGATAAGTCTGATTCGTGGACTACCATCCAATGGCTAATATCCAAATTGAGTTTTAACTCAGGTAGAGCATCAATAATTTGCTCTGTTCCTAATGTACTAAAGGTAGGTCTAAATCTATGGGTTTCATGGGTGATAGCAACGCCATGCTTTTGCTCTAATGATAGGGCGTGTTGAAAAATTTTGAGATTATCTTTAAAACTAAAAATATCTCTACCTGTATGGCTATTGATTAACTTAGGCTTAAATTGAATGGCATGCTGGATTTGCTCATCCATAGAACGAATATGGTCTTCTGCATTATCGCCTTGAGTACCTATGCCTGTGATAATGTCTAGACCTTGAGATTCATGCAAGGCCAAAGTTTCTTGGGCATCAAGAGGGAAGAAAGGTAAAAACAGCTCTGAGCCTTGATAACCTTCCGTTTTGATTTTAACCAGTAACTGGCTTAGGTCATCCAAGGTGTTGCATTCGGCTTCCCAAAAGGATTTGTGGAAATTAAATTTCATTGATCTTATATCCTGAAAAAAATTGCTTACCTTTTACGTTAAAAAGCATTGTAAAACAAGGTTAAATGTCTATATCAAAGTTTGGTTCTTTAATTAAAAGCCAGTTGAGAATCGGCGTCAGTTTGAGGAATGTCTGGTATTAGTAATAGGTATAAACAGACTTTTATTATGTTTATTGGTTATGTCTTATCGCTTGTGTATGATGAATGTTAATTAGCATTTCATAAAATAACGAGAATAGGTCTAAACCATGGATGTTGAAATTATATTAATTGCTTTAAGCCCGATATTTTTAATCTTTATTGCCTATGAGTTTTTGAAGCATCGCCAGAATTATGTGATTAAAGATAGTCTGGCAAATACGGCTCTGGCGTTAATGCACCAAGGTGCTGATGCGATTGCTTTACTATTTTTAATGCCCATTTTTTATTGGCTATATGAGTTTAGATTACTCGATATTGAACTGAGCTTTCTTAGTCTATTTTTTGCTTTCTTGCTGCAAGACTTTTTGTACTACTGGTTTCATCGAGCATCCCATCATATCCATTGGCTTTGGTCGGCTCATGTGGTCCACCATAGTTCCACAGAAATGAATTTTTCTACTGCGTTTAGACAAAGCATCATGTATCCGATAACAGGTATGTGGTTATTTTGGATGCCAATGATCTTAATAGGTTTTGATCCAAAAATCGTCTTCACCGTTGTGGCGCTTAACTTAGCTTTTCAGTTTTTTGTTCATACCAAGATTATTGGCAAGTTAGGTATGTTAGAGAAGGTGTTTAACACGCCGTCGATTCACCGAGTGCATCATGCTGTTAACCCTGGCTATTTGGACAAGAACTTTGCTGGTGTGTTGGTCATTTGGGACAGAATGTTTGGCACTTATGCTGAGGAGCAAGATGATAAACCTTGTCGTTATGGCATTGTTGGTCAAATTGATACTTACAACCCAATCACGATAAGCTTTCATCAATGGCTTTATATGATAAAGGCGACTCTTAGTGCAAAAGGCCTGAAAGCGAAAATTAAGGTCTTATTTGGTTATCCGACAAGCTCTGTTAGTCATGAGAAAAAAGATCAAACGAATGTTAAATCAGAAGCTTTTGAATAATTGATTGTCTTATTAAGAACAAAAAAAACAGCCACTGGGGCTGTTTTTTTTGCTTCAAATCAGGCTGTTAAACTTTAAAGCGGCCTACAACTTGATCAAGCGCTTGATATAAATGATCCACTTCATCCGCTTGTTTACGGCTTGCATCTACAACATTCTTAGCGGCATTGGTCTGTTCATTAAGAGAAGACATGCTCTGGCTTATCATGTTGGATACATTGGATTGCTCTTGAGTTGCTTTGGCTGTCTGAGATGACATCTTTTGAACTTTAGCAAAGGATTCTTGTAGCTCGGTAAAAATGGTATTTACCTGATCGATATGACTAACGGTTTCATCTGCTCTTTCTTTACTGCGTATGATGGCAGAGGAAGCATGACCGACATTGGATTTTAGTTGTTCAATCATGTCTTGAATATCATTGGTACTATCTTGAGTACGTGTTGCCAGTGTACGTACTTCATCTGCAACAACTGCAAAACCACGACCTTGTTCACCAGCACGTGCCGCTTCGATTGCTGCGTTCAATGCCAGTAGGTTAGTTTGCTCTGCTATGGTTCTGATCACTTCAAGCACATTGGCGATATTTTCAGAGCTTTGCTCTAATAATTGAGATTGATTCAAGGCGCCATCAATGTCAGTCACTAGCTCATTTATCGCAGTATGTGACGCTTTAACCGCATTGATACCTTGGTGTGTCATTTCATCTGAATGACGTGCTTCAGAAGAGGTTTCTTCAGCCATACTTGCCATTTCTTGGTTGGAGCTATTCATCTCATGACCAGCATTCACTGTTGAATCTGATGCCTGACCCAAAGCTTGAGTAATAGACTCTGTTTGTTTCGCACTCTCAATAAGGTGACCTGTAACACTTCCTAACGCGACTGATTGAGTTTGTACTGTGGCAATTAACTTTTGAAGTTTATCTACAAAGTTATTAAATTCATGGGCAAGGTCGCCAATTTCATCGTTACTATTTGGCTCAATTCGTGCTGTTAAATCACCATCACCTTCAGCAATTTCACGGATACGTTGAGTTAGACTATTGATGTCATGGGTTAAACGTTTTGGCATAGTGTAGCTGATGAAGATAACAATTAAGCTAGCAACAGCAAGGATCGCAAACGTGAAGTTACCAAATTCAAGTACGTCAGATAGTACTTTCTCACGTGACGCCTGAGCGGTTGCAATGGCTTGGTCTCCTGCCATTTTTAAACGAGTACGGATATGATCAAATAATTGTTCAGCTTCAGCTTCAAGAGCCTGATAGTTAGGGTCATATTTGCCTGATTTAATCAGTTTGTTGGTTGCTTGATGCCAAGCTTCTAATTGATCATTCAGGTCACCGAAGTCTTTTTGAATCTGCGGATTGACTGACATATGACCTAGGTATTCATCGATTCTAGCAGTAGCTTCTTTAACCTTGTCTGCATGTATTTTGTGTTGTGTTGGTACATCACCAATTTGGCTTAATAAATTAAGTTCGGCTACTTTGGCCTGATAAAGATTACTGTCTGCTTTAAGCACACTTGAAATAGCGCTTTGGTATCGACCTGATTGTTCTTCTAATGCCGTTTCTTCCATGACGATTAATCGATCAAACATAAACAGAGCAAGTATAAAGGTCATGGCGAGGATAAAAACGGGGATTGAGCTTTTTACTCTAATAGACTTTAAAGACATAAGAAAACTATCCAAACTGATGAAAATTTTATTGCTGATAGGACATTTTTGATTAAAGAGAGTTCATTAAACTTCTTTGATAAAAAATACCTACTTGATCTTTCTTTCCTTGCAAAATGAAAGTGATAGGAGAAAGACACTAACTCAACAAAATGACGTAATAGCAGCTTAACAGAAAACGCTAACAATGGTATCTGAGAATACAATTTAAACCTTATGTTCTAACGAGTTAGCTCACTAAGTTTTAATGTGATCTATCTCCTGCTGGTGGTTTAACATGTCGCAAATGTAAGTAAAACTTTTACTTTAAGTTTCTTTCTTTGCAGCATAAAACTTAGTTTTATTTAAGCCTTTATGCCAGTCATTTTATGTTTTAAATAGCATTTAATTACTCAGCTGAGGTTTCATTCACTTCTTAATCAATTAGCCCTGTGTTTGATTAAGAATAATAAGGCAAGAAATAGGCTAAGTTAATCATGGAGAAGCAGTGGATTTAGCTAAGTTGGCTAGCGGGCAGATTAAGTATCTTTATACTGATGGCTTGGGTTATGTGAATGAAGGAAGAGTAACAATGAATATAAAATACAATTCTATCGTAATGGCTTTTGTCGGCTACTTGTTAGCTACATCGACCTATGTTGTGGCACATACTATCGATGAAAAGATAGCTAACTGTAAATGTGATCAGGCCTGTTATACGGACGAGGTAAGTGATTTAACCTGCTCTGGTTCGAGCTTCTCATTTAAGTCACATAGCTTACCTGATGAAAGCCATACTCTTATGATTGGAATTACAGGTAATAACCAACAGTTTCCTAGTAAACATAATATGGAAATCCGATTGCCACTTAACCCTCAGCAAGCGTCTAGAGTAACTCAAACAGAACCGGGTGCTGTTGGTGTTGCTGTAAATGGTGTACCTATTTTTGACCCAAGTACACAGGGGCCCAAACAATCCTCAGGTAAGCCTGTAAGCGCTGCTGCAGCAGGAGAATTAGATGAATGTGGCGGTCATGCGGGTCGGGGTGATGACTATCATTATCATATTGCACCTAAATGTTTGATCAATGAGTTAGGTGAAAAAGCCATTGATGAAAGAAAACAGCCTGTGGGTTATGCTGCCGATGGCTTTCCAATTTTGGCTTTAGGCTGGTTTGATAAAAGCAATGATATAGAAGCTAAGCTTGATGAGTGCCGTGGCGCGACTGATGTAATTGGTCAGTATTTTTATAATATTGAGAGTCAAGGGGATTATGCCATTTTGGATTGCTTGAAAGGGAAAGAGCAGAGATTTGCGCGAGATAAGTGGGTACATAGAAAAGATTCAAAGGGTAAAGAAATACAGGGTATGCCAGTTAAATTAGCGGTTACTGAGTATCAGCAAATAGAATCGAAAGGGAAAACTTGTTACGTCATGTCAGGCACCTTATCAGATGAACAGATTTTAAAGGCTAATGGCAGAGTACAGAGGGTTAAGCAATTAGAAGGAAGCATTTTCTATTGTAGTACGAGTTGTTATGGCCAATTTACCGAAACAAGAAAAGCAAAAGCTAGAGGTCGTACTAGTGTGTTTGATAGTGAGGTGAAAGGGTGTGCAAGTGACTTTATCGCCCTAAAGAATAATGGATTTTTAGAATTTTCTAATTAAATCATACTGATATGCCATATAACTGAAGAGGCATTAATCTCCTTTCTGCTTTGATATAGACTCTTTGTGAAACACAAAGGGTCTTTTTTATGACCAAATTATTATCAAGCAAGGAATCACTATGACTTTATCTTTTACTTCACAGGTTGTGATTATTGCCGGAGCAGGTAACGGCTTAGGCCGATCTCATGCATTAGCAGAACGTGGTGCCAAAGTTGTGGTTAATGATGTCGGTGGTGCTAGGGATGGAAATGGTGCCTCTAGCAAAGCTGCACTTGATGTTGTCGAAGAGATACATGCATTAGGTGGGGAGGCCTTTGCTCATGGTGCTGATGTGACTAATTTTGAAGAAGTAAAAAGTATGGTTCAGCAAACTATCGAACGCTGGGGCAGGGTAGACATACTGATTAATAATGCCGGAATTTTAAGAGACAAATCTTTTAGTAAAATGGATCTAGACGATTTCAGAAAAGTGATAGATGTTCATCTAATGGGCTCCGTAAATTGCTGCAAGTCTGTTTAGCCACATATGCAAGCGCAAAACTACGGACGTATTATGATGACCACATCGTCAAGTGGCATGTATGGCAATTTTGGCCAGTCAAACTATGGTGCTGCAAAGATGGCAGTATTAGGGTTAATGAACACACTACTTATAGAAGGTAAGAAGCATAATATTTTGGTTAACGCCTTGGCTCCAATTGCTGCAACACGAATGACTCAAGATTTATTGCCTCAGCCAGTGTTAGATATGCTAAGCCTAGGGAACCTGCGAATAAGTCACCTCTTCTCAGTCTTTTCAGAAAAAGCGTCAAGCAAGGCGTCACTTTGCCGCTTTTTTCTGATAAGAGCTGTAGGCACCTTTCGAAAAGGGACAACACAGGGTGGCGCTTTTTCTGAAAGATCCAAAGGGCGTGGTTTAAAAGCCCTATCTTTAAGTTGAGGGCCTTATCAATAGAATAACTATTAAGTTACGCCCCTCGCCATAAATCTAGGCGCTTTTATCCACACGCTGAGGCGGGAGGACTTATTCGCAGGTTCCCTAGACGCTGTAACCGCTGGAGCTTTAACTCTTTGCCATCAGGATGCACCAAATCGCTTTATATTATGTGCGGGAGCTGGTGGTTATTCCAATACTAGGTAGCTTGAGACCGAGGGAATATTCTTAGCACCTGAAGAGCAAACACCAGAGCAAGTAAAAACTAATTGGTCTGAACTGATTGATTCTGACAAACAAGAAGAGTATCTAGCGGGCGCTAAACAAGCAGAGAAATTTTTAATGAAAGCCATGTCTTATGTGCAAAAGCAAAATAGAGACTAGTTTCTGACTTATTGGCTTATCAGCCATTAGAGCTATTTTATCTAATGAAATTGATTTATGTGAATTAGGCCTGGTTATGCTGGCTTCTGAGCTATCCTATGAGTTAACTCAATCTGAATGAGATAATCTCATATGACGGAAGACGGTATTATAACGAGCTCTCGACTTTTGTTACGCAAAATAAGGCGTGCAGATATTGAGCAAATTTATGATATTTTCTCGGATGATAGAGTTACTGCGCTGTATGATTGTGATTCTTTTACATCAAGGCAACAAGCGGAGCGCTGGTTGGATTGGAATATATCTCTATATAAGGATAAAGGTATCCATGGTTTTCGATGGGCCATTACCCTTATTGAGGACCCTTGTACCTTAATTGGTAGCTGTGGTGTGCATTGTGTGAATACCAAATTTCATTCATTGGAGATTGGTTATGAGCTTCATCCCGACTATTGGGGCAAAGGCTTAGCAAGTGAAGCGATAAACTTCCTGATGAAAACCTGTTATGAGCAGAATTTTCCGATTACACTTAATCGCATCACGGCAATAACACATCTTTCTAATTTTGCTTCTATTTCTTTATTACAAAAATTAGGCTTTCAGCAAGAAGGCATATTAAAGGAGTACGGTTTTTGGAAAGGTGAATATCAAACGGTAAGGTTATTCTCCTTATTAAAAGAAGACTGGAAGAAGAGTATACTTTCCATCGATAATTATTATGTGTAGTCACATTATACCAGACATAAAAAAACGAGCCTGAGCTCGTTTTTTTATTCAATTAAATCGTATTCAAACTATTACTGACGAATACCTTCAATATGAAGCTCAAGCTCTACGTGAGTAGATTGTGGCCCTAGAATTTCTTGCATACCAAACTCTTTTAGACCAACGCGTGTTGTGCCGCTAAAACCAGCACGGTAACCGCCCCATGGATCTTTACCTTCACCAATTTTTTCAGCGTCGATGGTGATTTCTTTTGTTACACCGTGAAGAGTTAATGAACCTTTAACTTCGATCTCGTTGTTACCTAAGTCTTTGAAAGATGTACTTTCGAAAGTAGCTGTACCAAACTTACTTGTGTCTAAAAAGTCGTCGCTACGAATGTGCTTATCACGTTCTGCGTGGTTTGAGTTAAAGCTAGTTGTATCAACGACAACACTTACTTTTGATGCGCTTACGTTGTTTTCGTCATAAGTGAAATCACCTTTAAAGTCATCAAAACGGCCAGTTAGCCAGCTATAACCAAGGTGTTTGATTTTAAAGTTAATAAAAGCGTGAGCACCTTTAGTGTCAATAACATAATCAGCAGCGTTAGCAATTGGAGCCAACATTGCACCAGTTAGTGCAGAAACAAGTAGTAATTTTTTCATTGTAATCCTCTAGGTTTATTTTTGTTTGCGATAACCCAACATACGTTTGAGGGTAATGTCTTTATCAATAAAGTGATGTTTAAAAGCGCCGAGAACGTGCAAAGCAACAGCCCCAACAAGTGTGTAAGCCGCATACTCATGTATTAGGCCAGAAATATCTTCTTGATCGGCAAAAAGCTCTCCTAAGCTTGGTACCTGAAAAAGTTCGAAAACATCTATACCTCGACCATCAGCAGTGGAAATAAGGTAGCCACTTATCATGATGCCAAAGGTAAGAAGGTATAATAGTTGGTGTACTAGGTGACCGAGCGTACGCTCAATTTTGGTATAGTGCTCTAATGGTTTTGGTTGAACCTGTACTAACTTCCATATTAGTCGTATCGACATTAATGCGAATAAAATAATACCAATACTTCTATGCAAGTCTGGCCCAGTTTTATACCAAGGGTCATAGTAACTTAAATCAACCATCCAGAATCCAAGTCCGAAAAGTCCAATAATCATGATAGCGGCTATCCAATGTGCTCCAATAGCAAACCAGCCATAATGATGTTCTGTGTTTTTCATGTCTTTCTCCGCAAGATGATTTCTTGCTTATGTGTGTCTCTAACTATTAAAGCAGATCTTTGAAGACATGCTTTACTTAATATGGTTCAAAAAAACTAAAATTATCATATCGCTAATTTTATTTTTCATTAACAGGGTATTTGAAAATTCATTGTTTCCGTATATAGGCTAATTAACTGAATTATCTAAAAATCTTCACACAATTAAGGAAATAAAAAGACAAAAGCAAAAGAAAACCCAGTTTTTAGCAGTTTTTTTAAAGAAATTGATAGTAATCTTAAATAAGCTTTTTCTAATTTAATGAGAGTTTAATTTTAGACTAAATTACTTCTGAGTCATATTACCCTTTATTTATCTCATTGGAGGAGGGAAGACTTTCAAAGCGATGCGTTATCACTATATCGAGAAAAGGATAGATTTATGTATGAACTTTTATACACGAGTGTTGCACGAAAAAAATTAACCGAAGATACACTATTAGATATTATGACTGACGCAAAAAAGAATAATAGTGCAATGGGGGTAACAGGTATGCTGGTGTACTATGATTGTGAAATTATGCAAATTTTAGAAGGCAATAAGCTAGCAGTTGAATCTCTGTATAAAAAAATCAGCCAAGATGAAAGGCACTCATTGGTTGAAGTATTTTACAGTGGAGAGATTAAAGAAAGAGCATTTAATAACTGGAGTATGGAAAGCGTTATCTTAGATGAGCAGAAACTTAAAAAATACCTTTATAGTGATCATGAACTAGTGCCAGAGAATCCACTGCAGCATATGGTTAAAAGTAACCCTAACCAAGGTAAGAAAATTTTTTTAACACTTAGAGATACGCTTTAATTCGTTTTTTCTAGGACTCAAAACTTACTTATTGCTTCTCTGTTTAACTTGTCGAAGGGGCATGCTAAATAAAGAATGCTGACGGGATAAGAATAATTAGCTTAACTAATGGATGTAGCATGAGAGAAATACTCTATATTTTCCCCTTTGCTAGTCTCAACCATAAATTAAGCTAAACTATAGTGAATTGTGATTTACGTCATTAGTGGTAATGGGGTAAAAAGAGAAAAAGGACTTTTTTAATGATTGAACTTCTATACACCAGTGTATCGCCCGAAGGGTTATCTGAAGAAGGCTTGTTAGAAATACAGCTAGAAGCCCAAAGAAATAATGCATCTAAGAATATTACTGGAATGTTGGTCTATTACGACAGAGAAATAATGCAATTAATAGAAGGTGAACAAGAAGCAATTGAAAGCCTCTATGAGAAAATTCGTAATGATCCTAGGCATATGCTGGTTGAAATATTCTACTCTGGCCAAATAAAAGAAAGAGCATTTAAGGATTGGTCAATGGAAGTTGTGATGCTTGATGAGCAACACCTTAAAGAATATCTCTATAATGGAAAAGCGTTAGTAAATGAACTACCTATACAAAAAGTTATTAAGAAAAATCCAAACCAAGGAAAAAAAATGTTTCTCTCATTAAGAGACTCTTTATATTAACTTTCAGTATTGCCTTTTTAGTATTTAATTCTAAAATTATTGACGCTTATTAAGGTGATAACATCTTTGGCATCACCTTAATAGCATACTTATGTTTATAACATCCTTACTGCTAATAAATAGCTTAACCAGTAACCTACAGAGTAAGCTACTAGCAAATAGCCAAACATAGATAAATAGCTTATAAAGTTAAGTTCTTTTACTTTGCTCATGGCTATTATGCCTGCTGCGGAGCCGATCACTAACATAGAGCCACCAACTCCCGTTGCATACGTCATGGATAACCAAGACGCCATGTTCATCTCAACATTTGCTTTTAAAACGGCTGCAGTTAAAGGCACATTGTCAATTAAGGCAGATGAGATCCCTAGTAGGAAGTTTGCGTACTCAACAGGCATAAAGTCGTACAGACTCGTTAAATAATCTAGTAGCTTAATCTCTTTTAAAATACCGACGATCAATAAAATGCCTACGAAGAAAAGTAAGGTATCAAATTCAATTTCTCGAATATAGTTAAGTATGCTTCTATCTGTTTTACGCAAAAGGTATTGAGCAACGAGAAACATGCAGCTTAAGCCAAACATGAAAGTAAGCACAGGCGGTACTTGGAAAAACGCATTTAGTAGCAAAGTGGAAAGAATAGTGGCTAAGAAAATAATTGAAATAATGATATCTGTTTTTTCAATAGGTTTAGTTTCTGCTGAAAAGCTCACACGACCTCTCATACGAACGGACATCATAGCGGCAAGCACTATGACACCACATAGAGATGGCCCAACTAATAGTAATAAGTTAGGAATACTGACTTTACCTGCTAAAAATATCATTAGGGTGGTTACATCACCTGTGATTAAGGATACACCACCACTATTTACAGCGAAAATAATTAAGGTTGCGTATTTAAGACGCTTTCGTGCTTCAATTTTTAAGCTGGTGATAACCGCTAGGGAAACCAGTGTTGCTGTAACATTGTCTGCAAATGATGAAAAGATAAAAGCGAAACAACCTAATAATACCATTAAGGTTCTTTCATGGAGTTCCCCTGGGAGCAACCTTTGCACCAGACTCGATATAAAGCCTTTACTATTTAGATAGGCTACAAATGTCATTGCTGACATCAAGAAAAGCCAAAGAGTCGCAATTTCTAATAAGTTTTCATTGAGCTGCTTGCTTATTTCGTGTGCAGGCACACCATGAATAGGGAATACATAGGCTAAAATCCAACATAAAGTACCGATAAATAAGGTCGATTTAGCCTTATTTATATGGATTACTTCCTCTAATACCACCATTAAAAACGCGATAATGGCTAATATACCTATCACTGCAACCATGAAGATTTAATTCCTTAAGAAATATGTGTGTAATTGGCGCGCAGTCTACGCCTATGAAAAGGATTGAACAAGATTCAGGCAAGAAAATTTAACTAAAATATCGTAATTAAATTTCATAAAATGAGAATGTCAGAGGTTATAGGCGGTATTAAAGGTAATTTAAAAACCATATTGGAATTTTATTTTTATTAGCTGGTCTTTAATGAACTTAATTTAAGTAAATTTAAAGAAAGATTTGTCAGATTTTAGTATTTTTTACTTTAAATTTTTGTCGGTTTTGTATTTTAGCTGGGAGAGGTTTTAAATATTAAATAGAAGGTCTAATGTTAATTATTTACTCGTAATTGAAAAATTAAACCTCTGCATATTGGAGGTTATTTTAAATATTTATCGACTATTTTCTTATGTGTTCCATCAGCCTTCATATCGACTAATGCTTGGTTAATCTGATTGATGAGTGACTGCTTGTCGCTAAATGTCTTAGATTCTCGAGAAATGACTAAAAATGCCTTCTTTTCACTGATAGGGAGGGGAAGCCTTGAGACTTGGTCTAATACGTCCTTATTTAGTAAGTTATACCCTGTTACCAACTCGTGTCCGATGAAAGCGTCGATACGGTCTGCGAGCAATAACTCAATATTATTAACATTGCTAAACGCGCTTAAAATGTCCATTTTATTCTCACTCGCTGCAGAACAAAGGCCTCTGAGACTGAGAAGGCTAGTTGTAACCCGATTCTTTTATCATATAGGTCTGTGACATCTTCAAACGTGAACTCAAAGCCTTTTTTAACATAAAGGTAAAATGCGCCATCATGAATGGGCTCTTTATCTGCGTATAGTGCAAATTGATTTCTTTCTTGAGTGAAGAATAAGGCGAATGCGGCATCAGTGCTGCCATATTTCAGGTTCGCTAAAAGCCTTTTCCAAGGTAGATAATCGATTTCAACCTCTATCCCAATTCGCTTTCCGATTTCATACATAACCTCGTTATCAATGCCTACCATTTTACCGTTTTTCTCAAAACTAAAAGGAGGGTAATTCTCCATGCCAAGAACCTTGAGCGTTCCAATTTCAGCGTTGGCTGAAATAGTAAAACTTGATAAAACGAATAAAAAAATGAGTTGTAGAACTTTCTGTAGCATTATTAAGCCTGGTTATTGTTTATATTCTCTGTGTTTATTTGAATGTTCTAAAATGTAATAAATTGGTTTTAATCAGATATAACAATAAATATTAGGACGAAATAACAATAATGTGAATAACGTTCATTTTAAAAAATGTAAACTGCTGAAAATTTCGATAAGTATAAAAATATTGTGTTAAAAGGTGAAGCTTGATTTTTAAACGATAAATTTGAGAAGGTGTTTTTTGAATTTTTGATGCTTATCAAATAATAGGGATAAATTGTGTGCTGTTAATGAATGAGAAAGTATTAAATAAAAAAAGCGAGCTTGTGGCTCGCTTTTTTGGTGCGAGCTTGCAAAGGGATAAGCAAGCTCGTCTAGCAAAAGACTTGTTAGTCTTCGTAGCTATCTATTGGCGGGCACTCGCAGATTAGATTACGATCGCCGTAAACATTATCTACTCGACCTACAGGAGGCCAGTATTTACGATCTTTAATCCAAGGTAGAGGATAAGCTGCTTCCTTACGAGAGTAAGCATGCTGCCATTCTTCACCTAGTAGTGCGTCCGCTGTATGAGGAGCGTTAACAAGAGGGTTGTCTTCAAGAGGCCATTCACCTGCTTGAACCTTCTTCATTTCATTGCGTATCTGAATCATAGAGTCACAGAAGCGGTCGATTTCTTCTTGGTTCTCAGACTCAGTCGGCTCTATCATCAAAGTACCTGCAACAGGGAAAGACATAGTCGGCGCGTGGAAACCAAAGTCCATTAAACGCTTAGCAATATCTTCTTCACTGATACCGGACTCTTCTTTAAGAGGACGAATGTCGATAATACATTCGTGAGCAACAGTGTCATTAACACCTGTAAACAAGATTGGGTAATGGTCTTCTAAACGCTTAGCAATATAGTTAGCGTTCAAAATCGCATTGAATGTCGCATCTTTAAGACCACGATCACCCATCATTTTGATGTACATCCAAGTGATAACCAAGATGCTTGCACTACCGTAAGGTGCTGCTGATACTGCGCCATTTTGCTGGTCAGTATTAGAGTTAGCGCCTGCAACAGGGCTAACCGAGTGACCTGGTAGGAAAGGTGCTAGGTGAGATTTAACACCAATAGGACCCATACCTGGACCACCACCACCGTGTGGGATACAGAATGTTTTATGCAGGTTCAAGTGAGATACATCACCACCAAATTGGCCTGGAGGTGCAATACCTAAGACAGCATTCAAGTTAGCGCCATCAATGTAAACTTGGCCACCAAATTTATGAACTGTGTCACATACTTCACGGATATGTTCTTCAAATACACCGTGAGTAGAAGGGTAAGTTGCCATGATGCAGCTTAGGTTATCTTTATGTAACTCGGCTTTAGCCGCTAGATCTTCTAAATCGATGTTACCTTCGTCATCACACTTTACGATGACTACTTTCATACCAGCAAGAGCGGCTGAAGCTGGGTTTGTACCGTGTGCAGAGCTAGGGATCAAACAGATATTTCTGTGACCTTCACCTAGTGACTTGTGGTACTTCTCAATAGCGATTAGACCAGCATATTCACCTTGCGCACCTGAGTTAGGTTGAAGTGATACTGTGTCATAACCAGTTGCTTTTGAAAGCATCGCAATCAATTCGTCAAGTAGTTGGTTATAACCAACTACTTGTGTTTGAGGTGCGAATGGGTGAATACGACCAAACTCAGCCCAAGTAACAGGTAGCATTTCAGATGTCGCATTCAACTTCATAGTACAAGAACCCAGAGGGATCATGCTTTGGTTAAGTGCAATATCTTTAACCTCAAGTTGGTGCATATAACGCATCAACTCAGTTTCACTGTGGTGGCTGTTAAATACAGGGTGAGACAGGATTGCATCAGTACGAAGCATGCCTTCATCGATACCCAAATCTGTACTTGAGTCAGCTAGAGAACCTTCAGTTAATTCAACACCGAAGCACTCTGCTAGATCAACTAGGTCTGTTAAAGACGTCGTTTCGTTAACAGATAGCGACAAGCTGCTATCAGAAGCACGCCATAAGTTGATAAGCTTGTTTTGAGCTGCAAGGAAAATAGCATCTGTTTTACTGCCAGTTTCAACAACTAAAGTATCAAAATGTGAGCTGTTTGTTGTAAAACCATTTTGGTTTAGTGTTTTTGCAAAAGAGTGTGTCAAACTAGCAACGCGTGTTGCAATTTGACGTAAACCAACAGGGCCGTGATAAACAGCGTAGAAGCTTGCCATCATAGCGAGTAATGCTTGAGCAGTACAAATGTTGGATGTCGCTTTCTCGCGGCGAATGTGTTGCTCGCGAGTTTGCATAGCCATACGCAAAGCTTTGTTACCATGGCTATCAATAGATACTCCGATAACACGGCCAGGCATTGAGCGTTTGAATTTATCTTTAGTTGCAAGGTATGCGGCGTGAGGACCACCAAAGCCCATAGGAACGCCGAAACGTTGTGCACAACCGATAACAATATCAGCACCTAGTTCACCAGGTGATTTAAGTAGTACTAGAGACAATAGGTCAACAGCAACACTTACAAGTGCTTTTTGTTCGTGACACGCTTTGATTAGAGTAGAGATGTCTGATACTTCGCCATCTTTACCTGGGTACTGGAAAATAGCACCAAAGATGTCGTGGTTTGATACGTTTTCAGGCGCATCAACAACGAAGTCGATTTCTAATAAGTCGGCACGTGTTTTAATTACATCAATGGTTTGTGGCAATAGGTTGTCAGCTACAAACAATAGGTTTGACTTTTTACGATTAGATCTAAGCATTAAGGTCATGGCTTCTGCAGCTGCAGTCGCTTCATCTAACAAAGACGCGTTAGAGATTTCCATGCCAGTTAGATCAATAATCATTTGTTGGAAGTTAAGTAGAGCTTCCAAACGACCTTGAGAAATCTCAGGCTGATAAGGTGTATATGCAGTGTACCAACCTGGGTTTTCTAGTAGATTTCTAAGAATTGGAGCAGGTACAAATGTATCGTGATATCCCATGCCAATAAAAGAACGTGCAATCTTATTTTTAGATGCGATAGCTTTTAGTTCATTGAGGGCATTGGCTTCAGAAACAGGCTGTTGGCTCATATCAAGATTCGATAAACGAATAGCTTGAGGGATGGTTTTTTCGATTAGGTGTTCCAAGCTGTCCACGCCGATGGTGTTCAGCATGTTCTCTTGTTCGACTTTGTCTGGGCCAATATGGCGCGCAATAAACTCGTCATTACCTAATAAATCGCGGATGCACGATGTCATGGCACTGATACCTTTGTAAATTAAAAGAGTGGGCGCCCTGCTCAATAGAGCAGGGAGTGTACAACTGAGAGATCTTACGAAATCAGTAGGACGTCAGTTTGGACTAAGCGATAGCTGCTTCGTATCCAGCTGCATCTAGCAAGTTAGCTAGTTCAGATGCATCAGATAGTTTGATTTTTGCAATCCAAGCGCCGCCAAAAGGCTCGTCATTGATTAGCTCTGGAGTGTCGTCAAGGTCTTCGTTTACTTCAACAACTTCACCAGATATTGGAGCATAGATGTCAGAGGCTGCTTTTACAGATTCAATCAAAGAGAATTGTTCTGTCGCAGTAACTTGTGCGCCAATTTCAGGTAGTTCTACATAAACTACATCACCTAAAAGGTCTTGAGCGTGTTCTGTGATACCTACAGTAACTGTGCCGTCACCATTATCAAGAACCCATTCATGTGATTCAGCGTATTTTAAATTAGCTGGAGTGTTACTCATAATATTGCCTCTTTATATTAGAGCTTGGGGTATTAGCTACCCCAAGCTGATGACCAAAAATTATTGGTTAACGATAAAGTGGGAAGCGCTGGCATAGATCCATTACTTCAGCACGTACGCGTGCTTCCACTTCAGGATTTCCTTCAGGTTTTTCAACTAAACCGTCAAATACATCACTGATTAGGTGACCAATCTTAGTGAATTCTTCAGTGCCAAAACCACGAGTGGTTGCAGCAGGTGTACCTAGACGAACACCAGAAGTCACCATTGGCTTCTCTGTGTCGAAAGGGATACCGTTTTTGTTACAAGTGATACCAGCACGTTCAAGCGCTTTATCTGCTACGTTACCTTTAAGGCCTTTAGGGCGAAGGTCAACAAGCATAAGGTGAGTATCAGTACCGCCAGTCACTACATCACAACCACGTTCGATCATAACAGCAGCAAGTGTTTTTGCGTTTGCAACAACTTGTTTAATATAGTCGGTAAATTCAGGTTGTAGTGCTTCACCAAATGCAACCGCTTTAGCAGCGATAACGTGCATTAGTGGACCACCTTGGTAACCTGGGAATACAGCAGAGTTGATTTTCTTACCGATATCAAGATCGTTAGTAAGAATCATGCCACCACGAGGACCACGAAGTGTTTTGTGTGTAGTCGTAGTAACAATATGTGCATGTGGTAGTGGTGATGGGTGAACACCTGTTGCAACAAGGCCCGCAATGTGAGCCATGTCTACCATTAGGTAAGCACCAACTTTGTCAGCGATTTCACGGAAACGTTTGAAGTCAATTTCACGTGGAATAGCAGAACCACCTGCAATGATAAGCTTAGGCTGGCTTTCTACAGCAATCGCTTCAACTTGATCATAATCAATGTCTAGCGTTTCTTCAGAAACACCATACTGTACTGCATTGAACCACTTTCCTGATTGCGCTGGCGGCGCACCGTGTGTCAAGTGACCACCGGCAGATAGAGACATGCCTAGGATAGTGTCGCCCGGTTGTAGTAGGGCTAACATTACAGCGCCGTTTGCTTGAGCGCCTGAGTGAGGCTGTACGTTTACAAATTCACAACCGAACAATTGTTTTGCACGGTCAATAGCTAGTTGCTCTGTTACATCAACGACTTCACAACCACCGTAGTAGCGACGGTTAGGGTAGCCTTCTGCATACTTATTAGTAAGAACAGAACCTTGTGCTTCCATTACCGCTTTAGAAACAATGTTCTCAGATGCGATAAGCTCGATACCGGTTTCCTGACGAACGAATTCTTCTTTCAATGTTGCCAGAAGTTCTGAATCGCGTTCAGCCAATGATTGGCTGAAAAAAGCTTCGGTGTTGGCCATGTTTAATTTCCTCTTAATTATCAACTGTGCTCAAAATTGCATGATTTGGCGGGCCACATCATACCATCTAGGCAGTCTAATTCGATGAAAAATCATCATGTTTCTATGAGCGTCAATGAATGTTTGCTTAACGTCCTATGCCAATCATCATACGAAAAAAGTTTCTAATAGGAAACATTTTTTTAAAAAAAGTTTATTTCAGCAAGAAATGCTTGTTTCAGGCTAAGATAACTACTGATATATAGAGGCTTTATTGTAAGAGGTACAAGTTTACGATTAGAAAGTTTTACTTGATAAAAGGGTATTTATCGGGTTACCTTGTTTCTTATTGGAAACAAACAACCCAGAGGTAGAGATGAATAAAACAGCATTGTATAACCTTCATTTAGCAGCAGACGCCCGTATGGTAGAGTTTGCAGGCTATGAAATGCCAGTTCAGTATCCATTAGGTGTAAAAAAAGAGCACTTATGGGTACGTGAGAATGCCGGTTTGTTTGATGTATCGCACATGGGGCAAGTTATTTTGTCCGGTGAAGGTATTAAAGCAGGTCTAGAGGCTTTAATGCCTGTTGATGTTGAAGGCTTGGCTGAAGGTACTCAAAGATATGGTCTATTCACAAACGCTGAAGGCGGTATTCAAGATGACTTAATGTTCGCTAACTGGGGTGAGCAAGTATTTGTTGTAGTCAATGCGGCTTGTAAAGAGCAAGACATAGCTCATATGCAAAATGCGTTAGGTGAAGATAAAGTTCAAATCATTGATGATCGCTCGTTATTGGCTATTCAAGGGCCAAAAGCACGTGCTGCAATGGCTCGTTTGGTGCCTGAAGTTGCAGAAATGATCTTCATGCAGAGCTTGAAGTTTGATTGGAATGGAAATGAGTTATGGGTAAGTTGTTCAGGCTACACTGGTGAAGATGGATATGAAGTATCTGTTTCTAATGATGTTGCTGAAGAGTTTGCAAATGCATTATTGGCTCAAGAAGAAGTTGAATGGATTGGTTTGGGCGCACGTGACTCTTTACGACTAGAAGCGGGTCTTTGCCTTTACGGACACGATATTGATACAACAACTACCCCTTCAGAAGCGGCTTTGACTTGGGCTGTACAAAAAGTTCGTCGTGAAGCTGGTGAGCGTGAAGGTGGTTTTGCCGGTGATAGTGTTATCTTGCCACAACTTCCACAGGCTACTAATAAAGTTGAAGTCAGCCGTAAGCGTCTTGGTTTTATTGCACAAGGTAAAGCGCCAGTGCGTGAAGGTGTCGAAGTCGTTGATGCTGATGATAAGGTCGTTGGTGTAGTAACAAGTGGTGGTTTTGCACCTAGCTTATCTGTGCCTATTCTGATGGCGTATGTTTCTACAGATGCTGACCTAGAAAATGTTTTTGCTCTTGTACGTGGTAAAAAGGTTGCTTTAGAAAAAGCAGCAATGCCATTTGTTACAGCGCGTTACTATCGTGGCTAATCAATAGGTTAGTCTTTCTTTAGTGCAAAAGTAGAGGTGGGTGAGCTAACCTGACTCATTCATTCTCTCTCTAAAACACCCGCCTTGTGCGGGTGTTTTAGTTTTGAGTTTGATAAATCTCTACTATTGAACCCTTATTCATTTGTTTCCTTTAACCTTGAGCTTGATTCAGGCTAAAATTCCGCACCCAGTATGAATGATGAATTCGTTTTTAATGCCTAGATACTTCTATGAGTTGCTGTCAGGCTTAGTAAGATAGAGGTTAAGTTTTTTGTTGCAGCCAAAATTTAAAGATATAAAACCTATATGTTCGGTTTCTGTACAGACTATCTTTAATGAAACCTTTCAAGAGGGGTTTAATACCGTGCTTGAAGGTGGTTTTGATGAGCCACTTTATTTGCCAGCTGTATTAAATTGTCCTGCAAAAGTGCTTTTTCGTGATGATTATGTGTCAAGTGCATTGCATGAAATTAGTCATTGGGTTGTGGCTGGTGAATCTCGACGACTACTTGAAGATTACGGCTATTGGTATGAAACGGATGGTCGAGACCTAGCGCAGCAGAAAAAATTTGAGCAGGTGGAAGTGAAGCCTCAATCGATTGAGTTGCTTTTGCATTTTGCAGCAGGGTTAAAGTTTCGTGTCAGTGTTGATAACCTTGCTTTGCCAGATTATGACTCGGCACCATTTGAAATTGCCGTGAAAAAGCAAGTAGAGCGCTTTTTGGATGAGGGCTCAAGAGATGCGCTACCTGTAAGAGCTGTAAGTTTTATTCGATCTCTGTTTAGGTTTAGAGGTGTGGACTTTAAGAATACCGCTGACTTGTATGAACACTTAGCAACAGCTGTGTAATTTTGTTTAGTAATAAAAATTTTATTTCTTTTTAAATATATTGAGAATGACATTGAAGATAGTTGTTGATGAAAATATGCCAAAAGTGGCAGATCTATTTGCTGATATTGCCGAGATCTCTTATGTCAACGGTCGTAACCTGACACAAGCTCAGTTACTTGATGCTGATGCATTATTGGTGAGATCTGTAACTAAGGTTAATGAGAGCCTACTTAAAGACACCCCCGTCAAGTTTGTTGGTACAGCAACCATTGGAGTGGATCATATTGATCAAACTTATCTGAAAGCATCAAATATAGGATTTGCGAGTGCGCCAGGCTGTAATGCTGATGCAGTCTCAGACTATGTGCTTAGTAGCTTAGGGTATTTGTATTTACAAAAAGATGTTGCTTGGTTGGATGCCAAAATTGGCGTAGTTGGTTTTGGAAATGTTGGGCAAAGAGTGCATAAACGCTTGGCAGGTTTAGGGTGTGATCTTTCAGTATATGATCCTTTTCAATGTCAATTAGCGTACTGGCAAGATAAAACTGTTAATTTTGTTGATATCGAGGATATTATGTCCTGCGATATCATATGTTTACATGCACCACTTACAAATGTTGGTGCATATCCAACGCAAAATATGATCTCTAAACCTCTGTTGGATCAGTTAAAACCAAATACGAGTATTATTTCCGCAGGTAGAGGAGGGGTGATAAACGAAGTCGCTTTGATGGAAAAGTATCATCAACTGTCTGGTAAACTAAATCTAATTTTAGATGTGTGGGCTGATGAACCCAATGTAAACCTTGATTTGTTGAGTCTGGCGGATGTTGGTACACCTCATATTGCTGGCTATAGTTTACAAGGGCGTGAAAAGGGGAGTTTGATGGTTTATCAGGCCTTTTGTAAACACTTCAACCTTGTTGCTAAGCATGATGAAACGACAGCGCTCACCCAAGGTGCAATTTCATTTATTGAACCAAATGTTACTTTTAATCGTCATAGTGTTCTAGCAAAGGCGTGTCATGCTATTTATAACCCAGCGGCGGATGATGCTAAAACACGACGTAAATTATCGAAAGGTGATCTTGCTAAAGAGTTTGATTTGTTAAGAAAGCACTATGTAGAAAGAGATGAATTTTCTACCTGTAAGGTAGGCGTTGATTATAATGATTTAATAGCCGCTGGCTTTGAAGCGCATAAGTAATAGGTGGATCTAAAATAATTATGATAATAAGAGGTAGAAATGGCAGACGTTGAACAGGTGAGTTTGGATGAGCTTGAGATCTCACTGGGTGCAAATTTGCAGCTTGAGTTCGTACCGTCTGCTGCAAGATATACTGTTAAAATTATTGGTTATATTCCGCGCCGCTCTTTAATCGTAAGTTGTCCTATGGTTAATGGTAAAAATATCTTGGTTCGTGATAATCAATTAGTAATGGCAAGACTTATGCTTGATACGGCTGTTTGTGCCTTTTCAGCGAAAATTGCAAAAAGCTATCTTGAGCCTGTACCGCATTTGCATTTGAGCTATCCTGAATTTGTAGAGACTTCAGTTGTTCGACAATCAGTTCGTGTTGAAACACGTTTGATATCGGCTGTTGAGCCCGTAAATGATCCAGAATCAATTGGCTTTATAGACTCAGGTTTCTTAGTTGATTTAAGTTTGGGTGGATGTAAGCTGATCTCAAAGAATGATTTTGGTCATGAGGGTAATGTGCTTAACCTAGCATTGAACTTAAATGTTGCTGGATTTAACCAGGTTCTTAAAATCAAATGCGAAATCCGTACGCAAGAAGTTCAAATGCGCGAACAGGTTGAATCTTCAATGCAGGATAATGCCTTTATTAGTAAGATGGGTGCAGACTTTTTATATGTATATGGCTTTAAGTTTATTGACTTAAGTAAGGAGAAAAAGATTCTGCTTACTGCCTTTATTCTGGAGCGCCGCTTGATGCAAAAAGTATAATCAGACAATTCAATGTTTGGTTGTTTTATGATGATTTCAATTCATTTGCAGACTTGTTTTGTGGGTGGTTTGTTTAAGAGGATTTCATGGCTGAAGTTTTAAAAGTAAGCATGGATGATATTGGTGTGCCATTTGGCTTAAATCTTCAGATTGAGCTGATAGCAACCAAAGAGCGATACAATGTAAAGGTTGTTGGCTGCTTGCCGAATAAAACTTTAATTGTAAGTGCTCCAAGGATTGATGGTAAAAGTATTTGGTTAAGGGAAACCTCAATTATCAAAGCTCGCTTTATGATGGGCACTAAGGTTTGTGCATTCGCTAGCAAGATAGAAAAGGCGTGTAGGGAGCCAGTAGCATATCTTCATCTAGTCTATCCGGATGTTGTAGAAGCTTCGACAGTTAGAAGTGCAGCAAGGCTTGATACCAACTTGATAACCTCTGTTGAGCCTATTGCTGAAGGGGGTGTGTTAGATAAGAAGGTCGCAGCTAAGCTTATTAATTTAAGTGTAGGTGGTGGGCGATTTACGTCGAAACATGACCTTGGGGTTATAGGGGATACTTGTCGTGTTGCCCTGCACCTTAATGTTGAGGGCTATGATGAGGTGTTTAAAGTGGATTGTGAGTTATGTTATCGGGAAGAGAGTGTCATGGAGACGCCAGAGCATGACGACGTTCCCGCTAAATCTGTGGTTATGTATACCTTTGGCGTAAAGTTTGTCGACTTAAGCAAAGAGCAAATACTATTAATAACCGCTTATATTTATCGTTCTCTTTATGAGCAAGGTAAAGTGATTTAAGCGTTTATCTTATAAAGAAAAAGACCGCACCCAGGGTTGGGTGCGGTCTTTTTTATTTGCGAATGCGGTCTAAAAAGTTAGCGAAACGCTCCATGGCGGGAAGAAGCTCTTCTATATGAGGGAGAAATACAATTCTCACATAATCGGGCGTTGGCCAATTAAAACCTGTTCCATGAACTAAAAGTACTTTCTCCTGCTGGAGGAAATCCATCACCAAGTCCACATCGTTTTTAATGTCATAATAGTTTGGGTCTAATTGAGGGAAAAGGTAGAGCGCGCCTTTTGGTTTAAAGCAATTTACTCCTTTAATACTATCAAGCACTTCCCACGCTATTTTTCGTTGTTCGTATAACCTACCACCTGGTTGGGTTAACTCATTAATGCTTTGATAACCGCCAAGTGCTGTTTGAACGGCGTGCTGGGCTGGTACGTTAGCGCAAAGTCGCATTGATGCCAGCATATCTAGACCTTCTATATAATCCTTGGCTAGATTCTTAGGGCCTGTTAGAACCATCCAGCCAGAGCGAAAACCTGCGGTTCGGTAAACTTTAGATAGTCCGCCAAATGTGATGCAGAGTACGTCATCTTTAGTTAGCGTTGCACTTGGTATGTGCTGGGCTTCGTCATAAAGAATGCCATCATAAATTTCATCAGAAAAGATGATGAGGTTATGTTCCTTGGCTATCTGTATAAGCGACTCAAGTGTGCTTTTGTCATATACAGCACCTGTTGGGTTATTAGGGTTGATAATAACCAACGCTTTAGTTTTATTAGATATTTTCGATTTGATGTCATTGATATCAGGCTGCCATTCATTATCAGGGTCACAACGATAATGCTTAACATAACCGCCAGAAAGAGTGGCTGCAGCTGTCCAAAGAGGGTAGTCGGGTGCTGGGATTAGTATTTCGTCACCATCGTTGAGTAGCGCTTGCATGCACATCACAATAAGTTCGCTGACGCCATTCCCCATCCAGATGTCATTGACATCAATAGAGCGTATGCCCATGGCTTGATACTTTTGCATAACTGCTTTACGGGCAGAGTAAAGGCCTTTAGATTCACAGTAGCCTTGTGCGGTTGGTAAGTTATGAATGACATCGACAAGTATCTCGTCTGGCGCTTCAAAACCAAAGGGTGCTGGGTTACCAATATTTAGTTTTAAAATTCTGTGACCTTCATCCTCCATTCTCATGGCTTCTTTTAGCACTGGCCCTCTGATTTCATAGCATATATTTGCAAGTTTGTTTGATTTTCTAATTTGCACATCTAATCCTTGTTATCTTGGTGTCTGCTTTTAAGCGCGCCTAAATTTTTTGTGTTCTAGTTTTTTAAGTTTAGTCAAAATGCTTTTAAGGCTAATCTTGTAACAATAAACGTATATTTGAATCATTAAGAAGTCGTGTCACAGTTTTGCCAGCAACGTCGTTTAACCTTTTTTCTATTTCTGCTTGGCTAGGTAAGGTAGCAAACTCATCAACGACTTCTGAACTATAGTTTGCCTTATAATTCTTTTTGGCTGTTTTTAGGTCGGCCTTTAGGGTGAAGTTAATAGTGGCGATGGTTTTTAGTCCTTTGGTCTCAGTGGTATAGGTTAACTGAGTAATAGTGGCAGCTAAATGAGATGCTGGCTCTTTTCCTTTAACTAAGTTGAATCCAAGTGACTCTAAACCTTGGATAACTTTAACTTTTACACCTTCTTCTAATTTATTACTTACGTAAATGTCTGCATGTTCATTAATAGCTGTGTCTATGCTGCCTATTTTTTCAGCAATCAAGCTGTTTGTGCTTACTTGAATTTGATGCGTGTTAGAAAGTAGGGCAGTTTGCAAAGTGAGGGTAGGTTCAATTGCAACTTTATGGGTTGTATTGGCGCAAGCTGTAAGAAATCCTGCGAACGCAATAAGCATAAGGGGTTTGAGTGACATCTAGGACTCCATTTTGATCGATCTATTTGATTAAATTAGCCTTTTCGGAAAATACTTTAACAGAAATTTTAAAAAACTGTTGATTTTCAGGCTGGTAACAGTAATATACGCCCCCGCTGACACGGCAACACAAACAAGCATGTCCCATTCGTCTAGAGGTCTAGGACACCGCCCTTTCACGGCGGTAACAGGGGTTCGAACCCCCTATGGGACGCCATTAAATGGCAGCTTGAATGTTTGTAGTGAAGCAAGTTGATTGCGGGAATAGCTCAGTGGTAGAGCACAACCTTGCCAAGGTTGGGGTCGCGAGTTCGAGCCTCGTTTCCCGCTCCATTAACTATCAAGGTTTGTTAGTTAAAATCAACAGTGTTGTCCCATTCGTCTAGAGGTCTAGGACACCGCCCTTTCACGGCGGTAACAGGGGTTCGAACCCCCTATGGGACGCCAAGTATTTATGAGTGTAAACCGAGCTTTGCATTCTACAAAGAGTTAGTTCGTTCTCTATTGGATGATAGAGAAGAGCAGAAAGAATTGTCCCATTCGTCTAGAGGTCTAGGACACCGCCCTTTCACGGCGGTAACAGGGGTTCGAACCCCCTATGGGACGCCAATTTACTTAACTTAAAAGTTAGTAAAATAGTTTATGAAGTGCGGGAATAGCTCAGTGGTAGAGCACAACCTTGCCAAGGTTGGGGTCGCGAGTTCGAGCCTCGTTTCCCGCTCCATGAACAGCTGAATGAAAGTTTCAGTAGGGCAGAGATGTCCAATGCACTATGTGTCCCATTCGTCTAGAGGTCTAGGACACCGCCCTTTCACGGCGGTAACAGGGGTTCGAACCCCCTATGGGACGCCATTTAATAAGCTTGCTTGTTGAATGTTTAAAATGCGGGAATAGCTCAGTGGTAGAGCACAACCTTGCCAAGGTTGGGGTCGCGAGTTCGAGCCTCGTTTCCCGCTCCATTTGAAGGTGTATAAAATTTGTTGTGTCCCATTCGTCTAGAGGTCTAGGACACCGCCCTTTCACGGCGGTAACAGGGGTTCGAACCCCCTATGGGACGCCATTTAATAGGCTCGCTTATTGAATGATTTAAAAATGCGGGAATAGCTCAGTGGTAGAGCACAACCTTGCCAAGGTTGGGGTCGCGAGTTCGAGCCTCGTTTCCCGCTCCATTTAAGTGACAAAGAGTTGAAATAGGGTATAATGCCCGAGAAAATTATGTGTCCCATTCGTCTAGAGGTCTAGGACACCGCCCTTTCACGGCGGTAACAGGGGTTCGAACCCCCTATGGGACGCCATTAACTTAAACGGTAATAAGTTAATGGTGTTACACATAATATTGATGCCGATTGCTGTCCCATTCGTCTAGAGGTCTAGGACACCGCCCTTTCACGGCGGTAACAGGGGTTCGAACCCCCTATGGGACGCCACTTAATAAGTGTGTAACTTATTACAATGTTTTGCGGGAATAGCTCAGTGGTAGAGCACAACCTTGCCAAGGTTGGGGTCGCGAGTTCGAGCCTCGTTTCCCGCTCCATTATTCGAAAGAATAAAAGTACGTCCCATTCGTCTAGAGGTCTAGGACACCGCCCTTTCACGGCGGTAACAGGGGTTCGAACCCCCTATGGGACGCCATTCTTTGTTTGCATATTCATGCACATTTCTATGTAATACCTAGCTCATTAAATTTATCTTCTAAGTAAGCAATAATTAAATTTGCTCTAAGTGGGAAGCTATGACTTGGTTTATCAATTTTGTCGAATCTGATTCTATTGCTGTAACAGATAGAGGCTTTTCCTATGGTGACGGCTTATTTGAAACGCTTTTGCTTAAAGATGGAAAAATCTTAACACCTCATTTTCATCAAGAACGTCTATTGAGAGGCTGTCAACGCCTTGCTATTCCGTATAGTTTACATCAGCTTCAATATGCTTTTGATTTTGCCGAACTGCGTGCGCCTTCGCAAAGTTTGGTCTGCGTTAAGCTAATTATAAGTCGTGGTTCTGGTGGGCGAGGTTATATGCCGCCAGTTGAGCCTAATTTAACGACGGTTATTGGTATATTGCCAGCCCCCGACTATAAGCCTTTAGCGCTAAAAGGTGTCAATATAGCGGTTTCTGATGTCAAATCTTCAATGAACTCTTCATTGTCTGGGCTTAAACATTTAAATCGGTTAGAAAATGTACTCGCGAAGCAGAATTTAGCGCAATTGAACCTAAATGCAGAGGATATTTTTGAAGCGGTTTTGTTAGATGATAACGGATACATTGTTGAGTGTATTCAAAGCAATATTTTTTGGTTTAAAAATGAGACGTTATTTACACCGATTTTAAATAAAAGTGGCGTGCAGGGTACTTTGCGAGCCAGTATTTTCTCGTTAGCAAGCTATCAAATAAATGTTGGTAGTTTTACCTTAGCCGAATTGTTGGATGCAGATGAAGTTTTTATTTGCAACAGTCTCATGTCAATTGTTCCTGTATGTTCAATCAAGACAAGTACTGAAACTGTTTTTTTTGAAAAGTGTAAAAATATAAAACGGCTTCAAGCGCTGTTGATACATAATTAAATTTTTGAAGGATTACTTGCTAGATGTTTACCTGGTTTTGGCGTACCGCTTTGTTGTTTGTGACTTTATCTGCAATTTTAGCCGCTGTGGTTTATACAAATCTCACTAAACCTATGCAATTACAAGAGCCGGAAAGTTTTGTTGTTGCAACTGGCGCAACAGGTCAAAAAATAGGTCAACAATTAGCGGATAGAGGATGGGTAGTTAACCCTCTGCTTGTTAGGGTTGCTTTTAAGCTTAATCCACAATGGGTGCCAAAGGTTGGTAAGTATCAAGTTGAGCCTGGTATGACACTTCTTACTGCCTTAGCATTATTTGATTCAGGCAAGGCGATTCAATATCAGGTTACCTTAGTTGAAGGAAAAACAACGCAAGATTACGTTCAAGCTATGTCTAAGAAAGGTAATATTAAGATGACACTGGAAGGCTTATCTAATCTTGAAATAGCGAATATGCTTTCTTTAAATGTTAAGCACGCTGAAGGTCAGTTTTTTGCTAATACTTACACTTATTCTGAGGGGGATACAGATGCCTCTATTTTGTTGCAGGCCAATAAGAAGCTGAAACAGGTTCTTGATAAATATTGGACAGAACATGATAAGAAATTGCCCTATAAAAATGCACAAGAATCTTTGATAATGGCTTCTATTGTTGAAAAGGAAACGGGTGCTAAAGAAGAGAGGGCGCGGATTGCTGGCGTTTTTGTAAATCGATTAAATCGTAAAATGAGATTACAAACTGACCCGACGGTTATTTATGGTATGGGCGATAGCTACGATGGAAATATTCGTCGCAAACATTTAAAGCAAAATACCCCTTATAATACTTACCGAATTTATGGGCTGCCTCCGACTCCTATTGCGAATGTAGGAGAGGAAGCGATTAAAGCGGCGCTTAATCCTGAAGTGACTAAGGCTTTATATTTTGTCGCTAAAGGTGATGGTACACATACCTTTTCAAATACGTTAAAGCAGCATAATGCCGCTGTTGCCAAATACCAGCGTTTTCAACGACGCAAAGATTATCAGTCAAAACCTAGCCAAGGTAATTAGTGGCAGGTTAATCGATATTAAGATTACAAGAAGGTGAGATGAGAAAAGGTAAGTTTATAACCCTCGAAGGCGGGGAAGGAAGTGGAAAATCAACGTGTATAGATTTTATTAAAACTTGGCTTGATGAAAATAATATTGAGTACATTGTTACTCGTGAGCCTGGTGGTACCCCTTTAGCAGAAGAGATTCGTAGTTTAATCCTTTCTCATCGAGAGGAAACTGTGCACGATGAGACAGAGCTACTATTAATGTTTGCGGCAAGAAGCCAGCATATTAATGAAAAGATCAAACCTGCTATTGAAGCAGGAAAGTGGGTTATTTCTGATCGTTTTGTTGATTCATCTTATGTCTATCAAGGTGCTGCGAGAGGTGGTGATCTTGCAAAAATCGATCAGTTAGCAGCATGGGTTTTACAAAACTGTAAGCCCGATAGGACCTTGTTATTTGATGTGCCTGTAGAAATAGGCCTAAGTCGTGTTGTTAAGCGAGCTCAGTCCGATCGTCTTGATGACGAACCTATTGCTTTTCACCAAATGGTGAGAGAAGCATTTCTACAAAGGCTAAAAACAAATGATCATTATTACTTGATTGACGCTGCACAATCTATTGAGCAAGTGAATCAAGATGTTAAAGCACAGCTTGAGCAGTTAAAGGCTTCATTTTGAATGATTTAGCTACTGCAAGTTTGCCTGCCTGGTTGCTATCGAGTAAGCAAGAAATTGGTGAGTTGAAGTCTAAACAAGCCTTATCGCATGCCTTGTTGTTGATGGGTAAAGATGGTGGTGGTCAGCATGTACTTGCTAGTCAACTTGCCTTTGATCTTTTATGCGATCAAAAACACTTAACCAAAGCTTGTGGTGAGTGTCATTCATGTCGATTGAATCAATCAGCTACTCATCCAGACTATCATTTCTTAGACGGATGCGATGGTGTGATTAAAGTGGATGATATTCGTAAAATTATTGCGAAAGTTGCGACCAGCCCTCAAGTGAGTCATGCTAAAGTTGTGATTTTAGCACAAGCATCAAGCATGAATATCAATGCAGCTAACGCTGTGCTTAAAGCCTTGGAAGAGCCGCCCGCTGGCACTTTCTTTATTTTGACTGCGGATGCTACAAGTCAATTAATTGCAACGGTTAGATCTAGATGTTTGCTTATTAATCTTCCTGAACCGAGTAATGAGCAAAGTGATAATTGGCTTGAAACACTTGAGTTAGAAGACGATGTAACTGCAATTCGCTGGGTAACTCAGCAGCCATTTACTTTGTTTCAATTAGCAAAATCTGGCAAGAGCTTACTCTATAAAGATATTCCAAATAACTTAGCGCAATACCTTAAAGGTGAGATGAGCGCTGATCTTGTGTTAAGTAAATTGGATGCTAAAAATAGTGCTGACTTTCTCACTGCATTTTCCGCTTTATTTCATCAATGCATTTGCTATTCAACAGGTGCTCAGGTACCAAATCAAGATCAAATACAAGCTTGTATGGATGCATTGCTTGGTCGTTTAGGTATTCATAAATTGATGGATTGCTTTGCGCGTTTGCAAAGCTTAAATGATAAAACGCATAAAACAAATTTAAACCTTCAGATACAACTTAAATCTGAGCTTATTTATTGGCTTTCTTAATTATGTTAATCGATACCCACTGTCACTTAGATAAACTTGATTTATCGCCTTACAATAATGATTTGAAACTTGCATTAGACTCTGCCTGTGAGACCGGTGTTAAGCAAATAATGAGTATATGTGTCGACTTAAGTGAAGTTGACCAAATATTGTCCTACACAGAATATGCTGGTGTTTATGCAAGTGTTGGTGTTCATCCTTTGCATGCAGGAGGTTTGATTACTCAAATTGACGAATTAATTAAGCTTTTATCTCATGAGAAAGTTGTTGCTGTTGGTGAGACGGGGTTAGATTTTTATTATGAAAAATCTAAAGCTTTACACGATAAGCAGGTAACTAGTTTTGCTTTACATTTAGAGGCTGCAAAAGAAACAAGCCTACCTGTTGTTATTCACACCCGTGATGCTAGAGAAGAAACAATGAGTTTAATTCGTCAGCATGGCAATATTGATGTTGGTGGTGTTCTACATTGTTTTACTGAGTCATATGAGATGGCTGCAGCAGCATTAGATGAGAACTATTTAATATCTATTTCTGGTATCGCGACCTTTAAAACGGCAAATGAACTTAGGGATGTGATTAAGAAGCTACCATTAAGTTCTTTATTGGTTGAGACTGATTCCCCTTATTTGGCGCCAGTACCTCATCGAGGTAAGAAAAATGAGCCTAAATATGTCGCTCAGGTGGCTCAGCTTGTTGCTGATGTAAAAGGTCTGCGTTATGAGGCTGTGCTTGAGCAGACTGCTGAAAACTTTCATCAAAAGTTTAATAAGGTTCAGCCCAGTAATCAGCTCATATTGAATCAGGATTAGTCATTCTTTTTCACTCAAATTCTAGCCTCATTCAATTCACTATTTTAAATTTTCTTTACCGAATTGATTGATTTAAAAACAAAAAATACAAATTTAAATGGACTTTTCGCTCGCTGTTTTAAAAAAGAATGATAGTCTTTAGGTATAACGCCAGCGTATGAACTCGTTGGTGAGCGATATGTTTGTTGTTATTAGGAAGGTGTTTCATGTCCAAAATAGTCAGTCCACTACCTCTTTCGTCTCTGAGCGCTAAAGTGCCAGATGATCATTTATCTTTTTCTAGTTTAAAGGAGTTGGATGCGTTAAGTGGTATTTTGGGTCAAGAGCGAGCCATAGAAGCAATACAGTTTGGTGTGGCTATGCGTAGACCTGGTTACAACGTTTATGCAATGGGTGAGTCTGGTACAGGGCGCTCATCATATGTATCGAACTACCTCAAGAGCGAAGCTAAAAGACAAGCTGCGCCAAATGAATGGACTTATGTAAATAATTTCTCAGATAACAGATCTGCTAAAGCGCTGAGCTTTGACCCTGGTCAGGCTAAAGTTTTTGAGCAAGAGTTGCGTGGCTTTATTGATGGTCTCATGGCAACCTTTCCTGCTGCCTTTGAACATCCTAACTATCAGCAGCAAAAAAGTGCCATTGATAGAGAGTTCAACGAGCTTTACGAAGCTGCATTAACCAAAGTTGAAAGGGCTTCAATGCGCATGGGTGTTGCCATGTTTAGAGATGCAAGCTCCGTTAGTTTTGCGCCTATGCGTGATGGTAAGGCGATGGAGGATACAGAATTTGCATCATTAAGTGATGATGAGCGTGACGCCTTCCAAGAGGGTGTTTCTGAACTTGAGAAGCTGTTAAATGACGAATTGCTTAGTTTGCCTCAATGGAAAAGAACAACTTACGAAAGTATTAGGCTGTTAAATCTTGCGACAGTAGAAGAATCAGTTGAGACACTAATTCAGCCATTATTTGAAATGTACGCTGATAATGATGCTGTAACGGCTTACCTTAAAGCAATGCGTGAAGATTTAGATAAGACCCTTATTGATCAAATGGTAGATGATAAGGCATCCGAGAATCGTGATGAAGTCAGTCGTCGTCAGGTTTATGAAGAGTTATACCTGCCAAATATTGTGGTAACTCATACTCTGGATGGCGGTACGCCGGTTGTCTATGAGGCTCATCCGACTTACCGCAATTTATTTGGACAAGTTGAATATAGTAGTGAACAAGGTCTGCTAATTACCAGTTATAGACTTATTCGATCTGGTAGTTTGCATGCAGCGAATGGCGGGTATTTGATTCTTGATGCCGATAAGCTTATGGCTGATCATTATTTGTGGGAGGCATTAAAGCGTGCGTTAAAATCTAAGACCCTGAAAATTGAGCAGCCATATGCTGATATGGGGCTTATGAATACCACAACGCTTGTTCCTGAAGAAATACCGCTTCAAGTTAAAGTGGTATTGATAGGTTCACGTGAAATCTACTATTTACTGCAGGATTTAGACCCTGATTTTCAGGATATGTTTAGGGTCTTGGTGGATTTTGATGACAGCCTTAAACGTAATGCAGATACTGAATATGCGTTCGCTCGACTATTGAAAGACCGAATTGCAAAAGAAGGTTATGCAGACGTGAGTCGAGATGGTGTAGCAAGCCTGATTGAGTATTCAAGTCGTCTTGCCGAGCATCAAAAGGAGATGGTTGCAAAAATCGGTGATGTATTTGAATTACTTGGTGAGGCAGATTTTGTCCGTGAAATGGCAAGAGATGAAGTTACTGCCTCAGATCACATTAAACGCGCGCTTAAAGCTAAAATGCATAGAACTGGGCGTGTCAGTGAGAAAATCATTGAGGAAATTCTAGAGGGTACTGTTTTATTGGATAGTGAAGGTACGGCTATCGGTAAAATCAATGCGTTAACTGTTATGCAAATTGGCGATAGTAGTTTTGGGGCTCCAGCTAGAATATCAACCACTGTTTACCCTGGAGGTAAAGGGATTGTTGATATTGAAAGAGAATCAAACTTAGGCCAAAACATACACTCAAAAGGTGTTCTGATTTTATCAGGTTATCTTGGTAGTAAATATGCTCAAAAATACCCTCTAGATATTTCTGCTTCAATTGCAATGGAGCAGAGTTATGGTTATGTAGATGGTGATAGTGCTTCTACTGCTGAATTATGTTGTTTGTTATCGGCTATGGTGCAGTTACCATTGCGTCAAGATCTTGCTATCACAGGTTCTTTGAATCAGTACGGAGAAGTGCAAGCTATTGGTGGCGTAAATGAAAAAATTGAAGGCTTCTTTAATGTTTGTAATGCCCGAGGTTTAACTGGTACGCAAGGTGTATTAATACCAAAATCAAATGTTAATAATTTGATGTTAAATGACGATGTTCGTGATGCGGTAGAACAAGGTAAATTCTCGGTATACGCCATAGAAACAGCGGATGAAGCGTTACATATACTTACAGGCATTGAACCAGGCTTGCCAGATGAGGAAGGGATTTATCCTGAAGGGACAATTAATGCCATGGTGATTGATAAGCTAGAGGCCTTGTCAAAACTTGGTGATGATGAGGATGAAGACGAGGAAGATGGCGATAGCAAACAAGACAAAAATAAAGCTAATGAAAAGTTAGATAAAAAATAAAAATCAGGTTAGATTTCAGATTTTTAGTTAAGACTCTAATGAGTTTGATTGAATTAAAGGCAATAAGTTGTTGGGCTTATTGCCTTTTTAGTTTCTTGCATGAGTACGTTTCATTATTCTAACTGTGCAATCTAATTCGACTAAGCCAAAGAAGGTGTAATACTTTTCTTGGTCTTTTATGTAACTGGCAGTTTCTTTTCGATTGCTTGGCAAGTGGCGTTTTAGTACTTTTCCTCTTTGGAAGGTTTCAGCTTGTCTAAAATAGGCTAATGCGGCTTTGTCAGTTTCGGTTATTGCGTCAATATCAGCACAAATGGCAAAGCTAGGTGTTGAATAACCAAAACTGAACATAACGATACCAACAAAGGGTATGAGTTTTAGTCTTCTTGCTTGTATCATAAGGGATCCATTTGTGGGCTTAGAGCTCAATTTTATGTAATTACTTAATATCAATCTAGATTTATATCGTGCTTGACCTCATTTTCTTTGTCTAAGCTTGTATACTTCTAGCAAAATAATCTTTAAATCTACAGGAATTTGTAACGTGAGAATTAAGCAGTTTGCCGTCACCTGCCTTTGTCTGATTTCTACTTCTGCTTTTGCTCAAGGTAGCTGTGAAGAAACAGATTTATATCGATATATGGATGATTTAAAGACAGAGCTTAAGTCTTTCTCATTTGAAGTAAAGACTGGTAATTTATCTGCCGCCTCATCTAGACTCGATGTAATGCTAGACTTATTAGGAAAATCTCGTGCTGAAGAGCCCTTTCTATTTAGAGAAAAGGGTTTAGAAGGAGATGAGCTTGAATTACGTCAATCTCAATATGAAAAGGGGATTGATAGATTGATTGGTCAAATGAAGAGAATTGAAACAGCAATTGCACAAAATGATACTGCTGCAGTTAAAGGGTTATTATCTGATGTGGGTAAAAGCCGTAAAAAAGGGCATAGGGCATTTAATGGTGACTGTTAATAATCGAGCTTTCTAAGTTCGATTGGTGACCTAATCTGTTAAGGCTGTTACAATCCCGCTGGTAATAAGTGAGGACATCATGGCTCGTACAAAAAAATCGCGTACTATGCGCGGAAAATTGGGAAAAACTGGCTCCAAAGAACAGATGAAAGAGCAGAAAAAAGCGCTTAAATCTAAAGGTGTTAGTAAATTTCATAGCAAAAAGAACAAATTACGTAAAGAGCAGGCTCAAAAGAAGCTTGTTCGTTTAGGATTGGCACCTGAGGTGGAAGAGGCTGTACAAGCTCCTCGCCCTCGTAGGTTCACTTATGTTCCTAAAAAAACTGAGCAAGAAACGCCTGTTCAGGAAAAATCAAACGAAGAAAGTAATGAGCTTTCAGTTAATGATTTGATGGATGCGTTTACTGAGCTGGAATAATTGCTCAATACTTTTTGAAAGGGCTGCCACGGTAGCCCTTTTTTTATGTAAAATAGCACCCCATAAATGGAAGATAGAAATAATAAAGAGTGTGTTTTTATGAATGAAAAGGCGAGTGTTCCAATAGCCAGCGTGCGTTATCTTTTACAAGCAGCCCAAGACCAAGGTGTTGAAACAGATAACTTATTGGAATCCTTAGGTGTGAGTGTGAATGACATTGCACAAATGGAAACCTTTCCTGCTTATAAATACGGTATGTTATATCAGAGTATGATGTGGCTAATGCAAGATGAGTCTTTTGGTATGCTTGCTGGTGGTAAGATTCCAAACGGTACTTTTAGGATGATGTGCTACTGTATTATTCATGCTAGAAGTCTAGCTCACGCTTTATATCGTATAGGTGATTTCTACGAAATATGTCGTGGCGCCACAGTAAAACCTACCTTAGTAAAAAAAGGGCGTTATGCCAAAGTGACTTTAGGTCAGGTCGCTTCATCAGAAACTGAAATTGATAGTTTAGTCCAAACTCAATCTAGCGAAACTATTCGTACTACTTTGTCTATGTGGCACCACTTTATAAGTTGGTTAATTGGTAGAAGGCTGTCATTAAAGGCTGCTTATTTCACAACACCTAGACCACAGGATGTTGAATACTATAAAACGCTTTTTCAGTCTGAAGTTAAATTCGATCAGCATGCCAATGCTATTATTTTTCCTGCAAGCTATCTCGAAATGCCGATTGTGCAAACAGATGATAGTCTGAGAAGCTTTTTGAAAACCGCGCCATATCAACTTCTGGTAATGGTTGATAATGACAACAGCCTCAAGTCTCAAGTTATGGCTATGTTAGGTAAAGATTTCTCACGTGAAATGCCAAGCGCTGAAGAAGTCGCAAGTGTCTTAAATATGAGTGTGTCGACCATGCGTAGACGCCTGACAGAAGAAAATACTTCTTATCAGAAAATAAAAGATGAATGCCGTAAAGAGGCTGCAATCACTTATATGAATGCACCGCAATTAAGCATTAATGACATTGCCAGTCTTATGGGGTTTGATGAGCCTTCAGCATTTTTTAGATCGTTTAAAAAATGGACAGGAATGACGCCTGGTGAATATAGAAAAAGCGAAGAGTATATGAAGCTAGATAAAGCTGATTCGTCAAAAAATAACTAACAAAATCATATTCTTAAACGTGTTTTCAGCCTCTTTTTTATCTTTGTGTGAGCTGTTTTGTCATTAATATAGGGAAATAATGTTATTGAGAGCTTGAGCTTTTTTGACCATTCTATAAAACATCGATAATAGTTAATAAACGGTTAATAGACTCGGAGACAATAATAATGAGCGAGTACCGCTATCCTTTAAATGACATTTTATTTAGCTTAAATGAAATTGCTGGTTTGGCTCGACTTAACGCCCACAGGGATGAAGAGGTTGATGCCGATTTAGTTGAGGCGATTCTAACTGAAGCAGGAAAACTTGCTGAGCAATGTATTGCCCCTTTAAATCATGCTGGCGATCAAGAAGGGTCAAAAGTAGTAAATGGTGATGTTCAAGAAGCTGCTGGTTTTAAAGAGGCTTTTCGAGAGTATGTGGAAGGAGGTTGGTCATCTTTAGCTGGTTCTGAAGAGTTTGGTGGTCAAGGCCTACCATTCTCATTAGCAGCGGCAGTCAATGAAGGTGTTATGTCTGCAAACCTTGCCTTTTCCCTGTGCCCACTATTAAGTCAAGGTTCAATTGAAGCGATTGAAACACACGGTTCTCAATCCCTTAAAGATAAATATCTTCCCAATATGATCAGTGGTGAATGGACTGGTACCATGAACCTAACTGAACCCAATGCAGGCTCAGACTTAGCTGCAATTGCTGCACGAGCCGTCCCTAAAGATGATCATTTCCTTATCAGTGGACAGAAAATCTTTATTACTTGGGGTGACCATCAAATGACAGATAATGTCATTCATTTGGTATTGGCTCGCTTACCTGACGCTCCAGCTGGTGTAAAGGGTATCTCTTTATTTTTAGTTCCTAAGTTTTTAGTGAATGATGATGGATCATTAGCCGATCGTAATGATGTAACTGTGGTTTCTGTTGAGAAAAAGCTTGGTATACATGCTTCTCCAACATGTGTCATGAGCTTTGGTGAAAATGAAGGCGCAATTGGTTACCTTGTTGGTCAAGAGCATCAAGGCATTATGGCTATGTTTACCATGATGAATAATGCTAGACAGGGGGTTGGGCTTCAAGGTTTAGCTATTGCTGAGCGCGCGTATCAACAAGCACTTGATTATGCAAAAGAGCGCGTTCAAGGAATGAGTGCTGATCGAAGCAAAAGAGCACCTATCATTGAACACCCTGATGTATTGCGTATGTTGATGACAATGAAGTCGCAAATAGATGCGATGAGATCTCTTGTGCTAAGTGCGGCAGTAGAAATTGATTTGGCTAATTCTACAGAAGGGCCGGAGCAAAGAAGTCACAAGGAAAGAGTTAACATGTATACCCCAATTGTTAAGGGGTGGATTACAGAGCAAGCGCAAGAAATTACCTCTTTAGCTATTCAGGTTCATGGTGGTGTTGGCTTCATTGAAGAAACTGGCGTAGCTCAGCATGCCAGAGATGCGCGAATTTTGCCTATTTATGAAGGTACAAATGGTATCCAAGCTCTCGATTTAATCGGAAGAAAAATGTACTCTGACAAGGGCTTAGGTTTTAGTAACTGGATAGAAGACCTTACTGCAGAAGTGCAAGTGGCTAAAAGCTTAGGCATCAAGGGTACTGATAAAGTGTTAATTGCACTCGCTGAGTTAACACTTTCGAAACAGACTTGTTTGAATCAAATGAAAGAAGATGCTGTATTAGGTACTGGCTCGGCTTATGCCCTAATGATGCAAACTGGCTATGTTGTTGGTGCATGTTTACAGATTAAAGCCTTGGCTAAATTGCCTGATTCAAACTTATCTGATGAACAAAAAGCATCTTGGCATCAATCTGTAGGGTTTTATATTCAGCAAATTTTGCCTAGAGCGAATGCTCAACACCAAACTATTCTTTCTGGTTTGGAAAGTGTTTCTGCTTTATCAGCGCAAAGCTTCGAACGATAAAGTATCCCCCTAGTTGGGCAGCAGCTAGGGGTGTTTTTTGATTATGAGTCGTATTAATACAATAAAATAATAAAAAGGTTTTCACCTGTTGTTGGAGGGAAAATGATAGAACGTGATGAGATGGAGTTTGATGTCGTTATTGTTGGTGGTGGTCCTGCAGGATTATCAACTGCGTGCCGCATCATGCAATTGGCTAAACAAGCTGACAAAGAAGTAAGTGTTTGTTTGGTTGAAAAGGGTTCTGAAATAGGTGCTCATATCTTTTCTGGTGCTGTAATTGATCCAAAAGCGTTAAATGAATTATTTCCTGATTGGAAAGACAAGGGTGCTCCTTTACATGCAGAAGTTAATGTAGACGAATTACATTGGCTGAAAGATGAATCCAAAGGAATTAAATTTGCCAACTGGATGATACCTAAGACATTACATAATGATGGTAACTATGCCATAAGTTTAGGTAATTTATGTCGCTGGTTGGCTGAGCAAGCTGAAGAGATGGGAGTGGAGATTTTCCCTGGTTTCAGTGCTGCTGAATTAGTTTTAGATGATAACGGCCAAGTTGAAGGCATTATCACTGGCGACATGGGTGTTGCCGAAGATGGAAGTGAAAAAGACGGTTTCATGCCTGGCATGATTTTGAAAGCTAAATACACTGTCTTTTCTGAAGGGTGTCGTGGTCATCTAGGTAAAGAGCTTGTTGCTCACTTTAACTTAGATAAAGATGTCTCTCCGCAGCATTATGGGTTAGGTATCAAAGAATTGTGGGATGTCCCAGCAGAAGAAAGTAAGCCAGGTACTGTAATTCATACCGCAGGTTGGCCTTTAGATGGTGATGCTGGCGGAGGCGGTTTCCTTTATCACTTAGAAAATAATCAAATTGCTGTCGGTTTAATTGTAGATCTTAACTATAGCAACCCGTATATCAGCCCTTATGATGAATTCCAGCGTTACAAACATCACCCTGTCATTGCTAAGCATTTAGAGAATGGTAAACGTGTTTCTTATGGTGCGAGGGCAATTGCTAAAGGTGGTTTACAGTCCTTGCCTGAAATGGTGTTTCCAGGTGGTATGTTAATCGGTTGTGATGCTGGTACTTTGAATCCTGGTAAAATTAAGGGTACGCATACGGCAATGAAGTCCGGCATGTTAGCAGCTGAAGCAATATTTGATGCTTTGGGAATGGAAGATGCACCTCGCAAACTAGATACCTATGTTGAGAAGTTTAATGCGTCTTGGGTATATGAAGAGCTCAATCAAACTAAGAACTTTGTGCCTGTATTACATACGTTAGGTACTTTCTTGGGTGGTACCTATAACTGGTTTGATCAAAATATTTTTGCCGGAAAGCTACCATTTACCTTTAAAGATGAAGTGCCTGATTTTGCGACCTTGGAAGATGCTAGCAAACATTCAGAGATTGATTATCCTAAACCTGATGGCAAGCTTAGCTTTGATAAATTGTCTTCTGTGTTTTTATCTAGTACTAACCATGAGGAAGATCAGCCATGCCATTTGAAGTTAAAAGATGAAAGTGTTCCTTTATCACAAAACTTACCTAGGTTTGCTGAACCTGCGCAGCGCTATTGTCCTGCTGGCGTCTATGAGATTCTAGAGCAAGATGGTGAGAAGAACTTTCAAATTAACTCTCAGAACTGTTTACACTGTAAAACCTGCGATATTAAGGATCCAGCCCAAAATATAACTTGGGTTACGCCTGAAGGTGCAGGTGGACCAAATTATCCAAACATGTAAAGGTTAATTTGTTATTAAAAAGGCGACCGAGAGGTCGCCTTTTTTGTTTTAGATAGAGTTAATGTGTTTTTCCTGTGGAGTTTAATTGGTTTTTTGCCCATTTAAGTGATTTTGCTTAATTATGATGTTAAAAATTACCTATCGCTAATTAAGAAATTAGGACATGAATGATGCCAGATACTCAAATTAATGCCGGTATGGATGATGAAATGCTTGCGATCTTGAACGAATTTGTTGTTCAGTTAGATCAAAAAAATGCTATTGAAGAAGAAAAAGCCTTAGTGAAAAAAAGAAAGGCTGCGGTAATGGCAAAAATTAACCAACAAGGAAAATTAACCCAAGGTTTTCGGTTGGTGAAGAATGACAGCTTAAAGCCAAAACTTGCTGCTCTAAGACAAAAGGTCGAAACTTTTGATTATAAAAATGACGCTAACAAACAGCAAGATCAGGTCATTCTCGATATCATGACGAAGAAGGGTTCCCTATCAAATTACCTAGATGCGAGTACTCGAGCAAAAATGGAAAGTGGTAATATTGATAATGCAGCAAGGCATCAGATTGCTAATACGCAACTGAAGCGTAAGCAGTTGTTTTTAATGTTTGAAGAAATTGCAACAGCACAAATGGAGTTGATTGAGTACTCTAAAGAAATTCAAAGTGTTGTTGGGGTTGAGAATGCAACGCTTAAGCAGCCACCTGGTGCTTATGGCGGTTTGAAAGACTTCCACGGTGCGTTAGATAAGGTGACAAACCGTAAGCGTAAATACGATATGGGTGACCTTAAAGACGCTGCTCGTATGACGATTATCTTCAAAGATCTAGACGATATGGTTGAAGCTAAAAATCTGATTTTTAATACAAATGAGTTTCAAGTTATTAAGTCTAAGCAATCTGTTATGAAAGACAGATATGGAACAAGTAAAAACGAAGAATATAATTGTGGTGCTACGGCAGCGGGTTACAAAGATATCAAATTCTTTTTGCAGATGAGTAATGGTCATATCGCTGAGTTGCAGCTAAACACTGAAAATATGATGAAGGCAAAAAAGAAGGGGCATATTATTTACGATATTCTGCGTGATGGTGGCAATCTTGATAAGCCTTTTACTATTGTGAATCAGGAGGTGATAAAAAAAGTTTTAAAAAATATGAATGAGGCTTGGTTTACTTTTATCACGACACGAGTACCTAAGGCTAAGAATGATATAGCTTATATTAGAGGGATTGTTGGTCGTATATCTAATAGTGAAATGTCACTTAATATCACCATGGAAGACATTAAAGTTCTTTCTCGTGTCAGTCTGATGATTTATGAGCAAGGTGATAACGGTAGAGCGCTTATGTAATTTGTTTTGAAAGTGTAAAAGAGTGTTCTAATTTAGCCTGATAAATTATCGACTTATACTTTATCAGGCTTTTTTACTTTTAGAGCTTAGCCGTACCTGCTCTCAATAAATTTCATTAAGTTCATATTTGCCATATGACTAACTTTAGACCTTAGCATGGATGACCATCCCATAAGGTACCCGGGAACTCCAAGGGCTTGTCTGGACCAACGCCAGAAATCAAACTCATCCGTGTGTTTGATGATTTTACCATCTTTAAATTTAAAGCTTGCCGTGATCTTGTTTTCTACTGGCCGACCTGTTTGGCTAAATAGGTAGTTGGCTTGCCAGTTTACTTTGAGTTCACTGCTTGATTCCTCGATATCAAAGCTCAGTGAGAAGTCGGTCGCTTTATCACACAGCATGTGCCACATAGCATTAATCTCTTGTCCTTTAAGGTCAAATACCTCGTCTTTAAATTCTGCTTTTTCATGGTAGCAAGATGCCATGGTTTGATAGTCCAGTTTTTGGAAGGCTTGGTAAAATGCGATAAGTGTATGTTTATTCTGTGACATTTTTCTTTTCCTTAATCCATTTCATCCTATTTTAAGGGAGCTTTTAGTATTGAGTAAGTGGTATTAATGCTAACCTAGGTAGGTGATTGGGACAAATTTAGGGGTATCGGATGAAATGTAATATTTTGGTTAGTGAAGGTTCTCCTATTTCAAGTGTTCTTGGTCCATATGAAATGCTCATGCTGGCGAATAGCTTGGTAGATAATGAATATAAAATGGAGTTGGAAATCGTCGCGGCGGAGCATATTTTACAAGCTACGAGCGATTTTGAATTTAAGGTGACTAAAAGCTATAAAGAAATTGATAAAAGCGACTATGTTATTCTGGCACCACTTGGGCGAATAAATTCAGATACGTTAAAGTTTGAGCCATCATTGATTGCTTGGTTAAAAGAGCATTATGAACGAGGCAGCAGGTTAATTAGTTTGTGTACAGGGGCGTTTCTATTGGCTGAGACAGGCCTTTTGGACGGAAAGGCTGCAACAACTCATTGGCAATATGATGATGTATTTATCAAAAAATACCCTAATGTTTTGTTGCAAAGTAATAAGGTGATTTGTCAGCAAGGAAGACTGTTTAGTAGTGGTGGGGCTAATGCTTATCAAGATCTTATTTTAAATATGATAGGGGATCACTTTGGTAAGGAAATTAAAGTTAAGTGCGCTAAATTGCTAATGTTAGATTTTACTCGTAAAAGCCAGCAAATGTACCGAACGCCAGATAAGGTAAGAAGGCATTTGGATGAACAGGTGCATATGTTACAAGACTGGATTCAAGATCACCTAGCCGAGTCTTTCAAGTTGGATGTACTTGCTAAAAAAGTCTTTTTAAGTGAAAGACAAATAAAGCGAAAATTTGTAACTGCTGTCGGTATGGCGCCGCTTATTTATGTGCAATATATGAGAGTTGAATTAGCGAAGGATTATTTACTTGAAACTAGTTGGAGTGTGGAGAAAGTGAGTGATGCCGTTGGTTATCAAGATGTACGGTTTTTTAGAATGTTATTCAAACGGCATACGAGTATAAGCCCTAGTCAGTATCGTCAAACTTTTACTTAAAAATATATGGTATGGATTGAATTTTGATGTGATGGCGAACTGACGTTTGTTTTTAATAAATAGGGTAGTTGAAAATTAACTCAAGCCTTCTTTAAAGTTAGCTGTCTAATTTTCATTTTGAATGTGAAGTGAGCGAATTGCTAGATACACTGCCATAGCTTGGATTTAGTCGTGATTATTGATATTGTTAAGCTTGGTTGTTTATTGTTCAAATAGTTGAATATTATTAAGTTTCAACAATTTAGTTAGCTAAAGTGTTGGCCCATCAGTCTGACTACCGTACAATGAAGATCCGCGTAAAATTAGCTAGCATGGATCATGAGTTATCAAGTATTAGCACGTAAATGGCGTCCACAAAACTTTATTGAACTTGCAGGTCAAGATCATGTTCTTCAAGCTCTGGTTAATGCGCTTAAGCAACAGAGGCTTCATCACGCTTATTTGTTTACAGGCACACGAGGTGTCGGTAAAACCACAATAGCGCGTATTTTTGCAAAATGCTTAAACTGCGAAACGAATGGTATTTCTCCTGAGCCTTGTGGCGCATGTGGCAGTTGTGTCGAAATAGCTGAAGGAAGGTTTGTTGACTTAATTGAAGTCGATGCGGCCTCTCGAACAAAGGTTGAAGACACTCGGGAGTTATTAGAAAACGTACAATATACTCCGACTCGAGGGCGCTTTAAGGTTTATCTAATCGATGAAGTGCACATGTTGTCGACTCACTCCTTTAACGCTTTATTAAAAACGCTTGAAGAACCGCCTGCTCATGTGAAATTCCTGTTAGCAACGACTGATCCTCAAAAACTACCTGTTACTATTTTATCTCGATGTCTGCAGTTTAATTTGAAAAACATGTCCCCTGGGCGTGTTGTTAGCTACTTAGAGAAAATCCTAACGACCGAGCAACTTAGCTATGATGAGGCTGGGTTATGGCAAATTGGTCAAGCTGCTAATGGAAGTATGCGTGACGCCTTAAGTTTGACTGACCAAGCTATTGCCTTTGGTAATGGCCACATTAGTGAATCTGATGTGACTTCCATGCTTGGGTTAGTTAATCAAGCTCAAGTTGTAAAACTATTGGAAACGGTAGTGCAAAGCGATGCGGCAAAATTATTAACATTAATAAATGAATTGGCGGAATATCAACCTGATTTCATAGCCATTTGCGCTTCATTACTTGACCTTTTACATCGTATTGCCATCGAGCAACAAGTGCCAAACGCTTTAGAGGATCAGTTAGGTGACTTGGCAAGTGTTAAAATGATTGCTCAGCAGGTATCGAGTGAAACGATTCAACTTTTTTATCAAACCTTACTAATAGGCAAACGTGACTTACCTTTAGCACATTCACCTAAAGCTGGTTTTGAAATGCTGCTATTAAGGCTTATTGCCTTTCGTCCTGCTGCTAGTGTTGCTCTTTCCTCTGTGCCTGTTGCTGAACAAATTCAGGCAGAAACTGGAGTTGTGAGTAACCCTGTAGTTACGCAAGAGACAGCTGCACCATTAACGGCTAGTAACGCTAAACCCCAGATTCAAGAAACATCTAATGATTCTCAATCTAGTCAAGTAAGTCTGCCACAAAATATTTCTATTGAGGATACTCAGTCTCTAGATACGAGTTTACAGAGTGCGTCTTTAAACGAAGATATTAAGCATGAAGTGACTGATGCTGTCGAACTCGCCTCAAATATTGGTGAATCTCAATCCCTTAATAAGGATCAGGATGACCATGTGAATAAAGAGAGTTCAGAACAAGTAAATAGCAATATTTCAACAGAAGAAAAAGTTGAATTGAATGCGCAAAAAGTTACTGACTCAAGAACTAATGAGCAAACGCCTCCTTTTGAACCAGATGAAAAACCAAAGCCATTAAATGATGCTGAAGCAACAGCAAAAATGGCTGACATAAGTCGTTTGGTTAATGATGTTGACACTGAAAAAGACGCTATTGGTGAAGTTGAGCCAATACAAGAGGCGCAAAGTCAGTCAGCAGCGGAATCTTCTACAAAAGAAAGTGTCTTAGTAGAGGAAGATGAAAATGACGACGATGAAATTGAAGAGATAGGTGAGGCTGTTTTTGATCGTTCGGCTGAGTTAGTTGCCGTCATGCAATCTGAAGCTATTACAATACCGAACTCAGTTGAAGAGGACGCTGAATTAGATATTGAAGAAAAGCCAATCGCGACTAATCAGTTAGATGTGTCTTTCACTAAAGCAGAAGTGATTGTACAGCCAGCTTTAGGAATGGACATTGAGACATTAAATCATTTTTCTGAATTGACCATGCAAGTTTGGTGGTTGATAGCACCGCGTTTACCTTTAACTGGATTGGTGCAAAATATTTTAATGAACTCCTGTATGTTAGAAGCAGGAGAGCAAGGTGTTAAACTTGAAGTGCCATTAGAGTATGGCCACATGTTGAACCAAGTTAGATACGAACAAATTCAAGATGCCGTTAGTCATTACTTTAATGAAACCGTGCCGCTGATTATAGATACTGTGGCAGACGTTTCAGGTGTGACGGCGGAGGAATTTGCAGCAAGCAAACGCGCTCAAGCGATGCAAGAAGCAATTGACCATCTTAATGCTCATCCTATTGTTATGGCTCTTTCGAGTACTATGGGTGGGCAATTAATTTATGACAGTGTAAAAATCAAAGCTTAACGGAGAAGAAAATGTTTAAAGGTGGTATGGGCAATATCATGCGCCAAGCGCAAAAAATGCAAGAGAATGTACAAAAGGTACAAGACGAAATTGCAAATATGGAAGTTGAAGGTCAGTCTGGTGCTGGTCTTGTTAAAATTACTATGACAGGTCGTCACGATGTTAAGCGTGTGCAAATAGATGACAGTTTATTTGAAGACGATAAAGAAATTCTTGAAGACCTAATTGCTGCAGCTGTTAACGATGCTGTACGTAATATTGAATCAACTCAGAAATCTAAGATGGATGCAGCAACAGAAGGTATGCCTTTACCTCCTGGCTTTAAAATGCCTTTCTAATCCATTCATTATTATATAAAAGGTTTTAAAAATTGGTATTTAGCCCATTAATTGCTGAACTAATTGAATCGCTTCGATGTTTGCCTGGTGTTGGTCCTAAATCAGCACAAAAGATGGCATTGTATCTTCTAGAAAGAGATCATCAAGGTGCCGATCGTTTAGCAGAAACGTTAAGAACTGCTTTAGATAAAGTAGGAAGATGCACGAGCTGCCGTAATTTGACAGAAGATCTCGAGTGTCAAATTTGTAGTGCATCAGATAGGGATGCCCAGACACTTTGCATTGTCGAAACCCCTGCCGATGTTGCTGCGATGGAGGCATCGGGACGTTATGATGGGCGATACTTTGTTTTATTAGGGCATTTATCTCCAATTGATGGCATTGGCCCTGATGAGCTTGGGTTAGATAGGTTAGAAAACTTAGTGACCCAAAATGATGTTAAAGAAGTGATTATTGCAACTAATTCGACATTAGAAGGTGAAGCAACAAGTCATTATATTGCTGAGTTGCTAAAACCAAAAGAAATTGAGATTACACGTATTGCTCACGGTGTTCCCATGGGTGGTGAATTAGAATATGTCGATGGTAACACGCTTGCCTTGGCTCTAGATGGTCGGAAAAAGTTATAAAATGAGTACAAATGAAAAAGACGTACCTATCGTTTGGGTGGAAAGTGATGCTGATCTAGCACTTTGGTGTTCGCATTTCGCAAGTCTACCTGTGATTGCTGTGGATACTGAGTTCATTCGTCGTACAACTTTTTATCCGATTACAGGGTTAATTCAAATTAGTGATGGTGAAAATGCTGTTTTAATTGATCCATTAGCAATCTCTAACTGGGATGATCTCACCGCATTAATGACTAACCCTAATGTAGTGAAAGTATTCCATGCTTGTTCCGAAGACTTAGAAGTTTTTGATCGCTTGCTAGGGGTTGTTCCTACACCATTCTATGATACCCAGGTTGGTGAAGCCTATGTTAGTGGCCAATGGTCGTTAAGTTATGTGAAATTGATACTTGCCTATAAAAATATCGAAATTGCAAAAGACGAGACACGATCAGATTGGTTAAAGCGACCTTTAACAGAAGCGCAAAAACGTTATGCTGCTTTGGATGTAGTGTATTTGATAGATGTTTATGAAAATCAAATTACGACATTGAAAGAAAAAAATATGCTGGACTGGGTACTTGAAGATACACTCGCTATTACTCATCAGTACAGGCTTAATAGTGACCCTGAGCAAAACTGGTCAAATGTGAAGTCGGCTTGGCGTTTGAATCAAAAAAGCCTGACTCTGTTACGCATATTATTTATATGGCGCGATAAAACTGCCCGTGATGAAGATGTTCCCAAAGGTCAGGTCATTAAGGATCGTACTTTGTGGGCTATCGCGAATTTCTTCCCTGATACTCATAATGCGTTATCAAGAACGGAAGAAATGACAGGGCGGCAGCATAGGTTGTATGGCGAGCATATTTTAAAGTCGGTGGCGCTGGTAAACGAACTTAGTAAAGATGAATATCAAAATGCGTTAGACATGCCACTGCCTTCACAGGCTGGTGAATTATCTAAGTCAATAAAAGCGTTTGTGCTAGAAAAAGCGAAAGGCTTGGGGATAGCGCCAGAAGCCGCTTTGAAAAAGAAACAGCTAGATCCAATTGTTCGTCACCTGTTTTTAAATGAAGCGCTTATATTAACGCCTCCTACTATGACAGGCTGGCGCAAAGAAGAGATAATAGAACCCATTTTGCAGCGTTTTGCTAAAGCATAAACCTTTTGCAATTAATATAAATCAAATTGAAATGTAACTCCTTATGTCATTAGAAAGAAAAATTGTACAAGTTTATCGTTCCACTAAGCAGGATGAGATGTATATCTATGTTGCGAAAGAAGATGGGTTATCAGTTGTGCCTGAAGCTCTGATGGAGCACTTTGGTCGAGGAACACCTGCAATGGTGTTATTACTGGATGAAAACAAAAAACTGGCTAGAACGGATGCGGTAACTGTTTTGACATCAATTCGTGATCAGGGTTTTTATCTACAATTACCACCGGCTAAAGATGACTCATTGTTAGATTTGTATATGACACCAACTCAGGCTGCATATTAATGATTGCTAAGCGTTACCAGCCTTATTGGGAAAGTAAATCCTTAGAGCAAATGGACGAGCAAGAGTGGGAAAGTATCTGTGATGGTTGCGGCAAATGTTGTTTGCAGAAATTACAGGATGATGAAACGGATGACATTTTTTATACGGATTTAGCTTGCCATCAATTGAATATAAAAACATGTCAGTGCAAGGTCTACCCTCAAAGGTTTAAGCATGTCAAATCCTGTGTTGACTTAACTCCAAAGCAGTTAGAGGCGTTTTCTTGGTTGCCTGATACATGTAGTTATCGAGTGCATCATGAAACAGGCAAACTACCTGATTGGCACCCTTTATTGGTAGGTGATAACTCTCAGATGCTTCGTCAAGGGTTAAGTGTTCGCGATTATGCTGTAAGTGAAAATAAAGTTGCCGAAGAAGATTGGGAAACCCATGTAATACGTTGGGTACATGGCATGCCGGAGCATCTAGACTTAGGATAATGTGTCTTTTGCTTTGGTAATTTGTTCTCAATTTAGTAAAACAATTTAGTAAGCAAATACAGGTTATTATTTAAGGATAGATCTATGTTGTTACGCGCTATCATGGCTATATGCCTGCTAGGTACAAGCTTAAATATTTATGCGAGTACGCAGTTTCGTGTCATAGTTGATGCATCTGGCAGTATGGTAATAAGTGATCCAGATAGATTAACCTCCGAATCCCTAAGATTGATTGCAGACCTAGCACCAGAAGAAGAATCCAGTCTAGGGGTTTGGCTATTTGGTGAAGAGCCAAGAGTCTTACTTCCTGAAACTCCCATCACAGAAGAGCTTAAAGCTAGCCTGAAAAATAATCTAGGCGGCTATATCACCGAAGATCTGCAGACAGATCTTGAGTCAGTACTTAGGTTGATGTTGGATACCCCTGCTGCGAATGGGGTTGCAACTGATAGCGAGCAACATTGGATTCTCGTTACTGATGGGATGGTTGATATCAGTTTAGATCCTAGCGTTAATGAGTTATCTCGCCAAAAAATACTTACCCCGATACTAGATGAGTTGATTGAAAAGGGAATTCACCTCCACACAGTTTCTATGACGGGCTATACCGATTCTGAGCTACTAAAGACCTTATCTGTAAAAACAAATGCCAGTTATACAGAGGTTGCCGTTCCGGAAGATCTACTAAGTACCTTCAATCGTATTTTTACTAGTGCTAATAAAGCAGATGAATTGCCTTTTGAAGGTAATACCTTTTTTATCGACGATAGTATCGAAGAATTTACCTTGCTGGTTTTTCACAAGTTAGGGAAAAAACCTAAAGTAATTGCGCCAAAAGGTGACGTATTATCTTTAAAAGACGATCAGAAAGTAACGGTTGCAAATGGACTACGTTATACCTTAGTGACAGTAGAAGAGCCTATGCTAGGGACGTGGCAAGTTGAGGATGTGGATCTTGAAAAGTCGAGTATTCGTATTGTTACTAACTTGAAAGTTGAAGCTAGTAATATTGCGAGCGTGCTATTTGTTAATGAACCTCTTTTTTCTAGTATTGGTTTATATGAGAACGGTGAGTTAATTCAAGACCCTATTTTACTGGAGGTATTGAAAGCTGAGCAATCTCTTATTAGACACAGAGGTGAGATCTTAGAAGTACTTGATAATAAAGAGCTTTCTCAATCTAGTTATCAATTCAAGAATAAGTTTGAATCTTTAATTCTTGAAGGAGATTACGAGCTTAGAAGCTTTTTGGATGGTCAGTCATTTGCTAGGAAACTAAGCCAGTATTTTACGGTGACACCAGCAGTAAGCCTTTCAGTGAAAGAAGAAGATTATGGCTTAATGTCGTTTAGCGTTAAGCCTTCAAACTTGCGTTTAGATTTGTTTAGAAGTCAGGCTTTTTTAGAAGTGGATTATATTGATGCGACTAGGGTCGAAGAAGAATTGCAACTCATAGGTGCAGGTTTCTGGCAAAAGCTTGTACCAAGTAAAAAAGTTAATTTTACAGCGAAGGTGAGGTTGAAAGGGGTTACGCAAACGGGAGTAAGGTTTGATTATGCAACTAGCCCTCTAAAATTTAATTATAACAAGCCTGAATCCTCTAACTTGTTAACCGATGTAGCACCAGGAACAGCCGTTACTGATTTCTTGGCAGAAAGTCGCGAGGGCTTTTCAGGGCTTGAAGCACAAACAAATGAAAGCTTAGAAGAAAAGTTAAAAATAGAAATTGATGCGACTGAATTAATGAAGGATGTACAGGCTAGTATTGATGAAGCTGCTGAGTCGGCCGAAGCATTGATGTCAGGTGAACAGGATGAGGCACAAGATGATGAAAACGACATTAGCTTTTCTGGAAGTGAAATCCTTGTATACGCTTTTATAAACTTGGCTGTATTCTTCGCCATTGGGGGGGGAATATGGTGGATGCGAAAACGTAAAAAATCGAATCAAACAAACACAGAAGAGAGTGTGTAAAAGATTATGTGTGAACTGCTTGGCATGAGTGCCAATGTACCAACTGATATTTGTTTTAGTTTTGCTGGCTTAAGAGCAAGAGGTGGGAAAACAGGGCCTCATAAAGATGGTTGGGGTGTGGCTATGTATAGAGAAGGACAGGTCTGGTGTATTCATGATCCTAGACCTAGTGCTGACTCTGATATGGCTGAGGTGATTAGTAAAACATCATTAAAGTGTGATGTTGTAATTAGCCATATACGTCAAGCAAATGTTGGTGAAGTGTGTTTACCTAATACCCATCCGTTTTATCGTCAAATGTGGGGGAAAACATGGAGTTATGCTCATAATGGTCAATTAGAGAATTCAGAATCACTCTGTTCTGGCTTTCATCAAGTGTTAGGCAGTACTGATTCTGAAAAAGCCTTTTGTTGGATACTTGCACGATTACAAGAAGCTTTTCCTGATTCAGAGCCAAGTGTTGAAATTTTATCTAAAAAACTACATACGCTAGCAGACGAATTAAGGTCTATGGGTGTCTTTAACATGATGCTTTCAGATGGCGATAAGCTAATTTGCTATTGCACCACTAAATTGCACTGGATTACTCGTCGAGCACCTTTCAAACAGGCGAGTTTATCAGATGATGACGTTAGTATTGACTTCAAAGAAGTGACTACAGATAAAGATGTCGTGACTGTCATAGCGACTCAACCTTTAACAAATGATGAAGTTTGGCATGAAATGCAAACGGGTGAATTATGTGTTTTTTCACAAGGTGAGCTCATTTCACAAATTAAAAAAGAGCTTGATCAACCACTTAATACCGAGCAAAAGGAGTAGGGTATGCCTCATTGTATTGTTGAGTATGCAAGTGCGCTAAAAGGGCAAATAGAGATAGAAACTTTAATGGATAAGGTGACAGAAGGGTGTTTGAAATCTGCTTTGTTTGAGTTAAAAGATATTAAGACACGAGCAATTTCCTATGATTATTATCAGTCAGCTGGCCAGACTGATAATGCTGATTTTATACATATTGAGGTCAAGTTGCTCGCTGGGCGAAACATGTTACAAAGAAAACTGCTTTCTAAATCTATTTTAGATTCTGTGTTGGTATTGCCGTTAGCTAAGGTGTCTGTCACAGTTGAAATTAATGATCTAGACACTGAATGTTATGCAAAACAAATTCTTAATTAGATCGTTATGATTTAACAAGTAGACTGCGAATAAGTCATCCTTTCTCAGTCTGCTGCCTTTCAGTCGTGTCGAATAGGCACTATTCAAAGACCCAGACAGTATAGTCTAAGAGTCTTATATTTACGTTAAGTGTCTTATTCACAGAATGATTACTAAGTTGCGAATATTGCTATAAATCTAGGTGCTTTTATTCACATGATGAACAGGGATGACTTATTAGTAAGCTCTCTATTTTTCAGCCCGTTTGCATTCAGTAAACTGACTATATTATACGAACTAACCTTTCTCCGCTTAGCATGCTTCTGCCATTAGGTTTCTATATAGAATGCCTTCTAGTTATAGAATGAATAGATTTAAACTGGCTGCTATAGAAGTACAGTTAATACAAAAACTTCCTTATTTTAATTGATTTCATAGTGTGAAAATTAGAGAAAATAAAAAAATTCTATCATAGAAAAACAAGTTCAATGGCTATGTATTAATGCTGAATGTATTAGGTTTTCAACAAATTTGATCGCAGCTTAATTATACTGAAATATATTAAAATTATTTTTCATTGATAAAGCCTTATCAATGAAAAACTCATCATTAAAATAGCCGTTTTGCTTTTAAATTATTCTTCAATTGAATTTCTAGAAATTTTCAATATACATGATAATTTAGCTAATTGTGATAAGTATGCGTGTTTATATCTGATATTCGCTTTGGTTTTATGGATTGTTCTAAATAATGAATATTTTCTGCTTAAGGCTGTTCGAACGGTCAAGATTGTGTCATATTGCAGAAAGTGTATGAAAATGACAGTTTAATACTGTCATTTTTTATGCTCATTCTTTACGTATAAAAAAATAATAGCTTGAAGTTGGGATATAAAAGGAATTATTTAATCTCATTTGCTAAAAGAATTAGCATTCATTTCTGGCTCAAAAAAATGAATGGAGATCAAGAGTGAAAAGCATACCTGTTAAAACGATTCTAGCGACATCAATCGCCAGTGTCGTTGCCTCTACTGCATCAGCAGAGCTCATTATTAGTCAATATGTTGAAGGTAGTAGCTATAATAAAGCCGTTGAAATTTATAATACAAGTTCAGCAGAAGTTAGCTTATCAGATTATAAATTAGTTAAATATTCTAATGGTGATGCTAATTCACCAAACGATATTAACTTTGATAATGTAAGTTTAGCTGCTGGTGGTGTTTTTGTTATTGCGAGTTCATCAGCAAGTGATGCGCTATTAGCTATAGCGAACCAAACATCATCGTCTGTTAACTTTAATGGCGATGATCCTGTCGCAATTGTACGTATTAGTGATGGTCAAACCTTAGACTTTTTCGGTCAATACGGTGATACAGACTTTGCCAAAGACGCAAGTTATGACCGAGTTGATAATACAGCCATTGCCGATGGGGTATGGAATGCTGCTGCATGGAATGTATTAGCAAAAGATAACTATGATGGTATGGGTGTTGCTCCAAATGGTGACGTTGTTGAGCCTGAACCATTTTCTTGTTCTGGAGCGGTATTAACACCTACCTATGCAATTCAAGGAAGTGGTGATACTAGTCCATTAATCATTGAAGGTAGCTTTTCAGGTGGTACGCACTACACATCAGGGGTTGTTACTGACATAGTAACTAGTTTGTATTCAGGTTTCTTTATTCAAGATGCCACGGGTGATGGTGATGCCTCTACATCAGATGGTCTCTTCGTATACACCAATACTACGCCTACAGGGCTTCAAGTCGGTGATGAGATTTGTCTACAAGGTGAAGTCACTGAGTATTACTCTTCAACCCAAATTTCTATGGACTCAGGTGCCTATGAAATTTTGAGTTCAAATAACCAAGTCCAATCAACACAGCTTGATCTTAATTCTGATAGTTTACTTCACGATCAATTAGAGCCTTATGAAGGTATGTTTGTGACAACTACAAACTCTGATTTAATTGTGTCTCGTAATTTTAGTTTTGATTATGACTCTTATCGTAACAACATGGTTATGAGTTATGCAGAACCTATATATAAATCAACACACCTTCATGTAGCTGGTACTGAAGACGAAGTTAAGGTTGCAGAAGAAAACGCTAAACGTACCCTGTATATCGATACGGATACCAAGCCTGCAGATGGTGTTGTTCCTTACTTCCCAGACTTTAACCCTGAAGATGGTTATATTCGTGTTGGAGATAGCATTAGTAATCTAGAGGGTGTAATTGCTTATAGTTACAGTCAGTATCGCCTAATTGCAGGTGAGGATGTGGTATTAGCAAAGTCTGACTTCTCTCGTGATCTTGAATCTGATCGTACCTCATACGGTCCAATTCTAGCGGATGATGGTAATCTTCGTGTTGCTAGCTTTAACGTATTAAACCTTTTCAATTCACCATTTGGTGGTGCCGCTAATGCTTTTGGTGATAACCGCGGTGCAGAAGTTGACAGTGAATATCAAATCCAGATCGCTAAAATTGCAAATGCAATAAGCATGATAGATGCGGACATTGTTGGCTTAATGGAAATTGAGAATAACGGTTTTAGTGATACTAGTGCCATTGCTGCGTTAGTTGATCAAATAAATACAACTCAACCTGCTAGTGCTTTGCCTTATTCTTATGTATCGGCAGGCGATAATGTTGGTACCGATGCTATTGCTGTAGGCTTAATTTATCGTGCGGATGCCGTTTCTTTGGTTGGCGACGCTGTTAAGATTGATATGCCTGAACAACATGGTACCGACTCTGAAGGTGAGCAATTCGATAAATATATGCGTGTCTCTTTGCTACAAAAATTCAAGCATAAAGAAACTAATCGTAAGTTGAGCATAGTTGTTAATCACCTGAAATCTAAAGGTTCTGCTTGTATCGAAGATACAGCGAATGAAAATGACGCCCAAGGTAACTGTAACGCTTTTAGGGTTTCTGCCGCTGTAACACTGGGTGATTATTTAGCTGAAAACGTAAAAGGTGATATTTTGGTTATGGGTGATTTAAATGCCTATGGTCAAGAAGATCCAATCCGCGTTTTGACTGATTATGATGCGAGTGCTTCTGAACGTAAAATTATGACAGCTGAGCAAACTAGCTTGAACGGTGAAGCGATTAATGGTGGCGTAGCGGTTGAAGTCGCTAAATCATATGGCTTTACAAACCTAGTTGAACATTTCCAAGGACCAAAAGCTCACTCTTATACTTATAGCGGTGAACTGGGTAGTCTTGACCATGCTTTAGCTAATAAGTCACTTTTACGTAAAGTTGTTGCAACTGATGATTGGCATATCAATTCAGCTGAATCTAACTTGTTTGAGTACTCAAGCCAATATACTGGTGATCTGGCTAAATCGACTAATGCGTATTCATCTTCGGATCATGATCCTGTGATTATTGAAATTGAATATACAAAACGTGGTGATCATGGTGAAAAACCAAAGCATGAGTCACCGTTAGAAATATTATTTAATATTTTTAAACGTCTTTTCTCCTTTCTTTGGGGTTAGTGAGTAAATTTGCTAGCCATTAAAAAGCCGTCACTTTATTTAAAGTGACGGCTTTTTTGTGCTCTTGTTATTTATTACTCGGCTGTACAAAGTGCTTTTACTTGATAATATGCTGTTCTAAATAGAGTAAAAGGAATTTATAGGGAAATGAATAAACTAAGTTTGTGTGCAGCTAGTATTTGGATTGGTTTGATGGCATTACCAGTTTTTGCTGATGAATTAGATGAAACTAGCCAAGATGAGAGTAGCACTGAAGTGTCCCATGGTTTTTTTATTTCCTCAGGTTTTGTTTATTCAAATATTGATATTGCAAATAATTTTGCTAACGAAAACGTTGGTACCGATGCATTTGGGCTAGATGTTTCATTCGGATATGAATTTAAAAGCCACTTTATCCTTGAGTTAGATGCATTATTTGCAGAGAATTTTTCTCTAGGTGGTGCATCAGATAGATATTCATTAAGCCATCAGGCAATACTTATAGGTTATCGTTTTGCTTGGGAATCGGTTTCTTTAATTCCTTTCTATGGCAAAGCCTATTGGGATTTAACATCTAAAGAAGGGCAGCTTTTTAACCCAGGCGCAGAAGCTGTTGAAGAGCTTGATGGTTCTAATCGTGTATTTGGGTTAGGGCTTTTAGGTCATATTGGTGATACATCTGATCTTCAGATTAGTTATAAAGATATTGATGCAGATTTTGGTGGTTACTCAGTATTAAGTATGGGTGTGAGATTTAAATTCTGATTTAACTATTTTTTGTCTTTCTCAAATTCGCTAAATTTGTATACAGATCATTACACTTCCCTTTTAAATATACTAACTATACTAAAGCATTGTTTCACTAGAGGAGTGATGCTTTGGAAAGAGTTCAAGCTAAGTCTGTCAAATACAGGCTTAGGTTTATTTTTCTAATTATTCTATTACTGGTTGTTTGCGGCGAGGCAGCAATACGGTACTGGATTGAGCTTCCTCAAATTCAAGCTATACAAGTAGAGTCTGATAAAAAGGATTTTAAGCGAGTTGTTCAAGCGATTAAATCTAGCCTTAAAAGTGTTCAAGTATGGTCTTATGACTATGGTGTTTGGGAGGATACTTATAATTATATGGAAGACGTTGGAGAAGGTGTTCAATACATAAATAAAAACTATGTGTTTGGCACCTTTCACGCGGCAAGTTTATCCGGAGTAAAACTTATTACACAGAAAAGAAGAACAAAGTTCGAGTGTGAGATAATTTTTGAAGATGAACAATGTGATCAGCACAATGTCTCTAATATTGAGCCTATTCAACTAGATGCGATTATTAATCACCTAGATAGTGTTAACCAAGATGCAGTATCGAGTAGCGGTATTTATATTACAGATGAAGTGCCGCACTTATATGGCATTTCAAAGATTACCAATCCCACAAATAATCTGCAATCTGGGTATTTAATCTTTTTTCAAAAGATGGATAAAGTATTAATTGAGCAGTGGCGCTCAGAGACTCAGCTAGGCATTGACGTTAAGTGGGCCAAAAATGAACGCTACAGTGTGCTATCTAATAATATGTTTGATGATATTAATCAGAACTATTCTTATATTAATGATAACGGTTACCTCTCTTTTAGTTTGCCTGATATTAATGGCAATAATTTAATATCTATTTCTTTTAAAGCTGACTCAGAACAGACAAAACAAGCTTTCATTTCTTTAACTTTAATCTTGGGTGTTTCAGCAGGGTTAGCAATTCCTTTATTGTATTTTCGTTTGATTTCCAGAGAAGTCGTTAAACCAATGGAATACATCTCGTCTGAACTAAACCGAATTAATGAAACCAGTAACTACCAATATAAATTCCCTAGATTTAATACCTTGGAGGTGAACTTAATTGTCAGTGCTTTTAATCGGTTACTTGAAAGGGTTCAGTATCAACAAGAGCAGCTTAGGGAAAAGAATGAAAGTCTACAGCTTGTTGCTAGACAGGACTATTTAACAGGCCTTGCCAACAGGCGGCATATGGATAAGTTATCTGAAAGGCTTTGGTATAAAACGGTTAAAGCGAATGAAAGCTTTTGTGTATGCATGATTGATTGTGATTATTTCAAACAATATAACGATCATTACGGCCATAAAAAAGGGGACGAACTTCTAATAAAACTTGCTTCATTATTAATCGAAATAGAAGGTAAACACACTAATGTTATTGCTTGTCGATATGGTGGTGATGAGCTTGTGTTGCTAGCCTACAGTTTACCAGTAGAAATGCTTGAATCCATTTTGGCCGAACTCAAAGAGCAGTTATTAAGGTTAGATATAAAACATGAATCATCTTATCTAGGTAGGGTGAGTATTAGTGTGGGTTTTTATCATACTTTAGCTGTAAATGAGATAGAGGCTAATCCATTTTTTATCAAAGCAGATAAAGCCTTATATTTGGCAAAAAAACTGGGGCGTAACACCATAGTTAATTATCATAATATGGATAATTAACTACTTATTCCAAGGTGTTGTTTGAGTATCTGATAGCATGCCGTCACTGTTTAACCTGTATGCTAAACCTACTAAAAGTGTTTGGGCTAATGTCATTGATGAGGTTAGCGATCTAAACCCCATCACTTCACCTTCTTTAATATCAAAACATAAATCAGAAATGGCCGAAAGAGGGCTTAATTTACTATCGGTTAGTGCTATCACCTTTGCCCCTGACTTATAGGCAAAATCAGTAACGTTAACGGTTTCTTTAGCATAAGGGCTAAAAGTGGTTGCTATGATAACGTCTCCTTTACGTATGTTGCTGGCCTGTTCCATTAACATGCCACCTGTTCCATCAATCAAGTGGGTTGGCTTATTTAAGTGTCTTAAACTGTATGCAAAATAGGTTGAAATTGGAAAGGAACGACGTAAACCAATCAAATAAATATTGTTTGCAGATTCTAATAAAGTAATAGCATCGTTAAGCATTGTCTCAGGAAAGTGGTGGCTCATATGCTTCATTGAGAAAGCATTACTACTACTAAACTCACTTAAAATAATACTGGGGTTAACCATATTATTAGCAGTGGTGCTCTGACTTAATTGTACACGTTCACTGTAGCTCGACGTTTGTTCAACTAAAGACTGCCTAAACAAGTTTTGCATCTCAGTGAAACCATTGTAATTAAAAGCGGCAGCAAAACGGACTAGCGTAGAAGGTGGTACATCACATTGTTCAGCTAAACTTGCGACAGTTTCAAGTGCAACCGTGTTCGGATGTTCAAGTAGAAAACGAGCCACTTGCTGTAAGCGTTTGCTTAAAGATTCATATTCTTTACTAATGGCTTGTTGTAAATCTTCTAAAGAGGTTGGTGCTTGCAAAAAAAGCCTCCTGGACAAGGTGTTAACGCGTCATTATAAACAATTTTATGCCTGAATACCTGCGAAGATTGCTAACAAGATAAAGTGTGCCCTTGAGCGATAGCACAAGGGCACAAAAAATCTTATCTATATTCACCAGCAAGTTTTTCGACTAAATCAATATTGGCTTTAGTAATAAACCCAGGGCCAGAGTTGACGTCATTACTTGGCATTAATCCATAACGGGCATTAAGTGTTAAGAATGTAATGGGTAAATAACCTTGTAAGTAAGGTTGTTGGTCAATTGCAAAATCAATGCGTCCATCTTTAATCGCACTAGAAATTTCACCACTTAGATCAAAGGTCGCAAAATAGACCTGATCATGCATCTTGTTTTTTTCAAGTGCCCTCAAGGTCGGGTGAGCGGATGTTGGCCCTAATGTGAGAACCGCTTGTGTATTAGGGTTCTTACGAAGATAAGCAGATACCTTGGTTTCAACATTGGTCGGGTCAGTTTGTGAGTCGATCATTTGGCTACCTAACTCAACACCTAGACCTTTGGCAAATCCCATGCAACGTTCAACAGATGCTGGGTTCATAATGTAATGGTTTACGCATAAGAAGTTTTTGACACCGGCTTCTTTTGCTTTAAGACCTGCCCCTAAGCCTGCTGCAAACTCAGGTTGTCCAATATGAAGCTCAGCACCTAGTGCTGCAGATTGCTCTTGAGTACCTGAATTCATTGTAATAACTGGGATGCCACGCTTTTTGGCTTTTTCTAATGGGCCTTCTAAAGTGTCGAAGTCAGCAATTGAGACAATGAGACCGTCTGGATTTGTTGCGATAGCTTGTTCTATGATTCTTGCCATATCGGCCAAATCACCTGTTGGCGGATTTCGATAATCTACTTGTACATCATAGTCTTCGCTCGCTTGTTTGACGGCGTTTTTAATAACGTTCCACCAAGAATCTGAGTCAGGTGCATGGGATACAAATACAAATCTTTCGCCTTCTGCATGGGCTGTAGTAGAGAGGGACATTGCGCCAAATGTCGCAGCACTAGCCACTAATAGAGCGCTACTTTTCTTTAAAAAGGTTTTCATTACTAATCTCCGTTCACACAAAATTATTTTTATTTTGACTATTTTACCTGAGAGGTAAAACACGTTTTGTACGATTAATATACAAGAGCAGAATCATAATAGAATATAAATTTCATATTAGCAATAGAATTAATTATTTCATTTCATATTGCTTTTTTTAGTTTATCTTGTTGTTTTTGTTGTGTTTAATTTGTACGTGTTGAGTTTATATGACTTTTTAGCAACGATTTTCTGAAATGAAAATTAAAAAAACGTTTCAAAAATGAAATAAATATTCTAATATGGTTTCATTCTTGGAATTGATCTTGGGTTCTTCCTCAGTGTTTAAGGTTTTGCCTAGAATGCTGGATAAGAGTGATTTAGTAGCAAAAATAAATATAAAAGTGAAAGGTGACAGAGTATGAGTGATTCAGTGCAAGCGGTGAATGTCGCAGCGCAAGAAAAAGATGAGCGTATAAGAAGTGTTCCAGCTTGGAAGAAACTATTACACAGGCCTGAATTTGGCTCCTTATCGGGTGCTATTTTGGTATTTGTCTTTTTTATTCTAACAGCAGGCGATTCAGGTATGTTCGCGGCTGACGGTGTTATTAACTGGGTTACAGTTTCTGCTCAGCTTGGCGTAATTGCAATAGGCGCCTGCCTATTAATGATTGCAGGTGAGTTCGATCTATCAATTGGCTCCATGATAGGTTTCGCCGGCATGATGATGACCATACCGGCCGTTTATTGGGGTTGGCCAATATGGGCTGCAATCATCTTTGCTTTTATTGGCGCAATGTTCATTGGCTACCTTAATGGCTATGTTGTCGTTAAAACTGGCTTACCATCATTCATCGTTACTTTAGCCTTTCTCTTTATCTTACGTGGTTTGACCATCGCATTATCCATTCTCTTTACTAATCGCACCATAGTAGGTGGTGTTAAGAAGTTTTCTGAAAATGACTGGTTAGCACCATTATTTGGCGGCACATTTGGTAATGGCTTGTTTGTTTGGTTAGCAGATATGGGAGTGATTGACTCTTATAAAGATGGGTCGCCTATTGTTGAAGGCATTCCTATGGTGGTTATTTGGTGTTTGTTGTTAGCTGCTATCAGTAGCTGGATATTGCTTCGAACATCATATGGTAACTGGATTTATGCAGTAGGTGGTGATGATAAGGCTGCTCGCAATGTGGGTGTACCTGTCGACAAAGTTAAGATTTCTCTATTCATGTTCACTGCTTTTACCGCAACCGTTTATGCCGCGTGTCAGGTATTTGAGTTTGGTTCCGCTGCTGCTGACCGAGGTGTATTAAAAGAGTTTGAAGCCATTATTGCTGTCGTTATCGGTGGTGCTTTATTAACAGGTGGTTATGGCACAGTAATAGGAGCATGTTTAGGAGCACTTATATTTGGTGTGGTGCAAATGGGGATCTTCTTTACTGGGATAGATTCAGATTGGTTTAGGGTTTTTCTAGGGGTAATGCTGCTAGCAGCAGTGCTATTCAATAACTACATTCGTAAGCGTGTCACTGAAGCGCGACATTGATTTCGCCCTGTTATTAAAACTATTAAACGAATCTAACATTTGTGCCTTTAAGGTGAGTGAATATGAGTGAATTTATTATTGAATTAAAGAAGGTGAGTCGTTTCTTCGGCTCTGTTATTGCCCTACAAAATATCGATATGCAGGTTAAATTAGGAGAAGTACATTGTTTGCTTGGCGACAACGGTGCCGGTAAATCAACTTTAATAAAAACCTTGGCTGGTGTGCATGCTCCCAGTGAAGGCGAATACCATTTTGAAGGTAAGTCTGTTGTATTTAAATCGCCAGTAGATGCACTGGACTCAGGTATTGCGACGGTTTATCAAGATTTGGCGCTAGTGCCATTAATGAGTGTTACCCGTAACTTTTTTATGGGCCGTGAACTCACTAAAGGTAAAGGCATATTCAAACGTTTTGATATCGAAAAAGCAGACAAGATAGCACAACAGGGTATGGCTGATATGGGGATTAATGTACGTGATCCATCTCAGGCTATTGGCACTATGTCTGGCGGCGAGCGGCAATGTCTCGCTATTGCTAGGGCAATTCATTTCGGTGCTAAGGTGCTCATTCTTGATGAGCCAACAGCCGCACTGGGGGTTAAACAATCAGCTAATGTCTTGAAAGTTGTGGCTAAGGCTAAAGCCCGTGGTTTAGCCGTTATTTTAATTACCCATAATGTGCATCACGCTTATCCAATTGCTGACAGGTTTACCTTGTTAAACCGTGGTCAGAGTCTAGGTTCCTTCCTTAAATCTGAGGTGAGTCGTGAGGATGTTCTCGAAATGATGGCTGGTGGCCAAGAGCTTGATGAATTAACGGCAGAACTAGAAGAATTTAGCCGTTTAGATGCCAGCGCTTAAGTGGAAGATTGAATAATGAAAAGCTTAAAAATAGGGTTGATTGGAACAGGTTATATGGGCAAAGCCCATGCAATAGCCTATCGAAATGCCATGGCCGCATTTGGAATCCCGCATGATCAATTAGAATGTGAAATGTTAGCTGAAGTGGATGAAAACTTAGCTAAGCAAAAAGCCCGTGAGTTTGGTTTTAAGCGTGCCACAGGAGACTGGAAAGCATTGGTTCAAGACCCTGATGTAGATCTGGTGGATATCTGTGCACCAAATTTCTTACATAAAGAAATGGCTTTGGCGGCGATTGCAGCAGGAAAGCACGTTTATAGCGAAAAGCCATTAGCGTTAAACGCAGAAGATGCCAAAGAAATGACTCAGGCGGCCGAGCAGGCAGGTGTCAAAACCTTAGTGGGTTTTAACTATATCAAAAACCCAACACTGCAGTTTGCAAAAGAGTTAATTACCAGAGGCGATATTGGCGAACCTGTACATTTTCGCGGTGTATTTAATGAAGACTACCTAGCAGATGCGAGTTTGCCTTTTAGCTGGCGTTTGCAGCAAGAATACGCAGGCAGTGGAGCACTTAATGACTTAGCGTCACATCTGGTGAACTTAGCAATCCATTTAGTTGCACCAATCACCTCAGTTTGTGCGGATTTAAAAGTGGTGCACAAATTAAGGCCTTTAGCCGGTGATAGCCACAAAACAGGCCAGGTAGAGAACGATGATCAAGCGCATATGATGGTGCGTTTTGCTAACGGTGCTCAAGGTACTTTAGAAGCATCACGTATTGCTTGGGGTCGTAAAAACGGTTTGTCATTTGAGATAACAGGTACCAAAGGGAGTTTAGTTTTTGACCAAGAAACCTTGTCTGAACTTTCTCTCTTTATGGCAGGGGATGACCCTCAAGCTCAAGGATTTAAACGTATTTTAGTTGGGCCTGAGCACCCGGATTACCAGGCATTTTGTGTTTCTGCTGGTCATGGCTTGGGGTTCAACGACATTAAGGCTGTTGAAGTACGGGACTTATATGAAGGGGTAGTGAATAACAAACCCCTGTGGCCAGATTTTAGGGCGGCAACGCAAGTCAATATCATACTCGACAAGGTTGTTGAGTCTCATGCAAATAATGCCTGGGTAGACGTGGAGCAATATGATGGAGAGCACAAATGAAAGATAAAACTTTAGATGTTATTTGTTTAGGACGAGCCGCCGTTGATTTATATTCCGAACAAATTGGCTCGGCCTTAGAAGACGCCAATAGTTTTAAAAAATACCTTGGTGGTTCTTCCGCTAACATTGCATTTGGTACCGCCCGTATGGGGCTTAAATCTGCCATGTTAACCCGCGTTGGTGATGAGCATATGGGCCGATTTGTGAGAAACGAACTAGCCCGTGCAGGCGTTGATGTTTCACATGTGATCACAGATGAAGAAAGGTTAACTGGGTTAGTGCTATTAGGCATCAAAGATAAGGATACCTTCCCGCTAATTTTCTATCGGGAAAACTGTGCTGATATGGCGATCAGTGAAACAGACTTTGATGAAGACTATATCGCCAGCGCAAAAGCTTTGTTGATTACAGGAACGCATTTTTCGACACAATCTACGAATAAAACGGCTTTGAAAGCGATTGAATATGCCCGTGCGAATAATACAAAAGTTGTCGTCGACATTGACTACCGCCCTGTCCTTTGGGGTTTAACAGGAAGAGGAGAAGGGGAAAACCGTTTCGTTTCGAATGACTCCGTTACAGAGCACTTGTTATCCATTATGCCTTTGTGCGATTTAGTTGTTGGTACAGAAGAAGAGTTTCATATTGCAGGTGGCAGTGAAGATACCATTGAATGTTTGAAGCGTATTCGAAAAGTATCTGATGCCGAATTTGTGGTGAAACGTGGTGCATTAGGTTGCTCTGTCTTTAAGGGCGATATTCCACAAACCTTGGATGAGGGTATTACCTGCTATGGGGTAAAAGTGGATGTGTTAAATGTGCTGGGTGCTGGCGATGCCTTTTTGAGTGGTTATTTAAGAGGTTGGATTAAAGGTGAAATAACAGAAAAATCGTGTGATTACGCGAATGCTTCTGGTGCTATTGTGGTTTCAAGGCACGGCTGCGCACCGGCGATGCCAAGCTTAGAAGAGTTAGATCATTATTTAGCAAACCGTAGTGACATTCCAAGACCAGACCTTAATCCTGTATTGAATTATCTACATAGGGTGACAACCCAGAGAAATCCTAAAGAGTGGCAAGATCTATGTATTCTAGCCTTTGACCATAGACGCCAATTTGTTGATATGTGCCGTGAACTGGGTGCTTCATTAGATAAAATTCCACAAGCTAAACAACTTATCCTTGAGGCAACTTATCAAGGTGCTCATGAGCTTGATGGTAAAGTTGGCGGCACCGGCATTCTTGCTGACGGTACCTTTGCTCAGGATGTTCTGAATGACATTACTGGGAAAGATTACTGGATTGCAAGGCCAGTTGAGTTACCTAGTAGTCGACCATTAAGGTTTGATCAAGGTAATAATGTGGCTCAAGAAATCTCCACATGGCCTGCTAATCATATCGTTAAATGTTTGGTGTTTTTCCACCCTGATGATGAAGTTAACTTGCGTAATGAGCAAGAACAGAAGGTGATGGATCTCTATCAAGCATGTTGTGAAACAGGGCATGAGCTCCTTTTAGAAATCATTCCGCCGGTGGGGTCATTAGTGAATGATGAGACTTTATCAAGGTCTATTGAAAGATTTTATAACTTGGGGATTTTCCCTGATTGGTGGAAGCTTCCTTCACCAAGTGAATCGGCTTGGAAGAATATAAGCAAAGTCATTAAGCAAAGATCACCTTATTGTCGAGGTGTTGTTCTTCTTGGGTTAGACGCTCCTGTAAATGAGTTGCAAGCAGGCTTTAATGCCGCTGCTGGTCAAGATATTTGCAAGGGTTTTGCTATCGGGAGAACGATTTTCTCTGAGCCAACAAAAGCGTGGTTGTCAGGCAATTTAGATGACACTCAATATGTACAAGAAGTGAAGTCTAATTATTTAACCATGAGTCAATTATGGCAGCAAAGACATCAAGGGGAGCCAAGCTAATGCAAACAATACGACTCACTATGGCACAAGCTTTAGTAAAGCATTTGCAAGCGCAATTTAACCTTGTTGATGGTAAGGAAGTGCCTCTATTTGGTGGTGTCTGGGGAATATTTGGACACGGTAATGTAGCGGGTCTTGGTGAAGCGCTTGCGGATGTAAAAGATGAATTTACCACTTATCGTGCCCATAACGAGCAAGGTATGGCGTTAGCTGCTTGTGCTTATGCCAAGCAAAATAGACGTCAACGTATTATGGCTTGTACTTCTTCCATTGGCCCTGGTGCGACCAATATGGTGACGGCAGCAGGCCTGGCGATGGCTAACCGATTACCTGTGTTGTTTTTACCTGGTGATGTTTTTGCTACCCGTACACCAGATCCTGTATTACAACAGGTTGAGCATTTTGGTGAGCCTAGCGTATCCGTGAATGACTGTTTTAGGCCGGTATCTCGTTATTTTGATCGTATTAACCGACCCGAGCAGCTAATTACAAGTTTACCTAATGCGATTGCAACCATGCTTGATCCTGCTAATTGCGGACCTGCAACTTTAGCTTTACCGCAAGACGTACAGACCATGGCTTTTGATTATCCTATGAGCTTTTTTGAGAAAAAAGTACATGGCTTAACGCGAGCACGGCCTGATAAGGTGCAAGTTAAAAATGCGTTACAAGCCATTAAAGCGGCTAAAAAGCCTTTATTAGTACTAGGTGGCGGGGTGCATTACAGCTTAGCTGTAAAAGAGGTTGAGCAGTTTATTGATACTTATCAGGTACCAGCATGTGAAACACAAGCGGGTAAAGGGGTATTGAACTGGCAGCATAAACTGAATCTAGGTGGGGTTGGTGTCACAGGGTCTAGTGCAGCGAATATTGCTGCCAGTGAGGCTGACCTTGTCATTGCTATTGGTACTCGTTTGCAGGATTTTACCTCGGCTTCAAGAACCTTATTTAATCGCGAGGGCTTAAGGCTTATCAATATTAATGCGGCGAGCTTTGATGCCAATAAACACGGTGGATTAGCGTTAACAGGCGACGCGAGAGAAGTCTTAACAGAGTTAATGTCTGAGCTAGGTGAATGTCAATTTGATACACACTGGGCTGAAAGAGCTAAATCTCTCAATAATGACTGGCTCGATGTTGTCAATCAAGCAGTGAAAGTACCTGATAGCTATCAAGATAAAAGTTACTTGCCAACAGATGCGAATGTAATCGGTGTAGTGAATCGTCAGGCAACAAAAAACTCAACAATAGTACAAGCCGCAGGTGGTTTGCCGGGTGAACTACATAAGCTCTGGCGTACTGAGTCTGATCTGGGTTATCACGTTGAATATGGCTTTTCCTGCATGGGTTATGAGCTCGCTGGGGGCGTGGGTGTGAAACTGGCGACTCCTGAGCGAGATGTCATTGTCATGGTGGGGGATGGCAGTTATTTGATGCTGAACTCAGAAATTGCTACCTCAGTCATGTTGGGTTTAAAGCTCACCGTCGTGGTACTGGATAACAGGGGTTATGCCTGTATTAACCGTTTGCAAAATGCTTGTGGTAGCGATTCATTTAATAACCTTTTACAAGATTGCCACACTGTTGAAGCTGGAGCGCCAAAAACAGCCTTTGCTGAACATGCTAAAGCGTTAGGTGCAAATGGTGAACACGTACAAAGTTTAGCTGAATTAGAAGCGGCTTTAGAAAGAGCAAAAGCATCGAATAAAACCTATGTGATTTCGATTGATACAAACCCGATGCCGACAACTCAAGAAGGTGGAGCCTGGTGGGATGTTGCTGTTGCAGAAGTCTCTAGCAAAGAGAGTGTGAATCAAGCGCAGGCGCAGTATCAAGAAGCTAAAAGCAAACAGCCTTACTAATTCTGGCAATTTTATGAGTGATTTAATAATGAATAAAATAAAAATAGGCATAAACCCATTAACTTGGACCAATGATGACCTTCCTTCCTTAGGTGCTGATACGCCGTTGTCTGTCTGTTTAAGCGAAGCTAAATTAGCGGGTTTTGCGGGGATTGAACTTGGAAATAAGTTTCCGCGTCAGGCGGATGTGTTAGGCCCAATCTTGGAAGAACATAAGATTGAGTTAGTGTCAGGTTGGTATAGTGCAAAACTGATGGAAAGGTCTGTTGACGATGAAATTGAAGCACTTCAGGAGCATCTAAATCTATTAAAAGCGCTTGGCTCTAATGTCATGGTTTTTGCTGAAGTGAAACATTGTATACATGGAGATCAAGCTGCGCCTTTATCTCAAAGGCCTAAAATGACACAGGTTCAGTGGCAAGAGTACGTTGGCAAAATTACGCAAGTTGCTGATTACCTAGCAGAGCAAGGTGTCAAACTCGCTTATCACCATCATATGGGAACTGTGATAGAAACGACTGATGAAGTCGATTTTCTAATGGAAAACACGGGTAAAAATGTCGGGCTGCTTTTAGATACAGGCCATATCACATTTGCTGGTGGCGATGCTTTGGCTATGGCTAAAAAGCATGCTGAACGTATTGTCCATGTCCACTGTAAAGACATTAGGCCTAATGTGCTTAAAGATAACCTAAATCGAGATAGCGCTTTCCTAAATGCTGTACTTGAAGGTGTGTATACCGTTCCTGGTGATGGTTCAATTGACTATTTACCTATCTTTGAAACCTTAAAAACAGTGGGGTACGAAGGTTGGATAGTGCTAGAAGCAGAGCAGGACCCAGCTATTGCACATCCATTAACTTATGCCACAAAAGGGTATGAGTATCTAGAAACTAACTTAAAAGCCGCTGGCTTGATTGCCTAACCCCTTTTTGAGAATAAGTATCGCGAGCCTTCTCGCCATGGAGATATGAATGTCGTTTAACGTAAATAACCTTATCGGTAATTTTATCGATAACAAAATGATAGCGGTTGAATCCGATAGAAAAGCTAATGTATTTAACCCTGCAACAGGCGAAATTAGTCGTCAGGTTACGCTTAGTAGCGTGAAAGAAACACAAGATGCCATTGCTTCTGCTGAAAAGGCATTTGAAACCTGGTCACAGGTAACGCCGCTAAATCGCGCACGAATTTTATTTAAATTTAAAGCGCTTGTTGAAGAAAATAGTCATGAATTGGCCGAACTAATTTCCTCAGAGCATGGCAAGGTGTATTCAGATGCACTTGGCGAATTAACCCGTGGTTTAGAAGTAGTTGAGTTCGCCTGTGGTATTCCTCATCTACAAAAAGGTGAGCATAGCCTTAATGTTGGACGTGGTGTTGATAGTTACAGCTTAATGCAGCCATTAGGTGTTTGTGCTGGTATCAGCCCATTTAACTTCCCCGCTATGGTACCTATGTGGATGTTTCCTGTCGCCATTGCCTGTGGTAATACCTTTGTTATGAAACCGTCTGAAAAAGACCCAAGCACCATAATGCGTTTAGCTGAATTATTAAAAGAAGCGGGCTTGCCAGATGGGGTTTTCAATGTGGTAAATGGTGATAAAGAATCAGTAGATGTGTTACTCACTGACGATCGAATTGAAGCCGTTAGTTTTGTTGGCTCAACTCCCATTGCTGAATACATTTATGCGACCGCAAGTGCCCATGGCAAAAGAGTACAAGCATTAGGTGGTGCTAAAAATCATATGTTAGTCATGCCAGATGCTGACCCGTCACAGGTTGTTAACTCATTAATGGGTGCAGCATATGGTTCTGCTGGTGAGCGCTGCATGGCAATTTCGGTTGCAGTATGTGTTGGTGATGAGGTGGCAGATAACCTTATCAATACTTTGAAAGACAGCATTGCAACCATGACAGTTGGGCCTGGCCTATTTAAGCAATACGGATTAGAACAGGAACCTCATATGGGGCCTTTGATCTCTAATGAGCATGCTCAAAAAGTTCGTGCTTATATAGATTCTGGTGTTGAGCAGGGCGCTAAACTAGTTGTTGATGGTCGTGACTTTATTTGTGATAAACATGAGAAAGGCTATTTTGTTGGCCCAAGCTTGTTTGATCAGGTGACCTCAAATATGCGTATTTACCAAGAAGAAATTTTTGGCCCTGTGTTATGTGTCGTTCGTGTTGAAAGTTATGAAGAGGCGCTAGCGCTAATCAACCAGCATGAATATGGTAATGGCACGGCTATTTTTACCCGTGATGGTGATACCGCGAGACAATTTACTGAGAAAGTTCAGGTCGGTATGGTTGGTGTGAATGTTCCAATTCCAGTGCCTATGGCCTTTCATAGTTTTGGTGGTTGGAAGCGCTCTTTATTCGGTCCTTTACATATGCATGGACCTGATGGCGTACGTTTTTATACTCGTATGAAAACGATTACAGCGCGCTGGCCAACAGGCTTAAGAGCGGGTCCAGAGTTTTCTATGCCAACAATGAAATAATGTCTGATTAAGGAAAAAGGGAAGGCTTTAAAACACTCGCCTTTCCTTTTTAAAGGTATGTATGTCTTATTTATTGAGTAAAAACAAAAAAAACGATAACAACGGCTTGATTCAAAAAGTGACACCACAAAGTGCGAACTGGAAGTACGTGGGATTTGAAGTGCAAGCGCTTGCAAAAAGTGACTCTATTAACATAGAATCACTTAGCGATGAGATCTGTGTTGTGATTTTATCTGGGAAGGTTGATGCAAGTACTCGTACTGAGAGTTGGCAGAATATTGGTGAACGTATGAGTGTTTTTGAGAGAAAAGCGCCTTACTCAATTTACTCCCCCGCTGATGATTTTGTGTCTTTAACGGCATTAACTGACGTTGAAGTTGCTATATGTCGTGCACCGGGTAAAGGTGGTTATCAAGCAAAGCTTATTACGCCAGAGCAATGCCAGTATGAAACTCGAGGTATCAATACTAACACTCGACATGTATGTAATATTTTATTCGCCAATGAACCAGCAGATAGTTTATTAGTATGTGAAGTGATTACGCCAAGTGGTAATTGGTCTAGTTATCCTCCCCATAAGCATGATACGGATGCTGCACCAACAGAAACTCAGTTGGAAGAAACCTATTATCATAAAATTGATCCGCCACAAGGGTTTGTATTTCAAAGGGTTTATAACGATGACAGAAGTTTAGATGAAACTATGTCGGTTGAAGATGGTGATCTGGTAATGGTGCCCGAGGGCTATCATCCCGTTGGCGTTCCTCATGGTTATCAATCATATTATTTGAATGTCATGGCGGGACCAAGTCGTAATTGGATCTTTAATAATGATCCTGATCATGAGTGGATCATTGCTCAAGATATATAAAAAATAACCCTATGATTCACTCGTAGTGAAAACAAAAATAATACTTTAAGGACGACTACAATGCTTACTTTTGCCTTATTCGGTGCCGGTAGAATCGGCAAAATGCATGCTGAAAATATTCATGCATTCGCTCAATCAGAAATCAAATATGTATTTGATGTTTATACCCCAGCAGCACAAGAGGTCGCAGATCAAACGGGTGCTATTGTTGCTGATAATGTGGATATTGCTTTGGCTGATCCTGAGGTAGATGCCGTATTAATCGCAACCAGTACGGACACGCATGTAGGCTTAATCATCAAAGCTGCCAAGGCTGGTAAAGCAATCCTTTGCGAAAAACCAATTGATCTTGATACAAGCAAGGTAAACCAATGCCTTGAGGAAATTAAAGATTGTAACGTGCCGATCCAAATTGGCTTTAACCGTCGTTATGATCCGAGTCACAGTGCTGTTGCTAAAGCCGCTAAAGATGGCAGTATTGGTACACTAGAGCAGTTAATTATCACTAGCCGTGATCCTGGTATGGCGCCGGTTGAATATCTAAAATCATCTGGTGGTATTTTCAGAGATATGGTGATTCATGACTTTGATATGGCGCGTTTTGTTCTAGGTGAAGAAATTGTTGAATTACAAGCTTTTGGTAGCGCGCTAGTTGATGAAAAGATCACGGAAATTGGTGATGTTGACAGTGTTATGCTGGTAATGAAAAGCGAATCAGGCAAACTAATTCATATTAATGGCTCGCGCAGAGCAAGCTATGGTTATGATCAAAGAGTGGAAGCTTTTGGCTCTGAAGGTATGGTGATCTCCAATAACCAAACCCCGACTTCGGTAACACGCTATTCGGCTGATAAAACCAATGAAAAAGACCCATTGTATAACTTCTTTATTGATAGATATGAAGCCGCTTATAACCTTCAGCTTACTTCCTTCATTGAAAATGTATTAGCAAAGCAAGCTGTATCACCTAGCTTTGAAGATGGCAAAAGAGCTCAAATGCTGGCTGATGCGGCCCAGAAATCATTAGAAACAGGTCAAGTCGTGAAGTTGTAAGGGAGATGTTTTCTTAATACAACTGGATGATATTTCAACTAGATGTTAGTTTGCGTGCTTGTTTCGACTAGCACGCAATTTTGAAGTTTCATATAGAAAGCTCTAAGCTATAGTGGTTGTGTTATTAGAGCTGACCAAAGCATTGAGTGAAGGAAAAATATTTTGGTTTGAATTGTTTGTCCGTGAATTAACAAAGGGTTATTGTTTATTCTAATAAATATTAATCGGATTAATTTATGAACCTTAAGTTTCTACTGCCTAAGTGTCTGATTTTTTCACTTCTATCTTTCTTTGTTCTAATTAGCCAAAATATCTCAAACGCCTCAGAATACACAGCCCAAGCAAAGGCAACACCTCCCTATAAAGTCGCTATGTTCTATCCTAGAGATGCACCATTTTGGACAAACTTTATTAATTTAATGAATGAAGCTGCGCTTGATTTAGGTATTGAGTTACAAACTTTTTCTGCCAAGGGCAATAGAATTCTAATGAAACAACAGTTTATGTCTGTTTTAGAAGGGGAGAATAAAGTTGATGCTGTTATTTTTAACAATTATAAAAACTCAGCGGCTCAATTTATTAAGCTTGCGAATGAGGCCAAGGTATATTCATTCTTAGTAAATAGTGCCATGACGGCAAAGATAAGCAATGAGATGGGCTTGCCAAGAGAAAAATACCCTTATTGGGTAGGACAAATGTACCCTGATGAAAAGGGTGCTAACCAAAGAATCACCAATATATTAATTGATGATGCTAGAGATAAATACCCAGAGCAAGAGGTCAATATTATTGGTATCAATGGTCCTATTTCTTCTGGGGCAGCCATCATGCGGCTTGATGCTTTTAAAGAAGCGGTAGAACAACACAAAAATGTAAAATTACACCAAGTTGTGAATGTAGAGAGTTGGGATGAAACGGAAGCAAGTATTAAGTTTCAAGCGCTAATGAAGCGTTATAAACAAACTCATATCGTATGGGCTGGCAGTGCTAGATTAGTTGATGGGGTTCTCATGGGAGAAAAGTCATTAGGTTTAACCGCTGGAAATGATTATTTTACAGGGGGCGTTGGGTTTAAAAAGTCTATGTTAGACGCTATTCAAAAAGGTCAGGTTAGTGCTGCAGCTGGTGGCCATTATATTGAAGGGGCTTGGTCATTGGTGCTTATTTTTGATTACTTATCAGGTGAAGACTTTGTTGACCATGGTGTCGAGTTATTAACACCCATGGGGCTAGTCACTAAAGAAAATGTGCAGCTTTATATTGATAATTTGACCCAAGAAAAATGGACTAAGAACAATCTAAGAAAAATCAACTTTAGACAATACTCAAAAGTCATTAACCCTGAGTTGGATGAATATCAATTTAATTTTGATTCAATCATTTTCCAATTATATTAAGTGCTAATTTCATCAAATTAGTTAACTAATACCCTAAATTCCTTTGAAACTATCTTTTTATCAGAAGTGATTTTTATTGATATTTGTTAGCTTTTTTATCAAAACGATTCATACCTCCTTTCTGATTTTTAGCATTAATATCTAACTTCTACATAAATATTTTCTTCATAAGTGACTGATTAAAAAGAATAAAAATAAAACCCCTGTTGTGAGTAAGGCTATTTACTCATTGACCGTTAGACTATGGTCGAGTTGTCGAACTTAAGCTTCATGACCATGATGAAGCAATCGAGGTTATCCAAAAGGGTAACCCATTCATGACATGTTCAAAAAAGATAATAAGGGAACAAGTATTATGAGTTATGACAGCGAATATCAAGCCTCAATCGAAAATCCTGACGTTTTCTGGAAAGAAAAAGCAGATCAACTAGATTGGTTCAAGAAACCAAATACTATCTTAGCTAAAGACGAAAATGGCCTAGATAGATGGTTTGTAGATGGTGTGATGAATACCTGTCATATGGCACTTGATTACCATGTTGAGCAAGGTCGCGGTGATCAAATTGCTATTCATTATGATTCACCTGTTACTGATACAAAAGAATCCATTAGCTATAAGGATTTACGAGATCAAGTTGCACTTTTTGCTGGAGTACTTAGAAAGCAAGGAGTGAAGAAAGGGGATAGGGTTCTTATCTATATGCCTATGATTCCACAAGCCAGTATTGCCATGTTGGCATGTGCGAGATTAGGCGCAGTTCATTCGGTCGTATTTGGCGGCTTTGCCCCACATGAACTGGCTATTCGTATTGAAGATGCCACACCTGATGTCATTGTCTCAGCAAGTTGCGGTATTGAAGTTAGCCGAGTTATAGACTACAAGACATTACTAGATAAAGCGGTTGAGCTGTCTAGCCATAAAATTAAACATGCGATTATTTGGCAACGTCCTGAATCGGTAGCAAACCTTATAGAAGGTAGGGACATTGACTGGCAACTAGCATTGGAAACCGCGCAAGAAGCAGACTGTATTCCTGTGTTATCAACTGATCCTCTATATATTTTATATACCTCAGGTACAACAGGACGTCCAAAAGGCGTTGTTCGAGATAATGGCTCTCACGCTGTTGCAATGAAATACTCAATGAAAGCCATTTACGACATGGAGCCGGGCGATGTGTTTTGGGCGGCTTCAGATGTTGGCTGGGTGGTTGGGCATTCATATATTGTTTATGCCCCTCTGATTCAAGGTTTAACCAGTGTTTTATATGAAGGCAAGCCAATTGGTACGCCTGATGCGGGCGCATTTTGGCGAGTCTGTGAAGAGTATGGTGTCAAAGCACTGTTTACTGCTCCAACAGCTTTTAGAGCCATTAAAAAAGCAGATCCAGATTCGTTATGCTTAAAGCCGTATGACCTTTCAAACCTAAAAGCTATTTTCATGGCAGGTGAGAGGCTTGATCCTGCAACGTATCATTGGGTTAAAGACTTGCTTAATGTGCCAGTAATTGACCATTGGTGGCAAACAGAAACAGGATGGGCTATTTGCGGAAATTTAATGGGTGTTGAACTGAAAGAGGCGAAAGCAGGTTCGGCCACTCAACCCGTACCTGGCTTTAATGTGAAGATCTTAGATGATGAAGGTAATGAAGTCGGCGCAAATGTGCAGGGTAATGTGGCCCTAAAACTGCCATTACCACCGAGTTGCTTAGCCACTATTTGGGGGAATCATGACAGGTTTGTGGATGGCTACCTAAAAACATTTGACGGCTATTATACCAGTGGCGATGGCGGTTATATTGATGAAGATGGTTATGTTTTTATCATGGGGCGTACAGATGACATTATCAATGTTGCAGGACATAGATTAAGTACGGGTGAAATGGAAGAAGTGATCGCCTCTCATCCTGATGTTGCAGAATGTGCGGTTATTGGAATTAAATGTGATATTAAAGGGCAAAAACCTTTGGGTTTAGTCTTGCTTAAAGATGGTGTTCAGAAAAATGAAAATCAACTTGAAGCCGAACTAGTTTCGAATGTAAGAAGTGAAATTGGGGCTGTAGCAAGCTTTAAAGAAGCGAAAGTTGTACAAAGGTTACCCAAAACACGAAGTGGTAAAATACTGAGGAAGCTGATCCGTCAGATTGCGGATGGAGAAGAATTTAGTATTCCTTCAACAATTGATGACCCTGCAAGCTTAACTGAAATTGAGAGTGTGCTTTGTGCGCGTTAATAAAATAAGCTGATTAATAATGCTTATAGTTGGCCACTATAAGCATTTTTTTTGCTCTAAATTTATGACATAGCATTCATTTGTGAGATCTTTTATATTGAATACAATACCTTAGAGATATGTGAAGTTAACTCGTAATGTTAAAAAACAGGGACTTTAAATGATAGATTTACGCTCAGATACAGTAACCAAACCCACTCAGGCTATGTTAGATGTCATGTTCAGCGCTCAAGTTGGTGATGACGTTTATGGTGATGATCCAAGTGTTAATAAGCTTGAGGCTTGGGCAGCTGAGCGTCACGGTTTTGAGGCCGCTCTTTTTTGTAGTTCAGGGACTCAAGCTAATCTACTGGCTTTAATGGCGCATTGTGAAAGAGGGGATGAATACCTTTGTGGGCAACAGGCCCATAATTATATGTTTGAAGGTGGTGGTGCTGCTGTTTTAGGTTCAATTCAACCCCAACCCATTGAGAACGAATCGGATGGAACGCTTTGCTTTAAGAAATTGAAAGCCGCTATTAAGCCAGATGATTCACACTTTGCTAAAACTCGTTTGTTGAGCTTAGAAAATACAATTAATGGCAAGGTCATTCCACTTAGTTACTTACAAGAAGCACGTCGCTTTGCTGATGAAAACACGTTAAATCTACATCTAGATGGAGCAAGAGTTTATAACGCAAGCACAGCGTTAGATATAGATATTAAAGAGATAACCCAATGCTTTGATTCAGTATCAATATGCTTATCTAAGGGGTTAGGTGCTCCAGTTGGTTCCTTGTTATTAGGTAATCAGTCTCTTATTAATAAAGCTAGACGCTGGCGAAAAGTGCTGGGTGGCGGCATGCGTCAAGCTGGCTATCTTGCTAAAGCTGGTTTGTATGCTCTGCAAAACAATGTATCTAGGTTACAAGAAGATCATGATAATGCCCGTTACCTCGCTGAGTCTCTTAACAAATTAGATGCTTTCAATTTGAATACTGACTTTGTTGAAACCAACATAGTCTTTACCAAGGTCAGGGATGATGTTGATCAAGATGAGCTAGTGGCGTTTTTGAAGCAGAATAAAATCATTGTGAGTAAAGGCCAACCGATGCGTTTTGTTGCTCATAATGGTATTAGCCGTGAAGATGTCACCCGCTTGATTGATCTTTTAAAACAATATTTTTCATAGAAAAACATCCTTATTAAAGGGGAGTCTGCGTAGGCTTTCCTTTCTCTTCTTGTCTGACAATTTGATTCAATTAGGTCAAATTTTGCTCATTCTGAAATTTGATTCATATTACAAAAACGGCTTGTTAAGGACATAGAGCTAATTAATCTAGTCCATTCATTAGTGCTTATTTCTTGGTTAATAAATTAGAAAGTCAATTGGTTTAATTTATATAAATAAAGTTTTAAGCTGATGATTTATAAAGATTAAATAATCATTCTTCATTTCAAATTTATAACTTCTATTTTTAATTATTTGACTTTAAAGCAAGGAAAATAAACTTGTACTAAGCAGAAGAAATGTGCAAAAAATTAGTAAATGCGTATCACTTGATGAAAAATTAATCACACAAAACCTTAATGTGAAATTTATTTTGCTAATGGGGCTATGATGTCTTAGTTTGACAATGTATCCTGATCTCATTATTTCAATATCGCAATAATTGAAATTTAGTTATTAATTATGTTTTTTGTGAATACCACAGGTCTTATTTAATAACGATCTCTTCTATTTTACTCAAGAAGAGGGCAACCAAGCTCATAGTTTGAATCCAGTTTATACCTTGAGTTTGAAACATATATGAGGCTGCTATGCACCTTAATAAAAATAAAAGACTAACCTAGCTACCAAATTGGCTTAATTGGATATCAAGCAAGTTAGAAGCAGAATCCAATTCCAAATATGTTCATTAAAGAGGACTGTTCGTTATGATCAGCAGCAATTCCGAACCTAATTCAATACCTTCCAATTTTTTGGAGCGTTTTTTCAAACTTAAACAACACGGCTCTAACGTAAAAAATGAGATGATTGGTGGTATCACTACTTTTGCTACCATGGCATACATTATTTTTGTTAACCCGAGCATTATGGCTGCCTCAGGCATGGACCATGGTGCTGTGTTTGTTGCCACTTGCATCGGAGCCGCTATTGGTTGTCTTTTGATGGGGTTGTTTGCAAATTGGCCAGTTGGATTAGCGCCAGGTATGGGCCTTAACGCCTTTTTTGCTTTTACTGTCGTTGGTGAGATGGGTTATAGCTGGGAAGTGGCTTTAGGTGCAGTATTTCTCTCAGGTGTTATTTTTGTGGCCATGAGCTTTTACCGTGTTAGAGAATGGATTATAGAAAGCATTCCACAAAGCTTACGTTTTGCTATGACAGCGGGTGTTGGACTTTTCCTTGGGTTGATTGGGCTTAAAGGGGCTGGCATTGTTGTTGATAACCCTGCCACGCTTATATCTATGGGTGATTTTACTCAACCAAGTGCATTACTAGCAGGTGTTTGCTTTCTTATTATTGCTGTACTGAGCGAACGTAAGGTTTTTGGTGCCGTACTCATTGGTATTATTAGTGTCACTTTGGTTGGACTTGGGTTGGGAATTGTTGAGTACAATGGTATTTTCTCGGCACCACCTAGTATTGCTCCAACCTTTATGGCGATGGATATTATGGGGGCTTTAAACATCTCCATGGTGAGTGTCATTTTAGCCTTTCTTTTCGTTAATATGTTCGATACGGCTGGCACCTTAATGGGAGTTGCTGATAGAGCTAATCTAATAGATCCAGAAACCAATAAAATTCAGGGGCTAAGTAAAGCGCTTAAAGCAGATAGTGTTGCAAGTGTTGCGGGTGCGTGTGTAGGTTGTCCGCCTGTCACAAGTTATCTTGAAAGTGCTGCAGGTGTCGCTGCGGGTGGTCGTACTGGTCTTTCTGCTTTAGTTATCGGTGCTCTGTTCGTTTTAGCAATATTCTTATCCCCTTTAGCTGCAATGATTCCTGCTTATGCCACAGCGGGTGCGCTTATATATGTCGCTTTCGTTATGATTAGTAGCTTGCAGCATGTAAACTGGCGTGATTTTACTGATTCAGCACCTGCTGCTATCACCGCATTTATGATGCCTTTAACCTTCTCAATTGCTAACGGTATTGCCTTAGGCTTTATCACTTATACCGTACTAAAACTTGCTACAGGAAAATCAAAAGATGTTTCTGTTTGCATGTATGTTCTGACCTTAGTGTTTGTCGCTAAGCTTATGTTTTTATAAAGTTATTTAGTATCACTGAAAGCCCTTTAACTTAGGTTAAAGGGCTTTTTTTGTTTAAGTATGTAGGAAAACTGAAAAAAAATTGTGTGAAAAGAGGTAATTGACTAATTGTTACATTGTTTAGCTGGTCTATATCCTTAATAATGTCCCAATCATTTATAAGGTTTTATTATGAAAATATGGGTAGATGCGGACGCCTGTCCCAATGTAATTAAAAACATTCTATTTAAAGCGTCAGAGCGTACCAAAATAGCGTGTATTCTAGTGGCAAATCAAAAAATTAATACACCACCTTCTGCTTTTATATCGAGCCGACAAGTGAGCCAAGGGTTTGATGTGGCAGATGACTATATTGTTCAAAACATTGAAGCAGGTGACTTAGCTATTACAGCTGATATTCCCCTTGCCGCTGAAATCATAGATAAAGATGCCACAGCGATAAATCCTAGGGGAGAGATTTATACTAAGGAAAATATTAAACAAAGATTGGCCATGCGAGACTTTATGGAATCAATGCGTAGCTCTGGCATACAATCAGGTGGACCTGCTGCTTTTAGCCAGCAAGATAGAATGGCTTTTGCTAATTCGCTTGATAAGTTATTGGCCAATAAGGTTAAATAAATATGAGGGTGAATTGGTCGAGCGGTTAATATCACCCCATAAATAAAAAGAAAATTCAGCTAATAGCTTTTACTAGAGCTCATAAACCGAAAGTTATTTGCTGAATTTTATTGAGGATTAGTTATGAAACGCATAGTTGTAGTAGGTGGAGGCGCCGGTGGCCTTGAGCTTGTTACCCGATTGGGGCACAAGTTTGGTAAAACACGGCAAGCCGAAATCATTCTAATAGATAAAAGTCGTACTCATATATGGAAGCCTTTATTGCATGAAGTTGCGACAGGTTCTCTAGATATCAATACTGACGGCATTAGCTATCGTGCGCATTCAGCAAAACATTACTATCAGTTTCAACTTGGTTGTATGAATGGTATGGATGCTTCTAGAAAAGTGATCAAACTAGATGCATTGAATGATGATGAAGGGCATGAACTCTTGCCAGAAAGAGAGCTTAGCTACGATATTGTCGTATTAGCCATTGGTAGTGTGAGCAATGACTTTGGTACTCCAGGCGTTGCTGAAAACTGCTACTTCTTAGACTCTCATAAACAAGCTGAGCGCTTCCAACAAGCGTTATTGAATCAGTTCTTACGCATACAACAAGGAACGGATGAAGAGAACTTAAAACTCTCAATTGTAGGTGGCGGTGCGACAGGCGTTGAGTTATCGGCAGAGCTTTATCATGTTGCTGATCTGTTAAAAGCGTATGGTATGCCTGCGGTTTCAGCTAAACGTTTAGAAGTGGAGTTAATTGAAGCTGGTCAGCGCATTCTTCCAGCGTTACCTGATCGGATTGCAAATAGCGCCAGATCAGAACTGTCTCGTCTTGGTGTAAAGGTATCTGAATCAAAACGCATTATTCGTGCGGAAAAAGAAGGCTTCATTACAGCTGATGAAACCCTTATTAATGCGGATATGATGATTTGGGCTGCTGGTGTGAAAGCACCTGATTTTGTTGCACAACTAGAGGGGTTTGAAACAAACCGGAATAACCAAATTCTAGTTAGGCCAAGTTTACAGTCTCAGTCTTTCGATAATGTGTATGTGATTGGCGATTGTTGTGCTTGTGTGCAACCGGATGGTAGTTTTGTGCCACCAAGAGCTCAGTCTGCCCACCAGATGGCAAGCATGGTATTTAAAAACATCCAAGCCAGCTTCAGAGGGGAGCCGCTGCAAGATTATCTTTATAAAGACCATGGCTCCTTAGTGAACTTAAGCCGTTATAGTACGGTTGGAAGCTTAATGGGGAATTTGACAGCAGGCTCTATGTTTGTAGAAGGGCGTATTGCACGCTTAGTATATGTGTCTTTATACCGATTACACCTCATAGCTATTCATGGGTGGACGAAAGCCATGATAATCATGGCCGCTCAGAAAATTGGTAAAGTGGTTAAGCCTAAAATGAAACTTCATTAAAGGCTGATTATCACCTATCTAAATTTCGTTTATCTAAATAAATACGAGGTAAGTTCTTTACCTCGTATTTACCCTCCAACGCTAGCTATTGCTGCTTCTTCAATGGTTTCTTCCTCATCCATTTGCTTACTCTTACAATGGATTTTGATGCTTTCTCTCTGACGATCATGCTTATTTGATTGAGCGTGATCATTAACGACATCGGCGATAACGCAGGTATTAGCAAATAAACTGATAATCCCACCGTGTGCATTGACTGACGCTTTATATTGACCACCTGGAAGGCTTGGTGGCAAAGGACATAATTTGATATCAAAATTTAGAGCGAACTGGAAAGTATTGTCAGAAGTATTTAATGCAATTAAAGTCTCGTGATTTTCAAAAGTCCGAATAAAAATCAAACTCTTGTCATCGCTATGTATAAACTTGATATCACCAGAAATGAGCTCGGGCCTTAATTTGCGGAAATGCAAAAAATCCTGATAAGCCGTTAAAGTTGAGCCCGAATCATCTTCTTGTTTAGTGACATTGTTATCTATATGTTCGGCCGAAACGGGGAGCCAAGGTGTTGTTGAGGAAAAGCCGCCATTTTTTGAACCACTCCAAGGAATTGGTGTGCGACAACCGTCTCGACCTTTAAACTCTGGCCAAAAGGCGATACCAAAAGGATCAACTAATTGCTCGAAAGTAAGCTCGGCTTCTTTTAAACCTAATTCCTCACCTTGATACAAACAAATACTGCCGCGTAGGCACAAAAGCATAAGCATGAAAACCTTTGCTTGATTAGGATCTTGATTCCCTGATCCCCAGCGGCTAGCAACACGTTCTACATCATGGTTGCCAATTGACCAGCAAGGCCAGCCATCACCAAGAGCGTGTTCTATTGTCTCTATGGTGTGGCGGATATGATTCATTGAATTATCTTTGGTTAAAAGATCGAAGGAGTAACACATGTGAAGCTTGTCTTGACCTTGGGTGTATTCGGCCATGGTTTTTAAGGAAAAGTCACAGCCGACTTCGCCAACTGTTGTTGTACCTGGGTATTGATCCAATAAAGTCCGTAACCTTTTTAAAAAGCTGATATTAATAGGTTGAGATTTATCATAAAGGTGAAGTTGATAAGCGTAAGGATTATCAGGACGAACACCTATTCCGCCTTCTTCTATGATTTCTCTTGCAGGATTATCTTTCAATTCAATGTCATGATAATAAAAGTTGGCCGTATCTAATCTGAATCCATCTACTCCACGCTTAAGCCAAAACTCAACGGTATCAAGAAGGGCGTCAACAACATCAGGGTTATGGAAGTTTAAATCAGGCTGACTATCTAGAAAATTATGTAGGTAGTATTGACGGCGGCGGCTATCCCAATGCCAGGCGGGTCCACCAAAGACTGAAAGCCAATTATTGGGTACACTGCCATCAGGCTTAGGGTCTTGCCATACATACCAGTCATGTTTGTCGTTGGTTTTATCTTTACGAGACGCTGTAAACCAAGGGTGGGCATCAGAACTGTGATTTAATACCTGATCTATGATGATTTTAAGTCCAAGAGAGTGGGCTTTAGATATCAAATTATCAAAATCAGTTAATGTGCCAAACATAGGATCGACATCACAATAATCACTAACATCATAGCCAAAGTCTTTCATGGGCGAGGTGAAAAAGGGCGATAGCCAAACTGCATCCACGCCTAGGCTTGCAATATAATCCAGTTTTTCAGTGACGCCAGGTAGGTCACCAATGCCATCATTGTTAGAGTCAAAAAAGCTTCTTGGATAAACTTGGTAAATTACGCAACCACGCCACCATTGTGTATTCAATTCATTCATTTCTCTTATCCCTAAATCATGATGTAAATAATATATTGATAGTAAAAACCGAGTTTGTTTACGAATTAAGACGCATTATGAGCTTTAACGCAAATTCGTCTTCAGCTAGGGGGTCTGTGAATAAGGTCTCCCGTATCAGCATATGCTATAAGCGACTAGATTTATGGTGCAGAGCGCAACTTAGGAGTGACTTTATTGATAAGGCCCTAAAGATAATAGTAGCGCTTTTAGAAAATTAACTTCGGGTCTTCAAGAATACTTAAACGGTATTCATGGAAAATAACACCCTGCCTTGTCACTTTTCGAAAGGTAGCTAGATTAAGTCAAAGTTTTACTTTTTTGAGAAAACTGAGATGGGGTGGCTTAATCGCTGCTTCCTTAATAAAAACACTATAAATTTAAATTATTACTAAGATTAGATTAGTTGTGCCGCCCTTGATGGGGTAAAATAATCTATTAATCGTCTGTTACATTCATCAAGTGTTCTTAACCAAAAGTACAAGATGATTGCCTTGTTTGGAAAACATTATGTTCTCAGCCCGCTCACGTCATATTGCATGGCCCTTATTTAATTTCTATTTCTTTTTTTGCGCCATGATAGGTGTGTTTATGCCTTATATGTCAGTGTACTTTAAGTCGATAGGGTTTAATGGCACGCAGACTGGCCAATTACTTTCGCTGGTGACACTGTCTACCATTGTCGCACCGCATTTTTGGGGTTGGTTAACAAACACCTTAGGTTTACCTAAAAGGGCTCTGCAAATAGCGGTTATCGGTGCTTGCATCATGGCTATCTGTATGAACTTTGTTGAAAGTTATCAGGCTTTTTGGTGGATAATGCTGTTATATGCTGTCTTTTTTTCTGCCTTAACACCACTTAGTGATACTTTAACCTTGAGAAGTATTCGCAACCTTAATGTTCCTTATACAAGAATACGTGTCGGGGGCTCGATCGGTTTTATCGTTGCCGTAACTTTTGCTGGTTATCTGATTGAATCATTCGGACCGGTTGTTATTTTACCGAGTCTGACGGCTTTCTTACTTATCGCTGTACTGACAAGTTTTTATATCTATGAGCAACCAATAGATACCAATATTAAAAAGAATAAAGGCGACTTTGTTAATCTGATTAAAAATAGAGAAGTGATTTTCTTTTTGATTCTCGCATTTTTATCTTTTATGGCTCATGCACCATTTAACGTGTTTTTTGCTGTGCATTTAACGAATGCAGGCTTTAGTGGTGATCAAGTTGGGCTATTAATTGCCTTTGGTGTTTTAGTAGAGATCTTTGTTTTTATTTTCTTAGGAAATTTTTTCGCACGGCTTAATGTTGTATACCTAATCGCATTCTGTTTCATTTCTGGAATAGTGCGCTGGTATTTAATTGCTTGGTACGCAGACAATGTGATGATTGCACTTTTTACTCAATTGCTGCACTGCATTACTTTTGCCACTTTCCATATGGTATCTATCGCTCAGATAAATCGATTATTCCCAGAGCAATATGCTGCTCAAGGACAAGCTATGTATAGCGGCTTTGCAATTGGTTTAGGTGGTGGTGTTGGTATGGTTGGTTCAGGGTATCTATGGGATTGGTTTGGCGGGGAATGGACTTTTGCCGCAGCATCAATCGTAAGTCTCATTGCCCTGATTGTATTGATTATTAGCCAAAGAGTGCGTTAACTATCATGACCATGAGATATCTCTTTTTCCAGTAAAGACATCATGGCAGCAGCGCTACGACTTAATGTTCTTTGTTTGTGATAAATTACGCCTAGTCGCCTTTCTAGAATGAGGTCATTGGCAGCAAGTACCTTATGATGTTGATTTACTAAAGTTGAGGGGAGTAAAGACCAACCCCAACCAATGGAAACTAGCATGGTCAGCGTATCAAAATTGTTGGTACTCATTCTGACATTGGGTTTTAAACCCTGGCTCCCAAGCACCTTATCTACCATCTGTCTGGTAAAAGTATTTTGATCTGGTAATACACACGGCATGCTAGCCAATGCTTCTATATTAACTTCTTGGTTTGTTTTACTTTCATTGGTTGCCAGTTCGTGATCTTGCCCAACAACTAACATGAGAGGGTCTGACCAAATGGGTATCGACTCTATCATTGGATTTTCATCGTTCGATAGGGTAATGACGGCAATTTCTGTGTCACCCTTTAATACTTGTTGGTAAGCATCTTCTGATTGCGTGAAATCAATTTCGATTAATACATTTGGGTAATCATTCTGATATTGCTTCAGCGCTTTAGGTAGCCTGTGTAAGCCAATATGATGACTTGTCGCCATTTTTAATTCGCCGGTTATGACTTCATCTTGAGTTGTTAAACTTCGTTTAATATCACGAATGTCAGCAGTAATCTTTTTAGCTTTGGGTAATAGTTGATGGCCAGCTTCTGTCAGTTGTATCTGGCGACCAATACGATCAAAAAGCTTTAGCTCTAAACTGGCTTCTAAAGCGGCAATGCGTTTACTAACTGCCGGTTGAGTGACAAAGAGTTGTTCTGCAGCATCAGAAAATGAGGCGGTTTCTGCAACCTTTATAAAAGTCAGTAATTCTGAGATTTCCATTTGTCTATTTTCCCGAGTTCAGAGAGTCAAAATGCCAATTGAATTTGTCAATTTTGGTTTGATTTGCTCATAAATTAATCATTAATCCATCTATTCCAAAAAATAATCCAAAACATGAAAAATATGAATTTGAGTAATTTAGACATAAGCAGTAGGATTACGCAATCAGTTATGCAGGAGAGAATTCAATGTCAACGAAAACCTTATATGACAAGTTATGGGACCAACATCTTGTTAAGCAAAGAGATGATGGTAGTGCGTTAATTTATATCGACTTACAACTTCTACATGAAGTGACATCACCACAGGCTTTTGAAGGTTTACGTATGGCAAACCGTAAGCCTTGGCGTATCAGTGGTAACTTAGCTACTCCTGACCATAATGTTCCGACTACTAAGAATGAGCGTCGTGAAGGGGTTAATGGTATTGCTGATCCTGTATCAAAGATTCAGGTAGTTACATTAGATGAAAACTGTGATGAATTTGGTATTACTGAATTCAATATGATGGATGAACGTCAAGGTATTGTGCATGTTGTTGGGCCAGAACAAGGTGCGACATTACCTGGAATGACAGTGGTATGTGGCGATTCACATACTTCTACCCATGGTGCATTTGGTGCATTAGCCCATGGTATCGGTACTTCTGAGGTTGAGCATGTTTTAGCAACTCAATGTTTAGTTCAGAAAAAGAATAAAAACATGTTAGTTCGAGTGGATGGCGAACTATCACCTTATGTTTCTGCAAAAGATGTTGTACTTGCCATTATTGGTGAAATTGGTACGGCTGGTGGTACAGGTTATGTTATCGAATTTGGCGGTACAGGTATCCAAAGTCTTTCTATGGAAGGCCGTATGACTGTCTGTAATATGGCAATTGAAGCCGGTGCGCGAGTTGGTTTAATTGCAGTAGACCAAACAACAATCGATTATGTTGAAGGTCGTCCATATGCGCCAAAAGGCGAACAGTGGGATCAAGCTGTTGAAGCATGGAAAGATCTTGTGTCTGATGAAGGCGCACATTTTGATAATGTTGTTGTTCTTAAGGCTGAAGATATCAAGCCTCAAGTTACCTGGGGTACATCACCAGAAATGGTTATCGCAATTGATCAAGCCATTCCACGCTCTGAAGATCAAACTGATCCAGTGTTAAAAGAAGGTTATGCACGTGCATGGAAATACATGGGGTTAGAAGGGAAGTCAGTATTGGCTGACATTACCTTAGACCGTGTTTTCATCGGTTCTTGTACTAACTCTCGTATCGAAGATCTACGTATTGCCGCAGAAGTTGTTAAAGGTCGCCAAGTAGCAGAAAGCTTGAAACAGGCAATTGTTGTACCTGGTTCTGGTTTGGTTAAAGCGCAAGCAGAAGCTGAAGGTTTAGATGAAATCTTTACTCAAGCTGGTCTTGAATGGCGTGAGCCAGGCTGCTCAATGTGTCTTGCTATGAATGCTGATAAGTTAGGTAACGGTGAACATTGTGCTTCAACATCAAACCGTAACTTTGAAGGTCGTCAAGGCTTTGGTGGACGCACGCACTTGGTGAGTCCAGCTATGGCAGCTGCCGCAGCAATTGCTGGCCACTTTGTTGACGTTAATGAATTAGTAAAACACTAGGAGACAATTATGCGCGCTTTTACACAACACCAAGGCATAGTTGCCCCATTAGATTTAGCGAATGTTGATACGGATATGATCATTCCAAAACAGTTCCTAAAATCTATCAAAAGAACGGGTTTTGGTAAGAACTTGTTTGATGAATTACGTTATGAAGATGAAGGTCAGCCTGATCAAGAATGTACAGGGCGTCCATTGCGTGAAGACTTTGTGCTAAACCAAGCCAAATATGCAGGCTCAAGTGTTTTACTAGCCCGCCGTAATTTTGGTTGTGGTTCTTCTCGTGAACATGCACCTTGGGCCTTAGATGACTACGGTTTTAGAGTTGTCATTGCTCCAAGTTTTGCTGATATCTTCTTCAATAACTGCTTTAAAAATGGCCTTTTGCCAATCCAGCTTAGTGAAGAAAATGTAGAGCAATTATTTCAAGAAGTTGCTAACGAAGATGGTTATGCATTGTCTATTGATCTTGAAGCCCAAACAGTTACTACACAATCTGGTACAAGCTTTAGCTTTGACGTAGATGATTTTAGAAAGCACTGCTTGTTGAATGGTTTAGATGATATTGGTTTAACACTACAAGACCAAGATGCGATTAAATCTTACGAAGCAGAGCGTCAGCAATCAGCTCCATGGTTGTTTGTAAACAAAGGTTAATTAAATTTATTTAAAGCGTCCATAGGGCGCTTTTAGGGAATGATTATGTCTAAAAATATTCTAATTTTGCCAGGTGATGGCATAGGTCCAGAAATTGTTGCACAAGCGGTTCGTGTACTTGATCATGTAAATGACGCTTTTTCATTAAATCTGGCTCATGAAACAGCTCTAGTGGGTGGATCAGCTTACGATGAAACAGGGTCTCCGCTGCCAGAAGTGACATTAGACAAAGCAAAAGCCGCTGATGCTATATTGCTTGGCGCTGTAGGTGGTCCTAAGTGGGATGGTTTAGACATGGCTGTTCGACCTGAAAAGGGTCTACTAGGTTTACGTTCAAATCTAGAGCTTTTTGCTAACTACCGCCCTGCGATTTTGTACCCTCAACTAGCTGAAGCATCTAGCTTAAAACCTGAAATTGTTGCTGGCTTGGATATTTTAATTGTACGTGAATTAACAGGTGGCATTTACTTCGGTCAACCTCGTGGTATCCGTACTTTAGAAAATGGTGAACGCGAAGGATATAACACCTACGTTTACTCTGAATCTGAGATTCGTCGTATCGCTCATTCTGCTTTTGAAGCTGCTCGTCAACGCGGTAAGCGTGTGTGTTCTATTGATAAATCTAACGTACTTGAAGTGACAGTACTTTGGAAAGAAATCATGGAAGAAGTGGCAAAAGAGTACCCAGATGTCGAATTAAGCCATATGCTAGTAGATAATGCTGCAATGCAGCTTGTTAAGGCACCAAAACAGTTTGATGTAATGGTCACTGGCAACATGTTTGGTGATATCCTATCTGATGCCGCTGCTATGCTAACTGGCTCTATCGGTATGCTTCCATCAGCGTCATTGAATTCTAAAGGTCAAGGCATGTATGAACCTTGCCATGGCTCTGCACCAGATATCGCAGGCCAAGGTGTTGCAAACCCATTGGCGACGATTTTATCTGTTGCTATGATGTTGCGTTATTCACTAAATGAGAAGCAAGCTGCTGACGCTATTGAAGCGGCGGTAAGTAATGTATTAGACCAAGGCCTTCGTACGGGTGATATTGCCTCAGAAGGTTGCACAACAGTTGGTACACAAGCAATGGGTGACGCAGTACTTGCGGCACTATCCGCCTAGGGATTTAAAAACAGTCGTTTTTAATAATGGTAAAAAGACCATTTGGGTATTGTTAACCAATACCCACTATAGGCATAAACGGGTTAATACTGCTCTTGGTATGAGTGGGCCCATCACAAAAAGGTAATAAAAATGTCAAAACTTACAGTTGGTTTAGTTGGTTGGCGCGGAATGGTTGGTTCTGTGTTGATGCAAAGAATGCAAGAAGAAAGAGACTTTGATCTAATTGATCCTGTTTTCTTCACCACATCACAAAAAGGTCAAGAAGGCCCTGATATTGGAAAAGACATTCCATTATTGCAGGATGCTATGAGTATTGAAGACCTTCAAAAAATGGACGTTATTATTTCATGCCAGGGTGGTGATTATACTAAAGCTGTTTTCGGGCCTTTGCGCGAAGCCGGTTGGAAAGGTTATTGGATTGATGCTGCTTCTTCTTTGCGAATGAAAGATGACGCCATTATCGTACTTGATCCTGTCAATAAAGACGTTATTAAAAACGGTCTTAAAGATGGTGTTAATACCTTTGTTGGTGGTAACTGTACTGTAAGTTTAATGATGCTTGCCCTTGGTGGTATGTTTGAAAAAGGTCATATCGAATGGATGACTTCAATGACTTATCAAGCAGCCTCTGGTGGTGGTGCACGTCATATGCGTGAATTGATCAATCAAATGGGTCAACTTAAGCATAGCGTTTCTGATCAATTACAAGATCCAGCTAGTGCAATTTTGGATATTGACCGACAAGTTACTCAAACAATGCGTTCTAAAGAAATGCCGACAGATCAGTTTGGTGTGCCTTTAGCAGGTAGTTTGATTCCTTGGATTGATAGCCAACTTGAAAATGGCCAAAGCCGTGAAGAGTGGAAAGCACAAGCTGAAACTAACAAGATTTTAGGTAATTCTGGTGAGCCAATTCCTGTAGATGGTTTATGTGTTCGTATCGGTGCAATGCGATCTCACAGCCAGGCTTTCACTATCAAGCTGAACCAAGATATTCCAGTTTCAGATATTGAAGGCATGTTAGCTCAGCATAATGATTGGGTGAAAGTTGTACCTAATGATAAAGAATTAACAATGGCACAATTAACACCAACAGCAGCGACTGGCACACTAGATATTCCTGTAGGCCGAATTCGCAAACTTAATATGGGGCCTGAGTACATCAGTGCTTTCTCTGTTGGCGACCAGTTGCTTTGGGGTGCTGCAGAACCATTAAGAAGAATGCTTCGTATTGTGTTAGAAGCTTAATTTTCTTATTTTAAAAAGAAAGCCAATTAGTTGATTCTAGTTGGCTTTTTTTATATCTCAAATTTCTTCGAGACACTTTTAAAAAATACTTTTAATCTCTAAAACTGTCCAATAAATGCAAATTTGCCTCCTATAATGAAAAAATAAATTTTATTAAGGGGGAGTGTATGGTGCTTGAAAGGAGCATATACATATCGCAATTCGTCCTATTATCTGGGCTCGCTTTATTTATAGGCAACCCCGCAATTGCTGAAATTGATAACGAAGAGTTTGAGTTGTTAAATGATAGTGGTTCTGTAACGCTAGCCGATAGTATTGAGCCGAAAGATAATATTGACGTTGTGATAAACGCCGCAGATAAAGATGGCGAAGCTTTAGATGAACCTCTAGTGGAAGAGGGGGTATACCAAATAAAGTTTGGTGGATGGTCTGATCACTATATATCCGGTAATGCATCGAATTATGACTTCAATGAAAGTCATGAAGGTTTGGGTTTTGCCTATTCGTACTATGACGAAACAAGTGAACGCTTTTTCAATGGTTACAATTATGAATTTTGGTATATGAAAGACTCATTTTACAAAGATAATATTCAAGCCAGTTATGGGATTTTTCATCGGAAATTACTAGATAATTGGGGGGTTAAAAGCATTGATGTAGGGATCAACTTTGCTGCGATTAGCAGAAGTACAGCAGATATTGATACAAATACAGCCGAGCTTAAAAACCATGAAAGACTTCATACTTTGATGCTTATTCCTTCGTTAAGCGTCTATACCAAATATAAGTTCCATCTAGATTTTGTGTTTTTACCTGCGATTCCAAATGTCTCTGACTATAGTGTACTTTTCTTTAGAGCTGGCTTTAATCTATAAATTAGCGGCCTTGCAAAGATAGGTGTGCGCCATTCTATTTTTTGTGCCAGCTTAAGGGCTAATTAGTAGGTGAGGTCTTTTGCTTCTCCTTTTGTTCTTGTTTAGTTTAAATAAATGAAGGACAGCCAAGGTTCAGGTACGTATAATCAAAATGTATACATTTGCATGTAGCATACTCTTTATTATTCCATATAGGTTTTTATCATTTTGGCAGAACTAAGGCTGTTTTTTAGCTATGTATTAGTGCATAAGTACTCATATTTACTGGGTATTGCCTTCTTATTTTCGACAAACTGGCTCGCGGTTAATATTCCAATTTATATTGGTAATAGCATTGATATCCTGACAAAGATGACATTAGACCGGTATGATTTACTAGTTTCGAATATTTATTATGTTATTGGTTTTGCTTTACTGATGATGCTAAGCCGTACCATTTCTAGAATGTTGTTTTTTAATCCGGGACGATTGGTCGAAAAGGAAATTAAAAATCACGCTTTTACTAAGCTTACCCAGCTGCAACAAGGGTTTTACCAAAAAAATCCTGTCGGTGGTCTTATTTCAATCGTAAATAACGACATTAATGGTATTCGTGCTATGGCAGGTGTTGGCATGATGAATATTTTTAACATCATGTTTACCTTATCTATGACACCGTTAAAAATGTGGCAGATCTCACCAAGTTTAACCCTTTATTGCTTAGCGCCCATCATATTGTCATTTTTTATCGTTAATCATGCCATTAATAAAATGCGCCAATTACTTAAAGAAAGAATGCATCACCTTCAGTCATTATCGACTCAGACAGTGAATTATCTAAATGGCGTAGAGGTGATTAAGTCTCATCAAATACAGCCTTGGGTTGTTGATAAATTTGATGAAGATAACCAAGCTGTTTTAGATCTCTCTATCAGGCAACTTCGCATTCGTAGCTTTTTTATTCCTTTATTGGAGTACACAGATGCGGGCGTAAAAATATTAATCTTGTCTTTGGGCGGATTAATGCTAATCAGGTCAGAGTTAACTTTAGGGCAGATAACCGCCTTTCTAACTTATGCTGCATTATTTGCTATGCCTATGATGTCTCTTGGAAGGTTGATGGCCACGATACAAATGGGGTTAGTTAGCCTTAAAAGTATGTCTAGAATTTTATCTGAAGAAACGAAAATTGATGAAGGTTTGAATAAGTCAGCTGAGTTCAAAGAAGTCATCAAGGTGAGAAATTTAAATTTCTCCTATCCTGATCTCTCTATACCTTCCACAGAAGAAAGTGATAAAGCCAAAAAGCAAATACTTAAAAATATTAACTTTGAAATCTTTAAAGGAGAGAAAGTTGCTTTGTTAGGTCGAGTTGGTAGCGGTAAGACAACCTTAGTGAATTGCCTTAACCACTTTAATGAAGTCGATAAAGCGTCGATTTATATTGATGATATAGATATTACTAAAATCACTAAACAAGCGCTTAGGCAGCTTGTAAGAACGGTAACTCAAGACCCTTTTCTATTCTCAGATACCTTAAAAAATAATATTGAATTTGGAGCTGAAGAGCAAAAAATCAAACAGCCAATTAATCAAGTGTTAAAGCAAAGTGCAATGGCACAAGAAGTTCAAAACTTTAGCCAAGGTTTAGAAACGATAGTAGGGGAGAAAGGGATTCTATTATCGGGTGGTCAAAAGCAGCGGATCAGTTTAGCGCGTGGTATCTATACCCATAGCGAGCTTTTGATTTTAGATAATGTGCTATCAGCTGTAGATAATGAGACCGAAAGGTTCTTGTTAAATCAGCTATTAAGTAAAGAGAACGAATTAAGTTGTTTGATTGTGTCTCATAGACAGGCAGTTCTTGAAAGAGTGGATAAAATTTTAGTTATGGAAGAAGGTGAAATTGTGGCAATTGGTAGTCATGCAAACCTGATGCAGGAATCTGAATTTTATAGGAACACTTGGCAATCATTACAAACAGAAGAAAATGTTGGAGCTGCCCTTGTCTAAATTTAGCTGGTTAGGGGCTTTTGCGCACTTCCTGCCTTTTATTAAAGCCTATCGAAAAGATTATATTTTAGGGCTTTTGCCTGTACCCATTTCGGTATTTTGCAATATTGCGTTTCCTTGGCTGATTATTCAAATTATTGACCAGCAATTGGTTTTGAAGCAGTGGGAAGGAATGAGTTATTGGACAAGCCTTATTGTGCTTGTTCTTATCTGTAATTATTTATCAAGTTCTTTCTATAACTACTTTGTTCAAAAAGCCGCTTTGCAAACGATTACCGATATACGTAAGGACCTTTTCGATCGTGTTTTGCATTTTCCGAAATCATTTTACGATAAAACCCCAATGGGAAGTGTATTGACACGAATCACTAGTGATCTAGAGGCGATTACTGAGTCTCTAGCGTCTGGGGTTCTGGCAATGGTTAAGGATGTTCTAGTTACCATTGCACTCTTTATTTTCTTAGCCAGTATTAGTTGGAAACTAACATTGCTGACTTTGATTATTGCGCCACCTATGTATTGGATTACAAGTCGTTTGAGACGTAGCCTGCAAAAGTCTCAGCTTGGGTCTAGGCGTGTTTTGTCGAAAAGTACGGGGTATTTGCAAGAAAGCTTACAGGGGATTAAAACGGTTCAGTTATACAATGCTGAGAGTGAGAGCCAAAGCAAATATCAAGGTTTTACTAAGATTTTCTTTAAGCATCAGTCTAAATCTAACTTGATTGATGCAAGTCTTTTTTCGATTATTGAAGGCATTACAACCATTAGTATGGGCCTTATTATTTGGTATGGTGCGAATGAAATTCTGTTAACCTCATTGTCAGTGGGGGTCTTAATTGGCTTTATACAAACACTAGATAAAATATTTGTACCTATCCGTGATTTCACTTCGCAAATCGCCTCTATTCAAAGAGCTGTTGCCGCTTTAAACAATATAGAAGGGCTTTATCTACAAGAAACTGAATCATCCAATAATAAAGTGACAACTTCAGAAGAAGGGTTTAATGGACGTGAGTTTCAAAGCCTAGTTTTTGACAATGTTTTTTTCAGGTACAAACAGGATATGCCATATGTGTTAAACGGAGTATCTTTTAACTTGAATAAAGGTGAGAAAATAGCGCTTGTCGGTAGCACTGGTTCGGGTAAGTCAACCATTATCCGCCTTTTAACGAAAGTCTATGTTGGTTATGAGGGCAGCATTAAACTTAACGGATTTGAACTAAAAGATATCAATAAAAACCAATTAATGGACTTTTATTCTTTGATGCAGCAGGAAGTGTATCTTTTTAATGAAAGCATCGAATTTAACATTTCCTTAGCAAGAAAAAATATCAGCCTTGATAAGGTCAAAGAAGCTGCTGAATATGTATTTGCAGATGGTTTTATTCGTTCATTACCTAGCGATTATCAATTTCAAATTACAGATAATGGTGGCAACTTATCAGCTGGTCAAGGCCAGTTAATTGCGTTCGCAAGAGCAATGGCAACACAAAGCCATCTTGTGTTACTGGACGAGGCGACAAGCTCAATCGATTCAGTTACAGAACAGATGATTCAAAAGGCAATTGAGCAGGTGTTTAAAGAGAAAACCCTTATCGCAATTGCTCATAGATTAAGTACTATTCAAAACTCGGATCAGATTCTGGTGCTAGATAAAGGTAAGGTAATAGAAGTCGGTGACCATAAGAGCTTAGTTAAGTTAGAAGGAACCTACGCAAATTTGGTAAATGCTGAGAAAAAATAAAATTACATTTTTTGAAGATTTCTTTCATTATTCGAGCTAGATATCATTCCATTATGTTCTATATTTCTAGAGAGTCATTCGGCTTTTAATCAAATGATTAAAAGGATTGTTATCTTTGGAAAAATGGACTTAGCCATGCGCAAAATTTTCAATAAAAAGCTTCATCGCTATACTCTTGTGATTAGCATATCTCTATTTTGTGCTTTGATTTTTCTACAGGTAAGGGAATCAAAGCTTGGAACCTCATTTTTTGGGAATGAAAGTCCTGTTCTCGATAATATTTATCAAGGTTTGACTAGCTCGCCGTTGCTTAGTAGTTTTTTAATGGCGGTTTTAGGCTTTTTTATTGTCTCAAACGTGATATTAAGCTTGTTTGAAAAGCAAATTATCCCTGTGTTTGGTTTTCGTTCTGTTGATCAAAGTAGTGAGTCAAATATAGCCACCAAGACTCAATTGAGACATGGTATCCCATCTGGTCAAAGTGAACCCAACCTACCATTAAACTCAAGTCTTTCTATTTTTGATGCGGTAATAAAATGTGAACTAAGTCGGCTTGAAGATGAAGTGTCAAGACTTAAGGTGAATGCAACCTCTATTGCTCAAACAAACCAAGTCATTGATAGTTTAATGGTTAGGATTAATACAATTATTCTTGATACGCAAAAGAATATTGATAACTTTCACGTTAATGTTCCAGCAGCACAAACATTACTTAAAGAATTAGACTTATTATCAATAAAGGCAGATACCTTAACGAAGGAGATAGCTAAAGCTATCGACAAATTACTTTTGGAAACAGATAAAAGAACAGCAAAGGTAAATAGCATAATTAGCCAAGTATTATTGGTGCCAAAAGATGGACAGATACCCGAAATTAATGATTATCTAAATGATTTTGATGGTGCTAGTAAATTGACGAATGAGCTGGCGTTAGAGCAAGCTGAGATAGCTCAAGATGTTAAAATGAAGCTAAACGAGTTGAGTGATATTGCTAAAGAGACTAATTTAAAGTCTCAATGCATAGTGAATTCGATGCGTGATATATCAAACACTAAACAAGAACATGAATCTAAAGCTACCAATATTGACGGCCATTAAACGAAAGTTGAGAATGAAATCTTAAATAGGTTTCCTAGACAAGAGCTTATCTGTAAAATAAACGCCTTTCTATGTATATGAATAGGGCAGAATAATGGGTAGAGCCTACCAAAACCGTAAAGAGTCCATGGCAAAAACATCTGATGCCAAGGCAAAAGTTTATAGTAAATACGGACGTGAAATTTATGTATGTGCGAAATCGGGCGGTATAGACCCAAATGGTAACCTTTCTTTGCGCGGTTTGATTGAGCGAGCAAAAAAAGATCAGGTGCCAACACATGTTATTGATAAAGCCATAGATAAAGCAAAAGGTGGCGGTGGTGAAGATTTTGATACCGCACGCTATGAAGGTTTTGGTCCAGGTGGCTGTATGGTTATTATTGATTGTCTAACAGATAACCCTAATCGTACCTTTGGTGATGTTAGAACCTGCTTTAACAAGGTTAAATGTAAAATCGGTACTCAAGGTAGTGCGAGTCATATGTTTGAGCATAGCGCTATTTTGTCCTTTGCTTGCGATGATGAAGAAGCTGTTCTTGATGCGCTCATGATGGCTGATGTTGATGTTGCTGATATTGAAAACGAAGAAGGTAAAGTGACTGTCTTCGCTCCTAATACGGATTACTTCAAAGCTAAAACCGCATTACTTGAAACTTTTGGTGAAATTGAGTTTGATGTAGATGAAATTCAGTTTTTACCACAAACGGTTTCTCCAATTGCTGAAGATGCGATGGAAAACTTTGAGCGTTTTGTTGATATGCTAAATGACTTAGATGATGTTCAAAACATTTATCATAATGTAGAACTTTAATTTTTGAGTTATTAGAAATAAAAAAAACCAGCTTCGGCTGGTTTTTTTATTTATCATTTTAATTAATTTCTGCGCCAAGTATGGAAGCGTTTTAACCATGACATCGTTTTTTCTGGAATGTGAGCTCGTTTCCACTCGCCTGCCGCATACTTGTTTGCTTCAGCCATAGTTGGGTAGATATGTATTGTTCCAAGTATCTTATTAAGTCCTAAGCCATACTTCATTGCTTGAACATATTCAGCGATAAGATCTCCGGCGTGGTTGCCGACAATTGTAACACCTAAAATTTTGTCTTTTCCTGGTACTGTGAGCACTTTCACAAAGCCATCTGTTTGACGATCTGCAATGGCTCGGTCTAGTTCCTCTAAATCAAATTTTACGATCTCATATGGGATTTCCTGTGCTTTGGCCTCATCTTCACTTAGTCCCACTCTTGCAACTTCTGGGTCGGTAAAGGTTGCCCAAGGAATAACACGATAGTCGACAGCAAACTTTTTAAGGCTACCGAATAAAGCGTTGACGGCCGCAAACCAAGCTTGATGGGCGGCAGTATGTGTAAATTGATAAGAGCCAATAACATCACCAACACCAAATATATTTGGAATATTTGTTCTTAAGTAATCATCGACTACTAATGCGCCGTTAGCTGTCGTTTCAACACCTAACTCTTCAAGACCTAATCCTTTAGTGTTTGGCGTTCTACCAACAGAAATTAAAAGGTTATCAAAAGGAACTCTTACTATCTGGTCATTGTGTTTGCATAGTAGGATTTTTTCATTACCTTCAAGAATCACTTCACTTGCTTCATGTAAAGTTAATAGGTTAACGCCTTCATTTTTAAACTTATTTGTTACCCATAATGATGCGTCATCATCCTCACGCGGTAGGATTCTTGGGCCTCTTTCAATCTGTGTTACCTCAGCACCTAAACGATTAAATGACTGGGTAAGCTCACTCCCAATAGGGCCTCCACCTAGGATAATAAGACGCCCTGGGTTTTCACGTATAGACCAAATAGTGTCACTAGTATGGTAGTTAACAAGTTCCAGTCCTTTTATATTTGGGATGAAAGGTCTTGCACCCGTTGCTATTACGATATTTTTAGTTGTAATTACCTTGCCATCAATTTCAACTTCGTAAGGTGAGATTATTTTTGCTGTGGCAGCGATGCATTCGACCCCAAGACCTTCATAGCGCTCTACAGAGTCGTGTGGTTCAACCTGCTTGATAACCTTGTCTATGCCTTCAAACACTTGGTTAAAGTCGATAGTAACAGATTCTGTATTAACCCCTAGATGACTCGCATCTCTTACTTCTTGGGCTGCATGAGCAGAACGAATTAAAGCCTTACTTGGCACGCAGCCGGTATTTAGGCAGTCACCACCCATTTTATGCTTTTCGATTAATGCTACTTTTGCTTTCACTGCAGCGCCGATATAAGTACTCACTAGACCGCCTGCACCTGCACCAATTGCGACTAAATTATAATCATATTTTTTTGGCTTTTTAAAATGGGCGAAGGCTTTGCGGGATTTAATTGCTTCAACAATTTTTTTAGCCGCAATCGGTAAAATACCTAATAGGGCAAATGACAAGAATAAATCAAAGGATAAAATGCCAGATAAACTGTCAATTTTAGCAAGTTGAGTGCCCGCATTTACAAATACGGCAGTGCCAGCAAGCATGCCAATCTGACTAACAAGATAGAAAGTTTTTGTTTTTATCGTAGTCAAGCCCATTAATAGGTTAATAACAAAAAATGGGAAAGCAGGTACCAATCGCAATGTAAATAAATAGAAAGCACCGTCCTTTTCAATGCCTTTATTAAAGGCCCTTAATTGATTCGAGAATTTAGTTTGGACGGTGTCTTTAAATAGGTATCTTGATGCAAGAAAGGCTAGAGTGGCACCGATCGAACTTGCAAAAGAAGCAATGAGTAAACCTTGATATAAACCAAAGATAGCACCAGCAGCTAAGGTTAATATTGCTGCACCTGGTAAGGACAATGCTGTAATTAAAACATAAGACAAGAAGAAGCCTGCTGCAATGAGAAAGGCATGCTCTTGCTTAAGTTGTGAAAAATAATCCTGTTGAGATTTTAGAGCATCAAGATTTAAATATTGTTGTATATCAAAAATAACGAAAACAGACACCATGATGGCAAAGAGTAAGAGGATTAGAAGTTTGCTTTTTTTCATGTAGGTTCCTGAAAGTAATCAATGAGATATAGCGTAAATGCTGAGTGCAATTTTACATTTTTTTTACATACCCTTTATGACTATGGCAAAGTAAACAAGTTCAAATTATGTTTGTTAAAGCAAAATAAATTAACCTTTTCATCAAAATGAAACATAAAGAGCAAAAAGAATTTAAAAAATGGGTTGAAATTGTGCCTTATAAACCATAGGTTATTAGTAACAGCATTGAAAAGGAGCAAATGGTAAGCAAAGTAAGTTTTAGTTAAATAGAAAAAGGAAATAGATTATATGTATACACTTAATATCAGTGGTCACCATGTAACATCAGGCCAAGAAGTCCAATCTCTAGTTAAAGATAAGATGGATAGTTTAAGTAAAATTAATCATCAAATTACGACAATTAAAGTCATACTCAATTCCGAAAAACATGAAACAAATAAACTAATTGTTGAAGCCAGCGTTCATATTCCTGGCCATGACCTATTTGCTACCGTTAAAACAGATAAACAAATTAGCCCAGCACTAGATATGTTGGTTGCAAAGCTAGAAAAACAACTTACCAAATACAAAGCCAGACACAGTGTCGGTAAAGTACATAAAAGCAATGCCAAAGATCACGAGTCATTATTTGAACGTGAATATCAAGCAGAATTTAACGAACTTGTTGAGAGGGAAGTGCTTCAATAAGCTTCTGTAAAAAAGTGAAAGCCCCAGACTGCTGACAAAGTCCTCGCCAACCTAGGCGGGGATTTTTTATAATAAGCCATGCTTAATTCTCGCCCCCAAACTCAGTCTTCTCTTGAGTTCGTTTGTATTGACGAGCTTGTTCCTAAAGATCATTTGCTTCGCAAGATAGATAAGCAAATCGATTTTTCATTTATTCATGACTTAGTAAAAGATCTTTACTGTCCAGATAATGGTCGTCCTGCACTTGATCCTACTCTCATGTTTAAACTCTTACTGCTTGGTTATTTGTTTGGTGTTCGAAGCGAACGCCAGCTTATACGTGAAGCGCAAGTCAATGTAGCCTATCGCTGGTTCCTCGGTTTAGGGCTCACCGATAAGTTACCTGATGCTTCTACGCTAAGCCAAAACCGCCGCAGACGTTTTAATGATTCGGATGTTTATCAGCAAATTTTTGATGAGATTGTGCTTCAAGCTATGCGCAAGAAGCTCGTATCTGGCACGGTGCTTTACACCGACTCAACTCATATCAAAGCTAATGCAAATAAAAATAAACATCTTAAAGTGACAGTAAAAGAAGAACGACAAGCTTACTTCGATCAACTCGACGACGATGTTAAAACAGAGCGAGCCCGCTTAGGAAAAAAGCCTTAGAGTCATCCAAAAAGGCGCAACCTGAAAAAACGATCAAACAAAGCACAACCGACCCTGATAGTGGCTACATGGTGCGAGATCAAAAACCTAAAGGCTTTTTCTATCTCGATCACCGTACTGTTGATAGTAAAGTCAACATCATCACGGATGTGCATGTTACATCGGGAAATGTACATGATGCGCGCCCTTATATGGCAAGATTAAAACGACAGGAGGATCGGTTTGGTTTTGATGTGCAAGCCGTTGGACTCGATGCAGGCTATAACACAGCAGCGCTATGCAAGCAGCTGGAAGATAAAGGGATCTTCCCTGCGATCGCTTATCGCCGCTTAAATCATAAAGCAGGCATGTTCTATAAAAAGGATTATCAATACGATCCTGACACGAATACCTATCAATGCCCACAGGGCCAATCTCTTATCTATAAAACAACGACAAGAGAAGGGTATCGCCATTATCAATCTAACTCGGCGGAATGTGTCGCATGCCCAACGCTGAAGCAGTGTACGAAGAACGCGAAATATGTCAAAACAATCACACGTCATCTCTGGCAAGACAGCAAAGAGAGAGCGAATTTAAAACGTCTGAGTGAACGCGGTAAGAGAATTTATAAACGACGAAAAGAAACAGTAGAACGCAGTTTTGCCGATGCAAAAGAGCTGCATGGTTATCGTTATGCACGCTTCAGGGGTCAGCCTAAGGTCCAAGCTCAAGCATTAATGACAGCCGCAGCGCAAAACATAAAGAAAATAGCCATGCTAACGGGCTAGAAAGAGAAAAGACTTGATAATGACCATGACGGCATCATTTTGCGTTTTATAAGCGTAATAGAAAGGCAAGTAAGTACATTAAAAGGGAAATAATTTAAATAGAGAGAAAAGGTTTCAAAATAACAAACCCCAGATTTTAACTGGGGTTTGTCACTAATCTGAAAAGCCAAACATAAGTTTGGCTTTTCAAGTAACCTACCTTCTTGTCCTAATTAGGGATTAAGAAGCACGAGTTTATTAGAACTTATTATTAACGCTTAGCGATTTCAGCTTGAGCGCGGGCAACTGCAGCACGTACTTGAGCAGGTGCAGTTCCACCGATATGATCACGAGCTGCCACAGAACCTTCTAGTGTTAATACATCAAATACATCTGCTTTGATCATGCCACCAAAACCTTGCAGCTCTTCTAATGTCATCTCAGAAAGGTCACGACCTTGTTCAACACCAAAACCTACCGCCTTACCAACAATCTCATGGGCATCACGGAAAGCAACACCTTGCCCTACTAAATAGTCAGCTAAATCAGTTGCAGTTGAGAAACCACGACGAGCTGCTTCATACATATGGTCTTTACGAGATTCGATTGCAGGAATCATATCAGCGAAAGAGCGTAGTGAACCTTTTAAGGTATCAACCGTATCAAACAACGGCTCTTTATCTTCTTGGTTATCCTTGTTGTAAGCCAAACATTGTGACTTCATCAAGGTTAATAAGCTCATAAGATGGCCATAAACTCGACCTGTTTTACCACGTACCAGCTCTGGAACATCTGGGTTTTTCTTCTGCGGCATAATAGAAGAGCCGGTACAGAAACGATCTGGTAGGTAGATAAAATTAAATTGAGCCGATACCCAAAGTACCATTTCTTCTGCCCAACGGGACATATGCATCATGATAATAGCTGCAGTTGAGGTGAACTCAATTGCAAAATCTCTATCACTGACTGAATCAAGCGAGTTATAAGTAGGACGCTCAAAGCCTAAAAGTTCAGCAGTCATATTACGGTCAATTGGGTAGGTTGTTCCTGCTAGTGCAGCCGCGCCCAGTGGTAAGATATTAATACGCTTACGACAATCTAAAAGACGCTCATAGTCTCGCTGAACCATTTCATTCCAAGCCATGAGGTGATGGCCGAAAGTAACAGGTTGCGCAGTTTGCAAATGAGTAAAGCCAGGCATTATGGTGTCTGCTTCTTTTTCTGCAAGGCTTAAAATACCTTGTTGTAAACGCGTTAGTTCTTCTAAAAGGAAGTCCACTTCATCACGCATGTAAAGGCGTATATCTGTAGCAACTTGGTCATTACGTGAACGGCCTGTATGCAGTTTCTTACCTGTAATACCAATTTTTTGTGTTAAGCGAGCTTCAATGTTCATATGTACATCTTCAAGCTCAACCGACCAATTGAATTCGCCTTTTTCAATTTCTTCTTTAATTTCAGCTAAACCTTGGATGATCTGGTCACGTTCTGCGTCAGTTAGTACACCCACACTGGCTAACATTTTCGCATGAGCAACAGAACCTTGAATATCTTGAGCAGCCATACGCTGATCAAATTCAACCGATGCCGTAAAACGTGCTACAAACGCATCAACAGGCTCAGAGAAACGCCCACCCCATTGCTGGTTAGTGGCTTTATTCGTGTCAGTCATTTATTCCTTCCCACATAGTAATTTAAGGCTAGCTTTAAAGACTGCAAGATTACCTGATCCAAGACCACATATAAAGCACCATAAGGATGACGCTTAGACGCATTCTTAGTATCATGGTCGCAATTTAGTTAGAGGTTTTTTAAATCTTCTAACATTCATTCTCTATCAATGTCAGGATGCCTAGTGAAAGATAAAATCATCATCGCCACCCGTGAAAGCCAGCTAGCCCTTTGGCAAGCTAATAATGTTAAAAACTCCCTAGAAGCACTTTACCCAGATACACAGGTTGAGTTACTTGGCATGACGACCAAAGGTGACCAAATATTAAACTCACCGCTTTCTAAAATTGGCGGTAAAGGCCTGTTTGTAAAAGAACTAGAGCATGCGCTATTAGAAGGCCGCGCCGATATCGCAGTGCATTCAATGAAAGACGTACCTATGGCCTTCCCTGAAGGTTTAGGTCTTGCTGTTATTTGTGAGCGAGAAGACCCAACTGATGCGTTTGTTTCTAACAAATACGATAACCTTGCATCATTACCTCAAGGTGCCGTTGTGGGTACTTCAAGTTTACGCCGTTCATCTCAACTTGCCCTCGCTCGTCCTGACCTTGTAATAAAGGACCTAAGAGGTAACGTTAATACGCGCTTACGTAAACTGGATAATGAAGAATATGATGCAATCATATTAGCCACAGCAGGTCTAATGCGTCTTGAAATGACAGATCGCATTAAAGAACGTATCTCTGACCTAGACAGCTTACCTGCAGGCGGACAAGGTGCAATGGGGATCGAGTGCCGTAGCGATGATGCTGACATGATCAAACATCTTGCGCCACTACAACACCAAGAGACCTATTACCGAGTAACTGCAGAGCGTGCAGTTAACGAGAGACTAAATGGCGGTTGCCAAGCACCTATAGCTGCTTTTGCACTACTTGAAGGTGATGAGTTGTATTTAAGAGGGCTTGTGGGCTCTGTTGACGGGTCTGTGATTTTACGTGATGAGATACGTGGATCTAAAAATGATGCTCATGCACTGGGTGTTCAACTAGCTGAAAAGCTAATCGCAGCAGGCGCAGACAAGCTACTTGCAGAGATTAATAAAGACTAAGCGATATTTTGTTCTAACTAAATGGGGGAATTGGCAAAGCCGATTACCCCATTGATATATTAAAGGCATTCGATGCAACTATCTGGCAAACACATTTTAATTACACGTCCTCAGCCTGAGAACCAAGTTAGTTGTGAGCGATTTCAACAATGGGGTGCAACCCCCTTCCCCTTACCCATGATGGAAATTTCGGCTTTAACAGATCAAAAAGCCTATATTCAATCTCAAATTTTCGATCTAGACCTTTACGACAAAGTCATTTTTATCAGCAAGAACGCAGTACGTCACGGAGTTGAATGGATAGAAGACTGTTGGCCCATGCTACCCGTTGGCATTACTTGGATAGGGATAGGGAAAGGCACGAGCCATTTTTTAAATGAGCTTGGACATGATTTAGGCATTCAAGCCTTAGCAATGGACCAATCAGGCCATACTTCGGAAAAGCTGCTCAACCAAGCCTGCATGCAAGAGGTTACAGGGCAAAAAATATTGATCATGGCTGGCGAAGGTGGCCGCAGTAAATTAGAGACAAGTTTGATTGAACGCGGTGCCCAAGTAAACCATCTCCCCCTCTATTCTCGAAATAAGATTGACTATAAAGCAGAACAGGTTGCCGAGGCCGAAAGCTGTGAAGTAATATTGATTACAAGTGGTGAAGGGCTAGAAAATCTAGTTGATACCCTCTCCCAACATGATACAAACTGGTTTAATAAGCTGATACTCACGCCTAGCCAAAGAGTGACGGATATTGCTCTGCAACTTGGTTGGAAAAATGCCGTTAATGCAAATGGTGCCGATGACGACAGCTTATACGCCACCCTAACTCAGTTATAGGATTCATAGATGGCCGACCAAATCGAACACAAAGAAAAAAGTGCAGAAGATAAAGAAACGCAATTAGACCAAGATTCGTCAGCCACAACCAGTCAAACACAAAACCAAGACACCAATATGACGCCCAATAATCAAACACCTACCAGCACATCAAACAATGCTAAAAATGGCCTTATTTATGCCACCCTTTTACTCAGTGTGGGTGCTTTTGGTTTAAGTGGTTGGCAGTTCTATCAAGCAGAATTACAAGAATACGACACCAAACTTGCTCGTATTAGTCAAAGCAATGCCAAACTAGAAACCATTCTGGCACAACAAACCCAAGCGGTGGCACAGGTTGCGCCAATTCAATCGTCTTTAAGCAAAGTTATTCCGGCGTTAAAAAAACTGGAAACTGATGGTCAGAATATTCAGGAGAATAGCGCTAAGCTAGGCTCTGAGATCACCTCAGTCAGAAAACAACTTAGCCGCTTAAAAAACACCAGCAAAGAAGACTGGAAGTTAGCTGAAGCAGAATATTTAGTACGTCTAGCAAATCAGCGCCTATTAATGGAAAAAGACATTAGTGGCGCAGAGCAATTATTAGTAAGTGCAGATACCATACTTGCAGAAATGAAAGACCCTATTCTTTTTGATACAAGACGGGCACTTGCTAAAGACATTCAAGCTCTCAAATCAACTCGCTCTTTCGATTTAGAAGGGGTTTACTTGCAGTTAGATGCACTTTCTTCCTTGGTAAATAGCCTACCTCAAAAAGAACCGAGCAAGCTTTTTAGCCAAAATACGGAGAAAGCAACACCTGAAGACATAAATGAAACAGGTGAAGTCAGCTATGCAAAAGCATTAGCGCAGGACATTTGGCAAACTCTTAGGTCTTTAGTTGTCATTAATTACAACAGCAAACCTATTAAGCCATTATTACCCCCCACAGAATATCAGCAACTTATTACTGGTATTCAGTTACAAGTCAATGTAGCTCAACTTGCGTTAATGAAGCAGGAAAGCAGTGTTTACCAGATCGCACTTGAACATATTGCCAATGCGGTTAATGAGCACTTTGATATTGATTCAGCAGCGGTATCAGGTTATCTCACCAGTTTAACTGCATTACAACAAATCAATGTGTCACCTGAATTACCTTTACCTCGCGGTTCTTTAGCAAGCATGAAAGATTTGATGCAAAACTGGAATGGCACGGGGAAAAACAATAGACAGGCAATTCAAGCGCCTGCAGAAACATTAGGCATAACACAAGAGCAAGACATAGTCGCTAAACCACAAGCTCAGGACGTACCAGAGTTAATTAAAGTCGTCCCTAAAAGCGCAGAGGCTGTAGCAGGATCGCAAGTCGAAGAGCAAAACGTGGTTGCAACAAAAGCAGAAGAGCTCACTCCTGAGCCTGATACACAAACACCTTCAGTCGATGTTCAAACAGAACAGACCACTAATCAGCAAATACCTGGCTCTTCAGAAACTAGTGCTTCAGAGACAAGTGCTACAGAGCAAACTGCAACAGAAGCAGAGACAGAAGAAGCGACTATCCAAGCACCCGCTACCTCTGAACAGGAGACTAGCCTATGAGACGCTTATTCCTAATTATCGTTTCGGTTTTAGTGGCCGGCGGTACCTTAGGCCTGTTGATGAAACAAGATACAGGCTATGTTCTAGTATCCTATGGCAACATCACACTAGAGACGAGTATCTGGGTATTTGCTTGTTTTATCTTGGTGCTGCTATTTGTTCTTAGTTGGGTTAAACGTATTTTGTTTGCTAGCTTAAGGCCTGGCAGTTCACTCGCTAAACTAACGGGCAATATGCATCAAAAACGCGCATCTCGAAATACCATTCGAGGCCTGTTAGAGCTAGTAGGTGGTAACTGGTCTAAAGCTGAAAAGCTTCTAACCAAGAGTGCGAACAATGTCTCCTATCCACTTATCAACCATATTGCAGCAGCCTATGCAGCTAGTGAGCAAGATGCCCATGAGAGATCAAAAACCCTATTAAGGGAAGCTCACCGTTCATCACCTGAAGCTGAGTTTGCTATTAGTTTTGCTCAAAGCCAAATTCAAATGCGCCAAGGTCACTTTGAAAGCGCCCTAGCAACATTACTCCGCCTTCATAAGATCCAACCAAAGCATAGACAAGTTCTCAAAATGTTAGTGCAAGCTTATAGCCAGCTAGAAGATTGGCAAGCGCTGCTAAACCTAACACCAATGCTGAAAAAAGAAGGCATTCTGAATGATGAGAACATGCTAGACCTAGAGAAAAAAGCGTTTAACGCCTTGCTTGAGCACTTTAAACATAAGTCTCTACAAGGCCACAGCCATGACGAGATTCTTAAAACGGTTGAATCTGTTTGGCAAAAGCTCGATGGTTTAGAAGATGATGAAAGCATGCGTATTACTTATGCTAAGGCAATGACACAATTTGGTGACGAGACCAAATCAGAAAACTTCATTCGTAAATGCTTGAACAAGCTTTGGTCAGATCAACTTGTCCTTGTGTATGGCCAGATTAATCACAAGAATGCGAAAAAAGCACTACAACAAGCAGAGTCTTGGTTAGGCAAGCATTCAGATAGCGCTGAACTATTGCTTACCTGCGGTCGCCTTAGCCAGAAACAGCAACTTTGGGGTAAAGCCAGAGACTATTATCAATCATCTATTGATATACAAGCCAAGCCTGAAGCTATCTCAGATTTAGGTCGCTTACTTAATGCATTAGGTGATAATGAAGCAAGCCAAGCACTCTTTTTGGCGAGTTTAAATGGCCAAGGAAAACCGCAGCAAGCTCTCCCTCTTCCAACAAGTCATCAGCACTAATAAGCTACAAACCTAAATAAAGAGGCGAAACTTTCGCCTCTTTATTCCACGTCTTCCGTTTCTAACATCTTTTGAATCGTGCCTACCAAATGGTGTAAATCAAACGGCTTAGGAACGTGGGCATTCATACCTACAGTCAAACAATGCTCAATCACTTCTGATTGAATATTGGCAGTCATAGCAATAATAGGCAGAGTTAACCCCAACTCCTCTCGAATCACAGCTGTGGTCTGATAACCATCAAAGTCCGGCATTTGAATATCCATCAAGATTAAATTGGTATCATTGTCTTGGCTCAAATAAGAAAGAGCTTCAACTCCAGACTCAACGGATACAACATTTGCACCAGCATGTTGCAACAAACCAGCCGCAACAAGACTATTTATCGGGTTGTCTTCAACTAACAGCAAGTTGATTCCCACTAGAGACGCTTTATCTTCACCTGCCAAATCATCAAGGTAAGCATAATCATCTGCCAACATATCGCAGATTTCTTGATTCGTCTTGGCTAATTTAAAGGTATTAAGGTCCATTTCACTAAGGTAATCTACCTCAAGTAAATCGGTTTTTTTCACACTTTTCAAAGTAAAAAAGAGGCGTTTAAGTGCTTTCAACAAAGCGGTTTTTGTAACAGGTTTATCTAAGGTAATTGCACGATAATTATCTAAAACCAAGGCTTTTTCTAACAAGTTCTGTTGATCAAATGCCGTCACCATTAATAAACACGCCGGCATAAGCTTATTGTCTAGTTGATGAATCTGTTCAATCACATCCAAACCATTAAATGCAGGCATATTGTAATCTAGAATAACGAGGTCGTAGTCAGTTACACTCGTCAGTTTGGCAATGGCTTCTAATCCGGTTTTCACTGAGTCTATCTGACAATCAAATTGATCCATTTGATGCTCAAGTACATTAATAGAACGCTCATCATCATCGACAATCAAAACCTTGTGAATACGCTCTTGCAAAGAGGTAGATACCAAGGTTTCTCTTTGCACTGGATGCACCTGTAACGGCAATAGCACATGAAATGACGTTCCCTTGCCTACCTGACTTTCAACTCGGATGCTTCCACCCATTAACTCAATCAACTTTTTAGTAATCGCAAGACCGAGTCCGGTACCACCAAAGCGTCGATTAATTGAAGCTTCAGCTTGCTTAAAGTCAGTAAAAATATGCTCTAGTTGATCTGAGTTCATCCCTATACCAGAGTCTTCAACACAAATTGCCAGCTCTTTTTCTGACACCATTTTCAGACTGATTAATACATGGCCTGATTGTGTAAATTTAATCGCATTACTGCCCAAATTTAATAATATTTGTTTTAGCTTAAGAGCATCTGTCTGCACCTTATTGGGCAAGCTTTTATCTATATCGAATAAGACTTCTATCTCTTTGTTATTTAGGCTTGCTGACAGTATTAATGCCATTTCATCAATCAAACTAAAAAGCTCAAACTCATGCTTTTCAATCAACATAGAGTTCGCTTCAATTTTTGAGAAGTCCAAAATATCATTAAGTATTTTTAAAAGAGAATTTGCTGCCACTTGGGTTTTATCAATAAAGTCTGATTGAGTAGGTGACAAAGAGGTTTTCTTGATCAGCTCAAGCAAGCCGATAACCGCATTCATTGGCGTTCTTAATTCATGGCTCATATTAGCTAAAAAGCTTGATTTTGCTTCACTAGCAATATCGGCTCTGTCTTTCGCTCGGGCTAATTCATGCTCTTTTTTAAGCCTGTCGCTAATGTCTCGTGCAACAAGGTGGACGTACTCCTTACCATCTAAATAAATTAGGTTAGCATTGACTGATACATGCTTTTCTTCACCTTGATTATTCACAAAGCTGGTATCAAACCAGACTTTTTTCGATTTCTGTAATTCGACCTGATAAGGCTGCCACCAGCTAAAAGAGTGATCTGGGAAAATATCGAATAACTTACGGCCAAGCAACATTTGACTCTCGACGCCAAGCGCTAAACAAGCCGCTTGGTTAACCTTAATCATATCCCCTCTTTCATCCATCCAGAACACAGCATCAGACGTTGCTTGAGTCGATACTTTTTCAAGTTGCCATTCAAACTCTAGATACTTTTGCCGAGTTAAATCCGTCACTATAGCAAGATAGCCCATATTTTCCCCTTGATCGTTATGGATCAAGCTCACACTTAAGTTACCTGGAAATTGGCTAAGGTCTTTACGTAAAAAGATTCTTTCCTGATCTTCATGATTATGCTGCTGCTTACCCCTGTGTAATAGCTCATTTTCAATCAGGGTACGCTTCATATATCTCGCCAACTGAGAGCCTTGGCTATAATAAGTGGGATAATCAACACCAAGTTCATCAGCAAACAAAACGCTATCTGGTTTGCCGATGACATCCTGCTCTGTATATTGAAATAAGAATTTAGTCGCGGGATTGATAAAGGTAACCAAACCCTCTAGATCTGTTGCTATTACGGCAAAGGCAGTACTGTTGAGAATGCCAGACTGTAGGTTCAGCACGGATTTCATCTGCTCTGTTCTTAGCCTAACCACTTCTTCTAATTCTTCATTAGAACGCTGTAGTGCTTTCTCAGCTCGCTTCATATGACTAATATCAACTGCCGCAATTGTCATTCCCATAGGGCGATTTTTACTGTCAATCATGGGAGTCACATGTAAGCCTAAAGAGAGTAAGCGACCATCCTTATGCAGTCTTTGAGTATCTAGAATATTGTAAGACTGACCTTTTTCGATAAAGCCTTTGCCCATATCATATTCGGCCCATTTATCATTTGGTAATATCATGGCGGGCAAAAAGCGACCTAAGGATTCTTCTTCACTATAACCAAAAAGCAAGGCTGCGGCGGGGTTCCAACTCAGTACGCAATCATCATTATCTAGGCTAATAATGGCTTCATTTACACTGGTTAAAATAGAATTAAGTCGGATACTCTGGCGAACAACTTGTCGACGTCTGGTTAAAGACGTGATTAAAAAGAAGATAACCGCAGAAAAAAGAAGTGCGCCAGCTAAGACAGTTTTTTGCACACTACTCTCATCAACAAGGTGCATAGCATCAATATAATCTTGTCCTGCAACTAGCTCTATGTGCCAGCTTCGATTATAAAAATTAAGATCAGCACTTACTTTATACCTTGTTGGGTCAGCCACCTTTTGTTGATAAAACACTTGGTCATTCAAATTAGTAACATCACGCATACTAAAAGCCAGAGCACCAGACTTTATACCAATTGCTTGCGCTAGATTTTTACCCAAAAACTTAGCGTAACTCCAACCGATTAAATCCCTTTCATTAAACTCATTTGCCTGTGTATAACGGGACTCTTTATACATAGGAAAAAAAATCAGGAACCCTCTTTCATCAATTGAAGCTGTTTTCTTAAAAAAGATAGGAGGTGTGATTTGAAAGTTATTATGTAAAGCCGCATTTAATGCCGACTCATGACTCACAGCATTAAAAGCAAAATTATAACCTTGCATGGATTGTTCAAGTGGGGCATTCGTATACTGGACAGCAAAATAGTTTTCAGCATCTTCACGTGCTGGGGTAATAATGTATTTGCTACCAAGTTGATCTGACATCCACTTTTCAAAGTCTTGTTTATCATTACGAGGGACAAACCTAACAATGCCAAAGCTGGTTATATTGGGAAATTCTCGAGAGTAGTTTTTTGCTTTTGAAAACTTTTTAAAATGTTGTTGGGTCAATATGTTGTCTTCAACGCTATTCACCAATGCCTGCAAATCTGTCAGAGCATATTCATAATAACGAAACTCATCTTGAAGCCGTTTCTTATAGTTCTGTAATTGAAGGTTTAAATCAAATTCAATTCGTTTCGCATTATTTATCCCCTGTTGCTGCGCAAGGTAATTGGCGACAGGAATACCTAAAAGCAAAACAACTAAAGCAACGCCATAGTTAGGCAACCACGCCTTAATAGATTTACTTGTCGCTCGATTCAGCAATTGGGACACTTGTCCAAACAACATCCATTAACCTCGCCCACTTATTGAGACAAACAGCTTACCAAACTCAAGAGCCCGCTTTTATTCCTTTTTTAAATATATCTTGATTTAGCATAACTTTTTAACGCCACGCCCTACCAACAAGCATTAAATAACTCAAAAGCACCAAAAAAGCACATTGGGCACACTAATTGCAAAATATGCCCCAGAGTGCACCAAAACAATAAAGGCGCACCAAACCAAAACAAAAAACGATAAAAATAAGTGCAAAAATACTTTTTGCGCACCGAAATAAAGCAAGGGAAAACCTATGACACCTATTAACAGTGCTGTTGAGATACTCGTCTCAAGTTCAAACACTATGTTTATTCTACTTGGCGCCATTATGGTCTTCGCCATGCATGCAGGCTTTGCCTTCTTAGAAGTTGGAACAGTACGAAACAAAAACCAAGTAAATGCGCTAGTCAAAATTATGACAGATTTTGGCGTTTCTGCTGTGGTCTATTTCTTCGTTGGCTACCAAGTTGCCTACGGCGTTAGCTTTTTTGCAAGTGCAGAGACTTTGGCTCAAAACAACGGCTACGAGCTAGTTAAGTTCTTCTTTTTAATGACATTTGCAGCAGCTATCCCTGCCATCATTTCTGGTGGTGTAGCGGAGCGCGCTAAGTTTTACCCTATGTTAATCTCATCAGCCATGGTCGTTGGTCTGGTTTACCCTTTCTTTGAAGGCATCATCTGGAATGGTAATTATGGCTTCCAAGCTTGGCTTGAAAATCAATTTGGTTACGGCTTTCATGACTTCGCAGGTTCAGTTGTTGTTCATGGTGTCGGTGGTTGGATAGCTCTTGCAGCTATCATGTTATTAGGTTCACGTAATGGCAGAATGCGTGGTGGTAAGCTAATGGCATTTGCCCCATCTAATATTCCTTTCCTTGCGTTAGGCGCTTGGATTTTATGCATAGGCTGGTTTGGCTTTAATGTCATGTCTGCTCAAACACTTGATGGTATCAGCGGCTTAGTTGCTGTAAACACCCTAATGGCCATGGTTGGCGGCATCTTGAGTGCTATGGTCTTTGGTAAGAAAGATCCAGGCTTTATCCACAACGGTCCATTAGCAGGTCTAGTGGCAGTATGTGCGGGCTCAGACGTAATGCACCCAATTGGCGCATTAATAGCAGGCGCTATCGCAGGCTTCCTTTTCACTTGGTTGTTTGTTGTTATCCAACAAAAAATGCCAAAGGTAGATGATGTATTAGGTGTATGGCCTCTTCATGGTATTTGTGGTGCTTGGGGCGGTATCGCCGCTGGCATTTTTGGCAGCCAAGCATTGGGTGGGTTAGGTGGTGTGAGCCTTGCGTCTCAAGTGATTGGGACACTCGCGGGTATTGCTGTAGCACTAATAGGTGGCTTTATCGTATATGGCGTAATGAAAGCGGTAACAGGCATTCGTCTCAGTGAAGAAGATGAATTTAGCGGTGCTGACCTTTCTATCCATAAAATTAATGCCATGAATAAAGACTAAAAGAAGCAGTCATTAGCGACTTAAAGCGCTTAACTAAAACGCCCTACTTGCTAGGGCGTTTCTCATCAAAGCGCATTAGGCCTTCGTTAAGACATCATCCAGTAACAAACACCTCAATTGATCTAAATTAGCCACTTCATAGGTAGGCTCAATATTGTCAGGCACAGGTTTATTATGGCGATTCAACCAACAGGTATCAATTCCTGCCTGCATTCCACCTAATATATCCGAGTGCGGGTTATCTCCAACCATGAGCACAGAAGCTTTATCCTGATGATTCAACTTAGCCAGAGTATGCTCAAAAATAGCCACATCTGGTTTCGCTAAGCCTACCTCTTCAGAAATGACCACATCCTGAAAATAGTGCTTTAGGCCTGTATTCTCCAACCTAGCTTGCTGTAACTCTGTGAAACCATTGGTAATAATGGCCATATTAACTCGACTTGATAAGCTCTCTAACAGCGCAAGAGCACCAGGTAACGGCGCACATATTTGGGCCATAGCATTTAAAAAGCCAGAGTTAAGCTCATTCGCACTCACTCCCAGCTTGTCAGCCCAAAGACTAAATCGTTCTGTTTTAAGTGTTTGTGCACTAATTTTTTGTTCCTGATAGGCTGTCCATAAGGGCTTATTGACCTCCTTATACTCATAATAATCCTGTTCAGAGAACTGAATATCATAGTCAATAAATAGCTTTTTTAAGCCTGCGAAATCATCAAAAGAAAACAAGGTTTCATCGGCATCAAACAAAAGCCATTGGTATTTCATTAACATCTTACTCCTTAAAAAATGCAGTATATAATTCTGATTTAATACTAACAATTCTGATTTAATGACACATATTGTTGCTATAATCTCAACAATGTTTATTTTCTTTGGTGCCAAATGTCGAACTTTAATACCTTACCTATTTTTGTTGCCCTAGTAGAAGCAGGTAGTTTCTCCAAAGCGGGTGAGCAACTTAATACTTCGAAGTCAGCTGTTAGTAAACGTATTAGCCAATTAGAAAGTGACTTGGGTGTGCGTCTTTTTAATCGAACCACTCGCAGCCTGACTTTAACAGAAGCAGGAGAAGAGTATTATGACTATGCAAGCCAAGCAATTAGCCTAGCAAAAGAGGCTGAATATGCGGTGAGTCGATTACAAGCAAAACCCAAAGGGAAACTCAAAATTAGCGTTCCCATGACCTTTGGAAGACTTTACATTAGTCATTTAATACCTAAATTCCTCGCACTTTATCCAGACATTCAAATTGAAATGATCATGGACGACAAACGCCAAGACTTTATCAAGCAAGGGTTCGATATAGGCATACGCATAGGGCAGCTTGAAGATTCCAGTCTAGTCGCAAAAAAAATAGCCCTTTGTCGCAGTGTTATTTGTGCCTCAAATGCCTATTTATCAAATAGTGGAACCCCTCAAACCCCAAGTGATTTAAGCCAACATAACTGCCTTTATTATTCATACTTTAGAGCAGGGCAAGATTGGCTTTTCCATAAAAAAGCTGACAAGAAAGAGAGTGACTTTATTAAAGTCACTCCTAAAGGTAATTATCGAGTTAATAATTCTGAAGCCCTACATGATGCCGCTTTGGCAGGGCTTGGCATAGCTAACATGCCAACCTTTATTGTCGGGCCAGACCTTGTGAATAAAAAGCTTACTCAAGTCTTAACAAACTACCCTCAACCTATCCATGGCATTTATGCCATTTTTCCAGAACGTAGGCATCTCGCTGCTAAAGTGAAAGTCTTTATTGAATTTCTTCAACAAGAGATAGGAGGAGATACGCCTATTTGGGATCAGGGTTTGTCTTAGAAAATAAACTTATCTAAAAAAGATAATTAACACCTAGCATAGCACCATCATTGATGCGGTCAGAGGTAAAATTATCCTGCCACAAGTTTTCATAGTAATACTTAGCAAACAGGTTTAATTGTGGTGAGAATTGATGATTTATTCCTAACTCATAACCAGATTCGGTAATCACACCTTCATTCCAATCAAAGGCAAGAAACTCAGGTCGAAAGCTAAAGCCAATTATCATTGAAGTTGATTCGTTGAAACTCTCATAAAAGCTTAACGCGAACTCTATCCCTGTTCTTTCATAACTACCAGCTTTGGTCTGATTAATACCTAAGTGCAAATCAGCACCCACAGTATCATTAATCGGCGAACTGTATTTCAAACCACGAATACCAATGGCAGTCATAGTTGCGGTTTCTGATGCTGTCATATCATATTCAGTACGAGAGAAATACAAACCCGCAAACCCCATACTTTGCTCTTTTTGGAAATCCATACCGATTTCAACATGACTCATATCAGGGCCATAACCTATCTCTAACAAGAAATCAGGTTGATAAAAACCCGTTTCTGTCTCTACCTCATCAATACTTAAAAAGGTGCCTTCAGCCTGCGCTGTGACACTAAAAGATAAGCACAAAAAACCACTAACAGCGCCCAATAAAAGCGACTTAAAACGAGGTAAAACAAGAGCTTTCAAACTAATTTCCTTGTGATGATAAAGCAGAATTAAATAACGAAAACAGACCATAACACTGGCATTAGCAAACCGCAAAAGCCAAACAAAGAGAGCAAGTTAGTATGACAATAACTTTACCCTCTTTACGCCTATTGCTTAGGGCGTTGGAATATCATCACGTTTATGGCGAGTTTTTAAATAGTTAGCCAAGATAGTTTCTTCTGCTTTAGCATTCACTTCACGACCTTCTAAAAAGTCATCAATCTCATCATAAGTAACACCTAAAGACACCTCGTCTAATAATTGAGGTCTATCATCTTCGAGGTCGGCTGTTGGCGCTTTACCATGAACCGAAGCAGGTGCACCCAGAGTTTGTGCTAACAACCTAACTTGGCGTTTATTAAGGCCAAACAAAGGTGCAAGGTCACAGGCACCGTCGCCATGCTTGGTATAAAAGCCTGAGATGTTTTCCGCGCTGTGATCAGTACCAGGTACTAAGCCATTATACATGCCTGCCACTTCATACTGTGCAATCATGCGCATACGTGCTTTAGAGTTTCCTTTGGTGAAGTCTCGCTTGAAGTCACTCGGCGCTTCCATACCAGCCTCAACCACACTTGCCATCACAGACTCATGAATACCATCTGTACCAGACTTAATATTAATTGCTAAGGAGATATCTGGTTTAATAAAGCTAAGCGCCAGCTGCGCGTCGTCTTCATCTGCCTGAACACCGTAAGGTAACCTAACAGCAATAAACTTATATTCGTCACCCAATTCTTCACAAGCTAACTGGCATAAACGACCGCATAAAGACGAATCAACACCACCACTAATACCTAGCACGAGTACTTTCATACCAGATGCTTTAAGTGTGTCTTTAATAAAGTTTACACGTCGACTTATCTCTTGATCCGGATCAATGCTAGGTTGAACACGCATCTCTGCCACTATTTGCTGCTTTAAGGCTTCCATTAATCTGTCCTGTTCATGGTTAATTCAGATTCTTCAAACTCACTAAAACAAAGCATTTATCGGGCCACACTTATCCACCAGATAATCTTTTACTAAAGCTTGTGCTTAGGGAGTGTATGAAAATAATATGACGCTATTTTAAAAGTGATAGTGAATGGGTGCAAACGCCTATTTGTCTGAGGAAGAACTAAATTCCCCCTTGAGCAAATGCATTAACCCAGATAAAGTGCTCATTCCTTTATTTTATGGTGTTTTGAGTTAAGCCTATGTCTAAAATTATCCTACTCGTGATCATAGTTGCCCTTGCCTTTTTATGGTTTAACAAGAGCAAGAAAAATAAACAACTGGCCATAGAAAATGCCAGTGCTGGTAGTGCTTTTTTAGCTGAAAATGCAAAAGACCCAGATGTTGTAACAACAGATTCAGGCCTACAATTTAAAATCTTGCAACAAGGCACAGGTGATGTGCACCCAAATGCCACAGACCAAGTAAAAGTGCACTATCATGGCACCTTAGTTGATGGCCGTATTTTTGATAGTTCAGTCGATCGTGGAGAGCCAATTTCATTTGGTTTAAATCAGGTGATCAAAGGCTGGACTGAAGGGGTACAACTTATGGTCGTTGGTGAAAAGCGTCGCTTATTTATTCCAAGCGAACTTGCCTATGGCCAAAGCTCAGCCGGTATTATCACACCAGGTTCCACCCTAATTTTTGATGTTGAATTACTTGAAATTAACTAAATAAAGTATCAAGAAAAAAGCCATCACTTGATTATAAGTGATGGCTTTTAAGTTTTAATTCTCGTTTTAAATCTTTGGCATTTTTCATACGCCAGCATGGGGCTTATTAGCCATTTATTAATATACCAACAACTTGGAAATTGAGTGTCAGTGGATTCAAGCTCTTAGCATTATCAATTGTTACATGCGCTCTGGTATTTGGAGATTGAAAATGTCCCTCTCCTAAACTACTCATACCTAACGAACTAAAGCCTGCGATGATATGCCAACTACCTTCTAGCCCAACTGAATCAGAATGAGACTGACATAAAGCTTTAATATCATTTGCAGCTAAAGCGTAATCCATTGTTTCCATTGTGATATTTTGCTGGTTGAAGTCATATATGGCCATAGACCAAACTATCTCTGCAATACCATCGTCACTGTCCAGCTTAGTAATTTCAGCCATCAAATTTGGCTGATCATTTACAATTAAAAGTTCCTTTTTATAGCCTGACACCAACATACTTCATTCCTACTAAAAATCTTATCCGCTTATTAAACCAGATATAAGCAATAAAAAAACAGAGATAAACCAACAATAAGAAAAATAAATAAGGAAGAGCCATAAATAAACTGCATTAAACCGAAATTCAGAAGAGTTAGTTCTCAACAGGATGGAGAATTAGACCTCACTTAGCTTAGCCATGGTCCAATGAAACCTTAGTAAAACACACAAATAGACACCTATAATATGCAGCGTTTAAATTGTTATTGGACCTTATCGCTTAAGGAACCTACGAATAACTCCTCCCGCCTCAGCGTGTGAATAAAAACCGCTAGATTTATGGCGAGGAGCGCAACTTAATAGTTATTCTATTAATAAGATTCTCAACATAAAGATAGGTTTTTTAGACCACGCCCTTCGGGTCTTTGAAGAATACCTAAACGGCATTTCAGAGAAAGTAACACCCTGTGTTGTCACTTCTCGAAAGGTACCTACATTACGTCAAAGTAACGCCTTGTGTGACACTTTTCCTGAAAAGACTGAGAAGAGGTGACTTAATCGCAGGTTCCTTAATATTCAGGAAAATAACGAGATAGGATTTTTTGATATTGGCCACTCTCTTTAATAGCCACTAGACTGTCTTTTAACGTTTGAATTAACACAGGGTCGCTTTCAGGGTGCATAGCAAGATAGAGCTCCTCAGATAAGTCATCTATCCTAAGTACTCGTTCAATCAGATCAAGATCCAACCCAGCCTCCTTCACCTGATAAGGAAGAGATGCCTCATCATAAGCAATTAATTCCATGCGTCCATAAATCAGCATACGCACAACAAATTGATCAGCATTTGCGACTTCTAAGTGCTTAAAGCCACGGTTTTCCAAATACATTTTTATGGCATCTTCCTGAGACACACCAATTTTATGCGATCTAGCTTCGTCAAATGAATGAATATGTAAATCTGTATTCGACTTTAACTTATAAAAAGAGGTTCTATAGGGCGCGATGGTTCCCAACCAAGCAAACATGGATTCACGTTCAGGAATACGAGCAATAGAATAAATTAAAGTATTAGGTTCAAGCTGAGCCGTTCTATAAGCTCGCGGCCAAGGAAGGAACTCAATATCAGCATCAAGATTTGCGTGTTCAAGCACAGCTAACACCACTTCGCTCGAAACACCTTCTGCCTTGTCTTTAACTTCAAAATTATAAGGCGGGAAATTCTCAGTAACGATTCTTAATTCTAAATGAGGGTCAGCACGAGCAAAATTGCTCAACAAGATGAGTAAAAGAGATAACAAACGCAAGTGCATGTAATTTAGCCCCTCTCAAAAACTGTCGATGCTCTCCTCACACCTTTAGCCTAGTTGTGTCATTTAAATAATGCGATCCCTAGCATTAGTACACTTTATCAAAGTGCCATTCTGCCCTAACTAATCAAGTTTTCATATGTTGTTAGCATAGCGGAGAAGCACAACCTTTGCTCTTGCTTCTCCGTAATAAGCAGCCCCTCATACACAATTCATCTAGCTATTTAAGGGTAAAAAATACCCAACTCAAATTCAAAAAGCTCTACTCCCCTTTTAACGACAAAGCTCCGCCCTAAGGCTAAAGCATCCAAAAGCCGCATATCTCGCAATGACAAAAGCCACTCGCTCATGTGAGAGATAATCAACCAGATCGGCTTCAGCTTCTTCTAAGCAAGTTAACTTGGCATCTAGTATTCGCTCATCTTTAGAGTAGGCTTTTAGAACAAATGGGCCAGAAAAATAACCTACCTTATCATCATTCAAATTTGATAGGGTCAAATCTCCAGTGTCTTCATTACTCGCATTCGCTAGTACAAATATTGGCCCATATTCCTTATAAGGACCCGATACATTAAAAGGACAATAACTTGCTAAAATTAACTTCTCTCCAGCTTTAGCACGCCTAAATACATCTCGACATGGCTCGCCACCAGAAGCCGTTATTATCTCAACCGCTTGGTTTTGATCATCCAACCCTTCAACCCTAACTTTATCTAAAAACTCAGGCTTAATTGGTTTTATTTGATACTTCATCTTTAACCACTCATCGTTGTTACTATCATTCAAACAAATAAGTGATCATTAATAACTGAGTCTTTAAGGCAAAACATCCAGATATTGTTTTTGTATTTTAGAAGCAAAATTTGACTTTATTTGACCACATAAAACTATAAATTTTGAATTTTTTGATATAAGCAGTAAGGATAGAGAGATAGTTTTGTCATTATTTTGATTGATAACAATTTAATTTATTAATAATCTCTTTTGCCAATTAAGAGTGAGTGATGAATGACAGCATTTTTGTCTCACTCTCTCCTAAATTGATTGTTAATTTTTTAAAGGATGTTTTTCAAGGATGAGAAAAGCCATATTCATTGCTATGACTTTTATACTAACTGCTTGTGGAGGCAGCTCAGAAACAAATAATAATGTTTCAGGATCGAACTTCACCTTAGGCTTCTCTTCCATTAAAAGTTTTGACTTTAGCTGGCAAGTTCAAAGTGGAGCAACTCACTACAAGCTATTAGAAAATAAAGACTCTAACTCTGGCTTTATCCAAGTAGGTACTGACATTTCAAGCAATACACTAAGCTATAGCCACTTAGTACCACTCTATTCAAGAATAAATGCCCAATATATTTTACAAAGTTGTAACGCAAGTGAGTGTATTGATTCTGACACACTATCGGTTAATAACGCCTTAACTGACAGCATTGGTTATGTAAAAGCAAGCAATACTGATATCGACGACAATTTTGGCAAAAGCTTATCTCTATCAGGTGATGGGCTGACATTAGCTGTTGGGGCTTATGCAGAAAATAGTAGCAGCACAGATATAAATGGAGACCAGACTGATAATACGTCAAACAACGCTGGAGCCGTCTATATCTTTGATAAAAGTTCATCTGGCAATTGGACTCAACACACTTATTTAAAAGCCAGTAACGCTGAAGCAGGAGATTTTTTTGGTTTTAGTGTAAGCCTAACAAGTGACGGTAATACACTCGCTGTTGGCGCCGTTTTAGAAGATAGCAGTTCAACAGGCATAAATAGCGACCAAATAAATAATGCCGCTATAGATTCAGGTGCCGTCTATCTTTACTCACGGGATAATAACAACGTATGGAGCCAACAAGCTTATATAAAAGCCAGCAATACAGACAGTGAAGACTATTTTGGTGAGAACCTTAAACTGTCTTCTGATGGAAGTACGTTAACTGTTAGTGCCTCTTCCGAAGACAGCAGTTCAACAGGTATTAATAATATACAAACCGATAATACAAGCTCTGATTCTGGCGCTGTTTTTGTCTTTACACGTGACTCAAATGATAACTGGAATCAGCAAGCTTACATAAAATCAAGCAACACTGGCTCAGGTGATTTATTTGGGAGCAGTGTGTCACTATCTAGCGACGGGGACTTACTAGCTGTTGGGGCTTTAGACGAAGACAGTGGTTCAACAGGCATTAATGGCGACCAAATGGATAATTCTACAGATGGATCAGGTGCCGTTTATATTTTCTCAAGAGATACTAATGCCTTATGGACACAACAAGCATATTTAAAAGCAAGCTTTAAAGATAGAATCAACCTCTTTGGAGATCATTTAGCACTTTCAGCAGATGCTAGTACACTCGCGGTTAGCTCACCTTATGAAGATAGTGATTCAATAGGCGTTAATGGTGACCAAACGAATAAAAATGCACTTTACTCTGGTGCTGTCTATATTTTCGCAAAGGACATGAGTAATAACTGGGAACAAGAAGCCTATATAAAAGCCAGTAACACCCAAGCTGACGATCAATTTGGTTATCACCTAGACATTTCTTCAGATGGAAATATTTTAGCTGTCTCGGCTATCAGTGAAAGCGGCAATACAGATGGGTTAAATGGAGATCAAAATGATAACTCTCAGAACAAGTCTGGTGCGGTTTATACCTTTGTGCGAAATGGCACTGTTTGGAGTCAACAAGCTTATTTAAAAGCAAGCAATACAGATAAAGATGACAAGTTTGGAGAAGCTGTCTCTCTAGCAGCAGATGGATCAATTTTAGCTGTCGGAGCCTATTTAGAAGACAGTAATGCGATAGGCATTAATGGAGACAAAACAAAAAACAATGCCAGTGCCTCTGGTGCAGTATACTTATACTAAAGAGGTAAAATTAATCCGAAATTAGTGAAGGTAAACTCACTCTAAAAGCTTTCTTAATCGTGTTATTTACATAACCTTCACTAGGACTAACTTATCAAAACGAGAAGATTAGGGAGAACCTTATCAATTGAATAAGGATTAAGTTTCGACCCAATCCATAAATCTAGAGACATTTCCACACACTGAGGCGGGAGGACTTATTCGCAGCGTCCTTAGTCCTATGTCACTAAAAATGTGATAGAGCCTAAAAATTAAAGAAAACCTGTTACACCCAACCTAAAATTCTATCTTTAATCTTAGCTCTAAAACTTGCTCTCACCTTATTGATAAGAGGCATGACATAAAACAAAACAAACTCATTCACTAAAAAGTGTTTAGTACTTTTTCTCAAAGACAAGTCACTTTCAAACCGACCTGTCTTAGAGCCTTGCCAAACTAAAGGCTTAACAGACCAAAAGATATTTAGTTCGACTTGCTCCCAACAGGCAGTCACAAATGCGTCCGCTGGATAATTAAAGGCTTCTTGTCGAGCCAAATAACCTTCTATCACACCACAAAGTTTTTCCGCCGCTAAAGGGCTCACCAAATAACCCGCCGCCCTTTTTGTGCCTTTCATTTTCACTAAGGTTTTATTTAAATACCAAATCGGCACATCATAGCTGCAATATTCAATATTGATGTAATAATTATCTTCTCCATCCAATGCGTTTAATAAGGTTTTACAATCACGCACAATCGAGGATTTAAAAGCGGCATCATCCTCAAGCACTAAACCATGAGTATCGCTATTCGAGATTCTTTTCAGCGCATCATAATGCTTCCAAAAGCAAGATTTCTCCGCTTTATTCCGAGATAAATGCAAATTATTAAATGGGGTATAACAACCATGATTAAAGTCTTTTGCAGGAAATGAATCGACCCAACTTAAATTATATTCATCTTCGATTTCACAGAGCTGCCTTTGAATATTAAGCATTCGGTTTTCATACTTATCGAGGCGTTCATGGATACAATAAATATTCATAAAATTAAAACCTAATATCAATTTTGACTCAGCACTAAAGCTGGCCAGATAATTCGAAATAGCGCTGTAAAAGTAAAATAGAAATAGCGTCTTCCACTTTAGGGTTTTGAAACTGCGCTATAAATTGATGGGCATTTTTTATGATCATTTCAGCCTGCTCAGGATGAGCAAGGTAGTAATCCATTTTTTCATCAAGATCTGAATAGTCTTCTTTAAGCTCCACATAATGCACGCCAGAAACTAACGTACCTTCCATAAACCAGGTTTCAAATTTAGGCTTAACCATGAAGCAAAGAGAGTTAGAGGACATGCTCCATTTCAAGCTAGTCGCAACATCATTGCCCTCTATAGATAGAATGAACTTATATTGCAGCTGTTCATCAATGGTTAATTTTTCTTTCTGCCAAACCACATCCTCGGTTGGTTTATTAGTTTGCCCAATCTCGCATCTAGGATGATCATGAAACGCCCTCATAAACTCTCTACGATGCTCTTGATAAGCGGCACCGCGCCAAACTAGCATGTCTTTTTTCTGGCGAAATGAGTAGGGATCATCAACAAACTGGAAATGCCTATGCTTATCTAGATTCATCAAAATGGCATGCTTATTATCCCCTTCAATAGGCCTAGCTTTAACGATATAAGGATAATCTTCTAAATACGTCTCATCGCCAAACCTATGATTAAACTTCAGATCACTCGAAAAATAATAAAGGTACTGCTTTAGGTCGTAATAATAAGCGCTCGGTTTTTCTTTTTTGAAATCACCAATCAACTTAGCATTATCAGGAGTAATAAAAGGTGTATTTTGTTTTAGATAATAACGAATACGCCTTTCAACCGTCTGAGTATTAGCATCACTTATTGCCATTAAACGCTTCTTTCTTTTTTTAAAGAAGTAGCAAGGAATGGATAGCCTTATAAAAGCCCCAGTATAAAACATCAGTTTAGATGTTTTATTATAAGAAGATGAAAAAAACATAAGTACCCAGAGAATAAATTTTATTGAAGCAGAATTCATTTCAAAACCACCTGGATAACTTAACATACTGATTTTAAATAATTTTATTAAAAAAATGTAATCTAAAAAGAAAACAGAATACTTAACTAAACAATAAACAATGAGCCAATTAAGATATAACCCATTGAAAAATAAAGATTTTATAAAATATCTTCATCAAAATCGAACATTAACTTTTTTTAATGTTAAGGTAAGATTAAATTTTTGTAATCTTTATAAAGCTAAAAATTAAGAATTAGCTTTATAATATTCAATTCGTTTATATTCATATTATTTTTTAATAAAAAATAAGCTATTAATGGATAGTGAATATTTTATATAAAAAGATAGTAAGTAACTTATATAAAAAGATAAAAAAGCTAATTAGAAGTAATTAGGACCGATTAGCTATAACGGTTCACACTCGAGACTTTCGGAAAGTCTCTGATACGGGTACAAAAAATCACACCTAAAGATGCGTAAACAATCTCAATTAGGAAACTATATTCTAAAGTAATAAAGCAAACCTATTTAGCTTGTCTATACTAAGCTCTAGACAAGCATATATTCACCTGATGGGAGACTAATGGATAAAACCAGACGCCTTTGGATTTCAAGGCTTATAAAAGGCAGTGGATGCGCAGCGTTATGTACAAACCATCCTTTGCTGACAGCCATTGAGTCGAGCTCTGAAGCTGATATTGCAATTCGAAACTCCGCTGAATACATAATGACTTATGCTTCCCCCTACGCAACTGATGCCTACAAATACTGCCCTCATATGCACCTTGAATTTAAAAAGAATATTGAAGAGATGTCTTCTGGCAGAATCTACGTTGATATCAAAGACAAAGGCATTTTAGGAACAGGTCATGAGCTAATGGCGAAAGTGGCAAGAGGCGCTATCTCAGCAGGATTAGTCTCAGTTTCCAACTTAACACCCGCAGCCCCCGAGCTCGATATTCTTAATATTCCATTTTGGTCCGCTAAAGACCAAGCTTACTTAAACCTTGTTACCTCAAATACTTGGAAAGAGCTCATTATTGATAGAGTAAAATCTCAAGGTAAATTAGATGTTTTATTCCATTACTTACCGGGGTCAAGAACAGCCAGCTCAACAATGAAATACGGTAAAGTCATCAGACGGCCCGACGAAGTTAAAGGCACCATCTTTCGTATACCTAATAGCAAGGCACTCAAAACCTTTTATGAACTAGCAGGCGCATCACCTGTCGATGTTGACTGGGTGAGCGTTGCTTCCATGGCCAAACATGGTCGGATTCAAGCATTAGACCCCAGCGTGATTGGCCTACATAACGGCCCTCGTGGTTTACGCCATCACGTTGGGAACATCTCACAAATTCAAAGTGTATATGACGGTTGGATAGCAGTAGTAAGCCAACAATGGTTTAACCGCTTACCTTTAGAATTAAAACTAGCACTCAAGGATGCTTCTGAAAAAACCTTTAGAGAACATTTAAGCAGTATCAGCCAAGTAAGAGCAAACTGTACAAATAGCTTCGAAGACTTAGGCGCTAGCATTTATGTCCCCACCCATGAAGAAAGAGAAGAATGGATTAGACGATGTGGACCGAATAACGAAACATGGACCGCAATCAAAAGAAATATATTAGGAGACGATAAAACTTTCCAAAAGCTCGTCGATGCCACAAAAACCAATAATGGTTATAGCATTACCTCTTTAAACAATTTAGAAGGTTATTCATACAGTTAAACGGTAAGGCTAGGCAGATTCGAACTTTGACCTCATCCATGTCAAAGTCAATTCAGAGCCGGAATAAACCTTTGAATCTAAAGGATTTTCGAGAATTTATTTCCAATTTTTTCTAGAAATCGTGCCCTTATAAATCAAGCACTTAGATGCAGAGTAGAAAACTCGTTTCCGAAGCTTTATTCTAGTTTACATTAGCACGTGAGTAAATAAAAAATACTTTGCACTGACGGCTTTCTATTAAGGAGAAGCCATCATTGAAACAACAAAAGAGACTAAGAGCAGCTCGTAGTGTCCTTTATCACTAAAGTAGGGTTTTGGCCCATAAGCTCATTAATTTGATAGCAAGTTATTTTATTAAGACCGCTAATATCCAACGTTTTCAACTTTTGTAATGAATATAAAGGGCTAATATCCTCAACTTCATTGTCGCTCAAATCTAACTCTTCTAAATCAGATAACTTAGCTAATGATGAGATATCCTCGATTTGGTTGTATTTCAAATTCAATTTAGTAAGGCCTACAAGCGATTCTAAAGCACTAATATCGGTAAGATTGTTAGTAGAAACATTTAGGTTTTTTAAACCCACCATTCCTTTTAGATCATCAATGTTATCCAACTTCATCGTATCTAAAAAAAGGGTCTCAAGTGACATTTTTGAAATATCAGACAGAGGTATATCTGAGCCATACAACTCAAGCTTAGTAACCGTGTTAAGAGTTTCTAGTTCCTGACTTCTAAAATTTGAATCTACATAATAAAGCTGCAAGCTTTCTAAAGTGTTCAAATTAGCAAGACTTGAAATATCCGTTACATCTGTTCCATTAAGAGCTAAGTCAGTTATATTTTCCAAGCGGCTAATACGCTGAATATCAGTATTCTTCGTATAATAAAGCGTTAATTTAGTTAAGTTTTTAAGGCTCTCTAAAACGCCATAGTCAGCAAAGTCCAACTGTTCTGTTCTACTGTGACCACCGAGCCAAACTTCTTCTAGACTTGTTAAATTCGTCAAAGGGCTAAAGTCAGTAATCATATTACCGTCCAGCATGATGGCTTCTAAAGTTGGGTACAAACTTACCCACTTTAAATCGCTTAAACTTGTATTAATTAAATCAAGTGTTTTTAAATTCGGAAAAGGAGAGTCAAAGTTTGATACTAATGCAAGATTATTTACCTCACGGTCCCTTATCCCAAGAAACTCTAACGAAGGTAATTGACTTAAAATATACAGGTCATGGTCTGTAAGAGGGTCACCAAAATCATCACTAAAAGTACGAAGTTCGAGAAATTGCTCTATCCCTACCAAAGTATCTAAAGCTCTAAAGCCACAATCCAAAGTAATCACCTCAGACATATATACCCAGCCCTCACTCCGAAGGTAGCCATCTAAACATTGCTGCAAACCAATGCCTTTCATTCTGCCTAAGTCAGAAATTTTAGGGTTAGGTAACAAGGCAAAACTCACCTCTTCACTCGTAACAACTTTATTGTTATGAATAACATCTAATGCAAAACTAAGATTAATTTCATGAATCGAATTTGGCAGCGTTATAGTGGCAGAAGTCTCATTCTTACCAGACTTAAAGCTTGCTTGAGGAGCGATCTTTCCAGTTTGCTTCCATTCATACGAAAACTGATTACTTTTGATATTTCCAATAGCAGCATTCAGGTTTAAATCTAAATTTGAATAAACAGGTAATACGCTATCTATCTTTACTGTTGGAATATCATCTAGAGGCAAATCAGTTGAACTACCAGAAGATGAGCTATCTGTCGCACTGCTGCTGGAACTATCATTTTCTGAAGAGCAGGCACTCAAAATACCAAAAACAATACAATACTGAACTAAGCGTAAAAACATCCATGTCACCTATAACCAACGCAATATTGCGTACAAAAAACAAGGTGAGATTTTATTTTTTAAGGTGAATACGATCTATTAGAGTTGGTATTAGATTTTTTAGTATTTAGTAACACTCAAGCCTTATACAGCACACCGCACTTCTGTAGTAACGAGAATTACCTGCAAACCAAGTATAGCAATCAATCAAATGACAAACAGTATTTAGCCTGCTTGTCTAAGTAAGAAAGCGCTTTAATGTTTATCTTGCTTGGACGCTCGTTAGCCTCTGATTTTACAGCTTTTATTGAAGAAGCCCACAGCCTATTCCTACTAAACACACAGAAAATGTGGACTTTTCTTTGAGTTATTCATCTGATCACACTCGTTTTTATTGTCTAAAAGTCACTACAAAAAATCCTTTGAGCAACTGGTATGGAAAGTTATATAAAGATAAAAAATGTCAACTTGTTAGACACTTAGCTATTACCCAAAGCACAATGTTAAGAATAGATAACGCCCCTTGAACAACTCAAACTTCTCACCTAGCTTTTTAAGACAGCAGTAAAAACATATGAACTAAAAAAAGAGAGTTACAATGAATACTCAAAAATTACTGTCGATGACAATCAATGAGTATGAAAACTTAGAAAGCCAGATAAGTTTCATCATAAGCTCCCACGAGCCTCAAAACAGTTTAAAAAATGTTGTCATACATAATTTAAATTTTTTTGATGACTGGCTAATGAATGACATCAATGAAAGCATAAAAACAGATCAAAACTACCTAAGATCGGTCTGGCTTCATTCTGAACTGATACATGAAGTAAAAAGCATACTAGAAGATGCTGAAAATAATTACACAGAGGCCGTGCACACCAGATTAGAAGAAAATAGTAAGTATAAAGTATTGTTTAAGAGACTATTATCGACATTAAAAAACTTGCAGGTCAGCCTAAACGACATCGAATAGAATAAGTTCTAGTAGGTTAGATCCCACCTTACCCAAAATCATTATTTTGCTGCTTGCCTAGCTTGTACATTAAATAAGTAAAATAAACCGTGTTGAAAGCAACAAAAATGAGGTTTGGCAAGTTGTCAGATATCGCACCGACTTGTACAAGTGTTAGCGGGATAGCGACAACAGCCATGCACATAAACAACATAGCCGGATACAGCCACCTATTTGTTTTAACCAATTTTGTCACGAATAAAACAGATACTCTTACCGCCAAAAGGGACAGTATCAAGAAAAATAGCTCGAGATACTCACTCTCAAATAACGCCATACATTGCCTTTTCGGTTGCCATAACAATAAACGTCAGATTTTAAACAGCATCATAGCAAAAGCCTAACACTTTATTAGGCTTTTCTAATATTCTAAATTACAGCCCTTATCGCCTGCTCTAAGCAGTCTTATCAATAAACTTTACTGTTCATGTGTGCGACGTGCAGGCGCTCTCTGGCGATGCCGTATAGTCTGGGGTTGGTTGTTTTGAGTGTTGGGAAGATGGCGTCTTCGAAGTCTCTTTTCATCGCAGTGGTGTGGGAGTGGATGAGTTTCATATTGTACTCATAGAACTCTATGCGGCGCTCCATTGAGGCGACGTATTCGCTTGTAGGGCTGTCTGCTCTGCCTAGGTACTCGCCTTCTAACGCGGTTTGGATAAAGATTAAGCCTTTCTCTAATTGTGCTGGGGTTGCCTCATCCAACTTACTTACACCTAGATAGTTATTCACCTCTTCGCCAATTTTAGCGCGCTCGACACTCATATGGTGTTTAGAGCGTTTATTGGCTAGCGCTAAGATATTCCCTTCTAGCAAGTTGGCCATGGTTCTCGTCGCTTCGTTTGCTTGGCTATGTTGGGTGGGGTCGATCGCTGGGCTTTCTATTGCTGGAGAATGCGAGTTAGTGGCTTTGAGTTGGCGTTCATATCTAACAAAGAGCCGATGAAGTTGTGGCGGGCTTCGCGGCCTTTTAGTGCAGCTCTACCATGGCAAGCTCTTTCGCCATATCGAGAGTGATGAAGTAGTCTTTTGTTGGTCTACCGCCCGTATTTAGGGTTTTCGCCCGTTTTGGCGAAAACCCATTTTGATCATTTAAAGAGATCAAAATGAAGTCTTCATCTTCAACAAATTTATATTGATTGATTCTGGCTTTCATCCAATTAGAAAAGTCACGACCAACTTCTAAAAAGGTATGTAAATCGCGTGCGTTAACTGTATCGCAGTTTTGATTGTTTATTATGTGAGAATATAGTGGAAGGATTTCGGTTGAGTTCAAGCGTTCTGCTTGTATTGCAGATTGCATAGCCATCTGTGGCCTCCTACGGTCTAATATTGACCACCGGATGAGGTACTAATCTCAAAAGGAGGTGGGTCTGAATTAGGTTAGTACTACCGCCCGTAGGAACGGCCTAGCCGAAGCTAGCCCAACAAAGACCCACCATAACAGGCGGATTCCGGCCACAAAAAAACACGCGGTGCGTGTTTGAGGCCGCTACGGAGAAACGGGGTACTAATCCCGACACTGGATTTTGCCAGTGCATTTAAATGGTAGACCTAAGAGGGTTTGGGTGTCAATGAAATTATAAATTGTACTTACTAAGCTCATTCCCTGATAGTTTAGCTAGGCCAATGTTTGTAACATCATTTAATAGTTTTAAACAGTGTGCTTTTTCAAAGTTTGTTTCAGCTTCTTGAACCCTATTATTTAAATCATTTATAGCTTCAAAATACCCACTATCTAAATCTTCCCCATCTAAATTAATTTTTTTAAATAAGAATCTATCTAATCGACAAACTTCAATAGTATTTACTCCTTTAGCATTATTTTCTTTTGGGTAGTAAATCATTGATTTCTCCAGCCAACTAATATGTTCAAAATAATGATCAAAATGAGGATGTACAATAATGTAATCAGACGATAAATCAGGGAATGTTTTTCTATTAGGGTTTTTCAGAACATTTTTCGCACCTTTAATAGTGTTACAGTCCTTACATGACAAGGCTAAGTTTTCTGGAGTAAACATAAATTCTTCTTTTACACTTTTAGAAATAATATGCTCTATATCCCAGCTACCACCATGATCAACAATAATTGTTTGTTTGCAATAACAACATGTATAGTTTTGAATCTTCAAATAATATTTTTTTATCTTTTTTTTAAGGTTCTCTAAGTTCTTATTATCTTGTAAATTCCAAAAAGAGGAGCATTTATTTTCATCATTTTCATACTCTTCAACAACTTTATTATCGTTTTCATCATAGACAATAGGCTTAGATATCACTTAGCAGCCTCCTCTACTTTAGACAGCACCTCTTCAAGCATAATCATTAAGTCGTACACAGGATCGTTCTCTAAAATAACCCCTTTTAAATCAAGAATACCTTTAGCATCAATTATCTGATCTTGATTTAGATTACCACTAGATCCAAAACTTGTTAAGAGCTTGATAATTGTTCTTGTTAAAAACTCATTTTTAAATCCTGGAGTTTTAAAAACATTTGCCAATTGAAAATCAACAGACCTTTTATTATAATCAGTAGAAGGATGTAGTTTACGATCTGACATTGACATAACAAAGCAATTTCTGTCACGTAACTTAGATATCATTAAGGGTGAATGAGTTGCAATTATAAAGTGGCAATTTTTATACTCTTCAAACGTTTTCATCAACAGTTCAATATATCTCTCTTGCCATTTTGGGTGTAAGCATACTTCTGGCTCATCAATAAAAATCATTGAACTTTCACATATCTTACTTGCGATGCCAAGAATACTTAAAATCACACTTTGCTCACCAGAGCTTGCTTCGCCAATTAAAAACGGTTCCATTTTATTTTTCTTAGTTAATTTAATCTCCTTTAGAGAAATAATCCCACAGTTCAATATTAAATCTAAATAATCTGAAACATTAAAATATGAATCAGACCTAACACCTTTATCACTCAAACTTATATCGAACTTTCCTCCGCTGTAATTTAACAATATCAACTCAACAAAATCTAAAAAATGTTTTATCCTTTCAAAATTATAAACGTCATATTCATTCTCATAGTTATCAAAAAGTTCTTCATGAAAAAAGTAGGTATTTTGTTTATATTTTTGCTTTAAAATAGGTCTCAAATACTCATAAATAAAATTTTCAGTAGCATTACTTGACAATGATTTTTTTTCATAGTTTATAAAAGAATGAGAAAATTCAAATATTGCATTTATTTTCCTTTCAAAACCAATAACATCAAGAGCTTTTGTGATATTTATACAAATAGATTTATTATTAATCGCAGACTTTAAAAGTGAAGAATAAAGGCTCTCCATATAAATATGACCTAAACCATTGCCGTCACTTGATATATTAAATAACTTTCTCAAACCTAAGTAATGATAATCATTATTTTTACTTTCATTTAGCGGAAACCTGTCAAATGGACTCATAGATGCTGAAATTATATTTTGGGGTAATTTTTCGCCATAAAAGTTAAGTTTGAATAATAAAGCTAATTTACCAGCAATTATAGGTTCAAGGTTATTCTTAGAGCAAATACAATCCTCAATAATTTTTTTTAAAAGCCTACTTTTACCAGATCCATTTTCACCAACAATTATTGTAAATAAATTATCTATACTACTTACATCATTAGGTAATAACTGATAATTTTTTTCCTGAAAGGTAAAATTCTTCAACATTACAAATATAATCCTTTAATAAATCACACTATCATTTATTCTTATCTGTCTGATAAATGTCATACCATCTTCCGACTCTAAGAAGAGCAAAAGTTGCAGCTAATGTTAAAGATAATGCATATATAAACACCCAATATCCTATGAAATTTCCAACAATAATCATATCGTGAAAATATCCATTAAAAAATTCAACAAAGGGATGATCTAACGGTAAACTAAAATCATATGCTTTCCTAAACAAAGCTATAAATAAAGCAACTACCTGCAAAACTATAAAATGAACAAAAGCACCGTTTAACGATAAAAACGGTGATGCACCATCTTCATCACCATCATCACCAGCAATTAAACTTCTAAATTTTTCATCGCCAATTGCTAAAAACATTGCATACCCACCTAATGAAAATCCCAATAAGTTCGGCATAATTGACAGAACATCATCCCACCAACCTGAAGCAGACCAATGAGGAAATAGTGCAATACTTATGAAAAAGGAACCATAAAGGTAATAGCTCTTAAGCAGAGCTCCAAAACCTCCATATGCTTTATAATAAACACTTAGAATGTTACTCATAGCATCTCTCGACTATAAAATTTATTCACTTTGATAGTTTATTACTCAGTATAGTTTTAAGTTTGCTAGTCATCCTATACATAAAAGCTATGGGCATTGACTCTTCTGAAGGGTCATACATTTCAGTCTCTTTGAAAGGCTGGCTTACAGTAGAATATTCAATTGGTTTGCTAGCATGGTCACGACCCTTTATTTTAAGGCTTCCATTTTTTGCAGCTATATGGGCTAAAACTTTTAAGCCATCATCTACTTCAATGCTTTGCTCTGCATCTGCAATGAACTTTTGCTCAATTCTTTGAACTTTATTTTTCTTCATCCTATTCAGAAATGCTGCTTCTTCTTTTGCGAATGAATCTGGATTCGGCTTTTTAAAAACTGTCTCGATACTTCTCTTAAAAGGAATATTTAACGCTTCTTCTAAACCATTAATATCAGGTAAATGCGTTACCTCTACTTCTCCAAATTTTTCTACTATTTCTTCTTGAGAAAATAACTTATTAAAAAAATCTGTAGCCACAGTTGGACCTAAAGTTTTTTTGTCATAATAAGACTCATAAAATAGCATGTGTTTATCCGGATAAAATATATAGGAAAACCTGCTTCCATTTGGCCTTAAGTTTGGTGGAATATTTAGACTCTCTTTATCATCATCAGTAGCTATGTCATTGGTTTCAATATTTATCCATGGAGCATCAGTATCTATTTGGGTAAACCGCCAAATGTCACCAGTTACAGGCTTAATTGAATCATCACACCAAGGGTAACTTCGTACTCCAGCTAACAAAGCACCCGATGTAGAGTTCAACTTAACCACTCTTTTCAATTTAAATGCAGCCTTAAATAAATCTACATATTTTTTCTCGCTGTGCGGCTGAATTGTTATGTTTATAGCTCCAACAGACATTCTTTTCAGACTTGCCATGATTAATCCTTATCATCCTTTTAATTGTCGAAACTTTACTGAGCCACCATATTCTAAGCAAGAAATTTCCAAATTTATTTGAAAATCATTGATAAAATTGCATTTTTAAAAGCCAAAAATCATCCTACACTCGCCCTCACCAGCACCCTATAGCCCTGCTTATTCCCACTGGCGGTGACGGACTCTATTCGCCACTCTCCAGCTAAAATCGTAGGGAAACTCCCATCTAATATCAGCTGAGCCCCTACGACTAGCGCCTTGTGATCTGGTATGTTGCTTGGTACTTCTAGGGTGAGCTTAGACCCTTGCTTACGCTGTGTTTTTAAGAGCTCGTCTTTGGCTGCTTTCATGGCGGTGGCTTGGGTTGAATAGGCTTGCCGCAATTTCTTAAAAGGCGCACTGCCTGTGCTGATGGTGTGCTCCTCCCCTGTTTCGCTGTCGGACCAGCTGGCTTTGATGCCGCTCACGGTTGTGCGACTTGATTGCTCTAGTTGGCAGTTGATAAAGCCGCTGTCGCTGGGTGTGTTCTTGCTCGGCATGGATAAGGTGACTATGGGTAGACGCTGGCCTGAGAGGGTTTTCTCTCGTCCTTTTGGAGACAAGACGTATAAATCGTTAACCGGCTTTGCGATGGCGTCTCGCTCTCTGGCAAGCCTTGTCAGAAAGGCCACGTCTGTTTCATCACTTCTCTTCTATAAAGTGCGTCTAGGTGCTCGATGAGTTCGTCTTCATATTCGGAGGCGGCTCTGGGGCTAAAGCCGTGGGCGGTGACTATATATCAAAAGAGATCGGCAAGACCTTGTTTTGCTGTCTTTAGTTAAAACTGTAAAAGAGTTAAAGATTACTTTTCTTATAAGCACAAAAAAGCCCCTTAGAAACGAATCTAAGGGGCTTTTTAATGTATGAATAACCAAAGCTACTAATACATTTAATTTGGTAGGGCTAGGCAGATTCGAACTGCCGACCTCATCCATGTCAAGGATGCGCTCTAACCAACTGAGCTATAGTCCTATAAACTTGATGGCGAGAATTATACCTATGCAAAATAGCTTGGCAAGCTTTATGCCTAAATTTTATTTAAGCGTTTGTCACTTATTGTTGATATTTAGGTTCAGCTATTTTTGTTTAACATTCAATATCTTGCCTTTAGCTTTATATACCTGCCCCATGTGTCCAGTCATGAACATAGTCGGGTAATTCTGACTCTTTTGGTACTGGCGTCGATTTGCCATTTTCCCCTATGGCGACAAACTTAAACACGCCTTCGGTTACTTTTTCTCTTGTGCCGATGCGATTTCGTCTCACCCAAGCTTCAACTAATATTTCCATTGAAGAGCGCCCTACTTTTATCACACTGGTGTAGACACCTAAAATATCACCAACTTTAACGGGTCGAATAAAGCTCATACGGTCTATTTCGACTGTGACAACTCGGCTTTGTGCTCTTTGTCCTGCACATATACCGGCTGCGATATCCATTTGAGATAACACCCAGCCTCCAAATATATCGCCTGCTGGGTTAGTATCTCCCGGCATGGCAACAGTGCGTGTCGTTAGCCTACCTTTTGTTTCTTCTGTCTCTGTTTGATCTGACATTGTCTGCCTTTCTCTGTCTGCTTATTTTTCACTTCCCTGTTTAGTATTGTCCAAATTTATATTTATTCGAGCTTATCGCCGAATTAGGTAATAAGCGGGTGTTTAAAGCTCACCCACTTCTTTCAACTTTTTCTGTAAAGCTCGTATCTGATCTCGGTAACCTGCTGCTAGTTCAAACTTAAGATTCTCTGATGCTTCTACCATTTCTTTTTGAAGGTTCACTATGGCTTTACGAACATCTGCCACATCATCCATACTTTCAACTTTGTAATCAGCTGAGGTTTCCGCCACTTTTTTGGCTTTACTCTGCCTACCTTTACCTGCACCTGGGTTATATGAACCTTCCATAATATCTTGTACAGACTTAGATACCCCTTTAGGCACTATGCCATGCTCTTCATTATGAGCAATCTGCTTGGCACGACGCCTATCTGTTTCTGCCATGGCACGCTCTATTGAGCCAGTAATTTTATCGGCATATAAAATAGCGCGTCCGTTAATATTACGAGCTGCACGACCTATGGTTTGTATCAGTGACCTTTCCGAACGTAAGAAGCCCTCTTTATCAGCGTCTAAGATAGCAACTAAACTTACTTCGGGTATATCTAAACCCTCACGCAGTAAGTTAATGCCCACTAACACATCAAACTCACCTAGCCTTAAGTCACGAATGATCTCAACTCGCTCTACCGTATCTATATCAGAGTGAAGGTAACGTACGCGAACCCCATGTTCGTAAAGGTAACTGGTTAGATCCTCTGCCATACGTTTGGTTAAGGTCGTGACAAGGACACGTTCACCGTTTGGGATACGTTTGTTAATTTCTGATAAAAGATCATCAACCTGAGTGGCAACAGGTCGTATTTCTACTGGAGGGTCAATCAAGCCAGTCGGTCTTACGATTTGCTCAACAACCCAATCTTGGTGCTCTGCTTCATACTTACCAGGCGTTGCCGATACCAAAATAGTTTGTGGTTTAATTTGTTCCCACTCTTCAAAGCGCATAGGTCTATTATCTAATGCTGATGGCAAACGAAACCCATATTCCACAAGGTTCTCTTTACGAGATCGGTCACCTTTGTACATGGCGCCTATTTGGGGAACTGTCACGTGAGATTCATCAATAACTAAGAGTGCATTTGCAGGTAAATAATCAAATAAAGTGGGCGGTGGTGAACCTTCTGGTCGGCCTGACAAATATCGAGAGTAGTTTTCTATACCAGAGCAGTAGCCTAGCTCTTGCATCATTTCTAAGTCATAACGTGTTCTTTGCTCTAAACGCTGTAGCTCAACTAATTTGTCTAGGGATTTTAGTTGTTGTAAACGCTCATCAAGCTCAACTTTAATACGTTCGATGGCATCCATTACGGTTTCTCTTGGTGTGACGTAATGGGTTTTCGGATAAATAGTCAGCCTGGGGACTTTACGAATCGTTTTATTCGTTAGCGGGTCAAAGAACGAGAGGTTTTCGATTTCATCATCAAAGAGCTCAATTCTTACCGCTGTGTCTTCTGAATCAGCGGGGAATACATCAATCACATCCCCTCGCACTCTAAAGTTGCCGCGTTCGAACACCACATCATTGCGACTATATTGCAGTTCGGCAAGGCGTCTTAAGATATCCCTTTGATCAATACGGTCACCTCTGTCTAAGTGCAACATCATTTTTAAATATGACTGAGGGTCTCCCAATCCATATATGGCAGATACAGTCGCCACTATGATGACATCTTCACGCTCTAATAAGGCTTTCGTCGCGGAAAGTCGCATTTGCTCTATGTGTTCATTTACCGAAGCATCTTTTTCGATAAAAGTATCTGAGGCGGCTACATAGGCTTCTGGCTGGTAGTAGTCATAATAAGAAACAAAATATTCAACCGAGTTATTAGGAAAGAACTCTTTAAACTCACCATAAAGTTGAGCTGCAAGTGTTTTGTTATGGGCCATAATAATAGTAGGCCGTTTCGCTTTCGCGACCACATTAGCAATGGTAAAGGTTTTACCAGAGCCTGTTACTCCTAACAAAGTCTGATGAGCAAGACCGGCTTCTATCCCCTGGGAAAGCTTTTCTATCGCTTTTGGTTGGTCTCCGGCAGGAGAGAATTGCGATACAACTTCAAACTCTTTAGACACGGCGTTATTCCTAGCATTCTAATAATCACTGAATCTATCAGTTTAACAAAAACTGCTTAAGCTGACCGCAATGAGGAGAATTATTTCATCTTATATCAAAGGATTATTAGAACTTTTGAGAGTGGAGATGAATTTTAAAAAAAATCATATATACTATTTAGAAATAACCTTATTCCATTTAGAGATATATTATGAAAACAACTCAGGTTACCTCTTTCTTTGATCATGCAACCAATACTGTTTCCTACATAGTGACAGATAACAAGAGTCGTACTTGCGCCATTATTGACTCGGTACTGGACTATGATGCGGCATCATCTCAGACTAGCACTCAATCTGCTGATGTACTTATTGAGCATATCAAGGAAAATGTACTCACACTGAAGTGGATTCTTGAAACCCACGTCCATGCGGACCACTTATCGGCAGCACCCTACCTGCAAGAGCAACTTGGTGGTCAGGTCGCTATTGGCCAAGAAATCACACAAGTACAAGGTATTTTTACTGATTTATTAAACCTCAAAGACACCTGTGCCACAGATGGCTCACAGTTTGACTTATTATTAAATGAAGATGATGAACTCGCTCTAGGCGACACTCTCATTCAGGTACTACACACACCTGGCCACACACCTGCCTGCATTAGTTATTATGTGGATGGCGCATGCTTTGTTGGCGACACTCTATTCATGCCTGATTATGGCACTGCTCGCTGCGACTTCCCCGGTGGAGATGCCAATACTCTGTATCACTCTATTCAGAAGATACTTTCTCTACCAGATGAAACACTTATTTTTACCTGCCACGACTATAAAGCAGAAAATAGAGATCACTATGCTTGGCAGTCTAGTGTACTAGAACAAAAACAATCAAACCTTCATATTAATCACAAGATTAATGAAGCTGAATTCACTCAGATGCGTAGCACTAAAGATGCAACATTGAATATGCCAAAGTTGATCTGGCCTGCGGTGCAAATCAATATGAGAGCAGGCAAACTACCAGAATCAGAAACCAATGGCGCGAGTTACTTGAAGATTCCAGTTAGTCATACAGCTAAATAATATAGGGACTAAGTATGACTAAATTAGCTTATTGGATACCAGGTATCGACCAGATAAAACACTACAAGCGTAAAAACTTTGGTGCGGATTTAGTGGCTGGAAGTATCCTATCTATCATGCTGGTTCCCCAAGCACTTGCTTATGCATTATTAGCTGGTTTGCCACCAGAAATGGGCCTTTATGCCAGTATACTCCCTCTTTTCATTTATGCTTTTTTAGGCTCTAGCCGCACTATGGCTATTGGTCCTGCGGCCTTAATCGCCATGATGTCCGCATCCTTTAGCAGCCAATTCGCCTTACAAGGTACACCTGAATACAACACGATTGCGCTGATCCTAGCTATGCTTTCGGGTGTCATTCTTTTACTACTAGGCTTTTTAAAACTGGGATTTTTAGCAAACTTATTAAGTCATCCTGTCATTTCAGGTTTTGTCACAGGCTCTGCCATCATCATAGCGGCAAGTCAGATAAAACACTTTTTAGGAATATCTGTATCAGGTGCTTCCTTACTTGAGATTATCGAGGGAACCTATTATCAGCTCGATAACATTAATCCAATTAGTTTGATCATTGGGCTAAGCTCCTTAATCTTGCTCCTTTTATTAAAACGCTATGCATCGAGATTTCTAGAGGTATTGGGCTTATCAAAGGACACGGCAGCACTATTAAGCAAAGCAGGGCCTATTCTCGCCATTAGCTTATTTACTTTTATTAGCTATAAATTCGCTTTAGCCTCTCACAACCTTGCACTAGTTGGCACAGTACCCAGTGGTTTACCACTTTTATCCATGCCAGATTTTAGTTTTAATCTAGTATCAGATTTATTACCAGCGGCTGCTATTCTCGGTCTGGTCAGCTTTATAGAGTCCATTTCAATCAGCCAAGCCTTTGCTACACGAAAACGACAAAAGATTGATTCAAACAATGAATTAGTTGGTTTAGGCGGGGCAAATATAGTATCGGGATTAAGCGGTGGATTAGCTGTCGCGGGCAGTTTTTCACGCTCTGCAATTAATGATGAGGCGGGTGCAAAAACACAGCTATCCGGTTTAGTCTCAGCAAGTTTTGTGCTGCTAACACTCTACTTTTTAACAGATCTATTCTTTTACATGCCAAAAGCAGTATTGGCCGCGACTATTTTGTTAGCCGTATTTGCCTTGATCGATTTTAAAGCCATTATTCATGCTTGGCATTACTCTAAGCATGACGGTATTGCCATGCTAGGCACACTAAGCATCGTATTACTCTTTGGTGTCGAAACAGGTATTTTGGCAGGGGTTTGTCTATCTATCTTGCTCTTCCTTTGGCACACAAGTCATCCTCATATTGCCATTGTCGGCAACCTCACAGGCACTGAGCATTATCGTAATGTAGAGCGCTATGAAGTAGAGGTAGAGCCAAATATTCTCACCCTTCGTATCGATGAAAACCTCTTCTTCGCTAACTGTCGAACCCTTGAAGAAAAAGTCACTGAACTCATTTCCGAACGACCTGATGTCGAACATCTGGTACTTATGTGTAATGCCGTCAATATGATAGATATAAGCGCGCTGGAAAGTCTGGAGACCATGATGCAAAGATTGAAGTCAGCCAATATTGCTCTACATTTCTCAGAAGTTAAAGGCCCTATTATGGATAAACTTAGAGATACGCACCTAATATCCGAGTTAACAGGTGAAGTGTTTTTAACTCAGCATCAAGCGATAAAATCCATTAAGAATTAAGTATTTAAAAGAGGATAAAAACTAAAAAGCCCCCAAGCTCCTTGCCTGGAGCTTGGGGTAAAAACCCTAACGAGGAGACTATCTACATCAGTAGATAAACATAGAAGAGGTTCTTAGATTTATAAAGGTAAATCAGCCAATTTCTCTTCTTTATATTCCTCTCCTGGCCCAATCGATAAATAATCACGATTCTTTTTAAGTAAAGATGGTCCAATTCCTTTCACAAAAATAAGCTCATCAACTTCTGTAAAGGCGCCGTTTTCATTACGATATTCGACGATTGCTTGGGCTTTTTTACGGCCGACACCCGTCATGACAGCGGCAAGTTGCTCTGCAGTTGCCGTATTGACGTCAAGAGGCGTTGCACTAAATGCTGGCGTAAAAACACACGAAAGTAGAAAAATTGATACCAAGAACATGGTTTTAAGAGAAGTACGGATATTACAAATATACGAGACGCACACGAGATTCATCATAGAAAACTCCTTTTTCTATTGATGGCACAAAGGCCTAGTTATCATAAATCACGAAGATTTACTGAGCTGATCAACCCCTTGTCAATCAGCTAGTTAACTATAATCTCTCTTTCTGGATTCTCAAGTCGAGAAAAGTAATTTTGCTTATTTATTGACTAAACTTTGATTCACACTTGTTAGCACAGCTACTGGATCAGCTGCTTGAGTAATAGGACGGCCCATAACAAGATAGTGACTACCCGCCGCCATTGCTTCTTGTGGTGTCATAATACGCTTTTGATCGCCTTGTTCTGCGCCAACCGGACGGATACCTGGCGTAACTAAGGCGAAGTCTTTACCTAGCTCTGTTGATAGCATTTTCGACTCTTGTGCTGAACACACAACTCCATCCATACCAGATGATTGAGCCAGTTTCGCCAAACGGCTTACATGCTGCTCAGGTGTTAAATCGATACCAATTTCAGCAAGATCAGATTGATCCATACTGGTTAATACAGTAACAGCGATCAATAAGGTCTTATCCTTACCAGACTGTGAAGCGATTGACTCTAGTGCATTCGCTGAGGCTTCCATCATACGACGGCCACCGGTAGCGTGAACATTCACCATCCAAACACCCGCCGTTGCTGCAACACTCACTGCATTTGCGACCGTATTTGGAATGTCATGAAACTTAAGGTCTAGAAAAATATCAAAACCCAGTTTATGTAGTTCATCTAAAATAACAGGACCCGCTGTGGTAAAAAGTTCTTTCCCTACTTTCACTCTACATTGGCTAGGATCAAGGCGTTTAGCCATTTCAATTGATTGCGCCATGGTTGGGTAATCTAGAGCAACTACGATAGGAGATTGGCAGGTCATTTAGTATCCTCATACAAGAGATGTTGAAATTAACAGTATTACTTATTCACCTTCTAAGCCGTGAATCGGTTTAACGGTTCCCCAACTTTTACAACTTGGACACTTCCAATGTAGTTGAAACCCCGAAAAGCCACATTGGCGGCAAAGGTATTTATGTTTGTTTTCTGTGAGTTGGTCTAGCAACTCATAAAGCACTTCAAGGTGCTCTTTGGCTTCATCAGTTGCTTCATTAAGTTGCATTTGAACCAGCTCACGAAAACCTTTAATCGTTGGGTGCTTGCGTAACTGATCGATCAGAAAGATCTCAGCATAATCTTTATTGTCTTTCGATAGGCGCTGAGCTAACGCTAAAATAACAGTGGCTGATGGTGATGTTCTGTTTTGTTCTTGCAAGAACTTGGTAAAACCACTGTTACCCCAGACCTTTTCATAGCAATCTCTTAGCAAGTCTACGGTAATAGGAACAAAGTCTTTATCTTGATTAGCAACCTGCTTTAACTCTTTGATTGCGTCTCGATAACGCTTTTGCGCAATAAAAACATCGGCTGCACCCATGCTAGCGCGAACACACTTCTCATCCATATCAAGTGCATTTTGATAATCTTGTAAGGCCTCTTTTGATTTATTCTTAGCATGCTTCTCATCTGCGATTTCACAATGAAAATGAGCAAGGCGTTTAGCCAAAGCCTGCTTTTTATTCAGTTGATATAATTGATGACCAATTTGTATTGCTTGATCCCAACTTTGCTCAAATTCATAAAGATCGACCAAAAGGGCTAATACAGTCGGCTGAAACTCTGTTTGTTTCGCCGCTATATTAAGTAACAGTCTTTCTGCTCTATCCAACAAACCTGCAGACATAAAGTCACTGGCTAACTCAAGCTGCACCAAACGCATTTCACGGGGTGTGATCTCTGGACGAGCAAGAAGGTTTTGGTGAACATTGATGGCTTTTTCTATTTCACCTTTTTTACGAAAAAGATTTCCAAGGGTAAGGTGAATATCAAAGGTTTCTGAGTTAACTTGAAGCGAGTCGACAAAGGCATCAATCGCTTCAGAATGTTGATTATTAAGTAAGTGGTTTAAACCACGAAAGTAATCTGGAGGTACAGCCGATTTACTTTTATCAACTGCAGACGAGTTCTTGCGTCGACCCATTATCCATCCGGCTAAAAGCGCAACGAATAGAACAATGAAAAGCAAAATCTCGGACAACCCTATTACTCCCTACTGATGTCTAAATCTTTCGTTAATGTAGCTTTGCGCAAAGAATCCAATTCTTTTTGTGCATTTGTACAACGACGGCTAAGTACTCGAACATGATTTTCGGCTCTTAAAAGCACAACACTGCTCGCAATGATGGCCACAAAAGCACCAAGTGCAAAGGCTAGAAGAAGGTAAAGCGAGACACTGAATTCAGGTGCCTGCCAGAAAACCAGATCTAAACTCACTGGTTGTGGGTTACGGACAGCAAAGAATATCCCTACCAATAAGAAAAAGATAAGGACTAGGGCAAAAATCACACGCGAAAACCACTTAAGCATACAACACCTACAAGATGGATATTGGCGTCATTATGCCGTGATCTTGAATAGATTTCGAGTTAAAAAATAGAATTAATTTAGCTCGTCAGTCTCAATCGCTGGCGAATTAACCAATTCTCTTAATTCTTTACCTGGCTTGAAATGCGGTACATATTTCGCCACAAGTTCAACAGATTCTCCGGTTTTAGGGTTTCTGCCAACTCTCGGCGCTCTATAGTGCAAAGAGAAGCTGCCAAAACCACGGATTTCGATACGTTCACCATCTGCTAATACTTCTGACATATGCTCTAGCATAGCCTTAATAGCTTGCTCTACATCTTGAACAGGCAAATGAGATTGCTGATCTATAAGCAGCTCTATAAGCTCTGATTTAGTCATTTCTGTCCTCGCGACTAGATTTTGATCTATCCATAAGACTAGCTAAATTTAGAAAGAAAGCAATAAGTTAAGTAGATTTCTTCACATTTTTATTGAGAAATTAGCAATAAGATTGGGGATTATTCCCAAACACAACCAAAGTCGTACTGGCATCAGACTATACGAACTTTTATAATATTGCTCATATATTGGCCAGATGGAAGAAGAAGCATGAGCTACTCACAGATACCTGCGGGCAAAGATGCGCCGAATGATATTTATGTCACAATTGAAATTTCGGCTCAAAGTTCGCCAGTAAAATACGAAATTGACAAGGACATGGACGCCCTACTCGTAGACAGATTTATGGCGGCTCCTATGTTCTACCCTGCTAACTATGGTTACATTAACAACACCCTTGCTGATGATGGTGATGCGGTAGATGTATTGGTCATCACACCACACCCCATTTTGCCTGGATCTGTTATTCGCTGTCGCCCTGTTGGTGTATTAAATATGACAGATGAAGCCGGTACTGATGCGAAACTACTGGCAGTTCCCCATGATAAATTAACCAGTATTTATACTGATGTTAAAGACATTGATGACGTGCCAGAATTACTACGCAATCAAATAGAGCATTTCTTCGAAAACTACAAAACACTAGAGAAAAACAAGTGGGTTAAAGTAGAAGGTTGGGCAAATGCCGAAGAAGCTAAAAAAGCGATTATAGAAGGCATTGAAACCTATAACGCGCAATAAAATAAGCATTCTAAATGATTAAATTTTAGACATAAAAAAACCAGCATTAAGCTGGTTTTTTTATACTCACAAATACTAGTCGTTATCTAGGAAACGCTCAGCATCCAATGCAGCCATACAGCCAGTACCAGCTGATGTGATAGCTTGACGATAAATGTGATCACTTACATCACCCGCTGCGAAAACACCTTCAATGCTTGTCTGAGTCGCATTACCGTGGGAACCTGACTCTACTTTCAAGTAACCATCTTTCATTTCTAGTTGACCAGCAAAAATATCTGTATTTGGCTTATGGCCAATTGCAACAAAGACACCAGCAAGATCAATCTCTTTCTTCTCGCCTGTTTCATTGTTCAGGATACGCATACCAGTTACACCAGCATCATCGCCAAGCACCTCATCTAGTTGAGAGTTCCACTCAATCTTGATGTTACCGTTTTCCGCTTTTTCCATAATTTTGTCAGCCAAAATCTTTTCACTGCGGAATTTATCGCGACGGTGAATAACAGTCACAGACTTAGCAATGTTAGATAGGTATAGCGCTTCCTCAACAGCCGTGTTACCACCACCGATTACAGCAACGTCTTGGCCACGATAGAAAAAACCATCACATGTTGCGCAAGCAGAAACACCACGGCCCATAAATGCAGTCTCACTTTCAAGGCCTAAGTATTGAGCACTTGCACCAGTACAGATAATTAACGCATCACAAGTATAAACACCGTCATCACCTTCTAGGCGGAATGGGCGGTTTTGCAGATCGACTTTACCAATTTGGTCAAAAATGATTTCTGTTTCAAAACGCTCAGCATGCTTACGCATACGCTCCATCAACTCAGGGCCTTGCACACCTTGATCATCACCTGGCCAGTTATCAACATCAGTCGTAGTGGTTAGCTGACCACCCATTTGCATACCAGTGATCATTACAGGGTTTAGGTTTGCACGCGCAGCGTATACAGCAGCGGTGTAACCCGCAGGGCCAGAACCTAGAATCATTAATTTTGCGTGCTTAACGTCACTCATTGATGCGCTCCTTGAAAGCTAAATCTTGTCGTATATGTTTAGGTTAAAGTCATAATTGCTTTGCGTATCAATTCTTGCATGACACTGAGGTTATGAGTTTGAGCCTATTAAATCGGATCGTTAGTCTACCCAAATTCACCAAGTATTATTAGCGAATTTTAACTATTAGAGAGATAGAGTTCTTCTATCGTAATTCAACCCTGGCATATGCCTTTTTCATAAATTTATTTTATAAAGTCTGAGTTTAAGCACAGATTACGCACTCAGGGTCTTGGGTTAAATTAATATCTCGCCAAATACCATCGAACCCATCAAAAACTCTGAGTTTGGCATGTTGAACTCGACCACAACCAGATAAGATTTTTATGGCATCTAATGACTGAAGCACACCAATAGAGCCGACAACTGGACTAATAATACCGGACTGTGAACAGTTTAAATTAGTGTCATTAAGATTAGGGTAAAGACACTGGTAACAAATCTTACTATGTTCAGCAAAAAGAAAAGATTGTACTTGCCCTTCCCAACGAATAGCAGCGCCAGAAACAAGATTTATCTTATGTTGATGGCATAATTTATTAACAATTTGACGAATTTTAAAGTTATCAGTGCAATCAAGTACCAGGTCGTAAGCTGTCACTCTCTGAGCTAATGACGCTTCATCAAGGCGTTCAAGTAAAACCTCAACCTCGACCTCATCATTCATTTGAGCAATTTGCGTCTTGGCAGCTTGGGCTTTAGCAACACCAACATCATCTTGCTTATAAAGCACCTGTCTTGCCAAATTACTTAATTCAACCACATCATCATCAACTAAGGTTAAGTGCCCAACACCGGCTGCGGCCAAATAACAAGATGCGATATTACCAAGTCCACCTAGGCCAATCACCATGACTCTCGCATTCATCAGCTTTTGCTGACCTTCGATATCAAAATTGGGGAGTAATATTTGACGACTATATCTTTCTAACTGTAATTCGTTCATTAATTTGCCATTTTTTTAGAATAAGCCATATTAGCTTGGCTCAATTTTTTGATAAAATGTTTTTTTCCCTATGTTGGATATTGAACATGAAATTCCCTGGTCGTCGCAAGTTAAAGCATTATTTTCCCGTTTCACAACCTAAACCTGCTTTACCTACTTCTGAAGTACAACCTAATAAAGACACCTATGTGGTTGGTCTTGATGAAACCATTGTCGACGTTATCGCGAATGTAAATGATGATTTTTTAACAAGACATAAGATCACAAAAGGTCTTTCCAATCTTGTTGATCATGATACTGCAACTGAGATTTATGCAGAACTTGTTGCACAAGGCTCTATCTCGGATCATTTTGCAGGTGGCACCATAGGTAACACCTTACATAACTATTCGGTACTTGCTGATGACAAGTCAGTTTTACTGGGTGTGATGTCTGCCAATATTCAATTAGGTTCACCTGCTTATCACTATATTTGCCATACCAGTAGCAAGGTTGATATGAATCATTTACAAGGTGTAGAGGGCGATATTGGCCGTGGAATTACGCTCATCACTGAAGATGGTGAACGCACTTTCGCTATAGCGCCAGGAGATATGGATGAGCTAAATGAGCAGCACATCCCTGATGAAATTATTTCTCATGCAGCAGCCTTTGTGGCTTGTGCTTATCCAGTACGCCATCAAGATAAACCGATTCACAAAGCCATGCTGGCGGCAATCGAGTCTGCCAATAAACATAATGTACCTGTTGTATTAACACTAGGAACACAACACCTGGTCACAGATAACCGCGACCTACTCATGTCATTAATCGAGAATTCAGTCGATGTCTTAGCGATGAATGAGTTAGAGGCAGAAGCTTTAACTGGCTATGATGATCCACTACAAGCGGCGGATTACATTCTTGATTTTGTTGATATGGTATTGATTACAGCTGGGCCTCATGGGCTTTACTTATGCGGCCATACAAGTGCCGAATTAGCTCGCGAAACAAGCAACCCAATCAAATCAGATAGCTTAGAAGACTTTAACCTTTACGAGTTTAGTCGCCCTATGAAGCGCCGAGATTGCCATGCGCCTATAAAAGTATTTTCACACATTGACCCTTATATGGGTGGCCCAGAAAATATTAAAAATACCAATGGTGCAGGCGATGGTGCGCTTTCAGCATTATTACATGATATCTCTGCTAACTACTTCCACCGCTCTGCTGTACCTAACTCTAGCAAGCATAGAGCTGACTTTTTGTGTTATTCCTCTTTTGCTCAAATCTGTAAATATTCCAACAGAGTGAGTTATGAGATTCTGGCGCAAAACGCACCACGACTATCACGAGGTTTACCTGAAAGAGAAGATAGTTTGGAAGAGAGTTACTGGGAAAGCTAGCTCCTATTTAAGCCACGCGCTTAAACAAAGCATTAGACATAAAAAAACCATGCCTAGGCATGGTTTTTTTATGTACTAGAAAAGTGCTTTATTAAAGCGCTTCAATACCTAGCGTGTCATTACTTTCAAAGAATCTATCAAGCTCAAGTAAGATAACTAACTCATCTTCTTTTTGATAAACACCTTGAATAAACATAATCGCTTCGTCATTACCAACACTAGGACTTTGTTCGATTTCACCTTGGTATAGATAGAACACTTCTTGTACCGCATCTACCAACAAACCAACTTGCTCATTATCATGCTCAACAATAATGATACGAGTGTCATCAGAAATAGTCGCATCAGGCAAACCAAAGCGAACTCGAGAATCAACAACAGTAACAACGTTACCACGTAGGTTCACGATCCCCATTACATATGAAGGAGCCCCTGGAACAGGTGCAATTTCGCTATATCTTAAAACCTCACGAATTTGCATTACATTAATGCCGTAGGTTTCATCAATTAGCTTAAAAGTAAGGTATTGAAGTAACTCACCTTTGGCGCTTTCAGAAACGCCTTTTTTAGAGTCATTTAATGTGGCAATTTCAGACATAGTGACTTCCGTTTTGAATCATTTTATTAACTTATGCCATTAACAATATACTGAAAACCAGTAAACTTGTAATGGCACAGCTCAACTTTTAAGTAACAATTAGTTATCTTGTTGGATACCAACAATGGTCCAATTGCTAGATTGTTGCGACATGTTTTTCTCTAAGTGCCAGTACTCAGTACTATCACTTGTGTCTTCACCTTCTTTGATCCATCCAGAGAACTTCAAGGTAATAGACGAGATAGAACCTTGGTATTCACCACGAACAAGCTCTACATCCAAAGAAATAATCTCTGTCTTTGGTTTATCAGCACCATAGTTAGCGCGTTCAGCTTGTAACATAGCAAGTAGTTCAGGTGTCACATAATCAGAAATTTCTGCAAAATCATTTTCGTCCCATGCTTTTTGCAAAGCAGCATAATGATTTTTTGCCTCTGCAACAAAAGCTGCTTCATTAAAATCAGGTGGCAACTGCATTGCAGGGTCTTGAGCCTTAAACGGGTTCGCAGACGCTGTTGGTGCTTGTTGGAAAGAGTCAGCACCTGGCATTTGACGGAACTGCGTATTATTAGCCGCAGCAGCCGCTTGGCGTTTTGGTGCAATGAAGAATTTGTAGATTAAGAAACCTACTAGCGCAAACAGTAGGATATCGCCAAATGCGAATCCATCAAAAGCACCACTTCCCATCAATGCAGCGAAAATACCACCAGCCAATAAGCCACCCATAAGGCCACCCATCAAACCGCCGCCAAATAGGCCGCTTTTCTTTTTAGCAGCCGAGCTAGTCGTTGTCGCCGCTTTATTAGCCGACGTAGACTTAGGCACAGAATAACTCTTACCGAAACTCTTACCACCACCAAATTTTTTGGCCTCAACCTCTGCACTAAAACCACCGAAACCGATAGCTAGTACAAATGCCATAAGGACAGCATAAACACTCGTTTTCATTTTCTATACTCCAACTTAACTAAACTTCACTAACCCCATTGATTCTCTCAATGGCGTTACAATTGATTGAGCACGACTACGGGCTTTCGCGGCACCAGCCTGCAGAATGTCTTCTACATCGTTTGGTGCTGCCATAAGCGCATTGTATTTTTCACGTGCTTCACCTAGCTCTTCATTCACTAGGGCAAATAATTCTTTCTTCGCTTCACCCCAAGCTATGCCATCTAAAAATTTCTGATGCATTTCTGCTGTTTGTTCTGCCGTTGCAAACGCTCGGTAGATATCAAACACAGTTGAGTCATTAGGGTCTTTCGCTTCACCAGGCTCCAACAAGTTTGTCTTAATCTTGTTGATTGCTTTCTTCAGCTTCTTCTCACTTTCAAACAAAGGAATAGTATTATTATAACTCTTACTCATTTTACGGCCATCAAGACCTTTCAAAAGTGCCGTTTCCGAATCATCAACCACAGCTTCAGGTAAAACTAATTGTTGTCCATAAAGATGGTTCAAACGACCCGCTATATCACGTGCCATCTCTATGTGTTGAATCTGGTCTCTACCCACAGGCACCTTGTTTGCGTTAAAGGCTAAGATGTCAGCTGACATAAGTACAGGGTAACAAAATAATCCCATGGTAATACCAAGGTCAGCATCTTGCTCAGCATTCACATTTACATCAACCGCCCCCTTATAAGCATGGGCGCGGTTCATCAATCCTTTTGCAGTTACACAAGTAAGTAACCAATTTAATTCGGCTATTTCTGGAATATCTGATTGACGGTAAAAACACACCTTTTCAGGATCAAGTCCACACGCTAGCCAGGTTGCTGCAATTTCTTTACGAGAGCTTTTTACTCGCTCTGGATCCTGACATTTTATCAAAGCATGATAGTCAGCTAGAAAAAAATATGATTCATTATTTTCATCTAAACTTGCTTCAATTGCGGGACGAACTGCACCGACATAGTTACCTAAATGCGGTGTACCACTAGTGGTAATTCCTGTTAAAACAATCTCTTTAGCCATTATTCCTACTCAGTCACGACAAATGTGCGCCTACCCTAACACAAAACTTTCTAATCAAAAATTACTCAATTTAGGGTAAAGCTTAAATACTGAATATTGGGGTTCTAATCTTAGAATCAAGTCTTAGATTACCACCTTTTTGATAACAGCAACTTATGACACTTTAATGACACCAAAGTTTATCTATTAATCCAGAATAACGTGCGACTTGAGTCGAAATACCTGCTCGCATGGAATCAGGTGTCGCCCACAAACTAAAGAAAGACTTAGCCCGAGTAATACCCGTATAAATTAGCTCTTTGGTAATAACAGGACTTTCATAAGGGGGTAAGACTAATTCAACACGCTTAAACTCTGAGCCTTGTGATTTATGTACTGTCATCACAAATACCGCTTCATTTTCACTTAAACGGCTTGGTAAATAAGCTTTCAAACTTCCATCAGGCAATTCAAACCATACCCGCATACGCTCTTTATCATCCACATCAGGTAAGCAAATGCCAATATCACCATTAAACAAACCTAAACTCGCATCATTACGAGTGATGATGATGGCTTTTCCAGGATACCAAGCAAGTGGGTTGATCATTCGCCCCCTTTGATAAAAAAAGTCCTGTAAACTTTGATTCAGCTGCTCAACCCCATATTCTCCCGTTCGTACAGCCGATAAAATTTGATAGTTAGCAAACTCCTCAAATAAAGCACTTACGCTGATTTCTCCTTGCAAAGCTTGTTTAACCGCTCGCCAATATGCGTCATACCCTCTGGCCAAAGTCGCGATATCTAATGCTTGCTCCTCTTGATCTAGTTTGTGCCAATAAAGATCTGGGTAGCTTGCCCCTGCCCCCCCTAAAATAGAAAAACTGCTATTCACATCACCTCTATTCACAGCGCCGGCTAAATGTCCTATGCCGCTATCTTGGTGAAAACGATAACTTTTCGCTAACAGAGACAAGTTCTGACGAATAGGAAAATCTATGCGTGTATCTAACGAAACCACACTACTTAGATCTGTTTCACTTAGCGGCTCTAACACCTTGGCCCACTCAGGCGCTAAGCTTACAGGTTCAATACCATGAGTTAGGTCGGCCAATACACTCCCCGCTTCAACAGAAGCAAGCTGGTCTTTATCACCTAATAGAATCAATCTTGCTTTCGCAGGCAGAGCCTCTAATAACTTAGCCATCATAGGGAGGTCGACCATAGAAGTTTCATCCACCAGCAAGATATCAAGATGTAAAGGGTTCTTATGGTTATGCCTAAAACTAGAGCGTCCGTATTCGCTGCCTAATAAACGGTGCAAGGTAGAAGCTTGCTCAGGTATTAGGTCAAAGACGCCCTCTGGGAACTCGGTACTTTCCCTTAACTTAGCTTTGGCTTGAATAATAGATTGAGTCAAGCGGGCCGCCGCTTTACCTGTTGGCGCTGCAAGCTCTATGATTAATCCTTGTTCTTTTGAATGAGCCTGCAGGGCTAACAAAAGTAAAAGCTTGGTGACTGTAGTTGTTTTACCGGTTCCGGGACCACCGCTAATCACAGCAAAGCTTTGTAACCCCGCATTGGCAACTGCAATTTTCTGCCAATCGATGCTTTCTTGTTGAGGTAAATCATCAGGGAATAATTGAGCTAGCCAGCTAGCCTCAAACTCGTAATTAGCTTGGCTTTGAGCTTGGCGAATATAATTAACGACTTGTGACTCAAACCCATAATAACGAGCTAAATACAGGCGATTATCTTGTAGTACATAGGGTTTAGTTACCAGTGTACCCTGCTGACCATGAGATGATCCTTTCGCCTCAACTAAAGGTGAATCCATCAAGTCTGCCAATAACTCCTGATAAGAATTTATCCCCAAAGCCAATAAACAAGCAGCCCACTGTTTAGACGTAATCGCTTGAAAAGGGCAAGAATACAATTTATCTAAAGGTAAACAGCTATGTCCTTGGCCTAAATAAAAGCTGGCGACCAAACTTGCTAATAGCACACTCGCTCTTGTTTCTTGGCAATGGCTAGCCAACCTTAAACTAGTATGAAGATCTAGTCTTCTTATCAAACCTAGCTCAGGCCAATGGGAGATTTGCTGAAAGAAGCTGTCTTTCGAGTAATTCGCGCTATCTAACACGAGACGATCACTCTCTAGCACCAAGCTTCTATCGCTTTCTAAAGTGAGACTCATTTGTGCGGCTACTGAGGTATTTTGCTTAGAAGAGTTCAATTTGGGGAACCTCCTCATTGGTTTCATTCAACATATTATCAAGCGCATAAACATGCTCACGGCTTAATCGAGTGGTAAATACCCCCGTATTGCTACCTACTTCACCTTTATCATCTTTAGCTTTCATACCACGTAAAAATAAATAACAAACACCACCGATGTGCTTATCATAATCGTAATCTGGCAGGCGCTGGGCTAAGAGCCTGTGTAGAGCAAGTGTATAGAGCTGATACTGCAAGTCATACCTGTGCTCTGCTATAGCGTGAGCCATATGCTCCGCTTGATAATCCTCGTACGCCATACCTATGTGGTTTGATTTATAGTCGAGAACATAATACTTGCCCTCATGTTCAAACAAGAGATCAATAAAGCCCTTTAGCATTCCCTTTAAAGACCTTTCTTGAATGGCTGGGGCATGTAGGGAAACTGGATCATATTGTCTAGCAATTTGATCCAGCGTTCTGGCATTAAAACCAGCTACAGGTAAGAAGAATTCCATTTCCTTTAGACACTGTTGCGGACTTAATTGTTTTAAGCTCACATTGGGGTATAAAGATGTCGCTAAAATATCCTCCAGCCAAGAGAACAAGACATCTTGCCAATCCTCATAACCCTGCTTAACGAAGTATTCAATCATTTTACCTTGATACTGAGTCTTTAGAAGGTCGGCAAAACTTACCTCTTCCAAACTGCCAATAAGTGCATTACCTTCTAGCAAATCATGTAAAAAGGTACCGGGCTTAGCCCCTTTTGGAAAAGTAAAACAGGTCTTTTCATCACTGACTAATACATCCTGTTGGGCTACTTCATCAACAAGCTGAGGTTGGCTTTGCTCTAGTGTCTCTACTTTAGTGAATTCATCTAAACCTGGCTCACTGTGCTCAGCCTCTTGCTCTTTAGCTAAAGCAGACTGCTCTACCACCAAAGAAGAGTAGCTCCCGACCCACCAGTCTCTCTCAATATTTCCTGAGAAGGTTTGTGCCGCAACGGACTCTTCTTTACTGCCTTGGCTTAGGTTAAGCAATAGACTCTTCTCCGATACTAAAAGTGATTGGCCCATCTTGTCGCTCTCACTTGTTAGCGCTTGAAGTTTAGTTTCAAGTTCACCAAGTTCGATAGGTTTGCCATGGCAAATTAAAGCCCCTATACCACTTAGGTGCAGTGATAACTCAGCCTCTTTCGATTTAGTCGCCGCTTTACCAACTTGCGCACAGCCAATATAACAAGCTTCACGAGCACGAGTCAGCGCCACATAGGCAAGTCGAATCTCACCTGCATAAAGCTCTGTTTCATGTTGTTCTAACTGATTCTCGTCTGGCACAGGAGCATAATTTAGTTGATGCTTATCATCATGGTATAAGGCATATTTGCCATTATTTCTAAAAGGTGTAAAAGCAAAAGGCAGATACACTATGGGATATTCAAGGCCCTTACTCTTATGAATGGTAATAATACGGACTAACTCATCATCACTTTCTAGGCGTATTTTCTGTTCATCACTATCACCATTGGGTGCTTGAATCGCTAACGTGAGATAGCGAATAAGACCTTCTTTTGACTCTAACTCTTTCGCTTTTTGCTGTAGTTTTTCACCAAGGTGTAAGAGATCAGTTAAGCGGCGCTCACCTTGCATTCCTGTTAATAGTTTCGGAGCAAGCTCTAAGGTTTGTATCATGGCTCTAATCATGGGGAGCACCCCATCTTTATGCCAAATTTCAAAATAGTCTTTAAACCTATCTACCCAAGTTTCATACAAGACATCATTTTGGTTAAGCTGATCTAATTCATCCACTTGCCAACCTAATAGGTTCGTTGCCAAAGCAGACCGTATGGCAGACTCTTTACCTTGGCTCAAAATGGCATTAAGCACTAGCAATAACTCTCTTGCTTCAGTACTGGCAAACACCGACCCCCTATCACTTAGGTAAACACTGGCGACACCCCGTTCACTTAAGGCCGCCTTCATTAACTGGGCTTGGCGATAACCTGATACCAAAACAGCAATATCACCAGAACGAACCGCTTGGCCTGAAATTAACGCCTCACCTTGCTGAGCTTGAATAAGGGTTTTACAAATATGTTCGGCGGTTAGATCTGCCATTTGTATCTGATATTGGGCGCTCGTTACTATCCCATCATCACTATAAGCCTCTTCTGGCAATAAAAACTGCACCGCTTTTTCAAGCTGATCATGACGATAAAACTCACCCGGAGTTTGTCTGTCTTGCACCTCAACAAAGGGAATTCCATCTACCAGAAAAGGGTTAGCCTGAGCAGCAAACAAAGCATTAACTGATTGGATCATAGCGGCAGAAGATCGATAGTTTGTTGCTAAAGAATAAATCGCATCAACTTCTTGCTTAGCCGCCAAATAGGTATAGATATCAGCCCCTCGAAAGGCATAAATAGCCTGTTTTGGGTCACCTATCATAATAAGGCCTAGGCTATTTTCATCTTGACTTGCGGGTTGATAGATCTGACTAAAAATCCGATATTGCACAGGGTCCGTGTCTTGGAACTCATCTATCATGGCTAAGGGATAGAGCTGGCGTATTCTTAATGCCAATGCATTCTCAGCTCCTTCTTCTTGGCCAGGGAGACTAAGCGCTTCATCTAGGTTGGTCAGTAAATCCGTAAAGGTTAGCTTCTGAGTTTGCTGCTTCCAATTAAACAGCCGTGTTTGAGTTTGTTGCCATAAATAAGCCATCAAAGGCGGTTTAATTTTATCGACACTTGGATAGGACTCAAAAAGGCTTGTCACTAATTCAAAAAAAGCATGATTTGGCTGGGCACCATTTTTCTTTAACTGATTAACATGCTCTTTCCCACTGAATTTCGCGAGCTCTTTCGGTAAACCCGTTTCATCAGACTGAGCCCATTCGAGAATAACATCTGGAATACCTGCTTGGCGTTTCCCCCAAAAAGTCCCCTTAATGCCGCTATTTGTTAAGGCATCCAAAATGTTCGCGGCCTGCTCAAGCCACATAGCCTTAACCTTATGCATGGTTTCCAGTGCATTAGACATCAAGCTCTCAAGATCAAAGTCTTGAGCTTGATCCAAATCTTTCCCTCCATCCTGAATCACAGCATCCGGCTGGTTTTGCAATAAACTAAGCTCTTTTTGCAGGGCTTCTGGACTTGGCCAAATAGGTTTTACTAAGGCTGCAATATCCGCTTTCATTGGATAAATATTAGCTCGCCATACATCTTTAATCGCCAAAGCTAAAGGCGCCTGTTCATCCGTTTCAATTTCTTGTTGGAACAACATACGGCTTTCAAACGCATTCTGGCTTAGCATTCTTTGGCAAAAACCATGGATAGTGAAGATGGCCGCCTCATCCATTTGCTTTTCAGCATAAAGCAAACGCTCAACCCCAGAGGCGATATTTTCAGCTGTCATTGAATCTAATAGCTGCGCTAAAAAGACATCATTAGACTGCCCTAATAAAAGCGCTTTACGGGCATCTCGAATACGGTTTCTAATCCTAGCTTTAAGTTCTGCGGTTGCCGCTTCGGTAAAAGTTACGACAAGAATTTGATCGACCGTTAAAGGCTTTTCAAAGTCCGCATCAGAAGAGACTGGCAGCAGCATTCTTAAATAGAGATTGGCTATGGTATAGGTTTTACCTGTCCCAGCGCTGGCTTCAATCAATCGCTTACCATACAAGGGAAAATGCAAAGCATCTAAAGGCAGAGCATCTTGTAACACTGCTTTATTGCTCATCTGTTTTCACCTTTAATAATTCATTCATAGGTAGCCAAGTTGCCTTCACATATTCGACAAAATCATCTTGATAAAGAGCTAGATCAGCAAAGAAACGCTGCCAATAGGGATCCTTACCGTCGGAAAAATCATTAAAGTCATCGTTATAGGTTTTAAGTGCCATCTGCCAAGCCGCTTCCTCTTCGTTATCTTGGTTTTTATCATTCAGATAGGCGGCACACCAAGCATCAGAGGTTCTAGCCGGTATCACTAAAGGCTGACGATCTCCTAACCTAAAATAGGTGAGATACTGGCTTAAATAGTCAGTAGCGGATTCAACCGATAAGGTTTCAAACACATGAGTAATGACTTGATTAGATTTTGCATTCTTAAAGCTTAAGATGTGAGTTTCAATCTGTTCACCTTGAGCACATAACGCCAAATGAGATAGCCACGCCTGTATTTTCTTACCAGGGCTAAGTTGACCTAAGTGATAGACCAAATACAGCTGACGATTAGCCAGCTCCAACCATGACTGCACTCGGCCTTCTTCAAGCTGTAAATCAATATTAATGGCGTCTAATTTCTGGTGGGCATACTCATTGATGTTGAGCGCCATAATGCGGCTTTGCTTAACCAAGTCGTTAACTTCCATATCGCCAAATGCACCATAAGGATATCTACCAGACAACTTCAATTTGGCAATAAAACTTTCTAATGTATCTTCTTGAATCGCTATCAGTAACTCTTCTTTGAGTTGGTAACGAGTTAAAGCATCTAGATTAAATGGCTCGTCTTCATTTTCTTCAATTTCCTGCAATTTAAGATAAGCCTTGAGCCTATGTTGCATAAAATAGCGCGCAGGATTGAGGTAAAAACGTATCAACTGATTAAGCTCAAGCTGATGTTGCTGATCTTCTATTGCCTGTAACAAAGGCAAAGCTTTCAACTCCGTTTTCTGCTTGGTCACAGTCACAGCATCTAACCAGGAAGCATCATAGCTTTTAAGCTGACCGCTAAAGGCTTCTTTATTTGAGTAATACCCTTGATGAAAAGGCTGTAATTTATGCTCTTGTACCAGTTTTTCAAGCAGTGCGGCTTGGCCTTCTTCTACTGGAACTTTTATGTCTTTTTCTAAAACGCAGCTTTGGGCGATGTAATCAACCAACTCACTTACTAAAATAGAAGGATTAAGCTCACTATTATCCTTCACACTGCGACCAACATAACTAATATAGAGATGCTCTCGCGCTGACATGAGCGCTTCTAAAAATAAGTATTTATCATCTTCTCGACGGCTACGATCACCACTACGATAATCACCCACCATTAAATCAAAGCCCATTGGCACCATAGACCTTGGGTAAGCGCCTTCGTTTAGCCCTAAAAGACAAACCACCTTGAATGGCACAGAACGCATTGGCATTAAGGTGCAGAAATTCACTTTACCCGCTAAGAATCGCTGACTGCCCTGTGCTTCTTGCAACCTTGGAATCAGCAGCTGCTTTAGTACATTCACATCTATGGTTTGATCAAATTGAGCATGCTGCCATTCTTCACAGATTGCCTCCATATGCTTACTTAACATAGGCGGAAAAGCATCATCCTCATCAAGGGTAAAAAAGCGATCACTTACTTGATATAAAAAATTCACCCAATCACTAGGTTTCTTATCCAGTAAAAGTGCCTGCTGAGTTTCACGAATAGCCTCTAAAAATGCGGCTAATTGGCCTGCTAACTCAGCCTCTAAGCCTTCTACTTCGCCATAACTTAACAGGGACTGCCAAATATTGTCATTGCCCATGGCGTAGCCCAACAACATACGGTCTAATCCATTTTGCCAGGTATTATGCGCTTGGCTGGGTAAGTCTAAATCTGTCGCGGTTGACTCATCCAACCCCCAACGAATACCAACCTCACTACACCATTGACGAATTCGTTCCACTTGATGCACTTGTATCCCAAAGCGCGCCAATACAGCAGGTACTTCTAACACGCTCACTAGCTCAGATAAGGTGAAACGGCTATCAGCCAAGCTAAGTAAGGTGACATAGGCATCAACCACTGGGTTTTCCATCCCAGCTGCTTGGTCTATCAAGGAGTATGGAATAGATTGCTGTTGTGGCGCTTGACCAAATACGGCCTGTACAAAAGGACTGTATTGGTTCACATCTGGCAGCATCACAATGACATCTTTAGGCGTAAGGTGAGGGTTCTTTTCAAACAAGGCCAACAAACTATCATGCAGCACTTCAACTTCTCGCAACGCGCTATGGCAAACTTGAACCGCAACACTATTATCATCATTCGCAATAGGATATTTATAGTGAGAGTCTGAACTGCTTAAACTTCTCTCTTCTAAAGCACCGTGATTATTCAGCTCTAACACATCTTGTTGTATACGGTTCAATAGGGAAGCTTGAGTGCCATCATCACAATAGCTTTCAAACACCTCTAATTGTTGATTCGCAAAAGCTTGCAACTCACCAATATAGTCTCGACCAAGGCGTCCCCAAGAAGCTAATAATGGATTGGCATCTAGGTGCAATGTGTCCTGATTCAAGCCGGGTTTATTCGCCTGTTTATTCAGCACTCTACCCAGATAGTTCTTATCAACAATATCGCCCCAGTAATACTGGCAAGGGTTCTGCAAAAATAGATGCATATCTATCCAATTACTTTCAGCTAATAAGCGAAGGGATTGCAAGGTATTAGGTGGCAGAGCCGATACACCAAAAATATAGACTCGTTGCGGAATGGAAGGGGGTTTAGGCTTAGAACGAACAACTTCTTCTAAGGCTTCGAGTAAATTGGCTCTGTGATACAAAGATTGGTCATAGGAAGCAACATCGGCAACGAGGTCACGCCATAAGATAGATTGCCAAGCTTGATCTTGATCCTTGCTTTTTGGTAAATCTTTGGCTTGATTACCTTCTTCCCAAGCAGCGATCCAATCAGGACGATAAACAAGGTATTGGTCATAGATATCAGCAATGCTAGAACATAATTGAAAACGTCTTAGTTGGCTATCATCTTCAGCCAAGTACCAAGCAAGTTGCTGAAACTCGACCTCTTCTAATCTATTGTCTAGTAGACGCATTAAGCGCCAAACTAAAAAGGGTTTATTAAATTCGCTTTGTCCCGGTATATCTTGTAAGGCTTGCTGAAAGCAGCGCCAAACAAACGTAGAAGGTAGAGGAAATTCATAGCCTGCAGCAATTCCCTGCTCTTGGGCTAACTGCATTTTGAGCCATTGAGCCATGCCTGGACTCTGCACCAATATGTGCTCTTTAGCGAAAGGACTCTCTGGCAAAGATAAGGATAAAATACGCGCTAAAATGCTCGATAAATCTTCTAAGCGATTACCCGTATAAAGATGAAACATATATAAACCCAGACCTAGTTCAAAGCAAAAATCAGATGAAAAGCAAATAGTTAAAGCATACCAGCTTGCCAAAAAGAAGGCTCATAAATAAATACGTGAGCATGCGAATTTAAGTGTAAGAGAAAGCCTTTAGAAAGAGCACAAAAAAAAGCGCTAAAGTCTTGGGGATGACCTTAACGCCTAAAGTAGTACAGAGGGATATAATGAAAATAGGTTACTTATTAACTCAGGTTAAATATTAAAACTAGACATCAGTTCCTTCATTTTTAACGTGGTATTAGCTAGGGACTCACTTGACTGACGAGTTGTGACGATTTCATTATTACTTTGATCCGCCAGTTTTGAGATATCTTGGGTTAAGTTATTTAAATGTGTCACAGCTTGATGCTGATTATTAATGCTCTCAGTTATCACATCACTGGCTTGGCTAATTGCGGTAACCGATTGCGCAATATCAGCTAATGCCTGATCCGTTTGAGTAATGTCTTGTGTTGTTCGCTTAGAGTATTCATGGCTTGAATTGATTTTACTTTCAGCTTCTTTCGCGCCCGCTTGCAAACGATTTATCATGCCTTGTATTTCATCTGTCGAGCTTTGAGTTCGACTCGCTAAGCCTCGGACTTCATCAGCAACCACTGCAAAACCTCGACCTTGTTCGCCCGCCCTAGCCGCTTCAATAGCAGCATTTAATGCTAATAAGTTGGTTTGTTCTGCAATACCACTGATTACATCCAGAACGGCCCCAATATTTTGAGACTCCTGTGCAAGCAAACTCACTGTTTGCACACCATCGTCTAGCTCGCTAGAAAGAATTTCTAAAGATTCCATGGTTTGTTTAACCGAGGTTTTACCTAATTCGGTACGCTCCTGGGTTACCTTGGCAGACTCATAGGTTGCTTGGCTATTTTCCAATACTTGCTCTTTCTGCTCTGATACTTCAGCTATCGCAACTGTCATTTGAGCAATAGTATCGAGCTGAGTTTGGGCAAGTTCAGTGGTATTACCCGCCACACTTCTCAACTCTTTACTGTGTTCATAAACACTATGATTGAGTTGGATCGCTTCTGCTAAGGTGCTGGAAATTTTGTCACTGAAAGCATTAAATGCGACGGCAATATGAGTAAACTGATCACGGCCTGAAACTGGTAGCCTATGCTTTAAATCCCCTTCTGCTGCTGAGATATTATCAAGAGCATCTAGACTGGCTTGCAAAGGTTGAGTGATAGAGCGCACGATAAGGATAGATAAAATAAGACCTAAAATAATAATAACACCAGAGCTACCGCCAACAGTGAGAAGCTCATCAATAAACTGGCTTTCAACATCATCAAGGTAAATACCTGAACCGATAATCCATCCCCAGGGCTCAAAACCTTTTACAAAGGAAACCTTCTCCACCGCAGCTTCAAAACCAGGTTTAGGCCAAAGGTAACTCACGAAACCTTCTTTTTGCGCTTTGACAATATTAACGAACTCAGTAAAAAGTTTTTTACCATTTGCATCTTCTAAGTTACTCAAGTCCTTGCCTTCTAAAGCAGGTTTTATAGGATGCAAAACAATATTTGCTTGATAATCATTAATCCAAAAATATTCAGTACCGCCATAACGAGCCATTCGGATTGAGGCTTTAGCCTGTTTTTGTGCTTCGGCTCGAGAAAGCTCGCCAGATTGCTCTAATGAATAAAAGTAATTAATGCTCGAATGGGCGAGATCCACGACATGGCGTGTTTTTAAGGCTTTTTCTGAATTTAATGAGTGTTTGAAAGATGCAAGTGACATGGCTAGCACCACAACTAAACCAAGACAGAGAAAAAAAACAAGACTATTAAGTCTTAAATTAATTGAGAAATTTCGTAGAAATTGGGTCAATGTTTGGCTCCTATCTATGAGTTTGATTGGCAATTAATCCTTTTCATGTTCGTCATACAGCCAACTTTCAAAATATTTAAAACACCTCTTCCTGAATAAGTTTTAAATAATCAGGCTAAAACACTAAAACTTAAAAAGAAAAATAGGAAGCTAGGCCAGATAAGACATTAGTCTAAGGGGAGGCTGACCTAGATCACATCGAAGTCATTCTGTTGGGTTAGATAATATTTTGAACTATATGAGTATTTTCTAATCTAGATTTGAGACATATTTAATGCGCTGACTCAATTCATTTATGTAAGGAAAGACAATGAAAAAGCTCTTTTTAGGCCTGATATTACTCACCTGTCATAGCCTCTTTGCTAGCGAACCTGTTAGTACAAGCTTTTGGAATAATATTGCTATAGGCAAACATGATGCCTTGGGTTATTACCAAGAGGACTTAACAGGTAGCACGCCAACGACAAAAGGTGTCGAGCACTTCACTGTTAATTGGCAAGATGCTGAGTGGCGCTTTGCTAGCCAAGCATCGGCGGATAAATTTGCCGAGAACCCGCGTAAGTATGCCCCTAGATACAATGGTCACTGTGCAAATGCTTTGAGTTTAGGTGAAGGTTTGATTAATACAGATGGTACTGTATGGGAGTTTTTTGGTGACAAGTTGCATTTATTTTATGCTGAAAGAGGCAGACAACGCTGGCTAAAGGGCGACTGGCAAACTTATCAAGCAGAAGCAGATCAAGCTTGGTTAGAAATATTAAATAAAGAGAGCTAACTCAAAGAAAGCTCTCTTTATTTGGCTCGTTTCACTAAGCTTCGGTTTGAATAATGATTTTGAGCCCCGGATGCGCATTTGCCAGACTAATTTGCCACTGATGGAAGTTAAAAATAGCCTGTGCTTGAGTCAAACCAAGACCATGGCCTTTACTACCTCTATGCCTTTCTAGTCGGTACATACGCCTAAATACCTTGTCATAATCATCTGCATCTATACCGGCACCCGAATCCTGCAATACGATCAAACCGGGCTTGCAGCAAAGTTTAATATCCGTATCTTGTGCACCGTATTTAATGGCATTATCAAATAGGTTAGAGAATGCCTGAAAGAGCAAGTCACCATTAGCAACGACTTGATAATCATGTAAATCCAACTGGACCTTCATTCCCTTCTCTTGCGCTAAAGGCTCATACATTTCTGCAATGTCGGCCAGTAAGGATGCTAAGTTAATCGACTTCATCGGAATATCAACAGCACTCTTTTCAAGCTTGCCAATGTTTAACAAGGCATTAAAAAGCTTGAGTATTCTGTCTGTGTCTTGTGTGGCTTCTTCTTTGAACTTAGCAAGCTGAGCTTGAGATGCATCTGGTGCAAAGGACTCCAGTCTATTATGTAAATGGGTGAGTGGCGTTCTCATATCATGGGCAATATTATCTGACACCTCTTGAACGCCTTGCATCAGGCTCGCAATTCTATCCAACATACCATTAATATTTTTTGCCATATGATCATAATCATCATTGCGCTGACTTAATGGAATCCTCTCATCAAGTTGGCCTTCTATGATGGTATCGCAAGTTTGATTAATCACAGTAAGACGAGTAACCGTGCGTCTTGTAAGAATCAAGGTACCAGCTAACAGGATGATAAAGCTTAATATCAAACCGATTATCAAGGCACTATATAGCACACTGTCTACTTCTTTCAGGTAACTAATATTGTATGAGAGAGTGACGTAATTACCGTCTGCTAAGGCAAGTTGTGCAATGCGGAATTGCTCAGGATCATCCGCCTCAAACTCTTCCCAATAGGCATCTTCTGCCAGAATAAAGTCGCCCGATGATGGGTCAAACTCAGCACCTTCCATTTCTAAATGATGTATCCAATGCTCAAATTCTGCCGCGCATTCTGACCAGTTATCGTCCTCTTCATCATAGGCATCTATTTCATCAATATAGGCTTGATCCTCTATTGGGTTCAGTAGCGTTAAGTCAATTTCCACACCGGCTTGATCGCCAATTTCTCTCAGTTTTTGACGAAGAACGGCTAAGTTTTCAAAGTTATCAAAATCTTCAAACAAGGCTTCAACTTGCGCTTCTTGTCGCTCGAATAAAATATCAACGTTTTCCCATAAACTGGTTTTTACGATTTGATAAAGAGCAAAAAGAATAAGCGCAAAAGTGAGCCATAAAGTCCCCATGACGGTAAGTGAAAACCGAAAACTAGAACTTTTAACAAGATTAAGAAGCCGCTTTAACAACATAGCCTCTCCCTCTAATCGTGTGTATCAAGGTGTGGCTAAACGGCTTATCAACTTTATTTCTCAACCTAGAGATATGAACATCTATTACGTTCGTTTGTGGATCAAAATGATAATCCCACACAGCCTCAAGCAACATGGTACGAGTAACAACCCTGTCTTGATGCCTCAGCAAATACTCTAATAGACGATATTCTCTAGGTTGTAAGTTAATCGTCACACCATCACGTTTTGCTTCTTGCGTGAGCAGATTCAAACTTAGATCATCACAGTGTAGGACGGTTTGCTCGCCTGGCTCTTGGGTAGCTCGTCTAAACATCACATCTAAACGAGCCTGTAGCTCAGAAAATGCAAAGGGTTTAGTCAGATAATCATCAGCACCAGCTTGTAACCCTTCTACTCTATGACTAACCTCTGCCATCGCGCTCAATAGAATAACGGGGACTAAAGACCCTGTTGCTCGGATTGTTTTAAGAAGAGTGATGCCATCAAGCTCAGGTAACATTCGATCCAAAATAATGGCGTCATAAGTTTCTGTTGTTGCTTGTAGTAGCCCTTGTTTACCACTGTGACAAACATCAACCACGTAACCTAGCTGCTTTAAACTTGTACAAATAAATTTAGACACATCTAGGTCGTCTTCAACTACCAATACTTTCACGCTGTTCACCCTATTCTTTTAACTAGCCTAAGGATACCAAGGCTTTCGTCATTATTTCATTACCAAAAGTTAATATTCAGGCAAGACTTAAGTAAGACCCTACTCACTAAGCTTATCTTCATCGACCATGAAGGCATTCATCATGGCGAAATAAAATTTAAATAGGAGCTTATTAAGATGAATAAACTAATTGCAGCAAGTTTAACTCTAGGCGGTGTTTTATTAGCACCAATGACATTTGCAAATGATGCTTGTAGCCCAAACAACCCTTCAGCATGTAAAAGCAAGCTAGAAAAAGAGTGTCTTTATTACTCCGTTGATGAGTTTGAAATGGATGAAGACTTGGTTATTTTTGAAGAAGGCTACATGGATTATAAAGACCAGCATCAAGGTCATGATGAAGAATTCAAAGAAAGCGACTTATTATTAAGTGACTTAAACGAACTTTCTCTGACAAGTGAGCAGCAAAGCTTAGTAAATGAGTGGCAAGCTTATAACACCCAATTTGATAAAGATTGGATGACGCTTTGTATGTCATATCCAAACAAAGAGAAGAGCATTACGAATCAAATTGACTGGGAAGAAGCTAATTTAAAAAACGACTTAACTTATCTAAAAGAAAGCCGTGTTTTTGTTAATAAGATGACAGCAAGTTTAACTGAGCCTCAAAAGCAGCAACTGGTGCAATTAGGTCTAATGCAACTACTACCCTAGGGAATAAGCAAGAGCTTGCTAAAGCAAAAAATCGCCAGAAACAAAAAAGCCTCGTATCAACGAGGCTTTTTTCGTTTACCTAATATTGAAAACAATATTAGGTAATAACAGAATTTGGTGGAGCCTAGGAGGATCGAACTCCTGACCTCAACGCTGCCAGCGTTGCGCTCTCCCAGCTGAGCTAAGGCCCCAAAGTGTTAAGCATTTTAGGTAGGATAAAAACCTGTGTCAATAAAATTTAGCATCAATCATTTCCTTTTATTAATTAAAACAAGCATTAAACAATAATCAGTAGATGGATTTATCTGAATTAGTTTTAAAAAATATCGCCTCTTCAAACCACTAGCTGCATGCAAGAATAAAACCTCTTGATAAAACTTATGGTATTCTAATTTTAATAGGCGACAAAAAAGGACTTCTAATGTCAGAAACATCCTCTGCTTTAACCAAGTTAATGATGGCGCATCAGCCCATTATTGATGCCGAAGGGAATACAGCTCATACAGAGCTAATTTTCCAACGTAAACCAGGCACGCCTGGTTATGAAGGCTCAAAGGATGCAATAAACCAAAAGTTAGCTCACATTTGCATAGGCGTAAGTGAGCTAAAAGATGAGTTTAATACGCCCCTATCGATCAGATTAACCAGCGCGATTTTAATGTCTGATATCCACTTTCCTATTGCAGCGCATCTTATCTATATTGAGCTACCAGGTAATACCGCAATTACTCGCTCATCAATTGAAGCCTTAAGAAGATGGTACCAAGCAGGCTACCGTTTCATTTTAAGTGGCTTTCGTTTCGATATCGATTACAGCCATATTTTGCCTTTTATCCATATGATCAAAATGGATGCAGTTAAATTAATAAACAATAAACAAAAGCTAGAACCTCTTAAGAATTTAGAACGTCAGATCATTGTTCGTAAGGTAAATGACAAAAAGACCTATGAAGCATGTAAGCATCTTGGGGCAACACACTTTCAAGGTAATTATTTTAAAGCTATACAAAAAGTGGATAAAAAAGGACCGAGTGCAGAAATTTTAACCGCGAAAAAAATTGTGTCTGAATTAAGAGATGATAAAGCTAATCTTGATAATGTTGCTAAACTCATCAATGATAATCCTTATATAACTTATCAATTACTTAGAATTTTAAACAATCCGATCAGTGGTCTACCAAGAAAAATCACAGATATTCGTGAAGCCATTGTCATGATAGGCTTAGAACAAATCAAAAAGTGGGCCATACTTATTTCACTATCAGCGACAAAAAAGCAGCAAAATGAGCTATTTAGTAGCATTGTAAATCGTCCGAGTAAGATGAGCGCTGAATAACAACATAAAGGTACTCTATGTCTTTGCCCTCTGTATTCAATGACTTAATGATGGCTCAACAACCCATCTTTGATATAAATAACAAGTTATTTGCCTATGAGTTACTTTTTAGAAGTAGTGATGAAGAGATGGCAAATGTCATTGATGGCGAAGGAGCAACTAGCCAAGTACTCATTAACTTATGCATTGGTATTACTGAGTTAGAAGCACAAATGTGCACCCCTTATTTTGTTAATATCACACGTGAGCTGCTCATGTCTGATGCCTTTTTTCCGATCGAACCAAAACTTGTTTATATCGAAATTTTAGAAGATCAAGAAATCACCCCTGATTTTGTCGAAGCAGTTGCCCGCTGGTATCAAGCAGGCTATCAATTCGTTCTAGATGACTACAACTTTGACCCTAGCTACACACAGCTATTCCCTTATATCAAAATGATAAAAATTGATGTGTTAGCGACAGACCCTGAAAAATATAAATCCCACATACAAGTATTACAAAAAAAGAAAATCATCTTGTTAGCAGAAAAAGTTGAAAACCTTGAAATGTATGAGTGCTGCAAGAAGCTTGGCTTTCAATTATTCCAAGGTTACTACTTACAAAGGCCGAATATCATTAAAGGTAAACGTATTACCTCGGGGGTTGAGAGTGCACTAGAGCTTATTAGTGAGCTTCAGAATGACAATATTTCAATTGATAAAGTTACCCAACTTATTAGCAAGAACCCAACCTTGTCTTATCAATTGCTCAGAGTACTAAATAGCCCTATTTGTGGCATGACTCGTAAAGTCACCGATCTCAAAGAAGCCGTCGTTTATATCGGCTTGAGCCAAATAAAAAAATGGGCAATGCTAATTACCATTAGTTCTTCCTCTCAACCACCTAGAGAGCTTTTTAGATTCTTATTAATTCGAGCAAAATGTTGCGAAGCACTTGGTATACAAGAAAACTCAGACAACCCTGATGCTGATTTTATGGCGGGTATGATGTCAGGCATTGACCTTATTTTACAGCTAGAGAAACAAATGGTGTTCGACCAAATCAATATTGATGAAGAGGTTATTAATGCCATACAACACCATCAAGGCCCCATCGGACTGAGACTTAAAAAAGCCTGCGCACTTGAGCAAAGTGATTGGGGCTATATTGGTAAGCTTCCGAGTAACGAGAAATTAGTATTAAGCCGCTCCTATGGCGAAGCGAGCTTATGGGCGGACGGCACCCTCAAGAGTATCCATATGTAAAAGCAGATATCTGATTAAACCTTTAGCTAGATTCAAAATAAATTAATATAAACCGTTGACATAGTTAGTAAAACACATAGAATACGCTCCACGTTTCAAGCCAGTGTGGTGGAATTGGTAGACACGACGGATTCAAAATCCGTTGCCGAAAGGCGTGGCGGTTCGAGTCCGCCTACTGGTACCAAATTAAAAAGAGCTTCAGATCTTCTGAAGCTCTTTTTTTTGCTTTTAACAAAGTAAGCAAATCACTTTGACAACTTTCATAAGCGCAGTTTTAGCTTTCCTTATACTCTTCTAAATAAGCGTCTTCTATCGAATATCCAGACTCAATATCAAAGCTATGGCTTACCAAAGGTATTGTTTTCAATTTCCCTGTTATATAAACCACATCCCATAGTGCTACTACGGGAGCGGCTTTATCAAATTTAACATGAATAATTTGATTAGGTGGCGGCGGAGGAACATGAATACAGGCGCCATAAAATGGAACCAATAAAAGCTCTGAAATGGTTTCTGAATCTCCCTCTAAAGGAATAACAAAACCAGGAATCCTCACTGTTTTTTCATTCAGTTCATCACGGACTCGTCCTACCTTCGGCTGTGAAGCCTTAGTTGCGCCATGTTCAATAAGAGCTTCTGAAGTTTTACTTTGTCTTCTATCACTTTCAGGAATAAGATCTAGCCACTTAAGTTCCATGACCTGCTTATTACTAACTTGCAAGGCTACTGCACTTAAAGGTGTAACAAGAGAGAAGAGCAATGTCATGGCTAAAAATACTATTTTCATATGCCTATTCACTTAACCGTTAGTTCACTTGATACCTAGCATCAGTGCGAATATAGATAATGGCATCACGACTGCTATCATTTTCCAATTTATGGGTAAAACGCCCTTCTGACTCGAGGTAGCTACCCGCTTTTAGTAATTGTGGTGCCGTTAAGTCCTTTGAACTGTAGTTAATAGCCCCCGAAATAACGACAGCACGAAACTCATTCGCTTTAGTGGTTAAACTTCCTTTAAAACCTGCAGGTAGCTTAATCATAGAGCCCCCATTTTTGCGGTGCTACCCCAAACATAAGTTGTTAATACACCTTTCGTTTTAATGTCATGTAGGTCGCTATTCGTTAACCAAACAATATTATTGTGATGTAGATTTAAAGGTCGTTCTCCATTATCAAACTTTTCTGTTGAGGGCTTAACTAAGTAGGGCCCAGAGTCTATCTCTAGGTAAATAAGGTTGGTTTCACCATTGGCAGCGGTTGTGTGATCTTCCCCTGCTGGCTGAGTCCAAAATGAACCTGTCGGCATCCACATTTTTTCTGCTTTAGGATCATCGTTATGCAACAGACCATCAATAACTATGCCACGATAAGTAATATTGTGGATATGCGGAGGTGACTCAAAGCCCTTATTGAAACGGACTAACATGCCTGTTGCTGTAGCTGTTGTTCTATCACCCCAAAGGTCTGCAGCACCTGGGCTAAGTGCTCCTCGTAGCGGATTAAGATAACCCCATTCAATATCATCTGATGCAACAACTTTTGAAGCTACTTCAGCAGCAAATACCTGTGAGGAAATAAATGTCGTTACTAGTGCAAACTTGGATAACTTTTTAAGAATTTTCATGCAAAACCTTGTTTCATAATTAAATAAAAATTTTATGCTGTGTTATTCGCCTGATAAACAGTTAAATATTTAATAAACTTTCGCTAAAACGTGGATAATAAACATTAAATTCAGAGTATGATTTATCGAAATTACATGAGAAATTTATGAAAATTGCAGACCTACAAGTACTCATAAAAGTGGCGGAACTTCATTCGATAACTGCGGCGGCCAATCAACTAGACATGAGCTCATCTGCAGCCAGTGTTGCATTAAAGCGAATTGAAACGTCTCTTGGAGCGCAGCTGTTTGTACGTACAACACGCCAAATAAGACTTTCACCTGAAGGGGAACGCTATCTTCCTATTTGCCAACAAGCGCTAGATTTACTTCAACAGGGACAGATGACAATCAACGAAGAACTTCAGTCAATTAATGGTGAAGTAAGAATGGCCATGTCATCAGAAATGGGCCGAAACTTAATGCGCATCTTGCTCAATGACGTAATGAGTAAACACCCTGACCTAAGACTGCGTTTGCATGTGAGTGACAGTAGAGTAGATTTTTACCGAGACGGTGTCGATGTTGCGTTAAGAGCAATGACTAAAGAGGCCGTTCAAAACTTGAACCTTTATGGCTTTAAAATTTGCAACATTCCACACTTTTTATGTGCTTCTCCTAGCTATATCTCAGAGTTTGGAGCACCAGATACACTAGAGGAATTATCAGAGCACAACACATTACTTTATAAGCTTTACGAAGTAATGCACGATGCTTGGGAGTTCTATCAAGGTGAAAACAAGTACAAAATTAAAGTTAAAAGCGATCGAGTTGTTAATGATGGCGATATCGTACGCCGTTGGTGTGTAGATGGCGCTGGTATTGCAAAGAAGTCTGCAATAGATGTATCACAAGATTTACTGGCTGGACGCCTACAAAGACTGCTTCCTGACTATCAAATACCTATCACTGAGATGTGGTTAGTCCTACCTAGCCGTCAGTTAACCTCACCTGCTATTCGCCTCATTCGAGATGAATTAAAACAAAATGTAAATGAGCTAAGACACAAACTTATTCACGCAGCTATTGTCGACGATAGTGAATGGCCTATATCAGATTAAAATGAATAAGCAGCTTTGCTTGTATCCTTTCTAAGCACTCAATTTAAAACAAGGTAAAGGTACCTGCATTAGATTAAAGTTGCTTAAGCAGTTTAGACTAATCCGTTCCTATCTTTTTCAGCCTATCTTTTCTTAGCCATTGTTTTGGTAATAGATACCTTAGTAATATAATGTCATTCAATAAATGTTATGATATAACATATCATAATTTATAAAACATAATACCTATTTCAAATATTGAATTTAGCTAACCCATAGCAAATCCAAACCCTAGAGAATTCCCATCAAATACTTAATCCCTTTAAACATATTAGGAGACTGAAAACTCATGTCTATCACCCTCATAAAGAATGCTAGAGTCGTCAATGAAGGCCAGATTACAGAAACTGATGTGCGCATTGTTGGTCAAAGGATTGATGCTATCGACAGCAATATTAGCCCAGGTCCTAACGATAAAGTTATCAATGCAAATGGATGCTACTTACTACCAGGCATGATTGATGACCAAGTACATTTTCGTGAGCCTGGGCTGACTCATAAAGGCTCCATTGCCACCGAATCTCGTGCCGCTGTAGCAGGTGGTATTACCAGCTATATGGAAATGCCTAATGTAAACCCTGCCACTACCACCATCGAAGCCCTAGAGAAGAAATTTGATATTGCTAAAGAGAGCTCGCTAGCAAATTACTCTTTTTATCTGGGTGCTACCGAAGATAACCTTGAGCAAATTAAACGCTTAGACCCTAGTAAACACTGTGGTGTGAAAGTCTTTATGGGGGCATCAACAGGTAACTTATTAGTTGAAAAGCCAGAAGCGTTAGAAGCAATCTTTCGTGACTCCCCTGTCCTTATCGTAACTCATTGTGAAAGCGGCCCAGTAATCGCCCAAAACGCAGAAAAGCTACTGGCAGCTAAAGATACTCTTACGATTGAAGATCACCCTATTTTAAGAGATGACGAAGCCTGCTATGCCTCTTCTTCTTATGCCGTGTCTCTTGCTAAAAAATACCAAAGCAATCTACATGTTCTGCATATTACGACAGAGAAAGAGCTCGCACTTTTTGAAGCTGGCCCAATTCAAAATAAACAGATTACTGCAGAAGCCTGTGTGCACCATCTTTGGTTTAATAATCAAGACTATAAAACACTAGGTAATCAAATTAAATGTAACCCTGCCATCAAGTTTGAAAGCGATCGTACTGCGATTATCCAAGCCTTAAAAACAGGTCAAATTGATATTATCGCCACAGACCATGCACCACACACTTGGGAAGAAAAACAAGTCGAATATAATCAAGCACCCGCAGGCTTGCCGCTTGTACAGCACGCATTATTAACCTTGCTTGATCAAGTAAACAGGGAAGCCATGAGTATTACTCAGGTCGTTGAGAAAACAGCACACAATCCGGCTATTCGTTATGCCATCCAAGATCGTGGCTTTATTCGAGAAGGTCACTATGCAGATTTAGTGTTAGTCGATACCGACTCTTCTACACTTACTACACATGAAAACAGCCTTTATAAATGCGGTTGGACACCTTTTGCTGGTCACACTTTTTCAGCACAAATAAAAAGCACTTGGGTCAATGGCAATTTGGTATTTGATAACCAAGAGGTAAAAGCGACAGATGATTCAGCTATGCGACTGAGCTTCAAACGTTAACCTTTTTATTCAAAAGAAGATTTAATCTAGATCGAGAAATCAATATGTTAAGAAGAAACCCAAGTGGTCATATGCCGCAAGTATCAGAAACGGCATTTATTGATCCAACAGCCATCATATGTGGCAAGGTAATCATTGAAGACAACGTTTTCATTGGCCCTTATGCGGTAATTCGTGCCGATGAAGTTAACGAACAAGGTGAGATGCAAGCCATCCTTATCAAGCGTGATACCAATATCCAAGATGGAGTGGTCATTCATTCAAAAGCAGGGGCTTCTGTAACCATTGGCGAGCGTTCATCCATTGCTCACCGCTCCATTATCCATGGCCCTTGTGAAGTGAAAGATGATGTCTTTATCGGCTTCAATTCAGTGGTGTTCAACGCCCTTATCGGCAAAGGCTGTGTAATACGCCATAACTGTGTTGTCGATGGGCTCGACCTGCCTGAGAGCTTTCACGTGCCACCTATGACCAACATAGGTAAAGGTTTCGACCTAAACAGCATATCCAAAGTCCCTCCTGAATATTCCGCCTTCTCTGAGTCTGTTGTCTCAGCTAACCACACACTGGTACAAGGCTATAGAAGAATCGCTAACGAGCTTTAAGGCAAATAGCAACGCGAGTTACTGAATAGGTGCTCGCTCCTTGCTTTGCGTGAGAATGTATAGCCTTGAGCTCCAGCTCAAGTTTGACGGAAAGGATTGGAATTAATGCGACTGTATTTCCACGGAGGACCATGGGAACGAGAAAATAGTACTATTAGTAATAATTATTAAGCATTTTGGTTTTCATGTGCTTTAAGCACTTCTTGCCAACAGCGCTTTATCTCTTTAATTATTAACGACTCTCCGTGAATAACATTTGGTCTTATTGGTGCAGGTAAGTTTTGAAGTAGCCATTCATCCGTCCACCCTTCCCAATTACCAGCAACATTTCTAAGGTTACTCTCTAATACCGGATAAACTTCATACCAGAGTATCTCTTCAACCTCTGATACAGATAACTTACTTTCTATAACTGTTCGAGCGATGTAGTTAAAAGTAAAATCACCAATATCAGTATCAAGAAATAGATCTGATAGTGCTCTCCAGATTATTAATTTTCTTCTGCAATCAAGGTTATTCCCATACTAAACTAATGCTTATACTTAGTTAAAATCATCTTACAATGCTGTAATAATCTTCTTTATTCCGCATAAATAAGCTTTGGCAATTCCTTCATTGAGCCAAAGCTTATCACCGATGGGTAATCAAGAGCTTCATTAAACCGATTAAAAAATAGCGTTTTCATCCCCGCTTTATAACCTGCCTCAACGCCAACAGGGCCATCATCAATAACAACACAGCACTCTGGTTTGAACCCCATACTATTAGCTGCGTATAAAAAAATGCTAGGATCAGGCTTCCAAATTTTCACTTCATATGAACTATAAATGTTACCTTCAAAGTACTTAGTCAAACCACATACTCTAAGAGCCTGATTAATTTTGTGTACCGGTCCACTCGATACTACTGCTTTGGGTTGCGATAGGCTCTTTAACGTTTCCTCGATATGGTCCACAGGCTTTAGCTCAGTTTCAAAAAGATCTGTCACTATCGCACGGTAACTAGCAACAAAGTCATCAGGTAAACCAATGCATATTCGATCGATAATGTGTCTAGAATGTTTGCTAGCTTCCAGCCTCTAAACCTTATAACAAGTTCATCCGCATCTAGCTTAATCCCTAGCTCTTTAAACTTAACGACAAGACCAGTATTACAAAGCAGCTCACTGTCTACCAAGGTTCCATCGTTATCAAATAAAAGGCATTGACTCATAGTGGCCTCTAAGGTTTCGCGCCTGTATAACAGGCTGTTTTTTTATAGATTAAAAGCAAGCGAAACTAAATTAACTCAGGTTAGAAAACTCATCTTAAACTTTCGGTTATTTACCTTGCTCTATTTCTGCACCGTAACTGTCTGAACCAACGGCTATTTCCCATAAATACCCATCTGGATCAGAAAAGTATCCTGAAAACCCACCCCAAAACACAGGTTGGCCTTCTTTAACAATTTTTCCACCGTTTGCTTCGGCACAGCTCAATAAACGAAGAACTTCATGAGACGATTCAACATTCCTTGCAAGTGTAATCCCCGCAAAACCAGAACTATTAAGCTCAACACCAACATCTTTCGCTAACTCGGATTTGGGAAATAGCGCTAACTCAGGGCCATCAACATCCATGAAGACAATTTCATCAGATTTATAGTCAGTGCGCTCTAACCCAAGCACAACCTCATAGAACTGAGCTGACAATTCGATATCTGATACACCTAGTGTGATGATTGATAATTTTCTCATTGTCCCCCCTCTCTAATAATACTCATGTTAGATTTGTCCAACTTATCAATTAAAAGCTTTCCTAGCTAAACGAGAGTGTGTGTTATTTAAATAACTATTTATACCTGTCTAGCGCGATCATTCTTGCGCTTTTCACATAACTAATTGATTCTAATTAATTAAAAACTGAACACAATCACAAAGACTTTCACTCAAGGCAAATGTCAGCACAGAGTGACTAAAAGAAAGTATGCTTCTATTTAAGCTGCGTGAGAGTGCATGACTTTAACATACCGTCCCATAAAGTGTGTCTAAGGGGTATATAAAAGGCGCCCCTCTTTCGTTAAATTAATTCTGTTTCGACCAAAAAACGAACAAATTTAACAAAGAGAGACTATGGACAATTTAAAGCTAAA
>NZ_JSEO01000011.1 GCF_001624705.1 Marinomonas sp. SBI8L
AGAGTATATTGAGTATTACAATACTCAAAGAATTAAGGTAAAACTAAAAGGCCTGACACCGATAGAGTATCGATATCAGGCCTTACAAGCAGCTTAACAAAGCGTCCAACTTTATGGGGTCACTTCAATGGCTGCTTTTTTGTTTGTGCAATATGAGTTTATGATAGAAATTATATAGCGTCATATTTTGTTAGTGTTTTAAACTCAATATCCATGTCTATGCCAAAGGTATCTTTAAGTGTGCTCATATAAGTATCTTTAGTATCTAAGTTGTATTCGGTAACACCTAACTCTGTTTTTACTTTCACCTTTCCATTTAAGAGTGTTGTTATGCCATCATGATTTCTAATTGTGGCGATACAACGTGAAGTGAAAGCTGAGTTTGGGTGTGTAGAGGTATAATGGTTGGCGTACTCGATATCGCCTTTGCAAACATAGCTCATATCTAAACTGTATAAATCTAACCAAGACTCTTCTTCTGTTTTTATCTGTAAGATCGCCCCATAAAACTTATCTTCAACAAAACGAAATGTTTGGGAGTCTGTCTTTAACTCTTCGTTTAGCCTATAGGGAAGTGGCTCTCTTGGTGTTTGGGAGCCAAAACCAGCATCCAGCACCCACTTCTCATCTTCTAGGGTGACAAGTGTAACTTGATGGCTACGCCCGCTTGGTTCCTCTGCTAAATGTACTCTTGCCAACAGGGGTCTTGCTTCAAACCCTATCTGAATAAGAGCGCTTAATAACAAGCCGTTTAGCTCAAAACAGTAGCCTCCCCGCTGGCTCATAACCAGTTTGTTAAAAAGCGCTTCTTCAGATAAAAGTATGGGATTGCCATTAACTATATCTAGATTTTCGAAAGGAATTTTTGTGTGTTGAGAGGCATGTAGTAGCTTCAAATACGCCCTATTAAGATCTTTAGGGGCAGTCATTTCAATTTTATTTAAATAGGCTTCTAACATACGCTCATTCATTTAGAGTCAACCTTCAATGGCTATTAATGGGGCTTTTTATTGACGTAATCTTTAACTAGGTGTGAGTATAAAAGTTGAAGTTAAGTTTAAGTCAATAGCATTTTGTTAGAAGCTTAATGGCCCTATATTCACTTCATTCATCTATCACATTCCTAAGGCCTGAAACTCAATCGTTTCTTTTATTAAGGTTAAGGTACTTTCTAATTTACTAATCTCAACAGAAGCTAAAGCTAAGCGAACTGCTTGGGGGATATGTTCTGTGGTGGCATAAGGCTCAGCATTAGAAACAGAAATATTGAGATCTAATAAGGCCTTGATTAATAAGTCTGATCTCACATCCTCCGGCAAAGGCAGCCATAAAAAATAAGAGGCGGGATGAGATTGATATCTCAATTCATGAAATACTTTTTTGACTATTTCTTGTCTTTTGATCGCATCTAAACGTTTCTCCTGCTCTAGGTGATAGATGCTGCCATCTTCAATCCATTGGCAAGTTAGTGCTGACAACAAGCCTGCTGTGTTCCAAGTTGTAGCCCGAATACTTCTCTCAATTGATGAAACCCATTTCGTGGGTGAGAGGATAACCCCGACTCTTAATCCTGTGGCAAGATTTTTTGAGAAGCCGGATATATAGAAGGTGATATCAGGGGCCAGAGTCACCAAGGCTGGTGGTGCTTGAGTCTCAAGAAAACTGTAGGCGGCATCTTCTATTATGGTGAGTTGGTGTTTTCTTGCTATCTCTATTAGCTGTTTTCTTTGTGTTAACCCCATTACTGAGCCTAAGGGGTTATGTAATGTGGGCATTGAATAGATAGCTTTGATTTTACGCTGCTCACAGGCTTGGGCTAATGCATTGAGGTCTGTACATTGATTTAGCATAGGTATCGCAATCAGCTCTAAACCATGTACTTGGGCCAGAAGTTTAAAACCTGGGTAGGTAATCGCATCAACAGCGATTAGGTCCCCTGGTTTTAATAAAGACATAACCGTCAGCGCCAGACCTTGCTGGGCACCATTAACGATTGCCATGTTTTGTGTTTCAGCGCTGATATTATGATTAGCTAAATAGTTTTTTATTACGCTTTTATCATTTAGGCGACCATTATGGGGTTGGTAACTTAACAAGGAGGCTAAGTCACCAGAGTAGCTTAACTTTCTTAAAGCATCCCTTAGCATTTTAGGTTGGTTCTCAAGGATAGGTGAATTGAAATTAAGGTCCAACATACCCTCTGCTAATGATGCTTGCTTAATACCATGACTAGGTGGAACTTGGCTTTCTTTTACAAAGGTACCTCGTCCAACCTCACAACTTACTAGCCCCATTTTAGCTAATTCTTGATAAATTTTTGAGGCAGTTGATAGTGCTATTTTTTCTTGTGAAGCAAACTTTCTATGGGTGACTAGTCTTGCTCCTGGCTGGTATTTTCTTTGCCTAATATCCTCAGCCAGCCGATCTAAAATAGTTTTATATTTTTGAGTGCTCATTAAATTGTACCTAGAACAATTTTTTATTGTCATGAAATTTAACCTTAGACTAGGGAACCTACGAGTAAGTCCTCCCGCCTCAGCGTGTGGATAAAAGCCGCTAGATTTATGGCGAGGAGCGCAACTTAATAGTGATTCTATTGATAAGGTTCTCAACTTAAAGATAAGGCTTTTAGACCATGCCCTTCGGGTCTTTAAGAAAAAGTAACACCCTGTGTTGTTATTTCTCGAAAGGTACCTACATTACGTCAAAGTAATGCCTTGTGTGATACTTTTTCTGTAAAGACTGAGAAGAGGTGACTTACTCGCAGGTTCCCTAGCATTTCCAATAACCTAAAGGACAATACTATGCACATTTCTATTCTTACTTTCGATGGTTTTAATGAGTTGGACTCTTTTATTGCGTATGGCATTTTAAACCGAATTAAAAAGCCTAATTGGCGCGTCTCTATAGCTGGCTCTAGTCCTCAAATTACCTCAATGAATGGTTTGCTGGTTGATAGGCAAATTGACTTAATTGAAGCCTCTAAGACTGATGTGGTACTGGTAGGGAGTGGCATGAAAACCCGTGATGTGGTGCTTGATCAAAGTATTATTTCGCAGCTTTCTTTAAACCCAAGTCGGCAGCTAATTGGCGCTCAATGTTCAGGCGCGCTTGTATTAGCTAAATTAGGGTTATTAAACGAGGTGCCTGCTTGCACGGATTTAACCACTAAACCTTGGGTGCAAGAAGCAGGTGTCAAAGTATTAAATCAGGCCTTTTATGCAAATCAAAATACAGCAACAGCTGGTGGTTGCTTGTCTTCTATATATTTAGCTGCTTGGGTTATCGCACGTTTAGAAGGGGTAGAGGCGATGAAAAGTGCAATAGATTATGTTGCCCCTGTGGGTGAAAAAGAGGCGTATGTTGAGCTTGTTATGCAGCAAGTTATGCCTTTTATAGAAAGAGACTCATCTTATAACTAGTCTCTTTCTATAATTTGTATCTATTAAATAGATTTATAAGAATCTGTACTTTTAACTGTATTGGTAAAGGGTTGCTAAGGTGAAGGCGGCAAGGTCTGTATAAACTTGGAAGTGAAAGTCTATCTCTTTGTATTGAGTCTCTCTACCTTTGCCTGTAAGTACTAAGGCTGTTTTACAGCCTCTGGCATGCCCTGCTTCTAAATCACGTTTTGAGTCACCCACCATGATCGCAGGTGTTTCTTCAAAGTTAACGCCAAGCTCTGCTTCAATAGACTCTATCATGCCCGCTTTTGGTTTGCGGCAATCGCATTGATCGTCTGGGCCATGTGGGCAATAACGAATACCACTGATACTACCACCCTCAGCTTCGACCAATTGCGTCATCTTATTATGCATGGCATCTAAGGTATCAATGTCGTAATAGCCTCTTGCTATGCCGGATTGGTTTGTCACAACAAAGACTTTGAAGCCTGCTTTAGATAAAGCTGCAATGGATTTTATACTGCCAGGAATTGGAATCCACTCTTCTAACGATTTCACATATTGATCAGAGTCTTGGTTTATCACTCCATCTCTATCGAGCAAAATGATAGGTTTAGTTTGAGTCATGCTGGTATCCTGGCGATTGAGTTGAGGCATTATAAAGGCTTTGAAACAAGGTTAATAACATTTGTTTCACATCATTACTGTTTAACTATTCCAAACTAGGCCATATTAAGGCGGACAAGATAAAGGCAAGCAGAAGCTGGCTGAATCTTTTACAATAGCGCCATTATACTTTAATAGATCTTGGTATTGATTCTTATGCTAGGTGAACAAGGCGTCTTCTTTTCTTGAATGGGATATTATGAACAATCGGTTAGGCTCACTTTTTATTTATATTTTACGTTTTTTAGGTTTGTTGCCCTTCTCTCTGGTACAAAAATTAGGCGCCTTATTTGGCCATACGTTTGTTAAACGTAATCGCCGTACAGTTAACGCAATCGACATCAACTTAAAACTTTGTTTACCTGAAAAAAATGCTGATCAAAGACTCGCTATTCGCAACGATAGATTGAAAAACATGGGACAAACTGCCCTTGAAATGAGTCATGTTTGGACCAAACCTAAGGAACAAGTCCTCGCTCTACTAAAACCAAATAACAATGATAATTCTGCCTTTGAAGAAGCGGTTAAAAGTGATTCTGGAGTATTAGTACTAGCACCCCATCTTGGTCACTGGGAAATGATGAATTATTACTTGGCACAGTTTAGACCTCTAACTGCCATGTATCGCCCTGTAAAAAATGCTAAGAAGCTTGATTGCTTTATTCGCGATGCGAGAGAAAGAGCTGGCTCTGAGTTGGTTCCAACTGATCGCAAAGGTGTGATGCAATTAATGAGAGCTTTAAAAAGTAGTGGTTTGGTAGGAATTTTACCGGATCAGGTTCCTAAAGATGGTGGCGGTGTTTATGTGCCATTTTATGGACAACAGGCCTATAGCATGACACTTACCTCGCAACTGGTTAATAAGACGGGTGCTAAGGCTTTTATCGGTGCTGCTTTTAGAGTTAAAGGTGGATATGAAGTGGCTATGCAGCCAGTTGATGAAGACTTTTATTCCGATGACATTGAAACCTCTGTCGCAGCGATGAACCGTTCTATCGAAAAGCTTATTGAATTACATCCTGAGCAATATCAGTGGGAATATAAACGTTTTAAGAAACAACCAGATGGTCATTCTCTCTATCCAAGAGGCTAGTTTAGAAGCTAATTAACAGTGTTTGTTTTGCAAATACTCACTAAAAAAGGCGCATTTTAATGCGCCTTTTTTGTGTTGGTTTATCTGTTCTAAATAAGACGACTCGTTTCAATTGTCATCTTTTAAATCGGCGAATTGAGCTCTGCCGCAAGCACTAATGAGGTCAGCTGGTTTAAGGCCTATGTCTAACCCCCTTTTACCTCCACTAACGTAAATACTTACTAACGCTTTAGCACTTTGATCAACTGCGGTAATCAAGGCTTTCTTTTGTGCAATAGGGCTAATTCCCCCGACCAAATAACCGCTGCTTTTTTGCGCTTCATTTGGGTCTGCCATGATGAGCTTCTTAACACCAAAATGAGCGGCTGCTTTTTTCAAGCTTAAGGTGTGAGTGACAGGAATAATTGTCACAAACAACTTAGTACCATCACTGACTAATAATGTCTTAAAAACACTAGCAGGTTCGAGTCCTAGCTTATCTGCTGCTTCTAACCCAAACTGGGTACATTGACTGTCGTGTTCGTACTCGTGCAAGCTGTACGGAATCTTCTTCTTTTTGAGAAAGTTGCATGCCGGTGTCATCGCAGTCCTACCTTTGCCAAAACATAGGCGTGAATAATACCAATAGCGTAAAGACTTCTAAACGTCCTAATAGCATAGAGAAGCACAACATCCATTTTGCAGGATCACTGATAGAGCCAAAGTTGGCTGCTACTTCACCTAAGCCCGGACCTAGGTTATTTAATGTTGCTGCAACAGCAGACCATGCTGTGAGTTGATCTAAGCCTGTTGCCATTAAACCTATCATAAGTATTACGTAAACCAGTAAGTAAGCTGAGAAGAAGCCCCATACTGCAGAGATAACTCTTTCATGAATTGCTTTACCACCGAGTTTTACTGGGATAATAGCGTTAGGGTGAATTAAACGCTGAATCTCACGAAAGCCCTGTTTTAAGATAAGTAGAATACGAATTACCTTCATACCACCACCGGTGGAGCTGGCACAACCACCGGCAAAAGAGGTAACGATTAATAAGAAAGGTAAGGTATTCGGCCAGGTTGAAAAGTCTTCGGTGCCAAAGCCTGTTGTTGTGGCAATGGAGATGCTTTCGAACATGGCGTATCTAAACGCAGTTGACCATTCATAGCTGGATGTCATCGCAAGTACCAAGGTGGTAATGGTAATGGTACAGAGCAGAATAAAACCAAAAAATTTCACTTCAGAGTCTTTGAAGTAATGCATGATGGAGCGGCTACGCCAAGCGTAAAAGTGCAAACCAAAATTCAATGCCGAAATGATCATAAAGATTACGGCAATAGCTTCTATCATAGGGCTATCAAAATAACCTATGCTGGCATCATGGGTTGAGAAACCACCAATGGCAACGGTTGAAAAGCTGTGACAGATAGCATCAAACAAACTCATTCCTGCCGCCCAAAAACCTAATGCGCAAGCAACGGTTAAAGATGCGTAAATGTACCAAAGGGCTTTTGCTGTTTCAGCGATTCTTGGTGTTAGTTTAGAATCTTTTACAGGGCCTGGTGTTTCTGCACGATAAAGCTGCATACCACCGACACCCAGCATCGGCATGATAGCGACGGCTAATACAATGATACCCATACCACCAAGCCATTGAAGTTGTTGGCGATAGAATAATAAAGCATGGGGCATATCATCTATGCCGGTTAGAATGGTTGCCCCTGTGGTTGTCAGGCCCGAAATAGACTCGAATAAGGCATCGGTAAATGAGAGTGCTTGAGAGTCAACCAACATGAAAGGTACAGCACCAAATAAGCCTAGTACTGACCAGAACAAGACGGTAATGATAAAGCCATCACGTATTCTTAATTCTTTACGGTTCCCTTTAAAGGGAAGCCACATGCAAAAACCACCTATTAGGTTAATGAGTAAGGCGTATAAGAAAGCGTGAGTATCACCATCTTGGTAGATAAGGGACACGATTAAAGGCGGAATCAAGGTTAAGCTGAAGACCATAACCAAAATGCCAATAACGCGAAAAATGACCTTGATGTGCATTTGCTTTCCTAATGTTGGCGCTTCTGATTAATCTAGTGCGCTTTAGGTGATTGTTCTAATTCAATGAGTAATTTGAGTGTCTTGTTAGCGATTGATTCTTTAGAAGAAGGTTAAGCCTACTTGGAATAATTGCTCGACTGCTGGAATTTGTTTTTTGTTAGAAACGAAGATGATGACATGGTCTTCAGCCTGAATCATAAGATCACCCGTTGCAATTAGAACCTCTTCATCTCTTACCACGGCTCCTATTGTCGCCCCTTCTGGTAAGTTAATATTTGCTATGGTTCTTCCAACCACTTTAGAGGATTTATAATCACCGTGAGCGACGGCTTCTAAAGCCTCAGCTGCGCCTTTTCTGAGTGAGTGAACATTTACCACATCACCACGACGAATGAAGGACAACAAGGTACTTATGGTCATATGTTGAGGAGAGATAACTATGTCTATCATATCGTCTTGGACGATATCGACATAGGCTGGGTTATTGATAATTGTCATCACGGTTCTCACACCCAATCGCTTGGCTAACATAGAAGACATGATGTTAGCTTCGTCGTTATTTGTAAGTGCGCAGAATACGTCGGTGGATTCAATATTCTCTTCTAATAAGAGTTCTTGTTTAGAGGCGTCACCATGTAGGACTATAGTGTTGTTAAGATTTTCAGATAAGTAGCGGCACCTTGGTAAACCTCGTTCTACTATCTTTACTCGGTATTCATCTTCTAAACTTTGTGCCAAACGCTCACCGATATTACCGCCTCCAGCAATCATGATACGACGATAAGGGTTATCTAAACGTCGCAACTCACTCATGACATCTAATACATCTCGTTGAGCGGTCAAAAAGAAGACTTCATCATCAGCGCGAATATGAGTTGTTCCAGCAGGTTGGATAGATTGGCCGTCACGGTAAATCGCTGCAATACGAGTTTGAATAGAAGGCATGTGCTCTTTCAAGAAGCTAATAGGTTGGTCAATGAGAGGCCCCCCTACTTCGGCTCTTACTACCACAAGCTGAACCTTACCTTCTGCAAATTCCATAACTTGTAGTGCACCTGGATATTGAATCAAGCGCTTAATATGACGAGTCACTTCTTTTTCAGGGCTGATACGCACATCAATAGGCAAACCATTGTAGCCATAAATTTCTGGTCGACTGGCGTAGGCATTCGACCTAACACGGCCTATTTTTGTCGGTGTTTTAAATAGGGTTTCTGCTATTTGGCAGGCAACCATATTGATCTCATCTTGGTTGGTTACAGCGATCAACATGTCAGCGTCATCACCACCTGCTCTTTCTAATACATCAGGATGAGAGGCACTGCCTTCAACTGTTTGAATATCCAACCTATCTTGTAATTCACGTAGGCGTTTGTCGTCCATATCAACAACGGTTATGTCATTATCTTCATTCGCTAAATTTTCTGCGAGAGTTGCACCAACCTGACCTGCACCTAATATGATGATTTTCATGAAATATCCTGAGCTGCTCTAGGTGATCTTTGTCGACCTAGATGAGATGGGGCCACTGCCCTAATGTAAAAAGAAATATCGCGTTAATTTTAAACAAGTCGAGCTAATTAATTAATGCTAATAAGAAAATAAACTGGATTAATTTGCTCTAGACTGCGAAATAGTCATTATCAAATAGCTTTTGATGAGGAAAAGTTTTGTCGAGAAAATATGTAGGTGATTTTTAGCGTTAGCTCATTGATTCAAGCTTATTTAGGTCAATGTCTTTGTGATTATTACTAGGGAAAAAATCCATGATAGGAAACAGTTTGCCCCTACTCCTTATGCATTTTAGTAAGGAAGAAAGGGCATACTTGTTCGTTCAAACGCTTGCTTAGTGCTATACAATTTAAAGCCGCATTAACTCTTTTCTATTAAGCAATAGTAGAAACCGTCATGGCTATTTTGTTTTGGGAATAATTGGATACCGTGACTCACCTTTTTACCCCAAGGTACATCAAGCATGATTTCTTTAGCGTTTTGAGTCTTGCTTAAGAAGCTCGCCATTTGTTGTTCATTCTCTTCAGGCATAAGTGAACAAGTGGCGTAAAGCATTCTTCCACCGGGTTTTAGTGTTAACCAAATTTGCTCAATTAACTGTTTTTGAATAGTGACGAGTTCATCAATATCAGCAGGCTTACGATTAATTTTAATGTCTGGATTACGACGAATCACACCTGTGGCAGAACAAGGAACATCTAATAAAATTTTATCGAATTCGACTTTGTCCCACCAAGCGTTGAGATCCCCTGAATCAGCACAAATTAATTCTGCATTAAAATTGAGCCTTTCTAAGTTCTCTTCTATTTTTGCCAAGCGCCATGATTCTAATTCAATGGCAGTCAGATGAATGTCCGCACTTTCTAGTAAATGGCCAGTTTTACCCCCCGGAGCAGCACAGGCATCGAGTACTTTATCTCCTTGTTTTGGCGCCAAAATAAAGGCACTAAGTTGAGCCGCCTCATCCTGCACACTCATGTCACCATCAAAAAAACCGGGTAATGACTGTACAGATACGGCTTGATTCAAATAGATAGCTGACTCAGAAAACTCACCTTTCTCACTTTCTATACCCTGTTGAGATAATTTTTCCATTTGTGTTTCACGTGAAACACGAGACAAATTAACTCTTAGGCACATAGGTGGGCGAGCGTTATTTGCTGCGACAATTTGCTCAAAGTCGTTAGCCCAATGTTTATTGAAACGCTTTAAAATCCATTTAGGGTGAGCGTGAGCAACCGAAGGCATCTCTTTCAGGATGGCTTTAATATCATCTGCTTCTCTTAAGTAGCGTCTTAAAATGGCGTTAACTAATTTACCTGCCCAAGGTTTGCCAATTAGCTTAGCACTTTCGACAGCTTCATTTACGGCTGCATGTTCTGGTGTATCCATATAATCTATCTGATACAAGGCAACTAAAATGGCAGCATATACATCGTAATCCTTTTCTTGGAAAGGCTTATCTAACATGTGTAAAGCAAAGCTATTCAACTTTGGATAATGGCGACTTACCCCAAAACAAATCTCTTTTAATTGTGGGATATGCTCAGCTTTAACATCAGCTTGTTTGCGAGCTAATTGGGTGCTCAAAGAGCCCTTGTTGAGAAGGATACTTTCAAGTATTCGAATGGCAACAAGTCTGACACTGCTAACTTTCTCGTTCATAATTTTCACTTACCAGTTAATTATTTAGCCTAGTTGTCCTATTACCTACTACTAGGCTAGACAAAAAATTAGCCCCCTATTTGACTGCCAACAGTAAAGGCTTTTTTAAACTTCCCGTTTAATGCATCTCGAATAGCAAGTCGTTTGCCCCCTGAAAACTGCACCATTTGTAAGGCAATTGATCCTTCTTGAGCGGCAACGATAACACTGTCCTTATTTATCTCTATCACAGTGCCTGGCTCAGATGAGTTCACTTCTAAGCTATGAAGGCTTGCCTGATGTATCTTGATATTACCTTTTTCAGTTTCAAGATAACTTCCAGGCCAAGGTGATAAACCTCTAATTTTACGCGCTAGATCTGCTGCTGGTGTGTGCCAATCAATCAGACCTTCTTGCTTAGTTAACTTGCTTGCATAGTTAGCGAGTGCATCATCTTGTTTCTCAGCTTGATGCTTGCCTTCTTTAATTTGTCCAAGTGTTTCAACCAAGAGTGAACCACCTAAAGGGGCTAGCCTGTCATGTAGATCAGCTGAGGTGTCGTCATCAAGAATGTCACAGCTGACTTTACTCAGCATATTACCTGTATCTAATCCCACATCCATTTGCATTATGGTGATGCCGGTTTCCTTATCCCCTTCAATTAGAGATCTATGGATAGGTGCAGCACCACGCCATCTAGGTAACAGAGACGCATGTACATTGATGCAGCCAAGCTTAGGAGTATCTAATACAGTTTTTGGAAGAATCAAACCATAGGCTGCTACAACCATGATATCTGCATCAAGGTTAGCAAGTACTTGCCTATCTTCTTCAAGTTTAAAGTTAAGCGGCTGATACACAGGAATCTCATGTTCTAAAGCTAATTGCTTAACTGGGCTAGCAACGAGTTTTTGCCCTCTTCCTGCTGGCCTATCTGGCTGACTATAAACAGCGATGACTTGATGATTTTCATTGTTAGATGAATCGATCAAGGCTTTGAGGCTGGCAGCAGCAAACTCAGGTGTACCTGCGAATACAATTTTTAATGGCGTTTTTTCTTGAGGCATATTTTTGCTCTTTCAATAAAAATCAGGCCGTAGCCTGATTTAAAAATGGGGGTATCGACTAGCTGCTGATTTACCGAATAAAGAGACGGTGAGCTAAATCGAATAAAAGCTTTGTCTTAAGCACGCATGCGTTTTTGGTTTTTCACCAGTTTCGTTTTAATGCGGTTGCGCTTAAGTGGTGACAGATAATCCACCATAAGTTTTCCGTCTAGGTGATCTATCTCATGCTGTACACATACAGCAAGTAACCCAGTTACCTTCTTTTCAAACTCTTTGCCATGACGATCAAGGGCAATGACTTTTACTCTTGCTGCACGATAAATATGCTCATAAAAACCAGGTACAGATAGGCAACCCTCTTGCTCTTCATTTGGTGCATCATCTAGCACTTCAAATCTAGGGTTGATAAAAACCATAGGGTCATTTTTTTCTTCTGAAAAATCCATTACAACCACACGTTGATGAAAATCAACTTGGGTTGCAGCAAGACCTAAACCGTTTTGATCGTACATAGTCTCAAGCATGTCATCTATTTTGACTTGCAAGGCATCGTTAAAATCAGTCACAGGCTTGGCTACAGTTCGTAGACGTGGATCAGGATATTCGAGAACAGGTAGAACAGCCATTTTAAATTACCGTATAAATTAGTTAGTTTTCATTTCCAACATATTGAATAGCGCTTGAGTCTTAAGTAAATCTATAGCAAAAGCATGATTCAAATACATAGGAGATAGATCAAAATATATTCTTATTATTGTACCGTATGTGAATTAATAGAGTAGTGTTTTACACCCTATATCGAATAATTATTAATGATAAAGCCCATTAGTTCACCTCTCCCATAAGAGTAAATAGACGCAAGGAATGCGCTAAATGGAAAATACACAGGAACCAGTATTATCAGGGGTCACTTGTTTATCGAAGCAAGACTGGCTCACACTAAGTTTTATTAAAGGTGTTGGGCCAGCCAGATTAGATAGGCTTTTTACTTACCTTATCTCTTTTGAACAAGAGGTAAGTCGGTTAAGTCATAATTACTCGGCGAAAAGATTAGTGAGTTATGAGCTGCTCATTCAACTAAAGTGGCCAAGTGAAACCGCCAATAAAGCTATTACATATCTCGCTCATGGTTGGTTAGACGATGAAACAAAAGCTCAGCTTAATCTAACTTTAGATTGGCTGGATCAAAGCCCTCTTCATCACTTGGTATTTCGTGGAGAAGATGCTTACCCTAGTAGTTTAAATGAAATACCAGTGGCACCACTCTTTCTATATATCAAAGGTGACCTCACTGCATTAGCTCTTCCTCGCTTAGCAATTGTTGGTGCCAGAAAAGCGACTGCCTATGGTTTAGATACCGCGTTTAATCTGGCTCAATCTTTAGCAGAACAAAGGGTTAGCATTGTTAGTGGTGGTGCAATAGGGATTGATACGTCAGCTCATCAAGGCGCACTGAGTATCCAAGGGAGTAGTATTGCTGTTATGGGAGCCGGTTTACTCAACCTTTACCCTAAACATAATACCTCGCTTTTTCATTCTATTATTGATCATGAAGGCTGCTTGTTAAGTGAATACCCTCTTAAAACTAACGTTCAGGCGAGGCTCTTCCCTGCTCGTAATCGCATCATAAGTGGTTTGAGTTTAGGAGTGATAGTGGTGGAAGCAAGCTTTAAAAGCGGTTCACTCATCAGCGCTAATTACGCCTTAGAGCATGATAGAGAAGTATTTGCTGTGCCTGGTCGAATTATCGATCCTGCATCAGCTGCCTGTTTAGATCTTATCAAACAAGGTGCTAAGTTAATTACCTGCGCTGAGGATGTATTAACTGAGTTTCCTATTCTCAAATGTGAGCCCCAGTTGCTTGCTCAAAAACAAGATGATCTTAATTTTAAGCAAGATAAGAATGTGTACCCTAGGCAAAAAGAGGGTGTGAAATCTCATGTTTCACGTGAAACACGGATAGAAAAACAAGTTATTCCCTCCTCTATTTGTGTTGAATCACTGCCAGAAAAAGCTCAACTTCTTTTAAATGATATAGATGATTGTCTGGTTCAAAAGGGTATGAAGAATGAATTCGAACTAGATCAACTAGTAAGCTTAAGCGGTTTTACCATTGATGAAGTTATGCAAATTTGTATGGAATTAGAGCTAGCAGAAATACTCGACCCACTCATTACTGGATACGCTCGGCGGCTCGAATCTAGTCGTTAGTTGTTTTTATTCATCTCGCTAAAGCTTTTTTTCTTCTATTTTGTGCTTTTAAAGCCATTAATGTATTTGAAGTTACAGTTTCTAAAAGGCCAGGTTGAAAACGAAATGGTGAGGCTTTGAGCTGAGGCAGAGAAATAACGAAAGACACTATTATTTGCTAAGGGAATAATAAGGGAATAAAACGAAAGAACAAAAAAACGGCTTATTGTTTTAAGCCGTTTAATTGTTTTAAGCTGTTTAGCGGCTGAGGTTTACTAATAAGTTAAAAAGTTAGTGACCGCCAAAGATGTCATTTTTAAGCTGCTTAATATCGCGACGTTCTTTCTTATTGGGTTTATGATCTGCCATGATACGACCCCCTAGTGATTTATGTTCTAAGGCACGACGTTCACGCTTCTCTATCGATTCTTCCGTTTCTTCGTATAAAAGCCTTGCTTCAGGTGCGCCTCGGCGCTGCTCACTGATAGCTTTGATGATGAGGGTCTTTTCATCCCAACCTAATCTTAAAGTAATCGTCGCCCCAACTTCGACATTGCGACTCGCTTTACCTTTACTGCCATTGTAAGAAACCTTGCCACCGTCAATTGCATCTTTACAAATAGAGCGTGTTTTGTAAAAGCGTGCGGCCCAAAGCCATTTATCTAGTCGAACTGCTTGTGATTTTGGTTGTTTTTCTGGTTTACTCATACAATGATTATTCACTTTAAATTAGGTTGATAACAGTTAGCTTAGCTTTACTGTTAGATGTCTAACATTGACCACATAATCTAATTTACCCTCAGCGTTAATGTTTAAGCTGTTAATGTTTAAACAAGGTTTAGCCAAACGCTTTTGATGTGAGAGATACTTTGAGGCCTTTATGCAGGATGTAATTAGCCACCCGTTTTATCTAGCGTTACAAGAAATTATACATGATGCAGCGGATGCCATTATGGAAATTTATCAACGCTCAGATTTTGGCATAGTTCAAAAGGCAGATGATAGTCCAGTGACGGCTGCAGACTTAGCCGCACACAATATTATTGTGGCTGGATTAAATAAGCTGACACCTAACATTCCTGTGTTATCAGAAGAGAATGTCATCCCCTATCAAGAACGTAAAGACTGGCCTTTATTATGGGTGGTTGATCCGCTAGATGGCACCAAGGAGTTTATTAAGCGTAATGGTGAATTTAGCATTAATATTGCCTTGGTCGAAAATCATAAAAGCATCTTGGGTATGGTTTACTTACCCGTCACTCAAGAAGGTTATTTCGGTGTCACAGGTGACTGGCAAGACATGGAAAAAATGGCTGTTAAATGGACTGAAGATGATACCCAAGTGTTGCAAATCCGTGTGCCTAAAACACCGCTTATTGCGATGACAAGTCGCAGTCATGGCCCTAACCTGCCAGACTCATTGCGAGAAATTCTATTAGAAGAGTTTGACCATATCGAAGAAATTGCAAAAGGCAGTTCGATTAAAGCTTGTCGCATCGCTGAAGGAGAAGCCGACCTACACCTGCGTAGAGGGCCAACTTGTGAATGGGATACTGCAGCATCTCAAGCTGTGGTTGAAGCCGCTGGGGGCGTTCTCATGAGCTTTAACGGTGAACCTTTTAGGTATAACGCCAGAGAGTCTTTACTGAATGGTCATTTTTTAGTGACAGGGTCTGAGCTTATGCCAGTGATCTTGAACTGGTATTTAGAACAAAACTTATCCGAAGATTAGCTTCCCTTTAAAACTAAGTTTAAAGCCGTAAAAATAACGGCCTTAAACCTTGCTTTAAAATAGAGCAAAAAAATATCAAATACGAGTGCTTCAAGCATAAAAAGTAAGTGACTATTTACTTATATAGTCACTTACTCATATTCAAAATTACTCTTGTCACACTCTTTTCTTTTACCCTTTAGCGTGCAAACAGCGCCGCAGCAGGGTTAGGGAAATCTGTAATACTACCTGTACCAAGCTCTGCCGCTAAGCCAACAGACTCATGCAGACTTGGGTGAGCGTGAATCGTTAAAGCAATATCTTCTAGTTCAGCACCATACTCAATGGCTAAGGTTAACTCCCCTAGTAACTCTCCCGCATGCTCTCCAACTATGCCTGCACCCAAAATCTTCTGAGTGTCAGCATCATAGATTAACTTAGTTTTACCATGCTTTATTTCTGCCGCTATGGCTCTGGCACTTGCCTTCCAAGGAAAGCTCGCCACTTTAAAATTTAAGCCTTCAGCTTTGGCTTGTATCTCAGTCATGCCTACCCAAGCCACTTCTGGATAAGTGTAAGCTATGCCAGGAATTGCTTTAGCTTGGAAATAACTCGCCTTACCTGCAATGACCTCAGCTGCAATATGGGCTTGATGACTCGCTTTATGTGCCAGCATTGGGCCATAAGTAACATCGCCAATTGCAAAGATATTAGGCAGGTTGGTACGGCATTGATCATCAATTAAGATAAAACCTCTAGCATCAATTTCGACACCGATTTCTGGAATACCTGCTAATTTACCATTTGGACTACGCCCAACAGCAACTAAAACGGCATCAAAATTGTGGGTTTCAAGTTCGCCTTTGGCATTTTTATAATCAACAACCAAGTGCTCAGGTTGGCTTTCTATCTTGGTTACCTGAGTATTGGTTAGAATATTAAAACGGCCTTTGTTAGCTTGCTCAAACACCTTCACTAGATCCTTGTCGGCACCAGCCATAATTTGGCTAGACATCTCCGCTACACTGACTTGACTACCTAATGCTTGGTAAACCGTAGCCATTTCCATACCGATAATACCGCCACCTAAGATAAGCAAGCGCTCAGGTATTTCTGTAAGGTTCAATGCAGTCGTTGAGTTTAAAATGCGTTTATCTTCATAAGGGATAAAAGGTAAACGAATATTCTTTGAACCCGTTGCTAAAATAGCCTGTTGGAATGTCACAGTTAATTGACCATCAGTGCCATTTAATAACAAAGTATTAGCACTGGTTAATTGCCCTTCACCTTGCAGTACTGTGATCTTACGTTGCTTAGCCATAAGGCCAAGGTTAGAAGTAAACTTGTTGACCGTATTGGTTTTAAACTCTCTTACCTGATCAAGGTTTACCTTGGCTTCCCCTAGCTCTACACCAGAAACACTAGGTTCTTGTGTACTGCGTATTTGACCTGCTACATGCAACAATGCTTTAGAGGGGACACAACCTACGTTCAAACACACCCCACCAAGAGCCGCATACTTCTCGACTAATACAACATTAAGCCCTAAATCAGCAGCCCTAAAAGCGGCGTTATAACCACCAGGGCCTCCCCCTAAAACCAAAACATCATAGTTAGTATCTGGGTTAAAACTTGTCATAACACCGCCTTTAAATTGCTAAAATTATGTTTTTCGATAGGTTTACCTATCAGTAGATAGATGAAATATAACTTGTATACTCAAATGGAGTCAATAAAATATCTATCAGTAGGTAGATAAAAACTCCAAGAGAATAGTTAGCGCTCTCCTCTAATAAAATAATCAGCACACGAGTATGAAACTTTTATGAGCAAAACAGAGAAAAAAGACACTAAAAGTCTAATCATGGATTTGGCAGAAAATGCCATTATTGAGGGAGGCTTTAACGCTTTTAGTTTCCGTGAACTTGCTGCTCAGATTGGCATTAAGAGTGCAAGTGTTCACTATCACTTTCCAACCAAGGGAGACCTTACGGTAAGTGTATTGAGACGCTACAAAGATAACTTCGCAAGTGAGCTTCCTTGTGTGGAAACAAGTCATGCTAGTGCTAATCAATTGCTCAATGGGTTTATTGATGGTTTTAAAACAAAAATCGTAGATAACCATAATATGAGTATTTGCACCATGCTCACCACAGATGTGCGCCAATTACCTGATGAAGTCCGTGAAGAGCTTGCAGACTTTTATCGCATCAAGCTTAACTGGCTAGGTTCTGTCTTCATGTTAGAAACCGGTATGGATGAAAAGCAGGCACAAATCAAAGCTTGCCAAATGTTAGCTAGCCTTCATGGGGCTTCAATTTTAGTGCAGGCCACAGGTGATGTGGAAAAATACGAAGATGCGGTTGGTTATTTAAGGCAATAAAAGGTTTAAAGCAAAAAAAGCCCCTTCACTTGATGAGTAAGGGGCAGAAACCGGAAGCTATAGGGATAGTTAAATCAGGTTGGGTGGTGCCTGACTTAAGCTTCCAATATTTGGCTAAAGACATACTAGGTGAGATAACGCCCGGCTTAAATTCAAGAAAACCAACCTAAAGTTAAGGCAGCACAAAACAATCCCTCATTCCCCCCTACTTACTTGATCAAGCACACTAGAAGACAATATGCTCAGAAAAAAGAGTCATGATTTAATTCAATAGATAAAGCAAAAGCATGGTATTTTAGGTACAGCTAAGGCTAACCTTTTTGCAGAAAAGAGCAGTTACTTCAGAGGCATTATGAGCACTAAGAATTATTCACTTGGACAGATTGGCGATTATGAAATTAAACAACTAAAGGTGTTTAAAACGGTTGTCGATTGTGGTGGATTCTCAGCCGCAGAAACGGCTTTAAACATAGGTCGCTCTACCATTAGTCTTCATATCTCAAACCTTGAATCACGTTTAAACCTAAGCCTGTGTAAGCGTGGCCGTGCCGGCTTTTCATTAACGCAAGAAGGGCAAATCATTTACCAGATGACCAATGAGCTACTTGACTCATTGGAGGGCTTTCGAACCACGGTCAATAATCTTAATGCCAGTCTGACAGGTAAACTGAGAGTTGCTTTATCAGATACAGTGAGCCTTGATAAGCGTAGCCAGTTTCCTGATTTGATTCGTGCTTTTGGCGCCCAAGCCAGTGAAGTCATGCTGCATACCAATGTGGCGCCTATGGCAGACATTGAACGTATGGTGCTAAACGATGAGGCCGATATCGGTTTCATTCCTTACCATAGGCAATTAGATGGATTGAATTACATCCCTCTGTATCAAGATACTTGTTACCTCTACTGCCATGCATCTCACCCTTTGGTAAGCATGTCTGAAGCAGAGCAAAAGCAAGAGGTGAATCAATTCCCTACTACTCATGCAGGGGTGAAACCCCATGAAGGTATCAGTGCGCAGATTAATGAGATGAACCTTTCTGCTGTGTCTTATTTCTACGATACACGTTTAGCCTTAATTCTCTCAGGGCAATATATTGGCTTCTTACCTGATTTTTATGCGCAAGAGTATATTGATAAAGGGGAACTGGTGGCGGTGTTAGCAGAACAAATAAACTATGATTTAGGCGTGGCTGTGATTAGCCGTAAAACGGCCCAACCCAATAAGGCCCGTGAGCTTTTCATTGATATCATTAGTCAGCAGTTTGTCTAATAGAATCAGCACTTATATTTCAGCTTTGTAGAAACAAAAAAAGAGCCAAAAGGCTCTTTTTTTATGTGCTGGACTGACTTAATGGCTTAGGTCAATTCAGTAAAGCAAGCTTTAAGAATCGCCATACCTTCATCAAGAATATCAAATTCTGCTGTTAGTGCTGGCAAGAAACGAATCACGTTACCACGGATACCACACGATAAAAGAATTAGGCCTTTTTCAGAGGCTTTTGACACTAACGCCTTGGTAAGCTCTGGGTTAGGTTGATTAACATCCCCGCCTTTCACTAGTTCCAACGCTATCATGGCGCCTGAGTTACGAATGTTGCCAACCAGGTCTGTATGCATTTCTTTAATGTCATGAAGATGTGTCACCATGTGCTCGCCGATTTGAGTAGCACGCTCACATAACTTCTCTTCTTCGATCACATCAAAGACAGCCAGTGCAGCAGCACAACCAACCGGTGAACCACCATAAGTACCGCCTAGGCCGCCAGGAATAGGTGCATCCATAATGTCCGCTTTACCGACAACCGCTGCAATTGGGAAACCACCAGCAATACCTTTCGCTGCTGTCATCAAGTCAGCTTCTATCCCAGATGTTTCATGGGCAAACATGCTACCTGTACGGGCAAAGCCTGTTTGGATCTCATCCATAATCAAGAGGATGCCATGCTCATCACAAATGGCGCGTAGTGCTTGTAAAAACTCGGCTGGCGCTTGATAAAAGCCTCCTTCCCCTTGTACTGGCTCAATAATAATCGCAGCCACACGAGAGGCTTCAATATCACAGGTAAAGCGCATTTTAAGGTCATTTAGTGACTGCTCAATGCTAACCCCATGATATTCATTTGGATAAGGCACATGGAAGATGTCAGATGGGAAAGGACCAAAGCCAACCTTGTAAGGCGCTACTTTACCGGTTAATCCCATGGTCATATTAGTGCGACCGTGAAAACCACCATTAAAGGAAATGACACCTGGTCGGCCAGTATAAGCTCGAGCGATTTTGACACAGTTCTCTACCGCTTCCGCGCCAGTAGTGACCAAAATGCTTTTCTTAGGTGTTGGGCCAGGCGCTGCAGCATTTAGCTTTTCTGACAGCTCAACCGCAGATTCATAGGGGCTAACCATGACACAAGTATGAGTAAAGCGTTCCACCTGAGCCATCACAGCCGCTTTTACCTTGGGGTGATTATGGCCTGTGTTTACCACAGCGATACCTGCACCAAAATCAATATAGCGTTTACCTTCTACGTCCCAGACTTCGGCATTTTGTGCTCTGTCCACATAAACTGGTGCCATATTGCCTTGCCCGCGAGCCATGGCGTTTTCTTTTCTTACTTGTAAGTTAGCGTTTTTCATTGTCATCTCCGGTCTACTCGCCTTATTCGGCGAGCTGTCATTAGCTGTTTGCCTTAGTGATTTCCGGGACAGTATTAAGTGAAAGCTTGGCTTTAACTTAAACCACCCATGCATAGGTATTTGGTTTCAACATACTCTTCTATGCCGTATTTAGAGCCTTCACGACCACTACCAGATTCTTTAACGCCACCAAATGGCGCGACTTCACTGGAAATGATGCCTTCATTGATGCCCACCATGCCGTATTCAAGCGCTTCGGATACACGCCAGATGCGGCTCAAATTTTGGGAATAGAAATAAGAAGCAAGACCAAATGGGGTATTGTTTGCCATGGCAACGGCTTCTTCTTCGGTTTTAAAACGGAACAGAGGTGCGACTGGCCCAAAGATCTCGTTATGGAAAATATCCATATCTTCGGTTACATCCGTTAGTACGGTCGCTTGATAAAATTGGCTACCTGCTTGGCTGGCTTTATCGCCACCCGTTAGAACCTTCGCCCCTTGTACCACAGCACCATTTACCAACTCTTCTACCTTGTTAACCGCTGCTTGGTTAATAAGCGGCCCGATAGCAACGCCAGCTTCTTGGCCATCACCCACTTTCATCTCAGCGACTTTGGCAGCAAGCTTGGCTGCAAACTCGTCATAAATACCCTCTTGAACCAGTATGCGATTGGCGCAAACACAGGTTTGACCTGCATTACGGTATTTAGAGGCGATAGCGCCCTCAACCGCTGCATCGATATCTGCATCATCAAATACGATAAAAGGTGCGTTACCGCCGAGCTCCATTGAGGTGCGTTTAACGGTTTGAGCACACTGGCTAAGTAGTAACTTCCCGACAGGGGTTGAACCGGTGAAACTTAGCTTGCGAATACTTGGGTGACTAGTCAACACGCCACCAATGTCAGCTGCACTTTTACCTACAACCACATTGATAACCCCTGCTGGAATGCCTGCTTGATGGGCAAGCTCTGCTAAAGCGAGTGCGCATAAAGGCGTTTCGTCAGAGGGTTTGATCACTATGGTACAGCCTGCAGCAAGCGCTGGGCCTACCTTGCGAGTAATCATGGCGATCGGGAAGTTCCAAGGGGTCACAGCTGCAACAACCCCTACAGCTTGCCTGATCGTCATGATGCGTTTGTCTTTGGCAAAAGTCGGGATAGTATCGCCGTAAATGCGACGCGCTTCGTCGGCAAACCAGTCAATAAAGGAGGCGCCATAAGCGACTTCGCCCTTTGCTTCGGCTAAAGGCTTACCCTGTTCTAGTGTCATCAAGAGAGCTAAATCTTCTTGGTTATCCAAGATAAGCTGATTCCAGCGACGTAGGAGTGTTGCACGCTCTTTTGCAGTTTGTGCTTGCCAAGGTTTAAGTGCGGCTTCTGCTGCAGTCACTGCGTCCTGTGTATCGCTAGCGCCAAGGTCAGCAACCTCTGTTAAAAAGGCGCCATTGGCTGGATTGGTAACGGCAAAGCTTTTGCCTGACTGGGCACTTACCCATTGGCCGTTAACATAAGACTCTTGTTTGAAAAGGCTTTGGTTCGCTAAATTAATTGCTGTTTGTGAAGTTTGCATCGTCTACTCCAGACTTAAATTCTTATCTCAATGTCTATGGGTCAGAATTTATGTTTCTAAATTCGATCATAGGGTTTAGGTACATTGATAATGACGTGTCTTCGATACTAGTCAAAGCTAAAGCGAAAGAAGATGCTGTTAAATCGCTTTAATGTTTGATGAACTTCAAACTTTCATAAGCACACACTAGATTTAGTTGCCGCGCTTCCTTGCTTTATGACAGGATGAAACATTAACCAAACTTACGGGGAAAGCGCATGGACCAAGATATTAGCCTGTTAAATACTGCCATTGGTCCTGTAATGAGAGGGCCTTCAAGCTCCCACTCTGCTGCGCCTTATATGATAGGTCGCACCATACGTGAGTTATCTCTAGGACCTGATGAGCAGCTTATGGGGGTAAATATTTACTTTGACCCTGCTGGCTCATTTGCTCAGGTATATCAAAACCAAGGCAGTGACCAAGGCTTTGCGGCAGGTCTTTGTGGCTTAGCTTTAATGTCGCCTGAATATGCTGAGGTATTAAAACAGTTAGAAACCACTGGCTTACCTCGTTTTGAAATATCCCTACAAACACTTGAATTGAATGAGCATCCAAACCGCGTTGATTTAAAAGTAGAAATTGCGGATGCAAAAGGAAATATAAGGTGTGATACCTATGCGGCAGTTTCAACCGGTGGCGGTGTGTTTAGTGTTGATAAACTGAATCAACACAGGCTTAGGTTAAAGGGAAAATGTGTCAGTATTTTGATTGAGCATCATGGCTTAGATGACGCTGAGTTATTAGCTAGTTTGGCTAATAAAGCGAAAGTAATAGATATCTATCATGAAGAAAACCTAGTACAGATTGACCTTGAAGGTGCTCTCCCACACCCTGTGTTTGACAAAATTCAGTCTTCACCCTCAGTGGATAGAGTCCGCCAAACTCAGCCAAGACAATATGCCAGTATCAATGAAGAGGTGCTTTATTCCTCTCTAGATAAGATATTGCATGACGTGAAAGACGAGGACCACCTTGCTGATCTTGCCTTATCCTATGAAGTCAGGCGTTTGCAACAGAGCCATTCTCAGGTAAGAAACTACTTTATCCAAAGGCTAGATATCATGCTGTCTTCGGTGGATGAAGGATTAAACAAGCAAACAAAAAGCATGCGTTTTTTACCCGCCTCTGCCCAGTCTTTTGCTCAAGCAGAACTACCTTCGGCGATGCAATCTGGTTTTATGAAAAACGCCATAGCAGGTGCCCTTGCTGTGATGGAAGTTAGCAGCAGTCGAGGTGTGGTTTGCGCGGCCCCAACGGCGGGCAGTGCAGGTATTGTCCCCGGATGCCTCTACGCTTTAAAGCAAGAAGGTGCCAATCAGGATGAGCTAGTCCAAGTGCTCATGGTGATATCGCTTGTAGGGGCGCTATTCGCTGCAAGAGGTTCATTTGCAGCAGAAACTGGTGGTTGCTCGGTTGAAACAGGTGCTTCTGCCGCTATGGCTGCAGCAGGCATAGTACATTATTACCAAGGAAGTGCTCAGCAGGCATTTGATGCCGCGGCTATGTGCTTAATGAATACCCTAGGTTTAGTGTGTGACCCTGTGGGTGGTGAGGTCGAAATTCCCTGTCATGCTCGTAATATTGCGGGTGTTTCTCATGCTTGGTCTGCCTCCATCGCAATTTTGGGTGGCTTTTCTGCAGTGATTCCATTTGATGAGCTGGTGGATAAAACCCAAGCCATAGGTAAACAGATGAGTAGTGATCTAAGGTGTACAGCAAAAGGCGGCTGTGCCACTACACCCTGTGCTCAGCAAATGGTTAGCAAAACACCAAACTAATACTCCATTATGATGAATTAGGCTTTTAGGCCACCAGTGAGCCGATTTATCAGCCCTGTTTTCGTATTATCTAACAAGGTTTTTTGGGCATCAGGGTCTGTGATGTTGCGGGCTATGGAAACCGTGCCGACTAAATTGACCATCAATTGCTGGGCTAGTGCTCTTGCCGCTTCTATACCCTGTTTTTCTGCTGACTCATTAGTGTATTTGTTATTTGATTTTTCATTATTCGCTTCACCCACCATTAAAACTTGTTCTAATAATGCTTTGCTGAGTGTTTTTATCATGCCATTAAATACCGCTTCATAACTGGCTTTAACATGCTTGTCTCTATGGGCGATATCCGTACTTAAAAAAGCTAATGGACAAGGTGGAACCTCTTGATTTACATGCTCTAAGCTTAAGTATTGTCGAATTAAATTTACTATCTTAGCTAAGGTTAAATCGCCACTTTCACGGGTAAAGAGAGACTGCTCTGCCGCACTTTTTATAGCCTCAGAATAAAGCGCACCTTTAGAACTAAAATGTGCATAAAAGGCCCCATGGGTCATCTTTGCATGCTTCATCACCTGACTAATGGAAACACTGTCATATCCTTGGCGACAGAAGAGATCAGCGGCTGCTCGTCGAATACGTTCACGGCTTTGCAGCTTATGGTCGGCTGAATAAGGCATTTGGCTTTCCTCTTTAAGCTGAGTGCTTAAAATCTAAATATTATCTTGATCATATAAAGGTTTACTTTAGCATCTTCCCCATAGAATGAATAACCATGAGGAAAGACCATGCTTGATCGAATCGTAATAACTGGAATGGGACTAGTCTCACCTCTAGGCTGTGGTGTCGACAGCGTATGGCAGAAGCTGATCGCCAGTGAGTCAGGTATTCGTGCCCTTGATGACAACCTAAAATTAAATGATAGCGTGAGTACACGAATTGGTGGGCAAGTCCCAATCCAAGGTAAAAATGCTAAGGCAGAGGAGTTTAGCAACGCCTTAGTGGAAACAGACTATATGTCGGCAAAAGAGCGTCGCCGTGTGGATGCCTTTACCCTGTTTGCTCTCGCTGCTGCTGCTGAAGCCTTAACTCAGGCTAACTGGCAACCAACGGTTCTAGAAGAGCAAGAAGCAACGGCCACCATAATTGCCACAGGCATAGGCGGCTTGCCAACCATTACTCACGCCAAAGAAGTACTAGATAAATCAGGGGCTAGAAAAGTATCCGCCTTTACTGTGCCTGCATTTTTAGCCAATTTAGCGGCGGGAAACGTGTCTATTAAATACGGCTTCAAAGGGCCCATAGGTACACCTGTTACGGCATGCGCCGCTGGGATACAGGCTATTGGCGATGGCATGCGTATGATTCGCAGTGGCGAAGCAAAAGTCGCTCTAGTTGGCGGTGCGGAAGCCTGCATAGACTCTTTATCTTACGCAGGGTTTGGGGCGCTGAAAGCTCTCTCTACCAATAATGACAACCCACAAGGGGCCTCTCGCCCTTTCGATGAAAACCGCGAAGGTTTTGTGATGGGAGAAGGGGCGGGTTTGCTCGTTATCGAAACCTTAGAGCATGCCCTAGCTCGCGGCGCGACGCCCCTAGCTGAGATTGTTGGTTATGGCACCAGTGCCGATGCTTATCACTTAACGTCAGGTCCAGAAAGCGGTGAAGGGGCAGCCAGAGCCATGAAAGCCGCTATGAAGATGGCTCAGATAAGCCCAAATGACATTGGCTATGTGAATGCCCATGCGACCTCGACTCCAGTAGGAGATAGAGGGGAAATTAACGCTTTAAGACATGTTTTCAATGATGAGGTATTTGCTGACGGAGTACAGACTTTGCCTATCTCAGCCACTAAATCCGCAACGGGTCACTTACTTGGTGCCGCTGGTGGCATAGAGTCTATCTTCAGCGCCATGGCCTTGCGTTCAGGTGTGCTGCCTCCGACCTTAAACCTTGAAAATATCGACCCGACTATGGCTGATCTAGACTTGGTTCCTAACCTAGCCAGAGAAAAGCAAGTAGAGCATGTGCTCTGTAACGGCTTTGGCTTTGGTGGTGTGAATGCCGCTTTGATTCTGAAGCGCTATCAGAGCTAACTGAATTCTAACTCTGTGAAAAACAAAGGCCTCAACTGAGGCCTTTGTTCTTTTTGCAAACGCTGAAATGATAAATGTCTGTTATCTTGCTCTCTTCGCTTTTCATCTTCCTGTGCTAATACCCTGCTTCTTCATTGAGTGTTAGACTAGCTGCCATTATTTTTATGGTCTTACTCAATTTCTATTAAGACCTTTAATTCGCTATTTTAAAGACACTTTTATAAGCACGTTTTTAGATATTAGAACCGGAGTCTTCACCTTGTCAGCTTCAAACACACCTTCAAGTGAGAAACACCCAGGGCAAACCGCCATTGGTGCCAAAGAGATCGCCGATGTTAAAGCCTTTTTAATGGATTTACAGGACCGTATTTGTGCTTCGTTAGAGATGTTCGAGCCGCAAACGCGTTTTAAAGAAGATGCTTGGGAACGTGAAAACGGTGGCGGTGGTCGTACCCGTGTCATCGCCGATGGTGAAGTGATTGAAAAAGGTGGAGTGAACTTCTCCCATGTAATGGGAAGTCAACTTCCTCCGTCTGCAACAGCCGCAAGACCTGAGCTTGCAGGTGGCAGTTTTGAAGCCATGGGCGTCTCTCTGGTAATTCACCCTAAAAACCCTTACGCGCCGACGTCTCATGCTAATGTGCGTTTGTTTGTGGTCCATAAAGAAGGCATGGATCCTGTTTGGTGGTTTGGTGGTGGCTTTGATCTAACACCTTATTATGGATTTGATGAAGACTGTACCCAATGGCATCAAACAGCATTAGAAGCCTGTGAGCCTTTTGGCGACCAATACTATGACAAGTTTAAAGACTGGTGTGATGAGTATTTCTATTTGAAACACAGGGGCGAGCCACGTGGCATTGGTGGTTTGTTCTTCGATGATTTTTCTGAATTAGGCTTCGAGCAAAGCTTTGGTTTAATGCGCTCTGTTGGTGACTCCTTCATGAAGGCTTACCACCCTATTTTGGCAAAACGCTTAGATACCCCTTATGGTGAACGAGAGCGTGACTTCCAACTACACAGACGCGGCCGTTATGTAGAATTTAACTTGGTATTTGACCGTGGCACGCATTTTGGTTTGCAAAGTGGTGCAGGGCGTACCGAGTCTATCCTGATGTCTTTACCGCCTGAGGTGAAATGGAGCTATGGATATGACGCTCAAGCAGGCAGTGAAGAAGCAAAGTTAACGGACTATTACCTAACGGGCCGAAATTGGTTGAATCGCCCTGTAGTGGATAAGGCTGAAGGAGAGGTTTAATGGACAAATATCTAGTGGTTGGTAATCCAATTGCCCACAGTAAGTCGCCTGATATTCACGCAGAGTTTGCCCGTTTAACTCAGCAAGATATTTCCTATGAGCGTTTTCTTGGCGACTTAGAGAGCTTTGAAGCTCAGATAAAAGACTTCTTCGAGCAGGGTGGCAAGGGCTTTAATGTCACTGTGCCTTTTAAAGAAAGGGCCTTTGCCTTGTGTGATGTACTAAGTAGCAGAGCGAAAACAGCCGGTGCGGTAAATACTCTATTACAGAACCAAAATGGTGAGATTTATGGTGACAATACCGATGGTATTGGCATGGTAAGAGATATCACAGTGAATAATAGCCAAACGATGAAAGCTAAGCGCATCTTGGTATTAGGAGCGGGTGGTGCTGTACGAGGTATTTTAGAACCTGTTTTATCTCAGCAACCTAGCGAATTAGTGATTGCTAATCGTACTGTGTCTAAAGCTCAAACCTTGGTGGATATTTTTGGCCCAGATGACTTCCCTGATACTAAGCGTGCCGCTATGGGCTTTGCTGAGGTGGAAGGCGAGTTTGACATCATCATCAATGGTACGTCTGCGAGCTTGTCTGGCGATTTACCGCCAATCCCTGACGCTGTCATTGGAGCAAATACTTGGTGCTATGACATGATGTACGCGAAAGAGCCGACGGTCTTTTTAAACTGGGCACAAAACCTAGGTGCAAAAGGTTGTGATGGTTTAGGTATGCTGGTGGAACAAGCGGCAGAAGCTTTTACCTTGTGGCGTAACAAGCGCCCTGAAACACAAAGCTTAATTAAAAAGATGCATGCTGAGCTGTAATTGGTTGTGCTGAGTCTATAAAGGCAAAAGCTAGCAGCTTAGGTAGAAGAGGTGAAAAGGTAAGTAATGAAAGCCCAGTGGTTTAATCAAGTGGAACAAATTGGTGAAGCAAGATGGCAAGAAGCCATAGGCAGTACCACTTACCCTTTTGCACAATATGGTTTTTTTCATGCTTTAGAGTCTAGCCAAAGTCTTGGTGAAGAATCTGGCTGGCATCCAGAATACCTCTTGTTAATGGAAGATGATGATACGCCCGTTGCTATCGCCCCTACCTTCTTAAAGACCCATTCTCAAGGAGAGTTTGTCTTTGATTGGAGCTGGGCGGAAGCGTACCAAAGGCATGGTTTAGACTATTTTCCTAAGCGTATTTGGGCTGTTCCCTTCTCTCCTGTTACTGGCCCTAGGCTTTTCTCTGGACTGGATTCAACGACTCAATCTGAACAATTAGATCATTTACACTTGCTAGTAGCGCAAGTACTTACTGACCGTACAAGCGAGCAAAAGCTATCAAGTTGGCATCTTCTGTTTAATCAAGAAGAGCGTCTTGATGGGCTAAAAAGCGAATATCTATTACATAGAACCGCGTGCCAGTTTCACTGGTTTAATCGTGATTATCAGGATATGGATGATTACCTATCTTACTTCTCTAGCCGCAAGCGAAAAGTGGCTAAAAAAGAGCGTAAGAAGGTACTGGATCAGGGTTTAAGTTTAGAACGTAAATTGGGTAAAGATCTCAGCAAAGAAGAGATAGACTTCTTCTATATTTGTTACCAATCAACCTATGCTAAACGGGGCCAACAGGGTTATTTAACTCGCGACTTTTTTCAAAGTTTGATCAGTCATATGGGAGATCAAATTCTTCTGGTGTTGGCATCAAGAGGTGATGATTGGATTGCGGCGTCTTGGTGCTTCTTTGATAACCATTCCTTGTACGGCCGTTATTGGGGTTGTGTGGAAGAGTTTGATTGCCTGCATTTTGAGGCTTGTTATTATCAAGGTATCGAGTTTTGTTTAGAACAAGGTTTGCAACACTTTGATCCGGGTACTCAAGGAGAACATAAAATTGCCCGAGGATTTGAGCCGGTTTATAGCCATAGCTTGCACTATATTGCTCACCCTGGTTTTCGTGATGCGATCGCGCAATTTTGTGTTGAAGAAGGTAAGGCTGTGGATCAGTACAAGGCAGAGATTGAGCAACAACTTCCCTTTAAAAAAGCGGACTGCTAACTAAGGAACCTGCGATTAAGTCACCTCTTCTCAGTCTTATCAGAAAAAGTATCACACAAGGCGTTACTTTTTCTGAAATGCCGAGTAGGTATTATTTAAAGACCCGAAGGGCGTGGTCTAAAAGCCCTATCTTTACGTTGAGGCCCTTATCAATAGAATAACTATTAAGTTGCGCTCCTCGCCAATAAATCTAGCGGCTTTTATCCACACGCTGAGGCGGGAGGACTTATTCGTAGGTTCCCTAAGCTAGGCTCATTGAAAGGGAATTGGCCTAAGGTTATATCTCTGCTTGATCACTCGTTGCTTGGCTCTAAATCATATTCCCCTGCTTCAAATCGATCAAAATAGGCTTGATAACGACCATCTTTACGATATTTCATTAGTACTTGATTAAAGTCTTCTATGATTTGAGGGCTGTCTTCTAACGCTTTTGATACCAGTAAAAAGCTGTGATTTTCTAAAAGCCTTTTTGGGTGGAAAGTAATGAGAGCCTGCTGCTCCGGCGTGAACTGCTCTCTGATACTCGCCAGACCGACACTCTTCTCTAAAGGCAAAGCATCAATACGACCCGCTAATAGCTTGAGAAAAGCGACCTGATTATTAGGCGCTAAATCTATGTTTATTTTGCCTTGCTTAAGGGCATCATCAAATGCTTTACCATAACTAGAGCTTAATATACCACCAAGCTTGTATTGGCTTAGGTCGGCTATTTCAGACCATTCAAAATTCGAAGCCTTAAGATGGAAAAAGACGAACTCTTCATTCAGTACTGGCTCACTATAATAAAAATCTTGCTCGCGTTCGGCTTTATGCATCCAAACTGCGGTGGCATTAGCACGGCCTAAGGCCGCTGTTTTATAAGCGCGAGTCCAAGGGTAGAAGGCAAAAGCAGGCGCATAGCCGGCTTCACTCAATACATCATGAATCAGATGGGTTACAAAGCCTCTATGCTGCTGGCTTTCAGTAATAAAAGGGGGCCATTCGCCTAAGGTAATTTTCACACTGGGTTTTTGGTCGGCTTGACCTAAAGTACTGATAAACAGACAAAAGGTAGCAAATAAGAATCTAAACATTGCTTTACCTCTTTTTTATTAAAGCTAAGTTTTAGGTTAGCAGGAGAAAGTAACATAATTGTATTAATCGGTGAAAACTCAGCAGAATCTTGTGTTCTTTTATCAATCAATTTTGCTATACGTAGCTTTATGTGAACTGGTATTATCCTGCCTTGCAAAAATCCTAGAGTGCATCTTCTCTTTGTGCTCACTTATTCTTTTTCTTTCATAGTGTGGAATTTCCTATGGGCATTAGAAGTGCGTTTTATTTACTCTTATTAGCCGCTATTTGGGGTAGCTCCTTTTTGTTTATGCGTATCAGTGCGCCAGTATTTGGCCCTGTTTGGATGATAGAACTGCGCATTGGCTTCGCTGCTCTTTTTCTAGCTGTTGTTACTTTTTCCTTCAAAAAGCGTCTGTACCTAGCTAAACATTGGCGTCACTATTTAATTTTAGGTCTTTTAAGCGCGGCTTTACCCTTCTTGTGCTACGGCTTTGCTGCGGGGGACTTAACCGCGTCTCTCATGTCCATTATTAATGCCACTACGCCTGTATTTGGTACTGTAATCAGTGCGATTTATTTCAAGCAGAAACTAGCGCGTGAAACCTTGATCGGCTTGGCGCTCGGTATTCTGGGTGTTTCTGTGATTGTAGGCTTTGATGCAGAACTCTTTAAAACCGATGCTTGGCTGTCAGTATTAATCGTTCTTGGTGCTCCTTTTTGTTATGGGCTGGCAAGTACCTTTACCCAAGTATCTAAAGGCGTTGAGCCCTTGCCTAATGCCTATGGCACCATGTTAATGGGGACCTTGGTAATCTTGCCAATGCTGTTCTTCTATCAACCTTTGGATGAACCCAGTATTGAAATCTCGCTAGCTGTCATCATGTTAGGTGTTGTCTGTACGGGTGTGGCTTATCTTATTTTCTTTAAACTACTCAATGAAATAGGTACCTCCTCTACTCTAACGGTAACCTTTCTCGTACCGGTTTTTGGCGTTATGTGGGGCGTGATCTTCCTTGATGAGATGATAGGCTGGCATACGTTAATAGGGACTTTATTAGTCATAGCTGGCACAGTGAAGACAACAGGTTTTAGCTTTAAAAAAACTGCCAGTTAACTTTGCTCACCTTGTTCTGAATAAATAGCAGATGCTGGGCACCTGCTATTTCTCTCTTCTCTCTTTGATTAGAAGTCTTGGTGCGGTCCAAAGACTTCATAATGGATACGATCAGAATCTACCCCTAAGTTCTGCAACTGCTGCTTAGCAAACTGCATAAAGCCCACTGGGCCACATAGATAGAAGTCGCCATCTTCTAATGGCAAGGTGGTAATCGTACTTAGGTCCATTAAGCCATGATGTACGCTCTCCTCTGGATCATGGTCTTGGTTATACCAAGTGTGATGAATCAGATTAAGTTTGGTCGCGAGTTGCTTCACACGCTTTTTGAAGGAGTGCTGTTCATGGTTTTCACAAGCATGAAGATAATGTACCTCAGCTTCACTTCTTTGCTCTGCTAGGCTCTCTAATATGGCCTGCATAGGTGTAAGACCCACACCCGCAGAGATAGCAACAACCGGTTTGCCCTTGTTTTTAAAGACAAAATCACCCGCTGGCGCAAAAAGTTCAACCTCATCACCAAGGCGTAAACCATCATGTAGGAAGTTAGACACTAAGCCAGGTACACCCATGGCTTCACGTTTTACTGAGATACGGTAGCTTTCACCATTGGCTTGATCAGAAAGCGAATACTGACGCATTTCTAAGTTTTCAGAGGTAATAGGCTTCACTCTGATACCAAGATACTGCCCAGGTTGATAGGTAATAACGGCTTTTCTATCTACTGGTTCAAATACAAGACTTTTAACTAATTCAGATTCGATACGCTTCTCTACTAGCTTAAATTTTCTTGGCCCTTGCCAACCGCCCTCTTGCGCTTCGTTTGATTCATACAAACCATTTTCAACTGAGATAAAGACCTCTGCTAGTTGACCATAAGCGGCAACCCAAGCATCTTCAATTTCAGCTGTGAATACATCACCAGCAAGCTCTCTCAGTGTTTCAATGAGGTGTAAGCCTACAATGTCATAGTGAGCAGGTCTGATATCCAAGCTTGTATGCTTATGGGCGATACGTTGAACGGCTGAAGTCAGCATTGGCAAGTTGTCTATGTACTTTGCGTAGGCTGCAATGGCATTAAAAAGCGCTAAAGACTGAGTACCTTCAGCCTGATGGGCCATATTAAATACATCCTTCAGCTCAGGGTTATGCTCAAACATGCGCTTGTAAAAGTGCTGGGTAAGTGAAGGCCCTACACTTTCAAGTAAGGGAATTGTGCTCTTTACTGTGCTTATTTGTTGATCTGTTAACATTTTGTATCCTTATTAAACTAACGCTCTTAATGCGTGACGTATTTTGGTTGAGTTGATAAAAAGTGCGCTATAAACGCTGGCGAATGAGAATGCTGCTGTAGTGCAAAATAAAGAGAGCGAAGGCTCCTATCCAAAGGGCTGCGCTAACTTGCCATGCCTCTATCACTAGGCCTAAAGCAGGCAAAAAAGTACGGGCTAGGGCCGCAATAAATATGGTTAAAAAGGCTAAGGACATAAGAGGAGCCGATTGAATCAAGCGTCCTGTATGGCCTAAAGACACTCGAGACATAATGGCGAGTATCATGCCGCCGATTGCGCCGATCGCAATCAAGTGTAGTGCGTCAGCAAAACGAATTAGCTCAGTGAAAAAGCTAGCGCCTAGACAAATAAACCCTAAACCAAGGGAGCCATATGTGAGATGCAAGGACCATAAAAGCGGGACTTGTAAGCTGGCTCTTGGATGCCAGTGATAAAGCTGGATAAGCTGCAAACTACCTAACAAAATCATGATGAAACCAGGTACAAGCGCAAACTCAGAAAATGGGTAGATAAAGGCATATAGGTTATTTATTAACGCCGTTGCTATCAGTAACTTGGTTAATCTTGGGGTTGCTATCACCTTCGCAGCAAGAGGCAGTGCTTTAGTGCCATTGCGAGTAAACATAGGGATAAGACGACCCCCCAAAACGCCGGCTAAAAGCGCAAATAAAAGTACACCAGTACGGCCAAAGTGTAGGGCCAGTTCTGTCTTGCCCGCTAGGTCGGCAATAATAATGCCCATGTTGACTAGCATCATGATGCTAAGCAAAGGTAATAACATGAGATTTCGATTGTTGGCGCGGTACAAGAGCTGAGCCAAAAAGCCGATGCCAATTAGCCACCAGACAAGCTGTAGACCGAAGGCTAAATATTGCAATGACACACTCTCTTGCCATAACAATATGCGTACAGAAGCCCAAATAAGACACCATAGAATGAGTGGTTTATCATGTAAGCTACGAAGCTGAGTCCATGTTTGTGATGCGGTAAGCAAAAAGGACAAAGCCACAAAAGCGGCAAAGCCAAAGACCATCTCATGAAAGTGCCAAACTAGGCTGGATAAGCCTTGAGTGGGCAAGCTTACTTGTCCACTCAAAATGAATAGCCATAGGCTTAAAGCGATTAATGAGAAAGCACTTGCCCCTAAAAAACCGGGGCGAAAGGCCAAATCAAATAAATCAAACCCAGCTTTCCCTTGCCCTTTATGCTTAATCTGATCTGGATGTATCTTGCTCATCATAGGATTTCAGCCTTAATTCCGTTTTGGCCAATTAGACGCATCACATAACCTACCTTTAGAAAAGCCGCAAACACTACCAGAGCAATATGGCTCACAACTTGAGTGGCAATACTAAAGTCCTCAGGTTTTAGATAACCAATGAAAACCGTTGCCAGTACTACGATGAGAGACGCTAGCATCAAGCTGTTGCCTGCGAAAAACACACTTTTAAAGTTCTCTTCCAGCTCGTAACGGGTTAATTTTTGCTGGCTCATAATAGGTAATAGTTTGAAATGATGGCCGAACATATTTGTCTCCTTTGATGTCCTTTTGACATCTAGTCGTCATTTAAATCTCTTTCTTGTATTCGTTATTGCACATCTGATGCCAATAAATTTATTTGTTATTTATCAGCTATTTACGAATTTTATAGATATTTAAAGAGTCAATATGACTCAATTGTAAAGGAGTTAAAAATACCTATTAGTGTCAATATGACCTATACTTGTTAATAGCTTTAATCTGAGGAGTAGGAATGTGATTACATCGGGTGATTTATTGGAACTGGCGATAGACATGGCGCAAAACGTCACAACCAAGGACAGGTTTGATCGTCTGTTAAATACCATACGTAACATTATTCCTTGTGATGCAGTGGTTTTGCTTAAGCGTCAAGGGCAAGAACTTAAGCCGCTAGCACAGACTGGCGTTAACCCTGAGTTATTGGGCCGTCGCTTTGAAATAGCTTCTCAGCCTAGGTTTGAAGCCATTTGTGATAGCCAAACGCCTGTGCGCTTTGCCAGTGATTGTGATTTGCCTGACCCCTACGATGGCATGTTAGAAGGGGTTGTTGGTGATTTACCCGTGCATGCATGTATGGGCTTTCCCCTTCATGCGGATGAGCAACTGATAGGTATTTTGACTTTAGATAGTCTGACCCCAGGTGTTTTTGACGATATCGCCGCTAAAACCTTAGAGGTCATCGCGGCGGTATCCGCTGCCAGCTTGAAAACCGCTATCCTCTTCAAAAAATTAGAATCTCACACCGAGCACTTTCAAAATGTCGTGTCTGAGCTCACCAAAGAAGCCTTGATAAAAGATGGGGGGGAGTTGATTGGACAAAGCCTACCTATGCAAAAAATGCAGCAAGAGTTAGGTCTGGTTGCCCCTTCTGACTTTGCTGTTTTAATTGAGGGAGAAACGGGTGTTGGTAAAGAATTGGTTGCCCGTACCCTACATAGAAAGTCGACTCGTGCGGAAGGGCCTTTGGTTTATGTAAACTGTGCTGCTTTGCCTGAAAATCTGATTGAAAGTGAGTTGTTTGGCCATGTTAAAGGAGCCTTTACTGGCGCAGATAAAGACAGAGCGGGTAAGTTTAGCTTAGCGAATGGCGGTACTCTCTTTTTAGATGAGATAGGTGAGCTGCCACTTTTGGCTCAGAGTAAGTTGCTGCGAGCTTTGCAAAGCCAGGAAATACAAGCCGTTGGTAAGGATCAGGTCGAGCTTGTTGATGTACGAGTGATTGCTGCTACTAATCGAGTATTAAAAGAGGAAGTGGAAGCTAATCGCTTTCGATCAGATCTGTATCATAGATTAAGTGTATTCCCTATTTGTATCCCTCCACTCAGAGAAAGACTGGGTGATATCACCTTGTTAGCTGGTTATTTTACCGAACAATCACGCCGTAAATTAGGTTTAGCTCATCTATTAATTGATGATGATGTGATTGCCAGATTAGAAGCTTATGATTGGCCGGGGAATGTCCGTGAGCTCGAACATGTAATGAACCGAGCAGCTCTGATGGCTCGGTCTGATGGACAAGGTCAAACAGGGATGACACGGATCAAAACCTATCACCTAGGCCAGTTACAAAGCACTTCTCAGGCGATAACAAAAAGCATCAAGGCTCCGGAAGAGAGCTTTGATAATAGCAATGCTTTAGTTCAACAAGCTTGGCAGGTATCAAACCTTAAAGATGCCACCGCAGCATTTCAAAGCCAGAAAATTCATCAAGCTCTGCTAAGTTCAGATTACAACTGGTCCAAGGCTGCAAGAGCACTGGATATGGATAGAGCAAACCTAGTTAGACTTGCCAAACGCTTAGGCATAGAAGTGGTGAAGCAAGTAAATAGATAAATCCCCTATTTACTTGCTAAAAAGTCTTACAAGAGCATAAGTTAAACTAAGACTCTTGGGCTTGTCTTGCTTGGCTAACTTGTCTGATACGCTCTGCAGGCACAGCTAGTTGAATCAATAAGTATTCTTTTAAATCAGCGTCTAAGCCCTGATTATCCATCGCCATTGCCATGCAATCTAACCAAGCCTGTTTATCTTCATCTATAACATCTAGATGCATATGGGCTCTAGGCAATTGGATTGAACCATATTTTTGGCTATAGAGCTTATCGCTCCCCATCCAGCCTGTTAAAAAGCGATACAGCTTATCAATGGATAATTCTGTATCGGCTGGGTGCATATCATAAAGGCGCTTGAATTGAGGCTCTGTCCCCATAAAGTGGAAGAAATCTGATACAAGCGCATGCAGCCCTTCTTTACCGCCTACTGCTTGGAAGGTGCTATCCCCTTCTCCATAGGATTTGTTTGATTCAGACATCATCTGACTCTTTTTTTTCTGTTTTAATTTCGGATGAAGCCGGTGCTGACTTTTTGGCTTTTTTCTCGGCATCCATCTTGATTGAATTTCTAAAACCACCGATTGCTGCCAAAACGCCTATAATTGCGCTCATATAGTAGGGAATTTGAAACAGCATGGTGATACTGACAAAAACAATACCAACAGCTAGGCCTTCAGCTAGGGGTTTTGCATACTTTTTCATATAGGACTCCAAGATATTTTAAGTTGGCACTATCACCAATAAATTTGCCCTAGTTTAATCAAAACAAGATATGAATGCTCGTATTCCTTGAGTTAGAAATGAACCTGATTCTATTTGTGGATAACCTTTTTTACGAATTGAGCAAAATAAAATGTGGATAAATGAGATACTAATACACATTATATCTGTTATAGAGAAGTTGAATGTGTATATTCAAGTTTATATGAACAAACTTGTGTGTAATTGATAGTTTTATCCACAGTGAAAACGAAACTTCTAGCCAAAATAGGCTCTTTTTAAGTATAAATAGCCGCTTTTTAGTCCATAATTCACACTTTTACCCAAGGTATTAAATCTAGTATGTCCAGCTTGTTAAGGCTTATTCCTACTTTTCGTCAAGAGAAGCAGTTAAATAAACGCATATGGCATATGGCTTGGCCGCCTATGTTATCCAACATTACAACACCGCTCTTGGGCTTGGTGGATACGGCCGTTGTTGGACACCTTGCTAATGAAAGCCATCTTGGGGCTGTGGCAATCGGTGCGAGTATTTTTAGCTTAGTATTTTGGGCCTTTGGTTTTTTACGCATGGGCTCGACAGGTTTAACGGCTCAAGCCTTAGGTCGTAAAGACGAGCAAAGAGTATTAGAGCTGTTACTTCAATCGGTTTTACTAGGTATCTTGATCGGTTTACTACTTATTCTATTTAAAGATCCCATTATTGATGTCATGTTGTGGATGATGTCTCCTAGTGCGCAAGTTGAACCTTGGGCAAGGCTTTATTGTGAGGTTCGTATTCTAAGTGCGCCTGCAGTATTGGCTGGCTATGCTGTTGTTGGTTGGTTTTATGGGGTGCAAAACGCCCGCGGGCCACTTTGGATCATGTTATTAATCAATGTGGTAAACATGGTTTTGGACTATTACGCTGTTTACCATTTGGATATGGCCAGTGATGGCGTGGCTTGGGCAACGGTTATCTCTCAATATGCAGGTTTGGCTCTCGCTTTGTACTTAGCCAGTAAGCAGTTGAAAAAGCTGAATATTAATATCTCCTCCGAGGTGGCAAAAAGTTTATTAAAATTCTCTGAATACATTGCTCTGATTCAGGTAAATCGCTATCTATTTGTACGAACTATCTTGTTATTAGCGGTTGGTATTTTCTTTACCGCTCAAGGTTCGGCTCAAGGGGATAATATACTTGCTGCAAACGCCGTATTACTGACATTTTTAATGATAATTTCTAATGCTTTGGATGGTTTTGCTTTTTCTGTTGAAGCCTTATGTGGTGAGGCAATCGGCCAGAAAGACAGAACACAGTTTGAAAAAGTGGTGCTTTTATCGAGTGTATGGGCTTTGGTTGCAGCAGTTGGACTTGTCTTAGTATTTTGGCTCTTTGGTAATCATATCGTTTCCCTATTAACCAGTATCGAGTCAGTTAAAAGCATTGCAGCGATTTATCTACCTTGGCTAGTAGTTTTCCCGCTTCTTGGTATTTGGTCATTTATGCTAGATGGCGTCTTTATTGGTGCCACTGAAGTAAAACAGATGCAAGATGCCATGATAGTGTCAGTTGTGCTTGTCTTCTTCCCCTGCTGGTATATCACCCAGCAATTAGGCATGGGTAATCATGGACTTTGGTTTAGTCAGGCGGCTTTATTTGTTGCCCGAGGAGCGAGCATGTATTGGCTTTATCGACGTAATTTGGCCAAAGGCAAATGGTTTGTGGGTAATTAATTAGCAAACTAAATAAGTATGAGTATCGTTCAATGTCAACTTTGTGTAAGATTCCTCCGCCTTTTTTGGTAACTAAATCAATATATTAAATTTTAAATGGAACTAGAATGAAAAAATTACTTATCTCAGCTTTTACAGTTGCCGCTCTTTTTTTAACGGGTTGTGCGACAATCATTTCAGGTACTAATCAAACACTAACTTTTAACTCAGATGTAGATGATGTTGAAGTGTATGTTGATGGCGCCTTAATTGGTAAAACACCTGTAAGTGCTAGCTTTAAAAAGAATAAAGTTAAATCTGTGATGTTCAAAAAGTCTGGTTATGAAGCGGTAACACGTCAAATTACGACATCTTATGATAATGTTGCTTTGCTAAGCGTATTTTGGGATTTATCTACAACTGACATGATTTCTGGTGCTGCTTTTGAGTATGAGCCAGGTGCAATTTATGTTCAGATGCCTAAAGTTGAAAACGAAGAAATGGCTAAAGAAAAGTAAGAGTTTATATGATGACAAAGGTTCATTCTTTTATGGCTAAAATTAGCTTAATATTTGCCTTTGTCTGCTTATTCTTACCATCAAACTCAGTAGCACGTTCTATTGAGTTTGATGCAGGTATGTCAGAATTTATCTTAAAAAATGCACCTGCCCTTATTTCTCAGATCAAACGACAATCAGGCGTTGGTTATGACAGTCTAAAAGCTCAGCTGAACTTACGAGGTTGTGACGAGCATTTATTATCTGATAATGCATTAATTGAACAAAAAACAAGTTATGACTTTTTTTCTTATTTGATGGGAAAGATAAACACTTGTTCAACGTCTGATTACAGCCAACTACAAAAGCCAACTTTTACTGAGACTTTACAAGGTAAAACACCTTATTTATTAGTAGCAGGTGAAAGTCTTAATGCCCCTATGTCTTATTTTGGTCATTCTTTACTTCTGTTTCTAGATGAGGATGATTTTTACTTTTCACCTGTATTGTCTGTATTAGCGCCACTAGAAAGTAAGCAGCTTTTCTCCCAGACCCTCAAAGGTGGCTTTTCTAGTATCAAGGCAGAAATTAACCTGACACCCTTGCACCAAGTTATCTCATTTTATAATAACTATGAATCACGCTCCTTACGTTTTATTAAGCTACCTGAAGATAAGTTTGATAGTGAAAAGCTAATCGATTATTTCGATCAGGCTTTGAATGACCCTTTAAGGTATAACTTTTTTGTTAAAAACTGCGCGACCTACCTTTATGAGGCACTTGATCAGGCTTGTGATTGTTTAGATGAAGACAGAAGCATAATCTCGCCTGCCTTGATGGAAGCTCAGGTTTATCAACAAGCACCAGAGACTCAAGTTTTTGAACTTAAATCTCTGTTGGCTAAGTTCCACAAAGCTTATGAGCCACTAAACAGCTTTGAACAAAGAACGGTTAGACAAATGATTCTAGATCAGGGCTTTCAATATCAAGGTATTCACCAAGATCTAGGGGATGTGGCTGTATTAGGGACTCGATTGAGCTTTGAAACCTACAAAACACCTTACCCATCTTATTCTGGTTTACTGGATACTTATGGTGATGCATCTGGTTTATTGGCTAGCTTGCCAGAGACTCAGCAACCTAATGATAAAATGCGAGATCAACTTTATCTTTCATCTTTTGGCATTTCTACTAATGAGGATGAACACTCTGCTCGTTTTGCTTTACTGGATTACCGTTCTTTTTATCAAAGACAAGAGAGCATTAATTCGGCCAGTTTAGCGGCGGGTGTCCTTGAGCTTTCTGGCATTGAGGATACGAGTCGAGTAGAGAGTGTGACCTTGTTAGAAATAACTAGCTTAAAGCCATTCAATGGGGTGTCAAAAAATGCATCTTGGCGCTTTGGCATAGGTGCGCAGCGCAATCAAGATGATCAGCTTAAGACCTCTTTAAACTTTGGGTTAGGAGGTAGCATGTCTGTATTAGGCGCTAAATTCTATCTCCTGCCAAGTATTGAGATCTCTAGCGCCACGAAACTGCCTGTTTATTCAGGCTTTGAAGCCAATATGGGCTTTGTCTCCTTAGCTTATGAAAATAAAGATCTGCTTGATCATGAGTTAAGTTTTTATAAAAGGCTCAATTCTTCTTTCGCCCTTGAGTATCAGGCCATTAAGCTAGAAAGAGAAGAAACAAGCCACACCGCCTCTGTGTTTTATTACTTTTAATCGCTTTCTTAAGACAATAAAAAAACGAGCTCAACCTGTGGTTAGAGCTCGTTTTTTTATGCCAGTGCTTTTATCTTTATCGCATTTAGGCAATAAAGTTCATGTATAAACCGATAATACAAATAATCAGTAAGGCAAAGCCTAGTACTCTGAAGAAGACTTTACTGTCTTGTGCTTGGATATGATTATGGAATTTTTGTCCTAATAAATGACCGATAAAGGCACAAGGAAGCAACCAAATTTGATGGATTAACTGTAAGTCGATACCTGCGATTAAAAAGGAAATCATTTTAATCATGACTAGGATAAACCAGAGTACAAATAAGGTGTCTCTGAGCTGTTGTCTAGCCACATGGGTTGCATATACGGCCACAATTAAAGGGGCGCCAATTAATGATGTGCCACTGACATAACCACCCATCATCAGAAAAACATTATCTAGCCATTTATTGTTACTTTTGAAGGGCTTATCCAAAATATAAGAAATGGCAAAAAAGATGACAATGCCAAAAATAATGCCAGTAATCAGGTTGGATGGCAGAGTTAATAAGCCAAATACGCCGATGAGTTTTGGCACTATCATGATGCCCAGAGACTTTTTCAGGTAAGCCCAATCAATATTGCTTTGAACTGCTTCTGGGTCTAACTTTGCCTGCTTCTTGCTTTGTCTATGTCCCTTGATGGCGATCCAGCTAGAGAAAATAAGCAGATGAATAGCGATAACAGGTAAATATACCAAGGGGTCGTTATGGATTAATAATAAGAAGGGTAAAGCGAGGACTGCGCCACCAAAACCTAATCCACTCCTGACAAAGCCACTCCAAATAAAAACCAGACCAATGGCAATGTACTGCCAAAGAAATAAATCCATCATGGATAAGATCCTAATGTTTAAAAGAGATCATATTGAATAAAGAGGACGAATCTTAACATAGGGGATGAACAGAATTATGCAAAGAGGTGAACAATACTCATAAAATTGCAGGAGATGAAATCATTAGAGAAGACAGTTTCCCTAATGATGTTAGAAAAGCAGTGATCAAAATGCGTCAGGGAGTTTTGGCCGTTCAAAATCCACTACTTGCCTTGGGTCTGTTTCAGCCTGGCCCCAAGATTGCTCTAAGGGAATCACCCCAGCCCATACAGGCCAGTCATAGTCTTCTTCATCGTCAACTGGAGGTTCAGCTCTGACTTTTGTTGAGGCTTCATTGATTGGAATCCTGACTAGGCCTGTTGCTTTAAGCTCTTGCTCGTTTACTGGTCTTAAGGCTTCCCAACGACTTGGAGACACCTTATCGAGAAAGATTTTAAGTTGGCGCTCTTTTTCAACTGGATCAGTAATCGTTTCTGGGGTACCAAATAAGGTTACAGAACGATAGTTAACTGAGTGATGCATAGCAGAGCGTGCCATTACTAAGCCATCTAAGTGAGTCACATTGATACAGACTGCTTGATTCACCGCATTTTTGACGTTGCGAGCCGAAGCCAGACCGTGCCAGTAAAAGTAATCTCCATCACGCCAATGGCAAGTGGGTACAACAAAGGGTTGACCATTGATGCTCTGCGCTACATGACACATAAGAGAGGCATCCAATATTTCGAACATAGTTTCTTTATCGTAACTTGCTCGTTTTGCCCCACGCCTAACCTTGCTCTTCTCTGTTTTTAAAGAGCTCGTGTTTAAAGAGTCTGTTTTTAATTCGTTAGACTGGCTCATGCTAACCCCCTAATCTGCGTTCTAGTGTCGCGTATTTTAATAATTTAGCCTGTAGCTGATTACGTACTGCTGGCCATTCACTTTGAATAATGGAATAGCAAACCGTATCCCTTAAAGAGCCATCTGGCATGATTTGATGATTACGTAGTATGCCGTCTTGCTTTGCGCCTAATCTTTCGATCGCTGCTCTTGAAGCCTGATTCATAAAGTGGGTTTGAAGCTCCACAGCAATCGCTTGATTAGATTCAAACAAATGTTGTAACAGCAAAAGCTTACAACGAGTATTAACACTTGTTCGACGGGCTGGTTCTAGGTACCAGGTGTAACCTATCATGGCCCTTTTATGTTCAGACTTAATGTCATAAAAACGAGTCGAGCCGATTAGTTCACCTGTCTCTTTTAATCGAACCACAAAGCAAATTTGGTCCTTCGCAGAAAGAGCCTTTTCTACATAAGTGGCTGCTTTTGCTTTAGTTGGAATACTGGTGAACCAGAGCTGCTCTGCATCTTGATCTGAGACAGCTTCTGCAATCTCATGACTATGTTGATGCTTTAGTCTCTCAAGTTGTAAAAAATCATCTTCAAGCTTGTCTATCTCAAGCCACATATCCATCCCCTTTTGTATCTATTAACTAATCAAGTCTTAAACTGTAACTAAAGAATTTTGTACCTTGCTCAAAGCCTATTTTTTCGTATAAGGCTTGGGCATTGAAGTTGTCTTTGGCTGTACTCAGATCAACTCGGATAGCTCCGCGTTCTAAAGCAAGCTCTTTGACTCTGGAGATCAAAGCTTCTGCAACACCCTTTTTTCTGTGTTCAGGCATAACAAATAAATCATTTAAAACAATGATCTTTCCTAAAGACGTCGATGAAAAAGTGGTGTAATTCAAGACAAAACCTTGTGCTTCTTGGTTCTCGTCATAGGCAATAAATATGTCTGCTTCTTGGTTATCCAAACGCTCTTTTAGGTAAGTGCGATACTTATTTGGATTAGACTCTTTTTTGTAAAAAATCATGTATTGGTTAAATAGGGCTGTCACTTGGTTCAACTCATCTTGCGTGACACTTTTAATCTGGGTAGCCATAAAACCTCCTGTTAAATTGAATGATGAAAGGACTTGAACAGAATATGAACTTCTGGATATATTAAAAATATCCAGAACAAATAAAAAAAGGCATACCAGATTGAATGAATCAAATGCAATTTTAAGGCTAACAATTGATCATCAATCAGGTGCGGCTAGGTATCGCCAGTTACTGGAGCAATTTAAAGGGCTTTTTAGTGGCCAGTATTTGCAAGAAGGAGACAAGCTCCCTTCCAGCCGCGAACTTGCCTCTATGTTAGGGCTTTCTCGCTCTACCACGATTAAGGTGTATGACATATTAATCAGTGAAGGTTACCTAGTTAGCCAGCCTAAAAAAGGCTTGTATGTTGCCCATATGGCAGCTTTGTTACCGGGTGAGCTTGAACCAGCTAAGCCCCCTCTTCTGAAGCGAGAAAAAAGCAAAAAATCGATCTTGAATGAGCCTATGCAATTAGGGTCAGGCATAGATGTAAGTGCTTTTCCCCATAAGGCATGGGCAGCGTCGATGCGCCGTAGCTGGCTAAATCCAGATATAGGTGTGATTCAAGGAGAATATCATAACGGTCTACCTAGATTGAAAGAGTATCTAGCGGACTACCTCGCCAACGTGCGTGGATTAGAGTGCGATCAAGAGCAAATTATTATCACATCAGGTAATCGAGATGCATTAAGTATTATGAGCCATGCTCTATTATCTGATTATCAAGATGAGGCCAGAGTTTGGCTAGAAAACCCCTGCTTCCCTGCTATGTCCCGCTTTTTTCAATGGCTTGGGCGAGACTTAAAGCCTTTACCTGTTGATCAAGAAGGGGCTGCGACACCTAAACTAACACATGCCAAGCCTAACCATCTGCACCTAGCCTTGATTACACCTAATCGGCAGTATCCATTAGGTATGGCGATGAGCTCTTTAAGGCGACAAGAATGGTTAACGCTTTTATCTCAGGTTAACTCTCATGTAGAAAGTAGGGTTCAGGTGAAAGATGCCGGACTCTGGGTCATAGAAGATGACTACGACAATGAGTTTTATTATCAAGGTCGGCTCGGTGTGCCTTTGATGAATCTAGATGAGAGCCAGCGAACATTCTTATTAGGCAGCTTTTCTAAGATTATGTTTAGAGGCTTACGCTTAGGCTATATTGTTGCTCCCAAAGCTCATATTGAGCGTATTAAGAAGAGCCAAAGGCAATTAGGTCCAAGTGCTTCTCTGCCTATGCAGTCAGCCTTGTTAGACTTTATGGAGCATGGCCATTTTAATGCGCACTTACGTCGTATGAGACGACTTTATCGTGATAAACGTGATTATCTAGAGATACAAATTAACCACTATCTAGGGAAGTATTGTGATTGGCAAAAGCCAAATGGTGGCATGCATACACTTGTTTATTTAAAAGAAAAATGGATACAAAAGTGGAGAGAGTTAGAGCACAATAAACTAGCTTGTTTGGATCAGGCCTTGATGGAAAGTTTATTAAAAAAGGGTATGCATATTTCTGCTCTTAGTCCATATTATTTTGAAAAAAACAATATAAAACAAGGCTTTGTATTGGGTTTCACAGAGCCTAGCAAAGCAGATATTGTTACCATATTAGCCGCTGCAGAGAAGCAGCTAAGCTTATTTTTACAACAAAAATAAAAAATGCCGAGTTACCCCGGCACTTTTAATTAGCTTAACCAGCCTTATCCATACTGGCTTCTATTGGAAGCTTTTGTAATACATAAGAACCTGGGGCCGCGGCCAAGGAGATATCTTGGGAAATCTCTCTCGCGGGTACTTTTTCTGCCGTATCTTGCTCTTCACTCCAGCTTTGCCAGTGAGCCCACCAAGAACCTGTGTGATGATCTGCTGATTTCACCCAAGATTGCGCATCTTGGGCATTGATATCACCACCTGCCCAATAGCCATACTTGTTTTTAGCGGGTGGATTAATTACGCCAGCAATGTGGCCAGACTCGCCAAGTACAAAGGTAACCTTGCCTTTAAGGTATTTACTGCCGCTAAAGGTGCTTTCCCAGCCTGCAATGTGATCATCTTTGGCAGAGAGGAAATAAACAGGCACCTTGATCTTAGAAAGATCGATACCAACACCGTCAATTTCTAACCCTTTAGGTTCTTTTAGCAGGTTATTTAGGTAGAGTTTGCGCAAAATATCATTATGACAAGCGGCTGCAATATTAGTGGAGTCACTGTTCCAATAGAGAAGGTCAAAGTCTAGCGGACTCTCTCCTTTGAGATAGTTCTTCACATAATAATTCCAGAACAAGCTGTTTTCTCGTAATAAGCTAAAGGTAGATTCGATCAAGCGACCATCCATATAGCCACGTATCTTATTCTGGGTTTCTATCGCCGTAATGGTTGGCTCATTGATGAAAACACCAATTTCACCTGGGTTGCTGAATTCAAGCATGGTGGTTAAGAGAGTCATGCTCTTAATACGCTGCTTCATTCGCTTACTGACCATGTAAGCTGCTGTTGTTGAAAGCAGCATACCGCCTACACAGTAACCGATAGCATTAACATGTTGCTCGCCGGTTAGATCTTCAATTTTTTCTAGGGCAGGAATTACGCCACGAGTAGCATAGTGACCAAACTCGTATTCAGCGAGTGATTCATCTGGGTTAACCCAAGAAATCATAAAGACACTGTGGCCTTGGGCTACCAGCCAGCGTACCAGTGAGTTTTGCTCACGCATGTCCATCACATAGTATTTATTGATGAAAGGCGGCACAATTAAAATAGGACGTTTAGCAACCGTTTCTGTACTTGGGTGGTACTGAAGTAATTCGATTAGTTTGTTACGAAACACGACTTCCCCTGGTGTTGAAGCAAGGTCAACACCGACTTTAAAGGCGTCTTGTTTGGTTAGGCGTACTTTTAATACATCCGCACTGAGTTTCATGTCCTCTTGTAATTGAGACATGCCTTTCACTAGGTTTTCACCTTTAGATTCAAAGGTTAAGCGGATCAGCTCTGGGTTGGTTGAAAGGAAATTGGTAGGAGAAAGTGCATTAATCATCTGCCTAGTAAAAAAGTTAAGGCGTTCTTTGGTTGCTTTCTCTAGTCCGTTAGAATTATCTATCATTTGCAGCATATTGCGGCTAAAGAGTAGATAGGACTGTTTTAACACATTGAATAAAACCTGCTCTTTCCAAGCTGGGTCATCAAAGCGCTTATCGCCTTTTTCAATGCTAATGGCATCATCTATTTCTGGGTGAACTGCTTGCATCAGGGAGGTTTGCCAAATGTTCATTTGATCGTGCCACCACTGAATTTGTGTATCCATCATCTTTAATGGGTTTTGTGCTGCTTCTTCAACCCACTGACCTAAATCTTGGCTGTTAAGTTGAACTAAGGCTTCTTGCATGGGGTTGTTGACGGGCTTTTGCTGCATATTTTTAACTATGGCAGCATTGCACTCACACAGTTTCTCGAAAATCTCTCCATACATATTTGGGCTGAACATTTGCACCTCCTGATTTGCTGTGCGTGCAGCTCATCTTGAAAAAAGGTGATAGGCAACAAATTTTGCTGCCCCATCACCCACACGGGATTAGATTAAGCAGTTGGTGCTGCTTTCTTCATAGCTGTTGCCGCTAGTTCATCTAGGTTACCCTTGAATGACTGTGCGATTTCAGACATACGTTTGCCGTCTTCAATTAATGATTGGCTCAGCTCAGTGAAGGTTTCAGCTTGTTTGGTATTGAACTCGATTAAGCTAGTAACGTCTTTTACAGCCGTTGCGTTCTTAATTTGGTTAATGCCAATATCAGCGTATTTCTTCATAGCTTCAAGCTGTAAGTTAGTGGTTTCTTCGATGTTTTTTACTAGCATTTCGTTGTAGCTAGTAAAAGGGGACATCATATTTTCTGTTTGTGAAGAAAATGTTTTAAATAGTTCGCTATACATACTGAATCACTCCTAATTGCTGGTATACGATGGTTTTTGCTACTTAATTTCTGCTTGTTCCATAAATCATCTTTCTTGTTGGTATGTAGGCTGATCTGGTCCAGAGGGTTATTATTCTTTCGATTAATACTGACCAGACCTAGATACCTAATCCAAGAAAGGTTTTGGCCTGTTTAACAGGCCAAACTGGTTATCATCAATGCATGTATTGTCCGCCATTGATTGATAAGGTTTCACCTGTGATAAAACCACTATCCTTGCTTGCTAAATAAGCAACGGCTGCCGCAACTTCTTTTGGCTCAGCCAAACGGTTAACTGGAATTTGAGCGGTAATAGATTCGATTACACTGGTTTTTAATTCTTCAACCATAGGGGTTTTTGTATAACCCGGGGCTACAGCATTTACTGTAACGCCTTTACGAGCACCTTCCATTGCAAGTGCTTTAGTAAAACCTATCATGCCTGCTTTTGCAGCTGCATAATTAGTTTGACCAAACTGACCTTTTAATCCATTTATTGAAGAGATATTAATGATTCTGCCATAACCCTTTTCACACATAACATTAAAAACTGGCTGACTAACATTAAATAAACTATTTAAATTGGTATCAATAACATCACGCCATTGTTTATAGTCCATTTTTTTAAACTGAGTATCACGTGTAATACCTGCGTTATTGACTAATACATCAAAACGTCCTAGCTCTTTGTAAAGTTTTTCTAACTCAACTGAACATTCTTCATTATCAGTTACATCCATAAAGGCGAACTTTACACTCTCCTTATCAATGTCATAATCGCTCAACCACTGAGATAAAACGTCAGCAGGTTTTTGACGACATATAGCGACTACCTGATAGCCTTCTTCGATTAACTTCTTACATATAATGCTGCCTATTCCGCCAATAGCGCCAGTTACTAGAGCGATAGGTGTAAAGTTATTCATAATTCCATCCTTTGACTAGTTGTCAGACTAAGTTTTTTGGGTAATAAATCGTCTACATAATTTATACGGATAAAATATTTCAATTTATTGACATCTTTAGTCAGGCAATTTATAAGCCATTTTAAAATCATTGAGTAATATTTTATTTATATAGTGATTATTTTAGTGATAAATTCTGTAACAAAAACATGAGCTTATATTAGAATTAATCTTATTTAATTTATTCTTAAAAATTTAAACTCATTAAATTTCATTACTTTTAATAAGAGAAATAAATACATTTAAACGCACATTTTTTGTGCGTTGGAATAAATGTAACTCAATGTATTTATTGTGAATTAGTATTCACGATTAGTTATTTTTATTTTTCCAATTTATTAAAAAATAATGGTTTGGATTATATTTAATTAATATGACAAGTTGCTTTTTATTATATAAAAGTCATGGTCTATCAGATTTGATACAAATGATGATACTAGTGAAATAGAACAAAAAATTACTACTTTGTTTATTTATTACTTAGGTATTAAGTATTTAAATGAGTTTGTATTTTTTATCTAAATAGGTATTTCTCATTAGAGTCCAATGAGTTAGAGGAAAGCAGACGATAAAACCAACTGGCTTTTGTTGTAAGCAAGGTAATCTTTATCAAAAAGTTGTGAATCTGATTCAAATAAACACAAGCCTCTTTGGCAAACTAAGTTATGATAGGCGCAGCTAGTTCCTTACAGGGTTTAACAAATTTTGATTTTAATATTTAGAGGAATAAAACAAGATGTTTAAGCAAATGCTTACCTTTGTAACTGTATTAACCTGTACCATTTTAACTTTTAATGCTGTAGCCGCTGGTCACATGGGTGTGATGGTTATGGACGCGCAAGCGAGAGCTATGCCTCCTGGCTCAAAAAATAGTGCAGCTTACTTTACCTTGATGAATCATAAGCAAGAGGCAATTAGCCTAGTGAGTGCTAAAAGTGATGTATCTAAGGTAACTGAGTTCCATAATCATTTGATGATTGATGGTGCTATGAGTATGCGTAAAGTACCTAGCGTAGAGATAGCAGCAGGCGAGAGCTTATCTTTCAAGCCAGGTAGTTATCATGTCATGCTAATTGGCTTAACTCAAAACTTGAAACCGGGTGAACAAGTAACCATTCAGCTGAATCTTGCTAATGGTGAAAGCATGATGGTTAAAGCGGATATTGTTATGCCTGCAGATATTAAAGAAGCGGCAACATCTGACAAGCACGCTAACCATTCTATGAACCATTAACCTAGACTCGGTATGTGCTTGTATGAGAAGCCCTGATATTGCATCAGGGCTTTTTTATGTTAACGCACTTTTTAAGTGCGTTAATTTTGAGGCTTTAAGCCCTTATTAGACTATTTTTTGGCTAGATATCCCTTATTGCAGAGTAAACGCGTATGATGGGCTTTATATACATTAGCCATTGAAAAGAGGCTGAAATAAGCGAACTTTTCAATTTATACCGGCTAAACAGCTTAAATACTCCTTCCTAGAAATCGTTAGAAAGTAGATAGTTTCCATGACAGATAAGAATCGACACTTTATTTTTGGCTATGGCAGTTTGATCAATGCTATCAGTCGAGCAAAAACAGGTGAAACAGGGCAAGTGTGGCCTGTGAGAATTGCGGGTTACCAAAGAAATTGGTCGGTTATGTCAACCGAGTATGGTATGAGCTCTGTGGCAGTGATTCCTGTGAAAGACGCCTATTGTAATGGTGTTCTGATTGAAATTGATGAGTCAGAAATCCCTTCTTTTGATGAAAGAGAAAGGGGTTATGAACGCTCTCAAGTGAGTTTAGAGCAACTGACTGCATATCAAGGGCAAAGTTTACCAGAAGGGACTATCTGGATTTATCATAGTCATGAAATCGCTCAACCGACTCAAGATTGCCCCATTGCTTTGAGTTATGTTGATGTGATTTTGTCTGGCTGCTTGTCCTTAGGTGAAAGCTTTGTGCAAGATTTCTTATCTCTCACAAAAGGTTGGCACCACCCTTTGATAAACGATAGACAAGCCCCACGCTATCCTAGAGTTCAACCAGAATTGAATACCAATGACTTTATATCGCTATTAGAGTCTGTTACTAAAAAATCTAAACAAGAGTTATCTGTATCTTATGAGTCTTAATTCAACCAGTTTATTGCTTGAGCGTTCTGCTTCGCAATTTACAGGCAAGGTGTTATTTGCCAATCCGGAAGACAGCTTCCCACTTACTCTCCTCGATCAAGCTGACTGCTTTGCTTGGTGCCAATCTAAGACAGTGTTTAATCAACTGTCTCGTGCTGGTATGGATGAGAGCAAAATGGCTTTTGCAGCCACTTGGGAGCATAACACTGCCGATTTTGACCATATCATTATTTATCAACCGAAAGCGAAAGAGCTTTTAGACTACCTGCTTGCGGTTTGTTTACCTCTATTAAAAATGGGTGGACAGGTTTGGTTAGTTGGAGACAACAAAAGTGGTGTTAAGTCGGCTTATAAGAAGCTAAATACCGGTCTAGAAAATGTGGGCAAGGTAGAAGGTGCGAAACACTGCCTATTATATGTGGGGGATAAACAAGCAGAGTCCCCTGCTTTTAACTATGAGAGCTGGGTGAAAACTTGGACTCAAGAGGTTGCGGGTAAAAGCATCATTCTAAAGAGTCTTCCTGGTGTTTTTGGCCACGGTAAGTTGGATCTAGGTACTAAACTCTTTTTAGAGCAGCTTGATCAACACCGATTTATGAGCCAAGTGAGCGATGCTCGCATGCTAGATTTTGGCTGTGGCGACGGTATCATTTCTATTTGGTTAGCCATGCATACTAATGCCCGCATTACGGCATTGGATGATAGCGCTTTGGCGATTGAAGCAACTAAAATGAGTTGTGAAGCCAATGGTGTGTTAGAGAAAATAACCTTCTTAGGTTCTAATGGGCTGACTGAAGTGAAGGGCAGATTTAACTACATCTTCTCTAATCCTCCTTTTCATAAGGGGACTGATACTGACTATTCGATTGCTGAGAATTTCATTATGAATGCGAAGCAGCATTTAACTTTAAATGGTGAGCTGTTTATTGTCGCCAATGATTTCTTGCGTTATCCATCTATCATAGATGCGGCTTTAGGTACGCATACACGCCTTAATCGTGCACAAGGTTTTGCTATCTACCACGCACGACAGAAGAAGCCTAAATAGAGTATTAGGCGTTCAAGGTATAAAAAAAACGGCTCGTTTTAAACAAGCCGCTTTTTTATTGTCTGCACTTTTTCAAACTAAGCTGGTATTAAACAAACTCTGCTAAACGACCTTCTTCAACTGCATGACAGGCAATCATTTGGTTTTCTGCTGCTTTTAAAACAGGTGCTTCTTGATTGCACTTGTCATTAGCATGCATACAACGACCATGAAAAGCACAACCCGCAGGTGGATTCAGTGGCGATGGCAGCTCCCCTTCAAGCTTGATACGAGTACGGCGTTTATCAGCATTGAGTTGAGGTGTACTAGACAATAGTGCTTGAGTATAAGGATGTTTAGGCGATCTAAAGATATCCTCTTTTTTACCTTGCTCAACGACCTTACCTAGATACATGACAATGACATCATCAGCGATATGCTCAACAACCGATAAGTCATGAGAAACAAACACATAGCTCAAACCAAACTCTTGCTGTAAGTCCATCATCAGGTTGAGTACCTGAGCTTGTACTGATACATCAAGGGCTGACACAGGCTCGTCAGCGACGATAATGTTAGGGTCTAGCATCAGGCCTCTAGCAATCGCAATACGTTGACGCTGACCACCAGAGAACATATGAGGGTATCTATCATAGTGTTCTTGCTTAAGGCCTACTTTCGCCATCATGCTCAAGGCTTTAGCTTTACGTTCTGCTTTACCCATATTGCTATTGATAACGAGAGGTTCTTCTAGAATCGCACCAATTTTTTTACGAGGGTTAAGTGAGCCGTAAGGGTTTTGGAATATGATCTGAATTTTCTGACGCAGCTTTTCTTGCTCAGATTTATTCAAATTAAGTAGATCCGCTCCTTCAAAGTCGATTTCGCCTGCTGTAGGTGTTTCTATCATGGTAAGCATGCGACCTAGGGTCGATTTACCACAACCTGATTCACCTACTACGGCAAGCGTACGTCCTTTCTCCAAAGTAAAGCTAACGCCATCTACCGCTTTCACGACAGCATCGTCTTTAAACAGTCCTTGTTTAACTTGGTAATGCTGTTTTAGTTCGCTGGCTTTAAGGATGACCTCAGCCGATGTATTTAACTGGCTCATAGACTTGGTCTCCCTTCATTGTTTAGAGGTGTGTGACATTTAACTTGGCGATCAAGTTCACCTTGTGTTGCCGGCTCAATTTCACGACATTCTGCGCTTGCATAAGGACAACGTGGGCTCAAAAGACAGCCTTTAGGTCTGTCATATTGGCCAGGCACCACACCTGGAAGGGCTTCTAATCGTGAAGCACCACTGGATGATTCAGGTAATGACTTCAAAAGTGCTTGAGTGTAAGGGTGCTTAGGACTTTTAAAGACTTCGCTAGCAGGGCCTGATTCAACAATTTGACCAGCGTACATAACAATGACTTTATGAGCGACTTCAGCAACGAGGGCAAGGTCGTGGGTAATCAAAACCAGACCCATTTTCTTTTTGCGCTGCAGGTCAATCAAGAGGTCAATAATTTGTGCCTGAATGGTAACATCCAAGGCTGTGGTCGGTTCATCAGCAATCAAAAGTTTAGGATTACAGGCAATCGCCATAGCAATCATAATACGTTGGCTCATACCGCCAGACAGTTGATGCGGATAAGCGCTTAAACGTGTCTCAGGGGCAGGAATACCTACTTGAGTAAGTAGCTCTATAGTACGCGCTTTGAGCTCTTTTTTGCTGCCACCCTGATGGGTTTTTAACGCTTCCATTATTTGATAACCCACATTAAAACAAGGGTTTAAGCTTGTCATAGGGTCTTGGAATATCATGGCAATATCAGAACCAGTGAGCTGACGTCTCTGCTTCTCAGGCATACTAAGTAGATCTTGCTGCTGAAAGCTCAGCTCTTTCGCTTCCACCTTACCAGGGAAGTCAATCAAGCCCATGATAGATAAGGAGCTAACACTTTTACCTGAGCCAGACTCACCTACTATACCTAATACTTCGCCTTCTTCTACTTTGTAACTAATATTGTCTACCGCTTTGAATTTACCAAAGGTGACGGAAAGGTTTTCGAGTTGTAACAGTGACATCACAACCTCCTACTGTTTCAACTTAGGGTCAAGAGCGTCGCGTAAACCATCGCCCATGAGGTTAAAGGCTAATACTGTGATAAGTATCATAAGACCTGGGAAGGTAACGACCCACCATGCACGTTGTACGAACTGCAAAGCATCCGCCAACATACTGCCCCATTCAGGAATAGGAGGCTGTGCACCTAAACCTAGAAAGCCTAGGGCTGCCATATCTAGAATGGCACTGGAGAAACCAAGGGTTGCCTGTACGATTAAGGGCGCTAAACAGTTAGGTAAAACGCATACAAACATAAGGCGAAGCGGGCTTGCACCTAATACGCGTGAAGAGGTGACATAGTCTTTACTCATCTCTGCTAAGGTTGCGGCACGCGTTAACCTGACATAATGAGGTAAAGATACCACCGAGATAGCTAGTGCAGCATTGACTATGCTTGGTCCTAAAATCGCAACGATAGCGATTGCTAAAAGTAAGCTAGGCATCGCTAACATAATGTCAACAATACGCATAATGGCAGTATCAACAATGCCACGGTTATAACCGGCGATTAAGCCAAGAAAGATGCCGACAACCAAAGACGCTGATACTGCAACTAGTCCGACAGAAAGTGACAATCTGGCACCATGCATAAGGCGCGATAAAATATCACGACCAACGTCATCAGTACCTAAGATATATTGCCAGTTTCCACCTTCTAGCCATGCGGGAGGCAGTAGCAACGCCGAGCGGTTTTGTATGGATGGCGTGTGGGGCGCGATCCAATCGGCAAAAAGGGCGATAAAACAGATAAAAACAATAAAGATAAAACCAGCGAGTGCGCCTTTGTTTGCACTGAAATAATGCCAAAACTCTTGAAATGGCGTCATAGGTACGGGGGCATTATCGTAAGCTGCATCTTGTTCTTTTGTGCTTGCACTGTCAGATGTTTGTGTTTGATTCATCATTTATTCCTAGTGACTTTTCCTAATTGCATTGATACGTAATTAATTACTGTGTCGAATGCGCGGGTTAATGATGCCGTAGGTCAGGTCGACTAACAGATTGACTATGATAATGATGGTGGCAACGATCAGTATGCCTCCTTGAACAACGGGATAATCACGACGTCCAATAGATTCAATTAACCATTTACCGATACCGGGCCAAGCAAAAACGGTTTCCGTTAAAATCGCGCCACTTAACAGTATGCCGACTTGGAGACCGATAACGGTTATCACAGGAATAAGCGCATTACGTAGCGCGTGAATGACGATGACGCGCCAAGGTGCTATGCCTTTAGAGCGAGCAGTACGTATATAGTCTTCGCTCAGAACTTCTAGCATAGAAGAGCGCGTCATACGGGCGATTACCGCCATAGGGATGGTGCCGAGTACAATACTAGGTAATATTAGATGAGAAACGGCTGAGCTGAATGCGCCTTCTTCATCAGACAATAGAGAGTCAATCAACATAAAGCCAGTGACATCTTCTATCCAGAAAACGACGTCTATGCGCCCCGATACTGGGGTCCAGCCCAGATTAACTGAGAACACCAGCATAAGAAGCAATGCCCACCAAAAAATTGGCATGGAATACCCAGTAAGTGAGAAGGTCATCACCGAGTGATCAAATAAGGTGCCTCGCCTTACAGCCGCAATAATTCCTGCTGGCAAACCGACTAGGATAGCAAAAATAGCGGCACAAAAAGCCAGCTCGACCGTGGCTGGAAATAGGGTTAAAAATTCACTTAAGACTGGCTCGCGTGTAACAAGTGAATTGCCCAAATCACCTTGAAAAATCCCTTTTACATATTGGAAGTATTGAATGTAGAGCGGCTGATCTAAGCCAAGTTCTGCACTCAATTTGGCGTGTCTCTCCGCTGAAACGCCACGCTCACCAGCCATAACCTCGATAGGGTCACCTGGAATAAGTCGAATAAGGGTAAAAGTCAGTAATGTGATACCAATAAATGTTGGTATTACTAAGCTGAGTCGTTTGAAAATAAACTGAAACATAGTGAATCTCTAGATGGTGAGTTTCTTTGTAAGAAACTGATCTCTAAGAAAAAGGAGGGATAAGAAAAAAACTGGAGAACCAAGCCCCACGCTTGATTCCCCAGAATTCTTGCTACTACTTCTCTAAACTAACGTTATAGAAGTGGTGACCGCCAAGTGGGTCAATCTTGTAGCCTTTAACTTCTTTACGAATTGGCTCGTACACAACAGAGTGTGCCACTGTGATCCAAGGCGCTTCTTGCTTGAAGATTTGCTGTGCTTCTTCATAGTAAGTTGTACGTTGTGCTTGGTTAGAGGTTTCCTTAGCTTTGATCAATAGATTGTCAAAGTCAGTGTTACACCACTGTGCACGGTTAGAACCGCCTACGCCATCACAACCAAGTAGTACGTATAGGAAGTTGTCTGGGTCACCATTATCACCAGTCCAACCTAGTAGTACGGTATCATGCTCACCCTTCTTAGAACGGTTTAGATACTCACCCCACTCATAGGAAACAATTTCAGCTTTAACGCCAACTTTAGCCCAGTCTTCCTGCATAACTTCCGCCATACGACGCGCATTTGGGTTGTAAGGACGTTGAACAGGCATTGCCCAAATATTGGTATCGAAGCCATTTTCATAACCCGCTTCTTTCAACAACTGCTTAGCTTTCACTGGGTCATAGTTGTAATCAATAACTTTATTGTTATATGACCACATTGTTGGTGGCAGTGGGTTTTTAGCAATTTTACCAGAACCTTGGAAAACGGTATCGATAATGGCTTGCTTGTTGGTTGCGTAGTTCAAGGCTTGACGCACTTTCGGGTTAGTGAAAGGTTCTTTTTGCGTATTGAAACCTAGGTAACCTACGTTCAGACCTTCTTGGCTCATCAAGTTGATGCTTGGGTCATTTTTCATTTGATCCAAATCAGCAGGATTTGGATAAGGCATAGCATGACATTCGCCCGCTTTCAGTTTAGCGTAACGAACAGAAGCATCTGGTGTGATAGCAAACACTAGACGATCAATTTTTGCTTTACCTTTCCAGTAATCTTTAAAGGCTGTGTAACGAATCAAAGAGTCTTTTTGATACTGAACTTTTTGGAAAGGGCCTGTTGCTACTGGGTCAATATCTAGTTTTTCAGGCGTACCTTTTTTCATCAAGTAATCTGCTTGTTCAGCAGAGAAGATAGATGCAAAGTCCATTGCTAGGTTAGCTAGGAAAGGTGCTTCTGGCTGGTTAAGCTCAAATTTCACTGTGTAATCATCAACACGTACTATGTCTTTGATCAAACTATCCATACCCATACCTGTGAAGTACTCATAAGAGCCGCCAGATACTTTATGGTAAGGGTGGTTTGTGTCCCACTGACGAGCGAATGAGAAGATTACATCATCTGCATTAAAGTCACGGGTTGGTTTGAAAGATTTTGAAGAATGGAACTTCACACCTTTACGTAGGTGGAAGGTATAGGTTTTACCGTCGTTAGAAACTTCATAGCTTTCAGCAAGACCAGGTTCTGTTTGAGTCGTACCTAGTTTAAATTCTAGTAAGCGGTTGAACATGCTTTTTGATGACGCATCAAAAGTTGTTCCCGCTGTGTAAAACGCTGGGTTGAAACCTTCTGGGCTACCTTCAGAGCAATATACGAAGGTAGATGCTGCACTTGCTGATGTTGAAATTGCGGAGGAGGCTAAAATAGCCAGCGACAATGCTGTTAACCCTTTTTTCATTTTCTATCTCCAAAACTTATTATTATGTGAAAAACGAAGAAGTCGAATCAGGTATTACTTTTGATATGTATTTTTATAGAAGGAAGTTCGCCCTGTACTTAAACTAAAGCACCCTGCTCAGCACTTCGACATACAAAGCAGGGTGGTAAAGCTCTCATCCTTGAGCCCTCTTTAGCCTAAATCTAACCTCTCCTATGCAGAGGCAAGATCTAAGGCCTGTTCGAAGACTACTTAAGCCCATCGCCAAGACCAATCGAAATAACGATATGCGCTATGCAGATAATGAATAGAAAGAATGAATAAGGTGTGCCAAGGTTCGATGATTAAAGGCTTTACAGATATTTTGGAAAAAACTGAAAGAGTCTCATTTTATTCAATTTAGCGTCAGATTTTGCAACTAATAAGAAAAATAAGCTGAAAATCAGACCTAATCACTATTTATTTATTCTCAGACTAATCCGTTTTGTTATGGCTTCATATTGTATTTTTATGTGTTTCTAGCTAGTTGAGATCTGACTGAGAAAAGGGATAAAAGAGTAAAATGCTAAGGGCTTATTTCATTAAGTTTTATGGTATACATATAAGCAAACTTTGCAAATTTGGATGCAAACTTCAACATAATGAAAGCAATCTAGCTCTTTTTATGGAGATCAAACATGCCTTTTTATTGTGTTAAAAGATTCAAGCTTACGCAAAAAGTAGGCCTACTTTGCCTGTGGATAAAAATGTTAACGAAATTTTTTGTTAGTGCAAAAAATATACATATATGAGTTTTGTTTTAATCGGTGGGTAAAATATTGAAAGTAAGATTTCTAGCATAAAAGCTTAACGGTAAGTACTCACTTATAAGTGTTACTTGAGGGCTATAAAGAAACATTATAATTTTTAACGCTTAAGTTAGTGAGAATGAAAGCAAGTTCGTTTTCATTCTCACTAATTTAACTCTAGGATTGAAAAACAAAGAGTTAGGCTCTAATTAAGTCGGTAATGATAGGAAATAAAGTAGCGGCTAAGGTGTTATTTCCCTCAGTATCTAGATGAACACCGTCTTGAACACTAGGCTGTAGCAGGCCAGCCGCATTCACAAAAACACAGTCATTCTGCAATGCAACCTTCTGATAGGCTTGGTGGAAGCCACGAGACTTTTCTACTCCGCCTTTAAAGATATCAGCAGCTTCGCCTATTGGGGATAAAATGTTCGGCGGGGCAATTACTATGATATGTGGATTAGGAAATTGATGGTTATTTGGTTCTCTTACTTTCTTGATAATCTGCTCTACCCCTTTCGCCGCCTCATAGGCACTGGCATTGAAATAACGTTTTAGGTCATTCGTTCCTAACATTATGATGAGTAGATCAACAGGGCCAAAAATCTCCATAGCTGATTGTACAAAGCGAGCACCATTTCGACCTTCATTAAAGGGGTCATCCCAAATGGTTGTTCGACCAGGTAAACCAAAGTTAATAACTTTATGCTGAGAGCCTAATAATTCATTAAGCATCTCTGGCCAGCGGCAGTGAGTTGGAAAGCGTCCGCCATTAGGTGATGCTCCCCAAGTTAAAGAGTCGCCATAACACAGGATAGTTGCCATAGTTAACCTCCGAGAATCAATTTATCTAATTGTTCTATAGAGTGTAGCTAGCATTTTTATGAATAGAGAAGTTATAGCTGTTATTCCTGATAAGGAATATTTATATGAAATGTTGCAGCATACCTAATGGACCATTAGGTATGACATGCGACTTGGTTACGGCCAAGTAATTTAGCTTGATAGAGTGCCTTGTCTGATTGACGAATTAAGTGCTCTATCCCATTGGCGTTTACCTGATGATGAGCAACGCCAAAGCTTAAAGAAATACGGAAGCTATCTTGGTTAATTTCATACTCATTATTATGAATGTTTTCCCTTAATGTATCCGCTAAGGCACGAGCTTGATTAATCGAGCAATCAAATAAGGCGATAACAAACTCTTCCCCACCCCATCTTGCAACCAAGCTCTCTTTCGTGAAGTTAAGCTTGGTATGCTCTTTCAGCTCATGTGCTATTTGTTCCAGTATTTGATCACCATAACTATGGCCATGGTTGTCGTTAATGGTTTTGAAATAATCGATGTCGCAGGAAATAATCGCCACTTCTTGGTAACGACAAGACTTAGCTTGATAGAGCTCGAAAAAACCTCGTCGGTTTAAGAGACCAGTTAGTGAATCTTTCTTACTTAAGCTTCTCACCGCTTTATAGTGGTTAAAGCTAAACGCTGTCATTATGCCAATGTTATTAAGAATTAAGGATATGGTATGAGCTACCACCACTATGCCAAGGATCAGCATGGGTTCTATCGATTCAAGGAGCAAATAGCAACGCAATATTTCAATTAACAAGATAATGAAGTGGGCGCTCAAGGTAATGAAATGCCCAATGTTCTTTTCTTTTTTGAATTGTTTGTAATAGATAAACGCAAAGTAACTGTGAATGCAGCCCGAGACTAATGCTTGGCCATAACTGCGTAAGCTTATGTCATCACTGGCACCTGGTGACCAATAAATAATGCAGTAAGCTAAAAGTGTCGCGGCAATCAAATAATAATTGATTGCGTGTCTGAGAAAGCGGCTCGTTGCAATATAGTAGATAATAATAGCGGCGTAATAAAAGGCTGCGGCGAGAGAGATAGGGACATAAAAAAAGTCGAAGATTCGGCTGATATATAAAACCCAAGCAACGCCAAAAATCATAAAGGAGATGCAGAAAACTTTTAAGCTATCCTGTTCTTCACGATAGTAAGCCACTAGGTTCATTAGAATAATGTTGGCCAAAATAATAATGCCTGTGCCTAGGGTCATACCAATAGATATGAGATCTGAAAGCGACATTTAAGCTCCCGTTAGTATCCATAGCAAAGGACAATAATGCTCTATCGAATTGAAATACTTACCTATTTCAAGGAATCTAATAGGATTCACTCGGTTTTATTGCGCTATAACTTATTTGGATAATTTATTGTTGTATTATCCGTATAGGTTATGTGCTTTTTTGTATCTAAACAAGTAAAAATTCTATTAATTTTTACTTAAATTCACCAACTTTCAACGTTCAAAAAACTTTCATAATGTGGTGCTTTTTGAGCGTAAAAAAGCCGGACGAATCCGGCTTTTAAAACTCAATGTCTAGCCTGTTAGTGAGCTTGATCCCAAGTGTCACCAATACCTGCTTCGACTAATAGGGGTACATCGATACTGCTGGTGTTTTCCATTATGTCTAAGATCTTTTCTTGCGCGGCACTTAAGTCACTTTCTTTGACTTCAAAAATCAATTCATCGTGTACTTGAAGAATCATTTTGATATCAAGTTCTGTGTCTTTTAACCAAGCATGCATCTCAATCATAGCGCGCTTAATAATGTCAGCTGCTGTACCTTGCATAGGAGCATTAATCGCTGTTCTTTCAGCTGCTTGGCGCATCATGGCATTGCTGGCTTTAATATCTGGTAAATATAGACGACGACCAAATAAGGTTTCAACATAGCCTTTTTCACGTGCCATTTCACGTGTGTTTTCCATATAGGTTCTTACCCCTGGGTAACGCTCAAAGTATCTCTGTATGTACTTTTGAGCCTCAGGTCTACCTATACCTAATTGTTTAGCAAGACCAAAAGCAGACATGCCATAGATCAAACCAAAGTTGATGGCTTTGGCTCTACGTCTTTGTTCACCTGTTACCTCATCTAGAGCGACCTCAAAGACTTCAGCTGCTGTGGCTTTATGTACATCTTTGTTATTTGCAAAGGCTTCTAACAAACCAGGGTCTTGCGACAGGTGTGACATAATACGCAGCTCGATTTGAGAGTAATCGGCAGCGATTAGTTTATAGCCTTTTGGTGCAATAAAGGCTTGGCGAATACGACGCCCTTCAGCAGTACGAATAGGGATGTTCTGCAAGTTTGGATCCGTAGAGGATAAACGACCTGTAGCTGTTACCGCTTGATGATAGGAAGTATGGATACGGCCTGTTTTTTGGATCATTTCGGGCAGCTTGTCAGTATAAGTCGATTTCAGTTTAGACAGACTTCTGTGCTCCATGATCAAACGTGGTAGCTCATAGTCCAACGCCAACTCTTGTAAAATAGGTTCAGCGGTAGAAGGCTGCCCCTTAGGCGTTTTCTTTAGTACCGGCAGCTCTAACTTCACAAATAAAATTTCTTGTAACTGCTTTGGTGAGCTTAGATTAAATGCTTGTCCAGCTACTTCATGGGCTTTAATTTCTAACTCTTCAAGACGAGTGGCGATTTCACTGCTTTGCTCATGTAGCAGATCTGGGTCAATCAGTGCGCCAGTTTGCTCCATCTTAGCCAAAACGGGTACCAGTGGTAGCTCTATCTCTTTAAATACAGAAACTAGTTCTGGTGTTTTTTCTAACTTTGTCCAAATTGCCTGATGTAATCTAAAAGTAATATCGGCATCTTCAGCAGCGTAAAAAGCCGCCTCTTCTAGATCTATCTGGTTAAAGGTTTTTTGCTTGGCACCTTTACCTGCAATTTCTTCAAAGCTGACAGACTTATGGGAAAGGAACTTCTTCGCTAAGCTGTCCATATCATGACGATTTGCAGTTGAGTTAAAAATATAAGACTCAAGCATGGTATCGAACTCAATACCTTTAAGTTCAATGTCATAGTTAGCTAAAACATTGGCGTCATATTTGAGGTGCTGGCCCACTTTTAATTGAGACGCATCTTCTAAAAGCGGCTTAATTTGTGCCAATACCCAATCTCTATCAAGCTGCTCTGGCGCACCTTCATAATCATGGGCAACAGGAATATAGGCTGCCTTGCCTGCTTCAACGCTGACAGATAAGCCAACGAGTTCTGCAGCCATATAGTTAAGGCTGGTGGTTTCGGTATCTAAGGCGAAAAGAGGTGCTTGTTGGATTTTATCAAGCCAAATAGCGAAGTGTTCTTTATCTAGCACAGTCTCATAACTAATCTCGACCGCTTCAACTTTGGCCTCTTCTGCTTCGGCGCCGCCTTCTTCATCTGCTGTTGGTTTATCTAGCTCTTTTAACCAAGTTTTAAACTCAAGCTTGCTAAACCATTCTTTTAACTCTTCTTTATTTCGTGGAGAGTTACTTAAAGTGGTAGAATCAAAATCTAATTCAACATCACATTTAATGGTTGCCAGTTGATAAGACAAGAACGCCATATCCTTGTTATCTTCCATCTTCTTAGACAGTGTTTTTGCGCCGCGAAAGCTTAACCCTGCAATTTCATCAAGGCGAGAGTAGATGCTTTCTAGGCTACCTAGACCTTGCAGCAGGCCCAGTGCTGTTTTTTCGCCGACACCAGGCACACCAGGAATGTTATCTACCTTGTCTCCCATAAGTGCAAGGAAGTCGATAATGAGCTCTGGACCAATACCAAACTTATTTTTAACACCTTCAATATCCATCACTGTATCTGTCATGGTATTTACTAAGGTTACTTTATCTGTAACCAATTGAGCCATGTCTTTATCGCCAGTAGAAACGATTACTTCTCGACCTGTTTCACCAACAATTTTAGCAATGGTACCAATCACATCATCTGCTTCTACGCCGCCGATACTGATTAAAGGCAATCCCATTGCTTTTATGATGCTATGAATAGGCTCTATTTGTAGACGTAAATCATCAGGCATGGAAGGACGCTGAGCCTTATATTCAGGATACATGTCGTCTCGGAAGGTTTTACCTTTAGCATCAAAAATCACGACTATGGGCGAGTCCGCATAGGTCTTAATCAAGCTTTTAATCATGCTAGTCACACCACGAATGGCATTGGTTGGCTGGCCATCACTGGTACTTAAAGGTGGTATGGCATGAAATGCACGATATAAATAAGACGACCCATCCACAAGGATCATAGGGGCTGTTGCAGGTTTTGAGGCTTTGTCTTCGGCCGACATGGAAACTGTCTCCATCAGGGTGCTAGTCAAAAAGAAAATAATTTAAAAATACTGGGGCTTAGGTTAACACAGGATAGATGTATTAAATATCTAGCAAAAAATTAAATAAAAATGTTTATAACTATATAAAAACCTTTAAAAACAATATCTAAATCCATTTAACCTGTTCTTAATTGTTAATAAGTTTTGAAAGTTGTTAATAACTTGTTGATAATTTATCCTGTGTATAATTTTATTGGTATCAACGATAAGGATATTTTTTATGAAATACAGAATGGTTTATTTATTGTTAACTTTAATGCCTTTTTTGCATTTTCAACCTGTTATTCAGGTTAATTCACCAATTATTTCAGTAGAGGAAAATAATTTTTATTGAAGTATTGTGTCTCTAATTGACCTTTTAGTGTTAATTGTGGAGCATAGGCGACTTCTGGGCTTTCGTTCATTTTTTAGGGCGATAAATGCTTTTAACTTCGACACTAGAATAGGTAACAAATTGGCTGTTTACACTTCCCTCACGCAAGATGACATGTTGGCCTTAATGGCAGATTATGATTTAGGTGACCTAGTGTCATTTAAGGGCATTTCGGGAGGAGTCGAAAACACCAATTACTTTGTGAACACCTCGCAAGGTAAATATGTTTTAACGATTTTTGAAGAGTTTGAAGCAGAAGAAGTACCTTATTTTTTAGATGTGGTCGCACACTTTAAGCAAGGTGGATTTAATGTACCTGCTGCTATTTTCGATAAACAGGGTGAGCGCCTTAAAACACTTAAAAATAAGCCAGCAATTCTAGTGGATTGTTTTAATGGTGATGAACTTGCGAAAACCTCTACCGATGCGTGTCGTCAAATGGGTAAGCAACTGGGTTTGCTTCACCTTGCAGGTCAGTCTTTCCCAGACCAAAGACCGTCTCACCGTGGGGTTGAATGGTGGCAATCGACTAGCCAATCTTTAAGTGCTCAGTTGCCTGAAGATGAAGCTAAGCTGTTATCTGAACAAGTGGCCAGATTCGATGCCTTCCTGGAGAAAGCGAATAGCTTACCAATGGGTACTATTCATGGGGACCTGTTCTTTAATAACACCTTGTTTGAAGGCGAATCCTTATCTGCCATTATCGATTTCTACAATGCTTGCCACAGTTGGTTAATGTACGATCTTGCCATAGTGGTTAATGACTGGTGTACTGATAGAGCGACTGGTGAACTAGATATGGACAAGTATCAGGCGCTAATTACGGCTTATCGTGCTGAGCGTGAGCTATCTCAAGATGAAATTGATGCGTGGGACCATATGCTAAAAGTGGCAGCTATGCGCTTTTGGTTATCTCGTTTGGAAGCTTGGTATGGTGCGATCAATGACCCTGAGCGTCTTGCACAGCAACATGACCCAAAAGAGTTTAAGCGTATTTTACAAGCCAGATGTGACTTTTCACCTGCACTCTAATTTATTTTATTTTTGCTTTAGGTGCAGTTTTAGTTAAAAATAAATAAAGGATACAAATCTATGTTCCGATATTTTTTAACCACTGCACTCTTGCTCTCTTTTTCACTTATTCAGGCCCAACCCCTGATTACTTTGGGTACTGGACTCGATATCAGTGTGAATAAAGCGCAAATTAAGGCATTTGAAATAAGTTGGTACTTTAATAAGAGTGCGAGCACTAGCCTATTGATTGCCTACGACACTAACTCAGATGGCAGATTTAGCGGCAAAGAAAAAGTGGAATTAATTGCTATGTTGAAGCAATTTGAGCCCCAAGATTACTTTCTTCATCTCAAAGCCGAGACGTTAAAGATTAAGCCTGAATCCATTACAGCAATTCGGGTGAATGTATTCGATTCTCTCGTTTCTATGCAATTTGGTGTGTCCCTATCTGAGCCTGTTAATTTACAAACAACTGGGCTAAGCCTGGCATTTATTCCAAGTGAAAGAGTCGCAATTGATCAGTCCTCAATGAAGTTTCAAATTAATGGCATGCTGGCAAAGAATTGCAGTGTAAAAATACTCGAAAATCCGCCTTTAGACAGTCATAATTGGCAGCAGGTTTTTTGTAGTCGATAAGCGCAGTGATTTACTGCAAGTTTAAAGAGAAATGCTTATGTTAGAACAATTCCAATGGTTACCTTTTTTAGCGGCAATCACCCTACTGACCATGAGTCCTGGTGTCGATACGATTATCGTTATGCGTAACTCTGCTGTTGCGGGTTATAAAAAAGGATTATTAACCAGCTTAGGGATTTGTTTGGGTTTATTTGGCCATGCTGCAGTTTCTGCTTTAGGATTGTCGGTTATTTTATTGGGTTCAGCTAGCATGTTTACTGCATTGAAACTTGCTGGTGCGGCGTATCTCATTTATTTGGGTTATCAAAGCTTAAAAAGTGCGGCACGACCGACAGGCTTAATTGTGTCTCAAGAAGGTACGTCTGCTTTGAGCCATTTCGCAGCCTTTAGACAAGGTTTGCTGTCTAACGTATTGAACCCTAAGCCAATTATTTTTTATATGGCATTTTTACCTCAGTTTATTAACCCTGAATATTCTGCCTTACAACAGTCTTTGTTTATGGCGTTTATGCACTTCTCTATTGCTATGATTTGGCAGGGTGTGTTGGCGCTATTGGTCCATAGAGCGAAAACTTGGTTAGCAAAACCTCAAGTCTCTCGTGTAATTGATGGTTTGAGCGGTACCTTGTTATTAGGCTTTGGTACACGTTTAGCGTTACAAGAGTCTTAAGAGTTTAATTCTTAGTGGTTATCACTACTAAGAATTATATGACAGGCTCTATTATCCATAGAGTCTGATTTCATGGATGAAATAGTGTCAGATATTTAGCCATAAGCTAGGTATGTATTTTATGAAATTCGATATGAGTTGTACTAATGAGTTTGCTATTCGCTACTTGGATTAAGTTCTTTTTCCTGTTTGCTCCCTTTTTTGTGTTATCCATGTTCTTAGCCTTAACCCGAGGCGAAACCACTAAATCAAGAAGACAAGTTGCTAATAAGGCGATTATTGCTGCAGCGGCAATTTCAGTTGTCTTAATCTTTTTTGGCGGCAGCTTATTCGCTGTGTTAGGCATTACCTTGGATTCCTTCCGTATTGGCTCTGGTATATTGCTCTTTATGTCTGCTCTAAGCCTCGTAAAAGATGGTACTCGTAACCACGCTACTGGCATGCCTAACGAGCAAAGAGAAGATATCTCTGTCGTGCCTCTGGCAGTTCCGACAATTATTGGGCCTGCCACCATAGGTACTATCTTGGTTTATGGTGCAGACTTTCAAGGCTGGGATTTACTCATAGGTTTGATGGGATTATTTTTAGCCCTTTTATCTCTCGGTATTATCCTCTACTCCGGCTCTTTGATAGAAAAACTATTAGGGCCAACAGGATTAAATATCTTGAGTAAAATTACCGGCTTAATCCTATCTGCCATGGCGGCACAAATTTTTATGAGCGGGGTAATGGGTTTTTTAACGCCTTTGGTTCAAGGCTAGAGAACCTGCGATTAAACCGCTTTATCGCGTTTGATTAAAGCCAGTGAGATAAGGCATCTCACTGGCTTTTTCTTGTGGCACTATTTGTTATCTTATAACATAGAAGTAATATATTTTTACCGCCTGCCCGCAAAGAGCGATGGGCTTGGAGATGCTTAATGACAGAAACCCATAGCCATGATCATAACCATGGTGACTGTATTGAATCGGCGCTAGTAACGGCTGAATCCATTTGCAAAAGTCAGGGGCAAAAGCTGACTAAAGTGAGACGTCGATCACTAGAGTTAATTTGGCAAAGTCATAGACCTTTAGGTGCTTATCAATTATTAGCAAAGTTAGCCGAAGAAGGTTTTAACTCTGCGCCGCCGACTGTCTACAGAGCGCTCGACTTCTTATTGTCAGCAGGCTTGATTCATAAAGTTGAATCTATGAATGCTTATCTGGGTTGTGCCCATGCGGATAAAGCCCATAAAGGCTACTTTCTGATTTGTGACGCTTGTCATAATGTGATGGAGTTAGAGTATCAAGACATTCATAACGCATTGTTAGCAAAAGCAAAACAGCATGGTTTTGAAATTAGAGCCAATACCATAGAGCTAACAGGCTTATGCGGATCTTGTTTAAGCCAAGAGTCAACCCCAGAGAAGCTTGATAAGGCAGGACACTAATGTCAGAAGGTGCAAATAATGCCTTGGTTAGCTTTGATAATATCGGCATAGCGTTTGATGGTCGTACTTTATTGAGTGATATCAATATGACCATACATAAGGGTGAGATAGTTACCCTTATCGGCCCTAATGGCAGTGGTAAAAGTACGCTTATTAGAACCTTGCTTGGGTTACAACAAGCCACCTCTGGGCGTATTCAGCGCCACGCTCAATTACGTATTGGCTACATGCCTCAAAAACTGCACATAGATCCAACTTTGCCATTAAGTGTGAACCACTTTTTAGGTTTGGTTAAAGGCGTTAAGAAGCAGGATATTCCTGCTGTACTGACACGTTTAGGGATAAATAAGCTGGCAAATAAACAGGTACACTTCTTATCTGGTGGTGAAACTCAAAGGGTGCTGTTAGCGAGAGCGCTGCTTAATCGTCCTAGCTTGTTAGTGCTGGACGAACCAGTACAAGGGGTGGATGTGAATGGCCAGATTGAGCTATATAACCTTATTGCCTCTATTCGAGATGAGCTAGGTTGTGGGGTGCTTATGATTTCTCACGATTTGCATCTAGTTATGGCGAAAACAGATACAGTGGTATGTATTAACCAACATGTATGCTGCTCAGGTTCTCCTCAACATGTTAAAGAGCACCCAGAATACCAAGCTTTGTTCGGTGTACCTGGTGCTGAAGACTCTATCGCCATCTATTCACACCATCATGATCACACTCATGATGAGCATGGCAAGGTGATGCCGAATGACTCGCACTCTCACTGCAATCACTAAGTAACCGACTTATATTTGGAATAACTTGTTATGTTTGATCTATTGTTCAGAGCCTTAATAGGCGGTTTAGGGGTGGCTGCAGTAGCTGGCCCTTTAGGTGCTTTTGTGGTGTGGCGACGTATGGCCTATTTTGGTGACACCTTGGCTCATTCGGCATTATTAGGTGTGGCTCTGGGCCTTCTGCTTGATATCAACCTCAACCTTGCTGTTATCGTACTTTGCGTGGGTTTAGCCTTGGTATTAGTGACGTTGCAAAAGAAACATATTATCGCTACGGATACCTTGTTAGGTATTCTTGCCCATTCTTCCTTGTCCTTAGGTTTAGTGGCTGTCAGCTTTTTAGATAATATCCGTATTGATTTAATGGCCTATTTGTTTGGTGATTTACTTGCCATTAGTCAGCAGGATTTGTTTTGGATTTATGGTGGTGGTTTTCTTGTATTAGCCTTATTAGTTGCTTTCTGGAAGCCTTTGTTAGCAGTAACAGTGAATGAAGAGTTGGCTAAAGTTGAGGGTTACCCTGTCGAAGCTATCCGCCTTTTGCTAATGCTCTTGGTGGCGCTTGTTATTGCTGTAGCGATGAAAATAGTGGGCGTCTTACTGATTACCTCTTTGATGATTATTCCCGCTGCTACCGCACGTAAGCTGTCGCGTTCACCGATACAAATGGCTTCAGTTGCCAGCCTTATTGGTTGTTTAGCGGTTTCGAGTGGCTTGTATGTGTCTTATCAGTGGGATACGCCAGCAGGACCAAGTGTGGTTGTGTGTGCAGCTGTTTTATTTTTACTTGCTTACAGCCTGCCTCTTGGAGGCAAGCGCAGAAATTAATCCTGTAAACTTTAAAAAACCTATTGATTCAAGCGCTTATCGAGAGCTTGCCAATGTTTTAAGTCATAAGGGGCAACTATGCTTCCGGCAAATTGCCCTGACTTATTGACCATCAAGATACGATCAAAGTGGTTAGCATAACCTTCGGATCTAATTAAAGACCAGTAATCACTGTATCCTTTCATATCTTTCGTAATAATCTGTATTGCTAGGCCTGCTTGAGTTTGCTCTTTTGCTTCTTCAGAACTGCTTGCCTCTAATTTGATTTGCTCTAGTTGCGCTAAAGTACGTACGCATAAAGTATCGCACTGACTTGGCTGAACATAAAAGCTAGCCCACTTTTCTGCCACTAAACCTTCAATAGGCATCATATTACGCGGAAACTCTAACAAGGAGATGCCAAGTTCGGCTTGTTCTTCAACACTGATGTTGATGCTATTAAAGTGCTTTTGGTAAGCCTTATTAATGACCCAAGCCCCAAGTACCACTAATGCAACAAAAAAGAATAAAAAACGGCCCCGTGAGACGATTTTGTAAGTATCTATCATGACTTGTCTGCTGCTTGCTCTGCTAGGTATTCGTCTTTCAACTTCACATAATTAAGGCCAGCATATTGGAAATAGGTAATTTCAGATTCTTTTAATGCTCTTACCTTTTTAACGGGTGACCCAAGATACATAAAACCAGATTCGAGACGCTTCCCTGGAGGCACTAATGAGCCTGCACCTATGATGACTTCGTCTTCAACGACTGCACCGTCAAGAATTGTTGTGCCCATACCAACAAGGACTTTATTACCAATTTTACAACCGTGCAGCATAGCCATATGACCTACGGTTACGTCATCGCCTATTTCTAGCGGATGGCCGTCTGGCTTATAACTGCTGGCATGTGTGATGTGCAGGCAAGAGTTATCTTGAATACTAGTGCGTTCGCCAATACGAATACGGTGCATGTCGCCACGAATTGCTACGAGTGGCCAAACTGAGCTGTCTTTGCCTATTTCAACATCGCCAATAAGAACGGCAGATTCATCCACCCAGACTCTTTCTGCAAGCTTGGGGGTATTACCACGAAAGGACTTCATCACCATGTTAATTGTCTCTCTAATAAAGGGTTCTAGCGCTTTCTGTCTCAATATAAAGAGCAGATTGGCATTCTTGACTATGATTTTAAATCACACTAGCCGTTGAAAATAGAAAATTATCACCAATCTATCTTAGATAATGAATTTTTACATATTGCTTTAATGCGATAAAGCCAAACAAATAAGGATACCTGTTTATGTCTGTATCAGTATGGGACGCAACAAAACTACCTGAGTTCTCCAGCATTAAATTGGCTGAAGTAGAACAAGGGCTAGATGCTATTCTGGCTGCAAACCGAGATAAAATAGAAGCTTTGACTAAGCGTGAACTGAACGAAATTAGCTGGGCAAACTTTGCAGCCCCGATGGAAACCCTAAGTGATGAACTAAACCAATACTGGTCACCAGTAAGTCATTTAAATATGGTGCAAAACACGCCTGAATTAAGAGATGTGTATAACGCTTGCCTACCTAAGCTGACTCAGTACTTTACTGACCTTGGGCAAAATAAAGCCTTATACCAAGCTTATAAAACGTTAGCTGAGCAAGGCACCGATTTAGATACCGCTCAAAAAGAAGCACTGCGTCAAAATATTCGTTCTTTTGAATTATCTGGCGTGGCGTTAGAAGGCGATAAAAAACAAAGGTACGGCGAAATCAGTACTCGTTTATCAGAGCTAAGCAGTAAGTTTGGTGAGAATGTTTTAGATGCCACTCGCGCTTGGACTAAGCTGATCACAGATGAGGCGGAGTTAGCGGGTTTACCTGAGTCTGCTCTGGCACAAGCTAAACAAATGGCTCAAGCAAAAGAGTTAGACGGTTGGTTGTTTACCTTGGATGCTCCATCTTTCATGCCAGTAATGAGCTACGCGGATAATCGAGAGTTAAGATTTGAAATGTATCAAGCCTTCTCTACTCGTGCCTCTAACCAAGGGCCAAATGCTAACGAATTTGATAATGCACCTCTTATTGATGAAATGTTGGTGCTTAAGAAAGAAAAGGCAGGCATTTTAGGCTTTGATAATTACGCCGAGTTATCGGTCGCGACTAAGATGGCGGATAACGGTCAGCAAGTTATCGATTTCCTTGAAGATCTAGCGATTAAATCTAAACCCGCTGCAGCGCAAGATTTAGCTGAGTTGAGTGATTACGTGAAGAATGAGTTTGCAGTTACCGAGTTAGAAGCTTGGGATGTAGGCTACTACTCAGAGAAACTTCGTGAGCATAAATACGCCATTTCTCAAGAAGTGTTAAGACCTTATTTCCCAATTGATAAGGCGTTAGCTGGTCTCTTTAAAGTGGCTAATAGCCTATTTGATGTGGAAATACGTGAAGAAGCTGAATTTGATACTTACCATGAAGACGTGAAGCTCTTCACTGTCAGTAAATCTGGTGTGGATGTGGCGCGTTTCTACCTTGACCCTTTTGCCCGAGAAGGCAAACGTGGTGGCGCTTGGATGGATGACTGTCGTTGCCGTTATCGCATGGAAGACGGTCGCTTACAGCTGCCTGTTGCTTACCTTGTCTGTAACTTTACCGCTCCAATTGATGGCAAACCGTCGCTTTTGACTCACAATGAACTGACGACCTTATTCCATGAGTTTGGCCATGGCCTGCACCATATGCTGACACAAGTGGAAGTATTAGATGTATCTGGTATTTCAGGTGTGGCTTGGGATGCTGTCGAGTTACCAAGTCAGTTTATGGAAAATTGGTGTTGGCAAGAAGAGGCATTAGCCTTCATTGCTTGCCATCATGAAACCGGTGAAACCTTACCTGCCGAACTACTTGAAAAAATGCTGGCAGCGAAAAACTTCCATGCAGCCATGCAAATGGTACGACAGTTAGAGTTTTCACTCTTCGACTTCAGACTACATAGAGAGTATCAAGAGGGTACAGATGTTCAGGGATTACTAGATGAGGTACGCTCAAATGTAGCTGTTGTTAAAGCGCCTGCATTTAATCGCTTTCAGACGGCATTTTCTCATATCTTTGCGGGTGGTTACTCGGCTGGCTATTACAGCTATAAATGGGCTGAAGTGCTATCTGCCGATGCTTTCTCTAAGTTTGAAGAAGAGGGTATTTTTAACGCTGAAACAGGTCTAGCTTTTAGAAGTACAGTGCTAGAAAATGGTGGCTCACGCCCAGCTGCGGAGCTTTTCTCTGCTTTTAGAGGCCGCGAACCTAGCATAGACGCCTTACTTCGCCACAACGGCATAGCGGCTTAAACCAAACGCTTTATAACGTGCTTTACCAAGGGCTAATTTATCCATTAGCCCTTTTTTGTACCCAGCTTAGAGGTGGGATATGTTAATATGTTGCTTGAATTTGTTTTGCGCTTGAGAAAATAGCTATGACTGTTAAACGTTTTATCGCGGGTGCTGTGTGCCCACGCTGTAGTGAGATGGATAAGTTGCGCGCTTGGCGTGATGATGAGTTAGAAGTTCAATATCGTGAATGTGTGTCTTGTGGCTACACTGACGAGCAATCCACCGTGATTCAAGCTCAACCAACCGAATTAACAACGCGTGTTAATCAGCCTCATGTGAGTGAGCCTGAAACGGAAGCGAGTGTTATTCAATTTGTACCTAACCCAAGTACAACTAAGCACTAAAAGTGCCTCAAAGAGGATCTAAGCGTGATCAAACCGTAAAGCGCTTAGATCTGATTACAATCTCTCCCGCTCCACTCCTTATTTCCCCATTACCTCCTGTTGATTTAGGTAACTCGAGTTTTTTAACTTACTGAGTTTATGCAAATAGTTTGCTTATTAGCTGCAAGCTACTCTTGTTTAATCAAACGCTTAATCAATATTTTAGAATGCTAATTTATTGAAATATAAAACAATTGAGCTATTTTATGTGTCGTTAGTCAGCTTAGGCCTAATTTTGTATAAAAAACGGTCGATAACTGAAAGATAAGAGTAAGCTTCTGTGTACTTACTCGTTGAAAGGGAGTACTGGGTATCTAGAGGGGCAATGTGTGATGTTTGTTTCTGCTGTATTGCGTTTTATTTGTTTGAGTGTGTTGTTGGTGCCTTTGGCATCCTGTGTGGCCGTGCCTGATTTTGAGGCCATGTTTGGCCCTTATAAAAGCGCCAAACTGGAAGGTCAAAATATCAAAATTATGGCTGAAGATAAGTCATTTGAAATCGTACCGGGTGAATTTGAACCTCCTTTTCAAACAACGCCTATGTCCCCCATTATTTGGACGTCTATTTACAGCGAAACCCTCCCCGACGGTTCTATATATGACACCAGTCTCGCTGACTCTGCCAGCCATGCATTAACTTATGGCGCTAAGAAAGTGAGGCTTTATCACCCTGTTGTCGATCAACCTTTGTACGGGGTGTTACTTTTTAATCAGAAACCTGTCACTGCTGTCGGTTCAGCCGCTAATTTTTATTCGATCCAAATACCAGAAGCTAAAATAGCTAAGGTGAAACAGGGTTCGGTGCAAGTCTTATATGAATCGGTCGATCGTACCGATTACAGTATCAATATGTATGCTTGGGTGCTTTGGGTATCCGATCAGCCTTTCGAGTAAAAACTGCTTTTTTCTTTTACGGGTTAATTTAAGTCTTTTGTCGAACAAAGCATATCTCTTCGTTTCTTTAGAGCGTATAGTGCAAAAAACTAGTCTTATATAAGACTGATTCTGTACTTAAGAGCTATTTAGGGAAGAAGCATGGTATTCGATTTAAACATCTTGTTTTTGCTGGTGGTATTCGCCATAGGTAGCTATGTACAAGCGAGTACTGGCTTTGCGTTTGGCTTGATTGTTATCAGTAGTATATCGGCCTTGGGCTTAGCGCCAATTGAAGTAACAGCCTTTGTGGTGAGCTTGCTAAGCTTGATGAATTCCATGATAGGTCTGCAAGGTGGACAATGGCGCAAAGCAAACTTTAAAGCCATCCTATACTTTTCTATCCCTTGTTTACCGGCAACCTTTGTTGGCATTTGGCTATTAGCTTTTTTAGGTGAAAATCAGCTAAATATACTTAAGATTATTTTAGGTGTAACGATTGTGGGCAGTAGTTTAGTCATGATGTTACAGACGAATTTAGCAAAGAAAGGCTCTTCGATTCCTGTTTTTTTATTAGGTGGACTCTCATCAGGCTTGATTGGTGGTCTGTTTTCTACTTTTGGTCCACCCTTAACCTATATTATGTATCGACAGCCAGATACTTTAAGAACCATTAGAACCACACTCTTATTGGTGTTCGCTATTACCTCAATTATGCGCTTATCCTTTGTTATGGCGACGCAAGAGGTAAGCATGCAAACTTACTTACTCAGCGCTATTGGCTTTCCTGCTGTCGTGTTAGCGGCGTTAGCTGCCCGCTATTACCCTATTCCTATTTCTGTCGATACCATGCGCCGTTGTGCTTATGGCATATTACTGGCGTCTGGGATAAGTCTGATCATACAAGGTTGGTAGTTCACTATAAGAGTGCTAATTAAGGTCCACTAGATAGTGAAGTTGCTCGCTATCTACGCGGCTAATTCGGTACTCAACTAAGCGGCCGTCTAATGCCTTGGCTTGGCGCGAGACTTCCAATAAAGGCATGCCTGGGGTAACACCAATCAATTCATAGTCAGTGTCATCCGCTATGACAGCACGTATTTTATCTGCTGCTTTATTTATGGTGATGTTAAAGCTTTCTTGATAGTAATGATAAAGGGAGTTTGGTAAATCCCCTGCTATGTCTAACTGAGTAAAAAAGCATTGAGGTAAGTATATTTGCTCAGCAATACAGGGCGTTTTAGCTAGTTTTCGGATACGTATTATCTTAATAACAGAATCCCCTTGGGCAATTTCTAGCTGACAGGCTAGCTCTGCATTCGCATCAATGAGCTTGATATCGATGAGCTCAGCACAGGGTAAGCCTTTCTCTTCGCCATCATTGGCCTTGTAATGAAAGAAATGGAAGAGCATGTCTTTTAGCGTGTTTTCAGATACAAAGGTGCCAACCCCTTGGCGGCGAAAAACAATGTTACTTTCCCCTAGGGAGTTTAACGCTTTACGAACGGTACCTTGGCTCACATTAAGTGAATCCGCTAACTGAAACTCGCTAGGAAGCATTTCACCTGGTTTCCACTCCCCCGCAATTATCTTATTGGTAATTACTTGCTCTATTTTTTGATAGAGAGGCTTAAACTCACCACTACTTTGTTCTTTAAGGCTCATGTTACTTAGCAATCTCTGGTTAAAATCAGGCAACAAAACAAAGTATAAATAAGTTTTGGCGCTTTAAATACCGTCGATATTTTCACCTTTTGGTTTATGGCTTGATAACGTACTAAATTAAGGGCAATAAAAAAGCCCTTCAATACTCAGTATTAAAGGACTTTTGTTTACCAACTTAATGGCAATTAAGCCAGATCAATCAGCTTAGATTACACCTAGCTCAACAAGACGCTCATGTAGGTAACTGCCAGCGGTATGACGTTCTGATAGTACAACCTCAGAATGAGGATGTAAGAACAAAGGCAAAGAAATGCGAGACTTAGTCTTATCTGCCCCTTCTGGGTTAATCACACGATGTGAAGTCGATGGGAAATATCCATCAGATGCTTCTTGTAGCATGTCACCAATGTTGATGATAAGCGTACCAAAGTCACAAGGTACATCCATCCAGCTGCCATCTTGCTTCTGAACTTGTAAACCAGGCTCATTAGCAGAGGGTAAAACAGTCAGAAGGTTAATATCCTCGTGTGCACCTGCTCGAATCGCCCCTAGCTCTTCATCGCCTTTAAGTGGTGGGTAGTGCAAAACACGTAACAGTGTCTGTTCGCTATCTTCTACCATGCTAGATAGGTTTTGAGAGTAGTTTTTTGCCACATCTTTTGGTGTGTGTGCTTCAACCCAGCTTAGTAATTCTGAAGCGAGTTTATTGGCTTCTTTATAATATTGTGCAAGCTGCTCTTTTAGCTCTGCTGGGCATTGGCCCCAAGGGTAGTAATGAAAGTATTCTTTGATATCTTTTTTACTATGGCCCTTAGCCGTTTCTGATACATCTGGTGGGAAGTAACCATCTTGGGTTCCCACGTTATAGCGGTAGTCATTCTTTTCTTGGCTATCAAAAAATGTTTGCCAAGCTTGGTAAATATTGCTCACAAGTTCTTGTTGTATAGGGTGATTTTTTAAAACACCAAAACCTGTTTCGTGTAGGGATTTAACAAAATCTTGTTGTGCTGTAGCACTTGTATAGTCAACGGCTTCTAATTTCATGGGTAGATCCTAAATTTTCAAAACGAGTTATTGCACGTCGTACCAAATGGAGACGTGGAGAGTTAATGTAACTGTAGTTGAAAGAGTGGCTTAAGATGACCAACCGCTGTGAAAGAACATCCGCATATCGATGGCTTCAGCGAAGTAATGACGTTGCCAACTTGCCAAATCCACCGTATCTAAGCGTAGATTAGACATGAATGCCTTACCTTGCTCTGATGATGGGATGAAGTCTGCGATTTGCATTACGGAATTCCTAAAAAAGGGGAAATAAAGAGGTTAAATTGAATTAACTACTAGCAAGTGTACCTTTAGGTAAGCTAGTTTTAAAGCGCTAGTTAACGAAAAAAATTATTTCAAGTCTGGGGAATTGACAGACTTGGCCTATACTGCAAAAGTTAATAGCGAGAGTTCACTCAGGCTTTTAGCAGTGATTGTTTGCTAACTTAAGCCTGATTCAGTTTGATTTTTTATTTTAAAAAATAAGAGGGTCGTATTATGAAAAATGCATTTGAGTCCCTGAAAAATCACTTTTTAATCTCCATGCCCCAGCTGAATGATCCTAATTTTCAGCAAACGGTTACCTACATTTGCGAACACACTGCAGAAGGTGCCATGGGGATTATTATTAATCGTCCATCAAAAATTGACTTTACTGAATTAGCGAATCACCTAGGAATACAAATCAACACTCCCCACCTGGCGAATGAGCCGATTTATAATGGTGGTCCGGTCGAGTCTGAACGGGGTTTTATCCTTCACACCAGTGATAAAACTTGGGTTAATACATTACCTGTTACTGAGGAGGTTGCTCTATCTGCTGCACTGGAAACACTGGAAAACATCGCCCATGGTGAAGGGCCTGAATCCTTTTTAATTAGTTTAGGTTGCGCTGGTTGGACGGCAGGGCAATTGGAAGATGAAATAAGTAATAATGTTTGGCTAGTATGTGAAGCTGATTTGGACGTATTATTTAATACACCAAGTGATCTTCAGTTCTCAGCAGCGACCAAGGTGTTAGGGATTGATATGAACTATCTCTCATCGGATGTAGGACACTGTTAAATATGAATATAACGTCGATTTCTGACGTCAATAAAAACTCCGCTCGAACCCTGTTAGGGTTCGATTTTGGAACAACTCGAATTGGCATTGCCGTAGGTCAAGAAATTACGGCAACCGCCACACCTCTAAACCCAATTAAAGCGCGTGATGGTATTCCAAACTGGGATACTATTGCTGCCGTTGTAAAAGAATGGCAACCGGATGGCTTTGTTGTGGGTTTACCTCTCAATATGGACGGCAGTGAAAACGAAATGTGTCAAAGAGCAAAGAAGTTTGCTAATCGTTTGCACGGGCGTTACAACAAGCCAAGCTACATGATGGATGAGAGATTGTCCTCCTATGAAGCTAAAGGCCAAGTCATTAAAGAAGGCGGCAACCGTAATTTTAAAGCAAACTCTGTTGACGGTTTGGCAGCGCAAATGATTTTAGAATCTTGGTTTTTAGAAAACCAAGGATAGTATTTCCATCATGATGCAAACGTATCATAGCGAGCAAATAGAGATTAATGCATGAACCTGGATATTGAAGCAACGTTGGAGCAAATGTCAGATGCTCTTTTATCTTATTGTCAGGATAAGAAAATTGAAAACCCAGTAATGGTGGGGATTCACTCAGGAGGTGTTTGGGTTGCAGAGCGCCTCTTTAAAAAACTAGTGACGGATGTTCCTTTAGCGACCTTAGACATTACTTTTTATCGCGATGATTTTACGCGTGCAGGATTACATCCAAAAATTAAGCAGACTTCATTGCCAAGTGTGGAAGATAAACACATCATTTTAGTTGATGATGTTTTGATGTCTGGCAGAACCATTCGTGCTGCTATGAATGAGATTTTTGACTACGGCAGACCTGCGAGTATTAGTTTGGCAATTCTTTATGATCTTGATCAAGGTGAGCTGCCAATTAAAGCCGATGTGGTTGGGCAGGTGTTAAACTTAAATCCTGACCAAAGGGTTAAGCTATCTGGGCCCGATCCGATAAAAGTTTCCTTAATTGAGACATAAACTTAGGCTTTCTCGCTTTCTTTTTGTAGCAACAAGTACGACAATTAGTACATGGCGTTATCTTATTTGGCGCAAAATAATTTAGTCATTTATAACTCTGAATAAGAGGTATAAAAAGATGCAAATTAGACATTATCATTAAAGAGTTCACGTCAAATTGTCATGCCCAGGGTAGCTTCTGCACTGGGCATTTTCCTATCATTTTAGCGAGATGATTAGAATAAGGCGGGATCGTCTTCCAGTTGAGGACATTAAGCATGATGCGCTCCGAATCTCGGGCACTACAATTAAACGATCAGGGTCAACTTAAGCACTTTCTAACGCTTGATGGATTAGATAAATCCATATTGACCGAAATACTAGATCGCGCCGACTCATTTTTAAGCATGGGTGAGCAATCGGTTAAAAAAGTACCGCTACTACGCGGTAAAACAGTTGTTAATCTCTTCTTCGAAAACTCCACTCGTACTCGTACCACTTTTGAACTAGCAGCAAAGCGTTTGTCTGCTGATGTCATCAATCTCAATATCGAAACATCAGCGACTTCGAAAGGTGAATCTCTACTAGATACCTTACAAAACCTTGAAGCTATGCAAAGCGATATGTTTATCGTGCGTCATGCGGATAGCGGTGCGCCACACTTCATTGCTGAGCACTGTACGCCTAATGTTGCCATCATAAACGCTGGAGATGGCCGTCACGCTCATCCTACGCAAGCTATGTTGGATATGTTGACTATCCGTCGCCATAAAGAAAAATTTGAAGGTCTTAAAGTCGCCATTGTGGGTGATATTTTACACTCACGTGTTGCCCGCTCTCAGATCCATGCATTGAATACTTTAGGGGTTGATGAAGTAAGGCTGATAGGCCCTAAAACCTTGGTACCAGAGCACTTTAAAGAAATGGGAGCAGAAGTCTTCCATGAATTAGAGCCCGGTCTTGAAGATGTTGATGTCATCATAATGCTGCGTTTGCAAAAAGAGCGAATGCAAGGTGCTTTGCTACCAAGTGAAAGTGAATTCTATCGTCTTTATGGTTTGACCGAAGCTTCGCTGGCGTGGGCGAAACCTGACGCGATAGTCATGCACCCAGGCCCGATTAACCGTGGGGTAGAAATTTCCTCTGAGGTTGCTGATGGTGAGCATTCAGTGATTTTGAATCAGGTAACAAACGGCATTGCTGTGCGTATGGCTGTCTTGTCCATGGCTATGAGCGGCCAGCTACAGGAAAAAGAGCAACAGGCGTCATCCACAGGAGAAACGGTTTAATATGAAAACGTGTATTAAGAATGGTCGTATTATTGACCCTAGCCAAGAACTGGATGCGGAATTAGACCTTTATATTGAAGATGAAAAAATCGTCGCTTTAGGGGATGCTCCTGCAGGCTTTGTTGCTGATGAAACGATAGATGCCAGTGGCCAGTGGGTATTGCCTGGTTTAATTGATCTTGCCGTGTCTCTGCGTGAACCTGGTTATACTCAAAAAGGTAACATAGCATCCGAAACTTTAGCCGCAGCGTCTGGTGGTGTAACCACACTGGTTTGCCAACCAGATACTAAACCTATCGTTGATACTCCTGCAGTTGCGGCTCTAATCCAAGATAAAGCCTTTGAGTCAGGACGCGCTAATGTCCTGCCTATTGGGGCGTTAACCCAAGGTCTTGAAGGTAAAAAGTTAAGTAACATGGTTGCTTTGACTGAAGCTGGCTGTGTGGCTGTCTCCAACCATAGACATCCTATGGTGAATACTAAGGTGCTATCTCGTGCTTTAGAATATGCCTCAACTCATGATTTATTAGTCATTTTTCACCCTGATGAAACTAGTCTGTCAGACGGCGGTTGTGCTCACGAAGGTGTTGTCTCAACTATGCATGGTTTATCCGGTATTCCTGAAACAGCTGAGACAATTGCACTTGCTCGTGATCTGATGCTGATTGAAAAAACTAAGGTGAAAGCTCACTTTGCTCGCTTAAGTTCAGCTAAAGCTGTAGAGATGGTTGCCGATGCAAAGGCATCTGGCTTAGATGTGACGGCAGATGTGGCATTACATAACCTTTTACTCACTGATAACGTGTTAAGTGAGTTCGATGGCCACTATCATGTATTGCCTCCATTAAGGTCTGAGGACGATAGATTAACTCTGATCGAAGGGATAAAAGCTGGCGTCATTTCGGCGATTTGTTCTGACCATCAGCCCCATGAAAAGATGGCTAAGATAGCACCGTTTTCTGCCACAGAGCCTGGTATGGCAAATTTAGAAATACTCTTGCCACTCGCTATGACTCTGATGGATGAAGGGGATTTAGACTTTAATTTACTACTGACTTGCTTAACCCAAGGGCCTGCATCTTGCTTAGGAATTGAGGCTGGTTCACTTTCTGTTGGTAGCTATGCTGACCTTGTGCTGTTTGATAGTACACAAAGATGGGAATGGTCTGGATCTAACCGTAAAACCAAGGGTCAAAACTCACCTTGGATTGGAGAAAACCTGATAGGTAAAGTGGTCTCTACCTACCTTTCAGGGCAAAAAGTTTTTCCTATCAATTAGTTAAGTCAGTATGACTGTTAACAAATTGTAATTGAAATGAAAAAAAGCTTACGCTTGATAGCTTTACTTTTAGTTGTGTAGAGTTAATCTAGTTTAAGGGTAATAGATTCAACCTAATGGCCAGGATTACATGACAAACCAATTATCAGAGCATGACATGCAAGTTAAAATAGCCCAGCTGGAACAACAGTTGGAACAGGTCCGTAATGAACGCGATGCTATGTCGCTGATTTACGACTCAAGCTACCAGATTCTTCACTACATTGCAGAAGGTGCCCCAACGGCGACCATCTTCGATGGCATGATGGATCAAATAGAGCGTTATTTTCCAAGCTATCAAGCCTGTTTAATGTTGGTCGACGAAACTGGCTCTCAATGGCGAGTAGAAGCAGGTACTGGTATAGAACATGATTTGGCGACGCCTTCTGGTGTGATCGAAGACTTTCCTATGCAGTACTTTACTAACCACCTTGAGCAATCAAAAGAGTGTCTGTTATTTGTGCCAAACCTAACTCAAAACCCAGCATGGCGTGAGTGGAATAAGGTATTAAATCAATACGACGTTGATGTGTGTATTGCTCAGCCTTTCAACTTCGAAGATGAAGGCTTTTTAGGTTACATGGTGGTATTTGCCCCTAGCTCCGAATCTCAAAACATTAATGTCTTTAAGCGTCTACTTGATTGCCTTATGCACATGTTGCATCTGTCTAGCCTAAGACAGAATGCGCAGACACGTTTACTTAACTCTGCCAACCACGACCCTTCCACTGGCTTAGCTAACCGCTATAACTTTAATACTAACTTCTCAATGATGTTGAAAGACGCAAAGCGTCATTTCCAACGTTTATCAGTGATAGTGATAGAAGCTCATCAGTCTAAAGACTTTAGCGCACCCGCAGCAGAAGACATTAAAGACAGCATCATGAAGGTAGTTGCTAAGCGCCTACAAAAAAGTGTGCGCGATAATGATTTATTAGCGCGTTTTAGTGATGCTGAATTTGTAATGGCCTTAAGAGTTAAGCATTTGGAAGACTCTGAAATCATTGCCAATAAGATTTTACAAAGCATGGAAGAAGCGATTGTTATCGAAGGCCAAAGTTATAACATCACGCTTTCGTTAGGGATTAGCTACTATCCTGAGCACTCAAGCTTCTCTGAGCTTTATTCGGCGGCGACTCATGCCAAGAATAATGCCACAGAAGAACAAAAGTATTGCATTGAATACCATGGCCGTTTCTGTAAAAGCAGTGCAGATTTATATGACTTTTAATAAATAGTGATATGATGCCTAACTTATTGCGAGTGTGAGTACTGGTGTCGGGTTAACCCATGACACCAATGATTTACATTGGGTTAGGCATATTATTCAATTCGTTCAGTTGCGATCTAATCAGGTTATTAGATAGCGTCATTAGACAAGATGGTTTTTGTATACTGAACAAAGCAGAAATAACCTAGTCTTTTTGAATTACCGACATCTTGGTAAAGATAAAAAATTACCCACACCCGCCTAAATTATTTCATCAATTTTCTGTTAGGAGTGACGATTCTCCATGGCTATTGCCGAAAATATTTCTCAGACGAAACAGCAAATAGCAAAGCTCGAACAAAAGTATCAAAGAGCTGAGCACAGTGTTGCCCTACTTGCTGTAAGCAAAACTAAGCCCACCTCAGCGATTGAAGACGCATATGCACAAGGGCAGAGGATGTTTGGCGAAAACTATGTGCAAGAAGCGGCGGATAAAAGCCAACAACTGGCTCATCTAACGGATATTGAATGGCATTTTATTGGACCGATACAATCAAATAAAAGCCGTATTGTTGCCCAGTCAATGCATTGGGTTCACACCATAGACAGAGAAAAAATCGCTACACGTTTAAGTGAGCAGAGGCCAGCAGACTTACCGCCTTTGAATGTATGTATTCAGGTAAATATTAGTGGAGAAGCCTCTAAATCCGGTATTTTACTCACCGAATTAGATTCACTTGTTGAAATAGTGAACAATCAGCCCAATCTTATCCTTCGAGGCTTGATGGCAATACCTGCACCACAAACCTCATTAGACGATCAGCTCACAACTTATAAGCCTTTGTATCAGGCTTATCAGGCACTGGCTGATAAATACGACACAATTGACACCCTATCCATAGGTATGTCGGGTGATATGGAAGCGGCGATTGCCAGTGGTAGTAGCATGGTACGTATAGGTACCGCTATATTTGGCGCCAGAGATTACACTTAGATTTATTTGAATTTAGATTATCATTAGGGCAAACCTGATGATTGAGATTAGGAACTAACATGCAAGCAAGCATCGCTTTTATCGGCGTAGGCAATATGGCAGGCGCGATCATACGTGGCCTGATTCAAAATGGTTATCCAGCAGACTTAATTACTGGCACAGCAAGGGGTGAGGAAAAGCGTCAGGCCTTTACCCAAGAGCTTGGCATCAATATGACTGATGACAATAATGCCGCAGTCGCTGAAGCGGATGTGGTGGTTTTGTGTGTAAAACCAGCGCAAATGGCTGATGTTATCGCTGGTTTTAAGTCCGTCATTAGCCCAGACCAAGTGTATTTATCTGTTGCAGCTGGTTTAGGTTTAGAGAGCTTAAGCGATTGGCTAGGCGATGTCGCTATTGTACGTAGCATGCCAAATACACCAGCACAGTTAGGTTCTGGTATGACAGGCTTAATTGCTAATGACAAAGTAACAGATGCTCATAAAGATTGGGTGACTGAGTTATTTGCGAGTGTCGGAGACTCTTTGTGGGTGGAAGACGAAAAGCAGATGCACACGGTAACAGCTCTTTCTGGCAGTGCTCCCGCTTATTTCTTTCGCTTTTTAGAAGCCATGATCAAAAGTGGTCAAACACAAGGTTTAGACGAAGCATCTTGTCGTAAATTGGCATCTTATACTATGTTAGGTGCTGCTAGGATGGTGACAGAAACCAGTGAAGATATAAGTCAACTACGCAAAAATATTACTTCCCCGAATGGGACAACAGAACAAGCGCTTAACTCGTTTGAAGCGAGTGATATTGACCTGATAGTGGATCAGGCAATGCAGGCTTGTATTAATCGATCGAATGAAATGGCGACTTTATTTGCCTCAACGACAGAGAATAAGGACTCATAAAATGACGTCAGATCCTATTATTTTTCTAATTAAAACATTAGCAAACCTGTATTTGTTTGTGGTTTTACTAAGGTTGCTACTGCAACTAACCAGAGCTGATTTTTACAACCCGATCAGTCAGGGAATAGTAAAAGCCACTAACCCACTTGTGTTACCTTTACGTAAGTTTGTGCCCTCTGTAGCACGAGTAGATTCTGCTTCTGTTGTACTCGCATTATTAGTGCAATTGGCTACGGTTGCCGTGGTATTTCTCTGGGTTGGTTATAAAGCCGATGTCTCCCAATATTTTATTTATACCTTTGTTGGTGTGATCTACCATTTATTGGATTTATATTTCTGGGCTATGCTAATTTCGGTAATTTTAAGCTGGGTTGCCCCGACGGCAAGCCATCCTGGTGCGCTTTTAGTACAACAAATAACCGAGCCACTATACCGCTTTGTGAGAGGTTTTGTGCCTAATCTAGGTGGCTTAGACATCTCTCCGATTTTTATTTTCTTAGGAATTACCTTTGCTAAACAGATGCTAGCAGGCTTCGGTGTGATATAAGGTTTTCTATGATTATAGCCCTGAGTTAATGTCAGGTATCTAATCAGGTGAATTGAGTACAAGGGCGTTATTCGATATGATGCGCGCCTTTGATGGAAAATATGTGTAGAAACAAAGTGTGTTATTCACTGTTTCCTCCTTTAAAATATAAGTTCGGATGAGTGCTATGAGTGCAATTGCGGTTTACCCTGGAACATTTGACCCTATTACCAATGGCCATGCCGACTTGGTTGAGAGAGCTGCACGTTTATTTAGCAAAGTGGTTGTTGCAGTGGCAGCTAGCCCTAAAAAACGCCCAGTGCTAGATCATGATGTACGTATTGCCTTAGCGCGCAAAGTATTAGGCCATTTACCAAATGTTGAAGTGGTTGGTTTTGATAACCTGCTAACTGAATTTACTCGTTCAGTAAATGGGCAAGTGGTTGTGCGTGGACTACGTGCGGTTTCTGACTTTGAATACGAATTCCAACTAGCGAATATGAACCGAGTGATAGCACCAGATGTTGAAAGTTTATTTTTAACACCTTCTGAAAAACACTCTTATATCTCATCTACACTAGTGAGAGAGATTGCTTCTCTAGGTGGCGACTTTGGTTTGTTTGTTCATCCTGAAGTGGAATCTGTATTGCAAGCACGCTATCTAAGCTTAAAAGCTGAATCCGAAGCCAAATAGGCTGAATAGATAGTCGTTAGCGTTAGGAAATTATTATGTCTCTAAAAATTACTGACGAATGCATCAACTGTGATGTGTGTGAACCTGAATGTCCTAATGAGGCCATTTACCCAGGTGAGCTAATCTATGAAATAGAGCCAGCTAAATGCACCGAATGTGTGGGGCATTATGATGAGCCACAATGTCAGATAGTCTGCCCAGTAGACTGTATTCCTCTTGATCCTAATCATAAGGAAACAGAAGAACAGCTAATGGAAAAATACCTGACCCTGACAGGCCAGCTGTAGCAAATAGTTTGCATAAAAAAGCCAGTACTGGAATCCAGTGCTGGCTTTTTTTATGCGGTTTTATTTAGTGAGTAAACAGTGCCTGCAAACTCTGCTTATCTGGCAAAGCATTATCATCATCTACCATTACGATCAGAGAGTTCGCTTGGATCTCTAACTTAGCTTTTGGCTGAGTCACTATCTCACCTTGAGTGTTTTCATAACCCAAAGCCGTACCAATTCCTGCTTTCATCAAAGTAATTACGACATCGGCCCAACTCGTATCACGAATAGTGACTTGCAAACGCACCGTGTGATCCCCTTGGTGACGGAATAAGTCTTCGAGTACTTGCTCTGTGCCAGGTGCGATAAGAGAACGTACCAGCATCTCAGGATAAGCCCTGACAGGACGAATAACCGCATTAGCGCCCGCTTCTTTAAATCTAGCTCTATTATGGTCATTAACTGCCTCAGCTAAGATATAGGCTGAGCTATTAAGTGCTTTGATACGATGAAGAATATCGAAGACGAGACTATCACTGTGAGCATTTTGGCTATCAGGGCTCAGTACCACAATAAACTTGGCTTTTTCAGCACTACAGGCTTCTAACGCACCTTCATTAGTGGCTTCACCTGTCTGGTGAACCGCACCAAAGCTTCGTAAGCTAAGTGGCAAGCCTTCCGGAAAGTCAGGCGTTAAAAACTGAATAGGCGTATTTTCAAGATCAGGAGTGTTACATACCTGATCAACCAAACGCTCTAAATAGGATTCAGTGTATAAAGTCGGGGTATTGATAATTAACAAATGGTCATGCATGTTTTCCCACTCCAATTGGCCTTTAATGCCCATCTCTTTCTTTTGAATTCTAAGCTCAATGTAATCACTGGCAATCTGTGCAAGTAAGGCTATGCCTAATCCGTAAATCAGCACTATGGTGGTGGCTTGCCCCCAAAAGCTGGCTGCAGAAATATCACCATAACCCGTGGTACTTGCCGACGTCATGGTAAGCCAGAATGCTTGCCACCAATCCATCTCTTCGAATAACACCATAGCGATGCTATGGGCCGCTAATACCAAGGCTAATAATAGAAATCGGGTTTTTAAATCTCGAGCAGCATGCATAAAGACACGCTTACGAAAATCACCGCGCTTTCTTTTCTTCCTGAAACTTGACCAAAATGAATGCATCTTAGTGAATCACCCCTCTTACTTAATCCTATTCGCTAGTCGTTAACTCGCCTCTAGTCTAATTCTGCTGGCATAGCATAATCCAGCTGACGCCAAGACTCATACACCATGATGGCAACCGTATTAGACAGGTTCAAACTACGGCTATTAGGCTGCATAGGCAGTCTTAGTCTCTGCTCTTCTGGTAAGGCTTCGATAAACTCAATGGGTAAACCACGGGTTTCTGGACCAAATACCAAGACATCATTTTCTTCAAACTTAACTTCACTCGGAATCTTGCAGCCTTTGGTCGTTAACGCATAAACATTGCCTAACTCTTCTTGAGAGTCGACAAAAGCTTGCCAGTCTTTGTGGCGTTTTACACGGGCTACTTCATGATAATCCAAGCCTGCACGACGTACTTTTTTCTCGTCTAAATCAAAACCTAAAGGTTCGATCAAATGTAGCCTATAGCCAGTATTGGCACATAAGCGAATGACATTACCTGTATTAGGTGGAATTTCCGGTTGGTACAAAACAATATTAAGCATAAATTGGGCCTCTTTAGATAGGCTGCATATTATCAGAAATTCAAGGATAGCTAAGTCATTGTTAAAAAAATCAAAATTATTTAAAAAAGTGGTTGACGACTAAGCCGTCTCATATATAATACGCCGCACTTGCCCTGATAGCTCAGTCGGTAGAGCAGAGGATTGAAAATCCTCGTGTCCGTGGTTCGATTCCGCGTCAGGGCACCATTATTTCCGAAAAAGGCCAGCTTTCAAGCTGGCCTTTTTTCGTTCAGACTTTCGCAAATAGAGCAATTTGCAAAAGCAAAAAGCCCCATAGGCCTTGGTCTGTGGGGCTTTTTTATGACCTAAATTTTATAGTTTTATGCTTTTAGGGCACGCCCTTCGGGCCTTTCAGCCTACGTTGTCTCTTCGTGAAAGGGACCTAGATTAAGTCAAAGAGACGTCTTGATAGATACTTTTCTCTATATGCTTTAAAAGAGCAGACTGAAAATAGGAGGCTTAACCGCAACTTCCCTAGACTACGCCATTCAAATTACAGAGCGCTTATCGCATAATAAGAAAGGCAGGCTTTAAGGATAGAGGCCAAGACTGGTCTTATTTAGGTCTAAAGAATAATCAAAACTAAGGAAAGGTATGGACGCCATCGAAAAAAGAGATACAAGTATCGCCAATCAGCTAGGAAGCAATGAATTACCTGAGTTTGATGCCATAGGCGTTGAGCAACTCGAAGCCATGTTACGTTTAAGGATGGCCGACTTTCTCGTTAACCAGCAAGAAGTGGACGGCCAAATGTGTAAAGGCAGCCTCAATCTACTGTCCGAAATGTCAGATGTCCCCTCCTCTTACCTACACCAGTTCTTTCAAGAGAAATCTATCTGTATTACCAACATGAACAAGTTGGCCAACCATTTCAACGTGAAGTACGTAGTGATGAATTTTCCAGTGTGATATGACACGCTATTTTTACAAATAGCCTTACAAACCTCTGAAATAAAAGGATGATTTTAAGTCTGTTAACTTTAGTCATTCTTTTTTAGCTAATAAGCACACTAATGATTTGCTTGAAAGCGAGATAGTCTTACTACTTTCTGTAAGACTATCTTTAAAATTTCCTTTGACCTGTCTATTGGTTACACCTTGAAAATACCTATCCAGTTGAATAAGGTGAATCAATTATGCTCAGTCTCATGAAACAATATCAATTACCCAAACCCTTGCAGGGCGTGGCTCTCGCTCTGGTCTCTACGTGTCTGTTTGTGTGTGTGGGTGCCCTAGTGCGTATTCTCAGCGAGCAAATAGATCTGTTTCAAATTCTCCTTGTGCGCCAGCTCGTGTTTATTCTGGTACTGATGCCAGCTATCTGGGTGTCGTTAGATGTATTGCTCAAACCTGCCAAAGTAAAACTGCATCTGTTACGTATTTTAGGTGCCTTTTTAGCTTTGTACCTAGGCTTTGTCACTGTTAGTAATTTGCCTTTGGCAGATGCGACTGCCCTTGGTTTTACTCAAGTGTTATTTGTCGCCATCATTTCCAAAATCTTTTTATCCGAATCTGTCGGTGTGAACCGGGTTGTGACTGTCTTAGTAGGCTTTGTGGGTGTCATGCTGGTGGTGCAACCCAGTTTTGAAGCAGTTTCTTTATTGTATACCTTGGCGGGTTTAGGTGGGGCTTTAGGGGCTGCGATTGCTGTGGTCTGTGTGCGTCAGATGTCGAAAACAGAATCTCGTACTGTCTTGCTGACTTATCAAGCCGTGTTTGTTGGTTTGATTGCGCTCATTCCTAGTTTGTTTGTCTGGCAATCGCCCACAGCGACCCAGTGGCTCTTACTCGTGCTCGTGGGTGTTATCTCATCTATCGCTCAGTGGGTTGGTGTTAGTGCTTACAAACTTGCTGAAGCTAATATTGTGGCTAATGTTGAATATGCCAAAATGATCTACTCATTGATATTGGGCTACTTTCTCTTTAGTGAATTACCTAATGAGTTAGCTGTAGTGGGTGTGCTTATCATTATTGGCAGCGCGTTTCTGCCTTTCATGGATAAAGTGTTTAAGAAACGAACCTCTTTTTAAAGCTTAAAAAGGGTTAACTGCTGAGTGTTAATTGAGCACTTTATTTTGTAATGAGAAGTGACGCTAAGATACTGAAAAATAAGGTCGCGATTTCGTAAAACATCCTATATAATGCTGCGCGATTGCCCTGATAGCTCAGTCGGTAGAGCAGAGGATTGAAAATCCTCGTGTCCGTGGTTCGATTCCGCGTCAGGGCACCATCATTCAAAAAGGCCAGCTTTTAAAGCTGGCCTTTTTTGGTTTAAATTGCCACTTTTCTATTCTTTTCTTTCTTTTTAAGGTTTTCATTACCTGTTTTTTCTCAGGAAGCATTTTTCTAAATACGCTATTCGTTAAAGGCTTTCATCCAAGCGCTCAGATGTTGTAATAGCTGATGAGGACCTGCTGATAATTGACGACCAAGCCGTGTGATCATGTGCGCTTCCCCTTGGGCAAGAAGCTGATTATCTATGGGAATTGCCACAAGCTGCTTATCTTCAATTTCCCTTGAGACGACAAAGGCTGGCATAAAGGTAAAGCCCATTTCTGAGCGCACAAACTGCTTTAATACAGCGATAGAGTCTGTGGTTAAAACAGGTTTAAAGCGTATCTTCTCTTGGAATTCAGCCATGGCTAGCAGTTGTCGCATACCAAATTGCGGCTCTTGCAAGGCGACGGGATAGTCTAATAATTGGGTTAGGCTCAGTGGCCTTTCTAGCTGAGTAATTGGGTGGTCAGGAGAGACTATGGCGCAAATGGGCTGGCAGCTAATGGCTTGAGAGCGAATATTAGGCTGGCTGGTTGGATGAAATAACAAACCCATGTGGGCTTCGTCTTCTTCTACTTGGCGAATCACTTCGTTAGAGCCGCCCATATTGATAGAAAGCGTTAAAGCTGGGTAGCGTTTATTAAATTCAGGTAAAGGGCCAGACATGAGATCACTGACAAAGCCTTCTCCCACTGCGAGCTTGATATGGCCTCTTTCTAAGCCTTCTAACGCTTGTAACTTGGCTAAGCAGGTTTCTTCGCTAGATAAGGATTGTCGATAATAGCTGAGTAGTATTTCCCCAGCTTCTGTTGCAGTTACACCTTTTCGGTGTCTTTCTATTAGGGTACAGGCGAGTTCTTCTTCTAGTAAGGCAATTTGTCGACTGACCGCAGATGGGGCTAAATTGAGCTTGTCAGCAGCGGCTCTTACCGTACCTAGGCTAACAGCCTCATAGAGGTAAGCAAGGCGCTGTTCTTTTATCTCTTTCATTGCTTCTCCCTATAAGGCTGTGTTGATTAGTTAGCGGCTAGCGCTCTTTATTAATGGCGAGCTTATGTTGTACCAACTTCACCCAAAAGTTTGCGCCTAAGGCCAGTACCTTGTCATTAAAATCATAGTAGGGGTTATGTAACCCACGACCACCTTCCGCGCTACCATTGCCTATCCAGATGTAAGCCCCAGGTTTTTGCTCTAGCATAAAGGCAAAGTCTTCTGCCCCCATACTTGGGTCTAGGTTGCGCTCTACTTTTTCGCTACCAACGAGTGAATTAGCCACTAAAGCGCAGGTTTCACTATGCTCTTTATCATTAATGGTACTGGGATAAACACGGCGATAGTCTAGCTCTCCCACGGCCCCATAAGCTTGGCACAGGTTTTCGACTTGCTGGCGCATATTGGCTTCAAGCAAATCCTGAGTTTGTTTAGAGAAGGCACGACAGGTACCAGATAAGGTGGCACTGTCAGGTACTACGTTATAGGCATCGCCTCCTTGCATCTTGGTAATACTGATGACACCCGATTCAAGCGGGTTTAATACTCTTGAGACGATGCTTTGTAGCGAAGTGATTAACTGCCCTGCTATCACAACAGGGTCGACGCCCATATGTGGCATGCCTGCGTGGCAGCCTTTGCCTGTGATCTTAATATCAAACACATCCATAGAGGCCATAACAGGGCCATCATGGACGGCAAAATGCCCTTCTTCTAACCCTGGCCAGTTATGCATACCGTAAACCGCATCTATGTTAAAACGCTCAAACAAGCCTTCTTCACACATACGCTTAGCGCCGGCTTCACCTTCTTCCGCGGGTTGGAAGATAAAAACTAAACTGCCTGCGAAATCTCTATGTTCCGCAAGGTATTTAGCAGCGCCTAACAACATAGCCGTATGGCCATCATGGCCACAACCATGCATTTTTCCCTTGTGTTTAGAGCAATGGTCGAAGGCGTTAAGCTCTTCTAGGTGAAGTGCATCCATGTCGGCTCTTAGGGCGATAGTATTAGGGCCTTCTTGCTTGCCCTTAAGCGTGGCCACTACCCCAGTTTCGGCTATGCCTGTGGTGACGTCTAAGCCAAAACTCGTTAGTAGGTCGGCCACTTTGGCCGCCGTTCTGTGTTCTTCAAAGGCGGTTTCGGGATGAGCGTGGAGATCTCTGCGCCACTGGCGCATAGTCTGGTGTAATTCCCCTTCGGTTGGGATGAATGACATGCTTAGTCCTCAGCTTTTTCTGGGTATATTTCAATAATGGTATTGCCCGCATAGCTTGCCGGGATGCGCAAGCCACCTTCTTCTGTGGTGTGGTAGCTTACCTGATTTTTGTCCAAATGGGCCTTCGCCTTAGTAATAGAGTGGGTTGTGACGCGAATCGCGACACCACTCGGTTGTTGTTCAGGGGTAATAGGCACCTCTACACCTGCAAATCTTATTTGAGCCTGTGCTGGTGTGAATATTTCAAAATCGCCTCTATCTGTACTTACTTCTAACATGTCTTCTGTCAGTGTTACCGCCTCTTCGCCATAGATACCGACAAACCTTGGATAAAGGGTTTCTGGTGAGTCTGCCACATAACTGACTTTGGTAATGGCATTTGCACCATTGGCATGTGTCATCCAGTCTTTAACCCAGACTAGATGGGGCTTGTGCTGGTGGCAAAAGAAATGAGAAATAGCCGGAAACTCAGTATTAATCAGCATAACAAGGGAGACAACGGCTTCTTCCTCGCTACCATCTGGTCTGTGGGCGATACGACGAAAATCCACTAAACCTTGATTTTCGACTAGCCTATCCTGCATTAATTGATGATCTTGCCTAGCATCTTCACTGTGCAGTGCGACTAGAGCTAAGCCTTCTTTGCGCGCTAAGGAATCACTGATAAAGCGGCCGAAGGCAAAGCCTTTCTCATTTTTCTGATCCAGCTTAGAGGCGTCATAAATACTGATCACTTCGATAAAGTTTTCAGGAAACATAAGCAAGTGGTTGTCTGTTCCCCAAGGGTGATGGTGTCTTGGGTTAATAAAGAAGCCTAAGCGAGCAAAGTCTTCACAGGCCTTGTCCATATCCTTGACTGCAACCAGAGGGTGATCTATTCCAAGATGATTTTTAGTCATGCCTAATCCTTATGCTTTTTTATGTTTGAACTGAGCGTATTAGATGCAAGCGGCTGAGCAACTTTACCAACCACTGTAGTATTAGCCGCAACGGCTTTTACCACCACAGTGCCCCCTGCAACCTTGGCGTTTTCGCCAATTTCGATATTGCCAAATACCTGAGTGCCCGCGCCGATAAAAGCGCCCTTACGGACTTTAGGGTGTCTATCACCCTCACCTTTTCCTGTGCCACCTAGGGTGACACTTTGGAACAAAGTCACATCATCTTCAATAACCGCCGTTTCGCCTATCACGATACCCACCGCGTGATCCATAAAGATGCCTGCACCTATTTTCGCTCCTGGGTGTATATCGACCCCAAAGAGAGAGACCATGCGGCCCTGAATATACAAGGCGAGTGCCTCTTGATTATGGTGCCAAAAATAGTGAGAAAACCTATGACACTCAAGGGCTTGATAGCCACCAAAGTACAATAAGGGAGTGTAATGATCCTTGATAGAGGCATTCGTTTGTAATTGACACAAAAGGTCTGCCAAGGCGGCTTGGTATATCTTAGGCTCAGCTAACATGGTGACTTCTAATGTGTCTTGCCATCTTGCTACTTGCTCTGGAGAGTCGCTTAGCTTCTCGGCAAGTACATAAGCAAGCGCTGCCTGATAACTAGGATGTTGAAGGATGTTTCTTTGATAAAAGCGGCTTAGTAGCTCAAACTCATTTGCTATCGCTTGCGCTTCCTCAAGAATCCTTTGCCAAAGATTTTCTGTGTCTACTTCGCGTTTAAAATCGGCCATCTTACCTCCGAATAAAAAGCAGCGCCCCTTAAATTAGTTAAAACAAGTACTAGTTAAAACAAGCAAAACAAGGCGCTGAAAAAGTGCGCTTCTGTCATATCCTGTGAACCAGAGATAGCAGAAACGCTAGGGTCTCATCGTGAACAGATGAGGTGCACTTACTCTATTGAATACCCAAATTGAATCGCCGCATCTCTGGCGGTTTCGACCCAAACACTCTTGGTTTGAGTGTATTCCAACAAGCCTTCATAGCCACTTGAGCGGCCATAGCCGCTCTCGCCAAACCCACCAAAAGGCGACATAACATTGATGGCCTTATAGCTATTCACCCAAAAAGTGCCGGCATTCACTTGAGCTGCCATTCTATGGGCTCTACCTACGTCCGCTGTCCACGCTGCTCCCGCTAGGCCAAAGCGACTTGCATTAGCAATGGCAACAGCCTCATCCTCATCATCAAAAGGAATCACAGACACCACAGGGCCAAAGATCTCCTCTTGTGCCACGGCCATGGCATTATCAACCTCAGCTAATACGGTGGGACGATAGAAGTAGCCTTCTTCACCGCCACGGATATCAGCTCGACAGCCTCCGCTAGCAACTACAGCGCCTTCAGCAACCCCTTGATTAACCAAACTATTGATATGCTGGTATTGGGTTAAGTTATTAATTGGGCCTACCATGGTGTCGTCTAGCCAAGGCAAACCAACTGGAATTTTGCTGGTTGCAGAAGCAAGCCTCTCGACCATTTCTGCGTAAACCCCTCTTTGTACTAATAAGCGTGAACCCGAGACACAGCTTTGTCCCGCCGCTGCAAAAACGGCTGCTTGTGCGCCGACGACGGCTCTGTCTAAATCTCCATCATTAAAGACGATATTGGCAGACTTGCCACCTAGCTCAAGTACACAAGGAATCACTCTTTGGGCGGATGCTGCCGCTATGATGCCGCCTGTTTTAGGTGAACCAACAAAAACGACTTTTTTCGTTGCTGGGTTCGCAATAGCAGCGGCACCCGTGGTGTGGCCTAAGCCATTAATGACATTGACTAAACCTTTGGGTACACCTGCCTCCTCTATCAATTTAACCAGTACAGTTGTGCTTAAAGGGGTTAATTCAGAGGGTTTTAATAACACGGCATTACCGGCACAAATGGCCGGCGCTATTTGCCAACCACCCGTGAAGACAGGAGCATTCCATGGGGTAATTTGAGTGACCACACCATAAGGTTCGTGACGTGTGTAGTTCAGATGGCTAGTGGGAACAGGGATAACCTGACCTGTCATCTTGTCACACCAGCCACCATAGTATTCAAACATATCAGCGACTTTAGCGACCTCTACTCGACAATCTCGAATGGGCTTACCGGCTGAAATAGACTCTAGCTGGGCAACTTCTTCTGCGACTTGGCGTATTTTAGCGCCACAAGCCCACATAATCTGGCCTCTGGCGGTTGCTGTTTTCGCCCACCAACGCTTTTGAGCAGCCATGGCTGCATCCGCAGCGGTTTGTACAATGGCTTCGCCTGCATCCTGGTAACTCATAAAGTGCTGGCCTGTGGCAGGGTTAGTCAGATGAATTGTTTCGCCTTTACCTAAAGCCATTTCACCCGCTACCCAACTGCCAAAGCGACTATCACCTAAAAGTGTGATTAGAAGTTGCTCGACTTCTTGCTCTCCGTTTTTTTGGATATTAAGGCTCATGACTCTTCTCCTTTTGGGTGTTCATTGATCTGGTCTATATTTTTGATGATGCAGTTAAAGTCGTCCTGATCGGCGATATTGTCTGCACTTGCATGCCAAATTGACGAAGTTTGCTCTGCCATTGGCAAGCTTAACCCCATGTCTTCTATCAACTGCTTAGCAAGACGCACATCTTTACGCATAAGTTGCATGGTAAAACCTGAGTTAAATTCCTCATTTAAAATCCAGCGAGGAAAGTTCACTTCACTCACCGCACTTCGGCCTGAACCCGCATTTAAACCTGCAATTAACGCCTCTGGATCAAGCCCAGCTTTTTTACCAAGAGAAATGGCTTCGGCGGTGGTCACAAGGTGGGCAGCGCATAGCAGGTTATTGATTAACTTCGCCACATGGCCATTGCCAGATTCACCTAGGTGCACCACCTTGCTGCTTAGCGCATCTAAGAAAGGTTTTGCTCTTTGTAAGGCTGCAATTTCACCTCCAACTACCATCACCATGGTGCCAGCCGCTGCGCCTGCTGGACCGCCACTGACTGGGCTGTCTAAAAGCTGGTGGCCATGACTCGCTAACTCAGCTGCTAGAGCGCGTGTTACCTCAGGTTCAGAGGTAGACGTATCCATAATCAAGCTATTGGCTTGCGCGTTTTCTATAATGCCGCCCTCACCCTTGATAACCGCTTGCACATGTTTAGCCATAGGCAGAGACAGAATAATCACTTGGCAGCTTTGGCAAAGTGCTTTTGTATCTGCTGCTATGGTGACGCCCAAAGCTTGGGCTGCTCGCTTTTGTTCTTCGCCAAGATCTGTCCCTATGACATGAAAGCCCTCTCGTAGCAGGGTTTTAGCCATGCCATAGCCCATGCTACCTAAACCGATAATGCCGACGGTTGTGCCTGTCACTTTTTTACTCGTATTCACTTCTGTCATAGCTACCTCTGAATTCTTTACTTAGCTTTCATGCCATTCTTACTAATCTCTCTGTTATGAATAAGTAGTTGAAAATGAATTTATTGTTCTAATTTTCGCAACACAAAATAAAGTATGAGTTTTGGCGCAGCGCAATAACGTTCAATCTTTTCAAATGAGGCTGATTTAAACTGCAAGCATTCATATCGTGTGAGAACCTTTTGAGGATGCTGAAATGTTTGCTGTCGTTATTTCTATGATGCTATTTGCCTTGATAGGCGCGATTTCCCCAGGACCTGTGAATATTATTGCCACAGGAACCGCAGCCAGTTTCGGTTTTAAACGTACCCTTCCCCATGTGATTGGCGCGACGTTGGCGTATACCTTGATTGTATTTTTAGCAGGTATTGGTTTAAGCCAACTGCTTTTTGCCTTTCCTAGCTTGAGCCAAGTGCTACAAGTGTGTGGCTCTGCCTTTCTGCTTTATATGGCGTATAAAATCGGCTCAGCACCTGTGCAATCCATGGAAGACGATAGCCAGAAGCAATCACCTCCTAGCCTATTACAGGGCGCTTTAAGTCAATGGCTCAACCCAAAAGCTTGGTTAGTGTCTATGTCTGGGGTGGCAGTATTTGTGAATGTGAATAACCCTTACTATCTGTACCTCTTGGCTTTTTGTCTTGTCTCATTCTTTATGTGTTTTATTGGGATTGGTTCTTGGGCCTTGATGGGAGACGTCATTCGTCGCTTTTTATCTAACGCTAAGCAGCAGGTGTTATTTAATCGACTTATGGCGATCTTGTTAGTAATCTTAGTTGTCTTAATGACGGTTAGTTTTTAACCAAAGCAAGGAGGTAGTAAATGGCTCAAGACGATACGGTATTTTTCAAGAAAAGCCCCTTATTGCCCTATGCTGAATTACGTCAAGCCAATGGTTCAAGCGCCTGTTACCAGACTCACAGCCATGATGAGTTCTCCTTTGGAGTGATAGATAAAGGCCGAGCTAACTATCAAAACCTGCATAAGCACAATGACATCATCCAAGGGGATACGGTTACCATAAACCCCGGAGATGCGCATTCTTGTAACCCTGCCGATGGTGAATGGTCCTATCGTATGCTCTTCTTAGATGCGAATTATGTGGGTCAGCAACAACACGAGATTTTCAAAGGAGATGCTTGGGATTTCTTGCCTTTTGATGACAATTACCAGAGAGATGCGAGAAGTTACCAACTTTTTGAGCAGCTTTTTAATAGCTTGTTATCACAAAATGACCTACTGGCTGCCGAGTGCTTGTTACTGGACTATATACAACATGCCTTTGAAGCCAAATATGCTAAACACCCAGACCTGATTCGTCCTGATATTAATCGAGTTAGCCGTGTTAAAGACATGATAATGGATGCCCTAGAGCAAAATATCGCCTTGGATGATTTCTCCCAAGAAGTGGGTTTGAGCCGTTATCACCTAGTACGTAGTTTTAAACAGGCATATGGTCAATCCCCCCACGCTTTTCAGCTAGATCAGCGTATCAAGAAAGCCAAACTGCTACTGCAAGATGGTCGAAGCCTGATTGATACCGCAAGTGATTTAGGCTTTGCAGATCAAAGCCACTTTCAACGACATTTCAAAAAACGCATGGCTATCACCCCAAGACACTATCAGTCTTTTTTTGTGTGAAATCAATGTATTGATTAAAACTCTCTGTTAACAGCCTAGTTTTATGTCTTTTTGAAACAGCTCCTTTTATCTTTTAAATCATAACCTTTGCGTTGCTAATATTTAGCTAGTTGAAGTAGAAGCTTCTCTTATAAAAAGGAATTTCCCGAAACGGGAAAAATATATTGACGGAATATTAAGTATTTCCCATAATGGGAAAAGGAAGTGTATGCGAATTATATCGAGAGCAAGTTTGCGTGATTTTTGGCTACAAGCAAGTTATCGAGATGCTGAACAGCCGCTCAAATCCTGGTATGACGAAGTTAAAAAGGCTAACTGGAAAACGCCACAAGATATAAAAGCGTTATACCGAAGTGCTAGTTTTGTTGGTAATAACCGAGTTGTATTTAATATTCATGGGAATAAATACCGTTTAATTGTCGCGGTTAATTATGCTTTTGCCATGGTTTATGTGCGTTTTGTTGGTACTCATGCCCAGTATGACAAAGTGAATGCCGCAACTATCTAGCTGTAACAAGATGAGTCAGAGTAAAAAAACCAAGATGTAAAAGACCAAGGGGAAAATAGAAAATGCAAATTAAGCCAATTAAAACAGCCCAAGATCATAAAGCTGCCCTTGCTCGAATCGAAGAGCTTTGGGAGGCCGAGCTTAATACGCCAGAGGGTGATGAGCTTGAAATTCTTGGCACTTTAGTCAATGTGTTTGAAGAAACACATTTCCCTATAGATCCACCTAACCCTATCGAAGCCATTCGATTTCGTATGGAACAACAAGGCCTTGAAGATAAAGATCTAGTGCCCCTTTTGGGAACCCGCAGCCGAGTGACAGAGATTTTAAAATTTCAGCGTCGTTTATCTTTGAATATGATACGTAAATTGCATAAAGGGCTGAACATTCCTCTGGATATTCTCATTAAGGATTATTAATCAATGATGATAATCCTTTGCTAAAACATTCCACAGAAAACAAAACTCATACTAGATTCATCTATTCACCATCAAAACTCACGCCTCAAATACCGTCTTCAAACTAACAAGCTAAACTTTATCATTCACTATTATAAAATTTATTCTTGTACATTTTTGGTTTATGTACAAGAATAAACTTATACAAAATATTTAATTGTATAGATAGCTATCTGTTTTTGTACAACTTGATGGGTCTAGTGGAGAGGGCTATGTCTTTTGAAAGTGAAATACCTGTTAAAAAAGAAGAAGCTGCGAGTCGTGAAACATCCGCTGAGTGTATTGATGTTGCGATTATCGGAGCAGGGACATCAGGGTGTTTGATGGCGAACTTGTTGCAGGAAGCAGATATTAATTGTGTTTTGATTGAAAAAAGCCGTGGTCTAGGAGGGCGTTGTAGTCGCAGGCGTGTAACGGTTTCTGCGCCTTTATCGGCTTCTCCAAATAGGCTGTCTAACAAGGGCACGAATAACGAACATCAAGTAAGCCTTGATATGGGGGCCGCGTCATTTTCGCCAGAATCTATTAAGTATAAGGCCCTTGAAGATCGCATTCATACTTGGCAAGAAGCCGGGGTTTTGACCTCTTGGCGCTATCAGACTTGTCACTTTGGGTTCGAAGCCTTTGAGCACCTTGAAGAGCCAGCCTTCGAGCTGACTGCGTTTCCTTCTATGAACACTTGGCACAAACATATGGCAACTGGGGTCAGGCAAATTACCTCTTGTCGGGTCAGCCAAATTAATCAAATGAGTTCGGTATGGTACTTATACGATGAGGAGGGGGAGCTTATTGTGATGGCCAATAAGGTCGTTATCACCAGCCCTGCTGAGCAAGCCTTAGACTTGTTAACTGCCTCAGAATTAGTTGAAAAATCAGCAGAATATCAAAGCGTTAAGACGGCTTCTGAGATGAGTTTGGGGCAGTATGTTTGTGCTATAGAAACCAATACTTTTTTTGATCACAGGGTTGGTGTGTATCAAGGAGGGCATGGCATTTTAGCGAAAGCGACTCGTTTATCTTATAAAAGCATTTTGCATGAGGCGGTCAATCATGCCACCGATAAAGATATCTGGATGCTAGAAAGCTGTCCTAAATGGGCCAAGGCACAAGAACAAGAGGGTGTTTCTCACGAAGAAGCTGCTTTAGAGATGGCCCAAGCCTTCTGTTTACAGTTTGCCATTCATGATCCAGTGCGTATTTTAACGTCCCATTACTGGCGTTTAGCTCGGCATAGGGTGGGTTCAGATGAAAGCCTCTCTTATATTTTAGATACAGAATCCAATCTAGGGATTTGTGGAGACTGGTTAGATTCTGGTGACGTTGCAGGAGCGCTTAACAGTGCTCAAAGTCTTTTTAATGCTATGAATCAAGAACTTATAAATTCTGATCTAAATCAGCAAGAGGAGAGGATATGAGCACTTTCGAAGAGACTCTTAAAGCTGCCAATATTAAAAAAGTTGTCATCCTTGGCTGCTCTGGTGCCATAGGTAATGCCCTCGTTGAGACGCTTATTAGCCGCTTTCCTGAGGCGAGTGTTTATGGTTTTTCTCGCACTTCTCATTCTCACTCCTTTAGTGAAAAATTAGATAGATATCAAGAAGCTAGGATTGATTATGAGGATGAAGAGTCAATCGCGAAATGTGCTGCTTTGGCGGCAGAAACGGGCCCGCTTGATTTAGTCATAGTGGCGACTGGCATATTGCATCAAGGAGGGCTAATGCCAGAGAAATCATTGAGAGACTTATCGGCTGAAAAAATGATGGCGCTTTATCAAGCCAACTGCATTACGCCCACTCTTTTGGCCAAACATTTTATTCCGCAACTAAGTAAAAAGTCAGCCTCGGTTTTTGCCGCCTTATCAGCCAGAGTGGGCAGTATCTCTGATAATGCTTTAGGTGGCTGGTATGCTTATCGTGCTTCTAAATCTGCCCTTAATATGGTGATTAAAAATGCGGGCATTGAAACCGCAAGACGTAACAAGAGCGCCATCATAGTGGGCTTGCATCCAGGCACAGTAGACAGTGATTTATCTAAGCCATTTCAGGCCAATGTCCCTGCAGGTAAGCTCTTTCGACCTCTTGATTCAGCAAATTATTTATTGGAAACCCTATTAGAGTTAACTCCCAGTCAAACGGGTAAATGCTTTGCTTGGGATGGTCAGGAGATAGCCCCATGAATAGACCTTTAGTGATTCATTGGTTTCGCCAAGACCTACGTTTATCTGATAACCCTGCATTAATGGCAGCGGTTAACCAAGGAAACGTTCTGCCTATTTATATTCTTGATGATAAGAATGCTAACGAATGGGCGATGGGAGGAGCCAGCCGCTGGTGGTTACATCATTCTTTAAATGCGCTAGATACCACACTCGCTGGACGTTTAAACTTGTATAAGGGTGAGCCGCTTCAGGTGCTGTTAGCGCTTATTGAGAGGCTTGGTGTGACGCATGTGGTTTGGAATCGTTGTTATGAGCCTTGGCGCATGCGACGAGATGAGAAGATTAAGCTGGCACTGAAAGAGAAGGGTATTCAAGTCGAAAGCTATAATGGGTCGCTTCTATGGGAGCCTTGGCAGATTAAAAAGCCGGACGGCACAGCATATAAAGTTTTCACACCTTTTTATCGTAAAGGTTGTTTAAAAGCCGAAATGCCAAGGGAACCTTTGCCCAGACCTGACAATAATGATGTTTATCTTGTTGATGATAACTGTCAGACCTTAGAGCGTTTAAATCTCTTGCCAAAAGTGGCTTGGGATGAGGCATTTAAAGGCCTGTGGCAGATAGGGGAAGACAAGGCGCAAAGTCAGTTTTTTCAGTTCCTAAAAGAAGGCTTAGCTAATTATAAAGAAGGTCGTAATATCCCTTCAAAGTCTTTTGTGACACGCCTTTCTCCTCATATTCATTTTGGTGAGATCTCGCCAAATCAGCTCTGGTATGGGGCGCAAAGAGAAGCAGATAATGAGCACGTCGATCATTTTTGTAGTGAGCTTGGTTGGCGTGAATTCTCCTATAGCCAATTGTTTTTGAATCCAGACTTACCTACTCAAAACCTTCAACCTAAGTTTGATGACTTCCCTTGGTTGGCAGACGATGGAACCCATGAAGGCGCGCTACTCAGGGCTTGGCAACAAGGAAAAACAGGCATTCCCATGGTTGATGCTGGTATGCGAGAGCTATGGCAAACAGGTTATATGCATAACAGGGTACGCATGATTGTTGCTTCCTTTTTGGTTAAAAATTTGCGTATTCACTGGCATCACGGTGAGCGCTGGTTTTGGGATACTTTATTGGATGCGGATCTTGCTAACAACAGTGCCAGTTGGCAGTGGGTTGCAGGTTCTGGTGCAGATGCCGCCCCATACTTCAGGATATTTAACCCTGTAGTACAGGGGCAGAAATTTGATGGGGAAGGAGAGTATATTAAAAAGTTTGTACCCGAAATTTCTTTGTTACCGAAAAAGTACCTATTCTCCCCTTGGGAGGCTCCTGAACTCGTGCTGCAAGAGGCTGGCGTTAAATTGGGAGAGACTTACCCTAACCCTATCATTGATTTAAAAGCCTCCCGCGAAGCCGCATTAGAGGCATTTAAATCACTTAAATAAGCACTTTTTTGCTCGGTTTTAGCTACCCAGTATCTTCATAGGAAGTGAGAGGGCTTCGTTATCGCCTTGGCCTAGCACATAAATAATGCTGGCTAGGGTAATCATGGTGCCCAGATACCAAACGATAGAGAAAATTTGCCCATACCTATCTAGCGGTAATAGCTGATTATGCTTGCGCATTTTCCATTCCATCATGATTTCACTACTACCGATCGCAAGCATAAGAGCAAGCAAGGCTAGGCCAAAGTAGTAACTCGTTAGTACACCTAATGCCGCCCCAAGAATACATAATACCAAGCCCACCACAGAGTGCATGGAGAAGGTAATACTCTTCATAATATGACCCCCATCTAATGGCAAAATAGGTAATAAATTGAAGAGATTAAGTAGGGCATTATAAACCGCGAGCCCAGCAAACATTTCTATGCCAGTGAACCAGTAAATAACTAAGCTGGCTAAGGATAAGAGCAGACCGAAGAAAGGCCCCATTATGGCAATCACTACTTCTTGCCAGCGGGTGTTTATTTTATTTTCTGAGAGTGCCAAACCGCCCACAAAGGGGATTAGATAAATGCCTTTGGTTTTCATACCAAAGTATTTCATGGCTCTAATATGGCCATATTCATGTACCACAAGGCAGAGGATTAAACCCAAAGCAAAAGGCAGTGAAAACAACCAAGAGTAAGCTGCTAAACTGCCCGCAACTAGCAAGGCTTTGATGACCTTAACGCTTTTAAATAATTTAAAGGCTAAAGACATTAAGCCAAACGCGCTGACCTTTTCTTTTGGCCCTTGTCTTTCTTCTGGAATACGTTTTTCGATATCGGACTGTTGCACGCGATTAGAGCTAACCATTTCTTGGTTGATCTTGAGTTCATACTCTAAACTAAAGGGTTGCCAATCTAGCTGACAATTGAGCTCGCATAGGATTTCGGTTTCGCCATTTTGCAGGCTAAAACTATGATTCGACATTGGGTCCGGATCTGCACTGGCACTTTTTTCTGAGACTAACTGATTATCCCAAAATAATGCCTGCCAACCAGATAAAGTGCCTTCTAATCTTAGCTCTTTGCCCAAACAATCTATACTGAGTAATTGCACTGCAATTGTCCTACATTTGTGTGATGAGGGCTCATTATCATCAAAAAATGCCGTGTGACAAGTTAGGGTATAAAACATTTGTTTCACAATTGTGGATTTATGTGAATTTACACATATTCGAGTGTTCAGTTTTTTATGCGCTTGTTACTATGATTGAGTGAAATGGACTCAACACAAACAATAAAAACTAAAGCCAGTTATGAATGACCCTTTTAGTAAATTAAAAACAGCCGTCTGGGTTTACGATATAGATAACTTCTGTATCTCTTGGGCGAATGAAAAAGCATTGGAGCTTTGGGAAGCGGACAGTCCCGAAGAGCTACGCACACGAGATTTCAAAGTTGGTTCTTCGGATGCGGTAAGGTCTAGTTTATTAGACTACCAGCAGGCTTTTCGAAGAGGCGAAACACGAGGCGAATTTTGGACTTTTACGCCTAAGGATATCGTCAAAAAAGCCTTATTAATCATGAGCGGGCATGTGCTCAAAGATGGTCGTATGGCCATGCTGTGTGAAGCTCTTACCTTAGATCTGATTCCAGATATGGAGTTAGTTGGCTCGACTGTGATGATGTCGAGCTATCAGCTAGATGGCACCTTTATCAGTGCCAACCCACCTTTCAAAGAAGACATAGGTTCAGAAGACATTAGGTTGGATGAGTTGATTGTCATGGGCAGTAAACTGGCTCAGATTTATACCAGCTTAGAGTCCAGCGGCCAATTTAAAGGTGATGTTCTATGTCGCCGTCAAGGGATGGAAGTCTGGTACCACCTAGATGCTACCTTGTCCTCTCAAGATGGTATGAAAAAAATTCTAATCCACCAATACAATATTCATAATCGTAAGTTACAAGAAAGAGCCTTCGAAAAAGATTCTCACACAGACCTGTTGACTGGTTTATTAAACCGCAGAGGCTTATTTGATCGCCTACAAAGTTATCGTGATGAAAAGAAACATTTCGCCATTTTTTACCTCGATCTAGATGGTTTTAAGATGATCAATGATTCATTTGGTCATGCTTGTGGTGATCAGGTGCTTAAATCGGTTTCTGCTCGATTGTCTGCAACCCTATTTTCTAAAGGGCACGCTTGTCGTTTTGGTGGTGATGAGTTTATTTGGACCTGTGGTTTGGATGAGTTGCCATTGCCTATCGATGTGTTGAGCGATAAGTTATTAAACGCCGTTTCCCATACCTTTTATGGTGAGTTTGGTGTGCCTATGGATGTGGCTGCCAGTGTCGGTTCGGCAATTTACCCTCAAGACGGTATTACTACCCAAGAGATTATCAGTTGCGCCGATGCTGCCATGTATATGGCAAAACGAACGGGTAAGCGCCGTGCTGTTTGTTATCGTCCTGGTATGGAGAAAGAGAACAAGCGACTGGGGATTCTGGCGCAGAACCTTTCTCAAGCTATTAAAAACCGTGAACTGAGTTTGCATTACCAGCCTATTTATCATGTTGGCACCAATAAAATCGATTCTTATGAAGCGCTTATTCGATGGCAGTGTGAGTCGCTAGGTTATATTTCAGCTGATGAGACAATACGTATTGCGGAATCCACCGGTCTGATACATAGCATAGAAAACTGGGTTATCAGGCAGGCCTTGCAAGATCTTAAAGAGTTCCGTGAGGGCTCAGATGACAGTATTCGCATGTCGATAAATATTTCTGGCTTGCACCTGGCCCAAGCGGATTTCGTTAGTAGCTTGGAAGAGAAGATCATTCAAGCTGGGCTTAAACCACAAGATGTGATTGTTGAGCTAACAGAAACGGCTTTGCTAGATGGCATAGATGATGAAGACAGTAATGTTAATCAACTACATAAATTAGGTGTGGGCATTAGCATTGATGACTTTGGTACTGGCTACTCATCTTTAGCTTATCTACATAAGATTCCCGCCGATGTGGTAAAAATTGATAAGTCTTTTGTCGAGCAAGTGGGGAAAGACAGCCGCACCATAGATTATATCCATCGACTTATTTCATCCCTTGGTAAAACCACCTTGGTGGAGGGAGTTGAAACCCAAGAGCAAAAAGAAATTGTTCAGGCTTTAGGTATTAATCTGCATCAAGGTTATTGGTTCTCTCGACCTCAGTCCCTTATGTTCTTTAAGAGCCAGCCCATTTCTCCAAGAGTGATAGAAATCGGCTAGCTGAGTGTCCTAGTCTGTTCCAGCTTTATCGCGGTGGCTTCTAGTTAAAGCCATCGCGTTTGATAATGGGGTAGGCTGTCGCGACTAGTAAAGAACAAATCCGCTGTAAATCTCGCAATATATCCACATGAATTTGAGACGACTCTAAACTTGCTGAAATCTGTTCCCTTAGCCTTTGGGTATGTTGCTCTCGACACAAAATAATCTTATTACGATACACATGTTTAGCATCGACTAACTCATTGGCAAGCCCTGGGTTTTGCGATACATAAACCGCTTGGGATAAACGGAATATCTCAAATAGCTCTTCGAATAGGGCGTCCAGCTCCTGTTGCCCACTTTCGGAAAATGCTATGCCTGCCTTGTGTTTCTTTCGGGCTAAGACCATTAGGCTGGCATCGACAATATCTCCCACATGCTCAAGGTTAGTGGCGAAATTAAAGGCATCTTGCCAGTTATTTTGAGCTTCCTTGGTGGACTTTAAATTCTCGATCGAAGACAAGTAATAGGTTACTTCGCGGTGAATATGGTCGATATCATCATCTAGGTTTTTCACCTTAGAGATACCCTTAGCATTGTTAAAGGCCTCTGGAATACCTTCTAACATCTGAAAGGCAATATCAGCAATTCTCAGTGTTTCATTACGTACATTGGCCATGGCTCTAACTGGGTGGCCAATATCATCTTGTGATAAATAAACGGCGCTGACGGACTTAGTTTCTGTACTTGCCTCAGGTGCTGGGAAATAGCTTTCTAATGTACGGGCTAATAATGGCAAGCTGGCGAGGAAAAGTATGCCATTTAACATATTGATAGATAAGTGGAACACCATAGGTGAGCTTAACCCCATCGCTTCTAATGAAATGAGTTGACTAATTTCTAAGAAGTAAACGGCTAAGCCAATACACACCACACCAATGCGAATCACAAGGTTGCCGATAATAATTAAGCGGCCTTTTTGATTTAAGCTCCAGCCTGAACTGAGTGCTGGCAGCGCACCACCCACATTGGCACCCAGTACCATCATGATGGACATATCCAGTGGGATAGCGCCAGAGCTTGCCAAGCTTGCCACAATCAAGATGACCGCTAAGCTGGAATGGACTATCCAAGTAAAAAGAGCGACCAGAAAGAGGGTTAGCGCGGCATCATGGCCCAGAATACTCAATAAGATATCCATGCCATTACCACTACGCATGCCCGCCGTTGCTTGTGACACTAGGCTCAAAGCAAGTAATAACAGGCCAAGGCCCATACAAATACGGCCCCAGTATTTGAATCGCCTTTTACTGGCGCGTTGGAAACTGATGTAGCCAATTAATAATAAAAAGGGAGAGAAGAGTGATAAGTCATAACTTAGGATAAGCGCCATCAGGCTAGAGCCAATTTCGGCACCGACAACTAAGGAAAGAGCAGGAATAATACCGAGTGCGCTTGAGGCAACAAAACCTGCGGCAAGGAGTACAACTGCTGTTCCAGATTGCAGTGCGGCAGCTGATACAACACCTAACATCATGGCTTGAGGCCGGTTGCGTGTCATCAGACGTATCGCGTTTTCTAAGCGTCGTCCATAAGCACGTTCAAAGCCTGTCTTAACCATGCGTATTGCCCAAAGTAACAGTGCAATAGCGCCCGCTAGGTGTATTAGTTCATTCATTTATATCTTCCAGTTGTGAAAAAGTCTCCGAATAGCCACACATTAATCTTAAGTCGTGAGGGCGAAAATCCCCAAGTTTTAGCAAAAAAACAAGGTAAATCAGATAGTTTAGTTTCAAATTTATGCTTTTTAAGGTTTTCATTGTTTCGAACGAAAATCAATCTTAAATGTTACAAAATTGTTAAATTTACAAAAACCTGCCTTTAAAACGAAAATTAATTGTAACTAAACGAAAATAAATTTGATTTCATATGAGCTTTTTGGCGATGATAATTGCAACTTAAACAAAAAATGTTCGTTCGAAAGTAAATTATAGCTTTCATTTGAAACTAAAGTTAGGTAAAACATAAAACGGAATTAATTATTGCTTCTTTTTTGATCGATTTAGACCTTCTTGGTTAAACAGAAGTGTCATATTTGATTGTTAAATTTCGCCTCGAATTACAAAAATAAGCTCATACGAGGAGCCTTGTTATGCAAAAACGTAAATTATCTGCCCTGTTGTTAGGTGCATCTATTGCTAGTTCTGGTTTTGCTGCGACTGAAATTGAGTGGTGGCATGCCATGGGTGGCGCGCTTGGAGAAAAAGTTAACGAAATCGTTGCTGATTACAATGCCTCACAGGATGCTTTCAAAGTGAAAGCAACTTATAAAGGTAATTACTCTGAAACAATGACCTCAGCCATTGCGGCGTTTCGTGCTAAGCAACAGCCTGAATTGGTGCAGGTTTTCGAGGTAGGTACAGCAAGTATGATGGCGGCTGAAGGCGCTATTTACCCTGTACATAAGTTAATGCGTGATTCAGGACAAGCCTTTGACGGTTCCAAATACCTAAGTGCCGTGACAGGTTATTACACAGACAATGACGGTAATATGCTGTCTATGCCATTCAACAGTTCTACTCCTGTGCTTTATTACAACAAGGCTATGTTTGCTAAAGCCGGTGTTACACCGCCAAAGACTTGGGAAGAAATGCAAAGCGTAGGTGAGAAACTACTAGCATCTGGCGCTAAATGTGGTTTCACCACAGCATGGCAATCTTGGGTTCATTTAGAAAACATGAGTTCACGTCATAACCAACCTTTTGCAACCAAAGCAAACGGTTTTGGCGGCATGGACACTCGTCTAGCCTTTAACAGCCCTCTGCAAGTGAAACACGTGAGCAAGATGGGTGAATGGCAGCAAAATGGCATCTTCAGCTACTCTGGTCGTCGTAACGATGGTGCAGCTAAGTTCTACAGCCAAGATTGTGCCATGTACACCGAGTCTTCAGCGGGTTATGCGGGTATTAAGAAAAATGCCAAGTTCGACTTTGGTGTTGTTGAGTTGCCTTACTGGGCAAGTGAAGTGAAACAACCTTCTAACACCATTATCGGTGGCGCATCTTTATGGGTACTTAAAGGTCATAAGTCAGAAGAGTACAAGGGTGTTGCCTCTTTCCTAAACTACCTCTCATCTGCTGATGTACAAGCAGATTGGCACCAGTTTAGTGGTTACTTGCCTATCACGACAGCGGCTTACAATCTGACTAAGGGTGAAGGCTTTTATGCTAAAAACCTAGGTACAGAAGTTGCGGTACAACAAATGACAGTTGGCACGCCAACTGAAAATACCAAAGGTTTACGTCTAGGTAACTTTATCCAAATCCGTGGTCTGATTGATGAAGCTCTAGAATCCGTTTGGAATGGTGAAGCCGATGCTCAATCTGCACTGGATAATGCAGTGAAACGCGGCAACATGATGTTGACTAAGTTTGAAAAAGCGAACAAATAATCAAGCTGAAAACGAGTTGTTTCGTTTGAATACCTGATTGTTATCGTAACAGCTCTCATCCTATTGTTTTAAAAGAATAGGATGAGAGCCACCGCTAAACCCGATTTCTGGAAACACCATGACTGTAACTTTCCCCCACAAAACCCTGCCTTGGCTTTTGGTCGCACCACAACTCTTGGTGACCTTAGTCTTCTTTTTATGGCCAGCAGGACAAGCCATAGAGCAAGCTTTCTATCAGGAAGATGCATTTGGCCTTAGTCGTGAATTTGTTGCGTTTGAAAACTTTATCGAGCTGCTACAAGACCCTTATTACTACAACTCCATTGGCGTAACACTTGTTTTTAGTATGGCTGTTGCCGTCAGTGGCTTATCGATTGCCTTAGTCTTAGCCACCATGGCTGATCGCATTATTCGTGGGCAAATGGTGTACCAAACCTTATTGATTTGGCCATATGCGGTAGCGCCTGCTTTGGCGGGTGTACTTTGGTGGATCCTCTTTGACCCAGCCCAAGGGCCGATTGCCCTTTGGCTTGAATATATGGGCATAGAGTGGGACCACTTTGTTAATGGTGGCGATGCCATGGTCTTGGTTGTCATTGCCGCTACTTGGAAGCAAATCAGCTATAACTTCTTGTTTTTCCTTGCTGGATTACAAGCTATTCCACGTTCTTTAATTGAAGCTGCTGCGATAGACGGTGCCGGTCCTGTAAGACGCTTCTGGGATATTGTTTTTCCTCTGTTATCGCCAACCGCTTTTTTCTTGCTGGTGATGAATATTGTGTATGCCTTCTTTGAAACCTTCGGTGTCATCGATGCCACCACAGCAGGTGGTCCAGGTCAGAGTACTAAGATATTGGTTTATAAGGTTTATGAAGACGGTTTTGTGGGTCTTGATTTAGGCGGCTCCGCTGCTCAGTCAGTCATTTTGATGATGATAGTTGGCCTAATGACAGTGGTTCAATTCCGCTTTATTGAACGAAGGGTACAGTATTAATGAAACAGTTTAAATTGATAACAGAAATGATGGGAAGCAAGCTAAGGAGACCAGTATGATAGAGAATCGCCCTTGGTTAACCTTTATTAGTCATAGCGTTTTGATTTTAGGCATTATTGCCGTCGCACTGCCTATTTGGGTTGCGATTGTTGCTTCGACTCACCCTGCAGAAGCTTTTGGTCAAGGTAGTGTGCCACTTTGGTTTGGTAACTATGCTACGGAAACTTGGCAAACTGTGCTCTTTAGCGCGGCAGGTAATGGGGTAGATGTCCCTGTTTGGAAAATGATGTTTAACTCGCTGGTCATGGCGATAGCAATCGCATTTGGTAAGATTGCTATCTCTTTGATATCGGCTTATGCCATTGTTTTCTTTCGCTTTCCGTTCAGGTCTTTATGTTTCTGGCTCATCTTTATGACCCTGATGCTACCTGTTGAAGTACGTATTCTGCCAACTTATGAAGTGGTTGCTAAGCTTAACTTGCTTAACTCTTACACGGGTTTAGCCTTACCTCTTATTGCCAGTGCAACGGCGACCTTCTTATTCAGACAAGCCTTTATGGCCATGCCTGGTGAATTGGTCGAAGCGGCTCGTATGGATGGAGCAGGCCCTGTTCGTTTTTTCTTTGACATCCTATTGCCACTGACTCGCACCAATATTGCGGCCTTGTTTGTCATCTTGTTTATCTATGGTTGGAACCAATACCTTTGGCCCTTGTTGATCACCACAGATGATGCTTATTACACCTTGGTGATGAGTATTAAACGTATGGTGTCGGTTGCAGATGGCGCAATCGAATGGAATAGCATTATGGCCACCACAATTTTAGCCATGTTACCCCCGGTTGCAGTCGTTATCGGCATGCAAAAAATGTTTGTTAAAGGTTTAGTTGATTCGGAGAAGTAAGCACCATGGCTGCAGTTGTTTTAAGTAAAGTGGGCAAAAAGTACCCAAATGGTTTTCATGCGATTCCAGCGGTCGACCTGGATATCAAAGATGGTGAATTTATTGTTTTAGTTGGGCCATCTGGTTGTGGTAAATCGACACTATTACGCATGGTTGCGGGGCTTGAAACCATTACTAATGGTGAGTTGAGCATCAATGGCACTCGTATGAATGATAGAGAGCCTGCTGATCGTGATATTGCCATGGTATTTCAAAGTTATGCGCTTTATCCCCATATGACAGTGGCTGGCAATATGGGTTACGGCCTTAAAAACCGTGGCGTGGATAAAGAAAGCATAGAGAAAAAAGTAAATGAAGTTGCCAAGATGCTGGACTTGACTCATTTATTGGAACGTAAACCTAAGCAGCTGTCTGGTGGCCAAAGACAAAGGGTTGCTATGGGACGTGCCATGGTGCGAGATCCACAGGTTTTCTTATTTGATGAGCCATTATCTAACTTAGATGCCAAACTTAGAGTGCAGATGCGAGTCGAGATTCGCCAATTGCAACGTAAGTTAGGCACAACGACCTTGTATGTGACCCATGATCAGGTTGAGGCTATGACCTTAGCAGATAGGCTGGTGGTACTGAATCAAGGCCATGCTGAGCAAATCGGTTCACCGCTTGAGTTGTATGAGCGTCCTGCAACCCCTTTTGTGGCGGCTTTTATTGGGTCTCCTGCGATGAACCTGTTTTCGGCGACGTTAGACTCAAATAACTTGATATTAGGCGAAAATGAAAGCGTTTTATTGAAAACTCAGCATGAATTCAATGGCCCAGTGACTTGGGGAATCCGTCCTGAGCATCTTGTTGTTTGCGAACAGGATGCGGATTTCAAAATGCGCGTAAAAGCAGTTGAATCTTTAGGGGCAGAAACCCTAATATATGGCGCCATTGATGGGGTGAACCAGGATCTAGTTTTGCGTTTGTCTGGCCCGCATCAACCTGAGATTAATAGTGAAATTGGCTTGAAAGCGCCACAGGATAAATGGCACTTGTTTGATGCGAATACTCAACAAAGACTCCCATAATTAGGTCGAGTTAGGCTTACTTTATAGGTCTGAATTTTATTTAGGAAAAAGAATAATGACATTTGAAACAAAAGTGATGGGACACAGAGGGGCAGCTAAGATTGCACCAGAGAATACCTTAGCAGCAATCAGCGCGGCAGCGAAAGCTGGTACCCAATGGGTTGAGATAGATGTCACTTTAGCGGCCGATGGTTTGGTTATCTATCATGATGACACCTTAGATCGCTGTTCAAACGGCACTGGCCTAGTAAAAGAAAAGACGTTAGCTGAGTTAAAAACCTTAGATACAGGTCGTTGGTTTGATGAAGCCTTTGCCAATGAAAGAATTCCTACCTTGGTTGAAGCCTTGGAACATATCCAAGCATTAGGTTTGTCTTTGAATCTTGAAATCAAGTATGAGCAAGAAGATGTAGACAGTATAGTGCCTGCTGTTATGGCGACTTTGGCTGAGCACTGGAAAGATAAGTCTAAACTATGTATTTCAAGCTTCAATGAAGCGGTATTAGTGCGAGTACGCAGCTTAGATGCGGATTTACGACTAGGACAGCTGTACGAAGACATTCCGGCGAACTGGTCTGAGACATTGGCTAATATCCAAGCCTTTAGTCTTAACTGTGACCATTCTTTACTTAAAAAAGACACTGCATTAGCGATTAAAGAAGCGGGTTACCTACTCTTCTGCTACACAGCTAATGACCCAGAACTAGTGATTGATCACTGGTCATGGGGTATGGATGCTGTCATTACCGATGATCCAAGCATCTTTTTTAATACTGGCATTAAATAACCTGCTGGTTTACAGACATAAAGCGGAAAAATCTAATGAGTTTAAGTGAGCGTCAAAACCAAATTCTTAACTGGGTACAACAAGTTGATTATTTGTCGATTGAGACCCTAGTGGAACGTTTTGACGTTTCTTCTCAGACTATACGTAAGGATGTGAACCATCTGGCCGAATTACATCTAATTCGCCGTCAGCATGGGGGCATAACCTTGATGTCGACCGCTGAGAACCTGCCTTTTGATAACCGCCAATATTTAAATGGCAATGCAAAGCAGAAAATTGCCAACACGTTAGTTGCTCAAATTCCTGATGGGGCCTCCTTAGTACTTGGAGTTGGAACCACAGTGGAATATGTGGCTAAAGCGTTGGCGAATCATAAGGACTTGCAAGTATTCACCAATAACCTAACAGTTGCAGGCATCTTGTGCGCTTTTCCTAATATTCAGGTCAGAGTAGCTGGTGGCAAGATGCGTCATTCTCATCGGGATTTAGTTGGTGTAGAGACAATTGAGTTTCTACGTGAGTTCTATTTTGATTTCGGCATCATAGGTTGTGGTGGCCTTGACGAAGAAATGGGTGTGCTTGATTTTGACCCAGAAGAAGCGGCTATTAGTCGTGTCATCATAGAGCAAAGTCGACATAATGTGCTGGTCTGCGACAAACACAAATGGGGGCGTAAGGCGATGGCGAGAGTTCAGCCTTTTAGTCATATAAATCAATTCTTTACTGACTCAGTGAGTGCTGAACAAGCCGCTCTGTTAGCTCGTCATAATGTAGATTTAAACCTGATAGATTAGATAACTCATGCCTGATAAAAAGATAGTAAACCTTGAGCAATTAAGTAACACTCAGCTGGCTCCGATCAAATATATATTGACGGATGTAGACGACACCCTCACTTGGGAGTCCGACTTACCCACAGCAACTTATCAAGCGATGAGTGACCTAATTCAAGCAGGTTATGTCTTGATTCCAGTGACGGGTGGTTGTGCTGGCTGGTCTGATCTAATGGCGAGGATATGGCCTGTTTCAGGAGTGATAACAGAAGGCGGTGCTTGTTTTTTACAGAAACAGATTTCAGGAAAATTAGATTATCATTACTGGCATACTGCTGAAGAAATGCAGGCGAAAAAGCTGGCGCTACTCTCTGAAGTAGAAGCCTTATTGCCTGAATTCGCGCCTTTAAAGCTGGCGCAAGATCAAGCTTATCGCTTAACCGATGTGGCGGTTGATTACGCACAAGATCAGAATCCACCTTTACCAGAGCTTAGAGATGCCTTGCTTGCAAAGCTCCATGATCAAAGTATACAGGCTAAAGCGAGCTCGATTCATATAAATATCTGGCACGGTGATTATGATAAATTTGCTATGGCCGAAAGAGTGCTAAAGCAGCACTATGGATTGAGTCATAAAGAGATGCTAGAGCAAGTTATCTATGTGGGTGATGCACCAAATGATGAGAGTATGTTTGCTCAATTCCCAATCAGTGTTGGTGTGGCGAATATCGGTAAGCATCTAGCTAATATGACACATCAACCTAGTTGGATCACCCATAACCCAGGCGGCCATGGTTTTGCTGAACTTTCTGCTAAGTTGTTGAATAAATAAAGTTTTATAGATAAATTACTGCTAGATCGCCTGTCTAAAAAAGCAAAAAGCTCATCGTAAGGGGAACGAAGGGTTTTATGTTTTCTGCATCACGTTTGCGCATCACTTTTGTTTGTCGATTTGTATGAGCCTATGCGAAATTATGCCGCTTGAGTGTCTAAACTCGCATTCAAATCATCAAAACCACCCACATAGTCTTTGCCTTTAAAAATTTGAGGTACAGTGCGTACTTCTTTACCAACTAGTGCTGACAGCGCATCTTGGGTAATGCCTTCATCATGAATATTCACATAACGGTACGGCAAACCTTGCTCGTCTAAAAGCTGCTTAGCGCGACGGCAAAAACCACAGTTGTCATGACCAAAAATTGTATAACGAGACATAATCTATTCCTCTTAACCTTGTAAAACTGACTGTTTAATCTGAGTGCTTAGCAGTGCGTTTGGCCAGTGCTTAAGCGATGTAGTCATAATAGGGAATTAGAGTTGTTAGGTAAAATTAATTAAAACTAATTGCGTGTTAGGTTTTAGCTATTTTGACTTGGTTTTTCTTTAATTGGCATAGAATCTTGCAAAGGTTAGTATTCATCTCATAAGAATCATTCTCAATTTCTCTTACTGTTTTCAGTCATGCTTCATTCTCACAAGGACTTTGTTTTGCCCGACTCTTCACCTCTCTCTTCTCAGCTTAATGTGTTTTTAAAGCAGGTCTTGCCACACGATGTGTTTGCTCACTTAATCGCGCTTAAGGTATCTGAAGAGTTTAGGGACGAGTTAGTAAAACAAGGTATTGAGCTTAATGTGGCAGATGGTGCAGTGCTTAAGCGACAGTGCGAGTATTTAGCGGGTCGTTTCTGTGCCAATGAAGGTTTGAAGCAGTTGGAGCACAAGCTTGCTATCGAGATAGTTAATAAAGAGGTTGCTACGGGTAAGAACCGAGAGCCCTTGTGGCCTCAAGGCGTGTTGGGTGCCATTAGTCACTCTAGTCGCTTTGCCATGGCTGTGTTGGCTCAAGATAAAGGCCGTTACCTAGGTATTGGAATCGATATTGAAGAAGAGATGACTGAGGATTTGGCCCGTGATGTATCGGGTCAAATCATGACAGAGAAAGAAAAACGGCTGAACCATAAGCCTGATGACTTTGACAATAAAAGTTTTGTCACCTTGATTTTCTCAGCAAAAGAGTCGATTTTTAAGGCTTTGTATCCTAGTGTTGGCGAGTACTTTGGCTTTGAAGCCTGCGAGTTAATTAATTTTGATCCCATTGAAAAAAACTTAAAATTTCGCCTAGTTTCGTCTTTAAATCATGTTTGGAAAGCAGGTAAAGAGCTTAATGTGAGGTATTTTTCACTACCAATTGAGTTTGAAAAAATAACTGGTAGTCGAAGTTGGTTCACACTAGCTCTTTTCGATGGCAGGACTTGAAAGTTGAGAGAGAAGAAGCCTAATATTGTTATTAAACTTCATCTCCATAATATTTAATTTACAACTGTTTAGTTGGCAGATCCTCAAGAATGTAGCTTACGATTGAGTCAATATATTTAGGCTCATCATTGGCATCATTCTTTGCGAATATAGTATTGAAGTTCCCGCCTACTGATTGGTCACTAACTGTGCCTGAGCGATTGTAATAACCTAATTGTTCACCATTACTAACTAAGTTTACATCTGCAAAATAGCTTAATTTCGCTAGAGCTGTTCCACCCCAAGAATAGATGCGCTCAATTCGAATATTCATTTTTACATCAACGCTATTTTTTGCATTAAGATCATTATCATTTAAATAATCTCTTACCTTGCTCCCTACGTACTGCTCAACTTCGGCATTAGACATGTAACCTGCACCAGTCGCTTTTATTTCGTTTTCGCTATTAATAGAAACTTGCACCTCTGAGTATTTAGCCGCTTCAGTTTCAAAGTAAGTTTGGCCAACATCAGTGTAGTTAACATTGGAGCCACAAGCTGTTAATAATAAAGCTGTAGAGATTGCTGCGCATGTTTTAAACATTTAACTTCCTTATTTATATTACTTTTTAAAAAACGCTTACTATGCGTAGCAATTTAATCTTCAATTGAATGAGATTCAACTCAATTTACGAAACGTTTCATTTCTCTAAATTAGTTATAACTAATTAATTTTGATAGTAGTTTAATGACTAATTGTGTTGTTTGGAGTTGCTGTGAAGGTAAGTTTTAGATTTGAGAATTTTGGCATAACCTATGCCTTTAATAAAAAGTATTATCAATTGCTTTTGGATGTCAGACTGATTTAATATTGCGCGAATGATAATTATTATCAATAAAGCTAAACTTAATAAGGATGATGAAAGACAATGGCTATCCCAAGAATTGCTCAGTATGAACTGCCTGCAACAGAAACCTTTCCTGCGAATAAGGTTAAATGGACAATTGACCCAGAAAAGGCAGTGCTGCTTGTTCATGATATGCAAGATTACTTTGTGAATTTCTTTGATACACAAGCCAGCCCTGTGCCAGCCCTTGTTGAAAATATTGCGAAACTGAAGAAAGTCGCTAAAGCCGCTGGTATTCCTGTCATTTATACGGCGCAGCCAGCAAACCAAGATTTAGAAGAACGAGCATTACTTACAGACTTTTGGGGGCCAGGCTTAAAGCAAGATACCCAAGTTATCGAGGCGTTAGCGCCAGAAAGTGATGACATTCAATATACTAAATGGCGTTACAGTGCGTTTAAAAAGTCACCTTTGCTAGATTTTCTTAAAGAAGAAGGTCGAGATCAGCTAATTGTGTGCGGAATTTACGGACACATAGGTGTGCAAGCAACAGCGCTGGATGCTTTTATGATGGATATAAAGTCTTTTGTTATTGGTGATGCGATTGCAGACTTTAGCTTGGAAGAGCATCAAGGCACACTGGGTTTTGTAACAGGACGCTGTGGTTCGGTGAAAAGCCTAGAACAGGCAGTGAGTGAGATCGCTAGTTAAAAAAATACCTAGGGAAGATGACAAGCTTCTTTGGTTTGTTCACCTTCCCTAGAAATAGCTGCTCTTTAATGGCAGCTTTATTTCCCCCTTTCTTTATTCTTCTTATAGTGTTCTTTACTCATTGATTTAAAGGGTGTTTTACTGTTTTAGGTAGGCTCTCCTTGCCTCTTTAACTGCATTGATGATTAGGGGTAAGGCATCGGATAACTCGATTGGCCGAGCCAGTTGCTCATCTTTCTGGTGATCTGATAACTCTGGTTTAAGGGCAAGAAATGCATGGTAAATAGGTAAAAAGTAGCTTCTTAGGTAGGTGTTTTTCTCACTATTTTCAGACATAAGCTGATCAAAAAAATCCCACTCCTTTTTGGCTATTAAAAGGAGTAATAACTCCATTAACCAAGCCTCTTCTAACGTCCACTCAGCTTCTATATTTATCCTTTCTTGCTCATTTTTTAGGGTTTTGAATTTGAGGTAACTCATTAATAAAGAATGAGATTGCTTGCGACAGCCTTCTAATAGGGTGGCAAAGCTTGCTTGGATTAAGAGTAAAGGAGAGGTCTCTTGCGCCTGCACAATGACGACTTGCATGGATAGCCGGTAAGCCTGCTTTGTTTCTTGTGCATGACTTAGATATAGGGAGACCAGCTTATCTTCAACGTTAAAACCCTTAGACTGAGCCAGTTGGCAAATGGCTAACTTGATACGATAAGCAAGGTTGGCCTCAAGTTCTGTATTAGCTAAATCAAATAGGCTCAATAAACCTAGGTAAGCTTGCTCATAACCCTTGCTTGCAGCGGTTAATAAAAAACTTAAGCGCTCGCCCGGTAAGTGCGCCTTAAAGTATTGGCTAGCACTGTCGCAGTAGGCTTGGCCGTCTATTTCACCTTCGCCTTGTTGTAAAAATGCATGATGAAATAATGCTTCTAGCTCTGTCTGGCTCACATCTTCATTTGTTTTAAGAGCTTCCTGATAAGCTAGTGATTGCAAGCGAGAGCGAACCACTGTGTTATTTTGCTGAACCTTGTATTCGTCCATATAGGGAATCGACAGGCTGAAATAACTTAGCGTATTAAGGCTGTGGGTAATTAACGTTTGTGTTTGTGGAGAAGAAAAGCGCATTAAGTAACTGATATGAAAGCGCTTATCTGTGATTCGATAAAAGAGATTTTTATTTTGGCTGGGGATTTTCTCTACCCAGGTTTGTTTTTCTAGCTGGGTTAATTGGGCCGAAATCGTTTTACTGGCAAGATCACACTCTTGAGTAAGCTGGGCTACCTTGATGGCCTGCCAATGGCTGGCTAGGGTATGCACTATTAGTTGTTGCTGAGAGGAAAGGTGCTGCATTTTAAAGTCATATTGAGCCTGATAATGACGTAATACATAACGCAAATAGTGATGACTGGTTTGTAGGCTGGTATCTAATAAGGCTTGGGAAAAATACTCTAGGGTTTGAGCGTTGGCATGGCTAAAATGCCTTACCGCCTCTAACTTGTTAGCTGTAAAATTGAGGCAGTTCTGCTCAACTTGATATTTTTGCTCTACGTTGACCTGTCCCTCGCTTGATTGCTTCTCACTCGATTGATGCTTCAGGGCCTTGTTAGCTTGGCTTGGCGCTTTATGCAGCATGTCTTTATGAAGCATACTGATGAGTAGTTTATAGGCCAATGTCTTGTCTAATTGTGGGATATCCAAGCTGACAAAGGGTTGGGCTAATTGGCTATCCTTCTGACAACTGGCAATCAAGCGGTAATATGGTTGTTCAATAGTCAGTATGTTTTTGACAAAAAATAAATTGTCAGATTTATCTAGTTGTTTTAAAAGAATATCTAAGTTGTCTATCAAGAGAATTAGTCTGCTATTGGTGTTGTTTATCTCTTCAATCAGACTAGGCCAGCTAATGTTTTCTTTAGGGTGGAAGTGTTCAGCTAGTTCTTTTGAATGGGTGCTTCTTAATTTACTTCTGATACGTGAGCATAGGTCCTTGATAGAGCGAATACCGTATTCATATTCGTTAAGCCTCACTATGAGAGACGTTTTCGTATTGGGTTCTTGGCTTGAGGTTTGATTCCCGTTTTCTGTCAAATGCTGAGCCAGCTGTTTGATTAAAAGGCTTTTACCTGCGCCTTTATCGCCCCGTATTAATAGGTGTTCTTGTTCTTTTATCTGGCTGCTTTTACTAGAGCCTAGGTGTACTAAAAAGCGTTTTGCTTTTTGGTAAATAATTGAAAATAAAGAAGAATAAAGGCTGACCTTAGATAGGCCTTCTTGCTCTTCACGCTTATCTTTAGTGGGCTTGGTTAATAATGGCATGCCTCATCCCTGATCTGGATTTTAGTACCCAATACAGCTTTCAAATGTGGCTAGAACGCCAAACCTGAAAAGGAATACAGATGAGATAAAGCTAGTTGGCAAAATATTTATTGTCAAAAAAATAAAATGAATTTTGACAATAAATATTTTGTTAATGACTTTTTATGGTCTTTGCTCTCTATTAGAGCTTGAAAGCATTCACTAAGGATTTTTGCTTGCTTGCTAAGCTTTCTAAGTCTTGGCTGTGTTGGTTATTGGCTTGAGAGGATTGCGCAATATCATCTGCCACAGTCACAATGCGTTGGATATTTTCATTAATAGAGTCTACTTGTGTGTTTTGCACTTGGACAGCTTCACTGATGGATTGGTTGGATGCATTGACTGCATTGATGGCTTCACTGAGCTCACTATAAGAGGCGTTAATTTGCTCGGCGATATTGGCCATGGATTCGGTTTCTGACTGGCTGGTAGCCATTGCCTTGAGTACTTGGTCCGCACTTTGTTTTAGCTGCTCGACAATACTTTCAATATCATGAGTGGCAGTTTGAGTGCTGCTGGCCAAGGTTCTTACTTCATCTGCGACAACAGAAAAGCCACGGCCATGTTCACCCGCACGGGCGGCTTCAATAGAGGCATTGAGTGCTAGTAGGTTTGTTTGTGAGGTAATGTCTTGGATGCTGCTGACAATATCCCCTATACCTGCAATTTCTTTAACTAAAGATGCAATGGATTGATTGGCTTGCTGCATTTCAATGCCCATTCTGTCTGCCGATAGTTTGTTATTGTTAATACTTTGGCTATTTGCTTGTGCCAATTTGTGTAGATGCTGTACTTCCTGGTTAGAGGTTTGTGCGTGATTCGCTACCTGGCTTGCACAGTTATGAAGCTCTTCGATGGAGCTTTTCATATCATTGGTTTCTTGGTGCTGATAACTAATTTGTTTGTCGGTTTTTTGGTTATTGGAACTGGTTTCTTGGCTAACCCCTGAGACTTCTTCAGAAACATTCGCAAGCTGCTGAATAATATCAATAAGCTTGTTTCTCAATGTGTTTATTTGAGTAGCAATTTGGCCAAATTCATCGGTTTTGTTGAGATGGATATTGTTAGTTAAATCCCCTTGAGTCATTTTCGCTAGATTTTTCATGATTAAAGATAAGGGGCGTCTAATGCTATTTACTGTCGAGAAACCAATAAAGAGTGCAGCACTGAATGAAATTACCAGAAAGATGGTTTGTATTTGGCTGTAGTTCTGATTGCTACTAACGGTAGATTCGTAGGTTTGTTGTGACAGGTTCTTAATTGCTTGGCTTAATTGAGAGAAGTGGATGTCTGCTAAATTTACTTGTTCGGCAAGAGATTTTTGTAAATTCACGCTGCGATTCTGCTGGGCTATTACTGGCGCTAGTTTGGCGTATACACCGTCTGGGTCTTTTAGGGTGAAGTCCATGAAGTCGATATAAAACTGCATCCTATCGAGAATGATATCGCGATAGCTGCCTAACTCTTTTAAGGTGTTTAACATGGCGGCATATCTGTCTGTTTGTAGTGCTAGTACGCGTTCATATTCAAATTTGTCACTAATGGCCAAGGTGATATTGATATCGCCAACAAACTCACTGTTGATTTGATCCATAAATTGAAAGCTAAAACGGTCAGATAAGGCCTCATCTGGGCTTAAATCTAGCGTTAGCTCTTCTACATCCGAATTATAAAATTCCCATTCTTCTTTGAAATTCTCTAAGGCAGAAACGAGCGCTGCCCCTTGGCTGCTTTTAAGGTTGTTGTCATTCTGTAGCATTAATCCCAAGCCAAAGGTTTGCTCGCTGGCAGGGAGAGCCAAAGCTAGCTGCTCTTCTAATTCGGGGTAATCAATTAGCTGTTGTTCAAGTAATGTTTGCGTTTGGCTAAATTGGTTTCTAATCTCTTCAAAGTCAGTCTGAATGCTTTCTCTTTGCGCCGCTTCTGTGGTGGACAAGTGCTGCATAGTGAGCTTATTTGCCTGTAGCAGCTGCTTGGATAACTGGTTGATGTTATTGCTAATAGGCATCAAGGAATCGAGCTGGAATGCTTGCTGGGACAAGAGACTTGCTTGATTCATAAAGCTCACAACCGCTTGGGAAAGCATGAGCAATAACAAGATAATAAAGCCAATAACGGTTTTTTGGACAACAGTAACTCTCATCTTAGGACCCACCTATCGACAATTGGAAGCAAAAACTAGAAGCAAACACGTTGTTTAACGTATATGAGTTATAAGGGATAAAAAAAGGCGTAACCCAGAGGGTTACGCCTTCTTAGTTAGCTGCGGCTTGGCACAGGCCTTTCGAGAATTGACTGGCCTTTTTCATTGAATAAGTAGCAATGAGAAAGTTGTGCACCAACATCAATGAGATCACCGTGTCGGCTTAAGTCATTACCTGATACTTCAAGGGTTAAACTCTTACCTTGGTAGCTAGCATATAAGAAACTCACGCCACCTAAATGTTCTGCTACATCTACTGACACTTGGATTTTAAAGCTAGAGTCTTCGTCATGAGCGGTTAGGTGTTCTGGACGAACGCCGACTTTGACCTTGTCGCCAACACTACAAGTATTCGCGATAGCTGGCAGGGTAATCTGTTGATCACCAATGCTGATAGTGAGGTCTTGTGCATTGACGGCACTGACTTTAGCATCTAAGAAATTCATTTTTGGTGAGCCAATAAAGCCGGCAACAAATTCATTTACTGGATTATGGTAAAGAGCCATAGGTGAGCCTACTTGCTCAACATTACCGTCTTTAAGAACAACGATTTTGTCGGCCAGTGTCATCGCTTCAACCTGATCATGGGTGACATAAACCATGGTGGCACTAAGCTGTTGGTGTAACTTAGCGATTTGAATACGCATATCGACACGTAATTCAGCATCAAGATTAGAAAGAGGCTCATCAAACAAGAAAACTTTTGGTTCACGCACAATGGCACGACCAATCGCAACCCTTTGTCTTTGTCCACCTGAAAGCTGTTTTGGCTTACGGTTAAGCATAGATTTAAGCTGCAAAATGTCTGCTGCATGGCTTACCCTTTCTTTGATTAAAGCTGGGTCAGCGCCATTCATACGAAGGCCAAAACTCATATTTTCCTCAACAGTCATATGAGGATAAAGGGCATAAGATTGGAAAACCATGGCAACACCGCGGTCTGCGGGAGCGACTTGGTTCATATTGACATCGCCGATGAGCAAATCGCCGTCAGTAATATCTTCAAGTCCTGCAATAAGCCTTAAAAGAGTCGATTTACCACAGCCAGACGGGCCAACAAAAACAACAAATTCGCCGTCTTGTAAGTCCAGATCTACCCCGTGTATGGTTTCAACTTCATTAAAACGCTTGATGACATTTTTTAATTTTATGGTTGCCATTTTCTGTTAAACCCTAATAGTTTTGCATGATTAAAGCGTGACGCCTTTAGCTCAACATCACGCGGAGGCCATGGCCCCCATACGTTTGGATACTTCTTGGCAGGCTTCTTTTATGCGTTTTTGAAATAATTCAAAACGCTCATCATTTACCCTAAAAACAGGTGCTGTGATACTTAGCGCTGCAATCGGTTCGTTGCGATAATTAAAAATCACTGAAGCCGCACATTGAATGCCCTCTTCGTGTTCCTGCATATCGAGAGATACGCCAGTTTGGCGAATCTTTTCTAATTCATTTCTTAGTTTTTCTTCTGTATCAAGTGTGGTGTCTGTGTGCTTGATAAAGCTTTGTTTGCTAATGGCGTCTGCCAATTCTTCTTCACCTAGGTAGGCAATCATCGCCTTGCCTACACCCGTACAATAAGCTGGGCCTTTTTTACCTACCGCTGAGAATAAACGCAGGCTCTTTTGGCTTTCCATCTTATCTATGTAAATCACTTCGCCTCTATCCAGTACAGCAAGGTGAATAGTCTCGCCAGTCTCTTGCCAAAGGGCTTTCATTTGGTCTGCGGCTAGGTCACGAATGTCCATGCTAGACCAAGCTTTATGAGCAAGCTCCAGTAGGCCGTAACCTGGGTGGTAAAGCTGTGAGTGATCTTCAAAGCGAACTAGGCCTTCATCGACTAAGGTATTGAGTATGCGATGGGCGGTGGCTTTAGGTAATTCAGAGCGTTCCACTAGGTCTGCAAAGCGCATTGGATCTTGGGCACAACACACTTCTTTTAAAACCATAAGGGCTTTGCTTAGCGAAGAGCCGCCGGATTTAGCGTCGGTATCAGCCATTCTTTTCTCCTTAAAATTCGGTTTATGAAAGTGGTGCTTAGTATCTACTCTTGTGCTGAATATGACTAGCAAACCTAATTAATAAAAGTGACATATTTGAGCAAAGAGCAAAAAAGTGAAACTCCATTCCATTATTTGCACGAAACATGAGAATGTCAAGATACTAGGGAGAATTTTAAAACTTGCAAAAATTGAAACTATGTTCCATTATTTGGTTTTAAGTGATGTCAGGCGTCTTTTAATGGCATCAAATAATGATAAAAATAAGAGGTGATTTCTTCATGCAGAAGCTCCACAGCAGACAGCAGCAATGGATGCCTGTGCTATTTTTAGCACCTGCACTCATAATGTTTGTGGTTTATGTGATCTTGCCCATCTGTCAAAGCGTATTATTAAGCTTTTATGAATGGGACGGTTTGGGTGATAAGACCTTTGTAGGTTTGGATAACTATTTTGAACTGTTTGAAGATGAACAGTTTTGGCTAGCTTTGAAAAACAACATCTATTGGATGGTGTTTTACATGTTAGCGCCGCCTTTGGGTTTGGCTGTTGCCTTATTCTTGAATCAAAAAGTCTTAGGCATTCGATTAGTTAAATCCCTCTTTTTCTTCCCTTTTGTTATCTCTCAAGTTGTTGTTGGTCTTGTGTTCGCTTGGTTCTACGACCCAAGTTACGGCTTGTTTAACATTGCTCTTACCAGTTTAGGCTTTGAGCCTATTGCTGTGTTATCCGATGAGAATTGGGTGACCTTTGGCATTATCGCAGCAGGTCTTTGGCCACAAATCGCTTACTGCATGATTCTTTATCTCACAGGCTTAAATAACCTAAGTCCAGACCAATTAGAAGCAGCTCGTCTTGATGGGGCGCACGGTTGGAAAATGCTTTGGCATGTGATCTTGCCACAATTGAAGCCAGCGACTTTTATCGCAATCGTTGTCACTGTCATTGGTGCTTTGCGTAGTTTCGACTTGGTGGCAACCATGACGGCAGGTGGACCTTTTGGTTCATCAAATGTCCTTGCCTATTTCATGTATGAGCAGTCTATTTTCAATTATCGCGTCGGTTACGGTGCTGCTATTGCAACTGTCTTGTTCCTAATTATGGATGTTTATATTGCCTACTTCCTATGGCGCATGCTGAAGAGTGAGAAAGCCTAATGTTTCCAACTCCAATAGAAAAATTATCAAAATCGGTCAATATCAGTTATCGCGCTGCGATCTGGATTGCCCTTATTCTGTGGCTATTGCCTTTAATTGCGGTAATGATGACATCAGCTCGCTCTGTTGCTGATATTAATATGGGTAACTACTGGGGAATTCCCGAGCAGTGGATGATACTTGAGAACTACACTCAAGTTTTCACCTCGACGCCAATGGCGCGTTACCTTTTGAACTCCATCATGATTACTGTGCCTGCTGTTATCGGTGCTGTTGCTATCTCTACTTTGGCAGGTTATGCCTTAGCTAAGTTTAAGTTTCGCGGTAATGTCCTTTTGTTTGCGACCTTTATTGGTGGCAACTTTGTACCCTTTCAAATTCTGATGATTCCTGTACGTGACCTGACTATCTCTATGGGTCTATACGATACAGCGACAGGTTTGATTTTGTTCCATGTGGCCTTCCAAGCCGGTTTTTGTACCCTCTTTATGCGTAACTTTATTGTTGGTTTACCTGATGAACTGATAGAGGCAGCGCGTGTTGAAGGGGTAAGTGAATGGAAGATCTTCTGGCATGTGGTTTTACCGCTAGTACGACCTGCGATTGCAGCCTTGTCTGTTCTGATCTTTACCTTTATTTGGAATGATTATTTCTGGGCATTAGTGCTAGTACAAAGTGATGAAGTACGACCAGTGACTGCCGGCATTAGTGCCTTGATGGGACAATGGTTAGCTTCTTGGCAGCTGATTTCTGCAGGGTCAATTGTTGCGGCATTACCGCCTGTTATTCTTTTCTTCGCCATGCAAAAACACTTTATCGCAGGCCTGACACTCGGCGCGACTAAGGGTTAATGCTATGACAAATACACAAACGAACTTGCAATCTGATTTTCTTCGACAAGATGTGGCAGGTAAAACCCTAGTCATTTATTGTCCTCAAGAAGGTGCGCCCGAACTTGTTTATTTTGCCACAAGTTTGCCGCTAGAGACTGATCTTGCTGCGCTAAGATTGAGCCAGCAAACCAGTATTCCACAGGCTATGTTGGATGAACCTGCTCCTTTGTCTTTACTGCCAGAAGCGGGTAAGGGTTGGCAAGGTTCTCCTGCTATGGAGGTTGCCGCGAACGACAGGCCAACTTGGGCACCACGTTGGTCTTTAGGTAAGGTATTAAGCCGTGATGCGGGTTATCAAGTTTTCTTATCTGACAATATTGCTCAATTAAGTGTCTGCCTAAGTTTAGGCTTAACTCAAGAAGGTATGTTCAAGCAAAGCCTGAGAGTGACTAATTTAGGTGAAGGGGAGCTAGATGTTCAGCGTCTGGCTTTGACCATGCCTGTTCCTGCTCACTTTACCAAACGTATGAGCTTTTATGGGCGCTGGTGTCAGGAGTTTCAGCAACAGATTTCTCCATGGTTTGATACCTGGGTACAGGAAAACCGTGCTGGGCGTAATTCTCACGCAAACTTTCCTTCGCTGATTGTTGGAGATGAGTTTTTCTCTGAGCTTTCAGGGGATGTCTATGGCTTACATCTAGCCATAAGTGGTAATCACAGATTAAAAGCGGATTACACCTTGGAAGGCCATCGATATGTGCAGGCAGAAGCGCTCTATTTAGCGGGTGAAATTAAGCTTAAAAAAGGTGAGTCAATCTCGACGCCAGACCTTTTAGTTAGTAACAGTGACGCTGGCTTAAATCCAATGAGTCAGGCGTTTCACCAACATGCCCGTAGTATTCTAAAGCTTGAAAAGCCAAGGCCTGTTCACCTAAATACTTGGGAAGCTTTTTACTTTGACCATGATATGACGCAGCTAAAAGCGTTGGCTGATGCGGCGGCTGAGGTCGGAGTCGAGCGCTATATTCTAGACGATGGTTGGTTTAAAGGTCGTAATGGCGAAAGAGCTGCTCTAGGTGATTGGTATGTAGATGAAGCGAAATACCCACAAGGGTTAACGCCGCTTATTGACCATGTGAACAAGCTAGGGATGGAGTTTGGTCTTTGGTTTGAGCCAGAAATGCTGAACCCAGATTCAGACCTATATCGAGCACACCCTGATTGGGCCCTGCAATTAAGTGACTATGCTAATGTCATGGGCCGCTATCAAATGGTTCTGGATCTCGCTAATCCTGAGGCTTACCAATATATTCGCGAAAGACTTTTCAGCTTACTAGGCGATCACAATATTGCTTATGTGAAGTGGGATATGAACCGTGATTATAGCCAAGCGGGAACAGACCTTGCGCCTAAAGCCCATGCTCAAGTGCAGGCCTTATATCGTTTATTTGGCGAGCTTAATGAGGCTTTTCCACAGGTTGAGTTTGAATCTTGCTCCTCAGGTGGTGCTCGGGTTGATTTTGGTATCTTGGATTACTGTAAGCGTTTTTGGGCATCAGATTGTAATGATGCGTTAGAAAGGCAATCTATCCAGCGTGGTTTCAGTTATTTCTTCCCACCGGAAGTGATGGGGTCTCATATTGGCCCTGATAAGAGCCACACAACCAGTCGTATTCATGATGTTAATTTTAGAGCAGGCACCGCCATGCTTGGGCATCTAGGTATCGAATGGAATCTGTTAGAAGCCAACCCAGAGCAAAAGGCGAATATTACCAGTTGGATAAACCATTATAAGTCGAATCGTGACTTGCTTCATAAGGGCAACAATTGGCGCTTACCAAGTGCTGATGGCTGTGCTCAAGCGAACTGGGCAGTGAATGATGCGGCGACTCAAGGTGTGCTGGTTTATTGCCAAATGACCATGCCAAAACAGGCGCAACCTTTACCGCTGAAGTTGCCTAATTTAGTTCCTACCCAAAATTATAGGGTCAAGGTGCTAGAGCATAGTCCTATTCCTAATCATTTAATGAAAGCTATGCCTGCTTGGTGGGGGCAAGACCTCATTCTCAATGGTGCCAGCTTAACCAAGCTAGGCCTGCAATTACCCATTTTAGACCCAGAATCTCTGCTGTTGCTGGCAATAGAAGCATGCTGAGTACGCTGTTTTAAGTATTCACGAGGAAAGATCAAATGACTGATAACAAGAAGCCATCCACACCAGAAGAATTAAATCTGGTTAACCTTGATGATGAGAAACCTAGCGCAGGTAAACCATTAAGAAGTCAGCAATGGTATGGCAAGTTAGATAAAGATGGCTTTATTCACCGTAGTTGGATGAAGAACCAAGGTTTGCCTGATCATAGCTTTGATGGCAGGCCGATTATTGGTATCTGTAATTCTTGGAGTGAGCTCACTCCTTGTAATGCTCATTTGCGTGAGCTGGCTGAATATGTGAAGCGTGGTGTATGGGAAGCCGGTGGTGTGCCACTTGAGTTCCCTGTGATGTCTTTGGGCGAAACCCAAATGAAACCAACCGCTATGTTATTCCGTAACTTGATGAGCATGGATGTGGAAGAGTCTATGCGTGCTTACGGCATCGATGGCGTGGTGTTATTAGGAGGTTGTGACAAGACAACGCCTGCGCAACTGATGGGTGCCTGCTCGGTTGATTTACCTACTATCATAGTGTCTTCTGGCCCTATGCTAAATGGTAAGTATCGTGGCCAAGATATTGGCTCTGGTACCGATGTTTGGAAATTCAGTGAAGCAGTGCGTGGTGGACATATGAGCCTTGACGAGTTCATGCGTGCTGAGTCTGGTATGTCTCGTTCTCGCGGTACTTGTATGACGATGGGGACAGCCTCAACTATGTCTTGCTTGGTTGAAGCCTTGGGCATGTCTTTACCAGAAAACGGTACCTTGCCTGCAGTGGATGCAAGACGCCAAGCGCTTTCTCACCTTACCGGTCGACGTATTGTTGAAATGGTAAAAGAAGATCTAAAACCGTCTGATATTCTAACCAAGCCTGCGTTTGAAAATGCGATCCGAGCCAATGCTGCTGTGGGTGGTTCAACCAATGCTGTGATGCATTTATTGGCCATTGCTGGCCGTGTTGGTGTGGACTTAAGCCTAGATGATTGGGACAGAATTGGGGCTGAAATTCCTTGTCTTGTTGACCTAATGCCATCGGGTAAATATCTCATGGAAGACTTCCATTATGCTGGTGGCTTCCCTGCTTTGATTGAACGAATGCGTCACCTCTTTGATATGGATACTAAGACTGTCACAGGTGTTAGCTTAGGCGAATCTATGCAAGGAGCTGAGTGCTTCAATGACGATGTGATTAGAACCTTAGATAACCCATTGAGAGAAAAAGCAGGTATTGCTGTGTTACGCGGTAACCTGTCACCGCTAGGTGCCATCATTAAACCAAGTGCTGCTACGCCTGCTTTGTTACAGCACAAGGGTAAAGCTGTGGTGTTTGAAAACATTGAAGACTATAAAGCCCGCATTGATGACCCTGAGTTAGACATAGATGCGAACTCAATCATGGTACTCAAAGGCTGCGGTCCTAAGGGTTATCCCGGTATGCCTGAAGTGGGCAACATGGCACTACCAAGCAAGCTATTAGAGCAAGGTATTACCGATATGGTGCGTATCAGTGATGCCCGTATGAGTGGCACAGCATTTGGTACCGTGGTGTTACATGTTGCACCAGAATCGACTATTGGCGGCCCTTTAGCCTTAGTTGAGAATGGTGACGAGATCTCCTTAGATGTGGCGGGTCGCAGTCTACATTTGCATATCTCAGATGAAGAAATGCAAGCCCGTAAAGCCAAATGGCAGCCGGAAGAAAGTGAATATCATAGGGGTTACGCCAAGCTTTATATCGACCATGTCCTACAGGCTGATCAAGGGGCTGACCTTGACTTCCTAGTAGGTAAAAGTGGTTCTGTTGTCAAAAGGGAGTCTCATTAATGTCCCAAGCTCAAATAGAAAATTCAACCCATTACCCTAGTTTGGATGGACGCCATGTCCTAGTGACTGGTGGTGCATCGGGAATAGGGGAAGCCTTGGTTATTGCTTTGGCAAAACAAGGCTGTGCTGTGAGCTTCTTTGATATTGATGAAGAGGCCGGTAACAAGCTCGCCCAAAGCCTTAACTCTCAATCTCTAAAGGCGCATTTTGAGCTGGTGGATCTCACTGATATTGAGATGCTAAAAAGCAAAATACAAGCAAGACTTGATGACTGGGGAGCGATTCGTGCCTTGGTTAACAATGCCGCGAATGATCATAGACATACTTTAGCAGAGTTAAGCTCAGATGAGTTTGATCAATGTATGGCAGTTAATTTGAAACACCACTTTTTTGCGGCACAGAAAGTGGCACCACTTATGGCTGAAGCCGGTGGTGGCAGCATTATTAATATGAGTTCTAACTCTTGGATGTTAGGCCTAAGTGGTTACCCAGGTTATGTCACAGCAAAAGCAGGCATAAGTGGTTTAACCAAGGGGTTAGCGCGAGAGCTCGGACCAACTAAGGTACGAGTCAATACCGTACTACCTGGTTGGGTCATGACAGAGAAACAAAAAGCCCTTTGGCTGACGCCAGAGGCAGAAGTTGAGTTAATGCAGCAACAAGCATTACAGGAAAAGATTCAGCCAGAAGATGTGGCGGATCTTGTGCTCTTTTTGGCTGCCGATGATAGCCGCATGATTACTGGGCAAAGTCTGGTGGTAGATGGTGGCCGTTTATGAATACAGGGTCTCAGGAGTCAGCACGCGTGCAGAACTATCTCTGTATTGCTGTTGATTGGGGAACGTCAAATCTGCGTGCTTACTTGCTTGATCAAGAGGGTAATTCACTTGATCAAAGGGAGAGTAATAAAGGCATTTTAAATGTTGTACCTGGCCAGTTTGAAACCGTGCTGACTAATTTGGTCGGCGATTGGCTACGCCAAGGCTTGCCTATATTGATGGCAGGCATGGTGGGCAGTCGCACTGGTTGGCAAGAAGTTGAATATGAAACTTGCCCGCTTAGCCTAGATACCTTGGGTGAAAAACTGCACTGGTTAGAGACGGATCTAGATTGCCCTGTGGCCATTGTACCTGGCTTACAAGGACGTGGTATCAGTGGCAGCAACGACATAATGCGTGGTGAAGAAACCCAGTTATTAGGTGTGCTTGATTGGTTACAAAGCCAGCAATCTGATGAAGATGTTTTGTGCTGCATGCCGGGTACTCACTGTAAGTGGGTGCGTATTGAGAAAGGGCAAATCAAACAATTTTCTACCACTTTCTCTGGTGAACTATTTGCCAATATCAATCGTGATTCCAGCTTGGTCAGAGGTTTACCTAGCTTAGAAACCTTAGATGTTGAGGCCTTTAAATTAGGTTTAGTTACCAGTCAGCAAGAGGGTGGGTTGTTACATCATCTCTTTAGTGTGCGCAGTAATTACATCAGTAATGAGCTTAGCCCTGATCAAGTGCGAGATTACTTGTCTGGTGTCGTCATAGGCCATGATGTGATGGACATGTTAAAGGCTATTTCGGTACAAGCTTCTAACACTGAAAAGGCTGAAAAAGTACACCTTATTGGTAGTCGAGCTCTGTGTGACAGATATGCTATCGCCTTGGAATCTTTGGGGATGGAACATCTTTTTATTGAGGCGGGAGAAGCCAGTATTCGCGGTCTCAAACGTTTAGCAGAGCAAAACCAAGGCTGCTTTCAAACTTTTAATCAAGAACGGAATTTAGGGGAGTGTAATCAATGAAAGACTTTTCAACATTAATGGCCCAATTGCCTATGGTTGCTATTCTGAGGGGAATTAAACCGGAAGAGGTATTGGATCATGCTGAAGCTTTGATTGACGCAGGCTTTAGTATTTTGGAAGTGCCTCTTAACTCTCCTGAGCCTTTTAAAAGTATTGAAATGCTACAGCAAAAATATGGTGATAAAGCTTTAATTGGCGCTGGTACTGTAATGCGTAAAGATCAAGTTGAAAAGCTTGTCGAAATAGGGGCTGGATTGATGGTTTGTCCACATACGGATGTGGAGCTGATTCGAGCTGCAAAAGCCGCGGGATTATATGCTTTCCCAGGTTTTTTTACCGCTAGCGAAGCCTTTGCTGCAATGGAAGCAGGAGCGGATGCGATCAAGCTTTTCCCTGCTGAGGCTATGACATCACCGAAAGTCATTTCTGCTTTATGTGCGGTTGTCCCAAAAAGTGTTCGAATTTGCCCTGTAGGTGGTGTAACACCTGACAATATGAACGCTTATATTGATGCGGGCGCTCAGGGGTTTGGCTTAGGGTCTGCCTTGTATAAGGCAGGTCAAAGCGTGGCGACGACATCTGAAAATGCCAAGGCATTTGTTGCTGGTTGGCAGGCTATTTCAGAGGCAGCACGCTAATGTTATCCATGACCTCTGTGAGTATTAAGCAGCACCAATTGGCCGAAGGGCCATTTTGGTGTCAGCGCAGCCAAGCTCTATATTGGGTGGACATTCCAGGACAAGAAGTCTGGTGTTGGCATCAGTCCAGTGGATTAAGAAAAAGTTGGCGCTTCGATCAAAAAGTCTCAGCGGTATTCACCACTCAAAGTTACCGCTTATTACTTTGTCTAGCAGACGGTGTTGCTTATTTTGATCCTGAAACAGAAGCCTTAGAGTATCTGTGCAAGCTTGATGAAGATAGGCCTAATAATCGTCTTAATGATGCTAAGTGTGATCAGGATGGTGTGCTTTATGTTGGCTCTATGGATGATGATGAAACACTAAAAACGGGCCGTCTTTGGCAAGTTGATCAAACGGGTCAAAAGACCTGTTTATTAGATGATATTGGCATCTCCAATACGCTTGCTTGGGACTACTCTCGCGAACGTTTCTATTTTGCTGACTCAATGAAAGGGGAAATACATGCTTTCCCTTGGCCTAACTTTCGAGATGTAAGAAGTGATACTGCTTTTGTCAAAACACCAGAGGGCTTTGGCCCGGATGGCTCTTGTTTAGATGCTGATGGCAATCTGTGGAATGCCATGTGGGGCGCAGGAAAAGTAGTGTGCTATACCCCAGAAGGGGTGACAAAGCATGTTATTGATCTGCCTTTTAAGTGTCCAACAAGCTGTGCCTTTGGCGGAGAGAAGGGTGATATTTTATTTGTCACTTCAGCCAGTGTAGGCGAGGCAAACCCTGCGGATAAGCCTTTTGCAGGACAAGTCATCGCCATTAATTTATTTAAAACCTTAGGCATAAACGTAAGTGGCGCGCCGGGCCAAGCGTTTGCTGGAGCATAAAGTATGAAATTAGGTGTTTGTTATTACCCTGAGCATTGGCCTAAGTCTCGTTGGCAGACTGATGTTAAAGCCATGGTTGAGATAGGCATTGAGTATGTGCGTATTGGTGAGTTTAGCTGGAGTCGCCTTGAAGGTGTTGAGGGTGAATATACCTGGGATTGGTTAGATGAAGCTCTGGAGGTCTTAGGGAATGCTGGACTTAAAGTGATTTTAGGGACACCAACAGCTACACCGCCTAAGTGGCTGGTGGATAAGCATCCTAGTATGCTCGCTTGTGATGAAGCTGGCCAGCCAAGAGGTTTTGGTTCTCGTCGTCATTATAGCTTTGCGAGCCTTGATTATCGCCAAGAGTGTCGTCGAATTGTGACGGATATGGCTAAGCGTTACGGTGCTCATGATGCGATTGTCGCTTGGCAAACAGATAATGAATACGGTTGTCACGATACTATTTTAAGTTATGCCGATGTGGATCTTGCTGCCTTTAAAGTTTGGTTAGCAGAAAAATATTCAAATATTGAGGCCCTCAATCAGGCTTGGGGTAATGTTTTCTGGAGCATGGAATATGCAAGCTTTGACGAAATTGAGCTGCCTAATCTGACGGTTACAGAGGCTAATCCTGCCCATAGACTCGATTTCCATCGCTGTTGTTCTGACCAAGTGGTTGCCTATAACAAGTTACAAGCAGATATCTTGCGTGAGTATTCACCAGGGCGAGATCTGGTACATAACTATATGGGTTTCTTTACCGCTTTTGACCATCACAAGGTTGGGCAAGATCTAGATGTAGCAAGTTGGGATACTTATCCTCTTGGCTTTCTGGATCAAGAAGCAATTTACCAAGACGAAGAAAAACAAACGTATTTACGTACAGGTCATCCTGACTTTGGTGCTTTCCATCACGATTTATATCGTGGCTGTGGTAAAGGGCGCCTTTGGATTATGGAACAACAGCCGGGGCCGGTTAACTGGGCTCCCCATAACCCAACCCCTGCAGATGGCGCGGTAAGACTTTGGACTTGGGAAGCCTTTTCCCATGGGGCTGAATTAGTCTCTTATTTCCGCTGGCGACAAGCCCCATTTGCCCAAGAACAAATGCATTCTGGTTTATTAAGGCCTGATGCTTCCAAAGCAGAAGCGGCTTTTGAGGCTCAGCAAGTTTCCGATGAAATTAATCATTTAAGCCAGCAATTGGGTCTAGATAAGGATGAACTAGAAGCTTTGCCAAGTGCCGGTAGTGTCGCTTTGATGTTTGATTACGATGCCTGCTGGGCCTTGGATATTCAGCCTCAGTCTCAGGCATATCGTTATTTGTTCTGGTGTTACCGTGTTTATGAAGCGTTAAGAGAGCTTGGTTTAAGTATCGATATTATCTCGCCTAAGAGTGATTTAAGTGCTTATAAAATGTTGGTATTACCAGCGCAGGTCGTGATTGATGACATGCTGCAAAAGGCGCTTGATAAATTTGAAGGTGTTTTATTAGTTGGACCGCGCTCTGGCAGTAAAACGTCTGATTATCAAATTCCAGATGAACTGGCGCCTGGCAAACTACAAACATTAATGCCGCTTCAAGTTGAGCGAGTTGATGCCTTACCTGAGCATACCCAGCCCTCTGTAAATGGTGCTTGGGGACAAGGTCAGCTTAAACATTGGCGTGAGCAAATAAATACTGAGTTAGCTGTTCATTTAGAAGATGAACAAGGTCAGCCTGTTCTTGTGGGTGAGGATAAGCGTTTTTATCTAGGTGCTTGTTTGGACAAGGCCTTGTTAAAAAGCTGTTTTGAAAAGCTTGCGGGACAGGCGGAATTACCTGTCTATTATTTACCTAAAGGTGTGCGAGTGCGCCATCGCGGTAAGCTGATATTTGTCTTTAATTACGGGCAAAGCGCGGCGAATTATGTGCCATTAGGGGCAACTTGCTTGATTGGACAAGCTCAGGTTGCGCCGGCGGGTGTCAGTATCTGGTTGAAATCGTAAAAATGTACAAAAAATAAACTGAAACTTGGTTTCATTTATTGACGAAAGTGAAAATTTACTTAATACTGAAACTGTGTTCCGTTTTATAAAAATAAAAGTGAGGATCTACTCAACATGAAAACCATTAAGTCTTTAATTGCTGGTACAGCTATGGCTGCAGCAGCTTGGTCGGTACAAGCGGGTACGCTTGTCATTAACTCAGACCAGGCCGATCCAGCGCCGAAAAAAGCTTTTGCTGAAATCGTTGAAAAATTTACCGCTGAAAATCCGGATGTCGAAATTAAGTACAACTTATACGACAAAGAAGGTTATAAAACGGCAATACGAAACTGGTTAGCAACGTCTCCACCAGATTTGGTTTTCTGGTATGCGGGTAACCGTATGAAGACCTTTGTTGAACGTGGCATGTTTGAAGATGTGAGTGATATTTGGGATAGCGAAGATCTTCACTCAAGCATGAGCACAGCAGAAGCTGCCATGACAATTGATGATAAACAATGGGGTATTCCATACACTTATTACCAATGGGGCGTTTACTATCGTAAAGATATCTTTGAAGCTCGTGGCCTAAGTGAGCCAAAAACGTGGGATGAGTTTTTAGCTGTCTCTGCGGCATTGAAAGCAGATAAAATTGCTCCGATTGCGATCGGTACAAAATACCTTTGGACAGCGGCGGGTTGGTTCGATTATCTGAACTTACGTACTAATGGTCTGCAATTTCATATTGATCTAATGGATGGCAAAATCCCTTACACAGACGAACGTGTACGTAAAACTTTCGAGAACTGGAAGCAATTGGTTGAACCTGGTTATTTCTTAGAAAACCATGCTTCATACTCTTGGCAAGAAGCACAGCCATTTATGTATAACGGTGATGCTGCTATGTACTTAATTGGTAATTTCATTACGCCTAACTTCCCGAAAGAGTTGGATGGCAAAATGGGATTCTTCCAATTCCCACAAATTGATCCAAGTATTCCTATGGCAGAAGATGCGCCTATGGATACAGTGCATATTCCTAGCAAGGCTAAGAACAAAGAAGACGCTCGTAAGTTCTTGAAATTTATGGCGCGAGCTGACAACCAAACTTTGGTTAATGCTGCCTTGTTACAAATACCGCCACATAAGGATGCGCAAGCTGTTGATAACTACTTCCTTAATAAAGGTGTGAATATGTTATCAAATGCGGCGGGTACTGCTCAGTTCTACGACCGAGATACTGCTCCGAGTATGGCGAAGGAAGGTATGAAAGGTTTCCAAGAGTTTATGGTTAAACCAGAGCGTTTGGATGCGATTTTGAAGCGTCTTGAGAAAGTGCGTAAGCGTACTTTTAAAGTGAAATAAGCTTTCATTTGTGATGCAAAAGCAGTGCTCTATTAGAGTGCTGCTTTTTGTCGTTTTAGGGCAGTATAAAATGCTCTCACCTTATTAGCTGCTCTGTTTAATTGAATATTTAGCAATAAGCTTTTTATTAGGTTGAAGCCTAATTGATTGGAAATTAGCTTGAAAGTGCGCAAAGAACTTACTAAGTCACCTTAAATGTTACAAAATAAGCATAGTTAGATCAGGCTTTTTGATAAATACTTAGAACCTGAATCAATGTAAGGTAATTGTTATGAAAGAGCGTGTTTTATTTACAGTCTCTCTTATTCTATCAAGTATGTTTTGCTCTTTTCATAGCATGGCAGCAAGCTTGGTGTTTACTTCTAATTTACCTGACATATTGATTGCCCCAGAAAAACCAAACCTGAGTCGATTGGCAGGCTTTGTCAGCGAGTTAAGACAAGGTAATGATGGAAAAGTGCTTTTTATCCATGGTGGGGATAGCTTGTTTCCTAATGCCTTATCTAACTATGATTCTGGCGCGCATATGATTGATGTACTTAATCATATGCAAGTAAATCTATTTGCCGTAAATCAAAGAGAGTTTGCTAACGGAATAGATCAACTGACATTAAGGTCCAGTGAAGCTAGCTTCCCTATGGTGTTATCAAACTTACTTGATAAGCGCACCAATGAACCAGTAGAAGGGACTTTTTCTCATTATTTATTAGATACTGGTGATGTTCGTTTTGGATTTATAACAATATTAGATACCTCTATTAATTTGACGTATTTACAGGGAGAGGTGTCAGTATTAAATGTTGTTGACTCAATTCAGCAGCTAGATAAAACATTAAGAGAAGAAGGGGCTGATAAAGTCATTTTAATTACCGAAAATGATGTAATTAAAAAACTTGATGACAGTGCTTATGAGCCGCTTGATTTAGTTTTGGTAGCGAAAGAGGGTGATGACTATATTGATACTCGCTCAACGCCAATAAAAGTATTTAGTGGCGGCCATGATGGTGATCTCGCTGTGATTGATTTTAAGGATAAACATGCTCATGCAAGTGGACGCATTGCCAGCTATCGAGATAATCAAGAAAGTCAGTCGGTTGATCAAACCGTGCAAAGGTATATAGATAGGCTGAATATTATTTTAGAATATGAATTAGGTGTTCTTGCTTCGCCACTTAATTCTTTACGTGAAAATATTCGTACAAAAGAAGCTGCAATAGGTAATTTGTTTGCTGACAGCATGCGAGATTATGCAAAAACCGAATTAGCTGTCATTAATAGCGGTAGTATTCGAGGCTATAGAGAGTATCCAGTTGGGCAAATATTAAAGCGTTCTCATATTAATCGCGAACTTCCTTTTGGTGATCATATTCACACCATTGAAGTGAGTACCGATGAGATTCACGCCATGATGGAAAACTCCTTAAGTAAGGTGGATGTTTTATCAGGGCGTTTCCTTCAGATTTCTGGCTTTAATGTAAGCTATGACTTATCGCGTCAGCCTTTTGATCGGGTATTAGAAATTAATGTTGCAGGAAAACCACTCGAAGAGCGTCATTACACGCTATCTTTATCCGGCTACTTATTAAAGGGTGGAGATGAATATGGGATGTTTAAAGATAAATCTGAGTCCTATACTTTAAAAGAGACTCGCCTGTTATGGACGATAGTGTCGGATTATATTGAGCGTCAGGAAAATGTGAATGTAGCGCTTGATGGCCGTTTAGAAGATTTAACACCTGAATAAGGTTAGCTCAGGAGTTCTAATGAAGTTTGAATCATTACCAAAACATTTTTTCCATTCTTTGAAATTCAAAATGTTAGTTGGTTTTGTGCTCATGTTTGCTTGCATTGGTATGATGAATTGGATTTCTATGGATAGGCTACAAACCTTTGAAAATACCATAGTCCATAATACACAAGAGCAGCTGCCAATTATGGAAGCGGCTTCGATAATACAAATACAAGTTGCTTCCTTGTCTGGCTTGATGACTCAAATGGCTGAGTCAGACTCTCAGGCTGAGTTACGTATTGTGTCGGCTGAAATTAATCATCTGCTGAAAGGGCTCGCACAGCAGTTAGAACGTCTTAGCGATAGTAAGTCTACAGAACACCTTTTAGCAATTTTAATGAAGCTAACGAAGAGTTTAGAGACGACGTCTCATATTCAAAATCAACATATTATTAAAAGCCAACAGGTGGCAAAAAACATTAAGTTTATTTTATCCAATTCACTGGATAGCATGGAGTATGGCAGTTTATTACATCGTCAAATTTGGATTCCTATTTCCAAAGAAATTTCGCTTTTATCTTCAAGTACAAAACTATTTGAAATTTCTGCCGCTGAAAAAAAGATAAAAAGAATTATTGCAAAGCACAAAGCCTCTAAACATTTATTGGAAGCAGATGATCAGGCGTTATTGCAGCAAATAATGGGCGATGTCGGTCTGTTTTATCAACTTAAAGTTAGGGAAGAGAAGCGCAAGGAATTGTCTAGCATTACCACTCAAAATCAAATTTTATTGGATGGTATGACAGAGGACAGTTTACGCCTATTTGACCAGAAAAGTCAGGAAGTACAAACCAAAGCAAGTGAATTGATATCAACCATAGAGCAGACTCGATTTAACTACTTTGTGATTATTGTTTTTGGCTTAATTCTCTTTGTTTTATCTTTGCTTTATCTAAAAGAGATCTTGTTCTCACGTCTGATTATGCTGAGTAATTTGATTCGCTCGGGCAACTTAAATAAGTATGACCTACAAAATTTCGATCTGAAAAACGAAATTGGCGATATTGCATTTCAATTGAGTAATTATCTCACCACAATTGATAGTCAACGTAATCAGTTAAAGCAGGCAAGTGAGCAACTTGCTAATGTTATTAAATTTTCAAAGTTACGGATTGCGATTGTGCAAGATGAGCAAATTGTTTATCACAATCAGTCATTCCCTCGATTATTTGATCGCACTGAAATGCGCAATGTGGGTGAGCTTCCTGCCGAAATTTCCAAAGCCATTACTCGCAATGGACTGATTAGGCATACAAGTTCCATTATTTTAAAGAGTTTTTACAGTGAGTCTTGGCAGAGGTGGTTTGATGTTTCCTCCGTGACCATACTGTGGGAAGGCAAGGAATCTAGCCTGATTAGTCTTGTCGATGTAACCGATAGAGAAAACGCTGCGAAAGAGTTTAAGGAAACTATTTCGTTAGTGGAAAAAGAGTCGCAAAAAGATGCTTTAACAGGTTTATATAATCGTAAAATTTATGCTTCTACTTTGGATTTATTGGAGCAGCAATCGGCAGATGAATCCTTTGCCATGCTAGTGTGCGATATTGATAACTTTAAAGCTTATAACGATAGCTATGGGCACCAAAGTGGTGATGATGCACTGAGAGCTGTGGCTCAAACTATTGCAAGCTTCTGCCAGCATAAGGATGTGGCTTTGCGCTATGGCGGTGAAGAGTTCCTATTAGTGCTGTTTGATCGCTCTCCTGAGGGTGCCAGTGATATAGCCCAGCGAATTATTAATCAGGTACACGATTTAAATATTATCCATAAAACATCTGAGTTTCAGCGAGTAACGGTTAGTATAGGGGTTGCGATTAAAGATGAGCCAACAGTGACTCACCCAAGAGCCTGTTTTGAATTAGCCGATCAAAGGTTATATATAGCGAAACGTAGTGGCCGTAATCAATTAATCGACCAAAGTACCTCATTGGAATTAGAAGGTTAGTCTTTATGCCAAGTATTTGGCGAAAATTGCAAATTCCTGATCCTATTCGTATCGGTAGGTCTCAAAAAATGCCTGAATTGGGGCCGCGTATTTTATTTTTTAGTGGCGGCTCTGCATTAAATAAAATCAGCCGTTCTCTCAAAAACTATACCCATAACTCTATTCATTTGGTTACCCCGTTTGATTCTGGTGGTAGTTCAGCCAAATTGCGTGATGAATTTAATATGCCTGCTGTGGGCGATATACGTAGCCGCCTGATGGCTCTAGCCGATGAAACCGTATTAGGTCAGCCTGATGTTTATGACTTGTTTCATTATCGTTTGAATCCAGATCAGGACAATCAGACCTTAAGGCAAGAGCTACAAAGGTTGGAGTCTGGTGAACACCCTTTTATGACTAAAATTACGTCACCTTTAAAAGAGCTTATTCAGACTCAACTCTCAATTACGAATGCAAGTATCAGTCAGGACTTTGATTTAAGAGGTGCCAGTATTGGGAATCTCATCATTGCAGGTGGATATTTAAATAATGAGCAAAAAATAGATCCTATTATTTTTCTTTTCTCACGCTTAGTGAAAGTGCTAGGAGAAGTGAAGACGATTACGGATACCTCGCACCATATGGTGACCCTGTTAGAAAATGGTGAATCCTTGGTGGGTCAACATAGGATGACAGGTAAAGAATGTGGTGCCATCTCTTCTGCGGTAAAAGAAATCTATCTAACGCAAAATCTAATAAGTTCTAAACCTGCTGTGGTTAAGTTAGGCCATGATAGGCATAAAATGATTCAAGACGCCGATTTAATTTGTTATCCGCCTGGTAGTTTTTATAGCAGTGTTTTAATTAACTTGGTGCCAGAAGGCGTTGCTGAGGCTATTTTGGCAAACCCTAATCCTAAAATTTATATTCCTAATTTAGGAAATGATCCTGAACAATATGGTTTAACCTTGTTACAACAGGTAGAAACTATAATTCGGTTTGTTCATAAAGGGGAAAATGAACAGGGTTCATTAGGTGCATTAGACTTTTTATTAATCGATGAAAAGCTTTCTTATACCGGGCTAAATGAAATAGAAGCTTTAGGCGTAACAATAATAAGAGCGGATATTGCGGATGAAAAAGCGCATAAATATCATGAAAATAAGTTATCAGAAGCGTTAATCTCGATACTCTGAGTTTTTTTGATATTTTATTGTAAATAATTGGCCTTATTGGACGGTTTTGACTAGTTTTTGAACAGGAAATAAGCATAATAGCGGCCATTAAGGATGACACCGTTCGCTAAGCAAATTATTAATTTATCCTTACCTGCTTGATGATGGTTACAAATGATAACCAAGTGTACTTTCCATTACTGTTTATTGCCGCTAGTAACCGTTAAAGTTTAATTTAAATTCTAATAAACGTGCAAAATAAGCATATCAATATATAGTTTAAATATTCATAAGTTAATGGTTTAAGTCTAATAGTTTTATACCTAAAGTGAGATTTCATGAGTGCCAAAGTTCTTATCTGTGATGATTCCAGTGTAGCAAGAAAACAGCTTTCAAAGTTGTTGCCGGCAGATTGGACGGTCACAATTTTGTTTGCTGAACATGGTGAGCAAGCATTAGAGATTCTGGAAAGTGAAGACATAAGTTTAATGTTTTTAGACTTAAATATGCCTGTGCTTGATGGTTATCAAACCCTAGAAAGAATGCAACAAGCTCAAATGGCGACCAAGGTAATCGTCGTGTCTGGTGATGTTCAAGCACAAGCGCTTGAAAGAGTTAAGTCATTGGGGGCAATTGATTTCCTTAAAAAGCCTGCCACGAAAGACATAATACGTGCGGCGCTTGAACAGCATGGCTTTATGGGTGATGAGTCAAATGATGATTCCCATTTAACCATGGAGGATGAGGGCATAGAGTTCTCATTAAATGACTGCCTGCAAGAAGTTTCGAACGTTGCTATGGGCCGTGCCGCTAGTGTGCTTGCCGATATGTTAGGTGTGTTTGTGAAACTGCCTGTGCCTAATGTGAATATGCTGGAAGTGAGCGAATTGCAAATGGCATTAGGCTATAACGGTGAAAGCAATCGTTATTCAGCGGTTTCTCAAGGCTTTGTGGCGACAGGCATTGCGCTTGAAGCACTATTGGTATTTTCTGATTCAAGCTTTCCTGATATGGCAAAATTATTGGGTTACCAAGAGAAGCTTAATAAGAATTCAGAAGTAGAGTTATTGATGGATGTGTCTTCGGCTTTGGTTGGGCCTTTCATTTTAGCTTTAGCCCGCCAGCTAAATATTGATTTTAGCGACAGCCACCCTGTTGTATTAGGGCAACATGTTAAGAATGATCATCTTATCAATGCGAAGAAAGCCGCGTGGAAACAAACCCTAGCAGTAGAAATTACCTATGAGGTTGAAAATTATCAAGTGAGCTGTGATTTGATTTTATTGTTTACAGAAGACTCAGTGGCCACACTTGAGAATCTACTCTCTTACTTATCGGAGGACGAATAATGTCGAGTGCAGTAGATGAAATGTTAGAACTACATTGGCTGTTTGATATGATTCAAACAATCGATGTGGGGTTAGTTGTACTGAATACAGACTTTGAGGTTGAATTGTGGAATGGTTTTATGGAAAACCATTCAGGCATTACATCTTCTAGTGCTAAAGGTAAGCCGCTTTTTTCTATGTTTGAAAATATTCCGGCAGAATGGCTAAAGAACAAGCTGAATAACGTTAAGTCATTAAAGACACCGTTTTATATCTCTTGGGAACAGATGCCACACCTATTCCCATTTACCTCTTATCGCCCGATTACTAGTTTGGCTGATAAGATGTACCAGAATGTGACTTTGAGACCGATTTCCCATGTTGATGGCTCAATTAAACACTTATGCATGGTTATTTATGATGTCTCTGACATCGCTACTAGTAAGGTTTCTCTTTCCAGTGTGAATGTGAAATTGGACTATGTTAAGCGCAATGACATGGTGACCGGTCTTAAAAACAGAACCAGCCTTGAGCATGTACTCGCTACCAATTTTACTGCTTTTCAAGAAGATACCAGCACTAATCATTCTCTTATCCTGATGGAAGTTGATAATTTAAGACAATTCCATCTAGAGCATGGTTACACAGTCGGAGATGAAGTCTTTGAAAAAGTGGCTGAATTATTAGGTGAATCAGTCCGTCCTGGAGACTTTGTTAGTCGTTTTACCAGTGGTATGTTTGCAATTCTGTTAACCAATGTGACTCAGGTGAAAGCCGAACAATATAGCCAAGGTTTAGCAAAACGCGTAGCCTCCACTAAGTTTGCTACCTCAAAAGGGGATATTAAATTAACCATGAGTTTTGGTGTTGCTCAAACTCGTGAAACGGATTCCTCTTCAGAAGACTGGTTAGGTCGTGCTGATCAAGCATTATTTGCCGCACAAACTAAGGGTGGGAATTGCTCCGAAGGTGCGGTATAAAATACAAAAAATGATCACTAAAAAAGCCCTGATTATTTCAGGGCTTTTTTTATGCAAGCGTTACCCTTATATTTTGTATTTTAAGGCCCTGTTTACCTATTGGGTGTGACAGTTTGATATGAACCTATATCAAGACTAGTGAATTAAACCTAAGTAAACCTCAAATGGTCTTATATTAATTTAGTGAGCTTATCGCTAATATGCTGCTTCGGCTAATTGAGGAGAGTTAAATGGACAAGCAATTGATGGAAGACCTAGAAATGGTAGGGGGAGTGTTAACCCCGACGAGTCTTCGCGGTTGTGATGAAATTTTAATAGAACAGCCAGGCTTTAGTGCTCGTATTGCACTTTGGGGTGGTCACTTGGTTAGCTTTATACCAGAAGGTGAAGAAGACCTATTGTTCCAATCCAGCCAAGAAACTCGTGATTCACGTTTTTCTAGAATCCATATGGGCGTGCCCATTTGTTGGCCTTGGTTTGGGGCACATGAGACGAATAAAGATTTGCCTGCCCATGGGCTTGCTCGATACTTTCGTTGGCAGCTGGCGGAAGCTGGGCACTTTAAAAATGGTGATGTTAAAATTCAGTTAAAGCTAGCGTCAGAGCAACATCCTCTGATTGAAGATATGTGGGCAGATGCATTTGAGCTAAGGCTAGTATTTCGATTAGGTGATGGCTTCGAAGTTAACTTCTCTGCTGCCAATCTATCCGATAATGATGTGAAAATTTCTGAAGCACTACACACTTACTTTAATGTGGGTAATAGTGAACAGGCCGAAGTGAAAGGTTTAGAAACCTGTCAGTATCAAGACAAGTTTGAAGGGATTTCATCGGTTCAGTCTGGCTCTATTCAACCTTGCACCGAGTTAGATCGAGTCTATCTAGATACGCCAGATACCAGTATTTTAGTTGATCCTGTTTTTGGTCGTACTCTTACCATAAGCCAAGAGGGCGCAGCGAGTACTGTGGTGTGGAACCCAGGCGCGGAAAGAGCAAAAGAACGTGTTGATTTACAGGATGATGAATACTTAAACTTTGTGTGTGTTGAAAGCGCTAATGCACTGTCCAATGCCTATACCTTAACACCAGGATCGATTCATCAGCTTAAGCTAAAAGTAAAATGGGAAAAGCACTAACTTTATTCAGGACGGGACAATATTAAGACCAAAAAAAGGGCATATTAAATGCCCTTTTTTTATTAATCGATATCGTATTCCATGATAAGTGGTGCATGGTCTGCAAAGCGCTGGTCTTTGTATACGCTACCTGAGCGTATTACTTGTTTTAAGCCCGGCGTAGTAATTTGGTAATCCAAACGACCACCTTCATCTAATTTCCAAGCACGCTCATAATCTGGCCACCAAGTATACTGCTTGTCTTGCTTGTTGATCTGACGATAAGCATCTATGTACTCATGCTCATTAAAAATTTCGTTGATCCACTGACGCTCTTCAGGCAAGAAACCTGAGTTGCGCTGATTCACAAACCAGCTGCTGACATCAATAGGAGAGCGGGCAACATTTGCTGTTCCACAGAAGATAAACTCTCTGCGCTTACGGCGAGTTTTAATTAGGTGATTCTTAAAACCTTCCATAAAAGCGTATTTGTGATCTTGTAACTCTTGTTCGTGATTAGAGCCATGAGGAGCCAAGAAAGAGGCGATACTCACTTTGTCAAAGTCTGCCTGAATGAATCGGCCTTCGAAGTTGCATTCACTAAAGCCTATGCCTGTCATGATGGCTTTTGGCATCTTCTTACAATAAATCGCTACGCCTGCAGTGTCAGGGTCATTTAATGAGTCAAAAAAATACGTGTTATACCCTGCTGGAAAAAAGACGTTATCGTTTAAGCTGGCTTCTTCTGCCTGAATATCTTGTAGACACACTACATCTGCGTCTTGTTTTACCATCCAATCAAAAAAGCCGCGGTCTGCTGCTTGTCTGATACCGTTTACATTAAGGCTTATGACCTTCATTTCTGGTCCCTACAATTCAATGCCATGTGTTATATTAGCGCCTATCTTAATTGAGGCTTTGTTCGCGAGCCTTCTAGAAGCACGCTTTTCGTTTATTAATGCAATTTTGGAGCCAGGTATGAAACCTTACCAAAAAGAATTTATCGAATTCGCCATTTCTCAGGGAGTACTGAAATTTGGTGAATTTACCCTTAAATCTGGTCGAGTTAGTCCATATTTTTTTAATGCAGGACTGTTTAACTCAGGTCAAGCGCTTGCCAAACTAGGTCGCTTTTACGCTGCCGCTTTGGTTGAAGCGAATGTCCCTTACGATGTTTTGTTCGGGCCTGCCTATAAGGGTATTCCTTTGGCAACAACTACAGCTGTTGCCCTTTATGATCATCATAATGTAGACACCCCTTATGTTTTCAACCGCAAAGAGAAAAAAGCACACGGTGAAGGTGGTAGTCTTGTTGGTGCGGAACTTAAAGGCCGCATCATGATTATTGATGATGTTATTACTGCAGGCACTGCCATTCGTGAAGTGATGGCCATCATCTCTGAAGCAAATGCATCACCAGCGGGTGTGCTGATCGCTCTAGATCGACAGGAACGTGGACAAGGTGAGTTGTCTGCCATTCAAGAAGTCGAGCGCGACTTTGCTATGCCTGTTATCAGTATCGTCTCTCTTAATGACATTATGACTTATTTAGCGGAACAAGATTCTGAGGCTTTCTCTCAGCACCTTGAAGCGGTAAAAGCATATCGTGATCAATATGGTATCTAATAAGCCATAATAAGCATCTAATGCCTATAAGGACGTAGTTTTCTCTACGTCCTATTGTATTTTAATTCTCTGTTATTAACAGCTAACTATTAGGTTTTGAGACAATAATTTCCATTGCTCAGGCCAATGTGCACTCGCTTTGTTTTTAAACTCGCTACGTACATACTGACGAATCTTTCCTTCTGCTGTAGCAACCAATAAATTGGCACTGGCAGCAACGCTAATGCTAGTGCGTAAACCTTGTTTAAGCTCAGCTTCACGTAGAATCTGTTTAATCTGTGTCTCAATACGTTCAAATAACTGGCTAATCCGCTTGCGTAAGCGCTCTGTTTCGCCTGCAAGGGCATCACCGGTTAATAATCGGCACATACCTGGATTTTGATCTGCAAAGCCTAAAGTTAATTGTAAAATCAATTGCACCTTAGTTTGTACATCGTCTTCTTCCTGAATAATACGATTAATCCGCGAAAATAAGCTGTCTTCAATAAACTCAATCAAGCCTTCGAACATTTTTGCTTTACTTGGAAAGTGTCTATACAAAGCAGCTTCTGAAACGCCGACTTGCTTTGCTAATGCTGCTGTAGTGATCCGTGCACCTGGGCTGCTTTCAAGCATTTGAGCCAATGCTTGAAGTATCTGGGTGCGACGGTCAATCTTCTTATTACTCATAATGTTTTCCAATATCAAAATAGTGCTTTAGGCGAGCTGTCCCTTGCACAAACCTAATATCTAATAGCCTAATTTAATGATTTGTTGGTAATTAAGGTACCAACCCCTTCATCAGTAAAGATTTCTAACAAGGTAGAATGGGGAACACGACCGTCAACAATGTGGGCGCTGGTGACACCTGCGTTAACCGCAGAGAGTGCGCAGCTGATTTTAGGTAGCATGCCGCCATAAATGGTGCCATCAGCGATCAATGCATCAACTTGGGCAGTACTTAAGCCGGTTAAAACATTGCCATCTTTATCTTGAACACCTGAGATGTTGGTCAGTAGCATCAGCTTTTCAGCGTTAACTGCTTCTGCAACTTTACCCGCTACTAAATCCGCATTGATATTGTAGGAGTTGCCTTCAGCATCAACACCAATTGGTGCAATGACAGGGATAAAGTCACTGTTTTCTAGCATTTTAAGTACGCTAGTATCGATAGAGTCCACTTCACCTACATGACCAATATCAACAATTTCTGGGGCTGCGCCCGGGCTTGTTTGGCTCTTAACAAAGAGTTTCTTGGCTTGGATGAATCCACTGTCTTTACCAGTTAGACCAATTGCTTTACCGCCAGCATTATTAATCAAATTAACTATGCCTTTATTGACCTGACCGCCTAAAACCATCTCAACTACGTCCATGGTACGTGTATCTGTGACACGCATGCCGTTGATGAATTTAGATTCGATGTTGAGTTCTTGCAAAAGCTTACCAATTTGAGGGCCACCGCCATGTACAACAATTGGGTTGATACCAATCAGTTTCATTAAAACGATGTCTCGTGCGAATCCAGCTTGAAGTGCTAGATCTGTCATCGCGTTACCGCCATATTTGATAACTAAGGTCTTGCCGGAGAAACGTTGTATGTAAGGTAAAGATTCGCTCAGTACGCTGGCAATTTCTAATGCAGAATCACGCGTTAAAGGCATGAAAGTAGGGCTCCTAAAGTTAAGCTCATACAAAGTCATGGACTCTGTTGAGAATCATATAATTATTATGTTTTTAAAGAATGCTATAAAGATATCAGTAAGGCTAAGTGCTAGATTTTGGGGCTAAGCACGTAAGCGAATACTTAGAGAATAATAACGTGATATTTATCTATAAACTACCGAAACTTTGGCTTAAGCGCGTTTGCTTTTGTATCTAGAGGTTAAGAAATTGCGGGGAAGTAAGAAGCGATCAAAATGAAATCTTGGTTTTTTGATCGCTATGTGTAACTAATTGTTATTTGGTACCAGTTGAACCAAAGCCACCTGTACCACGATCACTGCTTTCAAATTCAGTCACAATATCGAACTCAGCCTGTACAACAGGTAATAAAACCAGCTGAGCAATACGCTCGCCAGCTTCTATTGTGAATTCAGTTTGACCACGGTTCCAGCAAGATACCATTAGCTCACCTTGGTAATCTGAGTCGATTAAACCGACTAGGTTACCTAGAACGATACCATGTTTATGACCCAAGCCTGAACGAGGCAAGATAGTCGCTGCAAGGCCTGGATCTTGAATATAAATAGATAGGCCAGTTGGAATCAGTGTTGTTTCACCTGGCTTTAGGTTAATTGCTTCATCTAGGCAAGCTCGTAAGTCTAGGCCTGCAGACCCTTCTGTTGCATAACTAGGAAGAGGGATGTCAGTGCCAATTTTGTCGTTAACAATTTTTAGTTGAATCGCTTGTTTCATGATCTTTATGTCTATGCCTAAATGAATTGGGTTAATGTGCTTGGTACTGGCTCTGAATGAGAGTAACTAAATATTTTGCTAGTTCAGTTTTAGCTGCTTGTTCTGGTGTCCAAGTTTGATCTTTACCGACCACAGTGACCTGATTTTGATCTTGGTTAAACCCTATATCTGCACGAGAAACATCGTTGGCAATAATAAGGTCTAAACCTTTGCGAGTGAGTTTATCTTTCGCATAAGCCAGCAGGTTTTGGGTTTCAGCAGCAAACCCCACAACAAACTTAGCTTGTTGTTCAGATACCATGGTGGCAATGATATCAGGATTTTTTACTAAGGTGAGTTGCATTTCATCTGAGCCTGCCTGCTTTTTCATTTTTTGCGAGGCAACTTCTTTTAATCTGAAGTCGGCAACGGCAGCAGCACCGATGAAAACATCTGGCTGATTATTAGCGGCAATCTCTCGACACTTATCAAGCATGTCTAACGCTGATTTTACCGGATGAAGCTCAACCTCTGGAGACGCTTTAACAGCGACAGGCCCACTCACCAAAGAGACTTTTGCGCCAAGAGATTGGGCAACATTTGCTAAAGCATAGCCCATCTTGCCTGAGCTGTGATTGCTGATGAAACGCACTGGATCTATGGCTTCCATCGTTGGTCCTGCGGTAATTAACCAATGTTGGCCGGATAAAGGTAAGTCTTCTATTTGGCTCTGTTCAAGGGCTTTGAAAATGGCTGCTGCTTCACTCATACGGCCATAACCCACATCGCCACAGGCTTGATCACCAGATTCAGGGCCAATAAGTTTTACGCCTCTTAGGAGTAAGCGTTTTATATTGTCTTGCGTGGCTGGATTTGACCACATGGCTTGGTTCATGGCGGGAGCAAGCCAAATGTCAGCTGTGGTGGCAAGGCAAAGGGTGCTTAGCAGGTCATTTGCCATACCTTGTGTTTGGCGAGCAATGAAGTCTGCTGAGGCTGGGGCAATAATAATAAGGTCAGCCCATTTAGCAAGTTCAATGTGGCCCATGCCAGCTTCGGCGTCCACATCTAATAAACTGGTGCGAACGGGTAAACCAGAAACCGCCTGTAATGTCATAGGAGTAACAAAGGCCTTGGCGCCTTCAGTGAGTACTACTTGCACATCTGCACCTGCTTTTTTTAGCAATCTGACTAATTCAATGCTTTTGTAGGCTGCAATACCGCCAGTAATACCCAATAATATCTTTTTGTTCGCAAGTGCAGACATAAAACTATGCTTCTCAATTCGTTTGTAGACTATAAGTGAGTAGTTGAGACCAAGGAAGTTGGCATAGGTTCTCAAATTAGCAAGATTAACATGGATCAAGGAGGACTTCATGGGTATCAAACAATGGCCTGAGGCGCAAAGACCGAGGGAGAAGTTGATAAAACAAGGAGCGCAGGCTTTATCTGATGCTGAGCTTTTGGCGATCTTTTTGCGTACAGGTACGCAAGGAATTGATGCAGTTGAGCTAGCGCGTCGAGTGATAATGCATTTTGGCAGTTTGCAGGCTTTAATTTCAGCCTCTAAATCAGAGTTTTGTGCCTGCTTAGGGTTGGGCGAAGCAACGTTTTCGCAACTTCAAGCGGTAGTTGAGATGAGTAAACGCTATCTTCATGAGACGTTAGAAAAAGATGACGTCTTTACCTGTGTTGATAGTGTGCAGCTTTTTTTAAAAGCCAAGTTAAGATTGGCAAGCCGAGAGATTTTTGCGGTTATGTTTCTAGACAGCCAGCATAGGTTAATTCATTACCAAGAGCTTTTTTATGGCACCATAGATGCGGCGGCAGTTTATCCAAGGGAAGTGGTAAAAATGGCGCTGGCATATAACGCTGCAGCCTGCATTCTTGCCCATAACCACCCATCTGGCGTCTCTGAGCCCAGCCAAGCAGACATTTATATCACGCAAAAACTGCAACAAGCCCTTTCGCTTATGGATATTAACCTGCTCGATCATTTTGTGATTGGGGATGGAAAGCCTATTTCTTTGGCTGAAAGAGGTCATGTGTGACGGAAATTTTGTGCTTTAGTTGATCATTTTTTAACAAATTAATTGCGAAGCACCAAGGGTTATGGGAGAATTCGCGCCGCTATTCCTCGGTACGGGATATTTTTGACTTATTTCAAGTCATGCTCCGCCTGAGGGAGTGAAGCACACTTCCAACAATTCTGGATAGCAATATAAGGTATTATATTATGTCTCGCGTATGTCAAGTTACAGGGAAACGCCCAGTTACGGGTAACAACGTTTCTCACTCAAAGCGTCGCACTAAGCGTCGTTTTTTGCCAAACCTTCACTGGCACCGTTTTTGGGTAGAAGGCGAAAATCGCTTTGTACGCCTACGTGTGTCTTCTAAAGGTATACGTATTATCGATAAAAAAGGCATCGAAGCAGTTCTTGCTGACCTTCGTGCTAACGGCGAAAAAGTATAAGGAGCTGAACCATGGCATCTAAAGGCGCTCGCGATCTAATTCGCATGGTATCATCTGCTGGTACTGGCCATTTTTACACTACGGATAAAAACAAGCGAAATACTCCTGATAAATTGGAGTTTAAAAAATTCGATCCTGTTGTTCGTAAGCATGTAATGTACAAAGAAGCGAAAATTAAATAATTTTCAATTCTTTATACAAAAAAGACCGGCTTAGGCCGGTTTTTTTTGTATAGGTAACAGCCCCTATAATTTGGGCTACCTAGATAAACTGTCAAAATAACCTTCACCATGCCTGAATTACCAGAAGTCGAAACCACTAAATGTGGTATCCAGCCCCATCTACAAGACCAACATATCCTTGATGTCGAAATACGTCAGGCGCAACTTCGTTGGCCGATCACGCCAGAGCTTGTTGATCAAGTAGCGGGTGAAAAAGTGACTTCCCTCTCGCGTCGAGGTAAGTACATAGGCATTCATACGGCGAAAGGCACTATTATTATCCACTTGGGAATGTCAGGTAGCTTGTATTTAGTGCCGGCAGAGACTCCCCCTTTATTTCATGATCATGTGGATTTTAAACTCAGTTCAGGCCAATGGTTAAGGTATACAGATCCAAGACGTTTTGGCGCCATTCTCTGGACACAAGAGGATTGGCTTGAACACAGTTTAATAAGAAGTCTTGGACCTGAACCTCTATCAGATGCTTTTACTGGATCTTATTTGGCTGCCCGAGCTAAAGGAAAAACTCAAGCAGTGAAAACCTTTATTATGGACAGTAAACAAGTGGTTGGTGTGGGAAATATCTACGCCAACGAAGCCTTGTTTATGGCTGGAATTAAACCAAATAGAAGGGCCGGACAAGTCAGTGCAAAACGCTTGGCTGTCTTGGTAGATTGCATCAAGCTAGTGTTAGCTAGGGCAATTGAACAAGGAGGTACAACGTTGAAGGACTTTGTAGGTGGTGATGGAAAACCTGGCTATTTTAAACAATCACTGAATGTTTATGGGCGAGCAGGTTTGCCTTGCGTTAAGTGCGAGACAGACTTGCTTGAAATCCGACTGGGACAGCGAAGCACGGTTTACTGTAAAGAATGTCAGCGATGATTATTTTGTAAACAGTTGAAAAAAAGTTTTACCAATTGGAAAAATTTTTGATATGCTGATTCACGTTGGAACCTGAACTGGTCTCAAATTACACGATTATGTAGTAAAAAAACACAAATCGACTAAGTTTAATGGGTTTTTCCCTGCTTTAATGTCACTTTGGATTGCGATAATGGTGTAATAAGTTTATTTTTGACCAGTTAGGCAGCATCTTTTTAAAATGCTGTTACAAACATACTAATAACTACAAGAGGAATTCTAATGAAAGGTGTCTTTCTTGCATCCGCTACGGCGCTAGCAATTGCAGCTTCGGCTCAAGCTGCAGATATCAAACCTGCTGTTGTATACGACCAAGCGGGTAAATTTGATAAATCCTTCAACGAAGGTGTTTACAACGGTATTACTAAATTCACTCAGGATTCTGGTGTACAGGTTCGTGAATTTGAACCGAAAAACGAAGCTCAGGTTGAACAGGGTCTTCGTCGTTTGGCGAAACGTGGACACTCTCCAATCGTTGCTGTGGGTTTCTCTATGGCATCTGCTCTTGAAAAAGTTGCTAAAGACTTCCCTGACACTAAATTTACCATCATCGACATGGTTGTTGGCTTGCCTAACGTTCAATCTATCGTCTTTAAAGAGCACGAAGGTTCGTTCCTAGTAGGTTCATTAGCTGCTATGGCATCTAAAACTGACAAAGTTGGTTTTGTTGGTGGTATGGATATTCCTCTTATCCGTCGTTTTGCTTGTGGTTACGAGCAAGGCGTTAAATACGTTTCTTCTAACGCAGACGTATTCCAAAACATGACTGGTTCTACTCCTTCTGCTTTCAATGACCCAACTAAGGGTTCTGAATTGGCTAAGAGTCAATTCTCTAAAGGTGCAGACGTAGTATTCGCAGCCGCTGGTGGTACTGGTATCGGTGTTTACCAAGCAGCGAAAGACGATGGCAAATTCGCTATCGGTGTTGACTCAAACCAAAACCACATTCAACCAGGCACAATGCTAACTTCTATGGTTAAGCGTGTTGACCTTGCGGCTTACAATGCTTACACAGCAGCGAAAGACGGTTCTTGGGCACCTGGCGTGACTGTTCTAGGTCTTGCTGAAGGTGGTGTTGATTGGGCGCTTGATAACAACAACGCAGCGCTTGTATCAGACGAGATGAAAGCAAAAATTTCAGCTATCCGTGCTGATATCGTAAATGGAACTATCTCAGTTCACGATTACATGTCCAACAACTCTTGCGACATCTAATCTAATAAGAAACAGTCGTCTGTCATAAGCAGACGGCTGTTTTTTTTGCTTAGAATAAATTTCTGAAACTAATGTGTTTACAAGAAACTTTTGTTGCAGATAGCACATTAGACGCTAATGCTTAGCCCTTATATAAAGATTAAGTTCTTTTTAAGTCAGATTATCAGCCTGTATAAAGTTAGGTGTTAGTTCATCAATAAATAAATGCAGCAAACTAAGGTGGCTAGATCCTTGTTCTGAGTGTATTTTGAACAATGTTAAACATGGCTATCTATAATTAACCGCAGATAAATCACAAATTCTTATGAATAATACTACAAGCCCATACGCGATCGAATTGCGCGATATTAGTAAGCGCTTTGGAGCAGTCCAAGCCAATAAAGACATTTGTCTTCAAGTCCCTGCTGGCACGGTTCACGGCATTATTGGTGAAAACGGCGCAGGGAAGTCCACTTTAATGAGCATCATTTATGGCTTCTACGAAGCAGACTCTGGTGATATTGAAGTGGGGGGTGAGCTTGTTAATATCCGCACCTCTGAAGATGCTATTCGTTTCGGCATTGGTATGGTTCACCAGCACTTTATGTTGGTTGAAAACTTTACAGTGCTAGAAAATGTTGTTCTAGGTGCCGAAGGTGGTGCCATGCTTAAAGGCGGTTTAGACGCTGCCCGTAAAGAGTTGAAGCGACTAGAACAAGAATACAATCTAGATGTTGATGTGGATGCGGTTGTTGAAGATTTACCCGTTGGTTTACAGCAACGAGTTGAAATCTTAAAAGCACTTTATCGTGGTGCGAAAATCCTAATTTTGGATGAACCGACAGGGGTATTAACCCCACAAGAAGCAGATCACCTGTTTAGAATTCTACAATCCCTGAAAGAGCAGGGTGTGACAGTCATGATTATCACTCACAAACTACGTGAAATCATGGCATCAACAGACAATGTCTCAGTTATGCGTCAAGGCCAAATGGTTGCTCACAGGGTAACGGCTGAAACGGATAAAGAAGAGCTTGCAGAGCTTATGGTGGGTAAGAAAGTCCGCCTGGTGGTGGATAAAGAAGAGGCTAAGCCAACAAACGTAGCCCTTTCTGCTAAAAACTTAAGCTGGTTTGATGAGCAAGGTGTTAAGCGCCTTAAAGATGTCAGCTTAGAATTAAAAGCAGGTGAAATTGTGGGTATTGCTGGTGTATCTGGTAATGGCCAAAGTGAATTGCTAAATGCTTTGTCAGGTATTACTCCTTTATCTGGCGGCGAGATTCATTTCAATGGTGAAGTGATTACTGCCAAGAATAAGAAAAATGCATCGCAAATGCGTGACCTAAAAATGGCCCATGTGCCAGAAGATCGCCATAAGATGGGCCTAGTTACTGGCTTTGAAGCTTATGAAGCGGCTATCTTGGGTTACCACAACTCTGAAGCATACAACGGTAAAATCCTATTAGACCGTAAAGCTATGTTAGATGAGTGTAATGAGCGTATGCAAAAGTGGGATGTTCGTCCTGCGGATCCTTTCTTGAAAACGGCTAACTTTTCTGGTGGTAACCAGCAAAAGATTGTTATTGCCCGTGAAGTAGAGCAAAACCCAGATGTGTTATTGATTGGCCAGCCAACACGTGGTGTGGATATTGGTGCGATCGAAAACATCCATGAAGAAATTGTTAAATTGAGAGACTCAGGTAAGGCGATCTTACTGGTCTCTGTAGAACTGGATGAAATTATGGCCTTAAGTGACCGAATTATCGTCATGTTTGATGGCGCGGTTGTTGGCGAAATTGATGCTAAAGACGCGGATGAGCGCACGCTTGGCTTGATGATGGCGAACGCCTTGAACGAAGAAGAAAAAGCAGGAGGCCAAGCATGAGTCAGCCGAAAGTTCCGGTTTGGGTGAATCTTGCCCTTATTCCGTTTATTAATATTATGTTGGCCTTTTTGGTGTCAGCCTTGGTTATTTTAGCCATAGGTGAAAACCCAATCGAAGCAGCAGGTTACCTAGTGTACGGTGCCTTTGGTTATGAAGAAGGCATTGGCTATACCCTGTATTATGCCACTAACCTTATCTTCACTGGTTTAGCCGTATCCATTGCTTTTAAAGCCGGTATTTTCAACATTGGTGGTGAAGGACAGGCTTATATAGGTGGTTTAGGTGTGGGACTGGCATGTCTCGCATTCGACCAGACTATGCCATTCTACGTGATTGTTCCGCTAGCCATTATTGGTGGTGCTGCGTTTGGTGCTGCTTGGGCGTATATCCCTGCGTATTTAAGTGCGCGTCGTGGTAGTCACGTGGTAATTACCACTATCATGTTTAACTTTATTGCGTCTTCTTTGATGGTTTATCTGATGGTGAACTGGCTTAAACAGGAAGGTCGTATGTCTCCTAACAGCCGTACTTTCGAAGAATCTGCTTGGCTGCCATACATGCATGAAATGCTAGCAGCCATTGGTATTAACATTGAGCAATCACCGCTTAATGCCTCTTTCCTTTGGGCGCTAATTTGCTGTGTTCTGATTTGGGGCTTGATATGGCATACACGCTGGGGTTACCAGTTACGTACCGTAGGTACTAACGCAACTGCTGCTATCTATGCGGGTATTGATAATGGCAAGGTGACTATTTGGGTTATGTTGATTTCGGGTGCTTTGGCTGGTTTTGTTGGCCTGAACGAAATCATGGGTGTTCAGCACAGTCTATTGCTTAACTTTACCGCGGGTTTTGGTTTTGCTGGTATTGCTGTGTCTTTGATGGGTCGTAATCACCCAGTCGGAATTATCCTTGCCGCGATATTATTTGGTGCGCTTTATCAAGGTGGTTCAGAGTTAGCGTTTGAAATTCCAAGCATCACACCAGAAATCGTAGTTGTGATCCAAGGTCTAGTTATCCTGTTCTCTGGTGCACTAGAACATATGTGTAAAGATCGTGTTGAAGCTTTCTTCACCCGTACTTCAGCAGCTTAGGAGATAGCAGATGTTTGAAACACTTATTCTTATTCTAGATGCGACATTACGTGTATCTACACCTCTTATCCTTGCTGCTTTAGCAGGTTTATTTGCCGAACGCTCTGGTATCGTTGATATTGGTCTGGAAGGTAAAATCCTTGGTGCTGCGTTTGCGGCAGCGGCAGCGGCGGCTGTATTTGGTTCTGCTTGGATAGGTTTACTTTTTGCCATTATCGCGTCGGTTGCCCTAGCGTTAATTCATGGTTTTGCTTGTATTACCCACCGTGGTGATCACATTGTTAGTGGTGTCGCGATTAATACAATCGTCGCTGGACTCACAGTTACCTTAGGCCTTGATTGGTTCAGTCAAGGTGGTCAAACACCGGCTTTGACAGGTGATGCACGATTTACCTCTATTACTTTCCCATTTGCTGATGCATTGGCAGATGTGCCTGTAATAGGTCTGATCTATTCAGAGCTATTAAGCGGCCACAACATCTTGGTTTATCTAGCCTTCGCGATTGTGCCTCTAGCGGTTTGGATTATTTACAAAACGCGCTTTGGCTTACGACTACGTGCTGTTGGTGAGAACCCTCATGCGGTGGATACGGCGGGTATCAGTGTTGCCTTTATACGTTATCGTGCCATGATCATTTGCGGTATCTTATGTGGTCTAGCCGGTGCTTATCTATCGACTGCTCATAATGCAGGCTTCTTGAAAGATATGAGTGCTGGTAAAGGCTATATCGCTTTGGCGGCTTTGATCTTTGGTAAGTGGCGTCCTGTTCCTGTGATGTTTGCTTGTCTGTTATTTGGTTTCCTAGATGCTGTTGCGGTACGTATGCAAGGTGTTCAAGTACCAGGTATCGGTGAAGTACCAGTACAGGCTATCGAAGTATTACCTTATGTACTGACGGTATTATTACTTGCTGGTTTTATCGGTAAGGCGGTTGCGCCAAAAGCTGTCGGCCGACCTTATGTGAAAGAGCGAGGCTAGTATGTCATCTCTTGATGTGAAAAAAGCAGTAGAGCTAGCGAATAAAGCAATGAGTAAGGCCTATGTGCCTTACTCAGAGTTTAAAGTGGGTGCAGTCATCGAGACACTAAATGGCAAAGTTTATTCTGGCTGTAATGTTGAAAATGCCGCTTATCCTGAAGGCACATGTGCTGAGGCTGGTGCGATTTCAGCTATGGTACTTGATGGTGAACAGAAAATAGACAATATTTATGTATTGGGTAATGGTGAACAGCTGGTCACACCTTGTGGTGGCTGTCGTCAAAAAATCAGAGAGTTCTCAACTCCTGATACTCAAATACATATTTGCGGGCCAGAAGGCGTACGCAAAACCCTATCAATGGAAGAGCTTCTTCCCTTCTCATTTGGGCCTGAAAATTTGAAAAAATAACAGGTCCGATATTGGCGCTTTCCAAGCAGGAGAGCGCTAATCAAAATCGCCAAGGAACCGCGTACTTATCACAGGAGTGGCTTACTTTAATTAAAAAGGAAAGACGTGTATGAAGGCTTATCAATTAAGTGCAGATTATTTGCAAAAGAAAATCGGTGACCGCAAACCAGAGGTTGCTATCATTCTCGGAAGTGGATTGGGCTCATTAGCTGAAGTAATCCAAGATCCTATCTATATCCCTTACGGTGAAATCCCAGGCTTCCCTAAATCGAGTGTTCATGGTCATAAAGGTCGTTTAGTCATTGGTCGTCTTGGCAATAAAGAAGTTGCCTGTATGCAGGGTCGTTTCCATGTGTATGAAGGTATTGCTCCTGAAACACTGCAAATCCCGATTCGTACTTTAAAGCTGATTGGTTGTGACACCCTATTGTTAACTAATGCCGCTGGTAGCTTGAACGAAGATATGGGGCCAGGCAGTCTGATGTTGATCGAAGATCACATTAATTTCTCTGGTGTTAATCCGTTAGTAGGTGAAAATGACGACAGCATTGGACCTAGATTCCAAGACATGACTCGCGCCTATGATCCTGAGCTAAGTGATGGCATTAATGAGGTGGCAAAAGGGCTTAACATTAACCTGTTTAAAGGGGTTTATGTGTGGGCATTAGGACCAAGCTTTGAAACGCCTGCAGAAATTCGTATGTTCCGTACTTTAGGTGCTGATGCGGTAGGTATGAGTACGGTGCCAGAAACTATCGTAGCGCGTCATTGTGGCATGAAGGTTGCGGCAATTTCATCTATCACCAACCTAGGTGCTGGCATGTCAGGTAACTCATTAAGCCATGAAGAAACCTTAGATGAAGGCCAAAAAGCGGCTGCAGAATTGAGTAAGTTGGTTATCGCTTGGTTGGAGAGTTAAGTCATGTCTGATCAAGTAAAATCTGTTACTGAAATGACGGATGCCGAACTCGCAAAACTGGCTCTTGGTCTATTAGATTTAACCAGTTTGAATGATGATGACACAGAAGCCAAAATTTCGGCCCTGTGTGAGCAAGCGCAAATTGAGTCTGTTGGCAAAGTCGCGGCTTTATGTATTTATCCAAGATTCATTCCTTGGGCAAAACAAGAGTTGGCTCGTCTTAATATCATAGATGTGAAGATAGCCACTGTCAGTAATTTTCCACAGGGACGGGATAACTTAGCGGCGGCTGTTGCTGAGACAAAAGCCTGTCTTGCTTATGGTGCAGACGAAGTCGATGTGGTTTTTCCTTACCGCGCTTTACTGGATGGCAATGAGTCTATTGGTTATAAGCTTGTGAAGGCTTGTAAGGCTGCCTGCGGTGAAAAATCACTTAAGGTCATCATAGAGTCAGGTGAATTAAAAACACCTGAGCTGATCGCTAAGGCGAGTCAGATTTCAATTGCTGCAGGCGCTGATTTCATCAAAACCTCAACCGGTAAAGTGCCAGTTAATGCGACACTAGAGGCGGCTGATATTATGCTAACGCAAATCATTGATAGCCAAAAAGCGATTGGTTTCAAACCTGCTGGTGGCGTTAAAACCCTTGCAGACGTCAGAGAATACCTGACTTTGCTAGAATCTAAGCTAGGTAAAGAGGCGTTAACTGCGACCACCTTCCGTTTTGGGACTAGCTCACTTTTAAAAGCCTTATTAGAGGCAATGGGTGAAGCAAGCGACGGAATCACAACAGGAGCATACTAGTATGAGCCGAGCAATCATTTTAATGATGGATTCTTTTGGAGTGGGTGCGGCACATGATGCGGCAGACTTTGGTGATGTGGGTTCTGATACCTTTGGTCATATCGCAAAAGCCTGTGCAGAAGGCCAAGCAGAAGTAGGTCGAACTGGGCCCCTAAAGCTACCTAACTTAGAGAAAAAAGGCCTAGGACATCTTGCTAAAGCCAGTACCGGAAACTATCCACAAGGCTTTGATTATCGAGGTCCTGTGGATGCTTTGCATGGTTATGCACAAGAGCTAAGTAGTGGTAAAGACACCCCAAGTGGCCATTGGGAGCTTGCGGGTGTACCTGTATTATTTGATTGGGATTACTTTCCTAATACGCCAAAATGCTTTCCTGCTGACTTTATGGCAGAGCTATCAAAACGCGGCAAGCTAGAAGGTGTTTTAGGTGAATGCCACGCTTCTGGTACCGAAATCATTGCCCGTTTAGGTGACGAGCATATGCTTACGGATTTCCCTATCATCTATTCATCTGCTGACAGCGTGTTGCAAATAGCAGCGCACGAAGAAAGCTTTGGATTAGAGCGCTTATTGACCTTGTGTCAGATCGCTCGTGATCTTCTGGACGAAATGAAGATGAACATAGGCCGTGTTATCGCTAGACCTTTTATCGGGTCGAATGCAGATGACTTTGCTCGTACGGGAAATCGTCGTGACCTTGCGGTTGAGCCGCCAGCGAAAACAGTTTTGAACTATCTTGCTGAAGCAGGTGGTCAGGTGATTAGTATTGGTAAAATTGCCGACATTTATGCTCACTCAGGTATTACTCATAAGGTGAAAGCAACGGGATTGATGAAGCTAGTCGATGCGACGATTGAAAGCATTAATACCGCGCCTGATAATAGCCTTATCTTCCCTAACTTTGTCGACTTTGATTCTTCATACGGACACAGACGTGATGTGTCGGGTTATGCCGCTGCATTAGAAGCCTTTGATGCCCGTTTGCCTGAAATCGAAGCGGCGCTTAAGCCGGGTGATAGAGTATTTATCAGTGCCGACCATGGTTGTGACCCGACTTGGCCCGGTACGGATCATACCCGTGAGCATGTGCCTGTGATTTGCTTTGGCCCTGGCATTGAAGCCGGAGCTGATGCTGAGGCAACGAGCATAGGCACACGTAAGAGCTTTGCTGATATTGGTCAGAGCATTGCCTCTCATTTAGGATTAGCCAAGCTAGGTTATGGCGAAAGCTTTTTATAGCTAGTTAATCTCTATTATGAATAAACAAAAACGTCCTTAGGGGCGTTTTTATTTATGTGCCACAATCGATCTAATTAAAAGAAGGGAAATATGTCAAAACCACTTAACTGGGGCATTCTAGGTACCAGCTTTATTTCAGCCGTGATGGCGGACGCGATTTTAGCAGAAGCGAATACGCACTTATATGCTGTTGCAGGCCGCTCTCTCGCACCTTTAAAGGACTTCACCGATAAGTATGACTTCGATAAGGTCTATCAAGATTACGATGCGTTAATCGCAGATCCAGAAGTGGATGTAATCTACATTGCTTTGCCAAATCACTTACACCATGAATATGTGATTAAAGCGGCGCAAGCAGGTAAGGCTATCTTGTGTGAAAAGTCCTTGTCTGTGGATATGGCGAAAACCCAAGCGGCATTAGATGCTGTGGCTGAACATAAAGTCTTTTTCTTGGAAGGCTTGATGTACTTAACTCACCCCTTTGCCCAAAAAATCAGCCAACTGCTGCAAACTAAAGCGATTGGTGAGATTAAGGCGATACGCGGTAACTACTGTGCGGCTATTAGTGAATTTGTGAATCCAGAGAGTAAAGGGACCCTTTACAACTTAGGTTGTTACCCACTTTCTCTTATGCATTTGGTTATGCAACAAGCCTTTGGCGATGATGTTTTCTCTGACTATCAGATTCAGGCGTTTGGACGTCGTGGTAAAGACGGCAATATCTGTGATACCAGTGCTAACTTCCTATTTAACAATGGTGCACAAGTGCAACTGCATACAGCAGAAGACTTTGGTATGCACTCAAGCTTCAGCATTCTAGGTAGCGAAGGTTATCTAGAGCTGAAATCAAACCCTTGGTTACCCCAAGCAAGTGGTAACAAAATCTACTTCGCCAAATATGATGGGGAAGGGAATGAAACCGAGTTCGAGCATATTGAAGTGGATGCGCCCGGTAATGGTTTTGTCTCTCAAGTGACTCAGATTCGTGAAGCGCTTGAGCAAGGCAAATTAGAGCTCGAACGTCCAGCTGCTCGCCCTCAAGATTCTTTTACCATGATGCAGCTATTAACGGATTGGGAAGCCGCTGCCTCTTAGAAATCTTAGGTTTGCGTGAAATGGAAGGTCGCTCAGGCGGCCTTTTTTTATACCTAGTACCAAGGATTCTTATAAGAGATGTGGTATAGGTGAGAATAAAAATTGGAAATCTATTGTACTAGTACATGAATACGGTATTATGTGCGCATATTAGATAAATGGCGTTTAGCTATTAGGTGGAGAAAACAGTGCAAGATCTAATCACCTACTTAAGAAGTGCAAGCTCAGATGAAGAGATGCAGAACAAGCTGACAGGGCTTCTGACCCCAAGCGAAGTGCTCGAAATGAGCAAACGTTTGCAAATATTTGCCATGCTCAAAGAAGGTGTGCCGCAACGAGAAATTGCCAAACAACTGGGTGTCGGTATAGCGACCGTGACGCGAGGTTCGAGAGCCTTAAAAGAATTAGAACAAGCCTCATCCGATAAAGATGAGCAATAAGATGGATATAAACATGAGTGTAAAACCAGAAGCCATTAAGTTGCCGAGAAAGCCTCACTATGTGAATGTCACGGCAGATTGTGATTTTTTTGATTTGTTTAAAAAAGTCGAAAAGCGTTTTGATACCTGCTTTATGCTGGAATCTTTGGGTGAAGATAGCTTTATCTCACGTCATTCCATCATAGGTTTTGACCCGGAAAAAATCCTTTGGGCCCAAGGTAATACGCTGACAATTGAAGAAAGAGATGGCTCTTCGCAAAGCTACCAGAGCGATAATCCTTACTATTTACTGCGTGAAATCGTGCCGCAAAATATTTTATCGCGTAAATACTCAGGCGGCTTAACTGGCTATGTTGGTTATGATGCCATGAACTATTTTGAGCCAAGCTTGAGTCTTAATGTCAGTGATATGTTTGAAGCCTTTAAATTCGGCCTTTATACAGATGGTTTGATTCTCGACAAGATGACAGGCGAAGTTTTTTACTTCTACTATCAAGACAGCCGCATGGACCTGATTGAAAGTATGTTGGCCGAGCCAACCCCTGAAAATGGTCCATTAGTAGTGACCTCAACCGGCGAATCTATGTCAAAAGCCGATCACGCTAAGGCAGTGGCTAAGGTCAAGCAAGACATTATTGACGGTAAAATCTTCCAGACAGAAGTGGGCTTTAAAAAGTGGTTCACCCTAGAAGGCGATAACATCAATATCTATGAAAAACTGCGTGAAGTGAATCCATCACCTCAGATGTACTATCTAAAATTCAATGAGCAAAAAGTGATTGGTGCTAGCCCTGAACTACTTTTCCGTTTACGCCAAGGAGAGATGGAAACCTTCCCACTTGCGGGTACGGCTAAGCGTGGTGCTGATGAAACAGAAGATAGAGCCTTGGCCCGTGCCTTATTGAATGATCCAAAAGAAATTGCCGAGCATAATATGATAGTCGACCTACACCGTAATGATATTGGCCGTGTGGCGCAATTTGGAACGGTAAAAGTACGTAGCTTGATGGACATTAAACGCTTTAGTCATGTGCAGCATATTTCTAGCGAAATCGTGGGCATCATGGCAGAAACAGAAGACATGTTCTCAGGTCTTGCGAGTAACTTCCCAGCAGGTACGTTAACAGGTGCCCCTAAAATTGAAGCCATGAAGATTATTGATGATCTTGAAGGTGAAGGTCGTGGCCCTTATGGTGGTGCAGTCGGTCATTTCTCCTTTAACGGTGATTGTACCTTTGCCATTCCAATTCGTACTGTGTTTGCTAATGGCGAAAAAGCCTATGTGCAAACCTGTGGTGGTAATGTGTTTGATTCCAACGCCGAAGATGAATACGAAGAAATCCAACGTAAGTTCGCCGGAACCAAGCGCGTACTTGATCAATTTGCCCCAGCTGATAAAAAAGGAGCCTGAGTATGAAGGTTTATATTATTGATAACTATGACTCTTTTACTTACAACCTTTATCAGTTTATTGGTGAGATTCTGACTAGCGAGAAAATGCGTGGCAACATTCAAGACTTTAGCGTCGTGGTGAAGCGTAATGACGAGGTTAGCATTGAAGAGCTAAAAGCCCTGTCACCTGATCGTATTATTATCTCACCTGGCCCTGGCTCTCCTGATGATGAAGCCTACTTTGGTGTGTGCGCAGACATTATTCGTGACCTAGGTAAAACCATCCCTATGATGGGCGTGTGCTTAGGCATGCAAGGTATGGTGCATGTGTTTGGCGGTAAGGTGGTGAAAGCCCCTTTACCTATGCACGGTAAAACTAGCCCGATAGCACATAATGGCGAAGGTATTTTTAAAGACATTCCTGATCAGCTAGAAATCATGCGTTACCACTCGCTGGTGGCAGAAAACGAGAGTTTCCCTGAAGCCTTAGAAGTCACGTCTAGTGTGGGTGAATTGGCTGAAGCCGACTTTACTAACTTAGCTGTGATTCGTGCAGGTGGTGATTTTGAAATTATGGGTGTGCGCCACAAAGAGTATCCAATCCAAGGCATTCAGTTCCATCCAGAATCCTTTGCGACAGAAGGTGGTAAAGATCTTATCAGGAATTTCTTGTTTCAGGTGTGACCTGCATTAAACCGCAACTTTTCTAAAAAGCCTCGAAGAGACATCTTCGGGGCTTTTTTCATGCTTAGATAAATTTGCTTCGCTTTGAAGTCAGCATTCTCTTTTTCATCTGCTATTCTTTTACTGAACAGAGTTCACAAGCGGGCTTGTTAGCCTTGGGTATTCACGGAGCGTCTATTAGGTAACTATCTAACCTTATGCGTGATTATGTTCGTCGGTTACTGCTTTCACCACGTAGAATTTTCTTCGTTTTATTATTCGTTGGCATGGTGACGTCTTTCTTTGTACTAAAACAAGTGGAGGCGCTGGCATATGAAGGTCACAAGGCATCTGCTCTGGCATTAGGGCAGAATCATGCTGCGCTGATAAATACCACCATAGCTAATAATATGTCGGCAAATTATGCTTTGGCTGCCATGGTTAAAGAAACAAATGGGGATCTGAGTTTTTTTGATTCTTATGCAAAAAGCCTGCATCAAATTTACCCAGTGGTTTCCCACTTTACCTTATCCCCGAATGGCATTATCACGCTAGTTTATCCCATGGCGGGTAATGAGGCCTCTGTTGGCTTAAATCAATTGAAATTTAAGCAACAACAGGAAGAAGCCAATAAGGCGCGCACTTCTCGCAAGTTAACCTTGGCTGGGCCTGTGAAAATGGTACAAGGGGGCGTCGCTATTATCGGCCGCTGGCCTGTTCTTTTGCCTAATGCCCAAGGAGAAAATGAGTTTTGGGGCTTTACCAATGTAGCTGTGACTTTAGATGCTTTGCTTAACAAGGCCAATTTTCAGAAGTTAAGCCAGCAAGGTTATGAATATCGGCTGGTCAAACGTCTGGCTCAGCAAGAGGTGCTGATCACAGACTCTTCTTCTGTGGACTTTAATGATTCGGTCAATATAGATATCAAGGTGCCTAATGACATCTGGCAGCTGCAGTTGGTGCCTGTGTCTGGTTGGTCCTCTTGGTCTAGGTTAAAAGGCGAGATACTGCTGACAGCCTTGATTAGCCTGTTAATTGCGGGGCTTGTTGGTTTGCTAAGGCATATTTATATTTCCAAGCAAGGCTTAGAAGAGGTAGTTAAGCAGCGTACTCAAGATATGACTCATGCCAATAAGCGCTTGTTGGGGTTACTTGAAGCCATTCCGGACCTCTTACTTGAGATAGATGATAAGGGCGAGGTTTTGCATTGCCACTTTCCCAACAAACTATTAGCCAGTCAATTTGGCCCTGACATTGTTGGCCGTAATTTGATGGAGCTGTTCCCTTTAGAGGCGGTCAGTGTTTATAAAAACTCGTTTGAAGAAGCGCAAGCTAAAGGGTATTCAGAGGGTAATAGCTTTTGCCTTGAGTTAGGGGAGAGTGAGTACTGGTTTGAATTATCCGTGTCTTTTACGGAAAGGGTCGAAGAAAATCGCCCTTGCTTTGTGGCGTTAGCGAGAGATGTGAGCCGTCGTAAAAAATCAGAGAACGAGCTCAGAATTGCCGCAACAGCTTTTAATACCCAAGACGGTATTTTAATTACAGATTTGCAGCATAAGATAGTGAGAGTGAATAAGGCGTTTCAGCGTATAACTGGCTATCAAGAAACAGAAGTCATCCACGAAGACATACGTATTTTAAGGTCTGGCCGTCATGATGATGCTTTCTTTCGTAAAATTTATAACCATTTAGAAGAGTTTGGTTATTGGGAAGGGGAGGTTTGGAACCGTAAAAAGTGTGGTGAAATTGCGCCAGAACTGACGACTATCTCGATTGTGTATAGTGATGAAAACCTGCCTCTCTATTATGTCTTTATTATCAAGGACATCAGTTTAACCAAGCAAAATGAGCAGATGATTAATCAGTTAAGTTTTTATGATTCTTTGACCTGCTTACCAAACCGAAAAATGATCTCTGAAAAGGTTGAGCAACTTATTCATCAAGCTCAATTTGTAACCGAAGAAGTCAGTGTTGAAGGACATTATGCCCCTTTAATTCGTCATGCCTTGCTCTTTATTGATCTGGACCACTTTAAAAATATTAATGACAGTAGAGGTCACTCTGTAGGTGACAAGCTATTGCAGCAGGTGGCATTAAGGCTGGTGGATGTGGTGAGAAAGACGGATATGGTGGCACGCTTTGGCGGTGATGAATTTATCATATTGCTTGAAGGGGTCGATATCAGTTTTGACCCAGGCAGAGCGCTTTATCGAGCTAAGCGTGTATCGGCTAATCTCAATGATGCTATTTCTAGAACCTTTGAGATTGATGGAGACCACTTTTATATTTCCAGCAGTATTGGCATTACCGAAATTGATGACTCAATCAATGAGGTTTTTGATGCCTTTAAACATGCGGAACTGGCTATGTATGAGGCAAAATCAACAGGCCGTAATCGTTACTGTTTTTACTCTCCGCAAATGCAAGAAAAGATACTGCAAAGGGTCAACTTAGAAGCGGCAATGCGAGAAGCGCTGGATAGACAAGAGTTCCTCTTGCATTACCAACCTCAGTTTGATCGTTCTGGCAGTATGAGAGGCGTTGAAGCTTTGATACGTTGGATGCACCCAGAGGATGGTGTTATTTCTCCCGCTCAGTTTATTCCATTAGCAGAAGAGTCAAAGTTAATTATTCCCATCGGAGAGTGGGTAGTAAGAGAAGCCTGCCAAACCTTGGCCTTATGGCAGGAAGATCCAGCATTAAAACAGGTCAAAATGTCAGTCAATGTGAGTGCTTTACAGTTCTCTCAGGATAACTTTGTTGAGCTGGTGGAGCAGATACTAGAAGAGACAGGGGCTCAGGCAAGACTTTTGCAGTTTGAATTAACAGAGAGCATGTTAATCAATGACAAGATGAATATTTTAGAAAAGATGCACGCCTTAAAAAAACTGGGTGTGCTTCTCTCCCTTGATGACTTTGGAACAGGTTATTCGTCTTTGTCTTATTTACAACAGTTACCTTTTGATCAACTGAAAATAGACCAATCATTTGTTAAAAATTTATCAGGACATGGTGATCACCACCCTCTTGCTTTGACAATTACCACAATGGGGCATAGTTTGGGACTTGAGGTGATTGCAGAAGGGATAGAAAGCAATGATCATCTGCTTATGTTGCAACGCTTTGGCTGTGACTTATTTCAAGGCTATTTTATGGGGTACCCCATGATAGTGAAAGAAATTGTGCGTATTGCACATGAGCAAGCGAATTCGCCAAAAATGTGAGACGAAATAAATAGGTGGATTGATATCACCTATTTTAATGACATATATTAGAAACTTGATACTGTTTAAACGGCGAGTCGTTTAAAGCAGCAGCGAGGAAGGTAATGGAACATAGCTTTTTACTAGATGCCTACAGACGTTGTGCCGAAGTGCTCTCAGATATCGCGCTTGGTGCATCTCAGTGTCAAATATTCGAAACCTTACAGTCCATTATTGAGGACCTAGATGAGGAACGTTTTGCCAGTATTCTCAGATTGGACCCTCATGATAATACCTTGCATTTAACGGTTGGGAATAAACTGCCTGACTTTTATAACGATGCGATTGAAGGTTTAAAAATTGGGCCCAAAGTAGGGAGCTGTGGCGCAGCCGTTTTTTGTAATAAGCCCGTGATAGTTGACGATGTCACCACTCATGAAAACTGGGTAGTGTTTCGGGATCTGGTAAAGAAAGCCAATCTAGGTTCCTGTTGGTCCGTGCCTATCGTGCTTTCTAAAGGAGAAATGTACGGCTCCTTCGCGATTTATAGTTCCAGTAAGGCCACGCCAAGAGAAGAAGAATTGGAAATCCTGACTCTAGCCGCTCATATCTCTGGTGTGGTGATAGAAAAACAAAGGTCTGAAAACCAACTGACTTTTAATGCCACCCATGACCCGCTTACACGTTTAACAAACCGAAGCTTGTTTGATAATTTGGCGAGCCAAGCGCTCAAACAATCTAAACGAAAGCGCGAGCCAATTTGTATTCTGTTTATTGATATTAATAATTTTAAATATGTGAATGATCATTATGGTCATGACATGGGAGATAGGTTGTTATGCCTATTAGCCGAAGTACTTAGCCAAGAGTTAAGAGAAGCGGATATTGCCAGTAGACGTGGTGGTGATGAGTTTATCTTGGCACTAGTGGGGACAGGCGAAGACGGCGCTAAAGTACTGATTGACAGGGTAACTCGGCACTTTGCCGAGTCGCAAAAAGCATTGTTTAGTGATTATCAGGTGACCATGGCAATTGGTATTGCTGAGTCTAAAAAAGGTAATTATCAACCTATTTCTGAAATGATAAAACATGCCGATATTGATATGTACCGCAACAAACGCTCATTTAAAAAGAGCAACTAAAGGTTTTTTGCCAGATTAAAATGCGTTAAGTCTGGCTTAAGGTTCGCTCCTTATACTCCTTCTTAATCTAAAGAAGGAGTGATACTCATGAAACCCATTCAAAGTTTAATCGTTTTCCTTGCCGTATTTGGGCTATCTAGTTCTGCCTTTGCAAAGTCAGTTGATATGCAGCTCACCATGAAAGGGTATAACGGAGATGGCGCCTATGTGGCGGTTTATCTAATGGATGCTAATGGTCGTCTGGTTCAAACCCTTGCAGTAGAAGGCCGTAAGAAAAAGTATCAGAAGCATTTGCGAGATTGGAAGCGTGCCAACCGCTCGTTAAAGTTCGATGGTAAAACAGGTGCAAGTTTGCACAAAAATCGTAGCAGAAACTTCTTTGTCACTATCGATGATAAATACATAGACTCAAATTACTTTATCCATATCGATACCTCGGTCGAAGATAAACGAGATGTGCCCTCTGATGTTGTTGTGCCTTTAACTCAGCAAGGCATTGGCCAAGCCGTATCAGGTAAGGGGTATGTCAAATCGTTTGTTTATCGCTTTTAACCTTTATTAATCCTTTAGCGTCTTTTAACCCAGTTCTATAGTCAGTCTGTTTCCCCCTTTTCAGGCTGACTACTAGGAGGACTTATGTCTCGCTTAATTCATACTTGGCTCGCGATTCCTGCCACCTTCTTTATTATTCTGATTGCCTTATCTGGCAGTATTTTATCTTTAGAGACCCTAAACGAAGCCGCGACAGCACCTAAGTTAAATCTTGGTCAGACTTCATTAGCGACACTTGCGGATAAAGTAAAACAAGATTATCCAGGTGCAGAGCAACTAACTCGAACACAAAACGGGCTCTTTTTAGTCTCCTTCTCAAATGATCAGAGCTATGGTGAAGACCAAATTGATCCTGTGACAGGTTTAAAAGTGCAAGCACATCAAAGGTCTGATCTTTATAACTGGATGAAAAACTTCCATCGTTCCATGCAAATGGGTGATATAGGTAGAATGCTGGTGGCATTTGTTGCCTTTGCTTTACTTGCGTTGAGCATTAGTGGACTTTTCTTAATGATTCGACGCCTTGGGGGCATCAAACACTTCTTTAAATTAGCCAAAGGCAGTACAAGTCAAAAGCTTCATATTGAATTAAGTCGTTTTGCCTTGGTAGGCACCTTGATCTTAACGCTTACTGCTCTCTACTTAAGCGCAACCACTTTCTCTTTGTTGCCAGAGGCAACCCCAGCAGAACCAGATTACCCTGAGGCTGTTTTTGTTGAGCAAACTTCTTTAGAGTACTCAAAAAATGCTCAAACTTTATCTATTGAGAATTTACCTGCACTTAAAGAAGTAGATGCAAGTGAACTGGTTAGTCTTGGGTTTCCTTATGCTGATGACCCTAGCTCTGTTTACACCTTAGAGACTCAGTTCGGTCTTGGTTATATTCACCCTGAAACGGGTCTTTGGCTAGAGTTTCAACCCCATTCAAGTTTCTATCAGGTTAGTCAATTTATTAGTGCGCTTCATACTGGTGAAGGCATGGGGCTTTGGACACTTTTCTTAGGTCTGACGAGTCTGACACTGCCTATTATTGGTATCACTGGCATCATCATTTGGGTACGTAAACGTATTAATTCGAAGGCGTTTGGGCAGACAGATAGCTTAAGTTTGCAAAACTATGTAGAAGCACAAGAGGCAAACATTGTCATCTTGGCGGGTAGTGAAGGTCTGAGTACTTGGCGTTTTGCGCAGGAGTTTTCACAGGCGTTAATCACAGCGGGTAACAAGGTACACCTCAATAAAATGAATCAGGTGGAAGAGCAATATGCCAAGGCAACGCATGTCTTTTTCATGACCTCTACCTATGGTGAAGGTCAAGCGCCTTCAAGTGCTTCACTTTTCTTGGAAAAAGCCAAAAATCTTAGCTTATCAGAAGATTGTCAGGTCAATGTCCTAGGCTTTGGTGATAGCCAATTTAAGCACTTTATTGGTTTTGCGAAGCAGGTTGAAGCCTTAGTTGCCAAGAAGGGCTTTAAGCAAATGTTGCCTTTAACCGCGATTGATAAGTTTTGCCAAACGAGCTTGGATACTTGGATAGAAAACGTCTCTACCTGCCTTAATCAAAGTCTATGTTTGAAATTAGATAAGGAAAAAGTCAGTCCATTTCAGATGAAACTTGTTGAGCAAAGCCACTATGGTGATGAAGTAAATGCCCCTGTTAGGATTCTGCGTTTTAAAGCGGGAGCCCAAGCTGAAAGCGTATTAAATCCAGCAATTGATGAGGCTTTTGCCTTAACCCCTGACATGCCGTGGCCAAAGTTTGAAGTGGGTGATTTAGTGGGTATCATGCCACCGGGTTCTGACTTTGTTCGCTATTACTCCTTAGCCAGCTGTGATCAAGATGGCATGCTAGAAATCTGTGTACGTAAACAGCTTGAAGGGGAATGTTCTGGTTTCTTACATGGCCTAAAAGAAGGGGATTCGATACAAGCCTTTATCCAAAAGAAAGCCTCTTTTAGACCTGCTCAAGATGCAAGCTCAGTCATCATGATAGGGGCAGGTACCGGAATGGCACCGTTACAGGGTTTTATCAAACAAAACGAGAAACAAGTGCCTTATTACCTTTACTGGGGTGGTAGATTGCAAAACTCGGACTTTATCTATGAGGATAATTTGAGCCAAGCCTTAGCCACATCAAGATTAAAACAGCTTCGACTCGCCTTTTCGCGATCTGCTAAACCTCAATATGTGCAAAACCTATTAACGGATGATGCCAAGGATATTTCTAAACGCATTCTAGAAGGCGCTCAAATTATGGTTTGTGGTAGCAAGGTGATGGCTGATGGAGTAAGAGCATCACTGGATAATATTCTGAAACAAGAGCAGCTAACGGTTTCTGAATTAGAGCAAGCAGGGCGTTATGTTCAGGATGTGTATTAATAAAGGCCCTAAATTCAGATATTAAGTGCGACACTGCAATATAAGAAGCCCTGACGGTTGATCCAGTCGGGGCTTCTTATATGAGGCGTTAAAGAAAAGGTTAAGCTAGCTGAGGGAAAAGATTCGCAACCATTGCTTTACCTGTGGCAATGCCACCTTGGTTGTGTGCGTCGAGCAAAGCTGAACCCACAATGGCAATATCTGCTAGACCTGTTAGTTCTGCTACCTGTTGTGGTGACCTGATGCCAAAACCAACGGCTAATGGAACATCCGTATGCTGGCGTATTTCAGCTAAATAGGCGGCTAAATCAAATTCAGTTTGCAAACTGGATTTCTGCCCCGTCACCCCAGAACGACTCACACAATACAGCATGCCAGTGGCTTGAGTCGCGATCTGCTTGATGCGCTCTGTTGGCATATTCGGTGTGATTAACCAGATGGCGTCCAGGTTATGTTCGACACAGGCATCTTGGTACTCAGCCGCGTGTTCAATGGGTAAATCTGGCAGAATTAGCCCAGTTAAACCCTGTTCAGCCGCCTCTTTTACGAGCTTTGTAATACCAAAGCGATAAACCGGATTGAGGTAGCTCATTAACAAAATTTTAGAGTTTGGATAGTCCCGTCCTAAACGCCCAAGATCGGTTAAACATTGCTGTATTTTAGGTTCGGATTCTAATGCCTTATGACAGGCTTGAACTATGCTTGGCCCATCTGCCACTGGGTCCGAGAAAGGGAACTGAACCTCTAAAGTCTCGACGCCCATTTCAAGTAAAGCTTGCATCCATTCAAGACTGGCTTCTATGCTAGGGTAACCATAAATAACGTGCGTCATGGCCAAAGGTTGGCTTGTTAATGGTTGCTTGGCATTAATAAAATTAGCTAACTGGCTCATGCATGTGTCTCCTGGGATAGGCTCTCAGATAGATCCTGAACGGTATCTTGTTCATGATAGTTTTTAAGATACTCCTCTAAGAAAGGTGCAAACTCTTTATCATCAAAGGCTTTGGCGACGTTGAAAATATCCTTATCACCACGGCCAGATAAATTAATGACTATGTGCTGATCAGGTCGCATGTCTGCTGCTTCTTTAAAGGCAACCGCGAGAGCGTGTGATGACTCCAGTGCTGGGATAATGCCTTCTTTTTGCAAGAGTAATGAGCAGGCGGCCAAAACCTCTTCGTCATTGGCATAGCTCATACGGACTCTTTGTGTTTCTGCCAAATGAGCAACAATTGGCGACACCCCAACATAGTCTAATCCCGCTGCGATTGAGTGAGTTTCCTGTAGCTGACCTTGGTCATCCTGTAGAAAAACACTAGCAAAACCTTGGGCAATGCCTGCTTGGCCTAGGTTGTGAGATAGACGAATTGAGTGATCACCCATATCCATACCACGACCCGCCGCCTCTACACCGACCATTTCCACTTCCTTATCTTCTAAGAAAGGCGTAAATAAGCCTAATGCGTTAGAGCCACCGCCTACACAAGCATAAAGTCGATCAGGTAGTTGATCGAATTGAGCTAATGATTGGCGCTGTACTTCTTGGCCTATAACCGACTGAAAATAGGTCACCATTTCAGGGAAAGGTGCGCAGCCACATGCCGTTCCAATTAAGTAATGGCTATCTTCATAGCTTGAAGACCAGTCTCGCAACGCCTCATCTAAAGCATCTCTTAAGGTTTGCGAGCCTGTTTTTACAGGCACGACTGTGGCACCTAACTGTCGCATCCAAAAGACATTCGGGTATTGGCGTGCCACGTCTTTAGCACCCATGTAGATGGTGCACTCTAGCCCTAATCGAGAAGCGACCAAGGCCGTAGCGATACCATGCTGGCCTGCACCTGTTTCTGCAATGACACGTTTTTTACCCATGCGTTTAACCAATAAACCTTGGCCAATTACATTATTCATCTTGTGAGCACCTGAGTGATTTAGGTCTTCACGTTTTAGGTAAACCTGGGCGCCACCTAGATGCTGAGTGAGATTCTCACAATGAGTCAAAGGCGTTGGACGACCAGAATACTGCTGCCATTGCTTATGCAGTTCTGCCACAAAGCTAGGATCATTCTTCGCTTCTTCAAAGGTGGTAAGAATCTGTTGCTGGCTGCTGTACAAAATCTCTGGAATATAGCTGCCGCCATATTGTCCATAAAAGCCGTTTTCGCTTTTCATTGTGTGACCTCAAAGTGAGTGATTAATTTAACGTCCAGTTAATTAATTAACTATACCGTTTAGTTAATTTAATGTGATAATCAAGTTTGGTCAAGCCCTGTCTTGATAAAAATTTTGAATGCGTGCTTAACGGGTTGATTTAGCTTGATTAGTTTGTCTGCCTAGATAGGCAATCGTTTTTTGTGAATAGTTCTTGTGAATAGTTTTTTGAGAAAAGGAAAGTGTTATGGCCCGTGGTCGCCCTTCAAAGAAGTCGCATATTATTGAAACCGCTCTGACACTGTTTAGCCGAGTGGGTTATCAAGGCACCAGTATTGATCAGGTGGTTGTGGCGGCAGAAGTCTCTAAACCGACGGTTTACAGTAATTTTTCCAGTAAGCAGATTCTCTGGCATCAGGCTTTATTACGCATCTTAGAAAATGCTGAGACTGACCTTGCTGATGTCAATGATAAGGCTCAGTCGCCTTTGCAACAGTGGTTAAGAGTTTGGGATGTTTGGCTTGCTGATAAAAACCGTCTGGCGGTATACCGCATTATGTTGGGGGAGAGTCATAAGATGGAGGAGGCCAGTGTTGGCTTGTTCAAACAATTGGAGGCCTTATTTGATAAGGCGTTAGATACTGTGCTGGCTGGATTCGATAAGCCCCTTAGCCCAGCGCAAATCTATGTATTGAAAGCGACCAGTAAAGAGGCCTTGTTAATGCCTAACCTATACGAGGGTCAGGCACTAACACAAGGTGCTAATTTGTCGGCTGAGCTGACGGCGCTTCTGGACTCTCTTTTGTCTCAAGATTAGCGATTTCGAACTCTCTGACTTCGCGTACGCAATAAACCCAGACAGTCGGAATAATGACGGTCAAAGCGCAAAGTATGAGAACGATTTGAAAGCCTAATGATTCATATAAGAAGCCGGCGACCACGATACCCAGAGGCGCAAGGCCAATGGAACCAATATGGTCATAGGCGCTGACACGAGAAAGCATATGGCTGGGAATCGCTTGGTGTAAGGTCGTTGTCCATAGAATCGAAAACATCTCCCAGCCGATTCCCCCTAGAAACGCAGCCAGCATAATCCAATGTAATGGCAGTGGCATAATTAAAGCTAAGCTAATGAAACTAAAGCTAAAAGAGGTCAAGGTAGCGACTTTCAGAGGGTGAGTAAAACGCATATAAAATGACGCAATACCACCAACAATAGTACCGGCACCAATGGCCGCTGCAATAAGCCCCCAATCGGCTGCGCCTCCCATTTGATCCCTTGCAACAGCTGGGCCGATCAAACCATAGACAGCTTCAACGGATGCCACAATAAAACAGAATTGCACCACAATCACCCATAGCCATTTTCGGCTAATAAACTCTTTCCAGCCAAGTTTGAGCTCTTGAATAATGGACTCACCCTGACTTTTGATTTGCTTGCTTGGGCGTAGACTAATCACGAGAAAAGTAGCTAGGGCAAAGGTGCCTGCATCAATTAATAAGGTCATGCCAGCACCAAATGTTGCGACTAAAATCCCTCCGGCGGCGGCGCCTAAGATCATAGCGCTGCTACGTGCTATGCCAACAATAGCATTAGTGCCTTGTAAGTCCTTTTTCTTCACCAACTGTGGAATTAACCCCATGGCAGCTGGGGCATGCAGGCCAAAAGCAATACCATTGATGAGCATTAAAATGGTGAGGTTGACGATATTAGCCAACTCAAAAATAAACAAGCAGGCAATGATCAATTGAGCCAGCATGGCAATAATGTCGGCGACCACTATCATGGCTTTGCGCGATGTGCGATCAGCTATCGCAGCACCAAGAAGCATGATGATAATCGAACCTGTAATAGGTGCTGCAATGACAATGGCTGAGTCTTTGGTTGAACCTGTTAGTTCAAGCACACCAAACGCCATGGCGATAGGCGCCATAGCCGTACCAAAAAATGAGATGAAATAGGCAATGCTTATCTTGGTAACATTGCCTTGTTTTAATAATGAAAAGATCTGTTGCTTATCCATGCAAGGTATCCAGCTTCCCTCCGAAATAGGATGTCATGTTAGTGCAGAGAAAGAGCAATAGCCAGTTCTCTCTGAGGGTTAATTTTGCTTAGCTAGTGGTTAAGTCCTAGGGCTGCTAAGATGTTTTTCTTTCAAGATTGAATGGGCAGGATGCAGAATGGTTGAAATGGCAACACAATTTAAGCAAGGGTGTTTCAAGGCTGCTTTCATCTTTCTAACCTGTTTAATTAGCATGGCTGCCCAGTCTCAAACCCTATTAAACAATGCCCCTAAAGGCGCGCTTGTCATTACTCAGTCTGATTGGCATTCGCAAAACACCCAGTACCTTGCTAATCCTGCAAGCTTGATGAAGATATTCACTGCAACCTTGGCTACAGAGGTTTTAGGCAAAAACTACCGTTTTAAAACCGAACTTGCTTATGATGAGAAAACCCTCAACCAAGGCCGATTAACAGGACCTTTAACGCTTACGCTCACAGGTGATCCGAGTTTCACACACAAAGATCTACATGCCCTGCTGATGACACTTGCTAAAGCGGGAGTGAAAAAGCTGGATAAGGTCGAAATTGATGCGAGTCGTTATCAAGGTCATGCTTGGAGTTTAGGGCAAGTGTGGAATGATCATGGTATTTGTTTTGCCGCACCAACGAGTGCCGCCATGATCAATAGAAACTGTGTTTTTGGTAATTTGAAGGCAACAAAGACTGGGCAGTTAGCTCACTTTTACCTGACCCCCAACTCACCTTTGACTGTCGAAAACCAAGTGGTGACCCTCGCCACCAATCAAGCCGAAAGCTGCCAGGTACTGCTTAAGGTATTAGGCGCTAATCACTATCGATTGACTGGCTGTATTGATGAAAAACGGAAAACCTTACCTTTAGGTTTTTCAGCTAATGAGGCGAATGCCTTTTTTAAGCATATTCTCATGCAAGAGCTGGCCTTATTGGGGTTCGGTTCTGAGATAGAGGTTAGCTTTATTGATCAAGCACCTTCTTGGCTCGCAAACAATGATAAGAGTGTTAAGCGCATCACGCATCATTCTGCGCCATTAACTAAGTTGGTGGCGCGGATGCTGCAAAGGTCAGATAACTTGGTTGCAGATGCGTTATTTAAGGCGTCCGGTCATCAATATGTTTTAAGTGAAAACGCAGGTGCTGCCAGCTTTAAAATGCTTGATGCCTATCAAAAAGGAAGCTTGGCGCTTATGTCTTTATTAGATAAAAATCAGATAGATAGCCAAGGTTTGGTGGTACGAGATGGGTCCGGTTTATCTCGTGAAAACTTGCTGTATGCAACTAGCGTGTATCAGGTTTTGGAGCTTTGGTTATCTCATCCTAAGTTCGCTTGGTTAGTTGAGGTACTGCCTATCGCAGCACAATCCGGCACGTTAAAAAACAGAGAAAGCTTAAAACATGACATGTTAAAAGGACGTGTTTTAGCCAAATCTGGCTCTATGCAAGGGGTGGTGAATTTGGCTGGTTTTGTGCAAGTAACAGATGAAACTAAAGGCCCTAAATTAAGACCTTTTGTTTTTATGGTGAATCAGTTCTCTAAGTCTAAAGCGGTTAAGCCTGCCAAATTTAGTGTCGAGGAGTTAGCTCTGTTTAAATTTGAGACAGGCTTTTTAACTCAGGGCTTTGGACCGTAACAAACCTATTTGTTTAGGCAAGTGCATTTTGTTGCTTGCTTTTATTAGTACTGAAAAATACACAGGCCATCGCTATGATCACAGCTGGTATCATCAGCATGTTTAGCATCTCCCAACCTAGGGCACTTTGCCAATAACCTGCCAACATGCTGGCGATTGCTGCAAAGGCAAATACCAAGAAGTCATTTAAACCTTGAACCTTAGCCTTGTCACTTGGTTGGTAGGTTTTGCTTAGCAAGTTGGTGGCACCAATAAAGGTAAAGTTCCAACCGACACCTAACATCACTAGGGCAAAGAAGAAGTGCCAATAGGTGATGCCGAACTGGTTGAGTATCAAGGCCGCTAACAAGAACAAGCAACCTGCTTGAATCACCTTGGTAGTACCAAAACGGGCAATCAGTTTACCGGTAAAGAGAGAAGGGACGAACATGCCTAACACATGCCATTGGATAACACTGGCGGTGCTACCAAAATCAAAGCCACAACCCTGCATAGCAAGAGGTGTAGCTGTCATCACTAAGACCATGACCCCATAACCGATAACACCTGCAACCACGGCAGCGATTAAATCTGGCTGGCTTAAAAGCTCTATATAAGATCTTGGTGTGCCAGATTGCTCTTCTAAGGTGGGCTTTTTCAACGGCAATAAAGCGACCAAGATAGTGGTGCTGATATAAAGGATAATTAAGGCTGCAAAAGCGCCAATGTATTGGGTGTCAGGTACTAAAAACTCCGCCCAAACAGCAAGGTTCGGGCCTAAAAAGGCAGCGAGAATACCCCCTGCCATGATCAGACTGATGGCTTGCGGGGCTTTGCCTTCAGGGCAGTTATCTATTGCTGCAAAACGATACTGCTGCCCCACACCTATGGCCACCCCAAGCAAAAAGGTTGAGCTTGAGAAAAGCGCGAAATGATTGATGGAAAGTGAGTAGTAAGCGAGGAATGCACCAGCAACGCCAATTAGGTTACCGATTAAAAATACACGCTTACGGCCAAGATGACGCATCAGTAAAGCAGCAGGTAAGGTAACTCCCATTAAGCCAAGGAATTGAAGGGCAATGGGTAAGGTGGCCAAACCAAGATTCGGACTGAGTTTATGGCCAATCAGAGCAGTCACTGAGACCAATAAAATGTTTCCCGTAATTAATAGGGCCTGACCTAAGGCTAACCCCCAAACACTGATCCCCAACATACACCCATCCTTTTATGTGACTTTTACATAAGCTTATTACTATGAGTTATCATCATAATGCAAAAGCTCTCTTGTTAGGGAAAAGTTTCGATGAAAAAAATGCAATTAAACCAGCGCCAGATTCAGTTTGATGAGACGATTTAACCCTGCTTGCTACATCATTTTTATTTTACTTCCTATTATTTAGAGGATATCTCTTATTCGGTGTTTTCTTTACCCTGATAGCGCTTCGTTATCCCGGCTGAATGAGGTAAGTTAGGAGTAAGATTAACTTTAAGTCTTTGTTATGAGGTATGTATTTGCAGGCTTATTTCTTTCGTCGTTTGTTGCTCATCATTCCGACTTTTATTGGGGTGACACTTTTGGTCTTCGCCATGACTCGTTTTGTGCCTGGTGGCCCAGTGGAGCGTATGATTGCGCAAATGCAGCAGCAAACCCAAGATGGTGGCCGCGCTGTTAATTCTCAAATTTCTCAAACCCTGTCACAAGATCAAATCGATGAACTGAATGCTTTTTATGGATTAGATAAGCCTGTTATAGAGGCGTATTGGGACTGGCTAAATCGCTTAGTCCGATTAGATCTTGGCGAATCCAGTCGCTATTATGAACCCGTGTGGGACATGATAGTCGAACGTCTCCCCGTCTCTTTATTTTATGGTTTCTGGACCTTTATTATCAGTTACCTCGTCTCCATTCCCTTGGGAGTATTAAAAGCCCTGAAACATGGTGGCAAGATGGATAATGTCAGCTCTGTGATGATATTCACAGGCTATGCTTTACCCAACTATGTTGTCGCTGTCCTCTTGATAAGTGTTTTCTCTTTTCAGCTTGAGTGGCTGCCTATGGGCGGTTTTGTCGGGGATGATTTTGATTATTTAGATTTCTGGGGCAAGGTTTGGAATATTACTCAACATGCTGTTTTGCCAATGATTTGTTATGTCATAGGGGATTTCGCCATTCTTACCATGACAATGAAAAACAGCCTGTTAGAAAATCTAGCGGCGGATTATGTGAAAACAGCCATGGCAAAAGGCTTGTCATTTAAACAGGCGATAACACGACATGCCTTTCGTAACAGTGTCATCCCGATCGCGAGTCATTTAGGCAATGTGGTGTCTGTGTTTGTGGCGGGATCTTTTTTGATTGAGGTGGTATTCGATATTGATGGCATTGGCTTGCTAGGTTATGACGCTCTGATGGAAAGAGACTACCCAGTGGTAATGGGGATCTTAGCTGTGTCTTCTATCTTGTTAATGTTAGGGAACATCTTGTCAGACCTGTGTGTGGCTTTGGTTGACCCTAGAGTGAAGTTTGGAGCCTAAGGTGTTTAGTATTAATCCGTTCACTCAAAAAAAGCTAACGCGCTTTCGTCAGATAAAGCGTAGTTACTATTCTTTTATTCTTCTCTCCTTGTTGATTCTGCTGTCTTGTATTGCAGAAGTCTTTGTTAACAGCAAAGCCCTCATGGTGAGCTATCAAGGCCAATGGTATTTCCCCACCTACACAGGAGTGAATGTTGGGGAAGACTTTGGATTAGATTACGCCTATGAGGTGGATTATCGAGTGTTAGCACAAACGTTTTCCGAGGAAGATCAAGGGAATTGGGTGCTTATGCCGCCTGTGCCTTGGAATGCGTTCGAGCAAGACTTTGATGGTGTTAATTACCCACCTAACCCTCCATCTTGGCAAGACAGTCATTATCTCGGTACCGATGTATTAGGGCGAGATGTGGTGGCACGTTTGGTATATGGTTTTCGTATCGCCATTTGGTTTGCCCTATTAACCCTTACCCTGTGTTATAGCATAGGCGTGGTGATTGGCTGTTTAATGGGGTACATGGGTGGCAAGTTTGACCTCTTGATGCAGCGAGGCATAGAAATTTGGTCCATGGTGCCTTTCTTGTATGTCATTATGATTCTTGTCTCAATTATCCAACCCAGTTTCTTTCTCTTTGTTTTAATTAATGTAATGTTTGGTTGGATGGGCATTACTTGGTACATGCGTACGCTAACCTATAAGGAAAAAGCACGAGAATATGTGCAAGCTGCAAGAGCCCAAGGTGCAGGTTTGTGGCGTATTATTTTGAAACACATTTTACCCAATACCATGGTGATGATAGTGACTTTAGCCCCCTTTGGTGTGGTGGCTAATATTAGTGCTTTAACCGCATTGGATTATTTAGGCTTAGGTTTGATGCCTCCAACCCCTAGTTGGGGAGACTTACTGCAGCAGGGGAAATCTAATATGGATGCCTATTGGATAGGCGCCTCTGTGGTCAGTGCCATTGTCTTGGTATTAACCATGGTGACCTTTATCGGAGAAGGGGTGAGAGAAGCCTTTGATCCTAAAAAATATACTCGTTATCGTTAATTTCTTGCTTAGGAATAAAGGTATGAAAACAATGACTTTTTTGCGAGCTAGTCTGAAAACAGGCTTAGGTGCTTTGCTTTTATCTAGCTTGGCTCAGGCGGCGGCTTTACCCACTAACCTTAATTGGACATCCGGCCCAGATGCACCGCTTTTCGCAGATAAGAATGCGAAACAAGGTGGTGTGTATAACTTGCGCTTAAGCACCTTTCCGCTGACTTTTCGTACTATAGGGCCTGACTCAAACGGATCCTTTCGACCTTTCTTATTAGATGGCCAACCTGGCCTGTTACAGATGCACCCAAATACCCGCGAGTATTTGCCGTCATTGGCCACAGAATGGGCCTTTGATGATGACCAAAAGACGGTGTATTTCAAACTAGATAAAACTGCCCGCTGGTCGGACGGCGCTGACATTAGCACGGCTGATTTTGAGTTCTTATTTGAGTATATGCGCAGTGATAACGCCAAAGCGCCTTGGTATAAGGACTATTATACTAATAGCATCACAGGGATCACGGTTTATGACGAGGATACCTTTGCACTTCATTCGGCTGATAGGTTACCTCAAGATGATTTATTAGCACGTTTAGGGGCAACACCTAGACCCAAGCACTTTTATCCAAATGGGCTACCTAAAGACTTTGTTAAGCGCTTTAACTGGAAAGCTGAGCCTGTAACTGGGCCTTATGTTTTAGGTAAGGTGAAAAAGGGCAAGTCTATTGAGTTTGTGAAGGTGAAAGATTGGTGGGGATATAACAACCCTTACTATCAAAACCGTTATAACGTAGACAGAGTGAGATTAAAGATCATTCGTGACCAAGATGTGGCTATGAAGCATTTTGAAAAAGGCAGTATTGATGCTTTTTCAATGATACTACCTGGGGTGTGGCATAACCAAGGTAAGGGGCCACTTTATGATAAGGGTTTTATTGAAAAGTCTTGGTTGTTTAATGATACACCTCAAGGTGCTACCGGTGTCTGGTTAAATCTTGAAAACCCGTTAATGCAAGATGCTAATGTGCGTAAAGGTATCGCTTACTCTATTAATGTGGATAAGATGATAGAGACAGCCTTGTTTGGGGATTATGTTCATTTGCAAAGTTTTGGATCAGGGAAAGGTATTTATGATCACCCTAATATGAAGGCTAAGCCATTCGACCCTAAACTTGCCGCCGAATACTTTTCTAAAGCAGGTTATGACACCTTAGGTCGTGATGGTATTCGAGTAAATGCCCAAGGAGAACCGCTAGTATTAGTGATGAACTACTCTTGGAAGGCTCATTCTGCAAGAACGGCTGTGTTAAGAGAAGAAGCGAAAAAGGCGGGGTTAGACTTACAACTAAACTTGGTTGAAGGAGCAACTGGTTTTAAAGCGGCTCTTGAGAAAAAACATCAAGCAGTGTTTCAAGGTATGGGGTCAGGGATGAAACCTGCGTATTGGCAGTATTTTCATTCTGCTAATGCCAAACCACAGACCAATAACTTTACCAATTACCAAGATCCAGAAATGGATAAGCTGATCGACGCCTACGATAGCGAATTTAATGTTGAGAAAAAGGCTGAGTTATCTCATCAGATTCAAGAAAAAATCATGGCGTGTGATTGTTTTATTCCTACCTACTCAGTGCCTTACACCCGTCTAGCTCATTGGCGTTATGTGCGTTTGCCTGACACTTTAGGGGTTGGGTTAAGTACGGCCTTAGCGGATGAATCTGGTTTTGAATATGGTTTGTTTTGGCTGGATGACGGCATGAAAAAAGAGACGCTTAAAGCGAAAAAATCAGGGCAGAGCTTTCCAGCGGTTAACCGAGTTGAAAAACACGGGGCGGAATCCCTTTAATGAGCCATAGCCATGAGCACGCGTCATTAGATACAAAAAGGATGGAAGCAGAGCATATCCTTAGGGTAGAGAAACTGGCTGTCAGCTTTGAAACGGACTCTGGCCCCATCACTGTATTAGACGATGTGAGCTTTAGCGTAAAAAAAGGCCAAACATTAGGTCTAGTAGGCGAATCCGGTTGTGGCAAAAGTGTCACGGCTGCCAGCATTATGGGGCTCTTACCACAACCCTATGGCAATGTGATTGGTGGCGATATCTTATATCAAGGAAGCTCAATTACAGCACTCAGTTTGCCAGAGCGTTATGCTTTGCGTGGGAATCGTATTTCTATGATTTTCCAAGAGCCCATGACAGCCTTGAATCCTGTGCATACGATTGGCAGACAGCTAAGTGAAGTGTATGAGCTTCACAAACCTGAGTTAAGTAAAAAGGCGCGTAAAGTAGCCGCCATTGCCATGCTCGATAAGGTGGGTATTGCTGAACCTGAGATACGTTTTGATCTTTATCCTCATCAACTATCTGGCGGTATGAGACAAAGGGTGATGATAGCAATGGCTTTGGCCTGTGAACCCGATATCCTGATTGCTGATGAGCCAACAACCGCACTGGATGTCACCATACAAGCGCAAATTCTTGAGCTCATGCGTGATTTACAAGCTGAAACGGGTATGGCGATTATCTTTATCACCCATGATCTTGGCGTGGTTGCTGAAATGTGTGATCAAGTTGTCGTTATGTATGCGGGCAACGTGGTGGAGCACACAGATGTCTTTACCTTGTTTGAATCCCCAAGCCACCCCTATACCCAAGGATTAATGCTGTCTATGCCTAGGCTCGATACCTTGAGTAAAACTCAATTAAAAGCCATACCAGGCAATGTGCCTAGCTTGTCACACATGCCAAAGGGATGTCGTTTTAGTAATAGATGTGAATTTAGTACTGAGCAATGTGAGGCTTCAAAGCCAGAGTTAGAGGCTTATGACAAGGCTGACTCAGACTCACATTCAGAGACTCATTTAGTGCGTTGTTTTCATTTAGAGGATGTGAATAATGCCTAAAACCTTATTAGAGGTTCGTCATCTCAGTCAGCACATTAAATTGTCGGATTCTTGGTTCTCAAAAGCCAGTTATCTATATGCGGTAGATGATGTCTCTTTCAGTTTAAAAGCGGGTGAAACCCTTGGGCTGGTGGGCGAATCTGGTTGTGGTAAAAGTACGCTAGCCCGTAGTCTTCTGAAATTGATGGAACCAAGTGCTGGCCAAATCATATTCCAAGGGCAGGATATAACCCACTACACGTCGAAGCAAATGGTCTCATTACGTAAAGAAATGCAGATCATCTTCCAAGATCCTATGGATAGTTTAAATGGACGCCATACTGTGGGGAATATTTTACAAGAGCCTTTTGAAATTCACCAAATGGGTGATACTAAACAAAGGCGGCAATGGGCCGAAGAGCTTCTGCTTAAAGTAGGATTGCCTATTGAGGCTATGGAGAAATATCCCCATGAATTCTCAGGGGGGCAAAAACAAAGAATAGGCATCGCCAGAGCCATAGCGTTAAAACCTAAATTGATTGTCTGTGATGAAGCGGTATCTGCTTTGGATATGTCGGTACAAGCTCAGATCATGAATTTGTTATTAAGCTTGCAGCAAGAGATGCAATTGGCCCTTATTTTTATTGCCCATGATTTATCTGTGGTAAAGCATATTTCAGATAGAGTCGCGGTAATGTACCTAGGTAAAATCGTTGAGTTAACGAGTGCGCAACGCCTTTATGAAGCGCCCTTGCACCCTTACAGTCAGGCGCTTATTTCTGCTATTCCTGTTGCAGACCCCAGAAAACGTAAAGCACGACAAGTGCTACAAGGGGACGTACCTTCTGCCATTAACAGACCCCAAGGTTGCCACTTTTCTAGTCGTTGCCCTAAGGTCATGGATAGATGCAAAGAGCAGGCGCCACAACTTAAGGCATTAGCAAACGAAGCGCATTTAATTGCCTGCCACTTAGTGGAGGAGCTTGACTAGGTTTCCTAGGTAAATCTTGGTTAAAAACAATTCGAGTGGAGCAAGCCTGTCGTAAAAGGAGTCTTTACAACAGGCAATATGTTGATTTGCTTGTTTTATTAAGAGGGGAGTTAGGCTGATCTTCTAATATCAGAATGGTCTGCGCTGGCTTCTATTTCGCTTAATGATTGTTTGAATTCAGCTAAGAAGGAGTTAGGAAGAGGCTTGATACCATCTTTGGATAGTGTCGCCAGTTTATGAGGTTGGTGAGTGAAGATAATGTCTTTTTGATATTCTTTTGAGGTGAAACCCTTTTTGATATTGCGGTTGTGCTTATTAAGGATTTCTTTATATATGGTTGATTCAATTTCTTCTAATTCACTGGCGCTAATCATGATTCTTGATAAGCCTAAGCTGACGGGCGCATCTGAGTTAATTAGCTGCTTCTTCAAGGATTCTTCGATCCTTTTGTTCAAAGCTGAATCTGGGTGGAAGTTGTAAAAGCTTTGGCCTTTGAAGATGAACCTATTGCCTTCTTGGAGGTTGATAATGCCAAGAATTTCTAAGCTTCTTAAATAAGGGTAAACACTTAACTCATCTAAACCATATTCTTCGAGAAGTTGATCAAAATTATCTGACTTAAATCTTAGTTCACGATAGAAGTCATATAACTCTGGGTAGCGAATAAAAATCTCATCCTGGGTTTTGCTAAATAAGGTGAGTTTTGAATTCTCTAGCTCAAAAGCTAAATCATGCACTTCTTCTAAGCTGGTTTTTGCCGCTTGGCAATAGGTGAGTAGCCTTTCAAGTGCAATGTTAGGGTTATGTAAATGGCGCTTTAAGGTTGATAGTGGTGTATCTAGTTCTTTTGCTAGATTTGGGTAGGTTAAGCCGTTGCGCTTAATCTGAGTCCTTAGTGCCAATAATATGTATTCTGGATTTGCTGGTCGCATGATTCCTTCCTGTTTTTCGGTTTTACCTAGCTTAATATGTATGTATTTAAAAATCATTTACACAATATTTCAAATTCAAGCAGAATTAGCTTTTTTCCAAGCATCTCAGTTTACACACAATTTGGGACAAACTGCGACTATTTATTAGTAATAATGATATTCGTACTGTTTATGAAGAAAATTTTAAAAAATTGATCAAGTTATTTCTATGCTTGGAGTGGCTGTGGTAATGAGAGGGGTAAAAGTATTTTTTATGGGCGGACAGTCAGCCTGTATGGATCTTAAAGCAATGGCTGCCTCAAAAATTATAGTGAAGCGTATTCATAAATTAGTGTCTTCTTTGCTATGTGAATGTAACAGAGCATCTAACAGCATAAAGCCGCATTAGATGCTTGTTTTTTGTTCATATCAAATAATAGGCAGGTGTTTCCACCTTTTTTTTTCGCCGCTTTTTTGGCTTGGGCGGCAATTTCTGCGACCTGTAAATGATTCTGACACTGGTTTGGTAATAGGTGAACGACACCTATGGCGAGACTGAGCAAACTATGGAAGCGCATTTCCCCGTTACGGTCTAAGGCGTTCACTCCTCCGGCTTTTAACTGTGCATCGCTATAGTGCTGCTGAATGCCAAGGGAAAAATCGGCTAAAACTTTCTCACATCTTGCTTGCCAACTGAGGTCTGAAAAAATGACCACAAAGTCATCGCCGCCAATGTGCGAGATAAAGTGCTGGGCTTGATTTACATGTTTTTCAATTAACTTGCCTACTAGCTTTATGACTTCATCCCCTGCGGCATAACCGCATACATCATTAAAAGGTTTGAAGTGATTTAAATCGAAGTAGGCTATGAAAAAATTTTGACCTGTTTGCATCCTCTCATCAATCTCACGGTTCAAGGGAACATTACCCGGTAATAAAGTGAGTGGATTAGAGTAAGTGGCGTTTTGTATTTTTAATTCTGTGATCTGCTTTAGTAGGTCTTTTAAGCTCCCCATGCCTATGTATTGGCCTTGTTGCGTAATAATGATTTCATTATTCAAGCTGGTGGCATCTTGATTGGTTAGCTGTAACGACACGGTTGATAAGCTGATATGGCTTTCTACAATGAGGGCGTCTTGAGTCAGCATTTGGCTCACATCTGTGTGTTCGTATAGCGCCCTGCCGTATGGTGTGGAAAATAACTCATGCAGCTGGCTACGGCGAATCACGCCAATAGGCTTGCTGTCTTTAAGGATAGGAATCGCCATAATCTCAGGTGATTGACTAAAAAGTTGGCTTGCTGTTTTTAATTCGTCTCCTGCTTTGAGTGTCGGCACTTTCTTAGAGAGAGACATAACACTGTCGCGCACATGTTTTTGAAAACGGCGACGGCTTAAGGTGACGTTTAAAATATCACTTTCTGTTTCCACTGGGTTAGGTGTTGGGCGGCCCAGTACATAGCCTTGGCCTTTTTTAACGCCAAGTTTAATAAGCTGATTAAGCTCTTCAGGGGTTTCTATCCCTTCGGCAATGATGTCGCAATTCAAACGATTGCCTATGGCAACCATGGCGCGAACAAATTCTTTTTTGACAGGGTCTTGATCGACATTCTGAATAAAATGTTTATCAATTTTGACTATCTCAGGTTGAATTTCTGACCAAAGCTGCAGGCCGGAATAACCCACTCCCAAGTCATCTATCGCGACTTTAAAGCCCATTTGGCGATAATGTTCTATGGTGGTATGGGAAAGGCCATCGTGTTCGAATTTATGTTGCTCAGAGAGCTCCATGACTATGTTATGTTGGGCTATGTTTAAGCGTTCTAAAATGGCAAGCGTCATGCCTTTTTGATGTTCAGGCGAACTCAATAAAGAAGCACTTACATTTAAGAAGAGTTTACCTGGTAGGGCAAGTTCGGCAAATCTGACAATGGCCTTCTCGCGACATAGTAGTTCCAACTGATGTAATTTATTGTTTTCTTCTGCTAGTTGGAAAAGCGTTAAAGGAGAGTGCAAATCAGACTCTTTAGGGCCTCTAGACAAGGCTTCGTGGCCATATAGTTCACCTGAATTTAGGTCATAAATAGGCTGAAAGTAAGCTGTTATTGATTCGTCAGCTAAGATTTTGAATAGCTGCTGTTGTACATCTAACTTTTGCATTCTAATCCTCATTGATGGCTGCAAACGCAGTTAGCCATGACATGGTTGAAGATTAGGTTAGTTTGATGACAATTAGATGACATTGTATAAACTTGTAGCTTTGTAATTGAGTTAACATAAAGAGGTAAATAGCGCATTTTTTGAATTACTTTAAGTCTTCATAAATGTGTTACTTTAGCCTGACTGAGCCTGTTGTCAGAGTGCTAACGGATTGATACAAACAAAATAAAAAAGGGTTGTTATGCTGCTAAGATATTTAAAACAATTGCCGACCGGTATTTTGATTCTGTGGTGTTATTTGATTTGGTATCTGGTTATTGCCGCATCTTATTTTGCTTGGGATATGAGGTTGTGGCTTAACTCTATGGGAATAGCACTAATAGTGGGTACGGCTTTAATACTCGCGACAGGGCCTCTCAACCTTGACCGTATTAAAAATAACTTCTTTCAGGTAATGCGACTCGTACTTTGTCCATTTTTTGTTTCTAGCTTCTCAGCGCTTACTAAGGGCAAAGGGTTCTTCTTAGTCTTTTCACCCATAATGCAAGAAAACCTTATCGCTTTACTTGCCTGTTGTGTTTTTGTTGCACTCACCTTATTGGTTAAACGCCTTCACGGATAAAGGTTTTATATAAGTGCCCATATAATTTGCACTTATGACAAGGAATGATATGACGGCCTCACAACTTCAAGACTTTTATGATACTCACGCTAAAGCAAGGTGGCTTGCTTTACTGAGTGTGTGCCTGGCTATTTTTGTCACATCCGTCAGTATGTCTGCTGCGAGCATTGCCATTCCTAGTATTGCTCGAGATTTGGATGCTAGTGCTCGTGCTGTGAGTTGGATGCCTACGAGTTTTCTGTGGGGGAATATTGTGTTGCTGCTTCCTGCTGGGCGTTTAGCTGACTTGGTGGGAAGAAAGCGCATGTATATCACAGGCGTAACTCTCTTTTCTCTTTTATCCCTATTTGTTTTTCTAGTGCAGGATATTGCATCACTTTTAACTTTAAGGGTGTTTCAAGGTTTTTCTGTTGCCTTAATTACCGCGACTTCCATGAGTATTATCGGGGCGGTATTTGCTAATTCTAATCGTGGCGCTGCGCTAGGTTTAACCTCGTCCTCTGTGTATTTAGGTTTGAGTTGTGGCCCAATTATTGGTGGCTGGCTAACGCAGGAGTTTGGTTGGCGTGCAGTGTTTTGGATGCCAACACCTGTCATGTTAATTGCTTTAATGCTGATTTTTAGCTTTGTAAAAGGCGAGTGGAAATCGGCAAAGGTTGAGCGTCTTGATAAGCTAGGTAGCTTATTATTTGCCGCATGGGTGAGTGCCTTTTTTATTGGTATGTCCGATGTTGAGGATATGGCTCACCTTGTTTCACTCGCTTTAGGATTCGTACTCTTATATGTATTTATTAAGCAGCAGGGGCGATCTGGATCGCCGCTTATTCGTATTAGCGCATTGCGTGCAAATCGTGTGTTTAGTCGCTCTATTCTGTCTAGTTTTTTAATGTATAGCGCTAACTTTCCAATTGTTTTCTTAATGAGTCTCTATCTGCAATACATTCATGAATTATCGCCCTTTGAAGCCGGGCAACTTGTCTTGATACAGACTTTTATCATGATGGTGTTAGCACCTATTTCTGGTCGTCTATCTGATAGATATGAACCTAGGTATTTAGCCACTTTGGGGTGTTTGAGTTTTGCCTTAGGGCTGGCTTTATTACTAAGGTTAGATATGGATACCTCTCTTACTTATGTGTTTGTGGGTTTGATCTTTTTAGGGATAGGTTTTGGTTTGTTTTCCTCTCCAAACAACAATGCCATTATCGGTTCTGCTTCTAAGGATAAGTTGAGTATCGCCTCTGCTTTAGTGGGCTTGTCACGTAATATGGGTAATCTCTTTAGTACAGGTGTCGTCATGATGTTGATGTCGATTATGCTGGGGAGTCAAAGTATAGGGCCTGATAATTTAGACCAGCTTTTATGGGTGGTGAGAGTTGTTATGGTGCTTACTTTAATCAGTGCGCTTTGCGCCTGCTATTACTCCTTCACTCGTGGTCGAATCCATTAGATTTAGCGCTTTTAAGAAGACATAAAAAAAGCCTCATAATGAAGTGACCCCATAAAGTTGGACGCTTTGTTAAGCTGCTTGTAAGGCCTGATATCGATACTCTATCGGTGTCAGGCCTTTTAGTTTTACCTTAATTCTTTGAGTATTGTAATACTCAATATACTCT
>NZ_JSEO01000012.1 GCF_001624705.1 Marinomonas sp. SBI8L
TCCTTGTTAGAGGGTTTAAAAAGGTCAAAGGAGAGTGGTCATTAATGAATCTAGCCTACAATTTTACCCGTGTGCTAAATATTATTGGTATGAAGGGTTTTAAAGCTTACTGCCAGTAGAAAAAGTATTCTTTAACCTCCTCAGAGGAGCCTCAAAGCCTTTAAAAAAAGATGCTCTCTGTAATCTTCATAAAGGGTTCTTAAACTACAGAAAAGCTTTTTGATTCATAAAAAGTCATTGACGTTAATTCTTTCACAGCTTCTCCTCCGTGGGAATGTATACTCGTCAGCTCTGCTGGCGTTAGAACTAAGGTGCCCCTCTAAACGACATTTTAATACTAGAGTAGATCTCGTGGTTAGCGTTTCTTGATAACCACTGGGTTGTTAATGATTCCATCCCGCTTCCTATTTTGAAACGTAAATGGAGGATTTATCGCTTTGAATTTGTTTGCATAAATGAAACTTTGTTTTTCATTTATGCTAGTTTTTCTATCTGAGTGACTTGGTTAGTATCTTCAGTTTATTCGTAAATGAGCTAGAAGATGAAAAAGAAATTAGTAAGTGTAATTTTATTAGCCAATGCCTATGTTTTTCCTACTTATGCGTCAGAAAACTTTAGTATAGAAGCTCTTCTTGGTCGTGCTAACCAAGCTATAAATGTAGTAGGTGAAGATACTAAAGAAGGAGATAGTACCTCAAAAGGCATTAGATTCTCTTATTTTATGAATGATAACTTTTCATTAGATGTATCTTATGTTAATTACGGAAGTGCCAGTTATAAAACATCATCTGTATCAGTTAGGACAAAATCTTCTGTTAAGAGTATTGGTATACAAGGTCTTCTTCCTATCAATGAGAAGTTAAAGCTATCAGCAAGAGGTGGTATTTCTTTTTGGGAGTTTGACACAGTAGAAGCTTTTACTTCTTCAACTAATATCTGGACTTTTGATGATGATGGTATGGACCCTTATTATGGTTTAGGTCTTGAATATATTCTAGATGATAAGGTTAGCTTAGGGCTGGATCTTTCTTATATCAAAATGGGGATTGAACCTTCCAATTTAACTGCGGATCACGAGGTAATTAATACCTCTCTTTCACTTGGATACCGCTTCTAATCTTGAGAGATACAGATTAAGAGACTCATCTTAATCTGTATCTTTGAGCAGCTTGATGAGCTATTTAAATCTAGTATGGAAAGCTTTTAGGCGTGCCTCAAGGTCCTCTAGCTGTTCATCCTGTACTTGTGAGACACAAGCTCTTGCACCCTTTATCTGTTCTGAACCTGTGTTATTCAAAGAGATAGCACTGATACCATGATAAAGCAGGTTAGTTAATAGGGCGTCACCATCTAGATTTGGATGAAAGAAGGTGAAGTAGAAACCATCACTGAGTGGTGTCCCATTGTCTTCAGCGTAGACAATTTCAAAACCATATTTAATGAATAAGGCTTTCATTTTCGCTGCTCTATCTTGATATACCTTAGTTAGGTTTAAAAAAGGTAGCTGGCCATCGTTTGATGCTTTTAACATAGCACTTAAGCCATATTGTGTTGAGTGCGTTACACCTGCAGATAAGCCCGCTAAGGCTCCAAAAATTATGGCTTTACCAAATTGATCATGGGTGAAGTTTGTATTGAGTGCTGGATACTGGCGTTCAAACAGCGCATCAGAAATAACAAGGTTAGCGATTCTTTGTCCGGCATAGCTAAATACCTTTGAACTTGAAATCAGTAAGATGTATTCATCCGTATAATGAGCAATACTTGGCTGATAAGGCCCCTCACCTGGAATGCTATAATCTTCTCTGTAGTCCATACCAAAATAAGCAAGATCTTCTATTACAATCACATCATACTTTTTAGCTAAAGTTGCTATCGTCTTTAGCTCTTCTTCGTTAAAGCAAATCCAAGCAGGGTTATTAGGATTAGAGTAAAGAAGTGTTGTGTATTGGCCACTGGCTAAGTGCCTTTCTAGTTCTGTTCCAAGTGCATCTCCTCTGTGGTTGTAAACATCGAAGCTCCCCCATGTTTGTCCTATCATTTCTAGTTGACGCTTTTGATTAGGAAATCCTGGATCAATAAAGAGGGTCGCGCCTTTTTCTTTAGTTCGATTACCTACTAGGAAAGAGGCTAGTGCGCCTTGTGCTGCACCAACAGTGGGAAAGCAACCAATAGAGCTTACTTTGATATTCATAAACAACTCACAGAAGCGACTGATTTCCTGCTTGAGTTGAGGTATGCCTTCAAGCATGGGGTATTTTGAGGCCACACCAGATTCCAGTGCTTTAATCTCTCCTTCAATCCCTATGCTAGGTGCTGGTAATCCTGGTACTCCCATTTCCATACGAATGTACTTTTCACCTGTATCTGACTCAATTGTATTAACTAATGCAACGAGTTCTCGAATAGATGCTTTAGCAAGAGAGGGAATTTTGGCTTTATCTAATGCATTACTGACTTTTTGAAAATCTATTGGGGTATTATCTGTTGTTACTTTGGTCATCATATTTCTACTCTGCTAAAACTGTCTTATTTAATAAGGTTAGAAATATGTTACCTCATACAAAAAAGTGGTTTGAAACATTTAGCGCGAGGATTTTTTGCTTAGTCATTTCAAAAAATAATGCGAGATAATAAAGGCCTAACTCAGAAGGCGGGCTTTTATCTTTGTGCTAGATTAGGTGAGTAAGCTTCAGAGTCATTCACTTTCACAACTAAAGCTTTTCAATGTAGATAATGATTTCTCCCACCTTGAAACCAAATTTAGTCATGTCTGTCTTATTAAAGAGTCGATCTTGATCCAGTAAAAACATCCAATCATCAAGTGTGACAGTATAGTTTTCGCCTTCTACCTCAATCTCAAGATCATACTGCCAATATAATGCAGAGCCTTGAGTTCGGCCTTTTGCTATACCAATAACATCTGCAGCTTGTCCTATGTAGTTATTGTTTCCTACTTTTTCTAGTTGCCATATTCTAATGGACTTCTCTCCATCATCGAATTCAAACCATTCTTTAATTTCTCCTTTATTGCCTTGCCAATCAGCCATCATTTTTACGTTGAAACGCCTTAGCAAGTTGCCTGAGCGATCTAATACCATGCCATAGGCAACAAGCTCACCTTGAAAAAATGTTTCTAGTTTGAGTTCAGGTGTACTTCCTAAATGCTTATCTAAACTAGGTGAACTACAAGCCATGATGGATAGGCTGATAAAAAAAAGCGTGATTATTTTGATTAATTTTGTCATGGGTTAGTTATTCGCCTTTTTAAGCATTTATCGAATGAGAAGTCATTGTGAGAGCCCTAATAGCTGTTTTCTTAATTTGGGTTCTGAGGTGTTTTCTGATAACCAAATAGCCAAAAAGGCAGGACCAAATGTTGGGTCTTGAATCACTCCAAGTGGCTCAAGGTTAAAATAAAACTGACTTTGTCCTTGTGAATCTAGCTTAAGCAGTAAACTGTCTTTTTTCTGTACGTCTGGAAAAAAACTTGTTAAATGCTTTAGCCATTTGTCTATCTCTTCATTGGTGTAGTTAAGCTTCTGCCATTGATCCTTGGTGGCATCGACTAACGCCTTACTTGAAATTGTCTTTTGATAGATAATTTTCAGGGCGAGCTCATCTTGATTGTTTAAGTCCACTTGCTGGTTCGTGCCATAGAGCTCTGCTTGATACAAGGTCCAAAATAAGTAACTCATCTCTCCTTCACCTAATTTTGTTAGGTGCTCTATGGGGGTGGCACATGCCTGTGAACTGACGAAAAAAATCATTAACCAGTATTTCATATATCACCTAACTTGATAGAAATCAGAGGGGACAAGCTGCCTATACACTTTAACTAGCAGAGGAAAGACGATGGCCCAACTTAAAGCTAAATAGATTAAACTTGTGCTGGTTGATAAATCGCTATTGCTTAATGCTCCAGCCTTTATGCCTCCCCAATAACTTAAAGTGCCTCCAACTGCACCAACTAAGGCTAGAAGCCAATAAGTTTGCTTAGTAAACCAATTGAAACTGTGGTTAAAGCTGATACTGAACATGGCCCATAGCATGATTAACCAAATAGGAAAAAAGCGAGTATCGGCTTTAAAGGTGCCAAGATAAAAGTGCAAGCTATCAATACAAATCCCAACGCCAATGAGAGCAAGCAGTTTAAAATCGGCTTTGGTACTCGGTGATAAGTAAAAATTCAAACAAATAAAAGCGAAGATAATAGGGGCAGCATATTGAGTAAAAAAAGCTGCCACTAGCCAACTTGCTTGAAAGAGCCCTAAATTAATAAGCCAAAACCACTTCATCTTCTGCACCTTGATATCTTGGCTTTCTTGCAACTATATGGTGCGTGCTGATAACACGTTCTAAAAAAGCGCCTTCACAATAGCTAAAGTAAAATAACCAAAGGCGTTTAAACTCTTCGTTATAACCTAACTGTTTAAGTTGCTCCCATTCCTTCTCGAAAGCCTGTTTCCAGTCGTCCAAGGTACGAGCATAGTGCAAGCCAATATCATTAATTTGATGTATCACCATATCGGTACTTTTTTCAAAATGACGGGACATTTCTGCAATGGAAGGTAAGCAACCACCAGGGAAAATATACTTTTGAATAAAGTCCACACCCTTGCGGTATTGTTCATATCGAGTATCGGCAATGGTGATGGACTGAATGAGCATTTTGCCGCTTGGCTTAAGTAGGTTTGAGCAGGTAGAAAAGAAAGTAGGAAGAAACTCATGTCCTACGGCTTCAATCATCTCTATAGATACTAACTTGTCATACTGGCCCGAAAGCTTTCTATAATCTTGTTTGAGAAGGGTGATTTTATCTTCTAGGTCAAGTTCATTAACTTGTTTTTGCGCATAGTCAAACTGAGCATCTGAAATAGTCGTGGTTGTGACCTTGCAGCCATAATTTTGAGCCATATAAATCGCTAAACCGCCCCAGCCAGTACCAACTTCTATAACATGGTCATTCGCGGTCAAGCTAAGCCGCTCGCAAATTGTTTTCATTTTGTTTATTTGAGCTTGGCTTAGGCTTTGCGCTTTATCATTATAGATAGCAGAAGAATACTGCATAGAAGTATCTAGAAAGCCTTGGTATAAATCATTACCAATATCGTAGTGGGCAAGAATATTACGTTTAGAGCCTTGCTCTGAGTTGATGTTTTTACGTCTTAAAAAGAGGTTTTTTAACTTAGATAACCATCTCATATTTCTTTCGATCTTATCTAGCTCTATAGAGTTTCTTGCCATGACTTGTATGACTTTAGTCAGATCTGGGCTGGTCCATTTAGAGTCAAGAAAAGCCTCCGCTGCACCTATGCTGCCATTTGCTAAAACATCTATATAAAAGCTTAAATCATGAATGACTATTTGCCCTTTGAGATCCGTACTTTCATCACCAAAAAAATAACTCTCATGCGCTTCAATCAGCTCAAGTTGAGCATCTTTAAGTTGGCTGAGTAGAGCAAAAATAATGCGACGACTTTGAGAAACTTTACCGCCAACGTCAGTCGAATTGATGTTATTTTGCTTAAACTGCTGTCTTTGTTTCACAATATTTTCCATGGAAAACCTCTCATCATAATCAATAAATTAGGTGTTAGAGCTGGAGTCTGGGTGAGAGACAAAAGGCACACGTTTAACTAAGAGTTTTAGGGCCTGCCAATAAATGCCGAGCAGAATTTTGAGTGTCATAGAAGGTAATGACACTAAGGTTGCTCTTAGTTGTTTTGCATCCAACGTTTGTTTTTTTAAGGTAAGAGTCGCATCAAAAACCTTGCTAGCTTGATGGTTCTCTATATGTACTATGGCTTTGTGTTCAGGTGGGGTAATTTGCCAATGGTAATCCATATCCATTTCCATAAAGGGAGACACATGAAAGTCTTTTTTAACTTTTACTTCTTGTCCTATGGGGATGAGGTAATAGTGTCTTTCTCGCCATGGGGTATTGCTAACCTCGGCTAACATGTATTGGCATTCACCGTCTTCGTTATAGCAAAAGTAGAAGTTAATTGGACTGAAATAGAGCCCAAGACAGCGACATTGGGCTAGCATCATGACACGGTTAGTGTGCTTCCAATGACCACCAAGTTTGATGATTTTACTTTGGACTCTTTGCTTTAAGTCTCCGCTTTCAGATTTGATATAATCAGCTTGTTGAAAGCGAATCGGATTAAACCAACGACTGCCAAAGAGTTTACTTAATTTATTCGTGTGCTCTAGCTCATCTAAATCTAGGCCCATCATATAAATACGATAGCTAAATTGGTGAAACACCTTGGCGTAACGTCTGTGCCTAACGCTGCCAGAGTAGATGCCACTCTTGAGTGAAATCGGGGATTGCGGAGCACTTAAACCTGTCATAACCCTGCTCCAAATCGTTTTGTTACGTCAAGAGCGCTTTTTACACCATCCTCATGAAAGCCGTTGTACCAATAGGCGCCAACAAAGTGAGTGTTGTTTTTACCGCAAATAAGATGCCTTTTGTTTTGTGCACTCACGCTTTGGGTATTTAAAACTGGATGATGATAAGTAAAGGACTGAATAATCTTATCTGGGTCTATTGCCGCATCTTGATTGAGGGTTACACAAAAGGTTGAATCATTTTTGATACCTTGCAAAATGTTCATAATATAAGTCACACAAGCTGGGTGATCCGATGCTTTATCTAATCTGTAATTCCAACTTGCCCAAGCAAGTTTCCGTTTAGGTAGAAGTTTAGTGTCTGTATGTAGTGTGACTTGGTTGGGGCTATAAGGAATACCCGCTAAAATTGCCTTTTCATCGAGGCTTGCATCGCCGAGTAATTGTAAGGCTTGGTCTGAATGGCAGGAAAAAATGACCTCATCAAAGATTTTTTCATCACCATTAGCAAATAATAGATGTACGCCATCAGCTTGACGTGTGACTTGTCTAATGTCCGTGTTTAGCTGAATTGCTTGGGTAAGCTTATCTGTGATTTTACTTACATAACTCCGTGACCCACCTTCAACAACATACCATTGGGGACGATCGACAATATTGAGTAATCCATGATGGAAGAAAAACTGAATAAAGAATTTAAGCTCGAACGCCTCCATCTCTTGTAAGCTTGTGGACCAGATTGCAGCTCCCATGGGTAAAATGTAATGTTCAGCAAAGAAGCTAGAGAAACCTTGTTTAGCTAGGAAATCGCCTAAAGTCTTGGCTTGGCTAAAATCATTTTCATGAAAGGCTTTTTTACAAAGCCTATTGAATTTAACAATTTCAAAAATGAGTTTCCAAAATCTAGGTTTTAATAGGTTTCTTCTTTGAGCGAACAGGGTATTAATAGTGTGTCCATTGTATTCAAAACCTGATTTCGGGTTATGAACGCTAAAGCTCATTTCAGTTTCTTTTTTATTAACGCCCAGTTTGTCGAGCAACCTTATGAAATTGGGGTAGGTTCTGTTATTGAACACAATAAAACCTGTATCAATCGCTAGCTTTTCACCCTTATGTTCTATGTCTATTGTTGCCGTGTGACCACCTACATAATGGTTTTTTTCATACACTGTGACATTGTGCTCTGGGTCGAGTAAGTGAGCACAAGTTAGTCCTGATATACCTGAACCTATAATGGCAATATTCTTCATTTTTAAACCATCCTTGAGGCGAGCCGTTGCCAAATTGAAAGAGGTAGAAAGCTAAAGCACTTCATTAAGAGTACGAAGACAGTAGGGAAGTTGATTTCTGATTTCTCTTTATCAATTCCTCGTATGATTTTGCTCGCAGCATCTTTACTATTAATAAGCATTGGCATGGGGAAATTATTTTTTTGAGTCAGAGGAGTATCTACAAAACCTGGGTGTACTGTGGTGACATTAATCTCATGCTCTTTTAAAGATATAGCCAGTGTTTTACCTAAATAGGTTAACCCTGCTTTAGATGTGCCATAGGCTTCTGCTCTTGGTAGAGGTAAAAGTGCGGCACTTGAACTAACGAGGACCAATCGTCCTTTTTTATTGATATGTTTAAGCCATTTCTCTAAGCCGTATGCGACAGAAATTAGATTGATTTTAATGACTCTCTCAAACATTTTTGCATCAAAATTTAGGCTGTCGTCTATGTATTCACAATCACCCGCATTAAAAATAAGCATATCTAATGACTCTTTTAAATCTGGGTAATCCTGATACTGAGTTAGGTCAAAACAAAGACTGGTGATATTGACACTTTGCGATACTAACTCTTCTAATCTGGCTTGATTGCGACCGCAAGCAATCACTTGGTGCCCTTTTTCTGCATAGGCCATAGCCAATTGGTATCCAATACCTGAAGTGGCGCCTGTTATCATGATTTTCATGCTTGGCTCGCTCTAGACTTAATACTTTTAATAAGTGCACCTAAAAGCGGAATTTGTTCATAAAGCATGGCACCAAGATCTAGATAGTCACGATGGAAGATAACCTTGTCATCTTGGCTTTTTATGTGGGAATGTCCTTGCACTTTAATTGGCTGCTGTTTATTTAATTTTTTATGACAAAAGGTCATGGTCCAATAAATAGCCGCTTCACTGTCAGCCTCTAATACTTCTTCGACAACAAACTGACAATGGCTCACTTGGGTATAGAGTTCATCAAAATAATTAAGCAAAGTGTCTAGACCTTTTAGCTTGTGCATAGGGTCAACAAATTGAACATCTTGGTGATAGATCTCTTTAAGTAGATGTAAATTATCTACACCTAACTTGCTGTAGGTTGTAATAAAGTTATCTAACCATAAGGTGTTTGCCATGATTTATGCCTTTTAATGTTTACGCTTATAAACTCATTAATTACCAATACGCTAGTGAATGGGTTTTAGATCACAATTGTTTAAAATTAGTTTTTAGTATTGGTGATGAGAAAGCCTGATTAATATCGAAGAAAGCTGATACTCAGGCATAAAAAAAGAGAAGCTTTCATTCTTCTCTTTTGTTTATTTTGCTTTTAATACCTTGTTTTAATTAAGGTTAGTTAATTTTATTAGAAATGCATGAAAAGCTAGTAAATGAGTTTCCCTAGGGGGTTAAGCAATTTAGAAAAGCCCTGAGTAAAGTGAAGAGCATCACTGACTAGGGTTAAACATATGCAGCCATCTTGCGTAATAGGTGAATGGGTATGCGCTTTATCTAACCAGATGAAATCTCCCTTTTGATATGTGCCCATATCGTCTTCAAAACTACCTTCTAATAAGAGAGTGATTTCTATACCAGTATGAGTATGCTGGGGAATTTGCCCGCCTTTATCTATTTTGAGAAGACTTAAACGCCTTTCATCATCATTGAATTGAAAGCGAGCTCGTGAAACTTTACCAACCCCCTGCCACGGTGCTGCATCTAAAGAACTTAGCGCTCTGGGAAGAGGTAAATGACCGTCTTTGTGGCTAATGATCTTTTGATTTTGTTCGGAATGAGCTGGCTCTATATCTTCATACATTTCTTGGTTCGGGACGCTTTCTTCAATCATGCTCTCATCGAGAGGTAGCGACATTATTTCATCAATCATATTTTTAGATAAGCTAGAGTCGAATGCTTGATGAGTGCATGGATCAAAACTGTCCATTATGTCTTGCTCAAAGGCTTTTTCAGCGGCTATTTCTGTTAGTTGATTAACCTCTTTTTGGCACTGTTCACACATTTCAATGTGGCTAGACACTATGATGGCAACAGATGGGTCAAGATCCCCTTGGATAAAGGCGCGTAAAACAGCTTGAGTCGGGTGTTGTTTAATCATGGTCTCTATCTCCCATTTGCTGTTTTAATTTTGAAAGTGCAAGTCGCAGGCGTGATTTTACCGTGCCTAAAGGAATACCTAATTGTTTGGCTAGTTGTTCTTGGGTGAGTTCTTGGTAATAAACCCCTTTAATGATGGACTGTTGAGCAAGAGGTAAAGAGTCAATACATCTCAAGACTTTTTCATTAAGCAGATGATCTTTAAATTCAGAGTCATCGGATAGCTCTTCTGTTAAGTCAGATGGCCATATATCATCTGAAAGGGAAATATTATCCTTGTGTTTCATTTTTCTGAGAGTGTCAAAGCAAGTGTTACGCATTAGGGTATAAACCCATGTAGTGGCTGCGCCCTTACTTGCTTCAAAAAGGTGGGCTTTCTTCCAAACTAATGACATGGTGTCTTGAACGAGTTCATTCGCCATTGCTTCATTATTTAGTTTACTGATGCCAAATCGCTTTATTTTTGGCGCAAAGAAATTAAATAGCTCAGTGAAGGCTTTTTTATCCCTTTGCTTTGCAACTGAGTTTAGCCAGCAACAAAGTTCTGTTGATAATTGGGGTGGGGTAGCGATGCTATCATCCTTATATTTCCCAAAAGTCTTTATGCTAGTGTGCATATTAAATCAGCCATAGTGATCATTTATAGTCTAATACGTAATCAATGAAAATAAGGTTCACTTTCTTATGAATTATTTCCTTGAATATAGGTTGTCAAAAAAGTAGTCAATGATGACAAGCTGTCTGGTTGTATAAAATGTGCCTTCACCTTATGTGGTACAGGTAAAACTTCAAGCAGTCTTGCATTAACCCAGTGAGCACTTTCAAAGTGTGGAATTGGGTAAAGTAGGTTTAAATCCTGATATTGATAAAACAGCTCCTTCAGTGTGGCGACTAATATCGGCTTCGGCGGCACAGGTTCTGAAATTGAGCTTGTAGGCCAATGTGGTCTTGGTAAGCAATCGCTTAAAAGTAGTCCATCATCTTGATAGTGAAAGCTTTGTAAGCTCACTAAAAACTCTCCTTCAACATCAATCAAGAGAACGCCATCATCTCCTTGATCAAAGTCCACTATTTTTACCAAGGTCCCCCAATGAGAAACTGGGGTATTTGATTCTTGTGCTTCTGTGTCATTTTTTACAGGGTTAGGAAACGCAATCACAAAGCCACGACTTTCTAACGAAGCCATTACCATGGTGAGGTACTTAGCCTCGAAGATTCTTAACTTTTGTCTTCCTTTTGGTAATAGGAAGACATGCAAAGGAAAAATCGGCATATCTGTAATTGGTACAGAAGAGTTGGTTAACTGTGGTGTTAGCATAAGTAATTTGACACTTTAATAGGTTTTAATCTTTATACGAGTGTCGAGCGCAAAGGGATCACTTTTACACAACCTGAATTTAAAGAAGCCTAGCCTAATGAATGTGACACCTTGCTAATGATTGAGGTGAAGAGAAAAGCCTGTAGAATTCTTAGTTAAGGATATGAGAACTAACTTTAAGCATAAGGAAATCACTTGGATATCAAAATACGACATTTAGAAAAAGTCGATGCACCCGCATTAAGAGACATCTATCGCCATACCAGCGTGACGGAAAATACCTCCCAACTACCTTATTTGAATTCTGAAACAATTGATGGTTTATTTGAGCGCCCGAATTGCTACAACCTAGTTGCAGAACTGGGCTCTGATGAAGTTACAGCAAAAATACTAGGCCATGTGTCAATTATGACGTCACATAAAATGCGCATGAAGCATTCTGGTGTTTTGATGATAGCGGTGCACCCTGATGCTCATGGTAAAGGGATTGGTAAAGCCATGTTGGTTGAGATACTCAATCAAGCGGATAACTGGCTTAACCTAGTGCGAATTGAGTTAGAAGTACATGCAGATAATGCTGTAGCCATTGCGCTTTATCAAAAGCTTGGCTTTGAAATAGAAGGTGAAAAGCGTTTTAGTATTTTTAAAGATGGTAGGTTATCCAGCCTCTTGATAATGGCAAGAATTCGCCCTGATTTTAAACCCTAGCCAGTGAGCAAGCTTATCGAATAAAAAATGAAAAGGTTAAACTTGTAAGAATTAAAGGAAGGGATGTGTTAGATAGGTTAGAAGAGGGTATACGCCCTTTGGTTGAAGATTTTATTAGTGCTGGTAAGCCTTGCTCCAGTGAGCTTAGTATTGAAGACAGGCGAACTGGGTATATAGCGAGTACTTCTCTTGCTGATACCGCGCCACAGCTATTTGCTGAATATGAAATAAGGCTAAATGGGATCAATATGAAGATCTATCAGCCACTAGATGGGACGGATCTACCGCTTTGCATCTATTTTCATGGCGGCTGTTTTGTTAGCGGTGGTTTTTTAACGCACGACCCGCAATTAAGGGAGTTAGCGCATCAGTCTGGCTGTATTTTTGTTTGCATTGAGTATCGCTTAGCTCCGGAACATATCTATCCAGCAGCCCATGATGATGCTTATTTCGGTTCTCTAGCGATTAAAGAGCATGCTCGAAGAATTGGTGGAAACGCAAATGAAATTAGTTTTATGGGTGATAGTGCTGGTGGTCATCTTGCTCTTATTACAGCGCTTCGTTTGAAAAATAAAACCGATTGGTTACCGAATAAATTAGCGTTAATTTATCCTATGCTAGACCCAAAAGGATTATCTCCTAGTTATTCTGCAAATGGCTCTGATTACATAATTACGAGCAAAATGTTGCTTTCTGGTTTTGAGCTTTATTTGGGGGATGCTGATTATGATGAACAAGACTCTGAATTAAATGTTTTAATGAGTGCTAAGTTTGAAGGCTTGCCTCCTACTTATATTGTGACTGCAGAATATGACCCTTTATTGGATGAAGGTTTGCTTTTATCTGAACGTTTAAAAGTCTCGGGTGTGGAAGTAAAAAGTGAAACCTATCCCGGTGTTATTCATGGTTTCTTCCAACTCTCTGGGGTGAGTAAGTCTGCCGTTAACTGTATTCACTCTTTGTCTGAATGGATAAGCGAATACTAGGCAGTATTTCGCCTTATGACTTAATGAGGACACAATGCAAGATTTTGAAAAACTAATAAAAATAGTAAAACGAAAGAGTGCTTTAGATCAGGGGAATACTTGGTCAAATGGCTCTTCGACCTATTTAGAAGAAATTAAAAAAGAAGTCGATGAAGTTATTGAAGAAATGCCTAAGCAGCGAGACTGTTATTTGGAAGATGAATTAGCTGATGTGCTATGGGATTATCTGAATGTTTTACAGGCGATCGAACAAGAAAGAGGTATTAGCATTGATTCAGTATTGGCACGAGCCTGCCATAAATATGAAGAGCGCATTTCTGGCTTAGAATCAGGTAAGACGTGGGCCGAGATTAAGCAGAATCAAAAATTGGTATTAGCTAAAGAGCAAGCTGAGTCACTCATTTAATCATAGTGTGATCTCAAGTTTGTTGGGGAATAAAATTTCTACTTATTGCTCAAGGAGGGCCTAAAATGTCAGAAAATCCAGTTTTAGAAGTGGCTATATTAGATGTGAAACCGGATCAAAGTGAAAGTTTTGAACTGGCTTTTGCTAAAGCTCAGACCATTATTATTGGCATGCCTGGTTATCTTTCTCACCAATTACAGCGATGTATTGAAAACCCTAATCGATACCTTTTATTAGTTAATTGGCAGACCCTTGAAGATCACCAAGTAGGTTTTCGTGAGTCTCCCGAGTATCAAGAATGGAAGTCACTATTACATCACTTTTATGACCCTTTTCCTGTGGTTGAACACTATCAAGGTATTTATGCAGGAGCGGTAGAATGAAGTTAGAGTTGCTAAATGAGAAGCACCTGACAGCCTTGATGGATTTTGAGCTTGAGAATCGTCTTTATTTTGAAAGTATGATTGCCTCGCGAGGCAATGATTTTTATCGACGGCCTGTGGTGCTTGCTCATATTAGAGACCTACTATCTGACTATGATGCAGGAGAAAAATTATCGTGTTTAGTAGTTCAAGATGATGAGGTGATTGCTAGGGCGAATATCAAAGACATTGATGATGAGGTTTCGACAGCAGAAGTTGGCTATCGTGTGGCCGAGTCTGCAATAGGTAAAGGTGTTGCCAGTTTTGCGCTAGCCAGTTTGATTGAACTTGCTAAGACTCAGTTAGGGCTTAAAAGCTTAACCGCTTGGGTAATGAGTAATAATCCAGCTTCAGCTAGAGTGCTGGAAAAGCAAGGGTTTATTGAGCAAGAAACCATACAGAATCATTATTGCTTTAACAGGCGTTATCTTGCTTGTACCCAATATCGACTCAACTTAGATCGTTAATTTATTGTAAATAAAAAAGCCCAGGAAAACTGGGCTTAAATCGTATCTAGATTAAAAGTTTGCACTATTAATGTTTATGGTGGTGGTGTTCGTGATGATGTTCCTCAATATTTTCATCATGGATTTCAGGGTCTTGTTCGTACCTTACTCCCATATCTTGTCGTATTTCATCCAAGGTTTGAACCAAGTCTAGACTATGCTGCCAAGTGAAATTAGGGCTTTGAATGAGCTCTTCTTCTAAACAGCGATTGACTTCATCAACTTCAAATTGATAGCCCATACCTGGGAAATCAAAAGCCACCGCTCTTTCATTATTGTCTTTTGAAATCAAACGGCAGGACTTGGCTTTATGCCACTCTGTATCGATTTCAATATAGCCTTTACTACCTGATAGAACCGCTCTATTCGGAGAGTGGGAAATAATAGAAGACTCTAGAGAGGCGAGTGCACCATTATCCCAACCTAGTAGCATTTGGTTAAGCACGTCTACATCGGTTTCATTTAAGATGGCTTGGTTTTGAACAAAATCTGGTTTACCCCAGAATAGTTGAGCTAAAAAGACTGGGTAAATTCCCACATCGAGTAAGGCACCACCACCGAGTTTTAGGTTATTAACCCTATGTTCTGGGTCTGTTGGAGCAACAAAGCATAGGCTTGCTTGAATGCTGTTTAACTGACCAATCTCTTCATCAGCAACCCAGTCAATTACTTGTTCAATAACAGGGTTAAAGCGAGTCCACATAGCCTCCATTACAAACACTTTGTGCTTCTGGGCTAGGGCATATAGCTCTTGAGCTTGGTAATCATTCATAGCAAAAGGCTTTTCACACAGTACAGCTTTACCGGCAAGAATACAGGCCTTAGTTAGTTCGTAATGATGAACATGGGGCACAGCAATATAGATAACATCGACTTCGTCACTATTAATTAAAGAATAGTAATCTTGCAAGGCTAATTCGATATCAAACTCTGTCGCAAACGCATCAGCAGTATCCTTATTGCGAGAAGCCACTGCTCTTAGTTCTCCTGATTTAGTGAAGGAGAAATCCCTAGCAAAGTGGTGAGCGATTTTACCAGTACCTAAAATGCCCCAACGGAAATTTTTCATAAGTTTCTCCTAATGCGATATCGCAACACACCTTTATAAAGAGTGATGCGATTTGTTACTGCTGTTCGAATTAATTTAAGGCTTGTTCAAGTATCTCGAGTCGACTTTCTAAATCTAGAACCTTGTCTTCAAGGTAGCGAACTTTTTCTTCAAGTCCGGTTTGCTTTTCTGCATCCATTGTTTGTGCTTGTGAACTTGCTTCATTTACATAAGCTGTATTAGTGCTTTGCTTATATTCACTAAAACAATGGATGAAACGTGATTCACGTTTGCCTGGCTCTCTTGCTAACTGTTGAACATAAGTCACACCATTTTTATCTGATAAAGTATGTAAACAGCTTTCAACTTCTGCTGAGTTAGAAAATTGGCAAAGACGTCCACTTCGTGATTTTAACTCTCCAGGTGTCTGAGGACCTCGTAATAATAATAAACAAATGATGGCAAACTCTTGTTCGCTAAATTGTCTATCCGAGAACTCAGTATTACAGAACCTGTGTTGAAACTTAGCTGTTCGACTATTGAAGTCTGACGTATCGACAACTAAGGCTTCTTCTATTAAAGCGTCTATAGCTGTTTGAACTTCACCTTGTGAGTAGCTTACAACAGGGTCACGATTAGACTTTTGATTACAAGCATTGGTCAGGGCATTTAAAGATAAAGGATATTGATCAGGAGTAGTAACCTGTTTTTCCATTAGGCTACCAAGAATTCTACTTTGCATATCATCCAGCATAACGATACTCATACTTCATCCTTATGAATTGGTTTCTTGTCTCTCTATTTTATTGTTTTTTAATGAAAAAGGCATTTTTATTAAGAACAATAAGGTGAGTTTTTCTGGGTTCTTTTCGAAATTTCTAGCGTATTGCGGGTGTCCCGTTTTTAGGTTGAGGTCTGTATTTTCATCACCTGACGTATAGGAATTAAAGAGACGGTCCCAAAAACTTAAGAAGAAACTGTAATTGGAGTTTGCTTCTTTAGCCAATTGAGAGTGATGAATACGGTGCATATCCGGCGTAACAAGAATAAACCTGATGACTTTATCGAGTTTTTTCGGTAGATAGCCATTGGCGTGGTTGAACAAAGCGCTAGAGTTAAGTAAAACGTCAAAAATAATGACGGCTTCGAAAGGGATAGAGAAAACAAAAATAATGGCAGCTTTATAAGCAAGTGATAGTAAAATTTCTGCTGGGTGAAAGCGAACGGCTGTCGTTAAATCTATTTGTGGATCGGTATGATGTACTTGATGAATTCGCCAGAGTAATGGAAATGTATGGCTGGCTCTATGCTGCCAATATATGGCTAGGTCGAGAAGTAATATGGCTAGAATAAGGCTGGCAATAGGCTTGTCAGCAAAAAACTCTAGTCGTAAAAAGGAAGTGTCATTTATGGACAAGGCAAGAGTCGCTAGAAGGATAGGTTGTGCTAACCTTACGACAAAAATATCGATAAAAAAAAGAGACAAATTATGACGCCAGCGACGCCCAATTTGCTCTAGTTTGACTTTAGGTTTGATGCTTTGCCAGGATAAAAAACTTGCAAAGCACAATAGGAAAATCAGTACTCGAAAGTCGTAATCTGTCATGGTGTTTACATCAAACCTTAAGTCGGCTTCTTAAATTAAGAAATTGAAATAATTACTATCTAATTCTTGTAATTATTTAATGTAGATCAATTTTTTTATGCTGGATCTTATGAACTAAATCACTTTTTACTCTACTTAAAAGTTCCGCAATTACATTAAGATTCATCTTATCAAGGTTTTCAAAATGGAAACAGTCGCTACCCATTTGAGCGGGCTGTAACCTTTCTTCAAAGTGACTCAATAATTCTGAATCTGGGATGTATAGGCTTAAATAACCTGATCTTGCTGCTAATCCGAATAGCCCTTCGTGGTCAATTTCAAATAAAGGCATGCCTGATTTTAAACTTAATGTTGCATCAGGAGCGATTAAGCTCATCAATGAGACGATTTCTTCAAAGTCATCCTTTACATGAATGGGCAGTTTTTCGAGATAGTCCTGTAGCATTAAACTGGATGTGAGCGCTTGCATACTAACCTCTCTATCGACATAACACAGCTAAAGGCCTCAAATAATAGGCGCTAAGCCTTTTAAATTAAGGGCCTAGCTCAAAATTATGTGATAGAGAGAAGTAATGTTATGAATCTACATTACCTTCAGCAGCCTAGTTAGTGCTTGGTCGAGTTGTTGATAGGAACATCCAAAGTTTAGGCGAATAAAGTTCGGATTGCCAAACTGTTTACCATCAGAAATAGCTACTCCAGCCTTCAAAAAGTATGCCTCAGCATTATCTAAACTAAGGTGTGACACATCTATCCAAGCTAAATAGGTGGCTTCAATTTTGCCCATTTTACATTGAGTAGGTGCTAGCCTTTGTTGGATTAAGGCTCTGTTTTTTCTTAGGTATTTTATTAGGTCCTGATGCCAATTTTGGCACTGAGTATAGGCTGCTTTAGTTGCATTAAAAGCTAATAAATTTGGATCAGGCATTATCCCTGAACGGGCGAGATTAAATTTATTTTTTAACGTTAAATTTTGTGTCACGGAATACGCAAGCCCAAGGCCTGCCACATTGTATGTTTTGCTTGGAGCCATAAGTGTAACGGTTCTGCTAGCGGCATCTTGATTGAGGCTAGCAAAAGGAATGTGGGTAAGGCCTTCGTCTAAAATCAAATCACAATGAATTTCATCAGATACAACAGTAAGGTCATATTGTTCTGCTAAGGCGTGAATTTGTAGTAATTCATCACGGCTAAATACTGTGCCGCCTGGGTTATGTGGGTTACAGAGCAATATAAGTTTGGAATTAGAGTCAGCACAAGCGTCAGCAAACGCCTGCATATCAGGAAGCCAACGATCATTTAGCAGCTGCATGGGAATAGAATGTATTTTTCTATTAGCTAACTCAGCAGCTTTAGTTAAGTGAAAATAAACGGGACCAGGAATAATAACGCCTTCATCTTCTTGAGTGAAAGCACGAACCGCCACATGTAGAGCGCACACTAGACCTGGTAGATAATCAATTTGATTCGCCTTAATATCCCAGTGATAGTTATTTTTTGCATTATCAATAATTGCTTGGTCAAGCTCTGCGTCCGCTCTTGTATAGCCGAAGACGCCATCGCTGACTCGGTCTTGAATGGCTTTGATAATAGGTTCTGGTGAAGCAAAGTCCATATCCGCTACCCACATAGGAATAACATCATCGGGGAATTTATCCCACTTGATACTATGGGTATTGTGTCTATCTTTGGCTTTAATCAGGGTATTTTCCTGCAAGTGGAAGTCTGACATTGATGGTTTCCTTACAAATTTAGTACGCGGAAAGTTGATGCGTTCAATCGTTAAAGATTAGTTTCCTAGGTGCATGTTAAAGTTTGATTTGTTAATTTATTTTTGAGGAAGCAGTGAATAACTTCTCTCGCCACAATGTGTGGATAATAGGTCCTCGTTTTATGGCGAAGAGTGTCATTCAATTTACTGGCTTGTTTGTTTCTGAGCAAGTGTTATAAATTCATTTAACCTTGAAATAAAGGTGATGCCTTGTTGTAAATGAACCACACACTAAAAAAGAAGTTTGTTGAACATTTAAGCAACTTATCCTAAACCGACATGGACCAATACAAAAAATCCCTTCATAAAAAATGTGTTATTATAAAAATAATTAATAAAAACAAATAGATATTTTATTTATCTATTTTTCATCAAAGAGTCATTAGCTTGACCCTTTTAATCATTACGTCCTAGTATGCGGTTATTGAACGCGCATTTAATAAAAAGGTAATTTGATGCCTAAAGTAGGAATGCCAGAGATTAGAAAGCCTCAATTAATCAAGGCTGCGATAGAAGCGATTGATGAATTAGGCTTTGCCGGAGCGACCGTGAGTGTGATTGGTAAAAAAGCAGGTGTATCTCCTGCTATTATCAATCATTACTTTGGCGGTAAGAATGGCCTTTTAGAAGAAACGATGAAAAGTTTAATTCGTGAGTTTTTTGATATTTTAAATGATCAATTAGAAGCGAAAAAATCTTTTTCATGTAAAGAACAAGTAATAGCAATAGCGAATACTTGCTTTAGCCAATCGCAAACCAGCGCGCAAGCAATGAAGGCTTGGATAGGCTTTTGGGCTTCTGCCATGCATACGCAAAACTTGGCCCGGTTACAAAAAGTTTATGCGCGCCGCCTTAATAGCATCTTGGTTGTCACTTTAAGACAGCATTTTGCAATTGAAGAAGCGCGTCATATTGCTGCTACTTTGGCTGCTTTAATAGATGGCATGTGGTTAAGAAGCTGTTTAGCTGGTGATGAAAAGCACTCTTCGGAAAGTTTGATTGAAGAGTATTTAGAAACTGTTTTTAAATGAAGGATTAGTTAGTAAAAGCGTTAACACGTTAGAAGTACATATAAATACTACTCAATAAATTCGGTTGTATTTTTTAAGCGAGACTTATCTCGATTGAAATACTATCTAAGCCCAATGGGCATAAATAAAGAGGGGAAATTATGTTATCTAAAGTTAGTAAGTCTCTATTTATAACCTCAGCCGTAGCTGTATCAAGTGCAGGTATCGCGGCTGAATGTTCAACAGTTCGTTTCTCAGACGTAGGTTGGACAGATATCACAGCAACCACTGCTGTTGCCTCTGAAGTTCTTCAGGGCCTAGGTTATAAAACCAAAACTCAACTCTTGTCTGTTCCTGTTACTTATACATCTTTAGCCAATGGTGATATTGATGTCTTTCTAGGTAACTGGATGCCAACTATGGAAGCGGATATTGCGCCTTATTTAAAAGCGGGCACAGTTGAAGATTTAAGAGCTAACTTAAAAGGCGCAAAATATACACTTGCAGTAAGTAAAAATGCTTACGATGCTGGCGTTAAAACCTTTGCCGATCTTGCTAAGTTCAAGAAAAAATTCAATGGCCGTATCTATGGTATCGAACCAGGTAATGACGGTAACCGCATAATCCAAGACATGATTAACTCAAATGCGTTCGAATTGAGTGACTTTCAGTTAGTCGAGTCAAGTGAAGCTGGCATGCTTTCTCAAGTTTCGCGTAATACACGTCGTAATAAGTGGATCGCTTTCCTAGGTTGGGCTCCGCACCCAATGAATGCCAATTTCGAAATGGAATATTTAGCGGGTGGAGATGATTACTTTGGCCCTAACTATGGTGGCGCAGATGTACATACTAATGTTCGTAAGTCTTATACCACAGAATGTCCAAATGTAGGCAAGTTGCTAACTAACCTTGAGTTCTCTCTAGCAATGGAGAATGAAATCATGGGTGCGATTCTTGATGATGGTAAGAAACCAAGCCTAGCAGCTAAAGAGTGGTTGGCGAAAAACCCAGGTGCTTTAGATGCATGGTTAGATGGGGTTAAAACCCAATCTGGTGGTAACGGCATCAGTGCTGTTAAAAGCCATTTAGGTCTTTAATTAAGCATTAGAATAATAATATAAAAATGGCCCAACTTAGTGACTTTAGGTTGGGCCAAGTTTTACAGAGGGTAAGAGAATGAATTTGGCAGAGGTAAGATTATGAACTGGCTTACGGATAATAAAATACCACTCGGAAGCTGGATGGAATCCTTTGTCGATTGGTTGATCGATGTGGCAGGGGTATTTTTTGACTTTTTATCAGAGGTACTAGAAACCCTAATTTTAACCTTGGTAGGTGCAATTGAATGGATGCACCCACTTGCCGTCATTGCCGTTGTTCTTGTTGGAGCTTGGTTCCTGCATAGGAGTATTGGCTTATTAGTTTTTATTAGTTTGGCTTTGTTACTGATTTTGAACTTAGGCTATTGGGTCGAAACAATTCAAACCTTGGTGCTTGTGGTATCAGCAACCTTTATTAGTGTATTAATTGGTGTGCCTTTAGGAATTGCAGCAGCTCATAGACCTTGGTTATATACCATAATGAGACCGATCCTTGACTTGATGCAAACTATCCCGACTTTTGTGTATTTGATTCCAACGCTAATTTTATTTGGTTTAGGTTATGTTCCTGGCCTGATTTCAACCATTATTTTTGCTGTCGCAGCGCCTATTCGTTTGACATATTTAGGGATTAGTAAGGTTCCAAGTGAGTTAATTGAAGCAGGTTTAGCCTTTGGTTGTACTAAATCTAAGCTACTTTATAAAGTCGAGTTGCCAGCCGCTATGCCTAACATAATGGCAGGCATTACTCAGTGCATTATGTTGTCGCTCTCTATGGTGGTAATCGCTGCTCTTGTTGGTGCTGATGGGCTTGGTAAACCAGTTATTCGTGCCTTGAATACAGTAAATATTTCACAAGGTTTTGAAGCGGGTATTGCGATCGTATTAGTAGCAATTATGCTTGATCGAATTTGTAAATCTCCATCTCGTGGTAAAGAGGAATAAGCATGGCTGTTATCAGTATTCAAAACTTAGATGTTGTCTTTGGTGATAATCAAGCTGCTACTTTAAGCTTAATGGATCAAGGTAAAAATCGAGAGCAGATTTTAGGTGAAACCGGCGATGTTGTTGGTGTTCAGAATGCAACGATTGAGGTAAATGAGGGTGAAATTTGTGTCCTCATGGGGTTATCTGGATCAGGTAAATCAACCTTGCTGAGAACATTAAACGGCTTAAATAAAGTGGCTCGTGGTAAGTGTCTTGTTCGTGATGGTGATGAGATGGTCGATATGGCGACTTGTAATGAAGCAACCATGCGACATATGCGTACTCATAGGGTATCTATGGTATTTCAAAGCTTTGCTTTGATGCCATGGTTAACGGTACTTGAAAATGTTGCCTTTGGTCTAGAAATGCAAGGCATGGCAAAGGCTGAACGTTTAGAAAAAGCCATGCAACAGCTAAAAATGGTGAGTTTGGATCAATGGGCAGATAAAAAACCTGATGAACTATCGGGCGGCATGCGCCAACGTGTTGGCCTTGCTCGTGCTTTTGCTATGGATACAGATGTACTTTTAATGGATGAGCCTTTTTCAGCACTTGATCCTCTCATTCGTACACAGTTACAAGATGAGTTGATCGAACTGCAAAAAACGCTAAATAAAACCATTGTTTTTGTAAGTCATGACTTGGATGAAGCGCTAAAAATTGGCACGAAAATCGCGATTATGGAATCTGCCAATATCATTCAAGAAGATATTCCAGAGCAGATAGTGCTGAACCCGGCGACTCCTTATGTTGAAAAGTTTGTCGCACATACAAACCCGCTGAATGTACTTAAAGGTGACTCTTTGATGACACCGATTGAGAAACTTCAAAATGAAAGTGGTACTTATCAAGCGGAAAAAGGGCTTAACTTTGCGTTGTCAGCAGAAGGAAAGCTCGAATCTGTTGATAGCACTGAAGGCTCTCATCTTGTTGTTGATTGGGCTCAAGGACTAGAGATTAATAAACTTGCTTTAGGAAGTGTCGTGCTAGCGCCGTCAGATATTAATATGCGTGATGCGGTAGAAGTGAGATACCAAACACAACAACCTCTTTTATTGCAAAAGGAAGGTTTTGTAGTCGGTGTACTTGGAGATCACGATTTTTACCATGCGCTATTAGGTAAGCACTTTTCATCTAATGATAGTTAATTTCCATTAGGTCATTTTAATGATTCTGAAAAAGCATAAACTTTACGACAAGGTTTATGCTTTTTTTATGGGGAAATTTAATTGAAGAGGTTAAATGGCCCTATTCAGGAAAGGACATTAAAGTTATTTGGATGGCTATGAAGATAACGAGTGTGCCGTTAAATCTATTTAACCAGCGCCAGAAGCTGGCTTTCTCTAAATATGGTGCTAATAATCTACCAATTAAAGTTAGAGTTAAAAACCATAATACTGATGCACTCACTCCACCCATAATAAATTGGTAAGTGTTGTCCTGCCATTGATTCGCTAAGCTGCCCATTAAGATTAAAGTATCTAGGTAAAAGTGAGGGTTTAGCCAAGTCACAGCCATTGCTGTTGTTAATAATAACCCTAAAGGTAGCTTAGCTTTTGCTTTACTCAGCAAGAGTGCTTCGTTTGCAAAAGATGCTTTAATTCTTGAGAGACCAAAATAGGTTAAAAAGAGAACACCTGCAATTCGAGTTACCTCGAGTAAAATAGGATAAGACTTGATTAGTGCACCAATTCCCAAAGCACCCAGAGAGATAGATAGGGTATCACTTATCATAAAAAGGATAGCAATACTTAGAGCCCAATGTCGCTTTAAAGCCTGCTCTAATAAGAATGCGTTCTGGGCTCCAACTGCAATAATTAAGCCTCCACCTGTAATAAAACCACTGAGAAAAGCTGCGCTCATTTGTTTGCTCCATTAGCTAATGTCAAATGCCATAAGGCTAAAAACCGCTGGAAGAATAACAATAGGCGATATATAAATGTAATTAATATAAATAATGATTAAGTAATAAAAATAATGTTGGGAGCTTATGGATTACAAGGCAATTGAGTGTTTAAGGCAGGTTGTTGAGTCACAAGGATTTGAGAAAGCTGGTGAGGCTTTAGGTTTAACTCAGTCAGCTGTATCACAAAAAATTAAACGTTTAGAACAATCTTATAATAGTGTTTTATTAATCAGGGAAAAGCCACTTAGGTTGACTGATCTAGGTAAGAAGCTAAATATGCATTTTATTAAAGTGCAGTTAATGGAGCAGGCACTTATTCAAGAATCCTATGGTGATAAAAGTCTGCAATGCCTGCCAATAGCGATTAATAATGACAGTTTGGCAACTTGGTTTATTGAAGTAATTAGTGACTTTTCTAAAGAGAAGAGCCGACGCCTACAAACGAAGGTTGCTGATCAAAGCCAAACGCGAGATCTGTTAAAAAAAGGGGAAGTTGTAGCAGCATTGAGTGATGTCGGCTCTTGTGTTGCTGGTGGGCAATCTCTTTATCTTGGGACTATGGAGTATATTTTGGCGGCTAGCCCTGAATTTGTTCATCAATATTTGGGGGAAAAATATAGTCCTAAGGATATACATCATGTTCCCGCACTCATTTTTGATGAAAGTGATCAGCTTTGGTCAAGCTATCAACATGAAGTACTAGGCCTGAAGGAGCATGCCGGTCCAAGTCATTGGCTACCTTCTACTCAAGGGTTTGTGCATATGCTACTAAGCCATTCTGTATGTGCTTTAGTGCCAAGAATACAGGTTAAGCAGGAATTGAAAGATAAGAGCTTAGTTGAGCTGTTTCCTAATAAGGTGTTAAAAGTGCCACTTTATTGGCATTGGTGTGGACTTGATTCAGATATTATAAATGAATTAACAGATACCGTTGTTAAGCAAGCAGGTATGTCTCTAATTTAATGCGCTTTATTCTAGGTTAGTCTCATGAAAGCAAATTTTTCGTATTTATTTTAAAGTGAATTTTGTTAGACTTCCTGCAATCAAACAAAAGGATTCAATATGATTCGTAAATGCTTATTTCCTGTTGCGGGTTATGGCACTCGTTTTTTACCAGCAACTAAATCTATGCCCAAAGAAATGCTACCAATTGTTAATAAGCCTTTGGTGCAATATGGTGTTGAGGAAGCTGCTCAAGCAGGACTTAATAATGTGACCTTTGTCACGGGGCGTGGTAAACGAGCTATTGCTGACCACTTTGATACGAGTTATGAATTAGAGCATCAGATAGCTGGAACTAGTAAAGAAGAATATCTAGTGGATATTCGTCATCTGATTAATAATGTAAATTTCTCATATATTCGTCAGAACCAAATGCTAGGTTTAGGCCACGCAATTTTAACGGGAGAACCTCTTATTGGTGAGGAAGCCTTTGGTGTTGTGCTTGCTGATGACCTTTGTATTATGGATGAAGAGAGTCAAGAGGGTGTTTTAGAGCAGATGGTTAAGCTCTATAATCAATTTCGCTGTTCGATTGTGGCAATTGAAGAAGTACCTGCTGACGAAGTTAATAAATATGGTGTGATCGCCGGAGAGAGTATGGGTGACGGTTTATACCGAGTCACTGATATGGTTGAAAAGCCTGCAATTGATGAAGCTCCTTCTAATCTGGCTATTATTGGGCGATATATCTTAACGCCAGATATTTTTGAAAAGCTAAAAACGACACCACCAGGGCGTAATGGTGAAGTGCAAATTACAGATGCACTTATGCAGCAGGCCAAAGAAGGCTGTGTGATGGCTTATAAATTTAAAGGTCGACGTTTTGATTGCGGTAGTGTGGATGGCTTTGTTGAAGCCACTAACTATTGTTATGAAAACCTCTATAAGCGCAAATAAGTTTAGAATAAAAAAAACCAGCATTTAGCTGGTTTTTTTGCTTTCTAATAAGGCTTGTAACCCATTAGAAGTGTTTATTAAGAACAGGTAATAGGCTCTTGAATAAACGTGGGTTTGCGCATAAAACAGTATCATTCACACTTGGTGAGCCTTGGAAATCAGAAAATAGGCAGCCAGCTTCTTTCGCGATGAATAGTGGCGCTTGTGTTTCCCAATCATATAATTTCATCGCCCATACTGCATCAAGTTTACCAGCCGCAACGTTAGCAAGCATAAGCGCTGGGCAGTCTTGCATCATAACGCGTGCGCCTTTTTCAGCAACTTCTTTTAGTGCATTGAACTGGCTAGTAATTTGGCTAGAAAGTTTATCAGTACCTGGGAATTGGCTACCAAGTGTACTGTTCTCAATAGAACCAATTGATGATGTGCGAATACGTGAGTTGTTTAAATAAGCACCACGACCTTTACTGGCGTAAAACTCATCACGGGTTGATGAATTGATCAGAAGTGCATGCTCAACTTTTCCATTTTCAACATAGCTTATTGTTAGTGCGTGGCCTGAAAGGTTGCGAGAAAATAGGTGTTGACCTTGAATGGCATCAATAATCCACTCACCTTTTTCGCCTGTTTGCACTTCACCTTGCAAACGAGTTGTAATGGTCTCTGTTGGGTATGCTTTTGCTAAAGTGTGAACGATTGTTTTTTCAGCGCCAATACAAATATCTTTGTATGCTTGTTCAGGGTTTTGTCCCTGTTCTTTATCAAACAAGATTTTTTCTTGTACGTGGAGGATAAAATCAACTGCAGCGCGAGCTGCTTTTAGAGCGACATTAATTCGAGGTTGCATACAATACCATTACATTTAAAAGAGACGTCAGAAGACCTGAAGTCAATAAGCTATCGGAAAAGTGTTAAAGAGCGTTTCAGCCGAATTTTGTGAGTTAAATAAGCTCAAAGTGAAAGGCAGAAAGATGGCGCGGATTTTATCCGATTATGGCGTCTATGACTAGGGTGTTTTGTTTAAAAATTAAACAATACGAGGTTTAATTTCATTTAGTCATTGCTTACTCAAGTAAGATGATCTGCTATTATGCCTAGGGAAGCTGAGAATAAATCCTCCCGTCTCAGCGTGTGGATAAAACGCCTGAGATTTAAGGCGAGAGTTACAACTTAATAGTTACTATATTGATAAGGCTCTCAACTTACTAGATAAGGCTTTTAGGGCACGTCCTTCGGGTCTTTCAGAAAAAATGTCTTCCTGTGTTGTCCCTTCTTGGAAGGGGCCTACATTACGTCAAAGTGACGCCTTGTTCGACACTTTTTCTGAGAAGACTGAGAAGAGGTGACTTAATCTAAGCTTCCCTGCAAAATGTCATCAAATTTAATTGATTGAAAGTCATCCAGTGAAAAGAGCATATTTCTAAATGAATAAGGTACGTATTGTATTAGTTAACACTTCCCATCCAGGTAATATTGGCGCAGCAGCTAGAGCAATGAAAAATATGGGGCTAGCTAGACTGTATCTTGTTGCACCGAAAGTTTTTCCAAGTGATGAAGCTAATAGTCGAGCGTCAGGTGCGACTGACATTTTAGAAAATGCTGTTGTTGTAGATACATTGGAAGAAGCTATTGCAGACTGCCAGTTAGTAGTCGGTACAAGTGCTAGAGAAAGGCATATCCCTTGGCCTTTAGTTGATCCTAGACAAGCAGCAGATATGGTTCATGAAGAAAGTTTAGAGTCCGCATTTGTATTTGGTCGTGAGGACAGGGGGCTAACAAATGAGGAGTTACAACGCTGTCATTATCATGTTCATATCCCTTCTGTAGAAAGTTTTAGTTCTTTAAATTTAGGGGCTGCGGTACAAGTGATTGCTTACGAACTTCGAATGCGCCTTCTTGCACAGAAGGATGCACCTATTGTTGCTTCTAAATGGGATGTACCAGCAGCAACAAGTGAGCAACTTGATCATATGTTAACTCATTTGGAATCCGTATTATCTAAAACCGAATTTTTAGATCCTAAAGCACCGCGACAAGTTATGACGCGTTTTAGGCGTCTATTTCAGCGTGCTCAGTTGGATCAACAAGAGGTGGGTATGTTAAGAGGTGTATTAACTTCAGTAGATAAACTAGACGAAAAGAAAAACTAAGTGCGTGATGAAGAATAAACTTTGCACTCTAAATTAATGATTAAAAAAGGCGCTCAAAGCGCCTTTTTTAATCATTTACAAAGAATGAGTACTTATTTTACTTTCGTTTCAGGGCGACCTTCTTGTTGCCAATGAGTGTGAAACTTTTCACCTCTTGACGAGTCTGCTCTTTCATAGGTATGAGCGCCGAAGTAATCTCTTTGTGCCTGTAAGAGATTTGCTGGCAATACTTCAGAGCGATAACCATCAAAATAAGCAAGCGCAGAAAAGAAAGTTGGTGCTGGAATCCCCGACTGTGCAGCTAATACAACTGAGTTTCTTAAACCTACTTGTCTTTCTTCTAATTGATCTGCGAAGTAATCAGACAGTAACAGGTTATCCAGTTCAGGCTCTTCAGTAAAAGCGTCTGCAATTTTCTGCAAGAAAGAAGCGCGAATAATACAGCCGCCACGCCAAATCTTTGCAATATCGACAAAATTGAGCTTCCAATCATACTCAGCTTGAGCTGCGCGCATAATTTGAAAACCTTGAGCGTAAGCGCAAATTTTTGCACTGTAGAGTGCATCATGAATACTGGCTTCAACATGTTCAGTATTAACGTCCGCAAGGTCTGTTATACCTACAAGAGTACTTGCTGCTTGGTATCTCTGGCTTGTTAATGTACTCAAAGCTCTTGAGTAAACGGCTTCACTGATAATGCCCGCTGGTACACCCATTTGAGTTGCACTAATGGCTGTCCAACGCCCTGTTCCTTTTTGACCAGCGCTATCTAATATCAGGTCAACCAGAGGTTCTCCTGTTTTGATATCATCCTGTTGCAAGATATCTGCCGTAATCTCTACTAGGTAACTGTTTAAAACCCCTTGGTTCCACTTTTCAAATAGTTTGCCTATTTGTTTCGGGCTATAGCCTAAGATGGAGCGTAGAAGATGGTAGGCTTCACATATAAGCTGCATATCGGCATACTCGATACCATTATGAACCATTTTTACATAGTGTCCCGCACCATTCGGCCCAAGGTATGCGGTACAAGGCTCCCCATCAAAAATCGGCTTGCCAGGTGTTCTGGTTTCGATTGGTTTACCGTCTTCATCCACCTTAGCGGATACAGCTTCCCACATAGGCTTTAAGTATTGCCAAGATTCCGCGTCACCACCTGGCATTAAAGATGGGCCGAAACGTGCTCCAACTTCACCACCTGATACTGCTGTTCCGAAAAACTTTAGCTGATGTTTATATTCTGCTTCACGACGAATGGTATCCGTCCACTGACTATTGCCACAGTCAACAACGATATCATTTGGTTCTAGTCCTGCTTGAATTAAGTTTTGACAAACATCATCAACAGGTTGGCCTGCTGGAACCAAAAGAACTATCACTCTTGGTGTGACTAGATGACCAAGCATTTCTTTAAGAGAATCACAGCCAATGATTCTTGCTTTTTCTACATCTGCTGGACGTTCAGCAATTTCACTTGAAAGTACATCCTCTACTTTCTTAGTGTCTAGATCGAAGCCTGCAACACGATAGCCATGATCGGCTAAATTGAGGGCAAGATTTTTGCCCATAACACCTAATCCAATAAATCCTATATTGCAGTCCTGAATCATATTAACCATAAATTTTGATCTACTTTGTGTGGGGGGAGGGGGATTCAGGTGCAAATTTTACCACGAAGATGTGGTGATATACGTCATATATCAGGGCATGAAATGAAAAAAACTTAATTTAAGTTAAATTTTAAGAATTTAAGCGATTTTAGTAACTAAATGCTGACTTTTTGGTCAGAAAAAAGGTAATAAAACATCAAAAGTATAAAAATCATATAAACCAAGCCACAAAAGTAATAAAACAACAAAAACGTAAAGAATATAAGTTATAAAAAATATTTTTGATAAATATATTGATCTTTAGATAATTGCTAAATTCTTATATTGATATTATAAATCTATATAAATCATATAGTTATATTTGAATTACATTTTTCTTGTAGGTGCTGAAATAAAATAACAAATTGATCTAACAATATTTTTTTTTATATTGATTTGTTACTATAAAAATCAATAGGCATCAGCACATTAAAAAGACGAACTAAGATTCGTTAAGTTCATAGAGGAAAACTAAAAATGAGTTCGGCAACTGAGCTTCCAAAGATTCAAAAAAACCTAAATACGCCGGCGCTTGTTGAGCAAGCATTGGCAAATGGAGAAGGGCAACTAGCAGATAATGGCGCTGTAGTCGTTGAAACTGGTGCTCGTACTGGTCGTTCTCCGATGGATCGTTTTATTGTTGAAGAAGCGTCTAGTAAAGATTCCATACATTGGGGACCTGTAAACCGCCCTTTCCCTGAAGCAAAGTTTGCTCCATTGTGGGAACGTGTAGAAACTTATTTAAATGCTAAAAACTCTTATGAATCCAATATTCATGTTGGTGCTGGTGATGAGCATTATTTACCCGTAATTATGCGTACCGAAACTGCATGGCATCATTTGTTTGGACGTAATCTATTTATTCGTCCGGAGACTTATAACCCAGCGTCTAAAGGTGAGTGGCAAATTATTAATGCACCAGGTTTTGTATGTGAGCCTGAGCGTGATGGTACTAACTCTGATGGTTGCGTTATCCTGAACTTTGCAGCAAAAAAAGTTTTGATAGCTGGTATGCGTTATGCCGGTGAAATGAAAAAAGCGATGTTCTCTGTGCAAAACTATTTGTTACCAGCAAAAGATGTATTACCTATGCATTGTGCTGCTAACGTAGGTGCTGATGACGATGTTACTCTATTTTTTGGTTTATCTGGCACAGGTAAAACAACCTTATCAGCTGATCCTGAGCGCTTTTTGATAGGTGATGATGAGCATGGTTGGGGTAAAGATACTGTTTTCAATATTGAAGGCGGTTGCTACGCAAAATGTATTGACCTTTCTGAGAAAAATGAACCTCTTATTTGGAAAGCAATTAAGTTTGGCACCATAGTAGAGAATGTTGTATTAGATAAAGAGTCTCGTGTGGCAGATTACGCTGATACTTCTCTTACCCAAAATAGCCGTGCTGGATACCCTCGTGAACATATTGATAAACGTGCTGCTGGTAACCGTGCCGGTGAGCCAAATGCGATTATCTTTTTAACATGTGATTTGACAGGTGTATTACCTCCAGTATCTGTTTTGACAAAAGAAGCTGCGGCATATCATTTCCTTAGCGGTTATACAGCTTTAGTTGGTTCAACAGAAATGGGTGCAGGTAGCGGCATTAAATCGACTTTCTCTACTTGTTTTGGTGCACCTTTCTTCCCTCGTGCTGCTCACGTATATGCTGAGCTATTAATTAAGCGTATTGAAGAGTTCGGCAGTAAAGTTTACCTAGTAAATACAGGTTGGACCGGTGGTGCTCATGGTAAAGGTGGTAAGCGTTTTAGCATTCCAACGACACGTGCTGTTATCTCCGCGATTCAAACTGGCGCTCTAGAAAATGCTGAATTAGAGCAACTTGATAAGTTGAATCTTGCTGTCCCTAAGCAGGTTGAAGGCGTTGACTCTGTATTATTAAACCCGAGAAACACTTGGGAAGATAAAGCTGCCTATGACGCACAAGCACAAGATTTGATTGGCCAGTTTGTTGATAACTTTACTAAGTTTGAAGGCATTTCTGACAGCATTCTTGCTGCTGGACCGACTCGTTAATGACGTTTTATGCTTAATCAGTTCAATGATTAACGAAAAAAGCCGCTTTTGCGGCTTTTTTCGTTATTAATCGCGCTAAATGGTCTAGTGGTCGTCACCTGCTTGAGTTAGTCTAGATTGATGTTTATTGATAGCCATTGCCATTTAGACTTTATTGATTTTGAACCAGACCTTGATCTTGTCATTGCGCGAGCTTATGCCGAAAATGTACAAGCCTTTGTTGTGCCATCAACAAGTTACCAAAGTTGGCAGAGAGTCTGTGAGTTAAAGACTGCTCGTTCTTCTATCCGAGCTGCATATGGTATTCACCCTTATTTTTTGGCTCAGGAAAAGTTTGCAAACTTAGATTTTTTAGAAGCGTTTGCAGCTGAAAATGGTGCCATTGCGATTGGTGAGATAGGACTTGATTATTGGCCTGGAAGTGTCAATCATGAGATCCAAAAGCGCTTTTTACTGAGGCAGTTAGACATCGCGCAAAATTTACATTTGCCTGTGATTCTTCATGCGAGAAAAAGCTATGATGAATTATTACTTATATTGAAAAACTACTCATTAGTTGGTGGCATTCTTCATGCTTTTACTGGCAGTGAAGTGCAAGCGAAACGTTTTATAGAGCAAGGTTTGTTATTAGGTATTGGTGGTAGTGTAACTTACCCAAGAGCTCAAAAGACTAGACGTATGTTAAAGGGTCTATCGGATCAGCAATTTGTTTTAGAAACTGACTCTCCGGATATGCCACTGTCTGGTTTGCAAGGCTTGCGAAATGAACCTGTCAATATTACTAAAGTTGCTCATGTTATTGCTGAACTGAGAGAACAAGAAGTGAGTGAGATAGCAGATTATACATCTGTTAATATTATGAAATTGTTTAAAAACTGGAATTAGAGGAAAGTAGACTTGCCTAACGAAAAAGACATCAATGCCCCAATTAAGATCTTATTGCTAGGTAGCGATACTAATATTGGTGAAGAGCTTATAAGCTTTTCCGAAGAACTTGCTGAGTTTTCTTTGACTTCTTTAACTCAAGAAAGCTTCTATCAGACTCAATTCTCAGTTGATAGTTTTAATAAGTATGATGTTGTACTTGATGCGTTAAGTATAGGTGCAAATACAGACGACTTCGCTCAAATAAAAGCCTGTAACGATATGCTGCAAGATGCTGACGTTAGCATGTTTATGCTAAGTAGTGTTGAAGTCTTTTCTGGCGATAAGGGGACAGCGTATGACGAGAATGAGGAACCCGACGCAAAATCTACTAAAGGACAGCAGCTTGCTGAAATTGAACAACTGGTTTTAAGTGATAGTAATAATATTGTGCTTAGGAGTGGTTGGCTGTTTGGTTGTAAACAGCAAGACTTTGTTGCCAGTACATTAGCTAAATTAAAACTTGGCGAACCTGTCTTACTTGAGGATGATTTGCTTGGTAATCCAACTCCTATCTCAGATTTAGTGAGGGTTGCATTCTCTTTGATTAAGCAAAGGCATTTTGGAGCTAAAAACTCAGGCGTTTACCACTATGCTTGTGCTGAAGACATTAGTTGGTTTGGTTTTGGGGAAGCAGTATTAACTAATGCATCTCAATTTAATATTCAATTTCAAGCAAGCTTACAAGCAACGAATTCTAGTGAAGCTGAAGTCACAGATTTAACGCTATTAAGAAAGCAATCTCTTTCTTGTCGTAAAATTTTTAACCATTTTGGGGTAAAGCAGCGACCTTGGCGAGCAAGCTTAAGGAACTTAGTGAAAGATCTTTATCAAATGAATTAGTTCTGGCAGACTGAAACTGAACCATTAAGAACGAATAACGGGGCGTTAAAGGTGTATAAAATAAATCATAAAATGATATTTATTAGTATATTAACCCAGATGGCATTTGGTTTTTTCTGGTTAACTGCTGCACCTACTCCACTTATTTCGATTCAACCTGATATTAGCCTAGCATTAACTGCTTTAGCTTGTGTTGTGTCATTTGTTTATTTTTATGCTTGGTTAATCAGTAGGTTACGTTCAAGCTCTCGTTGGGAGATGGGAGCTATTGCTATTTCATTATGGCTTTTTTGCGTATTTCCCAATGTTGTAATTACTCATTTGTTGTTTGATTTAACATTAGATGTGCAAATTTATACTCTAGCTTTTAGTGCTATTGCGACTTTGTTGAATGCTATTATACTTCCCTTTTCGCGTTCATCTCGGTCAATTTTTAAAGGTTGATCCTGAGGGCAAACATAAAAAAACCAGCTAAAAGCTGGTTTTTTTATGTTTAAAGTTTAGTAAGAAGCTAAACCAGATCTGAAAATTCATTATCGACATCTAAATCAACTGGGTTGAGATACCCAGGCATCTTAATTGCGTCAGCGCTCATTTTCAGGTCATATCCAGAGAGCACATCTTTACCAAAATGATAAATGGGTTGGCTTTCTCCGTGAATTGCTGCTTGATGATAATCTTGGGCCGCTTCTTTAGTTTTAACAAGCTTTGATTGATAACTCTCTAGGCTTGCCTTGTCATAGCGTTTCTCAAGCATTTCCATGGTTTTCTTCGGTGATAGAAGTACGGCAGTGCCATTATTACCACCAAAGCCTTTTGAGTTTAATAATGCACCTTGGAAGTGGTCTTTGCCATAAACTTCATGTTTAAGCTGGAACTTCAGCCCATCAGTATAAACATCATCTGCGATACTTTGAGTGGTTGTGAAGCCTGGTAAAATACCATGTTCCCAAACACCTAATGATAAATGAAGTTGGTCACCACCTGCTGTCCCTTGAGAATGCCCAATAAAAGCTTTCATTGCGGTTACTGGTATATTCTCTGCGTTAAAGCTTGTTGCTACTTGGCTTAAGACATGGGATTCGGTGATTCTGTTTTGAGGTGTACTTGTACCATGAGCTTGAATGAAAGTATGGTTTTTCAAACCATCTTCGCCAATGATTTTTTGTAAATACGCCATGGCTTTGCCCATGGTCAGATAGTTACCAATACCTGGTGCTGAGATGGACTTTTTATGGCCATCTGCATAAGCGTAAACGGCTGGCACTGAACCAAATATTTGTGCTCCAAGCTCTATTGCTAGGGCATCATCCATTAGAAGTGTCCACTGGCTAGATTCACCGATAGTGAAGCCAACATTATTACCAAAAGGACGACAGCTGCGAGTATGATCTGGTTCTTTCTGATCTTTGATTGCATCAAGCGCTAGGAGAGCACTGTCTTCAGCTAATGCTCCCATAGTCCTAAAGCCTTCAATGACTTCTGGCGTGATAGGTGCGTCACTGCCACCGACAATAGCAACGCGTGTTTTACCTGACTTGATGCCTTCAACCGCTTTTTCTAAGTTGAAAAAATAAGTAGCACAGGCTCCAATAGAGGTTCCTATTGAACCCACACTGCCTAATACATAAGCGTTTACGAAATCTGCAGGCATTTGCGCATAACCTAATGGTAAATGCTTAGAGGTAGTGCGCTTACCTATAAGGGCAGATTTCAGCATACCACCAAAGCCTAAATCATCCATTTGACCAATAGAGTTAGCTGCATAAACAGCGACCTGGTCAGGCGCAACAGTATCTCTAATTGTTTGCCATGGAATACCGCTACTAGACAAGGCATCTGAAGCGCCGTAAACCGTCATTTGCAAGCCACGTGGATGGTTACGAGATTGATATAGCTTGGCCGGATCAAAGCCTGTTGGCAACTGACCTGCTGCTTTGACACTTAATGATTTACTGTCCTTAACAAAGGCTTCCAAATTACCATTTATAACGACTTCACTAAGATTATCTGACAGTGCTTTAACCTGCCATTGTGAAGGAAGGTCATCAGGGATAGAGCGAGTTTTAATAGTGAAGCTAATGCTTTCACCTTCTGTGTTAGGTAATAAAGAAGTGCTTTTATGAATATTGACTTTGTCGACATCAAATAAAGAAGGATGAATTCTTCTTATTAAGGTTTTTGTTAAAACCTCATCACTGATGATATCTAATAGTTCTTCAGGCGTATTCGTTTGAACATCACCTTTATACCAATGACCATGATGGAAATGAGCAGTATTAGTAAGCGTAGCTAGATCTAATAATACCTCTTGCTGGATTGATTTAGGTAATAAGTCAAAAACAATACGGCGGTATGCTTGGTGTGAAGATGTGCGACCAGCCGGGTTAATTCCGCCAAATCCAACAATAACAGGTAAACGTGCCAATTCAATTTCCTCGATTCAAATATGAATTAAAGTGGTGTCATTGTAATAAAGCCGATAATGCTTAGCCACCTTGAATTCAAAAATAAGTTAATGAATTTAATGGTTTATAATTCACCTGCATTTATCTTTTTGCTTGATATGTTTTGAGGTTATTTGGTTGTGCTTACCTTTTCAATTTCCTGATCAAAGCGCGCTAATTTGTTATAGCTAATGAGAGATTTTATTTCCTCAACATAAGCGTGGCCGCGTTGTGAATAAGGTAATAAACCTGATACCAAGTCTACTCCAGTAATGTTTTTGTTTTCTTCTCTAAGTTTAGCGCGTTCTTTTCTCAGTGCTCTGTAGGCTGCATTTGAATTTAAGTTATCGATATAAGCATAAACCGATTCTCTGGCACTTTTAAACTTTTGGACTTCATGGTCCGCATCTTCATCACGAGATTCAGGTACTAAGCCACAGCCTATTTTAAAGCACCATTGCCCAAAATAATTATTACCTTTTAGTGCGAAACGTGAAGTACCCCAAGCTGACTCATTTGCCGCTTGAGCTAAAACAAGGGATTCAGGAATGACATCTAGGTGAGGATATAACTCAGCTAGGTTTTCTGGCGTATAAACACCGACTTTTTTTAGCTTGAATATTTTTCTTAGTGCCGCAAGCCATCTTTTTTCTTCTCGTGTTGGGGGTTCCGCATTGTGAATGATGCGTGTTAATTCATTTCTATCTCGAATCAATAAAGCATTCTTTTCTGCGGCAAAGGGCACTAAAAATTGAAAGAAGGTTTCTTTTCTTTGTTTAATATCTTGAATCTTTGCAAAATCAGGTTTCACAGGCATCGGCTGAAAAGGTGTTGCCTTGTTAATCACAAGTTGGTTCTCAAGTAATGGTTCAGCCTCTTGGGACTGAGTGACTTCTTGTTCGTCAGGGGCGGGCTTATCGCCCAACTTGAACCAAAGAACTAGTACGACAGCAATAGAAATTAGCCAAAGAATTTTTCTGTCCATAAAGATAACAAACCTATTTTGAGCAAGAGTAAACAAATATATTGATCGAAAGATCAATCATGCTGAACCTGAGTACATATTATCGCCAAAATTCATGACATTTTATAGACCTTGTTGGTGCCAAGATTAAAAAGTCCACATTAGGTGCCTGCGGTTAAGTTTCTTTTTCTTAGTTTGTTCTTGTCAGGTTTGCGATAAAAATGTATCAAGCAAGGTGTCAATTTGACGTAATTTAGACCCCTTTTGAGTAGGGGAATGTATGTAGTGGATGAGTGCTGAAATGCCGTATAGGTGTTCTTCTAGGGCCCGAAATACGTGGTATAAAAGTCCTACCTTTAAGTTGAAGATCTTATCATTAGCGTCGCTTTTAAGTAGCGCCCTTCGCTATACATCTAGAGTCTGCTATTCACCCGCTAAGGTAGGGGGCTTATCCGTAGGTTTCTTAATCAATATAAAAAAGCTTCAAAGCATCCTTATGTAATGCTTTATTTATTGTAATTTTCTGGAAATTTGCTTCAAAGCATGAAGATAAAACCTAAGCTTCACAATTTTTAACCGATTTTAATCGCACAATGGGGGTCTCTAGAGTGCTTATCAAGAGTGGGTGTGGTTAAATTCAATTTATTTTAAGCTTGACGTTCGAAACTTGTTTTAGCCTTTAAAGGGTAAAAGTAGGTTATAAGAGTATCTATGACATCACGATTTACAAGTCTATTTATCCCTTCAGTGATTGCTCTATTGAGTTTGTACCTGAGCGTTTATGTGGATAAGATCCCCGCGGTTTGGTTAGCCTTGTTGGAATGGCTTCCTTATATTTTTTCTAGTCTTGTTATATTACTGGCATGGCATTTTAATAAGGGTTTAGTCCTTATAGTGTGCTTGATCCTTATGTTGCCTCTATTGCCTATTGATAATTTAGGCAATAAAAATAATGTATCAGTCTATCTCCTCTTGACGAGTTTAAATTTAGCTCTTGTTAGCCAATTACAAGAGAGAGGTTTTTTTAACCGTTTTGCTGTAAACCGCATTATCTTTGTTGCTATGCAACTATTGTGGTGTATGGCATTGGCAGAAGCATGGATAAAAATCCCTGGAATCTCGCTCTACCTAATTAATATAGAAAGTTTTAGTTTTGCATTAGCCTTTTTTACTTTGACTTTTTTGATTAGTCTGGCTTTTTTAGCAAGTAAATGGTGGCTTAAATCAGATACCTTCAGTGGCGCTATTTTAGTGTCCTTACTCCTTATCGCTTTGATGCATTTTTTATCACTTAATAGTAAGCAAGCAGCCCTAATGCATACGGGGGTATTTGTTATCTGGTGTATTTATTTATTAATTGATAGCCACAAAATGGCTTATGTTGACGAGTTAACTCAGTTACCTGGTCGAAGAGCATTGAATGAAAAATTATTAGGTTTATCAAAACACTATGTTATCGCTATGTTAGATGTTGATCACTTTAAGAAGTTTAATGATACCTATGGTCATGACATGGGAGATCTCGTGTTAAAAAGTGTGGCGAATAATATGGATAAAGTCACGTCTGGAGGTAAAGCCTTTAGATACGGTGGAGAAGAATTTGCTATCGTTTTTGCCCATAAAAAGAAAGAGGACATATTATCTGCATTAGAAGGGGTAAGAGAGTCTATCGCCTCACAAATGGTCGATATCTATGATAGTAAAAAAGATGTCTATAAAGGTGTGTCTGTCACTATAAGTATAGGCGCAGCTTTATCAAATTCTGAGCGGCATGCACAAGATGTGATTAAACATGCGGATCAGCTTTTATACAAAGCTAAGAAAAAAGGCCGTAATTGCGTGATCATAGAGTAATTCTTTAAGGGTCAAGCTTCCTTTTTTTATCCAGTCCTATTTCATAATATGGAAAATAAAACTTGACCATGTGGTTCATTTTTCTTGATCTGTGTAAATCTTAAGCATATAATCCCAAAATTGAAAAAAACGTTTCTAAGTTTTATTTTTTGAAACTAAGTAATGATTAAAGAATTTTAGCAGTTTTAGAAACGTCTGAGACTGGGTCAAATCTGAGTGACCGAACAGAATATTTTATGCTGTGATTAAGCCGTGTAAAACTATAAGAGCCAACGTGGTGCAACAAAATATTCAATAACGAATGCCTATAGTTATTGCTTGATTTTGTTGTAGGGGTAAAAGGGGGGGGCAGCCAAGCTTCCCCTTTTTTTATGCCTGTAAAATGGTTGAGACTGAACCATGCTATATCTTTCTAAGTCTATCTTTTGCTTGTGTATTCTTGCTCCTAATAAAACGTGTTATTGTAAAACTTGCTTTAATTAGACTCATTTAAATGATTGCCTGTAATATCTGACTGAGGACAACTCCCTGTGGAAGAAAAACGTGCAAAAGATCAGCTAAAAGCTCATATACGAGCTCAAAACCAAGCGTTAATTTTATCAACTGCAGAGAGAGTTTTTGCTCGTCAAGGTCTGGCTAAAACAACAACTCAGATGATAGCGAATGAAGCAGGGTTACCTAAGGCGAATATTCACTATTATTATCGCTCTAAAAAGGATTTGTTAGAGGCTGTGCTGGGTAACATTCTTCAACTTTGGTTAGAGTCTGTTAGTTGCTTTGTATTAGAAGATGGGCCAAAAGCCTGTTTAACTCGTTATATAAGCGAAAAAATTGATCAGTCTCGAATTAATACTAATGCTTCGAAAGTTTTTGCGATGGCTTTAATTGGAGAAGAGCCATTCGTTTTAGAGTATCTAAATAAGCATTTTGTCAGTGAATTAGCTAGAGAGAAACAAACGATTCAGGCATGGATTGATCAAGGTAAAATGAAATCGATTTCTGCTGAGCATTTGTTTATTAGTTTATGGGCTTTAACTCAGACCTACGCTGATTTTGATGCGCAAATTAAAATTGTGCTGAATAAGACGGAATTAGAAGAAGATGATTATGAGCAGGCAAAAGAATTTGTCACCAACATGATCTTAAGTAGTTGTGGTATTTCTGACTAAGAATCAGCGGACTTTAAAGGTAGAAAATTATGACACTTGAAAGTGGCATCACATTTTTCATTGCGATATTTATTTTTGGCATCACACCCGGACCTGGTATTTTTGCCATATTGGCAAAGAGTATGACGCAAGGTGCTAAGTCATGTACTTGGCTAAGTGTAGGCATGGTTATCAGTGATATCTGTTATTTGGTAATGGCATGTTTTGGCTTAGCAAGCCTCGCGTATGCTTGGGAAGAGGTGTTTTTAATTATTAGGGTCTTGGGTGGTGCCTATCTCGTATATTTAGGTTGGAAAATGTGGACTTCTGTTCCTGCACTAGCGCAGGAGTTATCTAATCCAGACTTAAAAGTTAAGCAGCAGGATAAGTTGTCATCATTTATTCAGGGCTTTATGATTTCTGCCTCTAACCCTAAAGTGATTTTATTTTATATTGCATTTTTACCGACCTTTATGGATGTAACTCAGTTAGGTACACAAGACATTGTCATTGCGAGTTTACTGACTTTTGTTGCTTTGATGTCAGGTCTTACATTAATTGCGCTAATGGCAGCACAGGCAAGAAAGCATTTAAATTCTCCTAAATCTTTAAAGCTTGTTAATCGTACTGCTGGGTCAATTATGGCAACAGCAGGTTTATATGTAGGTTTGAAAGGCTAGCTTTAACAGTTAGGTTTTAAGATAGTAAAAAGCCGCTAAAACATTATTTTTTAGCGGCTTTTTTAGTTTGTTTCTTTAGCTAAGTAAAAGCTATTAACGAGTGCCGTAGATACGGTCGCCAGCATCACCTACTCCTGGGCGAATGTAGGCATTCTCATCTAGGCAGCGATCAATAACACCAATATACATAGGCACATCTGGGTGTTCTTCTTTAAATGCTTTGATGCCTTCAGGGGCTGCAAACAAGCAAATAAAACGAATGTTTTTAGCGCCTAAGTCTTTCATTTTTTGAATAGCAGCAGCGGCTGAATTACCTGTTGCTAGCATTGGGTCGACAACTATTATGGTTCTTTGATCTAAGGAATGAGGCATTTTTAAGTAGTAATCAACAGGGTGCTTAGTCTCAGGGTCACGATACATGCCAATATGACCAACACGTGCAGAGGGCGAAAGTTTTAAAACGCCTTCTGCTAAACCGTTACCTGCACGCATAATAGTAACTATACAAAGCTTTTTACCCTTTAATACTGGGCTCATGGCTTTTTCAAGTGGTGTTTCTACTTCAACCTCTTCTGTCTCAAGGTCTCTTGTTGCTTCATAACCAATTAGAGTACCTAGCTCTTCCACTAGCATTCTGAATTCACGTGTACCTGTATTTACATCTCTTAAACTGGTGAGTTTATGTTGAACAAATGGGTGGTCAATTAGATGAATGTCTGAGTAAGTCTCGAGAATGTTATTAGTTGTCATAACTGGGTCCTTATTCTTTTTAGACTCAAAATTAAGTGTTTAAGCTTATTTAGGCTTTGATAAAACTGCGTCTACTCTGGGGCTGGATTATGAATTAATCCTGACCTAATAGATAGATCTAGGCCAATTGGAGAGGCTTAAATCTGTTTTATTCAATTTGTTTTGATATCAGTTATACGGCTTGATTCTTCATTCTCGCTTGTATTTATATGATTCGACATTACATAAAGAACTATCGAACATAAACAGAATGAGAAAAATAGGTAGGTTTAGAACTTCATTTGCTTGGTAGTGTATTCAGGCAGCTTACCTGTAGCATCTCAATAATAGACAAATTGAGAAGAGAATGAGCAACGAAGACAATTTTTCAGATGATACAGACACATTAACGAAACAAGATGTTGTGATTGATGAGCTAGAAGGGGATGACGTTGTTCTAAGTGATCCAAAAGCTTTAGCTTTGCCTGAAGACGTTCTGCCTGATGTTATTTATATTTTACCTCTATCGAGTAGGCCTTTCTTTCCCGCTCAAGTTCAGCCTGTCGCAGTAGACCTTGACCCTTGGGAAGAAACTCTCGAAAGAATCTCTTTGGACTCACAATCAAGTGTTGGTTTGCTTTTCAGCGAAAGTGCGACAGATGGTGCGCCTTCTGTAAATGAGTTTAAGCAAATTGGTTGTGTGGTAAAGGTACACAAAGCAACACCAGAATCAGGCAAGATGACTTTCTTAGCTCAAGGCTTAAAGCGTTTTGAAGTGGTTGAATGGCTAGATGAAGAAGCTCCATATCGCGCGCGTGTTAAGTACTTAACGGACACAAAAGTAAATGATGATGAATCTAAAGCGTATTCCATCTCTATTTTGGATTCTATTAAGGAGCTAATTCGTGTTAATCCTTTATTCAGTGAAGATTTAAGGCAGTATTTAGCGCGCTTTTCATTTAATCAACCTGGCTTGTTAGCTGACTTTGCCGCCTCGATTACATCAGCAGAGGCGGATGAACTGTATCATGTATTAGAAACAAGACCTGTTCATAAACGCATGCACTTATCTCTTTTATTGCTAAAACGAGAGTTAGAAATAGCCCGTTTGCAAAATGAAATCAGTGCTGAGGTGAATGATAAAATTAGCACTCATCAAAGAGAGTTCTTTTTAAAGGAGCAGCTTAAGGTTATTCAAAAAGAACTTGGCTTATCAAAAGACGATAAAACCTCAGATATTGATAAATTTAGACAACGGCTTGAAGGCAAGCAACTAACGGAAAAACAGCAAGAAAAAATAGATGAAGAGCTAGAGAAGTTGGGCATTCTTGAGTCTGGTTCGCCTGAGTATGGTGTGACTCGCAACTATCTTGAATGGGCTACAGCCTTACCTTGGGGCGTTTGCTCACAGGATAATATGGACATAATCAAGGCGCGCCAAGTGTTAGAAGATCACCATACTAGTTTGGATGATGTGAAAGACCGTATTATTGAGTTTCTTGCTTTGGGTGCGCATCGTGGTGAGATGGGAGGATCTATCATGCTTTTAGTTGGACCTCCAGGTGTTGGTAAAACATCAATTGGCAAATCTATTGCAGCATCTTTAGATCGTGAATTTTACCGTTTTAGCTTGGGTGGTATGCGAGATGAAGCAGAAATTAAGGGGCATAGACGTACCTATATTGGTGCTTTACCCGGTAAATTCGTACAAGCTTTAAAAGATGTGAAGGTCGAAAATCCTGTCATCATGTTAGATGAAATAGATAAAATAGGGGCTTCTCATCAAGGCGATCCTGCTTCTGCTTTATTAGAGGCATTAGATCCTGAGCAGAACGCTGAATTCCTCGATCATTACTTAGATATGAGAGTGGATTTATCTAAGGCATTATTTGTTTGTACTGCTAACCAACTAGATACGATTCCTAGTGCACTGTTAGACCGTATGGATGTGATTCGTCTATCTGGCTATATTGCTGAAGAGAAGTTAGCAATTGCTAAGCAGCATTTATGGCCCAAGTTACTGAAAAAAAATAAGCTGCTTAAAAAGCAATTAAACATTACTGACGCAGCGTTGAAGCATCTCATTGAGAATTATGCCCGTGAAGCTGGAGTGCGTGGTTTAGATAAACTATTGCAGAAAGTACTACGAAAATGTGTTGTGCAATTGATGACTGAAAGTGCTGAAAGTATCAATGTCGGTATTAAAGATATTGAGGCTTTGTTAGGTGCTCCTTATTTTAAAGCTGACTCTTCAATTAGAGGGGTTGGTGTTGTAACTGGCCTAGCTTGGACTTCTATGGGAGGTGCAACCTTACCTGTTGAAGCAAATCGAGTGCATGAGTTGAGCCGTGGCTTGAAATTAACGGGTAAACTTGGGGATGTTATGAAGGAGTCTGCTGAAATTGCGCACTCTTATGTCGCTTCACATTCTAAAACCTTTAATTTGCAACCAGATTACTTTGATAAAAGTACGATACATCTTCATGTCCCAGAAGGTGCGACTCCCAAAGATGGGCCAAGTGCTGGTGTGACTATGGCTACTGCGCTTATGTCTTTAGCGAGAAATGAGCCAATAAAAAAAGGTCTGGCTATGACAGGGGAGCTAACCTTAACTGGGCAGGTCCTCGCTATAGGTGGCGTTAAAGAAAAGATTATTGCAGCGAAACGCAGTAAGATCTTTGAGGTTATTTTGCCTGAGCCTAATAGACGTGATTTTGATGAGTTGCCTGATTCAATAAAAAGCGGCATGACAGTACATTTTGCCCAACGCTTCTCAGATGTTGAGAAGGTTGTTTTTGTTAAAGCAAAAGGCTCAGTTCATTAATTCGACACTTAAATTTTTCCCTTGGCTTCTTCTTGATGCCATTTCATGAGAAAATCTTGTTTCAGAGAGGCACTATCATTTTGGTAGTGCCTTTTATCGTGTTTTGACGAGATTAATTTAGCTTAATCTCGAATACTTATTTCTAAAACCTTCACTTTCAAATGTATCAATTCGATGGAGCATGTTGAATGCCGTTAAAGGCAACCTTTACTTCTGGATCAACCTTGCGTCATGTTGTTGTTATGTCAGCAACCGGTGCTTTTGGACTTATGTCCATGTTTATGGTTGATTTGATTGATATTTTATTTCTCTCCATGCTTGACCAAAAAGAGGTCGTAGCGGCTGTTGGTTTTGCAAGTTCCATCATGTTTTTTACTATCTCCTTGAGCATAGCCGTGTCTATATCTGCTACGGCTTTAGTATCTAAGGCTGTAGGACAGGGGGATAGAGTGCAAGCAAAACGACGAGCGACTAATGTCCTTGTGTTTGGTGTTTTGTTTTCATTTCTTATTATTTATTTTTTAATGCCAAGAATCCCTCATTTACTCTATTTCTTAGGGGCGAATGGAATTACTCTGGATTTAGCGACGAGTTATTTACAGATCTCTATTTTAGGTATGCCGGCTATTATGGTGGGTATGATTGGCTCTGGTATAATGCGTGCTCTGGGCGATGCCAAGCGCGCTATGTACGCTACTTTAATTAGTGGTTTAGTTAATGCTGTACTAGATCCATTGTTAATTTTTGGACTAGGGTTAGGCCTAGATGGTGCTGCAATAGCATCCCTAATTGCTCGCTGCTCTATGCTGGCAATTGCGTATTACGGCTTGGTAAACGTACATCAAATTTTATCACGCTTTGATTGGCTGTATTTTGCCCAAGATTTTAAACAAATTTCCTTTATCGCTTTTCCCGCCATGTTAACCAACATGTCGTCGCCACTTGCGAATGCCATAGTTACTGAGCACATGGCTACCTTTGGCGATGATGCTGTTGCGGCTTACTCCATTATTGGGCGTGTAATACCTGTTGTTTTTGGTGGTCTTTTTGCCTTATCTGGTGCGGTAGGTCCGATATTGGGGCAGAACTATGGGGCGGGCAACTTTTTACGAATGCAGCAAACTCTGACAAGTGCTGTTATTTATAGTTTGAGCTACTGCGTATTGCTTTGTCTAAGTTTGTACGAGTTACAATTTTGGCTCATTGATGTATTTAGTGCTGGCAAAGAGACTGCCGCTTTAATTTCATTCTTCGCGACATATATTTCTTTTAGTTTCTTTTTTCAGAGTTTACTTTTTATTGGTATCGCGACTTTTAATAATTTAGGAAGTCCTAAAACATCTGCTTGGTTAAACTTTGGTAGGGCTACCTTGGGTACTTGGCCTTTGATCGTGTTTTTTGGCTGGTTCTTTGATGCAAAAGGAATTTTTATTGGTCAGGCGCTTGGTTCTATTATTTTTGGCTGTATTGCTTTCACACTAGCAAGGCGCTATATCGCTGAGCTAGAAGTCAAAACGAACTAAAAAAGAACTTACTGAGCTTTCTCTGTGTTGGTACTTAAGCTTGCCCAAATGAGATACTCCTGATTACCATCACCGCCTTTGATTTTGCTTTTAATATAGCAATGAACATTAAACCCTAAGTTCTCAATGAGTTTTGTCATTTCAGTTTCTAGCCGAGCGACAGCTGTCTTATCTTTAACTATGCCTCCTTTTCCGATTGCTTGTTTACCCACTTCAAATTGAGGTTTGACTAATGTGATAAGGTGTCCATTAGGTTTTAGTAGGTGTGGGAAGTTTGGTAGGATTTTTGTTTGAGATATAAATGACACATCCATTACGATTAGGTCAAAACCTTCAGGTGGGAAGTGATCACTGATATCTTGTTTGCTTAGATTACGTGCGTTAATCCCCTCAAGACAAATGATATTAGGGTTTTGTCTTAAGTTTTGATCCAGTTGATCATGACCTACTTCTATACCTATTACTTTTTTGGCTCCCTCTTGGATAGCGCAATCACTAAAGCCACCTGTTGATTGACCAACATCCAAAACGGTAAAACCACTAATATTGAGTTTTGTGTATTCAAGTGCCCCAGCTAATTTGAGTGCGCCTCGCGATACATATTTATCTGTATCATCAAGTAATAGCTTTATCTCGACATCTTGTTCTACTTTAAGACTTGGTTTTTGTACTTTTTGCCACTGGCCCTTGATGAAAATGGTAACTTTATTCTCAGAAATGTAGGTTTGTGCTTGAGCGCGGGATTTACAAAGGTTTTTTTGCGTAAGTAGCTGGTCTATACGTATCATTTTCTAGGCTTAGTGATTATGAAATAAGGGGCTATTTTAGCAAATAAGTAATAGCAACTATAGGCTTACAAACTTATTCAGCAAGGCATAAAATATAGCAAGTTTATGGATGAAAATAGGGTATGTTATGCAAATTTCAGAGTTGTTTGATCAAATAGAACAGTTACCTATGGTGCCTGAAGTAGTGCGCACCTTGATTATGCAGTTAAATGACCCTGATATTGATTTAAATTCAGTAGCGGCAGATGTTGCAAAAGATCAGGTTATCTCTCTAAAGGTATTAAAAATTGTTAACTCAGCGCATTTTGGTTTGAGTCGAAAGATTTCATCCATTGATGAAGCTGTTGTTATGTTAGGTATGGCTAAACTGAAAAATATTGTTGTTGCATCTGGCTTAACTTCAAGTGTTCATCATGTTGTTGGGATGGATATGAAGAAGTTTTGGCAAGAGTCGATTTATATTGCTGGTATCGCTAAAGAGTTGGCTATCCTTGCTGATGAGTCAGACCCAGATGCTGCTTTTACGGCAGGTTTGTTATCAACGATTGGTAACTTATTGATAGTGATGGGTGTCCCCTCTCAGTCAATTGTAATTAAAGATAAGCAAGACGCTGGAATGGGTGGATATGAAGCAGAGCTTGAAGTGTTGGGTTTCTCAAGTGGGAATTTAGCTTCTAATTTGATAGAAAAATGGCGTTTCCCTCATATTTTAGGAGATGCTATTTTTGCTTATCAAAAGCCTTTGCTTTTAGCGAAGGACAATGCTTTGGCTTCTTTATTAAATCTAGCTCAGTATCTAGCGCGAGAAAAATTGAAGAGTAGTGATTTTGATACCATAATGGCGAGTTTTCCATACGATGTTGCTAATAATGTCGGATTAAATCATGAAACGATGGAATGCCATCTAGATAGTATTTTTGTTGAAATTTCAGGCTTAGATGAACTACTAAATTAATTATTGAATGATGCTGCAGTTGAGGAAGTAAGATGCGTACATTGATATCAGCACAAGCGTTAAAAAGTGAATTAGCTAATCCAGATTTGATTATTTTGGACTCAAGGTTCTATCTAACAGATTTAGATAAAGGCCTGCTTGAGTACAATAAAGGGCATATTCCAGGTGCGCTATTTGTAGACCTTCATCATGATTTAGCCTCTCCTGAGAATGAGTTTAGTGGCAGACACCCTCTGCCAGCACCAGATGATTTTAGTCTTTATCTTCAGAAAAAGGGAATTAAGCTTAACTCTAAAGTTGTTGTTTATGATGATATGTCAGGTGCTATTGCTGCTAGAGCTTGGTGGATGTTAGCTCAAAACAATATAGATGTGAGAGTTCTTGATGGCGGTATTAATGCTTGGTTGGCTATAGAAGGTGAGTTAGAAACTGTGGCACCTACTCTAAGAATCACTGATCAGTCGTTGAATATATCTTTCCCTTGGGCTGTGAGTGAAGAAGATGTGTTGGAAAATATGGAAACAGAAAGTTTCCAGCTGCTTGATGCTAGAGCAAGTGATAGATTTGAAGGTCAAAATGAAACAATGGATCCATTGGCTGGCCATATCCCTGGAGCTTTAAATCGTCCTTTTCCGACTAATTTAGATAGCCAAGGTACTTTTTTATCATCTGAATCTTTGGCTCAAGATTTTAAGCAAATTGAGACGGATTTGGAAATTGTACATTACTGTGGTTCTGGAGTGACTGCTTGTCATAATGTATTGGCTAATTTGTCCGCTGCTGGTGATAATAAGCGCGTATTTATTGGGTCATGGAGCCAATGGTCAAAGAGAATGTTGAGATTAATGACTGAACAACAAGGTTAGTTGGACAGGAAAAAAGAATAGGAAAGCACCTAATAATTCCCTAGGTGCTTTTGTCTCTGTATCTATTTGGGTGTAACGCCAGCAATAAATATTTGGACTTCTTGAGTTTTTTCTCCAAAAATATGCTCTTTTACCAAATGAAGGAATAAATCAGCTTCTTTGGCGGTGACTATGCCGTCTACTAACTGAATACCAATACCTTCTTGAGTAAAGAAGAAGTGCCAGATATGGCCTTCAATGCAGACTTCTCCCTCTCCATTATCAAACGATACTTGCTCCCATTTGTAGTCAGTTGGAACAAAGCAAGACAGCTCTCTTCCTTGGTCTCCGTAGTTTAAATCTGGAATGTAGCCTTGACGATCAACAAGTTCAAATTTCATATAGGATCTCCTGTGTAGACTTAATTAAAGACTACTCCTAAGTTAACAATTTGGCTCGTGTTTTTTTGCAAGTATGTTTATTTTTATTTATTTAGATCAAAGGTTCAGGAGGTTGAGAATTAGATAGAATGAAGCGCTTAGAATGCTTATAATTTGTTTATTAATAAAATAATTTTAGCTATTAGGTGCAGTGCATTTAAGTACGTGAAGGAAGGTTAAATGAAAATAGCGGTAGCGGGCACAGGGTATGTTGGTATTTCAAACGCACTTTTACTTGCCCAGCATAATGAAGTGGTGGCGTTAGACATTATTCCTGCAAAAGTTGAGATGCTAAATAACAAGTTATCGCCTATCTCTGATCAGGATATAGAGCGATTTTTACAGGAAGAGCAACTTAATTTTAAAGCAACACTTGATAAAGAGTTAGCATATGAAGAGGCTGATTTCGTTATTATTGCAACCCCGACAGACTATGACCCTGAGACTAACTATTTTAATACCTCTCATGTTGAGTCTGTAATCCAAGATGTTCTTACCATTAATCCTGATACTTGTATGGTGATTAAATCTACCGTACCAGTTGGTTTTACAGCTTCAATGAAGGAAAAATTTAAAACAAACAATATTATCTTCTCTCCAGAGTTCTTAAGAGAAGGCAAGGCACTGCATGATAACCTTTATCCATCTCGTATTATTGTTGGGGAAAAGTCAGGTAGGGCTGAAATATTTGCAAGTCTTTTAGCTAAAGGTGCAGTTAAAGAAAATATCGATATATTAACTACGGACTCGACAGAAGCAGAAGCGATTAAATTATTTGCCAATACGTATCTTGCTATGCGAGTTGCTTTTTTTAATGAACTTGACAGCTATGCAGAAACACATGACTTGGACTCAAAACAAATTATTGATGGCGTAGGTTTAGATCCAAGGATTGGCACACATTATAATAATCCATCTTTTGGTTATGGTGGATATTGTTTGCCGAAAGATACGAAGCAGCTACTTGCGAATTACAAGCAAGTGCCTAATAACATTATAAGTGCGATTGTAGATGCCAACAGTACAAGAAAAGATTTTGTTGCTGATGCTATTTTAAAGCGTCAACCTAAAGTTGTTGGTATTTATCGACTTGTGATGAAGGTGGATTCAGATAATTTTAGGGCGTCTGCTATTCAAGGAGTTATGAAACGAATTAAGGCAAAAGGAATTGAGGTAGTGATTTATGAACCTGCTCTCACAGAAATTAGCTTTTACAATTCAAAGGTTATAAATGACTTGAATGCATTTAAGGAGCTGAGTGATGTTATTGTGGCAAACCGTGTAACAGATGATATCTCTGATGTGGATAGCAAAGTTTATACTCGGGACCTATTTGGTATAGATAGTTAGTATTAAGAGAGAGTATGAAAAAATTAGCTTATCTTAAGCAAAGGATTAAAAAAATTTATTATTATTTAAGTGAAACGATAATAATAAATTTACCTGTAAAAAAGGTTAATTCGTCTGACTTTTTAAAATTTAGGAAGGATAGTTATATACTTGAAAGAGTTAACTATTATTGCAAAGATCAAAATGTATATTTAATTTCTAATGAAGCTACTCAAGTAGCAAAATTTAAAAAAACTAAGAGTTTTGCATACTATGCAGACACTAAAAAAGTTGTTCGCTATTTTTCAAAAAGTTTTAAATTTGATTATTTGTTTGGTGACATTATTCATGTCCCAGAATTTCCTAGCTTTTTAAAAAGTCGTCCTATATCCGATATTAATCAAAACTCGATTCTTCTTAAGCTTAATGCGATAAGACATTATCAGTTTTTGAATGATAAGGTTTTATTTTTTAATAAAAAGAGTATGGCTGTTTGGCGCGGGTATATTTACCAAGAACAAAGGGAACTTTTGGTTCGAGAGTTCGCAGAGCATCCATACATAGATGTTGGTCATTGTGATACTAAGCGCTTAGATGTCCCTGCGTATAAAGGCTTTATGTCAGTTGAAGAGCAACTTGATTATAAATACATTATCAGTGTTGAAGGTTATGATGTTGCTACTAACCTAAAATGGATTATGTCGTCAAACTCTCTTTGTTTTATGCCAAAACCTCGGTATGAAACTTGGTTTATGGAAGGGCGCCTCCAGGCTGGTTTTCATTATGTTGAATTAAATGATGACTTTAGTGATCTAGCTGAAAAGATTATGTTTTATGAAGCTAATCCAGAGGCTGCTTTGGAAATTATTAAAAATGCGAATGAATTCGTAAGTCAGTTTCTAGATGATGAAAGAGAGAAAGTTATTGCCTTGCTAGTAGCTGAAAAATATTTCAAATTGTCTGGACAATTATTAGGTTAACAAACTAAGTGGTAAGTAAAGATATGTCTGAAGGTAAGTTCACGATTGGCGTCATGATGATAGTCAAAAATGAAGAAAAGCACTTAAAAGCATCATTAGAGTCAATAAGTGGCTGGGTTGATCAAATTGTGATCTTAGATTCTGGCAGCACAGATCATACCTTAAATATAGCGAAAGTTTATACGGATAAAGTTTATGAAAAACTGGATTGGGAAGGATTTGGAAAGCAAAGACAAGTTGCACAGTCTTATCTAAGTACTGATTGGGTATTAGTGCTTGATGCGGATGAGATAGTAACAGAAGAACTAAAATTATCTCTTTTGCAGGCAGCTAGTAACCGCGATCAAAATATATGCTACCAAATAAACCGATATAGCAAAGCTTTTGGTAAATATATTCGGTTTTCAGGATGGAGTCCTGATTGGATTGTGCGTTTTTATCCAAGAAATGTTGCTGGTTATAATGATGCGTTGGTACACGAAAAGGTAGTTATGGATGCTGGTGTTCGTATAGCTAAGATTTCAAAAGGAAAGCTGCTTCATGATACTTATGATAATCTTCATCACTATATAGCTAAAACCACGGGTTATATCAAAGCTTGGTCTGATCAGCGAGAAGGGAGAAAGAAGTCTGGTTTAACGACTGCCTTAGTTCATGCTTGGGGGTGTTTTATTCGTATGTATTTTATAAAGTTAGGCTTTTTAGATGGAAGACATGGGTTCATTCTTGCTTGGTTAGGCATGCATTCAACTTTTGTTAAATATATAGATCTTTGGTTGAGAGAAAACTCTAAGAAGGATAAATGAAAGTTACTTTAATAATTACGACTTATAATTGGAAAGAAGCACTCGAGCTAGTTTTAACTAGTGTAAAAAGCCAAACAGCTATGCCTGATGAAGTTATTGTCGCTGATGATGGTTCTCGTGATGATACTAAAAAATTAGTTGCTGAATTTTCCCGAAATTATCCAACTAAACTTTTGCATAGTTGGCAAGAAGATAAAGGTTTTAGAGCCGCTAAAAGCAGAAATAAAGCAATTTTCAAGTCTAGTTCAGATTATATCGTCATGATAGATGGTGATATTGTATTGCATCCAAATTTCATTAGAAACCATATAGCTGCTGCACAAGAAGGCTACTTTGTGCAAGGTGGGAGGGTTAGCTTAACTAAAGCTAATACGGTTGAACAGTTTAAAAACTTTAAGCTACCAAATCTATTTTCTAACGGCGTAAAAAATAGAAAAAACACTATCGAAAGTACATTTTTATCTAAACTTTTTACACGTACATGGAACTCAGATAAATCTACAAGGACCTGTAATTTTGCTGCCTGGAAGTCTGACTTATTTAAGGTGAATGGCTTTAATGAGGGCTTTGAGGGGTGGGGGCGAGAAGATAGCGAACTTGTAATTAGAATGTTAAACGCCAACTTAAACAGAAAATATTTAAAATTTGCTGCTGTTGGGTATCACCTTCATCATCAAGAAAATGAACGAGCAAGCCTAGCTAAAAACGATTTGTTATTAACTGAGACAATCACAAAAAATTTAGTAAGGTGTGACGATGGTTTAGATAAGTATTCAAACTAGAAACTAGGTTTTAGCTTGAATACTCTTTTAATAATTGAACTATTTGTTTATAACTTCAATTAAGTCATCGCAATGTTTGCTAACATTTTTAACTTTTGGCATAAGCTTACTTGGGTCGTTTAATATGATTTCTTTATTATCATGCAGGGTTAGAAACCTATCCAATGTCTCAGCCAAACTTAATGCATTTAGTTTAAACTTTAAACATGCATTTGATTCAATGACTTCAGTTGCACCAACTGCATCAGAAAGAATAACAGGTGTTCCGCATAAAATTGATTCTGGGCCTACTAAACCAAAGGGCTCGTATAAAGACGCTAAAATAGCTGCATCGCTGGCAGCATACAGCGAGTCCATATCTTTTCTAAAGCCTAGGTTTATAACTTTAGGGTGGTCAACTGGCTTTTTACTTGCTATCGCTAAAATAAATCTGGGGTCAGACTGATTCAATGCTTCAAGTATAATGTCTAAACCTTTTCTATGATGATTGTTGGAAGGAAAAACAAGTAAAACTTGTTTCTCATTGACGCCTAATTCCTTTCTTATTCTTTCTCTTTGATTTTTAGCTTCTAATGAGAAGTTTTCAAAATCAATAGGTGGATAAATAACTTTTAGTTTATTGTCATTAATGTCGTAATGATTGCTGACTTCTTGTCCAACAAGTTTGGAATGAGCGACAATAACTTTAGCATTCTCAAAAAAGGTTTGCTCTCTCTTGTTTGTTAGTTTATCAAAAATGCTTAATTTGTTTTTTTTGATTGCTAAATTATGACCTATGTGTGTGCCGCCGACTATTGCAATATCTACTGTAGTTGGTGTTCTTGTGCAGCTTATGGTTGGCCAAGACGTTATAGTTTTATTCGTTGATCTATAGTCAAATAAAAGCTTATTAAGTTTTGATATAGGAGATAGATCTTTAATTTGAATGACTTCAACATTTCTATTAAAAACTAAAGAATTATCTAGCTTTCGAGTAATAACTCTAACCTTCATTCCTTTTGCAGAAAAACCATTAATCAGGTCTAGTACATAACGTTCCATTCCGCCTGCGTGTTTGACGGTATGGTAAATAATATTTATACCTTCAAACCTTTTGTTCTGATCCATCGATTTCTCCGATTACTAGGTATTTTTATAAATTAATATTAGATATAACTTGCTTTGGTTTTAAATTGTTTTGACAGTTTGTATGCCCTAAAGGGCATTGGCGCTTAAAGCAAGGTGAGCAGTCTAAATGCAGGTTATGAATGGTCTTTTTATCTGTGAGTGGTGGTGTATAAAGTTCACTGGTAGAACCATAAATACCATGGACATAAGTGCCAACGGCAGCGGCTACATGCATTAAACCGGAATCGTTACTGATTGCAAACTCAGCTTTGGCTAATAGGTCGATTGCATCAACAAGCTTAGTCTCACCACACAAGTTGAAAGCATATTCGCCTAATCCATCAATAATGTCATTGCCATCTTCCTTATCCTTAGGTCCACCAAGAACCCAAATTTGATAGCCCTCTTTTATAAAGTGCTTTGCAGTTTCATTAAAATGGGGGATAGGCCATTGCTTTGACGGGCCAAACTCTGCACCAGCCATAAGGCAGATAGCAGGCCTTTTCGGATGCAACTTAAGATCTTGAAATAGCTTTTCTTGGTTTTTCTCGTCAACTTTAAGCTCTGGGTTGGGTATGTTTTTAGGAGTAGGGGGGTAAGCTTCAAGTTTTTCCAGCCCAAGAGAAGTAAAGCGTTTGACTGTTTGGTCTAAGCTAGCTTTATCAAGCTTTCTTCTTTCATTTAGAAGGAAGTATCTTTGCTCTCCATGAAAGCCAACTCGTTTTGGAATGTTAGCAAAAAAAGGAACTAAAGCAGATTTCCAAGATCTAGGAAGAACGATGGCTTGATCGTACTTTTCACTACGTAAAGAGCTCCCTAGTTTTTTTCGTGTACTAATTCCCCATTCACCATGGCTAGTGGGTAAAGTGATAGCGTTTCTTACATCTGGCATACGTGCCAAGATGGGGGCAGACCACGCTGGACCTATCACATCAATAATGGCATCAGGATGGTTTTGTTTGATTTGGCGAAAAAGACTATTCGCCATAACCATATCGCCGACCCAAGAAGGGCCGACTATTAAAAATTTAGCCATTAGCATCTAGCCATGTCATATAATCTTTTACACCTGTTGCCAGATCCCTAAAATCACCTTGATAACCCGCTTCTCTTAGTTTGCTAATATCTGCTTGAGTGAAGCTTTGATAAGCACCTTTTAGGTGATCTGGGAAATTTATATACTCAATTTCACCTTTTTCATAGTGAGAAATAACAGTTGTCGCTATGGTTTTAAAAGGCTCTGCTTGGCCAGTACCTAAGTTGTAAATGCCTGAAGCTTGAGGATTATCTAGGAACCATAGTTTCGTTTTTACCAAGTCTTCAACATAGATGAAATCGCGGCTTTGTCCGCCAGCTTCATAACCATCGTAAGCACCAAAAAGTTTCGGGTTTTCGCCTGAAAGCACTTGATTACGTAAGTGGAATGCAACACTTGCCATACTGCCTTTGTGCTGTTCTCTTGGGCCGTAAACATTAAAGTATCTAAAGCCTACAATTTGAGATTCTGCATTAGGTAAAATATTGCGAATATATTGATCGAACTGAAACTTAGAAAAAGCATACATATTTAATGGTTTTTCATGGCTTCTTTCTTCTTTGAAAATAGGACCGGCGCCATAAACTGATGCAGAAGAGGCGTAAGAGAATGGGACTTTATGCTCAAGGCAGTAATCAAGAACTGCTTTTGAATATTGATAGTTAACATCCATGACGTATTTGCCATTCCACTCTGTTGTTGCAGAGCAAGCACCTTCATGGAAAATAGCATCGACTTTTATAGATAGCGTTTTGTTTTTTAAGGCATCTAAGAAGTCATACATATCCATGTAATCAGCAATATTTAGATCTGCTAAGTTAATACATTTCTTGCCGTCTGTAAGGTCATCTACCAGTAAAATATCGCTAATACCGCGATCATTTAGGGCTTTAATAATGTTGCTGCCGATAAAACCGGCGCCGCCTGTTACTATATACATATTCTTTATCCTATTCCCTCTATGGGTTTCTTTGCATCCAGTTTATCACTTCGGTAAGCCCTAGAAAAATGTGATAACTGGTTGTTCCTGATAAATTAGCGTCTATTGGATTATTTTCACCATCTAGGTATTCATTCCAACGACCGTCCACTTTTAGATAATGGTTGAAGGTGAAGTTCAGCCCAGTATGAATTGTTTGTGCTTGATCTTGATTTGACTCAACTTGCACGCAGGCCGCTTTTAAAAACTCAGTGATAGGCCAAATGCGTTTTGATGTGTCTAATGGCTTACCTGTTTTTGCATCTATTTGATTATAAATGCCACCTTTAGGATCAAAGCCATATTGACAGGCCTTCTCCCATAGATTAGTTGCCATGGTGAGATAAGATTTTTTAGGGTGTATCTTATAGGCTTGATGTAATAACCAAACCCACTCAAAATGATGGCCAGGTTCAGTAATCTGGCCATCGTTTTTGTCTGCTTGCCAATCTAACTCAAAAAATTCTAGCAAACTTCTGCTTTTTTCATCATAGAAATGCGCTTCAGCCAACTCTAACAGAGAGATAATTTGTGTTCTATAGCAAGCTTCTTGTGTTGCATTAAACGCAGCAATATAACCCTCTAATAAATGCATATGAGGGTTTTGACGTCTTTGTTGTGTTTTATCAATAGGGTAGCTCTCATAAAAACCACCACTCTCTGCACTCATATGTTGAATGAGAAAGTCGTCGGTTTTCTTCATGAGTTCTAACGCTGATTTATCTTTTGTCGCATTAAAATAAAAACTAAAAGAGAGTAATACAAAGGCTAATGCGTAGGCATCGCTTGTATTATCAAGAGGGATAAGCTTGTCGTTTAGAGAAAATCGCCAGCGTTCAATTCCATTTTCATTAAATAAATAGTTGTTAACGATAAACTTATATAAAGGCTTAATAAGAGTAAGCCACTCAGGGTCTTTTGTTTCTAAATAGGCGTGTGAGAATGTGTAGAGTTGTCTGCATTGACTAAGCAGTCGAACACGGCCCATCGGTTTTAATTGCCAGTTTTGATCGAGGCACTCTGCACTCATGCCGTTGGCTTTATTGATGCCTTTTAGTGACCACTTCGTAAGTAGATTTTCATATAAATATGAGTGGCAAGGTGTAAGGAAATCTCGCTTACATTCTGGAATTGTGACTGTCATTGTGGAATAAAACCTTATCTTTGTGACGATATCCAACTTGGGTGTTTCATATGATAAGATGGGCGTCCCAAAAAATCGATTATTATTACGCCATGGACTCTTCATATTTAAATTTTCAAGATAAACATATTCTAGTTGTTGGTGATGTCATGCTAGATAGATACTGGCATGGTGGCACTTCTCGAATTTCACCTGAGGCACCTGTTCAGGTTGTTAAGGTATCTCAAAATGAAGATAGGCCAGGAGGCGCTGCTAATGTTGCGCTAGGCCTTGCTCAATTAGGTATGACAGTAACCCTAATTGGTATCGTCGGAGATGATGAAAATGCAGATGCATTGGAGGCTTGTTTAAATAATGCGGGAGTGAATTGCCATTTCGTCCGTACTGCAAGTGCTCCCACCATAACTAAACTACGTCTAATGAGTCGTCATCAACAATTAATTCGTATGGACTTTGAAGAAAGCTTTGCTGCTGAAGAGTTGCAGCAAGCTTTAGCTAGTGTAGTAAAAGAGCAAATATTAAATAAAGATGCGGTTATTTTTTCTGATTATGCTAAAGGCACATTAGCGGGTGTACCAGAGCTTATTCGTATCGCTAATCAAGCGAGTGTTCCTTCTTTTGTTGACCCTAAAGGCAAAGATTTTTCAATTTACCAAGGTGCAACCTTGGTAAAACCTAACTTATTAGAGTTTGAAATCATTGTTGGGGCATGTGAATCAAATGATGAGGTATTAGAGCGTGGTGAAGCTTTAAGGCTGAAATATGGTTGGAAAGCTTTATTGGTTACTCGTGGTGAGGATGGGTTGGTGCTATTTGAAGAAGGGCAGCCGGCTTTCTCCTTAGCGACTGCAGCAAAAGAAGTATTTGATGTGACCGGCGCTGGCGATACTGTTGTCTCTGTTTTAACTGCGGTTTTTGTAACTAGTAAGCGTTTAACTGATGCAGTTGAGTATGCAAACCAAGCGGCGGCTTATGTTATCAGTAAGTTAGGCACAGCTTCTATTACATCAAAACAACTTGATGCCATTATGTTTGCCAGAACAAGAACCACAAATTTTGGTGTACTCGCTCCTTCAGAGTTATTAGAACAAATTCAGCTTGCTCAAATGAACGGAGAAAAAATTGTTTTCACTAATGGCTGTTTCGATATTCTACATCCAGGTCATGTGACCTATATGAAACAAGCTAAAGCTTTGGGCGACAGGCTTATTGTTGCAGTGAATACGGATGCTTCTGTTAAACGCCTAAAAGGTGATAAACGTCCTATTAATTCTTTAGAGCATAGAATGGCTGTATTAGAAGGAATAGGTGCGATTGATTGGGTGACCAGCTTTGATGAAGATACGCCAAAGGAAATTATTGAAGCTTTATCGCCTGATGTTTTGGTAAAAGGCGGTGACTATAGTATTGAAACCATAGTAGGTGCTGAGCATGTCCTTAGCCAAGGTGGCGAAGTAAAGGTATTAACCTTTGTTGACGGATATTCAACTACATCAATCATTGAAAAAGCGAATTTATAGAGACTTTAATAAAAGTCAGCTGAAGCTCTCTCGCAACATATAACGGAAGAATTTAATTGGAAACTAAAGTTAGTAAACCCGTATCGGATGTGAGTATTTACTTACGTTTGCTTAATTATACGAAAAGCTCGTGGCCTTATTTTGTATTAAGTTTTTTTGGGTATCTGTTATATGGTGCGATGGAGCCTACGTTAGCTTATTTACTACAGTTAATTGTTGATACCTTAGGTAATCCAGAAGCAGAAGGCGCTAGAACGAATTTAGCTGACGATAGGCTATTTCTTCCTTTATTTATTCTGGGGATTTTCATTATTCGAGGAACAGGAACCTTCTTTGGTAGCTACTTTATGGCTGTTATCGGGACCAAGCTCGTTTTTGATCTTAGAGTTGATATGTTTAATAAGCTAAGTGACTTGCCATCAAGCTATTTTCATGGTGAATCAAGTGGTCGAATTTTATCAAAACTCACCTTTAATACAGAGCAGGTAATTGGTTCTGTGACTCAGGCATTGAGGGTGATCTTAAGAGAGGGTTTAACTGTTATTGGCTTGTTTGGTTTTATGTTATATACCAACTGGCGTTTGTCTCTCTTTTTTATTCTGATTATCCCCTTTATTGCGGTTATTGTGAGTTATGCTTCTAAGCGTTTTCGTAAGCTGAGTAAGCGTATTCAAAATGCGATGGGGGGAATTACTGATGTAGCCTCGGAAGCGATTAAAGGTCAGGAGGTTGTTAAGATATTTGGTGGTAAAGAGTATGAAAAAGAACGATTTTATCATGCGGCCTACCATAACAAGCGCTCTCAGCTCAAAATGGAGCTAACCAAGTCTTTAAACGTGCCTATTGTTCAGTTCATTGTGGCTACAGCTCTGGCTATGATTATCTGGTTGGCACTTGCTCCTGAAATCAGTGAAAACATGACCGCAGGCCACTTTGTTGCCTTTATTGGTGCGGCAGGAATGTTGAGTAAACCCCTTCGCCAGCTGACCGAAATTAATTCTATTTTGCAAAAAGGTTTAGCAGCAGCGCAAAGTATTTTTGAATTCTTAGATGAAGAAAGTGAAAAAGATACGGGGAAAACCAAAGTCGACACGCTAAAAGGTAAACTTGAACTTAAGCAGGTTAGCTTTGTTTACCCTAATACAGATAAAAAGATATTAAATAAAATTGATTTAACTTTGCCTGCCGGTAAAACCTTAGCCTTAGTTGGTCGCTCTGGCGGTGGTAAGTCTACTGTGGCTAACTTGGTCCCTAGATTTTATGACATTAATGATGGTGAGCTGTTAGTTGACGGTATTAATGTTAAAGAGTACGCCCTAAACGACTTGCGCCGAAATGTGGCTTTAGTTAATCAAAAAATAGTACTTTTCAATGCAAGTGTTCGTGAAAATATTGCTTATGGTCACCTGGCTGATGCTTCTGATGAAGATATTATCGCCGCTGCCAAAGCGGCTAATGCTTGGGACTTTATTGAAAAATTAGAGCATGGTTTAGATACCCAGGTCGGGGAAGACGGTACACTTTTCTCTGGTGGTCAACGGCAGCGAATTGCAATTGCACGAGCTATTTTAAAAGATGCCTCCATCTTAATTTTGGATGAAGCAACCTCAGCGTTAGATTCAGAATCTGAACGAGCAATTCAGCAAGCATTAAACTCATTGATGAAAAATAGAACGACAATAGCGATTGCTCATCGATTATCAACGATAGAGAAGGCAGATATTATTGCTGTAATTGATCAAGGGCAAATTATAGAGCAGGGAAGTCATGATGAACTGTTAGCAAAAGGTGGCGCTTATGCCAAGCTTCATGGTCAGCAGTTTAATGAGGAAGAAAGCCACTAATGTTGGTGTATCGAATTTTAATGGGGTTGATTAGCCCTTTTATTCTGATGAAACTTTTTAAATTAGGGAAGGGTTACCCTGATTATTCTATTAGAAAGGTATTAGGCTTTAACAGAGAGGCTGTAAAGGCTGATGTTTGGATTCACTGTGCCTCTGTGGGTGAGGTGTTAGCGGCAAGGCCTTTAATTCAATCATGGCAAAACAGAAACCCTGATAAAAAAATACTTATTACAACTATGACGCCAACCGGTGCCGAACAAGTTACTAAAAGCTTTGGTGAATCTGTTGTTCATAGATATATTCCCGTTGACTGGTGCAGCTCGGTAAAACGATTTTTAAAAATGGTCGATTGCCCAAAGCTGCTTATTATAGAAACTGAGTTGTGGCCTAATTTGCTTTCTCAGGTGAAAAAAAAGGGAATGTCGCTCCACATTGTTAATGCGAGACTAAGTGAAAGGTCCTTTAAAAAGTATGCTAAGTTTTCAGATTTTTCACGAAAGTTGATGGCTTTGCCTGATAGTTTTTGTGCGCATGCAGACGCTGATGCAAAACGCTTTAAGGCACTAGGTGCATCGCAAGTGCTAGTAACAGGCAATATCAAGTTTGATCTAAAGGTTAATCCTCAAGTTATAAAGGATAATTGGCAGCAGTACTTTGCTAATAACGAATTTGTATGGATTGCTGCTAGTACTCATGAAGGTGAAGATGTGCCTTTGCTTGAAGAGCATCAAATTTTAAAGGCTCAGCATCCAAGTGCAGTGCTTATTATTGTACCAAGACACCCTCAAAGGTTTGAACAGGTTTTCCAGCAAGCTTGTGCTAAATTTGAAAATGTCGGGTTACGCTCTGAAACCCCATTTGAAGAATGGCATAACCTTGATGTGCTTGTGGGAGATAGCATGGGGGAGATGATGCATTACTTCCAGGCGTCCGACCTTGCTTTTGTTGGAGGTAGCCTGATTGAGAGAGGGGGGCATAACCCTATAGAGCCCGCTCTTTTGTTTAAGCCTGTATTGGTGGGAGATCACACTTTTAACTTTAAAGACATTACTGAAAGTTTAGTCTTGTCTGGTGGTGGTTTGCGTTGCAAGAATAGTGAGTTAGTCGGAAGCCTATTACTCGCTTTTGCGAAAGATAAAGCTTTAGTTGCAGAAACGGGTATAGCAGCTTATGAGTATGCATTGAATAATCAAGGAGCGGTTGAAAGAGTGTTGGATGCAACTGACTCTTAATCTAATCGTATTTCCCTAGTGTGCTTTTATCGGTTATGAAGAGAGGCTTTAATTTGCCTCTCTTACTGGTTTTCTTTCTTATTTTCTAATCTAGTAACTCTTTAAAGTCTGATAAGCAGGTTTTTGCTGCGCTCATATCATTCTTAATATTAAATTCATGCTTAATGGCAATAACATCACAGCCTGCTTTTTGAGCTGCGCTAATTCCAGCAAATGAATCTTCAAATACCAAGGCGTCTTTTGCTTTTATATTGAGCTTTTTTAGAGCGGTCAGATACGCTTCTGGATGAGGTTTATGCTGGCTAACGTCTTCTTGGCTTATGACGAGATCAAAAAAGTGTTCAAGTTTCAGTTGAGTTAAAACTTGCTCAATCATCCAATTTGCGGCACTACTTACTACTGCAATTTTACAATTCAATTTTGCTAAATGCTCGAGGTAAGGCAAAAGGTTTTTACTAAGGCTAAGTTGCTCTTTTAAAAGGGTTTGGTAATGTAATCTGAAATGCTGATTAAACTCATTTAAATCTGGTTTTATATTCGCAGCAGCAAAGAAATGTTGCGTGACAGTTGGCCAATCTTGACCCATTACATCCTGATAAATCGTGTAATCCGTAGTGCTGCCATGGTCTTGGCAAGCTAGCGCGAGTGCTTTTCCTTTAAGTGGCTCTGAATTTACCAAAGTGCCGTCTAGGTCAAATAAATAAGCTAGGTATGTTTTGGGGATTTTGGGTGAGGGGGTTGAGTGTATCAAATCGTTTCCTTTAATTTTTATTCTGCCTTTCATGGCAATGGCCTTGTCTTAATTAAGAGGTCTAAACTGGCCTTAAGTTCAAAATATCGTTACAATCCGCTTCGATTTTTTATCTCATGGGGTGCACTGCTATTTTTTGATGCAGGGCTGAGAAGCAAAGGCTAACCCAATGAACCTGATCCAGATTATGCTGGCGTAGGGATTGAGATCCTCTATTTATAATATTTTTTAGCGCTTAATTTTATAAGCCAAAAAATAGAGAGCCTTCAAGCCTCGCCGCTCACAATGCCAGATACGGCTTGTTTTTAGGAGCGACACAATGCGAACACCTTATATTACTTCTATAGCGCTAGCTACCCTAGCCAGTTTGTCTTTATCGGCTACAGTTGTACAGGCTGACGAAGCTAAGACGTTGAATGTTTATACCTATGATTCATTTGCATCAGACTGGGGGCCAGGCCCTAAAATTAAGGCCAATTTTGAAAAAGAATGCGCTTGTACCTTAAATTATGTCACCTTGGACTCTTCTGTTGGAATCCTATCTAGAGTGCAGCTTGAAGGGAGTTCTTCAAAAGCAGATGTGCTTTTAGGTTTAGATTTAAACCTAATGCAAGCGGCAAAAGCGAGCGGGTTAGTGTCGGAGCATAATGTGGATACTAGTAAGGTAACAACACCAGGCGGATGGAGTGATTCTTACTTTGTGCCTTTTGATCAAGGGTATTTCGCTTTTATCTACAATACCGAGACCTTGAACGAGGTGCCTAAATCATTAAAAGAAGTGGTCGAAAATCAAGATTTATCTGTTATTTATCAAGACCCAAGAACCAGTACGCCAGGCTTAGGTTTAATGTTATGGATGAAGTCTGTTTACGGTGACGATGCTGGAAAAGCTTGGCAAACGCTAGCAAGTCATACCAAGACAGTCACCAAGGGTTGGTACGACGGCTACAGCATGTTCCTAAAAGGTGAAGCGGATCTTGTTTTAAGCTATACCACATCACCAGCCTATCATATGGTGGTAGAGAGTGAGTCTAAATATAAAGCAGTACCTGCATCTGAAGGTTTCTATCCTCAGGTTGAGGTCGCAGCTCAGTTAAAAAATGCACCGAATAAAGCCTTAGCGGATAAGTTTATGCAGTTTATTTTGACTCAAGGCTTCCAAGGTGAAGTTGCAACGGGTAACTGGATGTTTCCTGTGATTGAGCTAGGTGATGCTTTACCGAAAGCTTTTACTGATCTTGAGCAGCCAGCTAAAGTGCTGACTTTGCCAGCCGAGCAAGTTGCCGCTAAGCGTAAGCAATGGATTAATGAGTGGCTAGATTCAGTTACTCAATGAGATTGGGTTCATTTGGAAGCAAGCTTACTATAAGTTTGCTTCCTGCTATCTTAATCATTGGTTTTTTCTGCGTTATTGGTGTTGCAAGCTTTATTGCTTTACTTGCTTTTCAAGACCTTTCAAATTGGCATCAAACTCTTTCAAGTCGCTATATCTGGCGATTACTTGAATTTTCTATTTGGCAGGCTTTATTAAGTAGTCTATTGAGCCTTGTTATTGCTATCCCTGTAACAAGTGCTCTTATGCATAGGCGCTTTATGGGGCGAGATTTTTTGCTACAACTTTTCTCTATTTCTTTAGTGGTTCCAACCATAGTTGCTATCTTAGGGATAGTTGTGGTTTATGGCCGTAGTGGCTGGATAACATCTGTAACTGACATTGAATTACCCTTGTATGGTTTGTTTGGTATCTTGCTAGCCCATGTCTTTTTTAATATGCCTTTGGCTGTACGTATTCTTATTCAATCCCATAGTTTGATCCCTTCAGGTCAGTGGCGTTTATCTTATCAGCTTGGTTTCTCTCGATGGAACTTATTTAGATGGGTGGAATGGCCCTATTTACGTAAAGCTTTACCCGGTGCTTTTCTACTTATATTTATGCTTTGTTTTACAAGCTTTGCTGTTGTTTTAAGTTTGGGGGGAGGGCCTAAATCTAGCACTCTAGAGGTGGCAATTTATCAAGCGCTTAAATTTGAATTTGATATAGCTAAGGCGAGTGTTTTATCTTTGCTTCAAGTATTTGTTTGTACCTTAATTGCTGTTCTAGTTTATCGGTTTGCTAGTGCTTACCAACAGGATTTTAGTTTAAAGCAATTAGATAGTTTTCCGGTGAAGGATAGCCTTCAAGCTAAATGTTTTGATTGGGGGGTTTTAGCCTTGGCCTTGTTGATTCTATTGCCTCCTTTTATTGCTATCTTGTCACCTATCTTTACACCGTTGTTTATAGATATGCTATGGCAGGAAGCAACTTGGCAGGCTGTGTGGGTTTCAATCAAGATAGCTTTTCCAAGTGCTGCTTTGAGCTTGTTATTAGCGGTAGGTTTCGTTTCTTTGGCTAGGGCATCTATGGATCGACCAGGTTGGTCATGGCTTCCAAATAAGCTTGAGTATCTAGGTGGTATGATTTTAATATTGCCCAGTCTGGTGATGGCTACAGGTTTGTTTTTATTATTGCGTAACCTTGGCATAGCAGCATTTGATCAAGCGTACTGGGTGGTCGTTTGGGTTAATGCCGTAATGGCTTTGCCTTTTGTCTTAAGGGTTGTACTACCTACTTTTTATCAGCAAGAAAAGCGTTACCGCAAGCTGTATCAGAGCCTAGGTATAAGAGGCTGGGCGAGGCTTAAGATAGAGTGGCCCATGGTTCGAAATTCTGTTGCTCAAGCGACAGCTTATGCTTTGTTGTTAAGTTTAGGGGATATGAGTGTTATTGCTCTGTTTGGCTCCCAAGGGTTGCTTTCTTTACCGCTTTATCTTTTTCAGTTAATAGGTTCCTACCGTATTGAGCAGGGCGCATGTATTGCTGTGATTCTGGTGTTGTTATGTTTTGCTCTTTTTTCAATATCTACCAGATTAATAGGCGGAAAATCTCATGCTTGAGTTCGATGTTCAATATCAGTGGCTTAATCAAAATGGAGAGGGCTTTAACGCAGATTATAAAGCTTGCCTGAATACTGGTGTTACAACTCTACTTGGTAGAAGCGGAGAAGGTAAAAGTACCTTATTACATCTGATTGGTGGCTTTCTTGAAGGGGACGGAAGTATTGACTATCAAGGTCAGAGCTTAGTTGATTTATCGCCTGAGAAAAGGCCAATAACTACGCTTTTTCAGAGTGATAATCTATTTCCGCAGTTAAGTGTTTGGCAAAATGTTGCGATTGGGTTAGCGACTAATTTAAAGCTTAATTTGATTCAAAAAGAAGCAGTGATCTGGGCTCTTGAGCGTACTCAGCTAACGCAGATGCAATCAAAACTACCTGAGGCGCTATCAGGTGGTCAAGCTCAGAGAGTGGCTATTGCAAGGGCGGTTGCTCGTGCTGTTGTTGCTCAAGAGGAAAGAAAAAAATCTATCCTGTTACTGGACGAACCTTTTAGTGCACTTGACCCAAGCTTGCGTAGCCAAATGTTAGCTTTAGTTGCAGAACTTACTGAGCAATTAGGCTTAACGAGCATAATTGTTTCTCACCTGCCTGAAGAGGCTAAATTAGTGGGAGGGCGACTTTTACTGATAGAAAAGGGTAAGGTGGTACTGCATCAAGGAGTAGAGGTATTGGAGCAACTTGATGAGCAGCCTGTGTTAATGCGTTATTTAAATTATTGATATTTTATATGAGCCTTTTATCCTAGTTTGGAGTTAACTTTTGAAACAGAGCCTTTTAGCTAAAGGGGTACTGGCTACCTTGGCTTATGCCTTTATTATGTCTGTTACCAGCTTGGTAGCTAAGCTGGTACAAGAAGAGGTGGCAGTTTCTGTATTGGTTTTCTGGCAAAGTGTAATTTGTGTTCTGCTATTGTTGCCTCAACAAAAAGGATATTGGAAGCGACATCCGATCAATATATGGAAGACACACTTCTTTCGGAGTATTTCTGGCTTTTTAGGTTTTTACTTTTTTTATCTTGCGATAAATCACATTCCTCTAGTCGAAGCTTCTATGCTGAGGGCATGTGCTCCCTTATGTGTTCCTATTGTTGTCTTATTAATTCATAAAATAAGAGTGCCTAGTTCTCGCTGGCTGCCTTTATTATTGGGCTTTATAGGGGTGGCTTTGATTATAAAGCCGACACCTAATCAGTTTGACCCTTGGCAACTTGTTGGTTTTCTTTCTGCTATTGGTTTAGCGCTTTCCATGGTAACAACTCGTATGTTGTCTAAAAATGTTAGGCCAAAAGAAACCATGACAATATACTTCCTGATTTCGGCTTGCCTATCTTTGCTTTTGTCTCTGTATGATGGTGTAAGTTTAACTTTGCCGCTTCATCTCATTCCGCATGTCATGATAGTTGGCCTAACCTTGTATTTTGCTATGTATCTTTACACTCTGGCTTATGGGTTTGCACCTGCCAGTATAGTGTCGCCAGTAAGCTATATTGGAGTGGTGTTTAGCGGTTTATGGGGAATGTTAATTTGGGGGCATGTGCCTGATCTGTTTGCTATTTCAGGCATGTTGTTGATTTTTTCGAGCGTCCTTTTGACGACTTATTTATCAAGTCGTTAAGTTTAGTGTTCGTTCATTACTATGTTTGAGATTTTGCTCTGCGAAGGTTTTGAGCACTAAGTCCGAGAAGAATACAAACTAACCCTATTATTGTTGAGCTTTGAATGGTTTCGCCCGCAAATTGTGACAACCAGAAAATAGAAAGTATGGGGGACAGGAAAATAAAGTTGGCAATACGACTGGCTTTATCTGTCAGTTTAAGCGCTTGGTTCCAAAGGACAAAAGTAATCCCCATTTCAAATAAACCTATATAAAAAGCGCCTAAAATCCCCTCTATAGGCCAGTTTGTGAGGTTTCCGTTTGCCCAGCAATAAATGAAAATCATAGGAATGGCGAAGGCAAAGTTTAGCGTAAGCCCGATTAAACTAGGTCGAGTATCCTTGGTGTTAAATAGCCAGTACAGAGCCCAGATAATGGTGCTCAGTAAGGCTAGTAAAACGCCAGTTAAGTTACCAAAGTTTAAGCTTAGAGGGTGTCCTTGAGTTGCAATAACAAGAACGCCAAAATAGCAACAAAGGGCAGCAACTATGTCGTTTGACGTTAGCCTTTGTTTCATTATGGGGACGGCCAGAAGGCTAAGCATGATTGCCCAAGTGTAATTAATTGCTTGAGCTTCTTGAGCCGGCAGTAAATCATAAGCGGCCAGTAAGATTAGATAGTAAATAAATGGATTAATCGCGCCAAAAAAAAGTGAGCTCTTGTAGCTTTTTTGAGCTTCATGAATTAATAGATGAGCTTGTTTTTTGATTAGAACCAATGTCAGTAAAAAAATGAACGAGGTGATGCTCGCAATTAAAAGAAGCTGAGCTGGCTCTAAATGTTTTAAAGAAATGCTAAAGGCCGTTGCAACGGTTGACCAAAAGAAGACAGAAATAAGGCCGTATATTACGGCCTTTTGGTTGTTATTTTGTACAGGCATAAGTTCAAAACGTTGAGTTGGCTAAATGGTTGTAAAAATCAGTTAAAAACGAGCAAAAGCCCCTAAACTGATTGCGTTGCTAGTGTCATCTTCGACGATAGGGCTGTCGGTAATGTCATTGTAGCGGTTGTGCGTTAGTTTAAGGTTTAAGAAGGCTGTTTTTGTCATTGGGAAGTTCATCGCTAGAGAAAAGCTAACTTTTTGAGTGCTGCCTGAATTATATGCAGCGATATTTCCGCCTGTTCTATCAGATTCTGCTTGGCTTATGCCATAGATATGGTTGCTGAGCTTTTTGTCTAAGTAACGGTATGAAATAGCGGGAGAAACACCAATTTCATTTACTTTTAATCTTAGTTTTGCTGTGACTTCCCCAAAAAAACCATCATGTTCACCTAATACATCTTGCCCTGCTTTAAATGTGACTGGGCCAATTCTGTATGCGGCAACTGTCATAAGGGTTAAATCTCTATCATCTAGTTTTTGTACATCGGCATTGTCTGAGTCATCAGGGTCATAATTTTCATTCTCAAGACTTAGGCCAAAACTAATATTTTGGAATGATTGTAAAGGGAGAAGTCGATATCCCAATTCTATCCCTTGAAAATAAACGTGCTCTCCTTGATACACAACTAATGGCCAAACTTGTGTTTCTTCATCAGTATCAAGGTGAACTGATGAGCTAGTCGTTGCAATTGCGCCAAGAGTCCAAGGGGGAATTGTCTGTGCCATAGCTGAAGATGACGCAACTAGACTGATTAAGGCAAGCTTGGGTAGATATCTCATGAAAAGATCCTTTTCTTCAGTATGTTTAGGCTGTTTTAAAAATTTTGAGCATAGTCCCAGAAAATCGCTCATTAATATAGGCTTAAACTGTCAAAAAATAAGCAATCTTTCAATCAAATCTCACAGATTTCATAATAAGCAGGCATTACCCAAGATTCTGGCTAGGTTTTTTAAGATCTGTGTTATATAATGCGCCACCCCGTAAATCATACACTCCTTGTCTCACAGCTTTTAACGGGGGAGCTTCGGAGACTAAGAACCCATAAGGAGCTTCAATGCGTCATTATGAAATCGTCTTTCTGGTTCATCCAGATCAAAGCGAACAAGTTCCAGCGATGGTTGAGCGTTACACTAACCTAATCACTGAAGATGGTGGTCAAGTACACCGTCTAGAAGATTGGGGTCGCCGCCAATTAGCTTACCCAATTAACAAAATTCACAAAGCTCACTATGTTCTTATGAACATCGAAGCTTCTGAAGCTGTTATGTCTGAATTAAACGACACTTTCCGCTACAACGATGCAATCATCCGTAACTTGGTGATCCGTCGTAAAGGTGCGGTAACTGAAGTTTCTCCAATTAAAGCTGCTGAAAGCCGTGAAGACCGTCGCGCACCACGCGAAGAGCGTCAAGAACGTACAGAAGCTGTTGAAACACCTGCTGAAGAAAAATCTGCAGAGTAATTTATTAATTTAGGAGATCCTCATGGCTCGTTTTTTCCGTCGTCGTAAGTTCTGCCGTTTTACAGCAGAAGGTACCGTTGAGATCGATTACAAAGATCTAGACACACTTAAAGGTTATGTTACTGAAACTGGTAAAATTGTACCTAGCCGTATTACTGGCACTAAGGCACGTTACCAGCGTCAGCTAGCGACCGCTATCAAACGCGCTCGCTACATCGCACTATTGCCATACACTGATAGCCACTTCAACTAAGAATGTGGTTTTAAGTACCTAATGAGTAAATTAGCGCAATGGGTAATGAATCGCCGAATGAATGCCATTATTGGCGTCGCGGCGTTTAGTGCCATTCCTTTACTTGTTTTTATAGCCGGTGCAATTCAAGGCTTGGTGGTACTTAGAAAAGGTGTTGCAGAAGGCATATCTGTATTTGCGTGGGGAGGTCTAACAGCCTTATTGCTGTGGGTCTTTCAAGGTGATGCGACGACCATTTTAATATTGGTTCAAGCTGCCTTATTTAGTTATGTGTTAAGAACTACCGTGTCCTGGGGGGCTTTGTTTGTAATAGCAGTGGTAATTGCTGTTGTTAACGTTTTTGCGCTCCCTTTGCTCATGTCTGGTGTGCTCGATCTTCTTCTTGAGATGATGAAAGAGTTGTTTTCCCAGATGAAGGTGACAGGTGTAAGTGATGAGAGCTTGTATCAAGAACTTGTCGTTTCTATGTCTGTGGCACAAATGTGTATATCAATTGCGGCTGTTTTCCTTGCTAGGAGTTGGCAGTCAAAGTTATATAACCCAGGTGGTTTGGCAAAAGAATTTTTGCAGTTAAGGTTGGCTTTGCCATTAACATTAACATTTGCAGTGATGGTTCTTTTAGGCGAAAGCTTGGGTGAATCATTTCAGTTTCTTGCTCACATAGTTATTCCTATTTTTGTCCTTGTAGGGCTAGCGTTAGTACATGGTGTGTTTGCGAAAAAGAATATTGGGAAAGTTGGGTTGATTGCTTTTTACCTAGTAGGATTGTTTATATTAAACGCTTATATCGTCAATATACTGATTGTATTGGTTATTGTTGATAGTTTTGTTGATATTCGCAGTCGTATTTCTGGTGCAGCGCCCACTTCTGACTAAAGCTAATGATTATTTAGAGGTGATCGAGATGAATGTGATTCTACTCGACAAAGTAACTAAGCTAGGTGGTATCGGTGACCAAGTTGTCGTAAAACCAGGCTATGCTCGTAACTTTTTGATTCCGAACAAAAAAGCTGTAATGGCAACGAAAGCTAACATTGCAACTTTTGAAGAGCGTCGTGCTGAGCTAGAAGCTCAAGCTGCAGAACGTACTGCTGCTGCGCAAGCACGTGCTGAACAATTGAATGGTAAAACTTTCACAATCGAAGCAAATGCTGGTGATGAAGGTAAACTATTCGGTTCTATCGGTACTCGCGATATCGCTGACGTGATCTCTGCTACTGCAGAAGTATCTAAGTCAGAAGTACGTCTACCAGAAGGCGCTATTCGCCACACTGGTTCTTTTGAAGTTGACGTTCAACTACACTCTGAAGTAGTTGCAACTGTTACTTTGGAAGTTGTTGCTCAGTAATCGTTGAGATTCTGAATAACAGACTGCAAAATAGGGCAGCTGACGTTTCGTCAGTTGCCCTTTTTTATGGTGTTTTTATATGAAGAGCAATTTACTTTTAATATAAGGTGAGTTGTTTTGTGATTAAGCTGATTATTACTTAATGGTGTAGATTTGGAAAATTCAGATGTGAGTGCAATAAAGTTGCCGCCTTATTCGGTTGAGGCTGAGCGTTCTGTTGTGGGTGGCTTAATGCTTGACCCAAATGCATGGGATAAAGTATCTGAATTGGTTGTATCTGATGACTTTTATCGTCCAGAGCATAAACAAATTTTTGCCGTTATCGCAAAGCTTGCTGATGAATCTGAGCCTATTGATGTTGTTACCATAGGCGAAAAGCTAGATAAGCGTGGTGAGCTTGAAGATGTCGGTGGGATGACTTATCTCATCGAGATGGCTGAGGCGACACCTAGTTCGGCTAACATTGCAAGCTACGCGGATATTGTACGTGAGCGCTCAGTATTAAGACGTTTGATTACCACAACGAATGAGATTTCTACCCGAGCCTTTCATCCTGAAGGTTTAACTGCTGCAGAAGTGTTAGATGAAGCTGAGCGTAAAATCTTCCAAATTGCTGAGGGTGGTGATAAGAAGGGTGGGCCGCGAATTGCGTCAGATATCTTAAGTGCTACCGTGGATAAGATTGATGAGCTTTACCATCAAGAGGGTGCAATTACGGGATTGAGTACTGGTTTTACCGATCTCGATGATATGACGTCAGGGCTACAAAAGTCGGATTTGGTTATCGTGGCGGGTCGTCCTTCCATGGGTAAAACAACCTTTGCGATGAATTTGGTTGAAAATGCCGCCATGATTACTGATATGCCTGTTATTGTATTTAGTTTGGAGATGCCCTCCGAACAGCTGATGATGCGTATGCTTTCTTCTTTGGGGCGAATTGATCAAACGCGCATGCGTTCTGGTCAGTTGTTGCAAGAAGATTGGGATAAGCTTATGTCTGCAGTAAAAATGTTAAAAGACAGAAAGTTATTTATTGATGATACCGCCGGCATTAGTCCGACGGAGATGCGTTCTCGGGTTAGGCGAATCGCACGTGAACATGGTGATGGTAAGGTGGCCCTGATCATGATCGATTACCTTCAATTGATGCAGATTCCTGGCTATAGCGAAGGGCGTACCAATGAGATCTCTGAGATTTCTCGTTCCTTAAAAGCCATTGCGAAAGAAATGGAGTGCCCTGTGATAGCGCTTTCTCAGCTTAACCGAAGCTTGGAGAATAGACCAAATAAGCGCCCAGTTAACTCGGACTTGCGTGAGTCTGGAGCGATCGAGCAGGATGCGGACATTATTTCATTTGTATATCGTGATGAGGTTTATAACGAAGACACGCCTTATAAAGGGGTTGCTGAAATCATTATTGGTAAACAGCGTAACGGTCCGATTGGTACATGTCGTTTGTCATTTGTTGGTAAGTTCACCCGTTTCGAAGATCTATCTCCCGATGCATATCAAGATTTTGATGATGAATAAGGAAAAAGATTGGCAATATACGTTTTTTTTAGTAAAGCGATATTGATTTATCTAGCTTAGTTAATGGTTTAGAATTATTTTAATGTGAAGAGAATAACGCCCTTTTAAATATGGGTGATCATAATAAAATAATATCGAGAAAACTTATGCGTAAGATGTCAGCGACAAACAAAGAAACGGCTTTCCCTGCTGATTATGTGCTTGTTTCTAGTACAGATATTAAGGGAAAAATCACCTTCGTAAATGACGAATTCTGTGAAATAGCAGGTTACTCTAGAGAAGAGTTGATGGATCAGCCACATAACTTGATTCGTCATCCTGATGTGCCTCCGGCTGTTTTTGCCGATATGTGGGCTAATCTAAAGAAAGGAAACTGCTGGCTTGGTATTGTTAAGAACCGTTCAAAAAACGGTGACCATTATTGGGTGAGTGCTCATGTAAGCCCTTTGATTGATAATGGTAGTGTTATTGGTTATGAATCTGTGCGTCGTAAAGCGACAGCAGCAGAAGCCCTGCATGCTCAAGGTCTTTACGACAGAGTAAATAAAGGGAAACCTATTGTTCCTAACTCTGTTAAATTAGCCTCTTTTTTCCAATCAAGTTTTATTCCTTCAATTTTATCTTTGCTTGTCCTCATTTTGATCAGTCTTGGGACTGGTGTTGTTTGGGCGCAGGTTGCTGGTGTGATTGCTGGTGCAATTGGTTTATTTGCTGTACTTCAACAGCGCACAGGTTTGGATGAAAGTTTAAAGGCAATTCCAGTAGAGTCTCATAATGTGGTTGGGCAGTATTTATATTGTAAAAGGGTAGGTGCGAAAGCGGCTTTAAGTTTTGCTCAGCTACACCAGGAAGCTGCAAGAAATACCTTCCGCCATAGATTGTTAGAAAGTTCGAAAAACCTTACTGTGCGTGCTAGTACAGTTAAAAATGGTGTGTCAGTGAACCTTAAAGGGTTTGCTCTGCAAAATAGTAAATTCGATGCGGTTGCTGCTGGTGGCGCACAAATGCTATCCAGTATTCAAGAGGTAGCACAAAATGTTAATGCTGCAGCTGAAGCAACAGAGTCAGTATGTGCAGAAACACGAAGTAGTCAGACATTGGCAGAAGAGACTGGTAGTACAATACGTCAGGTTTATAGTGAAATTAATGACGCTAAAAAAGTAGTCGATGTTTTGGCGAAAGAGAGTGATACCATTAATGAGGTGGTGAACTCTATCAGTGATATTGCAGAACAAACCAACTTACTTGCTTTGAATGCTGCAATTGAAGCGGCACGTGCAGGTGAAGCGGGTCGTGGTTTTGCTGTCGTCGCTGATGAGGTGCGAGCATTGGCAACTCGAACTCAGCAAGCGACTCAGAATATCAATCAAATGACTGAAGAGCTTAAGCGAAATACAGAAGCTGTGTTAAAGACAATTGATCAAGGGACAGAGGTTGCTAAGCAAGGTGTTGATCGTATTGAGCAAGTGGCCTTGAATATGACATCAATTGAAGAAGCTATTATGAAAATAGTTGATATGACTTCTCAAATTAATGTAGCTGCTCATCAGCAGGAGCAAGTGGCAGAAAGCTTGAATCTACAAATGGGTGAAGTAACTGAATTAAACAGTAAGAGTATCGGACGAGCTGAAAACTCGGTTGCTGCTATTACAGCTATTGAAGAAGAAGTTTATGAGCAAGTGAACCTAGCTGAGCGTTTTAAAGGCTAATTTAACCTGTCATAAGATTGATAAAAAAGCCCTGAGCTAATTTTTGGCTCAGGGCTTTTTTGATTAAATGAATTACTCGAAAATTATCGAGAGGGAATTATTTATTGAGTTTTGCTAGTACATTGAAGATTGCTGATCCTAGTTTGTCTAGATCTGCTTTTTGGGCAACAAAAGGAGGCATTAGGTAAACGAGCTTTCCAAAAGGTCTTACCCAAACCCCTTCGTCAACCAACATAGGTTGGATGATTTTTTGATTGACGGCTTCTTTTAGTTCAACCACGCCAATGGCACCAAGGCAACGAACGTCAGCGACATTATCAAGCTCTCTGCAAGCTTCTAGGGCAGAATGTAAGTTGCTTTCTACATTGCCAATTAAGGCTTCAAGGTCGTACTCCATCAAAAGCTCAAGGCTTGCATTGGCTGCACTGCATGCAAGGGCGTTACCCATAAAGGTTGGGCCATGCATGAAAACACCATCATTATCGCTTATGCCAAGAGCAACCTTGTCGTTGGTTAGAGTGGCTGCCAGCGAGCAGTTACCACCCGTTAGTGCTTTGCCGACACACATGATATCTGGGCTAACATTGGCGTGGTCGCAAGCGAACATCTTACCTGTGCGACCAAAGCCAGTTGCTATTTCATCCAGAATAAAAAGAATCTCAAACTCTTCACAAAGGGCTTGTATTTCGGTGAGGTATGCAGGGTTGTAAAAACGCATTCCTCCTGCGTTTTGTACAACGGGTTCAAGAATGAAACCTGCAATTTTTTCACCTGATTCTTTAAAGAGAGTGCGTATCTCATTTAGGTAAGTAGGGTCAACTTCTTTCTCTAAACCTGCAGGTGGTGGGCTCACGAAGTGTTGTGGTGTGAGGGCTTGATTAAATAGGCCGTGCATACCATTGACGGGATCACACACAGACATGGCGGCAAAAGTGTCTCCATGGTAGCCGCTTCTTGGGGTAGCGAATTTTTGTTTATTCGGTTTGCCTTGAGTGTGCCAATACTGAATTGCCATTTTCAAAGCAACTTCGACAGAGACTGAACCTGAGTCGCTAAAGAATACCCGCTCCAGTCCTTCTGGGCTTAGATGTATTAACTTTTGACCAAGCTCGATGGCGGGTTGATGAGTTAAACCGCCAAACATGACATGAGAGAAGTTGTCGATTTGAGTTTTCATTGCTTGGCTTATTCTAGGGTGGTTATAACCGTGAATAACACTCCACCATGATGCCGTGCCGTCAATTAAGTATCGACCATCTGCTAGTTGAATTTGCATGCCTTGGGCTTTTTCAACTAGGTAATGGGCAATGGGTGTGCTCATTGAGGTGTAGGGGTGCCATAGCAGCTGTTTATCAAGTTCGACTAGCTCTGAGTGCTGATCTTTGTTTGCTGTTTGGATGGGAGCTGTCATTAGTGTGCGCCTTCTCATGCTGATTTTATCTGGGCAATCTTAGCGAAACTCTTTTGACTGAGCTAGTCACAAAAATCTATTAGTTGCTTTCGTCTCCCTTTGCAGGTGTTCTCGCTAGGCTCCATACATCGACTTTTGTTGCGCCTGCCTCTTTTAATTTTGTGATGCACGCATCTATGGTTGAGCCTGTGGTGATGACATCATCAAATAAAGCTACATGGGAAGGAACTTCACTTGGGCAGTGAAAGCTTTTAGGTTTGAGTTTGTGCCTTTGCGACTTGTTTAGATCGTGTTGAGGTGCGGTGTCCAGCGTTTTTTCTAGCAGTTTGTTTGATAAAGGAAGGTCTATGGCGAGCTGAGCTAATAGGTTGCGACTTAGTAGTGTCATATGACAGAAGCCTCTTTGGCGCACTCTGTTTATATGGCTAGGAACTGGGATAAGTGCTTGAGGCCATGGTTTGCTGTTTGCTTGATAATGGTCTTGTAGTGTTTGAGCTAAGAAGTGGCATAAAACCTGAGTGTTTTGATATTTACTTGAAAACTTGAGTCCAGTTATCAGGGTTTTTGTGTGTCCTTGATAAACGAGCGGGCTAAGCAGCTGGTTATATTGAGGTGGCTTTTTCTGGCATTCTCCACATAAGTTTATGGGCTTAGATGTTGGCAGTTTACAAGTTTGACAGTGTTGCTCGTTGAAGAAAAAACCATTCAAACAATTTTTGCAAATGAGTTGAGTTGATTTAATTTGGCAGAAGAAACAGCGATCTAAAAAATGTCGGTAGTAAACTTGTGATATTTTTTGGGTTGACAGAAAAGACCAGTCCATTAGTATTGCTATCCTTGCAATCATTTATTTGGGGAAACCATGTCTGCCACAAACCTTTTCGAAGCGAAACATAATTGGACTCATGCTGAGGTGCAAGCCTTATTTGATCTTCCTTTTATGGATCTATTATTTCAAGCGCAAACTGTTCATAGGCAGAACTTCAAACATAATGAGGTACAAGTTAGTACCTTGCTATCTATTAAAACAGGTGCGTGCCCTGAAGATTGTAAATATTGCCCTCAAAGTGGTCACTACAATACTGAGCTTGAAAAAGAAAAGCTAATGGAAGTGGAAAAGGTATTGCAAGAAGCAAACCTGGCTAAAGAAAAAGGCGCAACACGTTTTTGTATGGGGGCTGCGTGGAAGCACCCTTCTGAAAAAGATTTTCCATATGTATTGGAAATGATTAAAGGTGTTAAAAAGTTAGGCCTTGAATCTTGCGTAACGTTAGGAACGTTGAACGATAAACAAGCGGCTATGTTATCTGAAGTCGGCCTTGATTATTATAACCATAACTTAGACACCTCAGCTGAGTATTACAACAGCATTATTACAACACGCTCGTATCAAGACCGTTTAGACACTTTGGATCGTGTTCGCGATTCGGGAATCAAACTATGTTGTGGCGGTATTATGGGAATGGGCGAAGAACAAAATGATCGTATTAGCCTATTGCGCCAACTATCTGAAATGAAGCCACACCCAGAGAGTGTACCGATTAATATGCTTGTTAAAGTAGAAGGTACACCTATGGAAAATGTAGAAGATTTAGATAACTTTGAGTTTATTCGAACGATAGCGATTGCACGCATCATGATGCCAAAATCACATGTGCGTTTATCTGCGGGTCGTGAAGGTATGAATGAGCAGATGCAAGCTTTGTGTTTCATGGCTGGCGCAAACTCTATCTTTTATGGTGAGAAGTTATTAACAACACCTAACCCAGAAGCCCATAAAGATATGCAGCTATTTAATAAGCTGGGTATCAACGCGGAGACTCGCGAAGAGCACTCTGATGAAGAGCAGACGGAAGCGATTCTAGCGGATGTGCAAGCACATCAAGAATCAAAAGTATTCTATGATGCTGCAAAGTAGAGTGAGCTTATGTCGACTAGTCCTGATTGGGTGCTTGCAGCATTAGAAGAGCGAAGAAAACAGGCCTTATTTCGTCATACTGTTATTATGGAAGGTGCTCAAGTGCCTTCCATAGAAATTAATAAAAATGCCTATCTGGCATTTTGTTCTAATGATTACCTAGGTTTATCTAATCATCCTAACATGGTGAAAGCCATGTATGAATCCGCACAGCGCTATGGTGTTGGAAGTGGGGCATCACACTTAGTTAATGGCCATAATCGCGAACACCAAAGCCTTGAAGAAGAGTTAGCTGATTGGTTAGGTTATGACAGGGTGATGCTTTTTAGCACAGGTTATATGGCTAACTTAGGTGTGATTGCGGCGTTCGCTGGTAAAGATAATGGCGTAGTACAAGATAAACTTAATCATGCATCCCTTATTGATGGTGCTCAGTTAGCTGGGGCTAAAATGAGGCGCTATCTTCATTCAGACCTGGTATCTGCTCAAAAAACGCTATCTCGCTTTACCCAAGATCAAACAAAATCCACCATTTTAGCAACAGATGGTATTTTTAGTATGGATGGTGACAGGGCTCCATTAGCTGGGCTTGCCTCTTTGTGTGAACAAGAAAATGCGCTTTTAATGGTGGATGATGCACATGGCTTAGCTTGTTGTGGGGAAACTGGGCGTGGCTCCATGGAGCTTGAAGGTGTTACGCCAGATGACGTTCCGCTATTAGTGGGAACATTTGGTAAAGCGTTTGGTACTGCTGGGGCTTTTGTGGCTTGTTCTCATGACTTTGCAGACTATCTTACTCAGTTTTCTCGTCCATATATTTATACGACAGCTATGTCTCCTGCTATTGTTGGAGCGACAAGGGCAAGTTTAAGCATAATAAAAAGTGATGAAGGTCTAATGCTTAGGCAAAAATTGGCTGCTAATATAGCTTTTTTTAGACAAGCTGTTGAGCAACTACCTATAACCTTATGTGAATCGGAAACTGCGATTCAGCCTATTTTGGTTGGTGATAGTGAGCTGGCATTAAGTTTGAGTGAATCTTTGAAGAAAAGTGGTATTTGGTGTACTGCCATTCGCCCTCCAACTGTACCTCAGGGGAGTGCAAGATTGCGTATCACTCTCTCTTCACAACATAGTTTTGATCAAATCTCACACTTGGTTAATAGCTTGACGTTAGCATTGGCGACAAGGAATTAAAGGTATATGCGTTATCGATTAGAACAAGAATATTTTGGTAACCCTGAGAATCAAGCGATTTTTATTTTGCCTGGTTGGGCTATGCCAAAAGAGTGTTTACATGAGTTGGCTCAAAAGTTAAGTGCTAATCATTATGTTGTTTTAGTGAATTTGCCTGGCATTTCAAGAGATGCTGACTTGATTCAAGATGCCGTTATTGGGCCTAATTATGACATTGATGCCTTAACTGAGCAGTTAGTTGCTGCTGCGCCTAAAGATGCATGGTGGATTGGCTGGTCTTTAGGGGGCATGATTTCAAGTTACGTTGCGGCTCATAGGGCTAGCTGTGTAAAGGGCTTGATCACTATTGCAACGAGCCCCGCTTTCGTTCAAACCCATGATTGGCAGCTCGCTATGCCTTTACAAGATTTTGAAGCTTTTGAGCAGCTCATTGCCAAGGATGCTGCAATGGGTTTAAAACGCTTTATTGCATTACAAACCAAAGGTGGCTTAGAGGCGTCTCGTGTACGTAAGCAATTGGCTAGTTGGGTTGAACCTGGCGTTTATATGTCTTTGGCTTTAGAAGGAGGCTTACGCCTTTTAAAGGATTTGGACGTGAGACGAGAACTGGAAATTCTGGATATGCCAAGTTTGCATATTTTGGGTGAACATGATGCTTTAGTGGACACTAGTTGGCCAAGAATGATCAAAAATGAGTGCGTACCTATCGAATATAAAATACTTGAAGGATGCGCTCATCAGCCATTTTTAGAAGACTTGAACTTGTTATACCCACATATAGAAAACTTTTTGAATGCCCACTAAAAACATTATTCCCTGTTATAAGCAAGAAGTCGCAAAATCTTTTAATAAAGCGGCTTCGACTTACGATGATTTCTCTCAATTTCAAGCTAATGTGTTGATGCATTTAAAAGGTATGTGTCCACAGGATAGATTTAAACTAAGTTTGGATTTAGGTTGTGGCACTGGGAATGCTGCTAGCTTTTTAGATTCCAACTCAGACTATCTTGTTAGCTTTGACTTATCTGTCAATATGCTGCAAAAAAACCAGCAAAAATCACCTGGTAGCTTTGCTGTGTGTGGTGATGCAGAGGCATTGCCTTTTCAAGATAATTGCTTTGATTTTATTTTCTCAAGCTTATCAATACAGTGGTGTGAAAATTTAAAATTGATTGGAAGTGAGGTCTCAAGGGTTTTGCTGCCTAATGGTGATTTTCTGGTTTCTACTTTAGCGCAAGGCTCAATGCCAGAGATTGCTCATTGTTGGCGTCAGGTTGACGGCCATACACATATAAATCACTACCCAAGTTATGATGACTTGGTTGCCCAAATAAGCTCCACTGGGCTTGTGGTTAAGCAGCTTGTATGCGAGCCAATGACTATGTGGTTCGACTCCCCCAAAGAAGCAATTGATTCCCTTAAAAAAGTAGGGGCGAGCGTGTTGGTGGAAGAAGATGAAAGGCAAGTTGTAACGCCAGCATCTTGGCGAGCCTTTCTTAGTGAGTATGAGAAGCTTCGTACCGAAAAAGGTATTCCTTTAACTTATCAGCTTGTTTATCTACATCTTAAAAAAGAACAAAGAGAGAATTAAATGGCAGCTAAAAAACGTTTTTTTATAACGGCAACAGACACTGATGCAGGTAAAACTTTTGTGGCTGCAGGTATTTTGGCTGCGGCAAAGCGTGCAGGTCTTGCTACTATGGGGCTGAAACCTGTTGCTGCTGGTGCTGAATTAGTTGATGGCGTCTTGCGTAATGATGATGCTTTAGCATTAATGGCGCAAACCAGTGTTAAGCTAACTTATGAACAAATTAATCCAGTGTTACTCAAAGAAGCGATAGCGCCTCACATTGCTGCTGAGAATGCAGGTGTTAGTATGTCAGTTGCAAGGCTTGAAGGTGTGATTAAAGGGGCGCTATTAACACCGCATGACTTTGCTCTTGTAGAAGGTGCTGGTGGGTGGCGGGTGCCGCTTAATTCTCGTGAGATGTTATCGGATCTTGCAAAGTCGTTAAATTTCCCTGTTATTCTTGTCGTTAATATGAAGCTAGGCTGTATAAATCATGCCACTTTGTCGGCAGAGGCGATTCAAAGAGATGGGTTGAATTTAGTTGGGTGGGTTGCAAATATGGGAGACTCTATGCCCTATTATGAAGAGAATGTTGCTGCTATAAACTCCATAATTACTGCACCTTTACTTGCTAAGTTAACTCAATACCAAAATGTTGAAGACTCATTTTTAGAGTTTGATAACATCTTGTCCCAACTCTAAATTAAGTGACTTTAATGACTATTTGGTCTTAACTTATGTAGAGACAGTGCCTATTTTTCTCCTATGACATTTTGCTATCTCGCCAAGATGCAATTACCTGTCATATTTTTAGCGATGAAAAAATTTATGAAACTTGTATAGATAGATGTTAGGTGCCAGTAGTCATTTAATTGTCCAATGAAAAGGTTAAGTTATGACGGTAAAGGTTGCTCCAGAAAGTAAGAATTTATCGCGTGTTAAAGTTCCTGTCTTAGTTCCCCTCGCAATTGCTCTAAGTGTTTTATGTACTGCTTTTTATCTAGTTGTATCAAATTTATCTGATGATCATCAAGAAGATAACTTAATCAGTGCCGTAACACGTTTTGATGAGCAAACTTATCAAGTGTCACAGCAGCAAGGTAAGTTGATGCTACATAACTTGCGTTGGATAACCGATCGCTTCACAAGCATGAGAGAGACAGATAGCCGTTTAATTGATGAGCACTTGCAGGAACTCTTTCGAGCTTCTAGGGATTCAATTGATATTAGTCGCATTATGTATGTTTCTCCGAAATTAAAAATATTAGGAGAGGTGTGGGATGAACAAGCGATTTCTCAAGTTGAGAGCTCGGCTGTAACCATGGCCGTAGAAGAGCGGAAGCCAGTCGTTGATCTCGTCCTGTTGGATAATGGCGAGCTTCTGTTGCGGGCTGTAATGCCTGTGATTATGGAAGATCGCCTTAATGGCTATTTAGTAATGGATAAACCGCTTGATAGGTTGGTAAAAAATTTAGCAATAGGCCAAAACATTTACTTATCTATGTTGGTTAATAAAGAAGGGTTGGATATTGAGTCTGTAAAGAGACGTTATCGTATTTACAGTAGGGATTTATCATTTAATCAATTTGGTCAATTTTTATCTGTTAACAACAATAATAGCCTCCTTAATCAAAGTGCTTTCTCTAGTCTTCTAAGTGATTATTATGACGACAATAGAGGTAATGAGATCTACTACGCAACAGATGTTGCTGTTGATAAACGTATTTTTGATGTTGGTATCATCCCTATTTCGAATGTTTCTGGTGATCTTTTCGCTCATTTATTAATTGCTCAGGATACGACAAAGGTAAAACAAGATCTGAAGTTTACTTTAGTGTTAACGGGGGCGCTGGTTAGTGTCATAGTGCTTCTATTATGTGGCTTTTTTTACGTGTTATTAGGGCGTATTGAAAGCCAAATTAATCAAAGTGAAAGCAAGCTTTTGTTGGCAAATGATAAGGCTGAGAAGCATAGGCAGGAAGCTGAACAGAAGAAACTTGAAGCTGAGGAGCTTAAATTACAGGCAGAACAAAGCCGTGATGAAGCTGAGCTTCATCGCCAAGAAGCGGAAGTAAGTCGGGATGATGCTGAGCAAGAGAGGAGAGAGGCTGAAAATGCACGAGCCGAAGCTGTTAAGGCAAATGAGGTTAAATCAGAATTTTTAGCGAAAATGAGTCATGAATTAAGAACGCCTCTAAATGCCATTATTGGTTTGTCAGAGATGATGCATGAGGATGCATTGGAATTTGATGATGAAGATTATGTTGAGCCATTGGACAGAGTTCTAAGAGCTGCTAAGCATCTATTGAACCTTATTAATGATATTTTGGATATTTCAAAAATTGAAGCTGGGAAGATGGAGCTTCACCGAGAAGCATTTGACTTAGAAATGGCGTTAGAAGATGTTTTAGCTTCAATTAAACCTTTGTCAGATAAGAAATCGATTCCTTTGGTTGGTGAATTTGAGGGGCTAGGTGATCACTTTAATGATCAGACGCGCCTGAAGCAAATCTTGCTAAACCTCATGAGTAATGCGGTGAAATTTACTGACGAAGGTTCTGTGAAATTATCTGCCTTTGCTGATGAAACTAATCTTCATATCGCTGTTTCTGATTCTGGTATAGGGATGAATCAGGAGCAATGTGACAATTTATTCCAAGACTTTGTTCAGGTTGACTCCTCCAGCGTAAGAAAGCATCAGGGAACGGGTTTAGGCTTGGCAATCAGTCGTAAATTCGCTCGTATGATGGGGGGCGATATTTTAGTGACCAGTGAAGTTGGTAAAGGCTCAGTGTTTACGTTAACTATTCCACTTGCGCAAGATGAGGTTGCACTAGAATTAAGTGAAGATGAGCAGGTGCGAAATGGCGAATTAAATCCTGATCAAGATGAAGGTGTTACCTCTGTATTAGTGGTTGATGATGATCCAGATATGCATACCTTAATGGCAAGGTATCTATCGGATGATAGGTTTGAGCTTTTCTTTACCAAAGACGGCAAAGAGGCATTGGAAATGGCCCTAGAGCTTAAGCCAGATTTAATTACTTTAGATATTCAAATGCCAGGAATGGATGGTTGGGAAACATTAGCAGAGCTTAAGGCGCATGTGGATTTGTCTCATATTCCTGTTGTGATGGTTTCAGTGGATGATGAAAGGAAAAAAGGTATAGCGCTTGGTGCCAATGATTATTTAGTTAAACCGATTAATGAAAGTGCAATTATACAGGTGGCTGATAGGTTTAAATCTAAATTTAATGGTGAACCTGACAATATTTTGTTGATTAATACCCATGAAAATGACGTGTCTGGTTTAGTTAAGGTATTTGAAGGCGAAGGCTGGCAGATTAATCAGGTGGAAAATGGAAATGAAGCGCTTGAGAGCATGTCGTCAACACCGCCAGATTTAGTTGTTGTTGATTTGATGATACCCAAAACAGATGCTTTTTCTTTATTGGGGCAAATAGAGCAAGACCCAAATTGGTCTGATACTTTTATTTTAGCCATAACATCGAATGATCTTGATGAAGAAGAAAAGCACCTACTTGATCAAAGGGTGGATAAAGTGATGTTGGAAGATGAAATATCAAAGGATGTAGTGATTAATCAAATTAAGAGATTGTTAGGTAGTTAATCATGGCGGCAAAACAGATACTTTATGTAGAAGATAATGAAGATAATATTTATATGCTCAAGAGAAGATTAGAGCGTAAAGGTTATCAAATGCATATCGCCTACACTGGCGAGGAAGGTGTGCAAAAGGTTAAAGAGTTAGAGTTGGATCTTATTTTAATGGATTTAACCTTACCTGGTATTAGTGGTTTTGAGGCAATTGAACAGATACGGCTGACAAATACGAGTCTTCCTATTATTGTGTTGTCAGCCCATGCGATGGATTCTTATATGAACGAATCAACAGCCGCTGGGGCGAATGATTTTGATACAAAGCCTGTGGACCTTAAGCGTCTAATACTAAAAATAGAAAGTTTTATATAGGTGCGATTATGTCTGTAAAAATTCTTATTGTTGATGATTATGAAGATAATCGATATACCTTGAAACGACGTTTAAAGAGAGATGGCTATAAAGAATGCGATGAAGCTGAAAATGGTCAAATTGCTTTAGAGATGCTTGCTCAAAAACAGTACGACTTAGTGCTGTTGGATCTTATGATGCCTATCATGGATGGCTTTGAAGTGTTAGAGAAAATGCGTCTTAAAGCTGAATATAGTCATTTGCCCGTGATTATGATTTCGGCGGCAGATGATTTGGAAAAAATTGCTAAGGGTATATCTTTAGGTGCTGAAGATTATCTACCTAAACCTTTTAATCCCATTATTTTGAAAGCTAGGGTCAAATCTGCATTAGAAAAACGTTCTCGTTCTCTTGCTCAGATAAATGAACTTACATTCACAGATACTCAAACCGGCTTGCTAAACGAAGCCTATTTACTTAAATCATCCACCTTGACTGACTTTGAGCAACAAAGTGAGCTGGGTGATATGGCTTTTGTTGAAATATTTTTTGAAAAATACGAAGTGTTAGCATCAAGTTTGGGTAAGGTAAGTGCAGATGAGTATCTCAAAATCCAAATTGCTCGCATGCAGTCAGAGTTTGAAGACTTTGGTGCTTTCTATGCGATTTCGCCTGGGCGCTTTGTGTTTGCAGTCTTTCAGTTAGAGTCTGTCGATGGCTTGATCTCGCGACTACAAGAACTGCTTCATTTACTGCAATCAAACATAGATATGAAGGGTGTTAGTGTTGCTGAAGAGGCAAAGATTGGGGTAAGTGTAGAATCAAATTTAGAGCAAGGGCTAGAAAAAGTTTTGCACAAGGCGAATGTAGCCCGCTTACAAACGAATCAGTTCATGCCTTTATCATTTTACGATGATGCGATGAGTTCATCTGTTGTGGATAAGCTGAAGTTAGAAGCGGATTTACGTAAAGCTATATTGAATGATGAGCTTACCTTACACTACCAACCTCAAGTGCATGCGAAATCAGGTAAGGTCTGTGCCGCAGAGGCTTTGGTTCGCTGGCAGCATCCTGAAAAGGGAATGATATCGCCATTCCACTTTATTCCAATCGCAGAAGAAAGTGGCATGATAGTCGAGTTAGGTAAGAGTGTGATACGTAAGGCGACGAAGCAAATTGAAGATTGGCGTGCAAGCTATGACGGTACTTGGTCGTTTCCTATCAGTGTAAATGTATCAGCTCAGCATGTGGCTCAACCAGAGCTGGTAGATTATATTGCTGGCCTGTTAGAGCAACATAACTTAGCGACCTCTATGTTAAAAGTTGAATTAACTGAGTCTGCATTGGTCGAAGATGAATCAGGTACACGCACTGTATTAAATGCAATACAGAGTACAGGTTTAAAGATTTCTTTAGATGATTTTGGGACTGGCTTTTCTTCTTTATCGTATTTACTTGAATTACCCTTGGATCAACTCAAGATAGATAAGATGTTTGTTGATAATCTTGTGCAGGACGAAAGGTCTCGTAGTGTATTTAAACATGTAGTTAGCCTTGCTCACGATCTAAACTTAGAGGTTGTGGTCGAAGGTGTTGAAGATGAAGAACAGGTGAAGTTGGTTAATCAATCAAACGTTGACTTTATTCAGGGCTATTACTTTTATAAGCCTTTGCCAGCGGATGATTTTTTCGATGTGATACAAAATCAATAATTAGCGCGAAGGAGTTAATTTGAATTGCTGGTTGTACGGTTTAAGTCTTGAAGAAAGATGGCAGGTTGAAGCGATTCTTAACTATATAGGGATAGATGTTGATGATCCCGATTTAGCTACAAAAGCGCCTGTTTTTATCGTTGTTGGGTCTCAGGCTGGTTTGATTAACCATCCTGTTGAGGTGCCAATTATTTCGTTAAATCAAGAGTTTAAGCTATATACCTCTGGTCTTTATTGGTATAGTCCTCTGCCTTGGCGGCAAGAGACGATGCAGAAGGTTTTAAAAGAGATTGATGCGTCACGAAAATTACCAAGGCGCCATGCACTCGATCTTAATTTACATGTTAGGCACCTAGAGTCTTTATTAATTCGACAGGCGCTCGTTTCTTCGAGGGGCGTTGTCTCTAAGGCTGCTGCGAGCTTACAAATTCAGAGAACCACGCTGATTGAAAAAATGCGTCGTTATAAAATTGATAAATCGGAGTTCTAGTGACGAAGGATGAGGAAATTAGGGCGCTAAAGGCTGCATTCGAAGAATTTACGCAAACCTCCCAAATTTTAGCTAACTCCTATAACGAGCTACAAAATCAAGTTGCTGAGCTTGCGCAAAAACTCGCTCAATCTGAACAAGAAAAGCAAGATGAAGTGCGCAAGAATGAAATGCTGTTAGCTCAGTTTCAACAGTTGTTTCAATCTATGCCTGTTGGCGTGTTAATGCTTAATTCAAATGGTCTAGTGATAATGGCAAATAAAGTTGCGATTAATCTCTTTGACGTTGAGTTGGTTGGCAACCCTTGGGGAGCGATTGTACCTAAAAGTTTTGCTCCGCAAAAAGATGATGGTCATGAAGTGACTATGGTGTCAGGGCGTCGAGTTAGGGTGGAAACCTCCTCTTTAGGGAATGTGCCAGGGCAACTGATTATTTTGATTGACCTGACTGAGACATTTAAATTGCAGCAACAGCTTTCTCATCATGAAAGACTTTCAAATATGGGAAAAATGGTAGCAGCACTTGCGCATCAAATCAGAACGCCTTTAGCAAGCGCTACCTTATATGCTGGTCACTTACAAAATCCGGAACTCTCTTTGCCAATGCGGGATAAGTTCTCCTCTAAACTGATGGGGCGTTTAGAGAATATTGAGCGTCAAATCCGAGATATGCTGATATTTTCAAAAAGTGATATCAGGCTTGATCAAAAGCTAAGTTCCGATGATTTCTTCGAAGAATTGGTTGGGTTATCTCAGGATATATGTGAGCAGAAAAAAGCAAGGTTAGAGTTTGAGAATTTAATTACGGGTACTGCCGTTATCCAATGTAATAAAGATACTTTAACGGGTGCTTTATTGAATTTATTGAATAACGGAATTGATGCGCAGGAAACGAACCCTAAAATAAAGCTAGAAATGGACTTACAAAATGACCATTTGAGCATCACCTATATTGATTTTGGGCCAGGAATGACTAATGATGAATTAGACAAGGTGCATGAAGGCTTTATTACAACAAAACAACATGGTACAGGCTTAGGTTTAATGGTAGTAAAAGCAGTTGCTAGAGCTCATCATGGATTATTAGAATTACGCAGTGTGAAGAATCATGGTACTCGAGCACAAGTGCTTATACCAATAATTAAGGGTTAGTATGTCTGAAGTGAATTTATTGATAGTTGAAGATGATAAAGAGCTTGCAGAAGCGCTTGAAGATACCCTGATGTTGGCAAACTATCATTGTGTTTTAGCTTATAGCGCAGAAGATGCTGTGTTGGCATTGCGTAATCAAGCATTTGATATGGTGGTTTCGGATGTCAACTTACCAGGTATGGATGGCTATGGTTTACTTTCTCATGTGATTGAAAAGTACCCTGATCTTCCTATTATGTTGATGACAGCATTTGGTGATATTGCACATGCTGTTGATGCAATGCGAGAAGGTGCGGTAGATTACTTATTGAAGCCGTTTCAAGCTGATGAGCTTTTAAGCACTATTGCTAAGCATGCTAGACACCATTCACAGGTAGAAGATGCTGGTCCTGTCGTTAAAGATAAAGCAAGTCTTGAGTTACTTGAATTAGCGAAGCGTGTTGCAGCAACTGATTCAACCGTTCTAATTAGTGGTGAAAGCGGTACAGGTAAAGAGGTGCTTGCAAACTATATTCATCAGCACTCAGATCGTCATCAAGGGCCATTTGTTGCCATTAACTGTGCAGCCATTCCCGAAAATATGTTGGAAGCCATTTTGTTTGGTTATGAAAAAGGTGCATATACAGGCGCTATTTCATCTCAGGCAGGTAAATTTGAGCAAGCAAATGGCGGCACGCTTTTACTAGACGAAATTTCTGAAATGGATGTTGGCTTACAGGCCAAACTTTTACGAGTACTGCAAGAACAGGAAGTTGAAAGATTAGGTGGTAAAAAGCCGATCCCTCTTAATGTTCGAATTATAGCGACAACCAACAGAGATTTGGCTGATTATGTTCGTAATGGTGGTTTCAGAGAAGACTTATACTATCGACTTAATGTTTTCCCATTGAGGTGGTTACCTATACGTGAGCGTAAGGGCGATATAATTCCTATTGCGCAAAGCTTATTGGCTAAGTACACAGAAAAAATGAGGCTTAGTAGCAGTTCTTTAACACCTTCTGCTCAAAGCCAATTGGAATCTCACCCTTGGCCTGGAAATATACGCGAACTAGAAAATGTCATTCAAAGAGCGTTAATACTTAGCCCTAATGGTGTAATTCAGGACTCTCATATTGCGTTTGATATGATGTCAGCTATGGCTGAGCCAGAAGAAGATGAGGAAGAAAATGATAACGCTGCTTCTATTTTAGGTCAGGGTGTTCAGCAGCATGAGTTTAGAATTATTGCTCAAGCTTTGATTGATGCAAATGGAAAGCGCAAAGATGTTGCTGAGAAATTAGGCATTAGTCCGCGAACTTTACGCTATAAAATAGCTAAAATGCGTGAGTGTGGCTTAGAAGTTGATTGATTTATCTATCTTGTTTTTGGTTGCATTATGCTAAGCTAGATTGGATAACGAATTCGTAGGTGATTAAAATGGTCAGCAATAGACCAGATATAAATCAAGTTTTGTCTCAAATGAGAGAAATGAAAACACAAGTGCAGCAGCCTGGTGTTGGACCTACTCCCCTTTCTGAAACCCAGAAAGTTGAAGGAGATGGAACAATTGAACGGGCTGATTTTGCGCAAATGTTGAAAGATGCCGTTGATAACGTTAATGATTTGCAGCAGGATGCCAAGTCGATGGCACAGGCTTACGAGAGAGGCGATGAAAACGTAGACCTACCTCAAGTTATGATAGGTTTACAAAAGTCGAGCGTATCTTTTGAGGCTATGACTCAAGTAAGAAATAAACTTGTAGATGCATATGAAAAAATTATGAATATGCCAATTTAGGTGTGATGTATAAAATTTTGGCGATCCTAAATGGATAATGTTCCAGTACAACAGTCAGATCAAAAACTCTATGTAGAGTTATTAACCGGCTTCAATAAACTTACTGTTATTAGACAGTTAGCTTTGATGGTCGGTTTAGCTGCGTCTATAGCTATTGGCTTGGCTGCTATTCTGTGGACAGATGGGCCTGAGTATAAGCCTGTACTTAGTAGCATTACTGATTACAACGCTGATCAAATAGTTGAAGTGTTAAGCATTAACAATATTCCCTTTAAACTCGATGAGAATACTGGGGCTTTATTAGTTGAATCTGACTATTATCATCAGGCTAGGCTAAAACTTGCCGGTTCAGGTATTGTTAATGATACCGTGGTAGGCATGGAGATAATGGACCAAGAGCAAGGTCTTGGAACATCTCAATTTGTTGAGGGAACTCGTTATCGTCGAGGTCTTGAAGGCGAATTAAGTCGAACCATTTCTAGCCTGCAAAGTATTAAATCCGCGCGAGTACACCTTGCTATTCCTAAAGAGTCTGTATTTGTCAGAGATACACGTAAACCTTCCGCGTCAGTCTTCTTAGAAATGTATCCTGGTCGTCGTCTTGATAGAAGCCAAGTAGAGGCGATTGTAAATCTTGTTTCATCTAGTATTTCTCAACTAAATGCAAAAAGTGTCACCGTTGTTGATCAAAGAGGAACCTTGCTTAGTGAAAAAGAGACCAGCTCTGAACTTTCTGTCGCAGGGAAACAATTTGAATATACTCGAAAAGTAGAAGATGTACTGCTTAGTAGGGTCAACAACATTCTAGAGCCTGTTGTGGGTGCTGATAGGTTCAAGGCTGAAGTTTCTACAGATGTAGATTTTACTTCGGTCGAGCAAACCGACGAACAGTATAACCCTGATTTGTTAGCTTTGCGGAGTGAGCAAACGCTTAATGAAAGCCGAAATGGAACGACTAACTCTGGTATTCCTGGTTCTTTAACGAACCAGCCTCCTGGCGCGATTACCGCGCCAGAAGTTGCTAATAGTGCAGGAGCAACAACAGGAAGTAATGGTGAGTCACGTCAAGAAACGACTCGTAACTTTGAGTTAGATAGAAGTATTAGTTATACCCGTAGACAACAAGGGACGATTAGACGTTTGTCTGTGGCTGTTGTTGTTGATGATCTTGTTAGTATTGATCCAGAAACGTCTGAATTAGTTAGAACCCCATGGAGTGATGATGAGTTAAGTCGTTTAACGCTTTTAGTCCGTGATGCTGTGGGTTATGACTCAGGACGTGGGGACAGTGTGAGTGTTATCAATTCACCTTTTGCTGTGCCTGAACCATTACCTGAGCCAGAAGAAGTACCTTTTTATCAACAGCCTTGGTTTATTAGTTTAATTCAACCTACTTTAGTTGGGTTCTTTGTACTTATTCTTCTTATGGTTGTCGTCAGGCCCATACTTAAAGCCTTGGGTGAGCAAAATAAGATTGCTGTCGCAGAAGATGCAGAGGCGTCAATATTTGCTGATGAAACAGATGAAATTTCAGATGATCAAGTATCACTTGTTAGTGCAGAAGATATTATGGTGCCAGGTTCACCTGAGAAAATTGAAAGGCAACTTAATGCAATTCGTGGCCTAATAGCAGAAGAGCCTGAGCGGGTTGCACAAGTGGTTAAACAATGGGTGATGGACGGTTAAATGAGTGATACGGAACAAGGTGGTGACGACTTATCATCTTTACAAAAAGCGGCTGTGCTATTGATGTCTTTAGGTGAGTCGGATGCGGCCCAGATTCTAAAGCATATGGGCCCGAAAGAAGTTCAGCGAATCGGTCAGTCCATGGCGCAACTTGCCAATGTGCAAAGACACCAAGTTGAAAAGGTGTTAGATGATTTTTTAGTTTTGGTTGGTGATCAGACAGGTCTAGGGCTAGGCGCTGATGGTTATATCCGAAACATGCTTAAAGAAGCTTTAGGTGAAGAAAAAGCGGGTAGTCTCATCGACCGAATTCTTTTAGGTGGCAATACCACAGGTTTGGATACCTTAAAATGGATGGAACCAAGGGCTGTTGCCGATGTGATTCGTTATGAACACCCTCAGATTCAAGCCATTGTTATTTCTTACTTAGACTCAGATCAGGCGGCGGACATTCTCTCCAACTTTGATGAACGAGTAAGGTTAGATATCGTTTTGCGTGTAGCATCACTTGAAACCGTTCAACCTGCTGCCCTACAAGAGCTTAACTCGATTCTTGAGCGACAGTTCTCTGGTAGTCAAGGTTCGCAATCTACTTCTATCGGTGGTGTGAGAACCGCTGCAAATATCATGAACTTTATTGATAGTTCTGTAGAAGCTGATCTCATGGAATCTATCCGTGATGTTGATGAGGATCTAGCAAACACTATTCAAGATATGATGTTTGTCTTTGATAACTTGATTGATGTAGATGATAGAGGTATTCAAGCAATCTTACGTGAGGTTGAGTCTGAAACCCTTATTTTGGCTTTGAAAGGAGCTGACCCAGATATGCAAGAGAAGATATATAAAAACATGTCTTCTCGTGCTGCAGATATGCTTAAAGATGACTTGGAGGCCAAAGGGCCTGTTCGAGTTAGTGAAGTTGAAGTTGCACAAAAAGAAATACTTGCCATTGCTAGACGACTTGCCGACGCCGGTGAGATTATGTTGGGCGGTGGTGGTGAACAAATGGTTTAACCTATGTCTGAAAGTGCAAAAGGAAATGAGCGTAAGTTAACCGCTTATGAGCGTTGGGAGCTGCCTCATTTGGAGGATGTCGCTCCGAAAGAAGACACGGGTACCTCTTTATTGATCCGCAAAAACGAAGCTGTCGTTGTCGAAGAAATCGATGAGGACTCTTTAGTCTATGAGCCGTTAACCGCTTCTCAATTAGAAGAAATTCGCCTTGCCGCTTATGATGAAGGTTATGTTGAAGGACTTGAGGAAGGTCATCAAACTGGATTTGAAAAAGGTGAAACTCAAGGTCATGAAGAAGGGCATGCTGCAGGCCTAGAAAAAGGTTATGAGGAAGGTTATGAAAAGGGCTTTGCTCAATCTGTTGAAGATGCAACTGCTAAGCTAGCTGAAGTTGAGACGTTATTAAGGCAACTTAGTGATGATTTGAGTCGCCCTATTAAAGCTTGTAAAGATCAGGTTGAATCGATTCTTTATCTATCTGTAGCGAATATGGTCCAGAGTATTACTCAATCACAATTAACAGAAGTATCTGAAAACCTTTTATCATCTCAGGTCGCATTTTTAACGCGTGAACTTGAGGAGTTGGAGCAACCTTTGAGAATTCGTTTGCACCCTGAAAGTGCTGATTTAATACAAACTTTTTCTGTGTTTGATCGGGTTGATATCAAAGTCGAGCAAGATGAAAGCTTATTGCCTGGTGGCTTTGTACTAGACTCAAAAGGTGCTTTTGTTGATGCTTCGATTGAGCATAAAATAGAATTAATCCTAGCTGACCTCGTTAAGCTGCATCCTCATCCAGAGCCAGATTCTGATGGAATCTGATCTAGTTTCCCGGCTCAATAAATTAAAGCAATTTTCTTCAGATCACCTTCATCCAGTGCTAGAGGGGAAAGTCACCCGTATGGTTGGTCTAACTATGGAGGCGGTTGGCTGTAAAGTCGCTTTAGGGGATAGGTGCTCTGTTCAGGTTAGAGAAGATAGATGGGTTGAATCTGAAGTTGTTGGATTTACTGGCAACTTAACTTATTTAATGCCAACTGAAGCTATCAATGGTATTGCTCCAGGTGCTCGTGTGAAGCCATTATCCGGTGAAGGAATGATGATGGTTGGCCCTGAGTTACTTGGCCGAGTTGTTAATGGTTTGGGTTATCCATTAGATGGCAAAGGGCCGATTAAAGCTCAGCACAGAATAGGAATGCAAGGCGATATTATTAACCCATTGCAACGTAAACCTATCACCGAGCCTCTGGATGTTGGTATTAAGTCTATTAATAGCCTCCTAACGGTAGGAAAAGGGCAACGACTAGGTTTGTTTGCTGGTAGTGGTGTGGGTAAAAGTATGTTGCTCGGCATGATGACTCGCTTTACTGAGGCAGACATTACGATAGTCGGTTTAATTGGTGAGCGGGGACGAGAGGTTAAAGAATTTATTGAGCAGATTCTTGGGCCTGAAGGGCTTGCTCGCTCTGTTGTTATTGCTTCTCCTGCTGATGACTCTGCGTTGATGAGATTAAGGGCGGCTACTTTGACCACCCGTATTGCAGAGTACTACCGTGATCAGGGGAAGAATGTTTTACTTCTAATGGATTCACTAACCCGTTATGCCCAAGCTCAAAGGGAGATTGCATTATCGGTTGGGGAGCCTCCTGCCACTAAGGGTTATCCGCCTTCTGTATTTTCTAAAATCCCTCAGTTAGTTGAAAGAGCTGGAAATGGTGCTGCTGGTGGTGGATCTATTACGGCTTTTTATACTGTGCTTACTGAAGGTGATGATCAGCAAGACCCAATTGCTGATGCTTCTAGAGCAATATTGGATGGTCATTTCGTATTGTCGCGTCGGTTGGCTGAGGAAGGTCATTATCCTGCAATTGATATTGAAGCCTCCATTTCTCGAGCTATGCCTCATATTGTTAGTGATGCTCACCTAAAAGGAGCGTTAAGGGTTAAGCAGCTATATTCTAAATATCAGCAAAATCAAGATTTGATATCTGTTGGTGCTTATACGAAAGGTGCAGATCCAGATACAGACCAAGCAATAGCTCTTATGCCAGAGATAAAAGCTTTTCTACAGCAGGGTCTGGGTGAGCAATTTAATATTGATGCAAGCTTGGAAGCCCTAGTTAAAGCAATGACCTAGACCTTTTGAGCTATAATGGGCATTATGCTTATTAACCTGTCTATTGGAAGATGTGATGAAGCGGTCCCAGCGTATTCAAAAGCTCGTTGAACTATCTCAGAAAAAAGAAGATACAGTTGCCCGCTTGCTTGCTCGACAAAAAGCGAAAGTAGAGCAAGAAAAACAGAAGCTAGAGCAATTGCAAGAGTACGCTTCTCAATATGAGTCTGAGCGAAATTTATTAGGTATGAGCCCTTATTTAGTCACTAACTATCAGCACTTTGTTACGCGATTAGAGCAGGCCGTGCAGCAGCAAAAAGGTGCTATTTCTCAGTCAGAACACCAGGCTGATCAGGCTCAGCAACAATGGTTGGCTGCCAGGGCTAAAACTAAGAGCATGGATATTGTAAGAGATAAACATGCTCAGCAAGAGCAAAAATTAGAAGATAAGCTGGAGCAAAGGCAAACAGATGAATTTGCTATGCTCAGGTTTATGAAATCTGGTTATTAAGTTTGGTATGTTAATTTGCCATCATGGAAGTGCTATTGAGTAAACTCAGTTATCGCCTTTATGAATTAGAAAGCTATAGTCTTTCCTATGACTTTTCTCCCGTTGAAAGTTTAATAGATATTAGAGAAGGCTTAGATTGGCTGAGTGCAAATGCGGCTCAACAGTTTGAGTTAATGTCATTAAATGAATTGTTGGATTCATTCTTACGTTTGGTTGCAGGTTTGCAGCACGAACTTTCACCTTTTAATTTTAAGTTTCGAGACCTGTTGCTTGAGTTTATTGACTTGGCGCGACAGCTTATTTTAGAGCAAGATTTCTATTTATCTTTTGAACCTAATCTAGCAACTAAATCACATCAAATAACTTTAATTTCAAACAAAATTGACTTACTTGGTAATGAGCTAACAACTGGCTCTAATTTAGCAGTGAATGTTTATGAGTCAGACGTTAATCAAGATAATGATTATTGGCTGAATGATCTAATAGACTTCATTGAAAGGTTTTCTCGCGTTGGTGCTTACTACTTTGAGGGCGGACTCAACTTCAAGCCTGAAGGGCTAATGAATGAGGACGTAAAGCTGATTTTGAATAACACTTCATCCTCTTTGGTTTTAGGTGTAAAAACCTCACAATCTCTAGCTTGGATGAAGCATAATTTTAATAAATTTAGATGGAATAAAAGGCAAGACTCTAAGCTGGTATCACCACTGAATCTAGCATCTTTATTTAAAGGTTTCAGGCATGCAAATGAATTGTTAGGTTGGCGAGAGAAGAAACGATTTAAATATTCGAATTACTATAAAGAGCTTGAAAGTGTTTATCTTGCTTCTCAATCTCTAACCCTAAAACAGGCCGCTCAGCAACTTTCATCCACTTTGAAATTAGATATAGAGGTGATGGCATATCAGAGTTCGCTGTATGTAGATCTTGATGCTTTTGATAAGTTGAAGCAGAGCCTTGCTAAGGCGATTAACTTAAACTCTTGTGACCATAGCTTTCAGTATTATTTGTCTTTGAAGGATTGTGCAGGTTGCTCATATCTGTCTCTTGAAGAGGTGAATGAATTAGGACTACAGAGTGAATCAGAAGTAGGCTTAATAGGAGGGCCTAATCAAATTGATGTTGAGCTTAATAAGCTCAGTTTATCTGTCTCTGTTGATTTAGATGTGCTCGAACATTCTGTGTGGCAGATGAACTTTGCTAATGAAGTTATTTGTGTTCCAGATCACAAAATACATTCAATACAAATATTTGAAGTTAGAGATTTTGAATCATGTGATAACTTTTCCATCATTCAGATGACATTTGACTCCATAGGTGCCATTGATGTTTTTGTTGCGCCTCATGAGCAAAGCCAGCTAGAAGGAGATACTAGAGTTGTATTGATTGAGGAAATTGGGCGAACCTATGGCATATTGGTGACAGATATGCGGCTTCAAAGGCGCGCCTATAAAGTTGCTTCAAAAGGGGTGAATGCTAAAGTAAATATGCTTTGGTGCTTAGGTGGTGAAAATGTGGTGCCAGAGATAAATCCATGTGCCTATGAAGAAACTAGTATAAACCTAATAGTGAAACAAGATGATATCAGAGTAGATAAGAGTGGTTGGCTCGCTAAGGTTGCAGGTATTCCTTGTTTTATAGGTGCAGATATAGTTGAAAAACATTTACCTGTCACTCTTGAAAATGTGGTGAATTTACCTGGGATAAGCCTTCCTTTAGCTAAGCTTGAGGGGGGGTGTTACCCCTACTTAGATATTGAAAAGGAACTGGCTATATCTTTAGTTTTATTGACGTCTCAGGATAAATATATATGCCTTCCTGTGGAGGCAATTTATTACGAAGCAGATATGAGTAATAAGTTGCAAAGCATTGAAGGTATAGATCGGCTGGATTTAAGAGAGTTTAGCCTGCTTTCATCAAATTATGATGCTAACTTATTATATGTAATTGATTCTAATAGCTTTGGATAGTTTTTCTTTAATAAGTATTTTTTATATGATTAGATTTTATGTTTAAACCTTGGCTTCAGGACGTTAGATGACAGAAATTAACTTAAATGCTCGACGTAATAATGTAGTGACATTTTTAACGCGCTCTGTGCTCGTCTTAATGCTATGGGTTTGCCTTGTTATGTCTGGGCTATTTTTCTTTATCACTGAAGAAAATAATAAATCCATGGTGGCTGAGCAGCGGGTTGATTTGATGCTTGAGCAATTGAATGAGCTTCAGTTAGAAGCTTTAGAGTTATTTATCTATTCGACGAATATTATTCCACATGATCCAGCTAGCGTTGAAGAATTATCAAATAAAGAGCAAGTTTTACAAGCTAGGGTAGCGGCAGAACTTGAAGAAATGATTCGAATTTATCGTGAAATCGATAATTTTCCGGTGATAGAGCTAGATTTAGAAAGGCTATTAGAAGTTCAAGATGTAGAGCAAAAGATGCTGATAATTGAAAGGTTTCAGGAAAGCCTTATTTTAGCGAGATCTGTTTTACATGAATTTAAGTTATTAAAGAAACAAGAATACCTTATCAGCTTTCAGCTTTTTCAAAATTTGGTGATTGGCTTCGCTCTAGTAACTTTGCTGGGCTTACTTTTTACTTATGCTTTGATGCGAAAGAGGCTTTTAGTTGGTTTGGAAAGTGTTCTGAATTTAGTAAAAAAATTCCATCATAAACAATATTCTTATTCACCAGATTGGCATCATAATGATGAATTTAGGGATATCTTCTTTCACTTGCAACAACTTAAGGAATCTAATCTAGTTAATGCGCATGTGATTGAGCGGGATAAAAGCTTATTAGAGCATTATTTTCAAAATATTCAGGAGCCTTGTTTAGCCTTGAATAGTGACAGGCGCTATGTGTTCTGTAATCAGTTGTTTGAGTTGATATGGTCTGAATATCAGGTTGAAATTGAATCAAGCTTGTGTGATTTAGATGAGCCTTCGCTTGAGTTGGTTGATATTAAAATTGCTGAAACTAAAAATAATGATAATTTGCCGTCATTATTCCGTTTTAACGGTTTGGCCTATACTTTTAATGAAGAAGAAATCTTTGAAGAAGGACGTTTGATTGGTTATCTATTAACCTTTACTCCAGTGTTTGATGAGCTAGAGTACGAAGCTGTCACTAAGCTTGTTTCATTAATGTCTAATGATGTTTGGAATGCGCCAGTTAGAGTGATGAGAGAGGAGTCAAAGGTTGCTGCTTTAGCTGTCCAATTAGAGAAAATACGTCTATCAGTAACAAGTCTAATTAACTTATTTGATGGGATGACTGTTGCAGAAGAAAAGCAGAAAGTAACATCTTTAAAAGAAGTTGGTGAGTTGGTTATTATGCTCTCTGAGTCTTTAACTGATGCAAATGATAAATTAACAAAACAAGAAGTGACGTTTATTGAAGACGAGTCTGAAAGTGAATTTGAATCACAGGATGAGTTGGACTTTGAGCCATTAAAAGGTGCTGTTTTAGAGCTGAGACAAAAAGTTGAAAATAGCATATTCTTTGCCTCCCAATTAGGTAAAAAGAATACTGACTCATTGCAGGGGTTGGAATCTAATTTGTTACTTGGTTATGAGAACTTGAATCAAAGCCTAACGATTGTTCATAAAGGTGTTGAGGCGAGTGTTAATGCCTTGCAAGATAGTTCTGATTGTATGTCTGAGGTTAAAGTGGCTGTGTTGAATGCCATAGTTAATAAAGATGAAAGTGATATTGAATTGGACGCTTTGCAAAGTATTGCTGTCGATTTAAGTCATGACATAGACACGGTTTCACAAATGTTACAAGATTCATTAGCGCAAGAGAAAGAAAGTTTAGCTATATTAGAAAGTGACATAGAGTCTTGTCAGGAGAGATCGGTTAAAGCAAAAAATGCAATACAGGAGTTTAGCTTGAACAATCAGGAAGATGAATTAACTTCGCACTCTGAAAATATGATGAAGGATGTTTTCAGTTTGGACGATGTATTGGAACGTTTAATAGAAAAGAGTAAGCCTTAGTTTGTTAATGTACTTAAATGTAATGGCGAGAAACTTTATCTGGTAACAAGATAAAATTTGTTATTCAATTCTCTTATTTTCCAATTTGCTTTAAGTGTCAAGGAAGGCAAATTATTAAAGATGAAGTTGTCATTACTTCATGAAGACTTTATAGGATTTAGTTGTATGATCATGCAGACACAATACGATGAAAAAAAACATGCCTTAGTAATTCAAATTGAAGGACGGTTTGATTTTAGTTGTCATAAGGCGTTTAAAGATGCTTACAGCTCTGTAGAAAGTAATTGTAAGTTTGAGTTAGATATGACGAAAGTCACTTATGTTGATAGCTCAGCTTTAGGTATGCTTTTGCTTCTTAGGGATTATGCTGGTGGAGATCAGGGCGAAATAGTCTTGAGTCACTGTAATGACGCAGTAGAAAAAATCCTTCGTATTGCTAACTTTGATAGGTTGTTTTCACTGCATTAATCCATGTCTTTAGTTTCTCTTAATATATTAATTGCTGACGATAACCCATCTGATAGGTTGTTACTAAAAGCTATGCTTAGTGGTCTTGGGCATAACGTAGAAGTTGCAGAGGATGGGTTAGAGGCAATAGAAAAGTTTGATCCAGATTCAACGCAATTGGTTTGTCTTGATGTTGTTATGCCTGAGTGTGATGGGCTAGAGGCAGCTATTAAAATACAAGAGATGAGTCGTGGACGTTTTATTCCAATTGTTTTTTTGTCTGGCCTTTCTGATACATCTTCTTTAGTAAACTGTCTCAAGGTTGGCGGTAGTGATTTTATTTCTAAACCTTTTAATCTAGTGTTAATCGCTGCTAAATTGGATGCCATTATTCGCATTCTTTCTTTGCAGAAAACATTAGAGTCTCAAAGGGACAAGCTTTCATCTTATAATGAGCAGCTTATTCATGAGCAAGAAGTGGCAAAAGTTGTCTATGAAAATATTACCCATTCCAATTGCCTGTCTGACCCTTGTTTAAATACCTTTTATTATGGTCATCATTTGTTTAATGGTGATGTGATACTCGCTGCCTATAAGCCAAATGGCGGAATGCACCTTCTTATCGGAGATTTTACTGGTCATGGCCTTTCAGCGGCAATTGGTGCATTACCTTTAGCTGATATTTTCTTTGAGTGGACCCGTAAAGGCTTCTTAATGAGGCAGATAGTGCCAGAAATTAATCGTAGGTTAAAAGCAATTTTACCTGCTGATATGTTTTGTAGTGCCTTATTTGTTGACATCAACATTACTGATAAAACACTAGAGGTTTGGAATGGCGGTTTACCTGATGCGCTTTTCTTTTCTCAGAGGCAAAAGAAACCTCAACCTTTAGTTTCCCATAACTTGCCGTTAGGAATAGTTGCGGAGTCAGAGTTTACTTATTCAACAGAGATAGTAAGTTTTGAAAATGGTGATTCGTTTTTAGCCTGGTCTGATGGTATTTATGAAGCTATTGATTCTAAGGGGTTGATGTTTTCTGAGTATCAGCTTAACTCTTTGATTGAGGGGAGAGTTGAGGTCGGTGATATTATGCCATGGTTAAGGCGTAAGCTTGAAACCGAAGGTGTACTAGACTCTTCTCACGATGATATATCTTGCTTAAAAATAGAGTTGCATGATGCTATTGGGGTTGAGCAAGAATCGAGTCAAGATAAAGCCGCTGAGCTTGACATGCCATCTGACTTTTCTTTCGAATATACCTTAAATGCAGACTCTTTAAAAAACACAGACCCTTTGCCTTATATCTTGCAAATTATTATGACAGTGTCTGGGCTTAAGCGTTATTCGGGACAGGTGTTTATGATGTTGTCTGAGCTTTATTCAAATGCTTTAGAGCATGGAGTGTTGCAATTAAATTCAGAGCTTAAGGCAACTAACGATGGTTTCGTACTTTATTATATGGAGCGTGAAACGCGCTTAAGTACACTTGAAACTGGTTTTATTAGAATTAAAGTCTCTATTTCTTCTAATGAAGTTGGCGGTTTATTGAGTATTGAGCTTGAAGATAGTGGCGATGGTTTTGATACCTCAAAAGTTGGCTTGAAACTAGAAGACTCTGATGAGCTTTATAATCGAGGTTTACCTTTGCTTGGTCAGCTTTGCCAATCCATCACCTTCTCTGATAAAGGCAATCAGGTAGGTGTTCAGTATCAGTGGGATAAATAAGTAAATTTTAATTGGCCCTTGATTTGCATAGGTTATCTGTGAATCGGAGGGCTCTATGTTAGCAAATTCAAATTTATCTGTAATTACCCCAAAATCTAACGTCAATTCTTCAAGTGCTGGAAGCGAGCCTTCCACTTCAACCGATTCATTTGATAGCGTCTTTCAGCAAGTTAGTGGTGAATTATCTACTGATTCACCCTCTCAAACAGTTCCTCCTTCGGGTAACTCTATAAAAGAGGATAGCGTTGAGACTGATGTACTTGTTGGTGATGAAGCTAATTTGGATGAGAGTAAAGAGCTAGTCTCTGACTCAACTCCCGTTGAGGCTAGTGTTGGTGCTGGTTTGGTCGCAATTGAGCAAGATAATATATCTAATTTAACTGCTGAGGGTTCTTCTGTTCAGGGTTCTTCTATTCAAGGTGCTTCGACAAATATCTCTCAGGAAGACATAGTAAATACAGAGCTAGTTTCAGCTCAGACTGACCTTGCTTTAGAGGGAAGAGGGAGTTTATCTGACAATGATATGCCTGATAGCTTGGACCCTAAAAGTCTTGATGCCAGCCTAGTTTCTAACGAAGGGGTTGCATCAGGGACTTTTAATTCGATTAATTCAGCGCACAATGTTTCTGTTGAACATGAATTGGGTAAAGACGGTCTCATTGAAAATACTCAGCCCCCCTCAAGTGTATTAGCTGGTCAAGGGGAAAAATCAAACTTAGGTGGCAACTCTTTGCAAAGTCAGGGGGTAAAAGTTGCCAATCAAGGAGAGATTCAGCTTAACTCTGTTGAAGAAAATAAGTTGGTAAATAATCAAAATGCAGAATTAACCACTAATACACTTGTTTCAGGATCTTTGGCTGCAACTGCAGGTTTAGCTAAAAGTGATACAAATCCTACTCATGATTTAACCAGCTCTGTTGAGGGGCATGTAGAGGCAAATTCAAAAGTCGCGAATGCTTCTACTAGCCTAGCTACTGGGTTGGCAGCTAGTGCTGCGACTACGAATCTTGCATCAAGTTCTAAAGCAACCACTTCTGATAGTGAGGTATCCGGATTACTCAATGAACAGCTTGAAAATCTTGCTAAGAGTGATGCTAATAAAGCAACTCAAAGTCTTGTTCCAGAAAGTGATTCGCTTGATGTATCTGCTGGTTTAGCTTTGTTAGGTGTAGGTGCGTTATCGCGTGATACTAAGTCGCAAGTAGTAGCTGAAAGCGCTAAATCGATTACGCCTAGCTCTGGTCTTGTGTCATCAGAATTAGCCGAAAATGCTGACCTTGATTGGATAATGCAGCAAATGCCAAGGGAGCAACAAGTAACAGCGGAGTTGGGAATGGGGGCTGAGTTGATTAAATCAACTGCTCCAGTAAGTCCCGCTTTGGCACAAAATACAGATCAAATGACAAAAGTAGCTGCACCTTTGTCCTTAGGCTTGGCTGCTGGTGAGTCAGGCTTGTTAGAGGCAGGTCCTGAATCTGAAATGTTAATTGAAACTGAGTTTAAAAATAATAATGCCAATAAAATTGAGCCAGAGTTAGGTCGACAACTAGATACGTCTAGCTCGACTCGCTCTGGGCTAGGGGATAGTAGTTTGGGAACAAATACAATCAGTACGGCCCCAACTGCAGCTGTTGAGACAAAGCTTGGTCTGGCGACAGCAGTGACTAACACAAGTAATCCTGCAAATATGACAATGCAAGTTCCTCCAAATCATCCTAACTGGTCTTCAGAGATGGGAGAAAAGATGATGTGGATGAATAGGCAAGGCATACAGCAAGCTGAAATTCATTTGGATCCTCCAGAGTTAGGAAGCTTAACAGTTAAAGTGTCTGTTGATTCTGATGTTGCTACTGTAAGTTTTGTTGCAGCATCAACTCAAGTTAAAGATTTGCTTGAAGGTCAGGTTCAAAGGCTGCGTGAAATGATGGCGCAGCAAGGTGTGGAGTTAGCCGAAGTAGACGTTAATGTTTCTCAGCAAGGATCTGGCTCACAACAATCAGGAGAGGATGCTGATAACCAGTTTGCTCAGCATGATTTAGATACAGATTCAGAAGAGGTTGATTCAAGTTTGATGATGAATGAAGCGAATGTGTCTCGTTCAAAAGTCGATTTTTATGCATGATATAGCAAGATTACCTAAAAGCTATGGTACTAGCATCAAAACCTAGTAGAATGACAGATAGTAATGTTTGTATTGTATCAATATGATAATACAACACTTTTTAATGAGAGATTAAGGGTATTACATGGCTGATGAAGATTTAGATGTAACTGCTGAAGAAGGTGCTAAAGGTGGTAAGGGTAAGTTAATTATCATTATCGTAGCTGCTGTTCTTGTATTGGCTATAGGTGGTGGTGCAGCTTTCTTTTTATTAAGTGATAGTAGTGAAGACGATGCTGCAGCGGCTGACAGTGCTGAGACGAGTCAAGATGTTGGCGCAGCGGCAACTGGTCCTGCGATTTATTTAAAACTTGACCCCGCATTTGTCGTGGATTTTATTGTGGATGGAAAGCAAAGATATTTACAGCTAAACCTAACAGTTAAATCTCGTGATCAAGCACAAATTGATGCGATAAAGATACACATGCCATTAATTCGAAATAGCCTTGTCCTATTGTTTTCTAGCCAGGTCTTTAGTGAGCTGCAATCAACAGAAGGTAAGCTAGCGCTTAAGGCTGCTTCGGTAGAGTCTATCAATACAATTTTGCAGCAGGAAACGGGTGCCGCAGGTGTTGAAGATGTTTTATTTACTAACTTTGTGATGCAGTAAGAATTTATGTCTGCTCAAGATCTATTATCCCAAGATGAGATTGATGCTCTCTTACATGGTGCAGATGAAAAACCCGAAGAGGATGATAATTCGGATGAAGGAGGTGTTGCCTCCTACGATATAACAAGTCAGGAAAGAATCGTTCGTGGCAGAATGCCAACGCTTGAAATGATTAATGAGCGTTTTGCCCGTTATACTCGTATTAGTTTGTTTAATTTGCTTCGAAGAACCGCTGATGTTTCTTCGGGCGGTTTGCAAATCATGAAGTTTGGTGAGTATGTACATACTCTGTACGTCCCAACAAGTTTGAACTTGGTTAAATTTAGACCTTTAAGAAGTACCGCTCTTTTTATTTTAGATGCTAAATTAGTCTTTAAATTAGTTGACAACTTTTTTGGTGGTGATGGTCGACATGCTAAAATTGAGGGTCGAGAATTTACTCCTACTGAAATACGTATTGTTCAGCTAATGTTGGAGCAAGTTTTTGTCGATTTGACAGAAGCTTGGGCGCCTGTATTAACAGTAGAGCTAGATTACATTAGTTCAGAAGTGAACCCAGCTATGGCAAACATAGTGAGTCCTAGTGAAGTTGTAGTTGTTTCAACCTTCCATATTGAGCTTGATGGAGGTGGTGGAGAGCTTCATATCACCTTGCCATACTCTATGATAGAACCTGTACGTGAGCTGTTAGATGCAGGTGTGCAGAGTGATGTGGACGAGAAAGATGATAGGTGGGGGAAATCTTTACAGCAAGATGTCAAAGATTTAAAAGTTGAGTTGTCTGCAGCAGTTGCTCATGTTGATGTTCCTCTGCAAGATGTGTTGAAGTTTAAAGCAGGTGATATTATTCCTGTTGAAATTCCCGAATTTATTACTGTCAAAGCAAATGGCTTACCAACAATAAAAGGTAAGTTAGGAGTGAGTAATGAGAAGTATTCGGTTCAAGTTGTTGAAAATTATAAACTACCAAAGTAACGAGATTAGATAGATGTCTGAAGAATCCCCAGATCAAGCAGGAATGGATGAAGGTTTAGCCGATGAGTGGGCTGAAGCTATGGCCGAGGCTGGTGAAACTGGTGGGGATGGTGTCGAGGATGAATGGGCTGCGGCCATGTCCGAACAAGATGCTCAACCAGTTGAACTTGAAGAGCTAACGCCAGCGGTTGGTGGGCAAGAAACGCCAGCTGGTATGGATCTTATCATGGATATTCCTGTTACTTTATCGATGGAGTTGGGGAGTACATCCATAGCAATTCGAAACTTATTGCAATTAACACAGGGCTCTGTTGTAGAGTTAGATCGCTATGCAGGCGAGCCTTTGGATGTGTTGGTAAATGGCACCTTGATTGCTCATGGTGAAGTTGTTGTAGTAAATGATAAATATGGGATTCGCTTGACTGATGTAGTGAGTCCGAGCGAACGAATTAAGCGTATTAAGTGAAGTACTTTACTCTTAGTGTTAGTTTTTTAGTCTTAATGCTTCCGGGTTATCTTTTTGCCTCAGGTATTAATGATTTGATGTCAGCATCTTCTATTTGGAAGATGTTGCTGTCTTTGGCGTTTGTAATTGCGCTTATTCCCCTGTCTATTTGGGCAATGAAAAAAATTCAGAAGGTACAGGGGAAGTTTGGCAATACGCCAATTCAGATTCTGAACGTTCAGGCTCTGGGGGCAAAAGAAAAGCTTGTGGTGATTGAGGTTGATCAACAGAAATTATTGCTAGGTGTAACTGGGCAATCCATTTCTTTAATTAAAACCTTATCGGAAAAAAACATCGCTTTTTCTGATTATATTCCTAATAATGTTCAGTCCGCATCTGAGAGTAAGGACGAGGCTGAATGACTCGCTTTTCCTTTATTTTAATTCCTCTGATATCTCTTCTATTTTCTACTAATGCGATCGCTGAAGTCGGTTTACCTGCGTTAACTGTGACGACGAATGATGATGGCACGCAAGACTATAGTGTGTCTTTGCAAATTTTATTCATAATGACTGCGCTGACACTTTTGCCTGCAGCGCTCACCATGATGACCGCATTTACTCGAATTGTGGTAGTGCTGGCTATATTGCGACAAGCGATAGGGTTGCAACAAACGCCTTCCAATCAAATTATGGTAGGCATGGCACTTTTTCTAACGCTTTTCATAATGACTCCCACCTTGGATAAAATTAATGCTGTTGCTTTACAGCCTTATTTAAAGGAGGAAATGACTTCTATTCAAGCTGTTGAAGCGGCTTCTGTGCCTATTCGTGATTTCATGTTGGCCCAGACCCGAGAGAGTGATATTGCTTTGTTTGTTAAATTAGCAGGCAAAGAAGGGCAAATAGAGTCTTTAGAAACCTTACCTTTTACTATTTTGATGCCTGCTTTTGTTGCAAGTGAACTTAAAACAGCGTTTCAGATTGGCTTTATGATTTTTATTCCTTTTCTAGTATTAGATATGGTGGTGGCAAGTGTATTAATGGCGATGGGTATGATGATGCTATCGCCGATTATTATTTCTTTGCCTTTTAAAATTATGTTGTTTGTAATGGTTGATGGCTGGGCGATGATAATGGGTACTTTAGCCGCTAGCTTTGGAGTCTGACGTGGATCCACAGGTAGTATTAGATTTATATGGGCAGGCATTTCTTCTTATCGTTATTATGGTAGGAGCTGTGATGGTGCCAAGCTTAATTGTAGGTCTAATTGTGAGTGTGTTTCAGGCGGCGACCCAAATTAACGAACAGACCTTAACATTTTTACCTCGTCTTATTGTTACTATTCTCGTAATCATCTACTTAGGGCCTTGGCTCTTGCAGAAGTTAGTCGACTTCACCTCTCAGCTCTTTATTGATATTCCACTGATTATTGGCTGATGTTACAGATTTATCCGGATGAGCTCTTGGGGCTTACGGTAAGTTTCTTACTACCTTTTTTTCGAATAGGGGCTTTTCTGATGGCCTTACCACTATTCGGTACTCAGCTTGTTAGTACTCGTATTCGAATAGCTTTTGCCTTTGTTATAGCCATTATTGTTACGCCTGTTGTTGCTGTACCTGCCTATGATCCCGTTTCTCCTTATTTTGTTGTTTTAATTGTTGAGCAAATGATTATTGGCGTAGTGCTTGGTTTCATTGTCAGTATTCTTTTTCAAGTCTTCTCTTTGGCTGGGCAGCTTGCTGCTATGAAGGCAGGCCTTGGTTTTGCTATGTCGAATGACCCTGCAAACGGTATTTCTGTTGCAACCTTAGGTCAGTACTATTTAACTATGGTTGGTTTGGCTTTTCTTATGACAGATGGCCACCATGTGATGCTTGAGTATCTAGTGGAGAGTTTTGAGTACTGGCCAATAGGGCAAGGATTTAATTCTGAGTTTTATTATGACATAGTGCTTCTTGGTGGTTGGATGTTTGAGAAAGCATTACTTATGGTTTTGCCTTTATCTATTGCTGTGTTGGTAATGAATTTATCTTTTGGTGTAGTGGCTAAAGCCTCGCCTCAATTAAATATTTTTGCATTAGGGTTTCCGGTGATAATGCTTTTCTCCTTGTTCTTCTTTTGGATTATGTTAGAAGACTTTTTAGAAATTTATCGTCTTTTCTTTAGTGAGTTAACAACTTGGATGAAAGATAAGTGGGGGTTGAGGCTAGATGGCTGAAAACGAAGATGGCGCAGAAAAAACGGAGGACGCCAGTAGTAAAAAGCTGGACGAGGCCCGAAATAAAGGTAATTTACCTAGATCGAAAGACCTTAGTTCAGCGTTACTTCTCCTAATCGCCGCTGCAAGCCTTTACGCAACAGGCACTTTGTTGGCTCAAGATATGTCTAATGTTTTTGAGTTTAATTTCGTATTAACTCGTGCGGATATGTTTGATGTCTCGAAAATGGTAATCCATTTGTCAGACTCCTCTATTGCTATGATGGACTCCCTAATCGTTATGATGATAGTGCTTGCAATAGCTGGCATAGTCGGGAGTGTTGCGCTTGGTGGCTTTAATTTCTCTTGGGAACCAGTTATTCCTAAGTTAAGTAAAATGAACCCTATCTCCGGTCTTAAGCGCATGTTTTCATTGAACTCATTAGTTGAGTTATTGAAATCGATTGCAAAAGTGTCGCTTGTCTTGATTGTGGCTTTTTTTGTTCTCAAAATATATTTGCCAGAGATGCTTCTAGTTCCTTTCCAATCTATAGAGCTAGCTTTAGAGCACGCTATCGATGTCGTAATTTGGGCGTTTGTTTATGTTTCTCTTGCTGTGTTGCTCATTGCTGCTGTAGATGTCCCCTATCAAGCCTGGACGCATAAAGATAAACTAAAGATGACCAAGCAAGAGACAAAGGATGAATATAAAAATGCTGAAGGTGACCCTCAAATTAAAGCAAGGATAAGGCAAACTCAGCGTCAAGCATCTATGCGGCGTATGATGGAGGATGTTCCTAATGCCGATGTTATTATTACCAACCCAACACACTTCTCTGTTGCATTAAAGTATGAGGCTGGTGCTAAGGGAGCGCCAAAGCTACTTGCAAAAGGTAACGATTTTGTCGCCCTTAAAATTAGAGAGATAGGGGCTTTCCATAATATCCCTGTGATACAATCCCCTGTTTTAGCGCGTTCTATTTACCATCATACTGACATTGGTGAAGAAATACCGACAGGTTTATTTCAGTCGGTCGCGCAAATTTTGGCTTACGTTTATCAGTTAAAGCAATCTCGCATGTTTGGTGCCAAAGCACCCGATGGGGTTCCAAATGTGGATGTGCCTCAGGAGTTTCATTGGGACGGTGAATATTAAATTGACTGTTATTTTTTGTTAAAAGACATAGTGTAGTTTTAGGATTTAATATTGAAGTTTGATCGTCAACAAGTACTTGGCCAAGCCAAGGGGCTAGCAAATGGTAACTTAGGAGTGCCATTCCTGCTTTTGTCTCTTTTGGCTATGATGATATTGCCAATTCCAGCATTTCTATTGGATGTACTTTTTACCTTTAATATTGCGCTCGCCATCGTTGTATTGCTTGTTTCTATTTATTCTTTACGACCTCTAGATTTTGCTGTATTCCCCACTGTTCTCTTAGTTGCCACCTTATTACGATTAGCGCTAAATGTTGCTTCCACTAGGGTTGTACTTTTGTATGGCCACGAAGGAGGAGATGCTGCCGGTAAGGTTATTGAGGCTTTTGGCGAAGTGGTAGTCGGTGGTAATTATGTTGTTGGTTTTGTTGTCTTCGCCATCTTAATGATAATTAACTTTGCTGTAATCACAAAGGGTGCTGGACGAATATCTGAAGTAAGTGCTCGCTTTACGCTTGACGCTATGCCTGGTAAGCAAATGGCAATCGATGCTGATTTGAATGCGGGCATGATAAACCCTGATGAAGCAAAAATACGACGAGCAGAAATTGCCTCTGAAGCTGAGTTTTATGGCTCCATGGATGGTGCGAGTAAGTTTGTTAAGGGTGATGCTGTTGCCGGTTTAATGATTTTGGGTATCAACATCATAGGTGGCTTTGCTATCGGTATGGCGCAGCATGGATTGACTTTTAACGATGCTATTACTAAATATTCATTGCTTACAATCGGTGATGGTTTAGTTGCACAAATACCTTCTCTAATGTTGTCTACATCTGCTGCCATTATGGTTACCCGAGTAAATGAGTCAGGTGATATGGGGAGTCAGGTTGTCAGACAGATGTTCTCCAGCTCTAAAGCGCTTTATGTGGCGGCGGCTGTGATGGGGATCATGGGGATAGTGCCAGGTATGCCACACTTATCCTTCTTGTCACTTGCTGCTTTGATGGCTGGTTTAGCTTACTTCTTTGAATATAGAGAAAAACAGAAAAGCCAAGCGAAGACAAAAACACGTGCCACATCAGCTGATGGTTCAGATGCTCCTCAGACACCAGAGTCAAAAGACTTAAGCTGGGATGATGTTGCTCCTGTTGATATCTTAGGTCTAGAAGTGGGCTACCGACTTATTCCTCTTGTTGATAAGTCTCAAGGTGGTGAATTGTTAGCAAGGATTAAGGGTGTAAGGCGTAAATTATCTCAAGATTTGGGTTTTTTAGTGCCCAGTGTTCATATTAGGGATAACTTAGACCTTCTGCCTAATGCCTATAGAGTGACGCTCATGGGTGTTAGTTTAGCGGATGCCGAGGTTCATTCGGACAAAGAGCTGGCAATCGACCCTGGACAAGTATTTGGAAAATTAGATGGAATACCTGATAAAGACCCTTCTTTTGGCCTAGATGCTGTATGGATTGATCCTAAAAAAAGAGATCAAGCACAAACTTATGGCTATACCGTTGTTGATGTAAGTACCGTTGTTGCAACACATATTAATCAGATTATGCATAAGCATGCTCATGAGTTGATTGGTCATGATGAAGTGCAGCAACTGCTAGAGTTATTAAAACAGCATAACCCTAAGTTGGCAGAAGAATTGGTACCTAACACTGTGCCTGTAAGTGTGTTGTTGAAAATACTGCAAAATCTTTTAGTTGAAGGAGTGCCTTTACGCGATATGAGAACAATTGCAGAAGCTATTATGGGAGTTGTTCCTAAGTCTCAAGACCCTATGGTGCTTACTGCTGCAGTGAGGACCTCTTTGTCACGTTTAATCGTACAAACTCTAGCTGAAGGGGTTGATGAGATTCCTGTATTAACCTTAGACCCTGAGCTAGAAAAAATGCTGATGCAAACGGTCCAGCAAAGTCAACAAGCGGGTGTTAAGAATGAAGAGGCTTTGATCTTAGAACCTTCAATGGCTGAGCAGCTACAAACTTCATTAAGGCAGTCTTCTGAACAGCAAGAAAGTAATGGTAATACACCTATATTGATTGTATCTGCACCTATTAGGCCTATGTTGGCAAGATTTATGCGTTATGGTGGTATAAATATGGCTGTTTTGTCGTACCAAGAGGTTCCAGATCATAAGCGAATTACAGTCGTAGGCGTTATTGGTCAGTAAAATTGCTGTACTTGCCCTGATATCTTTCTATATTTATCAAATTCTTTCGGGTAAGCTATGGATTTGTAAGAGAAATTAACTTTAAAGGATAGGTCTTTAATGCAGATAAGGCGGTTTCGAGCAGCAGATATGCGCCAAGCGATTCGCAAAGTACGCGACGCTGTAGGCCCTGATGCCGTAATTCTGTCTAATCAACGCCTTGCAAGCGGAGAGATCGAAATAGTTGCCGCTCTAGATTATGACGGTAGCATGCCTTCAAACTACTCAAGTCAGCCTAAACCTGAGCCTCCTCCTGTTACTGCTAAAACAGCGCCTCAACAAAGCTATCAAGAGCGAATTGAACAAGCTAAGCAGCCTGAAATTTCACAAGTAAATCATCAAGCTGATCTTGCTCAGAAAATGTCGTCGGTACCTGCTAATAAATATGTTTCCATGGTAGATGAAGATCCTGTTATCGAAGAGTCTTTATCTATTAAGCAGCAAGAGGAAAGTGCTCAATTAAAAGAGATGGAAGCTGAACTGCAAAAGGTAAAGGAGTTGCTTGAGCAGCAGCGTAAGCTGGGTGATACCAAGAAAAATGACCTTGACCCTGCACAAGCAAAAGTAAAAGAGAGATTGACCTCCCTCGGATTATCGTCAAGTATTGTCTCTGGTATTCTGGATGATGTCGAGTTACTGGGACGTGAAGACGATTGGAATCGAGTGTTATCTCATTTGGCTGAACATATACCAGTTAAGAAACAAGGTTCTGAAATGCATGGTTGTTATGCGTTTATGGGGCCAACAGGCGTTGGTAAAACAACAACAATTGGCAAGATTGCTGCGCAACATGTTTTAAAGCATGGCTCAGACAGTGTTGTTTTAGTGACAACTGATACATATAGAATTGCAGCGCATGAACAACTTCGTACATTTGGTCGTATATTGAATGTTCCTGTTGTTGTTGTTAATGAATATTCAGATTTGAATGAAGTACTTGATAAATATTCTAACTTTTCACTCGTTTTAGTTGATACTGCAGGTATGAATCCAAGGGATAGAAACCTAGAACGTCAATTGCTTATGATGAAAAGGGCTCATTCAGATTTAAAAAAATTGCTAGTATTACCCTGTACAAGTCAAAGACAAGTATTAAAAACTGTTGTTGATGTGTATGCTCAGGTGCAATTAGATGGTTGTGTGTTAAGTAAGCTAGATGAATCTGCTTCACTAGGTGAGGCGGTTAGTGTTGTTATTGAAGAGAGGTTGCCAGTCGTCTACATCGCAGATGGGCAGCGCATTCCAGATGATATTCAACCTGCAAGAGCACACAATATAATAAGCCGAGCAGTTTATACTGCGGAGCAATATAGTCATATATACAGCTCATTGAAATACGGTAGTTAGTAACTTTATGTTATTTCAACCAGTAAGTTATAGAACAATATAGTACAGTTATTTCAAGAGTATTGGTTTAACAAATATAAGGTTACGTTCATCTTTGATTATGCAGTCCAGAACAGGTCTAAATGCCTATAATCAAAAACCGGCACCATCAGTTAATCAAATTATTGATGAATACGGTTTCTTGGTTAAAAAAATTGCCTATCATCTGCTTGCGAGGTTACCAAGCAGTGTTGAGCTGGATGATTTAATTCAAGCGGGGATGATGGGATTGATTGAGGCGTTTAAACGCTTTGAGTCAACAAAAGGTGCTAGTTTTGAAACTTATGCCGGAATCCGTATTCGTGGCTCTATCATGGATGAGGTCCGTAAAAGTGACTGGGCTCCTAGGTCAGTACGTCGAAATGGGCGAGCAATAGCTAGTGCGATTAAAGAATTAGAAGCTAAGCTTGGTCGTGAAGCTAGTGATTTTGAAATATCTCAAGCAATGGATATTGGGCTAAATGAATATCATGAGATGTTGCAATCAAGTATGTCTACTCAGTTATTTAGTTTTGAAGAGTTGCTTGACTCTGAAGGGTTAAATATTGAGACAGATAATGAAGAGGATAGTGCGCCATACTCTTTTGTTGAAGACTTAGGTTTTCAAAAACAATTGGCGCAAGAAATAGATTCTTTACCAGAACGAGAAAAGTTAGTTCTATCCTTGTATTACAATGATGAACTTAACCTTAAAGAAATCGGTTCTGTGTTAGGTGTGAGTGAATCGCGAGTGAGTCAGATACATAGTCAAGCAGCTATGCGTCTTAAAGCTAGATTAAGTGATTGGCGAGATTAAATATGAGCTTTGATAGACTACCTTTGGGTTGTGGAGGTTGCATTGGATAAAAACATGAAGATCCTAATCGTTGATGATTTCTCAACAATGAGGCGTATCATCAAAAATTTACTAAGGGATTTGGGATTTACCAATACAGTTGAAGCTGATGATGGGACAACTGCATTACCTATATTGCAGACAGGAACCATAGATTTCTTGGTAACTGACTGGAATATGCCAGGTATGACTGGAATTGAGTTGCTTCGCTCTGTGAGGGCGGATGAAAAACTCAAAACAATTCCAGTTTTGATGGTTACTGCTGAGGCTAAGCGAGACCAAATTATTTCCGCTGCACAAGCAGGGGTTAATGGTTATGTTGTAAAACCATTTACTGCAGTGGCGTTAAAAGAAAAAATCGAGAAGATTTTTGAACGAATTGATGCCGGAAAATAGGGGCTGAGAATGTCTGATAATTCTAAGTTGCGGCTTGGTGAATTTGAGACTCAGGTGAAAGATGGTGCAGTAGATTTAATTAATCGTATTGAAACTGGCGACTTCGCTGGTGCGATTAAAATTATTCAAGATCTTAGTGAAGCGCGTCATAACAACTTCTATAACGAAGTTGGCTATCTGACTCGCAGCCTTCACGATGCTATCCGAGATTTCAAAGTTGATTCTGTTGATCAAATTGTTGATCAAGTTGATGGTGCATCAAAAATTACCGATGCGACTGACCGCTTGAACTATGTCATTGATATGACCAACAGCGCTGCAAACACTACTATGGATATGGTCGATAGTAGCGTTCCAGTTGCTAGCCAACTACAAGATCAAGCAAGAGACCTAAGAAAAGATTGGGGCCGACTTATTCAGCGTGATTTAACTCCAGCTGAATTTCGTGAGCTTTACAAACGAATTGATGTATTTCTGCAAACAGCAGATGAAAGTGCAACAACTCTGCATTCAAATCTGAATGCCATTCTTTTGGAACAAGGTTATCAAGATTTAACTGGACAAGTTATTACACGCGTAACAGAACTAATTCGTGATGTTGAAGAAAAACTTGTTCACCTTGTTGCTGTTGCTGGGCGTGTTGATAGCATTTCTGGTATGGAACATGAAGACATAGAAAATGAAGTTGATGACACAAAAGGTCATGGTCCAGCCATCAATAGTGATAACAACCCTGAAGTATTGAATAGCCAAGACGAAGTTGATGACTTGCTATCCAGTCTTGGTTTCTAGAGGAGCTGAGGATGAGTTTCGAAGTTGATGAAGAGATCCTACAGGATTTTTTAGTTGAAGCAGGTGAAATCCTTGAACAGCTATCTGAACAACTGGTTGATTTAGAACAAAACCCAAACGATATTGCCTTACTGAATGCAATCTTTAGAGGTTTCCATACAGTTAAAGGCGGCGCCGGATTTTTACAGTTAAATGCATTGGTTAACTGTTGCCATTATGCTGAAAACGTATTTGATATTTTGCGTAACGGTCAAAGAAACGTTACCGCAGAGCTTATGGATGTCGTTTTACAAGCTCTTGATGCCGTTAATGAGATGTTTGAGGTGGTTCGTTCTGGCGGGGAGCCAGAGCCTGCTGACCCTGAAATAATTGAAGCTTTAAGTAAGTACGCTTGTCCTGCCTCTGAAGATGAAGAGGGAGAAGATGAGTCTGAAGCAGAAGTTGAAGAGACAGTAGAAGAAGTAGAGGAGGCTCAGGTTGAAGAAGTAGATTCTGCTGCTCAAGACGAGAATGTTGATATCTCAGATGATGAGTTTGAATCGCTTTTAAATGCTTTGGGTGATAATGAAAGTACCCCAGCTGCAGTACAAGCAGAGACTTCTCGGCCTGACAATGCCGCTCCGGCTAATAGCGATGATATTACTGAGAGTGAGTTTGATGCACTTCTAGATCAACTGCACGGTGAAGGAGTGCCTGGTGCAACAAATGATGCGGCTCCAGAGCAAGCTGAACCAGCAACAGAAACTCAAGCAGCTGACACAGCTTCTGATGAAATTACTGAAGATGAGTTTGAGAAATTATTAAATCAACTTCACGGTGAAGGTGCTCCTGGACAGGATTCAGCTAAAGAAAGTGAGCAACCAGAAGCAGAAAAGGTAACAGATAAGAAAGACGATAAAGTGGCAAATGCTGCTGGTCAAGATTCTGATTTAATTACAGAAGATGAGTTTGAATCTTTATTAGATACCTTGCATGCTGAGAAGCAACAAGCTCCTCAAGCATCAACGTCTGAAAATAAATCAAAGGCAGAGGCGAAAGCTAAACCTAAAGCAGAGGCGAAAGCTAAACCCAAGCCAAAAGCAGAGGCTAAGCCCAAACCGAAAAAAGCTGAGGTTGTAGCGAAAGAACCTGCGAAATCTAAAGATGATAAGCCGAATGCGCCAGTTGTTCAGGAAACGACAGTAAGGGTAGATACAAAGCGTTTAGACGATATTATGAATATGGTGGGAGAGCTAGTTTTAGTTCGAAACCGTCTAGTTCGTCTGGGTTTACAAAGTGAAGATGAGTCAATGGGGAAAGCTGTAGCTAACCTTGATGTTGTTACTGGCGATCTTCAGAATGCTGTTATGAAAACTCGAATGCAGCCAATTAAGAAAGTATTTGGACGTTTTCCTCGAGTTGTTCGTGACTTAGCTAGAAACCTTAAGAAAGAAGTTAATTTAGAGCTTAGAGGTGAAGAAACCGATTTAGATAAAAACTTGGTTGAAGCGCTTGCAGATCCTCTTGTTCACTTAGTGAGAAACTCTGTAGACCATGGTGTTGAAGCACCAGATGTTCGTGAGGCAAATGGTAAGCCTCGTGGTGGTAAGGTAATACTGTCAGCTGAGCAAGAAGGTGATCATATACTTCTATCCATCGAAGACGATGGTGCTGGTATGGATGCAGATAAGTTGCGTCAAAAAGCAGTTGAAAAAGGCTTAATGGATACTGATGCTGCAGAGCGCTTATCTGATGATGAAGCCTTTAATTTGATCTTTGCTCCAGGTTTTTCTACTAAGGTTGAAATTACTGATGTGTCCGGCCGCGGTGTAGGTATGGACGTAGTTAAGACGAAAATTTCGCAACTTAACGGAACATTAGACATCAAATCTGTTTTAGGTAAGGGGTCACGATTCTCTATTAAGGTGCCTTTAACCTTAGCTATTATGCCTACGCTGATGGTGATGCTAGAAGATCAAGCATTTGCATTCCCTCTAGTGAGTGTAAATGAAATCTTCCATTTGAATCTTAAAAAGACAAACATAGTGGATGGTCAACAAGTGGTGGTAATTCGTGGTAAAACACTACCTATCTTCCATTTGAAACACTGGTTAGTTAAAGGTCAAGCTGCTGATCTTAACCCTGAAGAAGCTCATGTTGTTGTTGTTCAGGTTGGGATGAATGAAGTTGGCTTTGTTGTTGATCAGTTGGTCGGTCAAGAAGAGGTTGTGATTAAGCCTCTTGGTAAAATGTTGCAAGGTACATCCGGTATGGCTGGTGCAACTATTACCGGAGACGGACGAATTGCATTAATTTTAGATGTTCCTAGCATGCTTAAGAGTTATGCATCGCGATAGGTTAATTGGATTTTTAGGAGACGCTTTATGCCAGTAAATGTACTGGTGGTAGACGATTCTGGTTTTTTTCGAAGACGTCTGGTTGAAATTTTTGATGCTGATCCACGCTTAAAGGTTATAGGTACTGCTTCTAACGGACAAGAAGCCGTTGATAAGGTGCAGTCCCTAAAACCTGATGTAGTGACTATGGACTACGAAATGCCTGTTTTAGATGGCATTGCGGCAGTTGCTAGCATTATGAAATCACGCCCAACACCTGTTTTAATGTTCTCTTCATTAACTCATGAAGGTGCTAGGGTTACACTTGATGCGCTAGAAGCTGGTGCAGTTGATTTCATGCCAAAAAACTTTGAAGATATTTCGCGTGATTCTGCAGTGGTAAAGAAAACCTTAATTGAGCGTGTTTTAGCTGTAGCACGAACTCGTTTTATGGGGCAAACAAAAATTGCTGCTCCTGCTGAGAAGAAAGCAGCTCCTGCGCCTATTGTGTTAGAGCAAGGGGTGATTATTCCTCGTAGGCGCAAGAATGTCAGTTTAATTGCAATAGGAACATCAACAGGTGGCCCTATGGCATTGCAGACAGTGTTAACTAAATTGCCTAAAAATTTATCTGCACCGCTTGTTTTGATTCAGCATATGCCTGCAGCTTTTACAGGTGCTTTTGCTGAGCGTTTAAATCAGATTTGTGAAATCACCGTTAAAGAAGCCAAAGACGGAGATAAACTTGAAGCTGGTGTTGCTTTGTTAGCGCCTGGTGGCAAGCAGATGATGGTTGATCCAAGAAATGGTGGATGTGTCAGAATTCTAGATGGTGATGAGCGCTTAAACTATAAGCCTTCCGTTGATGTAACTTTCGGCTCTGCATCTAAATGCTACCCAGGAAGGGTGCTTTCAGTTGTTATGACTGGAATGGGTGTTGATGGACGAGAAGGTGCTAGGATGCTAAAAGATACGGGTTCTCGAGTTTGGTCACAAAGTGAAGAAACTTGTGTTATCTACGGTATGCCAATGGCAGTAGAAAAAGCTAATTTATCTGATGACGTAATTCATCTAGAACAAATAGGCGAGCGTATTGTTAAAGAGGTTGGTTAATGGATCTATTGACCTTAGCCGGCCTTGTTATTGCCTTTTCTTCAGTAGTGCTATCTAACCTTCTTGGTGGAGGGGAGATGGTACTACTGATTAACCTCCCTTCAGCAATTATTGTTATTTTTGGTAGTCTTGGGGCAGCGCTTGTCCAGAGTAATATTTTAGAAGCTACTAGATCCCTATCTCTATTAAAATGGTCGTTATTCCCTCCTGTTTTTGAATTTAATAATGCTCGAGAGCTGATTTATAAATTAGCAAATCAAGCCAGACGTCAATCTGTTGTGAGTTTAGAGTCAGAATTAAATTCATTAAATGATGGGTTTTCTGAAAGAGCGTTACAGATGGCGATCGATGGTGCTGATCCTGATAGCTTCTCTGAGCTATTGCATGATGAAGTGCTTAGGTTTAGGGATAAAAGAATGGCTAGTGTCGACTTTCTTGAGTCGATTGGTGGATATGCGCCAACATTAGGAATTATGGGGTCAGTACTTGGCCTAATTCAAGCAATGGCAAACCTAGATAGCCCTGAAGCATTAGGGCATGGTATCGCAGTTGCTTTTGTTTCCACCTTGTATGGGCAAGGTTTTGCTAACTTAATTATCTTTCCAATTACAAAAAAGCTAACAAACTATGTTGATAAAGAAGCTCTTTATTATCAGCTTATAGTTGATGGTATTTATGGTATAGCGACAGGTAAAAACCCTCACCGTCTTGATATTGAGTTGAGTGGTTATGAGCAATGATAAGCTTGGTTCAAGATATCGTGCTAAACGTCGTCGGCACTTAGGTGTTCGTAATGACACTAATCAGAATAAAGATCGTTGGATTTTATCTTATGCTGATTTTATAACATTGCTTTTTGCTTTCTTCGTCGCGCTATACTCTATCTCTTTGAAAAATCAGGGCGATTCTAAGTTACTAACAGAGACTCTTGAGGGGGTTTTGGACGCTGTTCAATTGTCAGTAAAGCCTATTAATATCGGTCAAGTAACTACAGGTGAAGCTGAGGATGATGTTTTCCAAGAGTTAACACCAGATAGAGATAGTAACCCAATTCCTAGTCCAAAACAGAATCAAGAAACGATCGTAAAAAAAGAACTCAAGGTGGTTCAAGAGTTAAATCAAATGATTCTGACCCATATGGGGGAGTATCAACAGAATGGTTTGATATCAATAAATGAGAGTGAGCTTTGGATCGAGATTGAGTTAAAAGCAGGTTTGCTTTTTTCGTCAGGAGAGTTTGAGTTGACTAATGAAGCTGTCGCTGTGCTTATTTCGATTAGTCAGGTTCTGAATCGATATAGTTACCCTGTTGTTGTAGAAGGGCATACAGATGATTTGCCAGTTAACAACTTTTATACCTCAAATTGGCAGCTATCAAGTGCTAGGGCATCGTCTGTTGTAGATGAGTTAATTAGCGGAGGCGTTAATCCTAAGCTCATTGCTGTGATGGGGTTGAGCAGTGAGAAACCTAAAGTCAGAAACAACAGCGACTTTTCACGGGCAAGAAACAGACGAGTGACATTGAAAATTGGTAAGATTGAAGCAGAAAACCTATACGACTACTTGTTTGAATAGTTATATACTTCAATAAGATAATCATAGAAACTGTAAGTAAAATAATAGTATAGGCATTATTAGGGGATAAAAGGTGCACATTTGGGCGGTAGCTAACCAAAAAGGTGGAGTAGGTAAAACAACTAGTGTGGTAACCCTGTCAGGGTTGCTCGCAGATGCAGGTCATCGTGTCTTGATGGTTGACCTTGATCCTCATGGTTCTTTAACTAGCTATTTTCGTTTTGATCCTGATTCAATTGAGCATAGTGCTTATGATTTGTTCTTAGGTAATGGAAAAATACAAGAAAGCTTACCGAAAGAGCTTATTTTAGAAACTGGGCATCCAAATTTATCCTTACTACCATCTTCTACTGCCTTAGCAACGTTAGAGCGACATGCTCAAGCGCAAGGTGGTATGGGGCTTGTCATTTCTAAGACATTGGCCATTTTATGGGATGACTACGACTATGTTTTGATTGATAGTCCACCTGTCTTGGGGGTATTAATGATTAATGCGCTTGCAGCTTGTCAGCAGCTTATTATACCGGTTCAAACTGAGTTTTTAGCAATCAAAGGCTTGGAAAGAATGGTTAGAACGTTAACCATGATAAATAGAGCTAGAAAAAGACCTGTTCCTTATTTAATCGTGCCGACTTTATTTGATAGAAGAACTCAAGCTTCAAATAAAAGCTTGAGAAGCTTAAAAGAAGCCTATGATGAAGCTGTCTGGCACTCTGTTATTCCTATAGATACTAAGTTAAGAGATGCAAGTACGGCAGGTATTGCTCCATCTGCTTTAGACAATAACGCGAGAGGCGTTAAGGCTTATACTAGTTTGGTGACGACGTTATTGGAGCCAATGAGTTAAATGAAAGATGAAAAACCATCAACAGAGGTGTTAATTGCGCCTCAACTTGCAGTTCAACGCTATTTGGATGAGTTACTCCAAGATGCAACTGTGAATGTTGAAGCTGTACCTGACGTTGAGGACGACTCAGTTAGTGAAGAGCTAGCTGATGAAAAACAAGCTGAAGAGTTAACAACACACGATAAAACGGATGCTGAAATTAAGCATGATCAGCAAGATGAATTTGTTTTACACGAAATAGAAAATGAAGAAGATGCCTTTGCCGCTTTTGAGTTTGCTGTTGCAGCCCTAGAGAATGAAACTGAAGCCGTTGAGAGTGAACTGGCTTCTGAGCCTGAGGTAGTTGTAAACAATGAGCCAGTTGTAGAAAGTGAGATTATACAAGCAGAAACTGATGAAAAAGGTGTTGAGCCCCCTGCGCTTGTTGAAACTGTCGAGCAAGAAACCGAATCAGAGGCTAAATTAGATAAAGGTACTCAAGAGACAATCGCTGTAGAACCAACGCAAGAAGATGCTGCAGATTTAGAGCCTGAAGTTGTATCAGATAAAACCAAGCCTTTACCTTGGGCCGAAAGTCGCTTTGAATGTCTTTTGTTTAATGTTGGTGGTTTGAAAATGGCCGTCCCTTTAGTTGAATTAGGTGGCATCCAAAAAGCTGATTATGAAAAAGTTACTAAGATCTTTGGTCAGCCAAATTGGTTTATTGGGGTATCCAGTGTAAATGATCTAAGGATTCGAACGGTAGATACTGCTCAATGGGTAATGCCAAATCATTATAAGGGTGAGTTGCATGACTCATTTAAGTTTATAATTCAATTAGATCGCTCCAATTGGGGGCTAGCATGCGAAGATGTTGCAGAAGCAATTTCGTTAGAGCCTTCTGAAGTAAAGTGGCGATCAGATAGAAGTAAAAGGCCTTGGTTAGCAGGCACTGTAATTGATCATATGTGTGCTATTTTAGATGTACAAGGTTTTATAGAGCTACTTGATGACCCTAAAAATGGATTTAAGGCTCATCTTAAATAACAATGCAGGTAAACGCAGACTTTCCACATTTGGAGAAATAATATGACGACAGGTAGAGCGGTACAGGAAGTAGATGATCCAGTATTACAATGGGTGACCTTTCGATTAGATGATGAAATTTATGGTGTTAATGTAATGCAAGTGAAGGAAGTATTACGTTACTCAGAGATTGCTCCAGTACCTGGCGCACCGTCTTTTGTTCTTGGCATTATTAACCTGCGTGGCAGTGTTGTGACAGTGATCGATACTTGCCAAAGGTTTGGTATTCAAACAGGTGAGATCTCAGACTCTACACGAATAATGATTTTAGAAGTGGATGGTCATGTTATTGGTATTTTAGTTGATGCTGTTTCAGAAGTGGTTTATCTTCGTCAGTCTGAAATTGAACCATCACCAAATGTTGGTAATGATGAATCGTCGAAGTTCATCCAAGGTGTTTGTAATAAAAGCGAAACCTTATTGATTTTAGTTGATTTAGATCGATTGCTATCTGAAGATGAATGGTCTGATATTTCTTCCATGTAAGTTGAGTATGAGTGTTAAATGGAATCACAATGGCTATTTAATCTGCTGTTAGTCTTGTCTTTTATTTTGGTTGTTGCTTTATCAATTTGGATATTGGTGATTTCTAAAAAATTGAAAAAAGCATTACTTTTTCAAGCTGAAAGTGAAAGTAATCAAAAGAAACAAGTGCAAGTATTGGCCTCAGGTTCGATTGGCATGGGTAGACGCTTAGTAGCAATAGAGAAGAAACTTAATATTGCGGTTGAAAGGCAAACAGAAATTCTCTCCAAGGAAGGTGGTGTTTCATATAATAGAGCCATGGAACTATTAGAGATGGGCGCAACTGTTGATGACCTTGTTGCAAAATGTGGTTTGATTCGTGCCGAAGCAGAGTTAATAGATTTACTTTTTAAAGAATCTAAGCGAAGTGCTAATCATAAATATGAATAAAGGCCTAAGGGCCTTTTTTATTGTCTGATGAGTTTATTGCTAATATGGAATTACTTGAGAGAGTGGGCAAAGGCAATTATCTCTGCAACGGCAAGATACAGAGCTTCAGGTATTTCATCTCCAAGCTCAAGGCTACTGAGTACTTCAACTAATTCAGGACTCTTATGAATGACAATGTCATTCTCTTCGGCAACCTGCATTATTCTTTCCGCAATTAGCCCACTACCTTTTGCACTAACTTTAGGGGCCCCATGATAATCATAATGAAGTGCAACAGCTTTTTTATTCATTAGGTCCTCACATCAATTAGGTTACGCTTAACTTTGGTTTGAACTTTGTCTTCAACAGGTTTGCAGAAACTATCTACTTGAGTAACCTCTAGCCCTTTGTTGGTTAATTGTTTTGTCAAATTTTGAGTATATTGATGAATCTTGTTTGCTGTTTCTTTTTCTTCAGCAACAAAGATGACAGCTAATTTATTACCTTCAACATTGAGTCTAGCCTCAAATTTCCCTGTCTCTGGAAAGTCGAATAATAGCTTGGCTAACCAGCGACGTTTATTGGTAGAGGTTGTGTCGCTATCACTGTCTCTATCAACTTGAAGCTGAAATATAGAGGTGGCACCCTTATCTTGAATAGGAAACTCTATTGTTAAAGGTAAGTTCAGACCTTCAACTTTATTAGTTTCTAACAAATTTCTAATTTGTGAAGAGGTGATACGTTCTATGGCCTGGGAAATAGTTTGACCTGTCCTCTGATCGAGATTGTCCTTTATGTAGGTTTGGGTACTTGTTGATTCAGATTGAGCTATGTTGGTTTGCAGTTTTAATAAATTAGCCTTGAAGTCATGATTTAAATTATCAGAACTTTTAAGTAGTTTATTCTCAAGAAATAGACCGCTATTTGATAAGGCCTGTTTTAACTCTTTAGGAGACTCAATATTCTGGCTTTGAGGGATGCTTGTTAAAATTTGCTGTATTAATCTCTGAGTATCCTTACTTGTTTCTGGGTTGTTCTGAAGTTGATTGAAAGTCTGAATAAGCTGACTTAGTTCGCCTTTTGTTAGTTGTTGAGGGAGGCTTTTAGCTAAACCTGAGTCTAGAGTTTTACTCGTCATTTCTTGTGTAATTGGCAATAGTTGAAGCTTACCATTTTCATCTCTTATAACAGGGATCGTATCCCCTACACTTAAGGGTTTAAGCGATTCAATTATGAAGTTTTGAGATGACTGACTGACTTTATACTGATTAGATTTGTTTGTTAGTTCAGTTCTTAATACTTGCTCTTGAGTTATGCGGTTTTCGGGCTTTTCTTGATGATTGCCGATTAAAGCATAGCTGGGTTTGAAATTAAGATTAGGTGCGCCTGTTAATTGGGAGCTTGTGCCTTGACTGCTTTTTACTTGATTGCTTGAAAGCGTTTGTATTGGCTTTGCATTAAGCTGGCTCTGTTCCTGCGGTATTCCCGTTTGTGTTGATGAAATAGGTTTTGTTACTTGTTTAGGGATAAAATCTGTCAGATGAGGCTTACTTATGTATGCTTGGCTTTTATCCTGTTGAGTTGTGATGTTTTGGCTTTGAGTAGATTGCCTTTGCTGAATTTCGGTTTCGGATTGTGGTGTTTTAGTGTCTGCCACTAATGATTGTATTGGCGTATTGTTGCTATTAATAGAGGCTGTAGACTCTCTTTGAGTTAGTGCTTGGGGACTTGTTTTCGGTGTGATTTGGGAATAACTATTTACTGAAATGTCTGTTTTTTGCACTTGAGATTGAGCCCCTAATTGAGCTCCTATTTGAGAGCTGTTCTGATTAGGAGGAGTTGTTCTAGGGGGGTCTTGTGATGGGAGTTTTGCTATGACATTAATAAACTCGACTTTAGAGGCTAAGCGAACAGGTATTTCCTTACTCTGATATTGTTTGCTTTGTTCTACATTAGGCCTAGGGGCAGATGCTACAGTGGCTTGATTTTGATAGTGTTTATTAACGCTTCTTGCTTGAGAGGATGCTTCTAAGTTATTGTTTTTATAAATTATACCTTCTATTCCTTGAGTTGGTTTTTTGTTAAATTTCGCTTCTCTTAGATCTGTTCCATCATTAAAGCTCAAAGTAAACTGTTTGTTTTTGCTATCTACCGTTAAACCAACCTGCTTTAACTTATCAATAGTTGGTTGTAATTGCTCGCTAATCATGGAAAAGCTTTTGTTATCTAATGTTCTCGCCTCTAATAACTGAGCAGGTTTATTATCAATAAAAATTTGCCTGTTACCTGTTAATTTAATGGGCTGGAAGCCCTCAATTAACTTAATTTCATTGACTAATTTCGTTAGTTTTCCAAGCTCTTTTGTCGAAACTGAACTGCCATTTAATTGGCTAAGCTTGTCATTTGTCATTGAGTTAATGAGGTTGGCCATTCACGAGTTCCAATAAAGTCGTTATTTAGATAGCTTTCTTTTATAATAAGTCGCTTTTTGATTTAGCAATATGTCTGTTTCTAGCAATTTAAGCTAAATCAAGTGTAGGTATGTAAGACAGTTTAGCGTCTTACTCTCATGATATCGGCTGATTTAGGTAAACCTTTGCACTCAAATCTTGATTTATCCATTTCTGGTTTAGTGATAGAGCGATCAGAAAGAATCCTGTGTGACAACTTCTCTTGTGTGGTGAAAGCTGGGGAGGTGGCACGAATTATGGGAGAAAACGGTGCAGGTAAGAGCACATTATTAAAAGTAATTGCAGGAATACTTCAGCCACTTGAAGGGCAAATTTTTTTCTCTGGAGAAGATATTAGTTATCACAGAGATATGCTTCATAGAGAGCTTTTGTATCTTGGTCACCATGCAGGAATCAAAGCTGTATTTAGTGTTGCAGAAAACTTGAACTGGTATTGTCCTAATCAAACTTCTGATGCGATCGAATTAGCATTAGACGTTGTTGGCTTAGCTGGGTACTCGGATACGCCAGCGCATCAGTTATCTGCGGGTCAGCAAAGACGTATTGCCTTGGCTCGTTTATGGTTAACTGACAAGAAAGTTTGGTTGCTAGACGAGCCTTTTACTGCTCTAGATGTAAAAGGAGTAGCTGTTTTAGAAGCCAAAATAAAACAACATACAGATGCTGGCGGTTTAGTGATACTGACTACTCACCAAGCTCTAGATGACTCCTTGTCAGTTAAAGAAATAAAGTTGGTTTAATGACTTATTCATCCTTTTTCTACTCTGAAATTCTAGCCATTTTTCGACGTAAGCAGGATGCGGTTAACGCGCTTGTGTTTTTTTTATTGGTTATAACGCTATTTCCGCTTGGAGTGAGCCCGTCAAAAGAATTTTTGCAGCCAGCCGCCGGTGGCATTATTTGGTGTGCTGTTGCTTTAGCGGTACTCATGTCTGTTGAAGGCATGTTTAAAGAAGATTATAACGACGGTTCACTTGAACAGCTTGTCGTCAGCGGTTTGTATTTACCTGTTTTAGTCTTATTAAAACTTGCAGTGCATTGGTTTGCAATAATGCTTCCCTTACTGGTTTTAACCCCCATTTTGTCTCAGATGTTGTTCATAAATTGGGAAATATTGTGGGTTTTAATTTTAACTCTGATTTTAGGCAGCCCAGCACTGTTTTTGATTGGTACAATAGGTGCAGCTTTAACTGTTTCCCTAAGACGAGGTGCAGTATTAATGTTGCTTATCATTTTACCTTTTTATTTACCGGTAATTATTTTCTCAACCGGAGCAATAGCTGCGGCGCAGGTAGGTCAGCCATATAATGGTCAATTGGCTATCCTAGGAGCTATTTCTTTAATGACTTTGACCTTGTCGCCCATTATGGCTGCGGTCTCTATAAAAGCGAGTGTAAATTAATGAATTGGATATGGTTTCATAAACTGGGATCACCCAAGTGGTTTTTTCAATGGGCGAATAAGTGGAGTAAGTTCGCGTTTGTCATCGGTCTTGTGATGCTTGTTGTTGGTATCGCTTGGGGGTTGGGTTTTGCTCCTGCAGATTATCAGCAAGGGAATAGTTTTCGTATTATTTACATACATGTTCCAAGTGCAATTTTAGCTCAATCTTGCTACCTAGGATTAGGTGTTGCTGGACTAGTCTCATTGGTTTGGCGAATGAAAATGGCGCCAGTCTTTATTAAAGCTGTAGCGCCTTTAGGTGCTGTTATGGCTGTGATTGCACTAATCTCAGGTGCTATTTGGGGCAAACCAACCTGGGGCGCTTGGTGGGTTTGGGATGCAAGATTAACATCCGTGCTTATTCTCTTTTTACTTTATATGGGTGTAATTGCTATTCAAAATAGCTTGGATGATATGCAGTTAGCAGACAAAGCGGTTGCTGTTATCAGTGTAGTAGGCCTCATTAATTTACCTATCATAAAATATTCTGTTGAGTGGTGGAATACACTTCATCAACCTGCGACTTTTACCATTACTGCTAAACCTGCAATGCCTATGGAGATGTGGCTGCCGTTATTGTTATCAACCCTAGGCATGTATGGTTTTATTGCTGCAATTGCTATGTGGCGGATGCAAACAGAAGTGCTTGTTCGTGAGCACAGATCCAATTGGGTAAAAAAGGAAATTTTAGATAATGGCATTTGAATCAATAAATGAGTTCATTTCTATGGGAACTCATGGACCATACGTGTGGTCAGTATATGGCATTTCTCTGATTTTACTTTTAGGAAGTTATTTCGCCAGCGTAAAAGCGAAAAAAAATCAGATAAAAAGGCTTAAACAAAGGTACTTAAGGGAGCAGAAAAGTTAATGCATCCAGTTAGAAAAAAACGCTTAGTCACGATAAGCGCTATCTTAGTGATTATTGGTGCTGCTGTCGGATTGATGCTTTATGCACTACAGCAGAATATCAACTTATTTTATTCCCCAAGTCAGGTGGCTGAAGGTGAAGCTCCTAATAATGTGATGCTACGAGTTGGAGGCATGGTTGTTGACGGTAGTGTAAAACGTGATCCAAAAAGTCTAGCAGTTCAATTTCAAGTGACCGACTTTGCCCATAAAGTGACAATAGAATACAAAGGCATTTTACCTGACTTATTTAGAGAAGGTCAGGGGATAGTCGCACAAGGTAAATTGAACCAAGATAAGGTATTGATCGCTCAAGAAGTATTGGCAAAGCATGATGAAAAGTATATGCCTCCAGAAATTACAGAAGCGCTTGAGAATGCCAAGAAAAAAGAAGATTGACCCTTGTTCAATCTAACCTAATGAATTTTAATTTATAGTGAGTTGTATCTTTCATGTTGCCTGAAATTGGTCACTTTGCGTTAATTCTTTCGCTATTCTTTGCATTAGCTTTATCTTTTGTTCCTATATTGGGATATATCAAAAAGCATAAGGTTTTAATGGCTTATTCGACACCCTTGACTCACGTGACGAGTTTGTTGGTGTTGTTCAGCTTTATTATTCTTTCATATAGCTTTGCTGTTGATGATTTCTCTGTTCTTTATGTTAGTCAGCATTCGAACAGCTTGCTCCCTTTCGTTTTTAAACTAAGTGCGGTTTGGGGGGGACATGAGGGGTCTTTACTCTTATGGGTTTTGATTCTTTGTGGCTGGTCATCTGCTGTTGCTTATAAAGGTAAAACGTTACCTGAAGATATTAGAGCCTTAGTTTTAGCGACACTAGGTATAGTAACCACAGGCTTCCTTGCTTTTCTATTGTTTACTTCATCTCCTTTTGTACGCCTTTTACCTGATATGCCGGCAGAAGGTGCCGACTTAAACCCTCTTTTACAAGATGTCGGCTTGATCATTCATCCACCTATGTTGTACATGGGGTATGTGGGTTTCTCTGTCGCTTTTGCTTTTGCTATCGCAGCGCTTATCTCTGGTAACTTAAACTCTTCTTGGGCTAGGTGGGCAAGACCTTGGACTTCAGTATCTTGGGCGTTTTTAACTCTAGGTATAGGTCTGGGTAGCTGGTGGGCTTATTATGAGCTTGGCTGGGGCGGCTGGTGGTTCTGGGACCCTGTTGAAAATGCGTCTTTCATGCCTTGGCTTGCGGGTACTGCATTGATTCACTCTCTTGCCGTGACAGAGAAACGGGGTGTATTTAAAAGCTGGACTGTGCTACTTGCTATCTTTACCTTTAGCTTAAGTTTATTAGGAACATTCTTAGTACGATCTGGTGTTTTAACATCAGTGCACGCATTTGCTGCAGACCCTACTCGTGGTGTATTTATTCTTGTCTTGCTTTTCTTATTTGTCGGTGGAAGTCTGCTTTTATATGCAATGCGCGCTGCAGATGTTAAATCGGATGTATCCTTTGGTATTACAGGAAGAGAAGCTGGGCTTTTAATCAACAACATAGTATTGGTAACTTTAACTTTAACTGTATTGCTAGGTACTTTATTCCCTCTATTGTTTGATGCTCTTGATATGGGGAAGGTATCGGTTGGCGCGCCTTACTTTAACAGTGTGTTTTCTCCTATCGCTCTAGTTTTAATGCTGGTTATGGCAATTGGACCTTTGCTGAAATGGAATCGTACTAAGTTGGATATCTTAATTAAGCAACTTATATTCCCTTGTATTTTGGCATGTGTGCTTACTGGTATTACCTTAATCTGGCAGAAATTTGAATGGATTACACTGGTTAGTTTGTTTGTTGCTTATTGGGTGCTTTTATTAACCCTGATTGATTGGGCGTCAAAGCTTGGCAATGTAGGCTCAAGTTGGTGGCAAAGAGCGAAAAAATTACCTCGTAACTATTATGGAATGTTGATTGCGCATTTAGGGATGGCAGTAAGTTTAATTGGTATTTTATTTGTGAGTGTACAAAGCCAAGAAGAAATGGTTCGTATGGCGCCAAATGACAGTGTGACCCTATCTGGTTATGAGTTTGTTTTTAATGGTGTTTCTCAGGTACAAGGTCCTAACTATGTTGCAGATAGGGCTAATATTTCAATCTTTAAAGATGGTCAGCAAGTTGCTTCATTAGCACCCGAAAAGCGTGTTTATCAAGCGCGAACTCAAATGATGACAGAAGCTTCAATTGATGCGGGCTTATTTCGTGACCTTTACCTTTCTTTAGGTGAGCAATTAGAGGGTGATACTTGGGGTTTAAGGGTTCATGTAAAACCTTTTGTTCGTTGGATTTGGTTAGGTGGTATCTTAATGATGATAGGTGGTTTCCTATCAGCAATGGATAAGCGTTATAGAAAAGTAGCAGGAGCGACAATATGAGTGAGGGTAAAAACAGTAAAATGAAAAAAGTAGCGTTATTTTTACCTTTTTTAGTTTTTGCTTTATTAGCTGGTGTTTTCTTTTCTCAGCTAGGTAAAGACACTCAATATATGCCTTCTGCATTAATTGGTAAAACCTTGCCCGATTTCTCATTAGTGAGTCTTGAAACGAACGAGGTAATGAATAAGAAGGACCTTGGTGAGCAAGGTTTTTTAATTAACTTTTGGGGGACTTGGTGCCCTGCTTGTAGTTTTGAGCATGATTATCTGATGAAGCTTGCTTCCGAAGGCATAGATATCGTCGGTATTGACTATAAAGATGAAACCACTGCTGCAATAAAGTGGCTGGATGAAAAGGGAGATCCCTATTCTGTCGTTTTGCTTGATGAATTAGGAAATTTTGGCATTGATATGGGAGTGACAGGAGCACCTGAAACTTTTGTGGTTAATGCCGAGGGCATAGTGACATATCGTCATCAAGGTATTGTTAATGAGCAAGTGTGGCAAGAAATGAAGGGCTATTTGAAATGATAAGTTTACGTTTTTTAAGCATTGTTCTATTGGCTTTATTTAGCTTTTCTGTAAGTGCTGAAGCTGAAAAAGTATTGAATTTTAAATCTGAAGTTGATCAAGTTCGATACCATGATCTGATCAGTGAACTACGCTGTCCTAAATGCCAAAATCAGAACTTAGCAGACTCTAATGCACAAATTGCTATTGATTTACGTACCCATGTTTATGACATGGTTAACGATGGTACCAGCGACACTGAAATCCTAGCTTATATGGTGGCAAGGTATGGTGAGTTTGTTTTATACAGCCCGCAAAAAAAAGGTGTTAATTTTATTCTCTGGTATGGACCCTTTATTATTTTAGGGGTTGGTTTAATTGGGTTTATTTTGGTCATTCGTAGAAATGCTAAACGAAGAAAACAGAGGACGAAAGGCTAATGCTTAGTTGGATTTTGATGGGGGCAATTTTAGTATTGTCACTTACTTATGTTGCCTATTATGTTAAACAAACCATGTCTGAAGATGCAGAATCTGACTTGGTTAACTTCTCCAAAGTAAGGGCTGCTGAGATAGATGAAGAGTGTCAGTCAGGTCGAATTAGTGATGCGGAAGCCAGTGTATTAAAAGCGGATTTAGCAACAGAAATAAGTCTAGCTTCTGAACCTGCTAATAATCTAGGTAGAAAATTCACCCAAGATTCAGGGCGATTACCTAGCCAAATGTTTGCTCTCATACTTGTTACGGCAACACTTGGATCGGTTGCTCTATATCAGTATCTAGGTTTTTCAAAAGAAGTGATTTTTACTGAAAGAATGCAGCAGGGTAGCATTACCCAAGAGGGGATGAGTGATTTTTTACTTTATCGTGCAGAAAAGAATCAAAGACCTCAAGACTGGTTTTTTGTTGCTCAAGACAAGGTAAGTCAGCAGGATTATTTAGGGGCTCAATTTGCTTTTGAGCAAGCTCTAAAGAACCCGCCAGAAGACCCAAATGATGTGATGGTGATTCTAACTGAATATGCTCAGAGTATTTTCTTTGCTAATCAAAGAAAGGTCGACCCTAAACTTGAGTCTGTGATTGCTCAGATACTCGCAATTGATGCGAATAATTCTACTGCTCTAGGTCTACAGGGGATTATTGAGTTTGATCGTGGAGCTTATAGAGAAGCGGTATTGGTCTGGCAGCAAGCAATAAAATTTGGTGCTAGCATTGCCGAGAGAGAAGGTCTTCTTCAAGGGATACAGCAAGCGCGAGAAATCGGTGGTATTACACAAGAGCAAGTACCTAGCTTGATTAGTCATAAGATTAAACTAAGTTTTAGCATAGAAAATCCTGAGAAATTAACCGCAGATGCTGTTTTTCTTGTATATGCTAAGTTGCCTTTGAGACCTATGCCAATAGCAATAAAACGCTTGAGGCAAGACGCTTTGTTATCACAAGTTGAGCTGACTAATCTAGATAACCTTATGCCAGGTATGACACTGGCCGAAGCTCAAAAGGTTGATTTAGTTGTAAAATTAGCGAGTTCTAGTGATCAAGATCTGACTAAAGGCTTAGAAATTGCTAAATTAAAGGATGTTTTAGTAAATCAGAACAAAGTTTTTCATATCTCTATCGAGTTGTAATTGCAACTGATGGGACTTAGCTTGATAATATCATTAACTTTATTGATGTAAGTCGGAATAAATAATGGAATTTAGCTTACGCGAATGGCTAATCTTAATCGGTGTGATCATTATTGTAGTGATCTTAGTTGATGGATTTCGAAGATATAAAAAATCGCAAAAATTTGATGAAGCAGATGACGAAGATTATGTTGATCAGGACATGCTTCTGAAAGAAGCTATGTTAAGACGGGAGCTGCCTAATGGTGGTGCTCGTGCTTCTTCTGATCCTGTTAAAAATGCTTTTCAAAATGCCAAACAAACAGTGAATGCTCCTTTAACGGATCTACCCCACAAGGTTGACGCTGGGCCTGAAATAGATAAAGCGGATGATTTACAGTTTGATGAGTTAGCTTCTTTGGTTCCAGAAAGAATGAACTCCGAAGCTGATAGTCAAAAAGACTACTCAGACATACCTGATGAAGCTGAATCTTTCGCTCAAGAAAGTGATTATTCTGAAGACAGTTTCGAGCGTCAATATTCAAATGTTGATGTTAGCCAAGTAACGCCACATGGCACAGCTGATGCGCTTGAAGATGACGAATTCGATGCTGAAATTGAAGAAGTGATTGTCATTAATGTTTTTGCTGCAGAGGATAAACCATTCATTGGCATGGAGCTATTACAGCTGGTACTTAATTGCGGCATGCGTTACGGCGATATGGACATTTTCCACCGTCATGAAGATGGTTTTGATCAAGGAAAGGTTCAGTTCAGTATGGCTAATGCTGTTGAGCCTGGAACCTTTAATTTGGATACCATGGGTGATAATACATCCCCAGGTGTAAGCTTCTTTATGGGGCTGCCTGGCCCTAAAAATAGCATGAGAGCGTTTGACTTTATGCTAGAAACTGCGCAAACCTTGGTACGTAACCTTGATGGTGAGTTGCGTGATGAAAGACGCACTATCATGAGCGAGCAAAGTATCGAGCATTGCCGTCAGCGTATTCGTGATTTTGAACGTCGCCGCTTAATGCGTGTAAAAAGTAATTAGCCTCTTTTATGGCCCTTATCTTGTGATAAGGGCCATAATAACCTTTCAGCTTTACCCTTATCTCACTTCTAAAAAGAGTTACCCATAATGTCAGATCCTATTGCCGTTCAAATTAGCGAGCTTGTAACCCGTTTAAATGACTACAGCTATGCTTATCATGTTAAAGATGAGCCTAAAGTATCTGATGCTGAGTATGATCTTGATTATCAAGCTTTAGTCGCCCTAGAAAAGCAATCTCCTGAGTTGATACAAGCTGACTCACCTACACAAAGAGTGGGTGAAAAGCCTGACAGTGGCTTTCAAACAGTTGCTCATACCGTTCCAATGCTTTCTCTTGATAACGCCTTTAGTGATGAGCAGCTTGATGAGTTTGAGCAAAGATTATTTAAACTAATAGGTACTCAAACAATCAGTTATTGTTGTGAGCCTAAGCTTGACGGATTGGCGATAAGCCTTAGATATGAAGAGGGTGTTCTGGTAAGAGGCTTAACACGAGGTGATGGTGTTTCAGGTGAAGATATAACCTCAAACATTAAGACCATAGGCTCTATACCACTTAAACTTAGAACTCAAACACCACCGCCCGTATTAGAAGTTCGTGGTGAAATATATATGCCTAAGGCTGGTTTCGAAGCCCTGAATAAGCAAGCAGAAGAAAAGGGTGAGAAAGCCTTTGTTAACCCAAGAAACGCAGCAGCAGGTAGCTTGAGGCAGCTTGACCCAAGTATTACAGCTAAACGACCTTTGGTTTTATGTGCTTACTCAATTGGCCATACCGAAGGCTGGACCCAGCCTGATAGTCACTATGATTCTTTGACCTTGATGTCTGAGTGGGGGTTTAAAACCAACCCTTTAATGGAGAAGGTGAGCAGCATTAAGGGCTGCATGGAATACTATCAACGTCTTTCCGTGTTACGTCCAGATCTTACTTACGATATTGATGGTATTGTTTATAAAGTAGATTCTCTAAGCCTACAGCAAGAGTTAGGTTTTATTGCTAGGGCCCCTCGCTGGGCAATTGCCAGAAAGTTTCCAGCGGAAGAGGCAATTACTCAAATTTTAGAGGTTGATTTTCAAGTTGGCAGAACTGGCGCCATTACACCTGTTGCGCGTTTGGATCCAGTGTTTGTCGGTGGTGTAACAGTATCCAATGCAACCTTGCATAATAAGGACGAAATTAATCGTCTTGGTGTTAAGGTGAAAGACTTCGTCAGTATCCGACGTGCAGGAGATGTTATACCTCAAGTAGTGAAAGTCATTCATGAGAAGCGAGATGAGCATACTCTTGATGTTGTGTTTCCTGAAGTGTGTCCTATTTGTCAATCTGAACTAGAGCAAGTGACAGGCGAAGCGGTTATTCGTTGTACCGGTGGCCTTGTATGTGCGGCTCAGCGAAAGGAAGCGTTAAAGCATTTTGTATCCCGTAAAGCGATGGATATTGATGGCTTAGGAGACAAACTAATTGAGCAGTTAGTTGATTTAGCGTTTATTAAAACCCCTGTTGATATTTACACATTATCAGAGAAAAAAGAGCAATTGTTAGCACTTGAGCGCATGGGGGAGAAGTCTGTTGAAAAGCTATTAACCTCTATTGAAACATCAAAACAAACAGAATTTCATCGCTTTATCTATGCATTAGGTATTCGAGAAGTCGGTGAGGCGACGGCGAGAACATTAACTAACCACTTTAAAACGTTAGATAAAATTATCGAAGCAAATACAGACAGTCTAGTAAAAGTAGATGATGTAGGCCCAATTGTTGCTCAGCATTTAAGGCGCTTCTTTTATAAAGAATCTAATCGAGAGATGGTTAATTCCTTACTTGATGTTGGCGTTTATTGGCAAGAGAAGGAAGTGTCATCTGATACAGGTTCACAACCTTTAGCAGGTCTTACTTATGTCGTTACGGGTACTCTCACAGCACTGAAAAGAGATGAAGTTAAAGATAAACTTATTTCATTAGGCGCTAAGGTAAGTGGGTCTGTTTCAGCTAAAACACATTGCTTGATTGCTGGTGAAAAAGCGGGTTCTAAGTTAACGAAAGCTCAAGACCTAGGGATACAAATTCTTGATGAAGCTGGTATGTTGGCTTTGCTTGAAGAGCATGGGGTAGCTTAATGGATACTCTCATTCCTTTTGATTCATTAGAAACTGAAACACTTAACAATATTCTGGTTGAAGTGGTGACACGAGATGGTACTGACTATGGTAATTACGATGTGTCATTAGAGCAAAAATGCCAGCAAGCTCATTTGATGCTCAAAAACCAGCAAGCCTTTTTAGTCTTTGATACAGAGAGTGAAACGATTAAGCTTGTGAGTCGTGATCAGATGTCACAATATGATATGGATTAGCTGTTATGACGGAAGTAAGTATTTACTTCCGTCATATGATTCAAATAATTTTTTGAATACAAAGTAGTTAAATCAACTTATCTAGATAAACTATTTACATTCACCTGAAGGTGTACGAACACAATGGTTAATATTGTGGTCCATTCCTAATGCTGGCTCCGCTTCTGTATTACGGCCAACTTCTTTCGCTGGAACGCCTGCAACCGTTGTGTGTGCTCTTACTGCTTCAAGAACAACGCTACCTGCTCCGACTTTCGCGCCTTCGCCAACTTCAATATTACCCAAAATTTTAGCGCCAGCGCCAATGAGTACACCTCGTCTAATTTTTGGATGGCGATCACCATGTTGTTTACCTGTTCCACCTAAGGTGACAGACTGAAGGATAGAAACATTATTTTCTATCACACAGGTTTCACCGACCACTAAGCCTGTGGCATGATCAAGCATGATACCTGAACCAATTTTTGCTGCTGGATGGATATCAACTCCAAACGCAATCGACATCTGGCCTTGTAAATACAGTGCTAAACTTTCTCTGCCATTATTCCACAGCCAATGGGCAACACGGTAAGTTTGAAGTGCATGAAAGCCTTTGAAAAAGAGTAAAGGTGTCGTCAATGACTCGCACGCCGCATCTCGATCCGGTATGGCTAAAATGTCATTTTCAATATCTTTGACTATGCCCGACTCTGGATCTGAGAAGGCTTCTTGAATAACTTCCCTTAACACCAGAGCTGGTACTGAGATACTATCCAATTTGCTGGCGAGTAAAAAACTCAAAGCACAGCTTAAAGAATCATGCCTTAGTATGGTAGTGTTAAATAAACTGGCTAGAATCGGTTCACCCTGTGCTAATTGTTTGGCCTCATCTTTTAAAGATGACCATAAATTGCTTGATGTCACAGAGGATGTTGTTGAATGGCTCAAGATCTGTCTACCTATTTGAATTTGAAGCTAGAATGAAGCTTAATATGGGTAGAATGTAACAAAACAAGGGGGAGTGCAATGATTGCTGCTTCACCTAAGTTGGAGAGAATATGACTATTAAGACTGTTGCAGATGCTTTGCATGTGTTTTACGAATTAAACAGTGAGTTTTCTAATGCTTATTGGGAAATGAATGAAATCAATAATAAGGATATGTTTTTTGCAATGAAATGCATGTTGCAAGATGAACTTGATGAATTGCATAAACTAAGCATGCAGGATCATGAGTATCCATATGAAGTAATTAACCCAGTTGTACTGAATCTAAGTGTTAAACTGAGAAAACTTTTGCCTAAACTAGATACTGTTGTGTTTAGAACAGAAACTTTAAATAATTTAGAAAGGTTGATTCCTTTAGCTTGTGAGCTATTTGAAAGCAAAGTTAATTAAAAGATAGTCAGCTGATCATATAAAAGCGCTTATGTTATTAACATAAGCGCTTTTTTTATTATTGGCCTTTTTTTAAGCTTCTTGTAAGGAATCTAGCGGGATGAATGACATTTTCAATTTGCCTCTCATATACCGAAGTTTCACCAAGAATTAAATTAGCTAAATACTCTCCCGATAGAGGGGTTGAGATGAGCCCGCGAGATCCGTGGCCCATATTAATGTATAAGCCTGACAGGTTTTCAACAATCTGATCTGTTTTCCATTTAGCATTTTTTGATAGTGCTTTATATGCTTGTTTAAATGCTTCTTGGTCAGGAATAGGGCCAACGATTGGTGCATAATCAGCAACCGTACAACGAAAGGATACTCTTCCGCTGCAATCAGTGTCTCTTGCTAGCCAATCATGCTCAGGTAAAAGCTCAGAGAGCTTTTTAAGGTTGCTTTGATGGTCAGCTAAAGTGACGTCTGTGCTGGTATCGCTCAACCCGTAAGAAGAACCAAAATTGAGCACATTATTTATTGCAGGAGAGACATAACCTGTCTGACAAAGCACTTTTTCTAGGTTTAAAGGCTCCGTTAGAGAAAGTGCAGATACTTGGCCTCTTATTGCTTTTGTGGGCAGAGAGATAAAGCGATCAACTATTTCTTTATGGTTTGCTGTGCATAAAATTAGAGTATTTGCTCTTTGTGTTTTGGTGCCACCCTCTTGAGAGAGCTTAGCTCTGACTTCCCAACCACCATTAGTTTGTTTTAGATCTGTTAATTCATGATTACCACGGAATTGAATGTTTTCATGTTGAATCAGTTGTTGGCACCATTTTTTAGGGCATACCCAGCCAGAAAGAGGTAAGTAAATTGCTCTGTTTTTCGCCGGTTCGACGATACTTTTAGGGTATAGACCTTGATGAATAAGCTTATCGAATTTAGCTGCTTCATTATCATTGGTCGGTCTTTGTTCTAGGCCTGTTTGTTGCCAAATACCTTTGTTATCTGTTCCAAGCTGGTTAAGTTCTCTATTAGCATATAAGTAAGAGCTGAGGTAAAAACGATTGATGCCAGTATCTTGACTGGCTAGTTTGGGGTATAGCATGCCTTGAGCATTGCCTGAGGCTTCTTCTGCAACATTTTTGTGTGAATCCCACACCTCCACATGCAATCCCTTATTTGCCAGTGCTCTTGCTGTATGGCAGCCAGCAAGCCCCGCTCCAATAATGAGTATTTTTTCAGAGGGAGCTTTGACAGGTCTGTTGCTAAACCAAGCAAGCCCTTCAGTTTGGCGTTGAGCATAGTTCAGTGTCTGCTGGTCTAGTTTTCCGATTGCCATCTCTCGTTTGTGACCAAAGCCTTTTACTTTGTTAACCTCAAAACCAATAGACTTAAGTCCTCGACGGACTATGCCTGCAGCGGTAAAGGTAGAAAAAGTAGAGCCTGTTTTACTGAGCCGCTTTATTTGCTGGAAAAGGGCTTCATTCCACATTTCGGGATTCTTGCTAGGTGCAAAGCCATCTAAAAACCAAGCATCAACATCAGCATTCATGCTGGCAAAGCCATCGGCGGCTTCACCAAAATATAAGCTTAATTGCACTCGACCTTGATCAAGTTCTATTCTGTGTAGACCTTTGCACAAGGTTGGATATTTGGTGATTAGCTCTTCTGATAAGTGGCTTAATGTTGGCCAAATGCTTAAAGCATTTGTTAGCATTTCTTTTGTCAGAGGGTACTTTTCGACTGAAATAAAATGTAGGCGTTTATGCTCAAAGCCGATTTTGTCTTGCTGGTAAAGCTCTTGCCAGAGTAACCAAGCGCACAGGAAGTTCAAGCCTGTACCAAAACCAGTTTCCGCAATTGTAAAGCTGTTTGGATTTGGTGATAGAGCGAGCTCCAGCCACCTTTCTTTTAGCTGATTGTGTTGTAGAAAAACATAATTAGTTTCATCTAGACCTGATTTTTGGTCAAAATAGATATCGTCAAATTGGTTTGAGCGGGGAACACCATCAGCACCCCAAGAAAGTTGAGGTGCTTCAATTTTATAGCTTTTCAAGCCGAGTTAACCTTTTATCTGTTAGTTACGAGTAATGCTTTCAATAATGACTGGGGTTTGCGGCACATTCTGATATGGCCCAACATTTCCAGTTCGCTGGGCTGCAATTTTATCAACAACATCCATGCCATTAAGTACCTTGCCAAATACGGTATAACCATAGCCATTTACCCCATGGTTAAGAAAAGGGTTGGATACATGGTTAATGAAGAATTGAGAGGTTGCACTGTTTGGATTTGATGTTCTTGCCATTGCAAGAGTGCCTCTATCATTAAATAGACCGTTTTGACCTTCGTATGGAATCGGCTTTTTACTTTTCTTTTGTGCTAAATCTTTAGTGAAGCCACCGCCTTGAATCATAAAGCCTGACATAACACGATGAAAAATAGTGCCTGAGTAATAACCTTCATCAACATAGGCTAGGAAGTTTTGCACTGTAATAGGGGACTCATTGTCGTACAACTCTACTTCAATGTTGCCTAAATTAGTCGAGATATTTACTTGTGTTGCAAAGGCAGACAAGCTTGATAGAGTGATGAACAAGAAGCAAATAAGCTGTTTCATAGATAGAATCTTCCTTATAAAATTTGCTTTATACTAGTGATTCGGCTCTCTTGAGCCAATAGCTTAAGTTGAATTTAAAAGAATTAATGATGAATTTTGATGTAAATGGTGATGCATGCGAAATGTCGAAGTAGAAATTGAGTACTGTACCTTGTGTCGTTGGATGTTACGTGCAGCATGGTTATCACAAGAATTGTTGTCGACTTTTGATGAGGACATAAAAAGTGTGAAGCTGATTCCTGTTCAAGGTGGGATATTCAAAGTTAGAGCCAATGGTGAAGAAATCTGGTGCCGCAAGCAAGAAGATGGGTTTCCTGATGCAAAAGCATTGAAGCAGAGGTTAAGGGATTTAATTGACCCAGAAAGGGATCTTGGTCATCTAGACAAACATAAAAAAGCCCAACAATAGTTAGGCTTTAGTTAGGCTTTTTTATTTAGTTAGAAGCTTTTAGAAAACCTGTTTAAAGGGTTTTACTGCGACAGATTGATAAACGCCTGCTTCTAGGTAGGGGTCTGCATCTGCCCAGTTTTGTGCACTTGCAAGGCTGTCAAATTCAGCAACCACTAAACTGCCACTAAAGCCAGCATCGCCAGGATCGTTACTATCAATTGCAGGATGAGGTCCAGCAAGAACTAAGCGGCCTTCATTACGAAGCGTTTGTAAGCGTTCAAGGTGGGCAGGTCTTGCTGCTTGCCTTCCTGCTAGGCTATTTTCAACGTCTTGGCTAATAACAGCGTAAAGCATGTTTAATCCTTATTTTGAATGTGTGAGGACAGGTAAATACCTTGAATAATAACAAAAACAAAGGTTAAACCTAGTAGACCAAATAGTTTGAAGTTAACCCAAATTTCTTCGCTGAATTGGAAGGCGACATATAAGTTTAATGTGCCAGACACAAGAAAGAAGCCAACCCAAGCAAGGTTTAGGGTACGCCAAACTTTAAAAGGAAGTTGGATCTTTTCTCCCATCATACGTTGCATAATGTTTTTCTGGCCAACAAATTGGCTACCAAAAAATACAACAGCGAATAACCAATTAACTATGGTTGGTTTCCATTTGATAAAGTCGCCGTCACCAAACAAAATTGTCGCGCCACCTAATAAAATCACGAGAACAAGTGACACCAGGTGCATTTTTTCAACAGTTTTATGTTTAACCCAGTTGTAACCAACTTGAATAATTGTCGCAGGAATAAGAACGGCTGTCGCCATGATTAAATCTCCTGTGTACTTGTACACAGCGAAGAAGATAATGATGGGTAAAAAGTCGAATAAAATTTTCATATAAAAACCAAATTATGTATGCTGGAAGCATAATACCTATCTATAGACCCAAAGAACAAGAGAGACATGCAAGAGTCTTTATTACATCGTCGAATCGATTTACATACCCATTCAACCTGTTCGGATGGAATGTTAACACCTACTGAGCTTTTAACTAAAGCGAAAGAACAGAATATAGAAGTCTTCTCATTAACCGATCATGACACTTTAACTGGGCTACAAGAGGCGCAAACCGCCGCGGATAAGCTTGGGATTAAACTTGTTCCAGGTGTAGAACTCTCTGTCCAGTGGTCAGGGATTCCGTTGCATATGGTGGTTCTTGGATTTGATAAAGAAAATGATGTTTTAACCTCTATTGTTGAGAAAAACCAAGAAACGCGATTAGAAAGAGCGAAACGTATTGCTCAATTATTGGTTAAACAAGGCTTACCAGATTTATATGAAAAGGCTGTGCTAGAAGCTGGTCCCAGTCAAATCGGCAGGCCTCATTTTGCTAGGGTGATGGTCAGAGAGGGGCTGGTGAAAGATGAGAATAAAGCCTTTGATCAATATTTAGGTAACAAGCGTTTAGGTAAATTACGCGATGTTTGGCCAGCCCTTGAAGAAGTCGTTCCTGATTTAGCTAAAACATCCTGTGATCTGGTGATGGCTCATCCTAAACGCTACCCTCTTACATTAACTAAGCTAAGACGCTTAATGACTCTCTTTTCTGAACTTGGAGGGAATGCAATGGAAGTGTCTTCTGGTAATGAAAACCCACAAAGTGTGCGTCTCCTAGAGACCATTAGTCGAGACCTAGGCTTGTCTGTCTCGGTTGGTAGCGACTTTCATGGACCATATGGGCCTTGGTGTGAGGTTGGAAAGTTCACTTCAATTCAAGAAGCTAGCCTAAATCCTCTTTGGCATAAATGGCTTTAAATATTAGTCTGATGATTTAAATCGGATTTTGCTTCATTATTAGGCTAGTATCTAATTGATGTCTAAATATTTTCTCAAGGAATGAGGCGGGAGAGATTAAATCATGAGTCAATTTTTTCAGATCCACCCTGATAACCCGCAAGCGAGATTGATTCGTCAAGCGACGGACATTATTCGTAATGGCGGGGTCATTGTTTATCCTACTGATTGTGGTTATTCCTTGGGTTGCCATATAGGTGACAAAGCCGCTTTGGATCGAATTCGTCAAATTAGGCGTTTAGATGATAAGCACAATTTTACGCTTGTTTGTAAAGACTTATCTGAAATTTCAACCTATGCACGTTTCGACAATAGGCTTTATCGTTTATTAAAGCATCACACGCCAGGGCCTTATACCTTTATCTTTGGGGCGACTTCTGAAGTACCAAGACGTCTATTGCATCCTAAGCGTAAGACAATAGGTATCCGAATCCCTGAAAACAAAATTGTACAGGCTTTATTAGATGAATTAGGTGAGCCTATTATGAGCTCGTCTCTTATCCTGCCTAATGAAACCATGCCAATGATGGATCCTTATGACATTCGCGATACTTTACAGCATCAATTAGATCTAGTAATTGATGGCGGATACTGTGGAATGGAGCCAACAACCGTGATTAAAATGGATGTTGATGATATGGCAGTGCTGCGCCAAGGGGCAGGAGATGCAAGCGCTTTTATTTAATTACATTTGATCACTTGGTATTAAAGGGCTTGCCGCTTATAATGCGCCCAATTGCATTGGTTTTGCATGACACACAGAATTTGAATTTTAGTAAGAAGGTTGCTGAGAAGCATTCCAAAAAGAGGTCGTAATGGACGAGAAGTTACAAAAAGTATTAGCACGTGCTGGACAAGGCTCACGCCGTGAAATGGAAACGCGTATTCGAGAAGGTCGTGTTCTAGTTAATGGTGAAGTTGCCACTTTAGGCGACAGAGTAAAGGTGACTGATAACATCAAGCTTGATGGTTATGAAGTAAAAGTCACTGAAGCCGGTGCTAGTCGTAGAGTTATTATCTATAACAAGCCAGAAGGTGAAGTCTGTACTCGTAAAGACCCAGAGGGGCGCCCGACAGTATTTGATAAGTTGCCTAAATTGAAAGGTGAACGTTGGATTGCTGTTGGTCGTCTTGATATTAATACGTCTGGATTGTTGTTATTTACGACAGATGGTGAATTAGCAAACAAATTGATGCATCCATCAACAGAAATTGATCGTGAATACCTAGTGCGCGTTATGGGTGAAATCAATGATGATCATATTGAAACCTTGAAGAAAGGGGTTTTGCTTGATGATGGCATGGCGAAATTTACTGATATTGTTGATGGTGGTGGTGAAGGTATTAACCGTTGGTTCTACGTCTGTGTTATGGAAGGCCGTAACCGTGAGGTAAGACGCTTATGGGAATCACAAGGGGTTAAGGTAAACCGATTGAAGCGTGTTCGTTTTGGGCCTGTTTTCTTGCCATCAAAAGCCAAAATGGGCCGCAGTGTTGAGATGGATGAGGCAGAAGTAAACGGCCTTTGTGATCTTGTTGGTTTGTCTCATGGTGCTGTGAAGCCTAAAACTCAGCAGCAAAAGTCTGATGCGAAGCGCCTTAAAGGTAAGTCTATGGGAGCTCGTAAGCCTAAAGGCTTTGATTGGCAGTCTTCAGATAAGCCTGAATTTAAACCTAAAAAATCAGGTAAGCGTACTTTTAGATAATGGAATAGGAATTTTATGATGCGTTGGTTGGTTATATTATTAATTAGTTTAGTGGTTGCAGCTATTGTTTATATCAATATGAATAATGGTACTCCTGAAGAACTAGGTGTGACTAATGGACAATTAAAAGTTTGTCCCGAGTCCCCCAACTGCGTATCTAGTTTGTCTGATATAAGTGACGAGCAACATTTTATTGAAGCGATTAGCTATCAAATGAGCCGTCCGAAAATGCAGCTAGCGCTAGAAAAGTACCTACTTTCAACTTCTAAGTATCGTATTGTAAAAAGTGAATTAGGTTACCTGCATACGGAAGTGGAAAGTGATTTAATTGGTTTTATTGATGATATTGAGTTTTATTTACCTAAAGACGAAAATATTATTCATATTAGATCTGCATCTCGTGTTGGTTTTTCTGATTTCGATGTTAATCGAAACCGAGTTAGACAAATCAGCGCGGCTCTTGTAAAGTAATTTGGTATGTTAAACATGGACTTAACTTAGGTTTGAGTCATTAAAATATTGTGGATGAGGGCTGGCAATGAGCGCCGAAGAAAGTCAATCAATTCTAATCGTAGAAGATGATGAGAGATTAGCGTTACTCACCAAGGAATATTTACAAAAGAATGGTTATCAAGTCGATGTGGAAGCTGACGGAAGTCGAGCAATCACTCGAATTATTGAAACCCAGCCATCCTTAGTGATCTTAGATTTAATGCTTCCTGGAGCTGATGGTTTTACTGTATGTCGTAGTGTAAGAGAAGGTTATAAATCACCTATTCTTATGCTGACAGCGCGTAGTGACGATGTGGACCAAATTCTAGGTTTAGAAATTGGTGCTGATGATTACGTGTCTAAACCGGTAAAACCGAGAGTACTGCTTGCTAGGGTTCAATCATTACTACGTCGCAGTGTAATGGATGTCGGCAAGCAAACAGGTGGAAGCCAAGGTGAGCAGAATCTAACCTTTGGGCCACTTGTCATAGACAACACACGTCGTGAAGCTTGGGTGCACGGTGAAGAAATTGAACTAACCAGTGCTGAGTTCGACCTGTTATGGTTGTTGGCAAGCAATGCTGGACGTATTTTAAGCCGTGAAGAAATTTTTGGCGAATTACGTGGTATTGAATACGACGGACAAGATCGTTCTGTTGATGTGAGAATCTCACGTATTCGATCTAAAATTGGTGATGACCCTGTTCATCCTAGAAGGATTAAAACAATTCGTAGCAAGGGCTACTTATTTGTTAAAGAAGTCTAGAGGCTTATGCGTCCTGAGTTCTGGCGCTTATACCGCCATTTAATCTTTGGAAGTATACTGGTAATTCTTACTAGTATACTTTTTTTGCTTTTTTCGAGTGTTCAGCGTAATACATTGTTAGCTCAAAGTAATGTATGTGCTGATGCTGAAATTAGCTTGGCCATGGGGTTACATGGCATTCCTTTACAAACTCCTAATGACTCTCAATTTGATCTCAGTTCTTTGAGTGATAAAACATTCTCAGATGAAGATATTAAAGAAATTATTCAAAACAAAAAAATCATTACCTCTTCCCTTGGTATTTCGAGTCTAGTCTTACCTGATCTTGCGCAGACAGCTGAAATAAAAAGCACCAGAGATGATAATATTCTTCCAATTACTCGTTTGTTCTCTCAGTTCTTACAAACGCCTCATATTAGTGAAGCTAAAAAACTGAGTATGATTGATTGGATGGAATGTGTGCAAATTAGCCCTTTTGAACAGGCCAAGCCGCCACTAGCGAGTAATTTTGCTCACGTTTTTATTCAAGGTGAGGGTTTTGCTTATTTGTGGCAATTAGCTGATAAACGTGTCTTCCAAGTCTCTATTGTATATAAGCGCTATTACCAAACTGCGATTATTATTACGATAGTGTCAATTGCTATGTTGATTATGCTGGTTTTTGTTTGGAAAGAGTTTTCTTCGCTCGAAAATCGCCGTAAGAGTTTTGAGAACTTTACCCGAAAAATTGCGCAAGGTAATGGTCGAATCCCAGATGAGATTCCAGATGGTAGTGGTGCTTTAAAGGAGTTAGCCTATTCTTTTGATTCTATGTCATCCCATATACAAAGGCTGCTTAAAGTTCAGAGGGAAATGATAAACGCTATTTCTCATGAACTTAGAACACCTATCGCCAGATTACGCTTTGGTTTAGAAGTAATAAAGGACGAAGTAGATCAAGATAACCTGATGACAATAGAAGCATTAGAAGGTGATGTTGAAGAGCTTAATACTCTGGTTGATGAGGTGCTTACTTATGGTAAGTTAGAGCAGGGGTCTTTAAATCTTCATTTTGAAGATACGAACATACGTCAGCTTGTTGATGGTGTGTTACAGCATAATTCATTACTTCTTTCTCACCTTAAAGTTGAGGTTGCCTTTAGTGAAGATGAGTCCGGTGTCTTAGCAGATGCACACCACATGCACAGGGCATTGCAAAACTTAATTCTGAATGCTGCTAAATATGCTAACACCAAGGTGAGTGTTGTTTTTCATCAAGATGCAGAGCGTTGGCAAGTTGATATCGAAGATGATGGCTCAGGCATCCCACTAGAAGATAGAGATAAAGTATTTATCCCATTTCAACGTTTAGATAATAGTCGCACACGAGCATCTGGTGGATATGGCTTAGGTCTTGCTATCGTACAGCGTATAGCTTTTTGGCATGGAGGCGCTGTGCTGGTGGATGAATCAGAGCTTGGAGGGGCTAAGTTTAGTTTTATCTGGTCTCGTAATCAGCATAAGAACACACTGTCATAGTGTTACTAGTCATAAAAAAACCGCCAGAGGGCGGTTTTTTTATGGTTAATCTAGGTTTTCAATCAAAGGTCTGCAGCTAAAATGCCCTTTAGGTTTTTAAAGCAGGTGTTTTTCGCTGTATTGATTAAGTCTTCCATGTAGGCGTTATGCCTTTGATCTTTTCTTACCGCAAGGTAAAGTTTACACCAAACGCCTTCTTCACCTAGTGACTTGGTAATCACATATTGGCGGTTGGTATACTCAGTTAATGCCCAGTTAGGTAAACAGCATACACCTCTTCCACTAGCAACTAGCTGCATCATCATAAGAGTTAATTCACTGTGTCGAACTTTTTTAGGAGAAACTCCTGCAGGTTCTAAGAAGTGTTTAAACAAATCTAATCGTTCTGATTCAACTGGGTAACTAATTAGCGTTTCTTCAGCAAAATCACTCGGTTCAAAAAAATCTTTTTTTGCTAAAGGATGATGACGTGATAACGCAACCTGGGATTCATATTGAAATAAAGGGATATAATCTATATTAGGTAAGTCAGTCGGATCTGACGTAACAACAAGGTCTAAATCACCGCGTGCCAGAGCCGGCAAGGGCATAAAGCTGAAAGCATTGGATAAGTCTAATTCTACATCTGGCCAATGCTCGCGGAAATGATCTATGGTTGGCATCAACCACTCATAACAAGAATGGCACTCTATAGCGATATGAAGTCGGCCACTTTCCCCTTCTGCAAAGCGTTGTATATCTCTTTGTGCTGTACGAAAAGAGAGCAACACATCATCTGCAAGCTGTAATAAACGTAAGCCTGAACTAGTGAAACGTACAGGTTTAGTTTTCCGGATAAATAAAGGACAGCCTAACTTTTCTTCTAGGTCTTTTAATTGATGAGAAAGTGCTGATTGAGTTAGGTGAACGCGCTCTGCAGCTTCAACTAAACTACCTGTTTCGCGTAATGCGGTGAGGGTTTTAAGGTGACGAACTTCAATGATACTCATGTTTGAACTGGATCTGGCTCAAAAGGTGATGGTAAGGGCTGAGCTAATGTTACAGCCCTTATCATAGGTTAGCTACATAATAAGAACTCAAGCAGCGCTTTTTGTGCATGTAGTCTATTTTCGGCTTCATCCCAAACCACAGAGTCGTCAGCATCAATAACTTCAGCAGTTACTTCTTCACCTCTGTGTGCCGGTAAACAATGCATGAATAAAGCATCATCATTGGCTAGAGACATGAGCGCTTTGTTGACTTGGAAACCGTCAAAATCTTTCATACGAGCATCTTGTTCATCTTCTTGGCCCATAGATGCAAACACGTCGGTCACTATGAGATCTGCATCCGTTGCAGCTGCTTGTACATCTTGAGTAATGGTAATTCGATCGGCGTATTTAGCAGTTAACTCTGCATTCGGTTCATAGCCTTTAGGGCAAGCAACAACAAGTTGGAAGTCTAAAAGGTGGGCCGCATTCATATAGGAGTGACACATATTATTACCATCGCCAACCCAGACGACTTTCTTACCTTCTATTGAACCTCTATGTTCGAGATAAGTTTGCATGTCTGCTAGTAGTTGGCAAGGATGAAAATCATCAGTCAGGGCGTTAATAACAGGAACAGATGAATACTCTGCGAATCTCGCAACTTTTTCATGCTCAAAGGTTCGTATCATCACAACATCTACCATACTTGAAATCACGCGAGCGCTGTCTTCGATAGGTTCGCCACGACCTAGTTGTGAATCACGGGGAGATAGGAAAAGTGCGTGACCTCCAAATTGGGCCATACCAGCTTCAAAAGAGACTCGTGTTCGTGTTGATGACTTTTCAAAAATCATTGCCATAACGCGATTCTTAAGCGGCTGGTATTGGGTACCGTCACGGTGCAGTTTTTTTAGTTCAATTGCGCGTGAAAGTAGCTGCTTTAGCTCGTCAGAAGTAAGGTCTGTAAGCGTAAGAAAATGTCTTGGCGACACGATAGTCTCCTTGAGTTTTTAAAAGTGAATCGGCGAATGTAATACAGTCAAAACCGCTAGTAAAGCAGGTTTTGTTTATAGTTATGAAAAATTAACCTTGTAATCGTAAAAAGGCACCCCATAATCTGCTATCAATCGCCTGAAATTTTTGTTGGTATAGAAAATATACAATATGAGTCAAGGCTAATCCGGTTAATTAGATACTTAAATGAGGTTTTATTGTGAGTACTTTAGATACGATTAAAGAGCAAATCGAGAATAACTCGGTACTGTTATACATGAAAGGTACACCTCGTATGCCTCAGTGTGGTTTTTCTGCGCAAACTGTTCAGGCCTTGATGTCATGCGGTGAACGTTTCGCTTTTGTTAATATTTTAGAAAACCCTGAGATTCGTGCAGAGCTACCTAAATATGCTAACTGGCCAACTTTCCCACAACTTTGGGTTAACGGTGAGCTAATTGGTGGTTGTGACATAGTGGTAGAAATGGCTAACAACGGTGAGTTAACACCTATTGTTAAAGCTGCTGCAGGTGAATCTGACGAGTCTGCTGAGTAAATTTTACCAACTTATATTTAGCAAAAACTGATTTGTTAAAATGGTTATAGCCTTTATTTATCAGGTTAATAAATTGTTTCAATCAGTCTGTCATAAATAAATCGGTATAATGTTAAATCATATTGAGTTGTTAAAACCTAAGCCAAATTTTTACGTTAATTACTTTAACTACATAAATGGAGAACTATTAAGATGTCTATCTTAGTTGGTAAAAAAGCACCTGATTTCACTACTCCAGCAGTACTTGCTGATGGCTCTATTGTTGATTCTTTCAACCTAGCAGAAACAATCAAGGGTAAATACGCTGTTGTATTCTTCTATCCTTTGGACTTCACTTTCGTATGCCCTTCTGAAATCATTGCTATGTCTAACCGCATGGAAGAATTCCGTAAAATGGGTGTTGAAGTTGTAGGTATCTCTATTGATTCTCACTTCACTCACAATGCTTGGAGAAACACTCCAGTAAACGAAGGTGGTATTGGTCAAGTTGAATATACACTTGCTGCTGATATGGACCACGCAATTGCTCAAGCATACGGCATTGAATCTGAAGGTGGCGATTCTTACTACCCAGCTGGTGTTGCTATGCGTGCTTCTTTTGTTATTGACCAAAAAGGTTTCGTACGTTCACAAATCGTAAATGACGAGCCTATCGGTCGTAACATGGACGAGCTTGTACGTATTGTTGACGCTCTTCAGTTCTTCGAAGAAAATGGTCAAGTTTGTCCTGCTGGTTGGAACAAAGGTGACAAAGGCATGGTAAATACACCAGAGGGTGTTGCTTCTTACCTAGCTGAGAGCAGCGAAGGCCTATAATTAGTCCTTGCTCAAGCATTAAAAAAGCCGACATTAATGTCGGCTTTTTTGTGTTTATTGTTAATGATTTTTAGCGCTTTGCTTGAGCTTGAAGCTCGTTAGCTAAGGCAATGACTTGCTTACGGAACCAATTATGACTGGCATCATGATGTAATAGTGGGCTCCAAATCATCTTTAATTCGATAGGAGGGATGGTAAAAGGCGGCTCAAGAATGACAACATCTGGATTGTTTTTATTCACCATAGCAACCTTACGAGGTAGCGTTGCGATCAGATCTTGCTCATGAGCCAAATGCATTGCTGTGTGATAGCTTCGAGTAAATACGCGTATACTACGTTTTCTGCCTATTGTTTGAAGTGCTTCATCAACCCAGCCTAACTTTTGCACGTCATTTGGGTCCATACCAACGCCAACACCAAACCCCGTCTTACTTACCCATATGTGCTGAGCTTCTAAATAAGCATCAAGGTTGAAATTATTTTTTAGAGGGTTGTCCGAGCTCATCATGCAGACAAAAGTATCATGCCAAACACTTTTCTCATGGAATGACTGAGGTAACTCTTCAAATCTGTTGATGGCCATATCAATCTTACCCGCTTCGACATCATGAAAGGTAACATCACTTGGGGTCATGATATCGAGAGTAATGCCTGGTGCATTTTCTCTTAAACGGTTTAATAAGCCAGGAATCACAGTAGACGCAGCGTAATCACTGGCCATGATACGAAATACGCGCTTACTTGTTTTTTCATTAAAGTCGGCTTCAGGCTGTAATGCTTCTTCAAGCTCTAATAATACTTTACGAACGATTGGTTGAAGTCTAAGCGCTTTTTCTGTTGGTTTCATTCCTTCACTAGTTCGTACTAGTAAAGGGTCACCAAGTAAGTCTCTCAATCTTTTAAGGCCGTTACTCATGGCAGGTTGAGTGATGTTTAGCTTGTTAGCCGAACGAGTAACATTGCATTCACGTAGTAGCACGTCGAGATAAATAAGCAGATTCAGGTCAATTTTATTTATATTCATTATCGTTATGCAGTTAACTTCCAAAAGAGTGATGAGTCGAATAGCCAGTAATACTACTTTGCTATTTGAGTTTATAGATAAAAAGTCGTTCTATTGTAAACGACTGTTCAAGCTTAGTTAAAATATTTTATTAAGTAGATCATATTTTTACAGAAATGGCTTAACTAAATGTTGGTTACTATAGAAAGAGTCTGCTTGATTAGAGTTTGAAAGCAATGTGGAGGTATTGTTGTACAACTTGGAGCGAAGCAGAAGCTCTGGCATAATGCCGTCTTAACTTAAGCGCTTAATTTAGTGCATGCATTTAGTCGACAAAATCGACGTTAGCAGAGGCTTAATATGAAGGCATCTTGTTTGTGTGGGCAGGTCAAACTAGAAATTAAAACAGCATTTATTAGTTCGAGTATTTGCCATTGTCAGCAATGCCAAAAATCTCATGGTGCTGCAAATGCCGCTTATGGCGTAGCTCTTAAATCTGATGTCGAATGGATTTCAGGAAAAAAAAGAGTCAGAAAGTTTGCTTCTTCAGAGAGAGTTAGGCGAGGTTTCTGTAAAGACTGTGGGACTAATATCTACTTCTACAATAAAGACTGCCCAAATCATTTGGATATTCCGTTAGCTATCTTAGACACTGAGCCTAGTATTACTCCTCAGTGTCATATTTATGTGGACTCTAAAGCTGCCTGGGAGCCTATTCTAGATGATCTTCCTCAGCATGCTGCTAGCTATTAATATGTTTGTTGTTGCTTATTTCTTCACTGCTTAAACTTCGACATTGGTCGACAAAACATTGAGCGTTTTGAGTCAGTGCAGAGCCCTTAGGTGTCACAATAAGAAGGTTACGATTAAGTTTTAAAGGGGTTTTATATAGGCGAATATGGCCTGCTTCTAATTCTTGAGACACCGCCATTCGAGAAAGGCAACCTAGCCCCATTTGGTGAATAACAGCCTGTTTTACTGCTTCCATATGGGTTAATGAGAGGGAGACCTTTAATTGAGTCAGCTGTTCAGAAATAGCTTGTTCGAGAATCGTTCTTGTACCTGATCCACCTTCTCGCATTACCCAGTTAGATTCAGCAAGTTCTTCCCAACTGAGTTCGCTGCTTCTTTCTTCTTTCGCTGACCCAAAAACGACTAGCTCATCTTGTAACCAGGGCTCGACTGTTAACTCTGCATGCTGACAATAGCCTTCGATAAAACCTACTTCAGCTTTACCTGTTAACAATTGTTGAATAACGCTTTGGGTGTTGCCTATATCTAAATTAAAGCGTATTTGAGGGTGCTGTTGGCTAAAGCTTGCCATTTGCTTTGGTAATAAATAGTTGCCAATACTGACGCTGGTTGCCAAGTGAAGCGAGCCACTCAACTCGTCAGATGATCCCATACTTTCAATTTGATCTATCTGGGATAGAACAGCCCTTGCTTGTGGTAGCAAGTTTCTAGCTTGAGGTGTTATTTGTAGCCTTTTTCCATGGCGTCTAAATAGAGGGCGGCCTAACAGCGCTTCAAGTTCTCTAAGTGCTTGGCTAGCAGCAGGTTGGCTGATAGCAACTAAATCGGCGGCTGCAGTCACTGACCCTGTATGTACAACCGCTTCGAAAATTTGTAATTGGCGTAGTGTTATCTTCATGATGCCCTTAAGCTAGACTGACTATAAGAGATGAATTCTACACGCTTTGAGAAGTAAGTTGCCGATTATTTGTTTTGCCTAATTGAAAACTGGTTAAGTTTTCAATGCTGGTTTGAGCGATATGCTCTAACGCTATGTCTGTAAAGTAGCCTTGATGTCCTGTAACCATCACGTTTGGAAAGGTTAAAAGCAACTGAAATACACTGTCTTGAATGATGGTATCAGACATATCCTCAAAAAAGAGAGAGCCCTCTTGCTCATAAACATCTAGTCCAAGGTAACCTATTTTCTTTTGGTAGAGTCCATCAAGTGCATCTTGCACATTAACTAAACCACCTCTACTTGTATTAATTATCATTACACCATCTTTCATTTTTGCCAGACTATTTTTATTTATCATATGTTGCGTGTGGGCGTTTAATGGGCAGTGTAGGCTAATAATGTCTGCTTCTTGGTAGATTTTATCTAATGATGAATATTCCACTCCTTGTTTCAATAAACTCTCATTAGGATAAGGATCATGACAGATAACATGGCAGCCAAAGCCTTGCATTATTCTAACAAAGGCACGTCCAATACGACCTGTCCCAATACACGCAAGGGTTTTTCCTGATAGGTTGAAGCCCATTAAACCTTCTAGTGCAAAGTTACCTTCTTTTACTCTCTGATAAGCCTTATGAGTTTTTCTATTCAAGCTTAGTATGAGTGCAACGGCATGTTCTGCAACAGAGGTTGGACTATAGTCAGGCACATGAAATACCTGTACACCAAGAGCACTTGCTGCTTCTAGATCTACATTATTAAAGCCTGCACACCTTAGAGCGATACACTTAATTTGATAAGCGGCGAGTTTAGAAATGACTTGCTTATTAAGCTGATCGTTGACAAAGCATGAGACGGCATCAAAACCTTGGGCTAGGCTGACGGTTTCTTCGCTTAATCTGCTTTCAAAATAGTGAAGTTGAATATTCGTATTTTTGTTGGCTTCGTCTAATGTTCGTTGGTCATATGGTTTACAAGAGAAAACAGCAACTTTCATAAAAACCTCTTCCTGAGTTATCTATTCTGGTTCAATAGTGAAGCACAGAATTATATTAGCAAGCGTATTTTAGGTAATGAATAAAAGTCAGTTATAGCGTAATTTTTGTGATAAATATTCAGAAAATTAAGTACGAATAAGATTGAATTATAAGAAGAAATTATTTCAATAAGTTTTATTATTTATGACTATCAGGCTCATCAGATAAATAAAACGTTATGATATTTGTATTCCTAGTCTGATTAGACGCTTTTCTAGCATTTTAGATTAGACTTTGACCAATCGTTTATAAAAAATAAGCGTGACATTTCATTGACCCATGATTTTTAGGGGGATACAATGTCCGCGTTAGAAAAGAGTTGGCAATGTATTTATGTCCAGAGTTACGATGTTACCTACAAGTAATTTCGCGTCCTGTTCGTCATAAGTAATTCCGAGTTTTTCAGCAATCTCTTATTTACGCATAATCTATTTTGGATATGTGGATGAGTTAATTTATTTAATACAGGATAACGTTATGTCTGAAGTAGTAACAGGTACAGTAAAATTCTTTAACGAAACTAAAGGTTTCGGTTTCATCACTCAGGACAAAGGTCCAGACGTTTTTGTTCATTTCTCTGCAATCAACTCTAGCGGTTTCAAAACTCTTGCTGAAGGCCAAAAGGTTGAGTTTCAAGTAGCAGACGGCAAAAAAGGTCCTGAAGCACAAAACGTAACTCCTTTATAAGATCTCTTTTTTGAGATAAAGGAAGTAACGTTCGAGAAAATCTCGAGTGTAGACTTTTAAAAAAGACGACATATGTCGTCTTTTTTTATGCTTATAATTTAGTGAAATCAGAAATTTTATCTGCTGGCGAGATGCTTAAAAGCACAGAGTGTCTAACTTGAATGATTCAAAACTTTGCTTTTAAGACAGCCTTAGCTGCCTTAAAACAGTTATTAACTTGCTTTATTTAGGTTAAAAGTGCGGCAATACTTCCGCATACAGTCATGATGAAGAGGAACCACTTTAGCGTTTTTGGGTTCGCTTTTAATGCAAATTTGACAGCTAAGTGCGAACCAAACATGGTACCAACAGCTAAGATTAAGCCTGGTATCCACATAATCTGATCATTCCAGATAAAAACAGCTAACGAAATAACTGTAAAAGCAATAGTACACAGCATTTTTAATGCGTTGGTTCGAATTAAATCATATCTCAATGTACCGGCTAGGGCTGCTATCAAAATAAAGCCAACACCTGCTTGAACAAAACCGCCATAAATACCCGCCGCAAAAAGTGCTAACCAAGCGCTTGGCTTCTCCCTTATTTTATGAGGTATGGTCCCTTCTGGTGGTGAAATAACACTAGGCTTTATTAGCATGATTAAGGTCATACTCACCATAGCAATCAGTAGTAAAGGTTTTAGATATTGAGGGTCAACATAGGAAGCTAGCAAGCTACCGACTAGCCCACCAACTAAGGTCGGTATTAAAACGGGTGTAATGTCATTCGTATCAAGCTTTTTTGCTTTTTTAAAGCCTGCAACCCCAACAATAGATTGCATGATGACGCCAACACGGTTGGTTGCATTAGCAATATCTGCAGGCATTCCCATTACCATAAGCGCTGGTAGCGTTAAATTCGAGCCACCGCCAGCTAAAGTGTTTATAATGCCTGCTATAAAGCCTGTACCGATTAATAGGCTGATTGTAAAAAAGCTAATGTCCATTAAAGCTAATCCTTTATATAAGAGGTGGTGAATTGAAACCGTATTTTATCGGTCTCAAAACTGATGCTGAAATAGTATTTTATTGGTGGGCGTGACAATAACATAAAGGAGCATTTATGGCCGCAAAATCTCTACAAGATCAATTACTAAAAGCTGGCTTAGTAGATAAAAAGAAAGCAAATAAATTAAAAGCTGAAAAACTGCAAAAAAAGCAGAAGATTAAAACAGGAAAAGCTGTCGCAGAAGATGACTCAGCGAAACAAGCTGAACTAAAGAAACAACGTGATAAAAAAATTGAGCGAGACAAGGCGTTAAATAAAGCCAAAGAAGAAGCGATGCAGTTAAAAGCTGTGCAAGCTCAAATTCGCCAAATGATCGAACTTAATAGGCTAACCCATAAAGATGGCGAAGTTGCTTATAACTTCAAAGACGAGAAAAAAGTTAAGAAAATCTATGTTAATGAAGGTATACATAAGGACCTTTCTGTAGGTCGATTAGCAATAGTTAAACTTGATGAAGGGTATGAGATTATCCCCGAACAGGTAGCTGCTAAAATTGCGCAAAGAGATGAGTCATTCATTCTAGTGTGTAACGACAGGTCAGAAGAGGTTGTTGATGAAGATGATCCTTATGCTGATTTTAAAATTCCTGATGATTTGATGTGGTAAGCGTTTAAATCTACTAAAAACGGCCATTTTTAATGGCCATTTTTTTTTGCTTTTTTCTAGGCTTAACTTTAATTGGTTCAAAAATTGATAAATGGCAGAGTTTAAGTTGGCTTGAAATTAGCAAGAAATAAGTACTTGTTTTCAATGGGATTAATTCTCTTCTTAAAGTTATCTTATTGTTTTAAAAGATAAAAAAATACAACGCAGTCATTTTTTATTAATCCTTATTTCCTGTGAAATTTCAATTAGTTAGCAACTAACTGTGAAGAAGGAAGAAACCAATACCCTGCTTATTGAGTTAATTCTCCCTGAGGTTAAATTGTTGTTGTTTTCTGTTTCTACTAACAAACAGTGAAACTGAATAATGATTGAAATAAATAAAACGGGGATCTTGAAATGAAAAAAACACTAGTTGCAGTTGCTGTTACTACTGCTGCCTTTACGGCTGTTACTGCACAAGCTGCTGATATCGACACTTACGGTAACATCCAATTAGTTTATGCTGATGGTGAAGATACAGCTGAACTAACTGATAACGGTTCTACTTTTGGCTTTAAAGGCGAGAAAGAACTTAAGCATGGTCTGACAGGTTTCTTCAAGTATGAACTAGAAGCTGACGCTGACGAAAAAACATCTGATGTTGACGTTAACCTAGACCAAGCTTATGTTGGTTTGAAAGGTGATTTCGGTAAAGTACAAGTTGGTACTTTCGATAGCATCTATAACAATGCAATCCAAGACGGTATCGATTCTTATGAGTATGCTGGTCTAACTGGTTCTTCAACGACAACTGAAGGCGATACAATTGCTTACTTCTCACCAGAAATGAATGGTTTTGAAGTACAAGTTTCAGCTCAAGTTAAAGGCGATGCTGAAACTGAAGTTGGTAACAATACTGTAGAAGATGGCACTGCTTTAACTGCAGTTGTTAAATATTCTGCTGGTGATTTAGAGCTAGCTGTAGGTTATGACTCTCTAGAAAATGCTATCAATAAAGATGACACTATTGGTTTAGCTGTTGCTTATGACCTAGGTGTTGCAAATGTTATGGCTAAATATGAAGACAATTCTGATGAAGGTACAAACATCGGTCTTGGTTTCAATGCTGATCATGCTGACGGTCTTCTTTATGGTTCAGTTCAAACTGTTGATCTTGAAACAGGTTCCGACTATGACGAATACGCAGTTGGTGTAACTTACAACCTAGACTACGACGGTGACGTTTATGTTTATGTTGAAGCTGGTCAACAAGGTACTGCAGAAGATTCTTTCACTGCACTAGGTGCTGTTTACGCTTTCTAAGTGTAACTTGATAGCCTGATAAAATTGATTATCTGACGTTATCATTGGGCTCTTGCTTGCGAGAGTCCAAGCATAACTTTAGCTAACCAGCCAAAGTCCCTATCATTCAAGGTTCCATTTTGTCTTTTAGATCGATTGGAACATTTGCGTCTAAGCCGTCAGGTTTAGGCGCTTTTTTTATTCTAAAACAAATACGAGATTGCTTACGTAACTTACTTTCTCGTGCGAGCAAATACCAAACTAAATTACGTTTTTATTTATATTTAGTTGTATTTTAAAGGACGATTTTTCATTTTTTACGAGCAATTTATTGTTTGATGCAGGGTATCATGAGAGTGTGTTAATCCAACTTCCTAGGAAGTTGGATTATTTCTCTTTAGGCTTGTGGCGATGCTTAAAGTGCTTATATCTGTATTCAAACCATCTCATAGCCGTTAATAAGAGCTGGCTTACCGTGTTGTCCATGCTTGAATCTTTGTGCCATGGCGTGAGCGGTAAGAGGCTTATCATAATAAAAACCTTGTCCTTGTGAGCAGTTAAGTTCTTCCAGTAGGCTTTCTTGGTCTGTATTTTCAATCCCTTCTGCAATGGTTGTCAGGTTAAAGTGCTCAGCAACAGCTAAGACTGACGCAATGATTGCGCTATCGTCACTATCATTCGGTAGATCTTTAACAAATGCTCGGTCAATTTTAAGCTTATCTAGAGGGAAGCGTTTTAAATAAGATAGGCTCGAGAAACCTGTGCCAAAGTCATCAAGCGCAATCTTGATGCCTAGCTGGCGTAATTGAGACAGAGTACCTATGACTTGCTCAGGATCTTGAACTAATATGCTTTCAGTTATCTCTAGGGTTAAGCTGTGGCTAGGTAGCTGGCTTTGTTTTAATGCCTTTACAACAGTTGCAACTAGCTTATCGTTAAACTGCCTAGCCGATAAGTTGATCGCCATATCGATAGGACGATTATATTCCTCGCTCCATCTAGCCGCTTGTTTACAGGCTTCAAAAAGTACCCATTCACCTATTTCATTGATCATGCCGGTTTCTTCCGCCAATGGGATGAAATCAATAGGAGATACAAAGCCTTTAGTCGGGTGATGCCAGCGGATTAGAGCTTCACAGCCAATTACCTGTTTATTGTTTAAATCGACTTGTGGTTGGTAGTAAATCTCAAATTGCTTTTTCTTTAAAGCACGGCGTAAATCATTTTCTAACGATAGTCTTTTAAGTGCATCTCTATTTAAGTTTGTCGTAAAGAATTGCACATTATTACGGCCTTGCTCTTTTGCGCGATAGAGGGCTGCATCGGCATTTTTAAGTAAAATATTGGTACGGTTTCCATCTTTGGGGTAAAGCGTCGCACCAATACTAGGGGTCACAATAAGAGAACGACCCAGTACATCCATAGGCTTTTCAATGCTTAACATTAACTCTTTGCAGAAGTGTCTCACGGCTTGTTCTGAAGAGATATCTTGCAATACTATGACAAACTCATCTCCACCCAACCGACTGACGATTGTATTTTCATCCTTATGCTCAAGTAACCTTTCCGCGATGATTTTAAGTACTTTATCTCCTGCACTGTGACCAAGGCTATCATTGATAAACTTAAAGTAATCAAGATCCAAAAAGAGTAGAGCAAACTTATTAATCGGCTCAGTTGGCTTTCTTTTTTTATCAACATCAATGATGTGGTCAATTTGCTCTTTGAAGAAGCGCCTATTAGGTAGGTCTGTTAAAAAGTCATAATCTGCAAGGTGTTGTAGTGTATTCTCTGCCTGCTTGCGCTTGCTGATATCCACTATGCTACCTATATAATTAATGGTTTTTCCTGATTGGTCTTTATAAACATTGATAGAAAGCCATTCAGGAAACAGGTGACCTTTTTTATGCTGATTAATGACTTCGCCTTGCCATAAACCTTTCGTAGTGATTGAGTGCCACATATCGCTGTAAATTTCAGGGTCAGTGAGTCCTGAGGCAAAAGTATTTGGTGTGAGCCCTATAATTTCTTCTTTTTCATAGCCTGTTATGCGACAAAAAGATGAGTTACAGGTAATGATTTGATTAAACTCATTCGTAATCATTATGCCTTCAGAAGTGCTGTCAAACACCCGTGCAGCAAGCTCTAATTCAGACTTGTTTTTTAATAAGAGTTCATGCTGCTTTTGGCTATGGTTATGGTAGTTTACGAAAGCATTTCTCAGCCAAAAGGCAACTCCCAAAGCAATTATCAGAGAGAGACTCGTGAGCAGTGAAAATTCAAATAAGAGACTTTGCATACTCTCTTGCTGGCTTTCTTTTAGCATATCTAGCTGGGATTCAGCAGCAAAGAGAATATTTTCGTTGTTGTAGCCGCCGACTATCGTCCAGCCCCACTTATTGATATTGCTAGTAAAGGAGAAGGTATTGTTGCCCTTAGTTATCTTCAACTCATCGTTTGCTGAATTGGCTTTTGCTCTGTTTTCTATTTGAGTAATAAAGCGTTTTGCAGAGCTCGTTTCTTGTAACTTCTCGGCAAACTTTTCTGAAATGCCTTGAGCTTGGTAAATAAACTTCCCATCTTTGTCGAAAATAATAAAAAAGCTGTTTTTCTGAATTTCTAATGAAGAGAGTTGATTGATTGCTTTTTGCTGGAAGTCTTTCTCAACTTGTTGGATGTAATCACCTGTGCCTATTATCCAGTTGTAAGGCTCAAACTGGCGCATAAAGCTGATTTTATCCTGCATCTCTTGCTTGTTGTTGGGAGCGTACCAACGATATTGATAGTAGCCCTGCTTACTTTCGTTTTGGACTGCTTTGACAATGTTTTTTATGTGAATCACGCCCTTATCATCAACTAGATTATAAAGAGACTTTCCTTCTAGAGAAGGAAAGGTTGGCAGCAAAATAGAGGAGCCATCCATCTCATCGATAAAAAGGTAACCTCTACCTGAAAAGAAGCGAATGTCTCTTAGTGCTTCTCTAATGGCAAGTTTAATTTCATTCTCGGCTAATAAAGGCTTAAGGTTTTGATGAAGAGAGTTTGCGATGGCATGTGCAGTATCTACTTGAAGTTTTGATTCTGCCTTAAGATAGGGTATTGTTTGCAAACTGAAGTTGTTTAAATTTTCAACAATTTTTAAACCATCAGAATGTATTTTTTGCTCTTGCTGGGTGATGAATTGATCAACTAATTTTGTTCTTTGCTCTTCACTAATATTACCTTCTCTAATAATTAGGTAACCCATAATGCAAGACATGGTGCTGATAACCACAAAGAGTACTGCAAAGGTTTGCTTTAAAGGAATTTGAGAAGGGGGAAGTAGCGTCATTCTTCACTCGTCGAAAACTAGTCAATGGTTTAAGTTGGGCGCTGATTCGGTTTGATATTCGATAATTTAACTAGATTAATCGACCTTATTAGCTGATGGTTTTTAGAGTAGGTATAACTCTACCTTATCTTCTTGATGAGTTGTTTGCATTTAATCGCTTTGTTGATTTAAGTCATAAAGCCAAGAATAAGAATTAAATTATAACGATTGTATGGCTTATCCCTTGCTTATTTGAACGAATTAGAAAGGGGAGCTGAAGCGGTTTTGGAGGCCTTGTCATGTTAAATATGGACTTTCTAAAAGAAGTTCTTATCGATAGTAAAGCGTTAGATTGGCAAGCAAGTCCAATGGCTGGAGTTTGGCGTAAACCATTAGCAAGAGAAGAGGCTGAAAGGGGGCATGCAACCAGTATCGTTAAATATGAAGCGGGCTCTTTTTTCCGTACACACCCCCATCCAGGTGGAGAGGAAATTTTTGTAATCAAAGGAACCTTTTCGGATGAATCTGGGGATTATCATGCCGGTGCCTATTTTAGAAACCCTCCTGGGACATCTCATGCGCCCCATAGTAAAAACGGCTGTGAACTCTTCGTTAAATTACATCAGTTTAAAGTGAATGACACAGAGCAGGTATTTATTGATACCAGCGTATTTGTAAATGAAGACGCTGGTTTTCATCTTTTACATGAACATGAAGAAGAAAGTGTTTATTGGATTAAGTTGACGCAAATATCTGATTTATTACGCTTATATGAGAATAGTAAAGAAACCAATTCTATAGAGTTTCTGATGCTTGAGGGTGATTTAAGTTATAACAATAATCTGTTAAATGAAGGCGTCTGGTTTAGAACACATGACTTTCAAGTAGATAACTTAAATATAGAAAGATACGCTATTCTTTTATGTAAAATTGGTCATTTTTAGTATTTGGTAATAATAACTTAAAATATTATTACCAAATCTTCTATAGAGTGAGCGAAAAATACTAGTTAGTTTTTTCTTCTACTTTTATTCCCGAATTAAACTTATTATATAAGTCTTCTAATTTGCTTGCCTGAGCTAATTCTGACTTTTGCTTAAGTAGCTCAATTGCGACTTCAGCCGTACATAACCCAATGCTTTTTTGATTTCGCCTAAGCTGATAGCTAGAAAGGTAACTAACTTCTAATTGATAGTGAGCTAAAGAGTGTAAATAAGGGCTGCGGTTATACATCTTTTTTGCCTCCTGCCAAGTGCCATCCAAAATGATAAATGTATCAAATTCAATCAGTGCTTTAGTGTCTTTTATGACAAGTTCAGGGGAATGGGTATCTGGGTATATTAGTAGTGTTTTTGAAGTATCTAATTCTGTTGTTAAACGGCTATCTGGAATCGTGCGTGACCATTCAATGATATCACACTGATTTTCAAGTGCTTGCTTAACGAGAGGGCCTGTTGCTGTTTGCTTGCTTAATTCGCGAGAGTGAGTAAGAAGAATAAAGTGCATGGGTAAAATGGAAGAGATCGACTGTAAAATGAGTTAGCAATGATACTAGCACAATGAGCCTAAGAGGCTCACTTTTTATGGTTAAGCCAGGTTGAGTAAGAATAAAAGCCAAATTATTCACAATACGGAAAGAGAAAAGCGCAAAAAAAATAAAAAACATTTAGCTCAATTTGAATCAAGCTCAATACTTAACCTTTATTACACTTAAGTTAAAATTTATAATTTTTTCTGCCTATTTAATCTTGTGCTTATTAAGATAATCCTAAGTTATTAAAACGCCTAAACTTTATATTTTGAAAAATAATAGTTTTTTATTAAATGTTTATTAGTAAAAATAAGAATTGCTAATGTTATCTTGAACTTGTTTATAATTTATGAAGTCTGTTTCATAAAGTTACATTTAATTTAATTTGTTTTACATAATTTAACTAAGTTTATTTTTTGCGCCTTCCTATTTTTTTTTGATCGTCATATTATCGATATAGTTAAGTATTTTGATTTGGACCACCTTCTGATAAATAACTTGACCATTATGGATAATGTTGAAAGTTCTAATGCTTTCAATGATAAAACTAAACTGTATATATGCAGTAGATAGAAAAGATGAGGTTTGTATGTCAGGTCAATTAGTTTCCGGTATCGTTAAATGGTTTAACGACGAAAAAGGATTTGGTTTCATCGAGCGCGAAGGCGGTCCAGATGTTTTTGTTCACTTCCGTGCTATCAATGGTACTGGTCGTCGTACACTACAAGAAGGCCAAAAAGTAACTTTTGAAGTTACTCAAGGTCAAAAAGGTCCACAAGCAGAAAACGTTTCAGTCGTTTAATCTGTTTGATCTTTTAAAAAACCGCTCTTAATTAAGAGCGGTTTTTTTATGCCTGCTTTTTTGCTTTAATCACGTCTTAATCAGTTTTTATCTAGAGATGTTCTGTGTTTCCTATTTTATATTCTTTTAGGCGCTGTCCTTACGCAATTAGAGCCCGCTACACCTTGTCACTTCTTAATATTAAAGTTGAAATTAGAGAAGTGGTTTTAAGAAACAAGCCAGAAGCATTACTTGCATTAGGTGGCCGTTCAAGTGTCCCTCAGATGATTTGCGAACAAGGTACTCGCTATCCAGAAAGTATGGATATTATTCGTTGGGCGATGAGCAAGAAGCAAAATGCTAACATCTATTCTGAGCAACAAGAAAATGAGATCGCTGCTTGGTTATTTCAGACTGACTACAGGTTTAAGGTTTGGCTAGATAAGTATAAATATGCAGATCGTCATCCAGCTTATTCTCAAGCATATTATCGTTCTCAAGCTGAAAGGTTTTTACGCAGGCTAGAAAGCAAACTAAGCAAACAAGCGTTTTTACTGGGCGACGAGATGAGCATGGCTGATGTGCTTGTTTTTCCTTTTATACGCCAATTCCGTGGTGTCGATAATGCATGGTTTGACCAGTCTCAATATCTAAATGTCAGATCTTGGCTGAAACAAATTATTGAAGACGAAGCTTTTGAGAAAGTCATGATTAAGCTTCCGCCTTGGCAAGAGGGTGATGAGCCTAGGTATTTCCCTTAAAACTAAAAAAGCCGACATAATGTCGGCTTTTTTAGTTTTAAGGCTTAGTGGATATTAGTCCATCCAACCTAGCGTTACCCAATACCAAAAATCAGGATCGGCATCTTTTGGTCTTGCAGGAATAATCAGTTGTCCATTTTCATCAAGATGCACTGAGCTAGGATAGTTTTCTACTAAGATAGCTAGGTTTCTGTCTGCCAACTCTTCTTGTTCTAATTCAATATAAGCTTGGACACTAATGGCGAGTGCCTCTTCTATTGAGTCAGAACTAGGATATTGGTTGAGAACTGTTTGGCTTCTGTGGAGAGCCGCTAAAGGAGCGTTACGTTTAAAGTAATACTTAGCAACTTGTAGCTCGTGTTTTGCAATAGTGTTGCGTAAATAAATCATGCGAGCTTTCGCATCATTGGCATATTCACTTTCAGGGTAACGTTTAAGGAGATCTGCAAACTCGCGGAATGCTTTAACAAACTCACTCGTATCTCTTTGGCTTGGATCTTGATTTAAGAAGCGAGCACTAAGGGTTTGGCCGCCTTTAAATGTGGAAAGGGCACGATAGTAAAAGACATAATCTATGGTTTCAAAGTCTGGGTATTTTTTAATAAAGCGCTCAGCATTAGCGTGTGCTGAAATATAGTCACTTGCTAAAAAATAGGCATAAATTAACTCAAGTTCTGCTCTTTGGCTAAACTCACCAAAAGGGTAGCGACTATCAAGGTCCTTCAGGTTTTTAACAGCGACAAGTGGTCGGCCTTGATCAAATGCTTCTTGAGCATTCTGGTAATATTCTCGCTCAGGTAGGTCTGGTTCTTGAACCGGTGTATTGGAGCAGGCTCCTAGTAATAAAGAAATTCCAACGAAACCAGATAATTGCAGCAAAGACTTGCGTAATCCCATGTATAATCAAACCTTGAATAGTTAAATGTAATCCTGCCTTGATTGACTCTAAAATAGTCATAAAGTTTCCAATGGCAGTTAGATACACCTTTTTTCTTTGTAACTTGATCGATAATACGTAAAAATTACGCAAATTAAGATCAACTCGAATTTAAGTACATTGTATGGCAGAGCGCATAGTAAAAGAAGCCCAAGTTCCATTTGAATTAAATGGGCAAAGGTTTGATTTAGTCGCAACAGAACTCTTTAGTGATTATTCAAGGTCACGTATCCAGACTTGGATTAAAGAAGGGGTTTTATTAGTTGATGGCAAGAAGTCAAAAGCGAAAGAAAAACTCTTTGTAGGTGAAGTAATAAGTCTAGAAACCTTAGTTGAAGATATTGATGATCATCAACCCGAAGATATCCCTTTAGATATCGTTTTTGAAGACGACGATATTATTGTGATCAACAAGCCAGCAGGCTTGGTTGTTCACCCTGCGGTAGGGCACCGCACAGGTACCTTGATGAATGCTATTTTATTCCATTGTCCTGAATCGGCCCATATCCCAAGGGCAGGTATTGTTCACCGTCTTGATAAAGAAACAACTGGCTTGATGGTTGTTGCTAAAACATTAGCAGCACAAACTGAGTTGGTTGCTCAGCTGCAAGATAGAAGTATGGGGCGTGAATATGAAGCTGTGACTATAGGCATAATGACTGGCGGTGGTACAGTAAATGAGCCAATTGGTCGTCATCCTCAGAACCGTCAAAAAATGGCGGTAGAGCCTTTAAATGGTAAAGATGCTGTGACGCATTACCGTTTATTGCAACGTTTTAAAAACCACACACATATCCGACTTAAACTGGAAACTGGGCGTACACACCAAATTCGTGTGCATATGTCTCATATTCAATTCCCGTTATTAGGCGACCCTCAATATGCTGGACGGATGAAAATGCCTAAAGCTTGCATTCCTGAATTGAGAGAAGAGCTGCAAAACTTTAGACGACAAGCCCTACATGCAAAAAGATTAGAACTATCACACCCTATTAGCGGTGAGTTTATGGAATGGGAAGTCGATCTACCTGACGATATGAAGCAGCTGATTGAGCTTCTTAACGAAGACCTAGCAGAAACAGATAGTGTAGAAGGTGACTTCTAAGCTTTTATTTTTCTTGGTTTATTTGGAGAAAAAGTGACCTCAACACATTCAAATGATTCATACATCTGTCCTCAATGGCCAGCGCCTAAACAGATAAAGGCTTTTTCATCAACTCGCCAAGGCGGTGTGAGTGAAATGCCTTATGGTTCGTTAAATCTAGGTGCTCATGTTGGTGATCAGATTACAGACGTGACTGAGAACCGACAACGTTTTGCAGATCATATTAATATGCCAACAAGTTTACGTTGGCTTAATCAGGTTCATGGTACTAAAACGGTCACCTTGCCTTCAAAAGCCTTGGGTGATTTAGAAGCCGATGCCTCTTTTACACAAACTAAAGGTCAGGTGTGTGCTGTAATGACAGCTGATTGCTTACCTTTGTTGATTTGTAATAACAAGGGAACTCAAGTTGCCGCATGTCATGCTGGCTGGCGTGGATTATGTGACGGCGTAATCGAGTCAAGCATTGCAAAGTTTGAGGATGCTAGCGATCTGATGGTTTGGCTTGGGCCTGCCATTGGGGTCAGTGCTTTTGAAGTGGGTGGTGAGGTTAAAGAGGCGTTTGTGCTGCAAGATAAACAAGCAGAAAGCGCTTTTAAGGCATCAAGAAATGATGGTAAATGGCTTGCAGATATTTACCTATTAGCTAAGCAAAGGCTGAAGGCCTTGGGTGTAAATCAAATTTATGGTGGTGATTATTGTACTTATGAAGATGAGTCTCAATTTTTTTCTTATCGACGAGATAAACAAACAGGTCGATTAGCCAGCGTAATCTGGATTGACGCAGAAAGTTGAAAGAAGAGCCGAGAGGCTCTTTTTTTATAGGTGTCAAAAAAATGACACTCAACAATTGAATTTTAAAAAGTGGGACCTATCTAGAAAGGTATCTAAGGTATTTTTCGGATAATTAGGACTTTAATATGAGAATCGACCGATTAACCAGTAAATTACAAATCGCACTTTCTGATGCTCAGTCTGTTGCTTTAGGCAGAGATCACGCCTACATAGATGCCGTCCATTTATTAGTTGCTTTATTTGACCAGCAAGGCAGCGGCATTCGACCTATTCTTCAGCAAGCTGGTATTCAGGTGGCGAAATTTCGCGAAACCTTAAATCATATTCTGGATGGCTTGCCTGAAATGCAGGATCACGATGGTAACATTCAAATGTCGCCAGAGTTGGGTCGCCTACTAAATTTAGCAGATAAAGAAGCACAGAAACGTAAAGATCAATATATCTCCTCTGAGCTAATTTTATTAGCCATGTTTGACGGTAAAGATGAACTTGCCAAAGCGCTTAAAAAAACCGGTGTAAGCAAAGCAGATATTGTTGCTGTTATTGATCAGGTGCGTGGTGGGGAAGGGGTGAATGACCCGAACGCAGAAGAAAGCCGTCAAGCGTTAGATAAGTTTACGGTAGATTTGACTGCACGTGCAGCGGAAGGCCAGCTAGACCCTGTAATAGGCAGGGATGACGAAATTCGTCGTACTATTCAAGTGTTACAGCGCCGTCGTAAAAATAATCCTGTTTTAATTGGTGAGCCTGGGGTCGGTAAAACGGCTATCGCAGAAGGATTAGCTCAGAGGATTGTAAATGGTGAAGTGCCTGAAGGGTTAAAGAATAAACGCGTTTTATCTCTCGATATGGCGGCTCTGATTGCGGGTGCAAAATACCGTGGAGAATTCGAAGAAAGGCTGAAATCCTTATTAACTGAGCTTGCTAAACAGGAAGGTCAGGTGATTCTTTTCATTGATGAAATACACACCATGGTTGGTGCGGGTAAATCTGAAGGCTCAATGGATGCGGGTAATATGTTAAAACCTGCTCTGTCTCGTGGTGAACTTCATTGCGTGGGGGCGACAACGCTAGATGAGTATCGCCAGTTTATTGAGAAGGATGCTGCTCTAGAGCGTCGTTTCCAAAAGGTGCTAGTTGAAGAGCCGAGTGTGGCCGATACCATAGCAATTTTACGTGGTCTAAAAGAGCGTTATGAGATTCACCATGGCGTGGATATTACGGATTCTGCAATCATTGCAGCGGCCAAGCTATCACAACGCTATATTACCGATAGACAGCTACCTGATAAGGCGATTGATCTAATTGATGAAGCAGGAAGCCGTATTCGCATGGAAATGGACTCTAAGCCTGAAGACATGGATAGGCTTGAGCGTCGCCTTATTCAATTAAAAATTGAGAAAGAAGCTCTGAAGAAAGAGAAAGACAGAGCTTCTAAACAGAGGCTTTCAAAACTCGAATCAGATATAGCCATTGCTGAAAAGCAGTTTAGTGACCTTGAAGAAATTTGGAATGCAGAGAAAGCTCAGTTACAAGGGGCACAAAAGCTAAAAGAAGAGCTTGAATCTGTACGTCAAGAAATGGAAGAAGCCAGACGTGATGGCAACCTAGCTAAGATGTCTGAGCTACAGTATGGGGTGATCCCTATGCTAGAAGCTGAAATAGAAAAAGCCAGTATGGCTGAAGAACTTGATCAAGCCCAACTACTTAGAAATCGCGTCTCAGAAGAAGAAGTGGCGACAGTTGTTTCTCGTTGGACCGGAATTCCTGTGGATAAAATGCTACAAGGAGAACGTGAAAAGCTATTGACCATGGAAAATGAGTTACACAATTCAGTTATAGGTCAAGAAGAAGCTGTGACTGCGGTTGCTAATGCTGTAAGACGTTCTCGTTCTGGCTTAGCTGATCCAAATCGACCTAATGGGTCTTTCCTATTTTTAGGGCCAACTGGTGTTGGTAAAACTGAGCTGTGTAAATCTTTAGCGACCTTTTTGTTTGATACTGAAGCGTCTATGGTCAGAGTGGATATGTCTGAGTTTATGGAAAAACACTCAGTTGCTCGTTTGATAGGCTCTCCTCCAGGTTATGTGGGTTATGAAGAAGGTGGCTACTTAACAGAAGCTGTTAGACGTCGACCTTATTCTGTACTTTTGCTAGATGAAATTGAAAAAGCACATCCTGATGTGTTTAACATTTTGCTGCAGGTACTTGATGATGGCCGTTTAACTGACGGACAAGGACGCACGGTTGACTTTAGAAATACTGTGATAGTGATGACCTCAAATTTAGGATCTGACCTGATTCAAAACTATCGTACTAATGAGCAGTACGAAGAAATCAAACAAGAAGTACTTGGTGTTGTAGGTAATCACTTTAGACCAGAATTTATTAACCGAATTGATGAAACTGTGGTTTTCCATCCGCTTATGCAGAGTCAAATCCATGGTATTGCGCGTATTCAAATGACCCACTTAAATGCCAGACTACAAGAAATGGGGATGACACTCACTTTATCTGAGAAGGCGTTGGATCGTCTTGCTGAAGTGGGGTATGACCCAGTGTACGGGGCAAGACCACTTAAAAGAGCGATTCAAAATTGGCTCGAAAACCCATTAGCGAATGAATTGTTAGCGGGGAATTTTGTTTCCGGAGATGCCATTTTGGCAGATTTAGAAGAGGCGAATATTGTTTTCAAAAAACAATAATCTTTTCTTTCAACAATAGGAAGCCCCAAGATAGCGTGTTTTATCTTGGGGCTTTTTTATTAGGATCTATGCTTCTTAAATCTCAATTAAGCTTGCTGCACTGATTTTTTGCTGCTTCATATATTCTTTAAATCGCATGGTATAACCACAGCTTAGGCTTTGCTCAACTTGATTCATTAAGGTGTGTTCTGTGTGAATTTCAGCTTCATCGTTAAAGCTAATAATGTCAAAACAGCTTGGCTGAAGTAGATGAATTAACTGATTAAAAATATTGACGCTGTGATGCTTGATATCAAGGTTTGTTTCAAAGCTAACATAGGAGCTTTTTTCTTGTGGGGTGATATGCATGGTCGCATATTTATCTCCCAATATCGCATTCATAGAATAGCCAAAGGGTTCAAAAACATACTCATCAATCTTAAAGTCAGGTAGTAGTGTTTCAAGGCTAAGTAGTGTGCGAATTGTCTTGGTATCTTGTCCCTCTTGCCTTAAATAATCAGCCGCTTTGCCCTCAATATGATACATCAAGAGTTCAAAGGTTTTATCAGACTCGTTTGGTGAATAGGGTTTATCTAGGTGGTAAATGTAATTGTGGTGACTATCAAGGTTACCTAGTTGAAATGCGACACCTTTGAGTCTTTTTTGTAGCTGAGCAATATCTTGTTCAAATGAGGTCTTTTGCAGGTGAGACTGGTACTCATTTTTACGCTGAAAAATAACAGACTGAATTAATTCAAGTTGACCTTCAAATTGACTCTCTAGATGATCAAGAAAGGCTTGAAGTGAATTGACTAAGGTTGTGGTGCCGCATGTTAGCATCAAAAAATGATGATCCCACACAAACAAACTAGATTCAGATAAGAGGTAAGCATCACAATGCTCATTAGAAATGCTTGAAAGAATCTCTGCTTCACATTGAGCCACTATGCTGGCCCAAAAATCTATGCCTAGGCTTCTTAATGAGACCGCATCATGAGACATGACAAGCTCAACTTTTTTCTCTGAACCTTCAAAGAACATAGGACAATCCTCTTAATACTAGTTCGCCCTGAAATGTGATTAAAACGGTGCTTTAATCAAACAAACTCAGGTAAGTTTACCTTTAATTTATGGGACCTCTTAGCAAGTATTCTGCTTGCTGAAATTTGAGTGCGGCTATTGTATCCATCTTTTTTAAAAGCGAAAGATAATTTTTATGCCTGGGTTAAATATTTATAGAGGTAATTGAGAAAGCGATAAAAAAAGAGCCTATAAAGACTCTTTTTTATTATGAATTGTCGCTTTTAGACTGGGTTTATTAAGCGCTAAAAGCGGCACCTTGAATACCCATGAAAGGAACTTGAGTGTGAGGTGTAATGCGCTCATTACGAGGAGGAATACCAAAATATTCACGATAACACTTACTAAAATGAGGGGTCGAAACAAAACCACAGGCTATACCTATGTCGGTAATAGACATATTTGTTTGAGTTAGAAGTTTTCTGGCTCTAACGAGGCGAAGTTTTAAGTAATAGCGTGATGGTGTGCAGTTTAAATGCTTTTGGAACTGTCGCTCTAGTTGTCTTCTAGACATGCTCACAAAGCTGGCCAACTCATCTAAAGAAATCGGCTCTTCTAAGTTAGCTTCCATCAGAGACACAACTTCCATTAATTTAGAATGGCTAGGGCCTAAATAGGTTCGTAATGGGATTCGTTGTAAGTCACTTTCTGTTCGAATGCGCTCAGACATAAACTCTTCACCTATGGCTGCGCTGAGTTCATGACTAAAGTGCTTACGTACTAGGTTTAAAAACATATCCAATGGTGCTGTACCGCCGGCACAAGTGAAGCGGTCTCTATCGAATGAAAAGAGTTTTAAATCTGTATAAGCATTTGGAAAGCGCTCGCAGAAAGTCGTCATGTATTCCCAATGAACCGTACAGCGGTAGCCGTCCATCAAGCCTGCAGCGGCAAGAATAAAGGCACCGGTGCAAATGGCTCCCATTGCAGTCCCTTTCTTTTCTTGCTCTCTTAACCAATGTAATAGTTGAGGGTCACAGTGTTTTTCTACATTAACACCTGAGCAAACAATGATACCGTCAAAATTAGATAGATCCTGTCTAAAGTCGAGGTCAGCGGCAATCATAATATTGTCACTGGCTTTGGCCGGTTGTCCATCTTGAGTAATGGTAAACCACTCATACACATCATGGCCCAACAAATAGTTTGCCATACGCATAACTTCTATCGCTGATGTCATAGGCAGCATGGAAAAGTCCTCTACCAGAACAAAACCATAACGATACTTTTTGGTTGGTGCGGTTGTTGTCATTACGACTACCTCTGAATGTTGAGTGGGTGCTTATTTAAAGTTTTTGATCAGGGGTGGCAGGTCAACTTTATGATTAAGATTAATCTTTGTTGAATTTTTCTTCTGTCATGCTGATTTAAGGCTTTAATAGCGGCCATATTTTTATTTTAGTCCCCGATTCGTACTGTGCCATGTCGGTTAGGGGTAAGGGTGTTCTAATAACGACAATATCTCATTTAAAAGCGTCATAACCTATGTTTTTATTAATTTTTTTGGGGCTTAAAAGCCGAGGAAAGTGAGTTTAGGACATGGTTAATTTTTCAAAAGGCTTAATTTTTAATAAGTTAGGTCTATTTTTAGCAAAAAATTGACGCTTTTACGTGTCTAAGATCAATTGCTTTTCTATCTTTATTCTTTGTGCGACATGCTTGCCGCCTTTGGTTTATCGCTAAAAAGGGGGGAGAACTCGCCAGTTACCTGCTTATTAGCTTGATAATCATTCCTATTAGGGCTTGTAAGCAGGTCTAAAAAGCAATTCCTATGTTTTATCTAAGAGGGTTTTTTTAAATTTGGATGGTTAGAGTATAAAAATGTCGTTTTTGAATAAACGAGTGAAGGCCGCTAATCACATACTCCGTTTTATTCAGACTCAGCCTATTATTTATGGCTACATTAATAAGAAAAGCATAAGAAGAAGATAAGAAGAGTAAAGTCGATGAATGATACTTTTTTAAGCACAGTAAATACGCAAACATGGGCTAATGGCCGTCACCAAGTCAGATGTGTAAACCGCATTTGGGAAACACCTGATGTGACAACTTTCTGCTTTATGGCAGAGCAGCCAATCATGTTCTTCTTCAAACCTGGTCAGTTTGTCACGCTTGAATTAATGATTGAAGGTGAACAGATCATGCGTAGTTATACTATTGCATCGTCACCTTCTGTTCCTTATAGCTTTTCTATTACCGTAAAGCGTGTACCTGGTGGTCTTGTTTCAAACTGGTTACATGACAACTTGTCTGAAGGTGATGAATTAGCCGTTCATGGACCAATGGGGATCTTTAACTGTATTGATTACCCAGCTGAAAAAGTACTTCTTCTTTCTGGTGGTAGTGGTATTACACCAACTATGTCTATGGCACGTTGGTTCTATGATACCAATACAGGTGTTGATATGGTTTTCTGCCATAGTGCCAGATCACCATCAGACATTATTTTTAGACGTGAATTAGAGTTGATGGATTCACGTGTGCCTAATTTACAAGTTAACTTTATCTGTGAAACCCATGGCATAGGTGAAACTTGGTCAGGTTATAGAGGCTATTTAGATTTATTTAAACTGCAGCTCATGGCACCTGACTTTAAAGAAAGAACGGTTTTTTGTTGTGGTCCAGCACCTTATATGGCTGCAGTTAAGCGTATGCTTCAAGATGCTGATTTTCCAATGGAAAATTACTTTGAAGAAAGCTTCGGCGAGCCACCTGCTGATGAAGATCTAGATATTCTGACAGAAGCTGAAGAAGAAGCTCTGGAAGATAGATCTGAAGGTGCCATGGTTTCTTTCACTAATATTGGTAAAGGTATCAAGGTTAAAGCAGAAGAAACTGTTCATTCGGCTGCTACCCAGCTAGGTATTCGCATTCCTAAAGCATGTGGTATGGGTATTTGTGGTACCTGTCGTGTTCTTAAAGTCTCCGGAGAAGTTGAAATGGAGCATAACGGCGGTATTACAGATGATGATGTGGCTGATGGCTACATACTTTCATGCTGTTCTAAGCCAAAAACAGACGTCGAAATCGAGGTTTAATCAAAAACCATGTTTCCTATTGGAAACTTTGTGTTCTAATAGGGGAAAGATTAATCCTTTTCGCATGCCGGTTAATTTTAATTAACTGGCAGGCATAATCACATGAGGCGTTGTTATGGCTATTAGCTTATTTGATTTATTTAAAGTTGGTATCGGTCCATCTAGTTCACACACTGTGGGTCCTATGGTTGCGGCTAATCAATTTGTCCACTTTCTTGACGATGAGAAACTCACACCTAAAGTGACACGCGTTATGTGTGAACTTTATGGATCCCTTGGGGCAACAGGTAAAGGCCATGGTACAGGTAAAGCGGTACTAATGGGCTTAGAAGGTGAGCTTCCTGATTCTATTGACCCAGATACGGTTGATCCTAGAGTAGAAGCAATTGAATCAACTAAACAAATTAGTTTGAATGCTAAGCATAGCGTCGCTTTTGAACCCGCTACAGATTTGATTTATCACAGAATAGATCGTCTTGATTTTCATGCTAACGGTATGACATTACGTGCCTATGATGAAACACAAACTTTGATTTGTGAAAAAACCTACTACTCGATTGGTGGTGGTTTCATTGTTAATCAAAATGATCAAGGTGAAGTTGAGTTAGTTGAAGATGATACTCAGCTAGCTTATGAATTTCATAGCAGCGAAGAGCTTTTAAAGTTGTGTAAAGAGCACGATCTTAGCATTGCTCAAATCATGCTAGAAAATGAGAAAGCATGGCGCAGTGAAGAAGAAGTAAAAGCTAATATTCTTTCTATCTGGCAGGTGATGAAATCTTGCATAGATAAGGGGATTCAAACCGAAGGTATTTTGCCTGGCGGCTTAAAAGTTAAACGTCGTGCAGCAAGCCTTTACCAAGACCTCACGAAGAAAAATAAGATGGATATGATTACACCATCTTTAGGGGCAATGGATTGGGTTAACTTGTATGCCCTAGCGGTAAATGAAGAAAACGCAGGTGGTGGTCGTATTGTGACTGCGCCGACAAATGGTGCTGCTGGCATTATTCCAGCTGTACTTCATTATTACTGGGATTTCTGCCCTCGTTCAAATGAAGAAGGCATTATTGATTTCTTTTTAACGGCTGCCGCAATTGGCCTGCTATTCAAAGAGAATGCTTCTATCTCTGGCGCTGAAGTGGGTTGCCAAGGGGAAGTAGGTTCAGCGTGCGCTATGGCAGCAGCAGGTTTAGCCGCAGCAACAGGTGGTTCACCTGAGCAAATTGAAAATGCGGCGGAAATTGGTATGGAACATAACTTGGGACTGACATGTGACCCCATTGGTGGTCTGGTGCAGGTTCCTTGTATCGAACGTAATGCAATGGCTTCGGTTAAAGCGATTAACTCGGCGTCAATGGCACTTCGTGGTGATGGAACACACTATGTATCTCTGGATAAGGTAATAAAAACCATGCGAGATACAGGGCGTGATATGAATGATAAATATAAAGAAACTTCGCGAGGGGGATTGGCTGTTAACGTTATTGAATGTTGACGGGCGTTACCCTTTATTCCTAATAAAGTAGTTATTTAGCAGTTGATGGCAGTGAACAATATGGCAGCAATTTCTAGGGTGGTGATATGAAACGTTATTCAGTGTTTAGTCTTTTTAAGCATGCTCTAAGTCATCATGAAAATTGGCAAAGAGTTTGGCGTAATCCTAAACCAAAACAGGTTTATGATGTTGTCATTGTTGGTGGTGGTGGTCATGGTTTGGCAACTGCTTATTACCTAGCAAAAGAACATGGTATTACCAATGTTGCTGTAATTGAGAAGGGCTACCTAGGTGGCGGTAATACCGCGCGTAATACCACCATTGTTCGCTCTAACTACTTATGGGATGAAGCTGCAAACTTGTATGAACATGCAATGAAGTTGTGGGAAGGTCTTAGCCAAGACCTTAACTACAACGTTATGTTCTCGCAACGCGGCGTATTAAATCTTGGGCATAACCTACAAGATATGCGTGATATCGAGCGACGTGTTAATGCTAACCGCTTAAATGGTATCGATGGTAGTGTTCTTAATGCTGCCCAAGTAAAAGAAATTTGTCCGTTACTGGACTGTTCAGACAATGCGCGTTACCCAGTGTTAGGGGCATCTTGGCAGCCAAGAGCTGGTGTTGCTCGTCATGATGCCGTTGCTTGGGGTTTTGCTCGTGCTGCTGATGCGCTAGGTGTTGATCTAATTCAACAGACAGAAGTGACGGGTATTCGCCGCCATGAAGGCGCAGTTTGTGGTGTTGAAACCAACAATGGTTTTATCGCTGCGAAAAAAGTGGCCTGTGTTGCTTCTGGTAACTCTTCTGAACTTGCTCGTATGGTTGGTTTAGAGCTTCCTCTAGAAAGTCACCCTCTACAAGCCTGTGTATCTGAACCGATTAAACCGATTATTGATACGGTTGTAATGTCGAATGCGGTACATGGCTACATGAGTCAATCAGACAAAGGTGATTTGGTTATTGGTGCTGGTATCGACTCTTATAATGGTTATGGTCAACGTGGATCATTCCAAGGTATTGAGCATACTTTAGCTGCCATTTGTGAGCTTTTCCCTGATGTTCGACGTGTACGTATGAACCGCGCTTGGGGTGGTATCGTTGATACGACACCTGATGCTTGCCCAATCATTAGTAAAACATCTGTACCTGGTTTGTATTTTAACTGTGGCTGGGGCACAGGTGGCTTCAAAGCGACACCTGGCTCAGGTAACGTTTTTGCGCACACGATTGCGCATGATGACCCACATCCACTGGCAAAAGCTTTCTCTATTGATCGCTTTAATTCTGGTTTCTTAATTGACGAACACGGCGCTGCCGGCGTTGCCCACTAGGAGGTATTCTTATGTTGCATATCTTTTGTCCTCATTGTCAGGAATATCGTGAGGAAGATGAATTTCATTACCGTGGACAGGCGCATATTGTGCGTCCTAAAGATCCAGAAGCGTTAACGGATGAAGAGTGGGGAAGTTACTTATTTTTTAGAAAGAACCCGAAGGGCATTCATCACGAACTTTGGTATCACACCACCGGATGTCGTCAATTTTTTAATGTTACCCGTGACACGGTAACTTACAAAATTCATGAAAGTTATAAAATAGGTGAAGAGCCTGCAGTGAAAAGTGAGGGCGACGTAACATGAGTCAGAACAAACGCTTAGCCAGTGGCGGTCGTATTGATCGTAAAAAAGTCATTAACTTTAGTTTTGACGGAAAATCATATAAGGGTTTTGAAGGGGATACACTTGCTTCAGCCTTGTTAGCTAACGGTGTCGATATTATTGCCCGTAGTTTTAAATATTCTCGTCCTCGTGGTATCACAGGGCATGGTAGCGAAGAGCCAAATGGGGTTATTCAGTTAGGCACTGGCGCATCTACCATTCCCAATGTTAGAGCAACTCAACAGGAGTTGTATGCAGGCCTTGTCGCAAACCCAGTTGCAGGTTGGCCAAGTGTTAACTTTGATTTGATGGCTACGCTTGGAAAAGCAGGTGCCATGATGCCTCCTGGTTTTTACTACAAAACCTTTATGTACCCGCAAAAATTGTGGATGACATACGAGCACTTTATTCGTAAAGCGGCAGGTTTAGGTAAAGCCCCGACAGCACCAGATCCAGATACTTACGACAAAATTAATCATCATTGTGATGTGATGATTGTTGGTGCAGGTCCGGCTGGCCTTTCTGCGGCACTTGCTGCTGCAAAAACAGGCGCGCGAGTTATCATTGCTGATGAACAAAACGAAATGGGTGGTAGCCTACTTAGCACGACCCAAACAATTGATGGTGCTCCTGCAAGCCAATGGCTGCAAGATACAATTGAAACACTAGAAGACTATTCAAATGTGATTGTACTGCCTCGCAGTACGGTTATGGGATATTACGATCATAACTTCTTGGTTGTGATTGAGCGTCGTACAGACCATCTTGGTGAGATTTCTCCAAGAGGGGCTCGTCAGCGTATGCATCGTGTCCGTGCGAAACAAGTTATCTTGGCACCAGGCGCACAAGAGCGACCTTTGATCTTTGCTAACAATGATATTCCTGGGGTGATGCTAGCTTCGTCTATTAGTGTTTACCTAAATCGTTATGCAGTCGCTCCTGGTAATGCTTTAGTAGTATCGACAGCAAACGACTCCGGCTATCAAGCTGCAATTGATTGGCATAAAGCCGGCCGTAAAGTAATCGGTATTGCTGATAGCCGCGCTGAATCAAATGGCGAACTGGTTGAAGAAGCTAAAAAGTTAGGTCTTAAGATCTGGTTCTCACATGCTGTTATTGAAGCAAAAGGTAGCCGTCGTGTTTATGCTGCGACTGTGGCACCAATTAATGCGGAAGGTACACAAGTAACCGGCGCTAGCCAGAATTATGATTGCGATATTATTGCAACGTCTGGTGGTTGGAGCCCTGTTGTACATCTGAGTTGCCACACAGGAGCTCGCCCAGTATGGAACGATGACATTATCGGATTCTTACCTGGTAAAACGGTACAGAAGCAACATTGTGTAGGCTCCCTAATGGGACAACATCAACTACACGACACTTTTGAGCAAGGCCTAGCAACCGGTGCACAAGCGGCATGTGAAGCCGGTTTTGGTGATGGTTCTAACTCAATTAAAGTACCGAGTGTTGATCTTGTTAAAACAGGACAAGCTCAGGCGCTATTCTTAGTACCGCACTCTAAGTCAGTGAGTCGCGCACCTAAGCAGTTTGTTGATATGCAAAACGATGTAACTGCGGCGGGTATTGAGCTGGCGACACGTGAAGGCTTTGAGTCGATTGAACATGTTAAACGTTATACAGCGTTAGGCTTTGGTACTGACCAAGGTAAGTTGGGTAACATTAATGGTATGGCTGTTGCTGCTCAGTCTTTGAATAAGACCATCGCAGAAACAGGGACAACGATTTTTCGTCCATCTTATACACCAACAACTTTTGGTGCGATTGCTGGACGTGATACAGACAGTTTGTTTGATCCTATTCGTTATACAGCAATGCAGTCTTGGCATGAAGCTAACGGCGCCTTGTTTGAGGATGTGGGCCAATGGAAACGTCCTTGGTATTTCCCTAAGCCTGGTGAAACCATGCAACAAACATTGGATCGTGAATGTTTAGCAACGCGTAACAGTGTGGGCATATTAGATGCCTCTACACTTGGTAAGATTGATATCCAAGGTAAAGATGCGCGTGAATTCTTAAACCGTGTTTATACCAATGCTTGGAGCAAGTTAGCAGTCGGTAAATGTCGTTATGGTCTTATGCTGAAAGAAGATGGCATGATCATGGATGACGGTGTGACCTCTTGTATTGCCGATGATCATTTCATTCTAACCACCACAACGGGTGGTGCGGCTAATGTACTTGAGTGGCTAGAACTCTGGCATCAAACAGAGTGGCCTGAACTAGAAGTTTATATGACATCAGTGACAGACCACTGGTCAACCATGACTATTTCTGGTCCTAACTCTCGCAAAGTATTAGCGAAAGTATGTGATGATATTGATCTTGATAAAGATAGCTTTAAGTTCATGGATTGGCGTAGCGGTACCGTGGCGGGTGTTAAATCTCGTGTCTTCCGTATCAGTTTCACTGGTGAGCTTTCTTACGAGATTAACGTTCAAGCAAATCATGGTTTGCACGTTTGGGAAGCTATCATGGAAGCGGGTAAAGAGTTTGATATTACCCCTTACGGTACTGAGACAATGCACGTATTACGTGCTGAAAAAGGCTTTATCATTGTCGGTCAAGACACAGATGGGTCTGTTACGCCACAAGATATGGATATGAGCTGGTGTATTGGTAAGAATAAAGAGTTCAGCTTTATTGGTAAGCGCTCCTTTACTCGACCTGATACGTCACGTACAGATCGTAAGCAATTTGTTGGCCTTAAGCCGAAAGATGCTAACGTTATTTTGCCAGAAGGTGCTCAAGCTGTTCGTAATCCGAATGAGAGTATCCCTATGACAATGGTAGGGCATGTGACTTCAAGTTATTACAGTGCGGTATTAGGCCATAGTTTTGCGTTGGCTGTAATTAAAGATGGTCATAACCGTAAAGGCGAGTCTGTTTACTTCCCGTTAGCAGATGGTCGCACCATTGAAGCTGAAATTACTGACTATGTTTTCTATGATGCCAAAGGGGAGAAACAGCATGTCTAATGTCAATGTTAAAGTTAGGCCTGATACACCACTGGCTCATATTAGTTTTCCGTCTGCAAAGCAAGGTGGTGTTACTTTTCAAGAGCGTGGGTTTTATGGCCACCTAACGCTACGTGGTAATAGTGGTGATGCTGGTTTTGTTTCATCTGTCGAAGAGATTTTAGGCTTAAGCCTGCCAGTGAAAGCGCTAAGTTCAGCGAGCAATGCGGATGTTTCTATTCATTGGATCAGTCCAAATGAGTGGCTAATTATCAGTGCTAAAGGTGATGAAGCTGAATTAGAAGCTAACTTACGCGCTAAGTTAACAGGCCACTTCTCTGTCGTGGATGTTTCTGGAGGTCAAACTGTGTTTGAGCTTTCAGGCGATGATGTGATCACCTTGATGAAAAAGAGCTGTGGTTATGATGTTGAAGCTGAATTACCAGTGGGTAAAACAGTAACGACACATTTTGCTAAAGCTAGTGTGGTGATGAATCGACTTGATGAGAAGTGTTTTATGTTAGTGGTTCGTCGTAGTTTTTCTGACTATGTGTGGCGTTGGATTGAAGATTCAAGCCAAGAATTCGGACTTGTCATTAAACTGTAACAAAAGATTCATATATTAGTCACACTTTTGAAGCATTTAAAATTGCGTCTAATATTATGTGATTGATTATAATGTAAATTTTATGATCAGACTTCAAAAGAGGCCTAAATTGGCCTCTTTTTTTATGTCATAAACATGTAGTAAACAAAGGTTCTAACGCTTTTTATCTGTTTTTGCTCAGTGTAGAATTGCCGCCGTTACAATTTCATGACGAATTTGTTTCAGCCCAATATAAATGCCAAAGATTCAATATCGATTGCATGGATTGCGACCTTAATAAGCCAAGGTCGAAACTGATATTGAGAATAATGACTTTGGTACCATTTAATTTAAATAGAGAAGACCCAGAATGGATCGTGCAAAATCAAATTCTGTAACAACTAACTCGTCACTTCTTGGAAGTGATCTTGTTCGTCTAATTATTGCTGTTGCCTTTGTGGTAGCAACAGGTTTCTATGCCTCAATGAATGGCGAGAGTATCTCAAACGTTTCTATTCTAGCAATTGCTGCTGCAATTGGTGCCTATATGGCACTGAACATTGGTGCTAATGATGTAGCGAACAATGTTGGCCCAGCGGTAGGCTCACAAGCTCTAAGCATGACAGGCGCTATTTTGATCGCCGCTATATTTGAAGCATCTGGTGCTTTGATTGCTGGTGGTAGTGTTGTTAGTACCATCAAAAAAGGAATTATTAACCCGAATGCCATTGCTGATAGTGCAACCTTTATTTGGGTAATGATGGCCGCTTTATTAGCTGGCGCAACTTGGCTTAACCTAGCAACTTATCTAGGAGCACCTGTTTCTACGACTCACTCTATTGTGGGTGGTGTGTTAGGTGCTGGTATTGCTGCTGGTGGTTGGGGAATTGCTAACTGGGGGCAAATGTCTATGATTGCTGCTAGTTGGGTTATTTCACCTGTATTAGGCGGACTTATTGCAGCTTCATTCCTTATTTATATAAAACGATCTGTTACATATCAAAACGACATGATTGCTGCTGCTCGCAAGGTCGTGCCTCTATTGGTTGCTTTGATGGTTTGGGCTTTCTCTACTTACCTAATCATGAAAGGCCTTAAGAAAATTTGGAAAACAGATATTGTTACTGCTGCAATGCTTGGTTTTGCGATTGCAACAGGTGCTTATTTATTTGTTCGTCCGATCGTAGCGAAAGCGTCTGCCAGCCTGAAGAATCATAAAGACAGTGTTAACAGTTTATTTACTATTCCTCTGATTATTTCTGCTGCACTACTAAGTTTTGCACACGGTGCTAACGATGTTGCTAACGCAATTGGGCCGCTGGCTGCGATTAACGATGCACTAATGTCTGGTGGTATTTCTAGTAAGGCAACGATTCCATTATGGATCATGTTAGTGGGTGGTATTGGTATTGCGTTTGGTCTAGCGCTTTATGGCCCTAAACTGATTCGTACTGTTGGCTCGGAAATTACTGAACTAGATAAAACTCGTGCTTTCTGTATCGCGATGGCTGCTGCTATCACTGTAATCATTGCTTCTCAGCTTGGCTTACCTGTGAGTTCTACTCATATTGCGGTTGGTGGTATCTTTGGTGTGGGCTTCCTACGTGAATACCTTAAAAAGTCATATGAGAAAAAACTGGCTGAAATCATTGAACACTCAGAAGATGCTGGTCATGACAAAGATGAAACGAATAGCTTTGTTACGCGCTTTGAAGCGGCTGATGTGGAAGGTAAACGTGCAATCTTACGTGAACTTAAGCAACTTAGAGATGATTCACCTATCTCTAAGAAAGAGCGTAAAGGTCTGAAGAAAGCAACTAAACAAGAACTAGTTAAACGTTCTGCTCTATTTAAAATCGCAGCAGCATGGGTTATCACTGTTCCTGCATCAGGCTGTCTAGCAGCTATATTGTTCTACATGCTTGTTGGTTTTAACCATATTAATGGTTAATTTTTCCAAGTAGTCATTGAAAGGCCAGCTTATGCTGGCCTTTTTTGTAACTAAGTTTAGCGGAATGATATAAACTGAAGGGTAGTGTAAACAAAGTTACACTCAGTTTTCTTGTTTTTACGATTTTGAGTTAAGTCATTTATGGATAATCTGCTAATCATAGTCACCTTTGTACTCTTTGTGTCAATTCTAATTATTGGTTCACAATTAGCTCGTATTATCGGTGCACGCAGAAGAGCGCAATTATTAGCGGATAATTTATTGCAGAAACGCTGTGATCGTATTGCTGGCATTTTACATTTAATTTCTGATCGTTATATGCCGATTCAAACTAAGATGATTCTGACAGAGTTTCTGATAAGTGGTTTGACTCACTTACAGAAGATGAACAAAAAAGAGAGCCATGAAGCGACGCTGAATGAAATGACTCACGTAGCCAGTTTAATGAAAGCAGGGAAATATACGCTTAACCTAGAAAGAGTGTCTTCTAAGGCTCATCTAGATAAGGTCAATGAAGGCTTGACCGTGCTACCCACTTTTTTAAAAGGTTTAACGACGCAAGGACAGCTTGATAAAGGGATTGCCCTTAAACAAGTTGAACAAATCCGCTTTATGAGGCAGTTAGCGACAACTGATTTTTTATCTCACATTGCTCAGCAGGATTTGGATGCAGATAGGTTAAGCCAAGCTAGGGAGAGGTATTTGAGTGCTTTGGCTGGTTTAGAAAAATTTGTATCAGTTGAAAGTTCAAAAGAGGAAATTGAAAAGTTGCAATATAAAATAAGTCGATTGGATCAAAAATTGCATACTATGATGAAAGCTCAAAAACAAGAACATACAGCGACTAGGTCAAACTAAAGGCTTAACTTAGGAACTGATAACAAAAATGGTGAGATTTAAGATTATGCTATTGTTACTGTCAATCGTCAGAGGCTTCTAATGTCTTCATTTATTATCATTGGATTATTAGTTGTTGGTATTGGCTTTATAGGCTTTGTCGTAACCTTGCAGATGAAGGAGCAAGCTAGGTTAGAGAAGTTAAGAAAAGTCGCTATGCTGAATAATCAAACACGACAAGTGCGTCATTATCTTGATGACTTACCTCCTCAGTATCAACCAAAAGATATGCGACTTTGGCTCTACTCTCGTTTAGTGGGCATCCATGATGAGTTAATGAAACTCGCTCCAGATGAGAAACTTGCTAAACGTAGAGGGCATGTGGTTGAAGAAATGGAAAAGTTTCAAACTAGCAAGCAAAGGCGCAAGGCAAAGCCCATCAATGATGAGTTATTGATTATTAATATTCGTCGTTTGTTGGACTCTTTCTTTACCTTTATTCAGCAATCTAAAGAAGATAAAAAACTCGATCCAGATTCCTTCCATAAATATGGACAACTTATTGGTTTTTATCGTTATAAGTTGAATGCAGATCACAAGGCCTACCAAGCTCGCCAATTTTTTTTAACGGGTAAGTTACAAGAAGCCGTTGATATGTATCGTACTGCCGCAGGTGAGTTAGAAGAAATTGAAGAAACACCAGAAGCAAAAGAGGCCATGAATAAATACAATTCAGCGGCGGATGAAATAGAAAGTGATCTTAAGTTACAGCAACAAGAAGCTGAAGCTGCGGCTGAAGATCAAGAGGAAGAAGACGGCCTTGATGATGAGTGGAACAAGTTCATCGAAGAGGGGGAGTTTACTAAGAAAAAAACCTTCTAACTCTGTATGTTTCTTTAAGTACAACAGCCTAAAATTATTTAGTTTCCCTAACTAACTAGTATTGATTTTTCAGGACTTGCATGAGACCTTAGCCTTGTTAATTTACCTATGAGGCTAATATGGAAATTGCACTACTAACAGTCTTTATTCCCACCTTTTTTTTTGTTTCTCTAACACCTGGTATGTGTATGACACTTGCCATGACAATGGGCATGACTATTGGTGTTAAGCGTGCTTTATGGATGATGCTTGGCGAGCTTATTGGTGTGGGATTAGTGGCGGCATTAGCTGCGGTTGGTGTAGCAGCGCTATTATTAAATTATCCTAATTTCTTCTTGGCTTTCAAAATTCTTGGTGGACTTTATCTTGCTTATATTGGTGTGCAAATGTGGCGCTCAAAAGGCAAGATGGCAATACAACTTGAACAAGAAAAAGAGCAAGCGAGTCGAAGGGAGCTTGCTCTACAAGGTTTTGTTACAGCCATTGCCAACCCTAAAGGTTGGGCATTCTTTGTTGCGCTGTTACCACCATTTTTAAATCCAGAGCAAGCACTCACATCTCAGTTGATTACACTGATTAGTGTGATTCTAACCTTAGAGTTTATTTGCCTCATGATCTATGCAAGTGGCGGCAGAACATTACGAACCTTGCTACTTCAATCTAGCAATGTAAGGGCTATGAATCGTTTTTCTGGTAGCTTGATGGTAGGAGTAGGAGCTTGGCTAGGCCTTGGTAGCTAGGCATAACGCTGACTCATAAATATCGTAAACACACGAAATTAAAAGCCTAAGACAGTTAACTTGTTTTAGGCTTTTTTGTGTACTTTGCCCCTGCTTTTTTACGGTAAGTGGATTTCTTTTTATAAGGTTTTTTACTTGGGCTAGGCAGTGTGGCAAACACTTCAACATTAGTTGTTTTAGCTTGCTCAATGAGCTGAAGTAAATTTGTTTGTAGCTCATCCATGAAATTTAAGTAGGAGCCACTGCCTTGGCAAATATCATTTAGGCCCGCTTCCCATTTCGCTGTCATATCGGGTGTGATTAAGCTCTCTGGTAAACTATGAATAAGGGCTCTACCTGTTTCAGTGGAAATAATGTTTTTGCCCTGTCGTTTTAGGAAGTTTCGACGAAAGAGTAATTCAATAATCCCTGCTCGTGTTGCTTCTGTTCCCAGGCCATCGGTTTCTTTTAAAATAGCTTTAATGTCTGCTTGCTTTACATAGCGGCTAATACCTGTCATGGCAGCAAGTAAGCTCGCATCAGTAAAGGCCGGTGGCGGTGTTGTCACCTTAGAAATAAGCTCTCCTTTATGACAAAACAAGACATCACCTATGGCAACTTTAGGCAAGATATTGCCTTCTTCCTCATCTTTCTTTTTCTCTGGTAACAGTGCTTTCCATCCTTGCGAAAGGCTAGTATGGCCTTTACTGCGAAATAGACCTCCCGCAATAATAAGTTCAATAATTGAATCTAGGTACTCATAGTGAGGATAAAACTGCATCAAGTATTGTCGAGCGATCAGCTCATACAGTTTTTTCTCTGATTGCGATAAGCCGTCAATATTCGCTTGTTTAGCTGTTGGGATAATCGCGTGGTGTGCTTGTACTTCTTTATCGTTCCAAGCCTTAGAGCGTTGGCTGGTATTGGCTTTATTTAACTTATCTTGCCATTGTGGCAAGTTATTTCTCAAGCTTTTAATAACACCTGGTGCATCTTTAAATTGTTCGTTCGGTAAATAACGACTGTCGGATCTTGGGTAAGTAATCAGTTGATGTCTTTCATAGAGAGCCTGACAGGTATCTAGTACTTGTTGAGCTGACATAGAAAAGGCTTTAGCAGCATCTATCTGTAAACTGGAAAGGCTATAGGGTAAAGGAGGTGCTTGACGCTTATTCTTATATTGCGCTTGATGCACTTTAGCGTCTTGTCCTTGAATGCGCTTTATCACATTTTCAGCTAACGCTTTATTTAACACTCTACCTTCACTGTCCATATGAGGCGCGCAAGCTTCACTCGGAATCCACTTCGCTTTAAAGGCTTCATTTTTAGGTGTTTCTATATTGGCTAAGACTTGGAAGAAGTCTTTAGGGGTAAAGTTTTCTCTTTCTGCGTCTCGTTTTACGACTAAACCTAAAATAGGAGTTTGTACTCTCCCTATTGATAGTACGCCTTGATAACCACCTTGTTTACCTTTAATGGTATAAGCACGGGTTAAATTAATACCGTGTAACCAATCTGCTCTGGCTCTGGCTAAGGCAGATCTTGAAAGCGCTGAAAACTCTTTATTTGGTCGTAATTGACCCAGTGATTTTTTTACAGCAGAAGGGGTAAGGTCACTAATGAGTAGGCGCTGGATATTATCTTGTTTTGCTTTTGATACTTTTAGATAGTGTATAACTTCATCAACTAGAAGCTGTCCTTCTCGGTCAGGATCTCCTGCATGGACTAATTGGCTAGATTTCTTGATGAGCTTTTTAAGTACATTAAGCTGCTTTCGAGTTTTGCTTTTTTCTTGCCATTGCCAAGTCTCTGGCACAATGGGTAAATGATCCAATTGCCAACTTTTATAGACAGGGTTGTATGCATCAGGCTCGGCTTGTTCTAGAAGGTGGCCAATACACCAGCTCACACAATCGCCATTAGGGAGCCAGATACAGCCATCTTCTTTCTTTTGCGGCTTAGGAAAGGCTGAGGCGATAGCACGGGCTAGACTGGGTTTTTCGGCAATATAGAGAATCATGTAAGACTGCTACTGTGTTTTTATACAGTAGCAGTCTATCTAAGAAGTAATTTAAAGGCCAGTAATTATCTTAGTGGGATAACCATAACAGGCACTTGGCTTTGATGAATGACTTTGTTTGCAGTTGAGCCAATGATCATTTGGCCAATTTTACTGTGGGTTCGGCTGTTCATAACAACAAGATCCACTTTATGATCTTCAACGGCATGTTTAATAGCGCTGCTTGCATCTTCTTGAATAATTAAATATTCAGGCTTTTCTGGAAGCTCGTTATTATTAGCATGGTTTTCATAAAAGATGGTGATTTGAGTCTCCATTGCATCTTTAACGCTATTGAGTGCCTCTCGTCTAAGTGATTGTAACTCTTCAATTGGCAAGTAGTTATTTATCATGCTTTGAGCCTGGTGGTTCATAGGTTCTATGGCATGCATGAAAATGATTTTGGCTTTTTGGCTGGCTGCTATCGACATCACAAGGGATAAAGATTCTTGTGTTTTATCTTCTAAATCACAGGCAAATAGAATGGTTTTAACTTGAGGTAACATGGCTTAACTCCGTTTGACTATCTTGGTTATAGTGTATGCCTAGGGGAGTTAAAAGTGCTGACTTACATCATAAGCAGGTCTTATTTGAGATTTAATTGAGCACTCTTTAAAGATGGGTTTGGATTCGCTTCTTGGTAGCTATCATAGAAGAAGCTGCTGCTTGCTATGATAAAAATTGCACAGACAAAAGCAATATCCCAAGCTGGGCTGCTAGGCTTAATTTTTTGTGGATGATTTGAAATTTGATTAAAGTCAGAGAGTTTCATTTTGATCGTCCTAATTGAATAAATAAATTATAAATGATAATCAATATCATTCAATATTTTTTTAACAAACTTGCATGTTTTTGCGCTTCGGTTCTATTAAATGACTGTGATATGATGCCCGCTTTATTTATTTAATGAAGAGAGTGAGAAATTATGTCTGAACTATCGTTCGACTCAAAAGAAGCTAAAATTGGCTATGGTATTGGTCGTCAAATCGGTGATCAATTAGGTGGAAGTGATCTAGGTGATATTTCTCTACCTCACCTTTTTGCTGCAATTGAAGATTCCCTAAAAGGTGCAGAAATGCGCGTTTCTGGTGAAGATCTAGAAGCTGCTTTTGCTAGCCTACAAGAAGAAATGGAAGCTAAAACATTAGCTGCTTCTGAAGAAACGATTGCTGCAGGCGCTGCTTTCCTAGAAGAAAACAAAGCGAAAGAAGGCGTTCAAATCACTGAAAGCGGTCTTCAGTACCATGTTGTTGAAGAAGGTACAGGCGCGACTCCTACAACTGAGTCTACTGTACGTGTTCATTATGAAGGTCGTCTAGTTGACGGTCAGGTTTTCGATAGCTCTATCGCACGTGGCGAGCCAATTGAATTCCCAGTAACTGGCGTAATTGCTGGTTGGACTGAAGCGCTTCAGTTGATGAAAGAAGGTTCTAAATACCGTCTTACTATCCCAGCTGAATTAGCTTACGGTGCTCAAGGCGCTGGCGCTATGATCAAGCCTCACTCTGTGTTGGTATTTGATGTTGAATTGATTGCTGTAGTGTAATTAATTTGATCATAAAAAAAGCGAGCTTTGAAGTGACCCCATAAAGTTGGACGCTTTGTTAAGCTGCTTGTAAGGCCTGATATCGATACTCTATCGGTGTCAGGCCTTTTAGTTTTACCTTAATTCTTTGAGTATTGTAATACTCAATATACTCT
>NZ_JSEO01000013.1 GCF_001624705.1 Marinomonas sp. SBI8L
ACATCACTTGCAATAATTAAGTGATGGCGATCATCCACGGCAGTTTGGATATTATAACCCGCTATTTTTGCTCCTCGTTTAAACAGTAGTCTAGCGTCTGGATCTGTTCGCGATAATTGACCAGTATCTGATTGGGTTAACTCATTTAGTACTTGATTAAGGTTTGCTTGCTTATTCATTAATTCTTGTAACTTGATGCTGTCTAAATTATCAGCTTCTGACTCTTCATTATCTAATGCATCCAACATAGCGTGGTAGTCTTGGATTTTTTGTTCAACTGCTTTTATTTGCTGCGTTAAGCGATTTTTCGTCAGAATGCTTTGTTTACTTGCATTGCCATGGAAGAAACTCCCATCAATTGCTATCAGCTCACCACCAACTAAATCAAGCTGTTTACAGAGTAAAATAAAATCACGGTTTACTCGAATGAGAAGCTTATGATGATCTTTTCTAAAGTTAGCTATCGTTTTGTAACTAGGACGTTGATGCTTGATTAGCCACATAAGCTCAATATTTCTGCGACACTCTTTTTCAAGTTTGCGTGAACTTCGAATACCGTTTAGGTAACCATATAAATACAAGCGTAACAGGTCAGCTGGGTTGTAAGCGGGCTGCCCTCTTAAGGAGGATGAAGGCTTATACACACCAACAGCCAATTGATCGAAATTCAATGTATCAATATAAGCATCAATTGCTCGCACTGGATTCGTATCAGAGATGTGCTGATCGAGGTGATCAATAAACAAGGAAAATTGTGCTCGACTCTCAGTTTTTCGATAGCTTTTGTTCATAATGATGATAATCAACCTAACTCAGGACTATCGACATACTATAACAAGAATACTTTCACAGCCTGAGAGCATAGCAACGAGTCCTCAAGTTGAGTCATACATTCTTGTAAACGCACTAGTCTAATCTTTACCTAATTTAGTTCTATCTAGACTTTCGCTTTCTAAGGTTTCAATATAAATGAATGTTTTGATAGGAAGGTTTGATGTGAAAATTAGTAGAGTGACACGAGAAGATCTTGAAGAAGTGGAGGGTTTGGTTCTCTCTGTTTCAGAGCAAGATGTATTACCGTATTTTAATGAAGAAGGTAAATCTGAGTTTCTTAGCCGAGTTCTACCTGATATAGAGAAAGCTTTAGATAGAGTTAATTTTTACAGCGTCAAGCTAGTATCAGATGGAAAACTCGTGGGCTTTTCTGCTTTACGAGATGGTAACTATCTAACTCATTTATTTGTCGCGAAAGGGATGCAAGGGCAAGGTGCAGGTCGGCTTTTATTGGATCATGTGTTAGCTCAAACATTAGAAAAAGAAATTAGCTTACGCTCCTCAGTGAATGCTAAAGCGTTTTATTTGGCTTATGGGTTTAATGTTGAAGGTGTGGAGTCTGAATTTAACGGAATTCGTTTTGTGCCTATGCAGCTACTAAGAGGTTAGATAAGGCTTTTATCTAACCTCCTAATGATTTTAGTTTGCTGCTTTATCTTCAGCTTTTTTAACTCTTAACTTGCTGCCATCAATTTCTTTGCCATTGAGCTTCTTGATTGCAAGTTTTGCATCTCCAATCTTTGGCATCTCAACAAAGCCAAAACCTTTTGACTCCCCTGTGTCTTTATCAAGTACAAGTGTGCAAGATTGTAGAGTGCCGAATTCTTCAAATAAAGCACGTAGTTCTTCTTCATTAGTATTACGAGCAATATTACGGACTAGTAGTTTCATAAATAACCATTTTTGTAGGTGGGATAAATTTGCCTTTATTCTAGCAGTTAAGGCTTTGAATCAGTATTAACTTCTTAAATTTGCAGCTTGAAATCCTCTGTATAGATACACTGAAATTTTTTATGCGCACTTGTTATATGAAAGATTAGATCACTACTGCTGTAATAAACTATAAGCAGAGATAATGGAAAAGCTTGATCTATCTCAAATTTATGTTTACCCAATGTTCTATTATTGCTTTGGCTAATATACGGACTGCGAGGTAACAAAAAATGACGCTTAGGCAAAGGTTTTACGTTTTTATCGGATTGATTGTTGTTACTTTCTCAACACTATTAATCATAGAGAATAGTCTTTCGAATACTCACCAAAAAAGCTGGCAAGAGCTACAAGATTCAGCTCTCGCTAGGCAGTCTTTATTGTTGAAAATGTCTCGGGATGCAGGTTATGGCTCATTGATACATAGCTTTAAAAACTATGTATTACGAGGCACACCAAAATATGTCACTCAAGTTGAAACTGCTTATGCAAAAGTGCTTGAAACGGCAAAAAGTTATCGTGAATTAAACGGTATTAATCAGGCAGAGAAAAATGCCTTGAATGATATTGAATCCACTTTAAAAAAGTATCTAGATGCTACTTATCAAGTACAGAACTTGAAGCAACAAGGTTTAGATATACATGAGCTTGATAAAGCCGTGAAGATATCTGATGGGCCTGCGATTAAGGGTTTTGCAACTTTAGAGACTGAGTATCAGCAAAGGGTAGATACTTTAATAACAGAGTTCGAGGAGAGTACTCAGAACAGCTCCTTTTACAACTTAACAATACTCGTAATCGCTTTAATCGTGATTTTAGGCCTAGTGTTTTGGTTGAACCGTTTTGTAAATGATAGGCTAAAGACTCTTTTCTCTGCTATTCATAACCTTTCTGAAGGGGATGCTGATCTAACTAAACGAATTGAAATTAATAAAGATGATGAGTTTGGTGGTTTGGCATGCGAGATTAACAAGTTTATGGATAACATGTCTCAATTGATTGCAGACATACGTAAGCTGTCTCTAAACCTTGAATCTGGCTTAGAGCAAATTACTTGTAATGCTCAAGGCAATGCTGCTCGTACTCAACAACAAAAGGATGAAACTGAGATGCTAGCGGCAGCAGTTGAAGAAATGTCGAGTACTGCCCATGAGGTCGTGTCTAATACTGCGGATGCTGTAACAGCTGTTGATCATGCTAAGAGAGAATTTGATCTAGGTTCTAACTCTCTAGCAGAAGCGTCTAATGGTATGGGGAATCTGGCTGTTGAAGTGAGAAATGGCATGTCTGTTATTACTGACCTTAAGACTCAATCTGACCGTATTGGTGAAATAGTAGGCGTGATTGGTGAGATCGCTGATCAGACTAATCTATTAGCGTTGAATGCGGCAATAGAAGCGGCACGAGCAGGCGAACAAGGTCGTGGCTTTGCTGTTGTTGCAGATGAGGTGAGAACTTTAGCTGGGAGGACTCAGCATAGTACGGAAGAAATTCGTTCTATGATTGAGAACCTTCAAACTGGTACAGAGTCAGCGGTTAAAGTTATGGGCTCAAGTGAAGATATGAGTAAAGGGGCAGTTAAACTGGTTGAAAATGCAGAAAATGCCTTGATCGAAATTTCGCGTGAAATGCAGACTATTGCAGATCTTAATATGCAAATTGCTGCTGCATCTGAGGAGCAATCACAAGTTACAGATGAAATAAGTGCGAATATTCAACGTATCTTTGTATTGTCTGATGAAACCTCTAAAGCTGTGGCAGATAACCGTAATGCCATTTCTAACCTAGAACACCAAAGTGATGATTTAACCAGCATGGTATCTCGCTTTAACGTGTGAACATAAAAAGACCACAACCCATTATGGGTTGTGGTCTTCTTTGAATAATACTTCGTACTGCCCCTCTGTTTGATCACAATACTGCTTCCAGCTGTGTTGAATCTCTTTTACTTCATTTTTAAGCCAGCGCCTAAAGTTGCTTATTTTGTCGTATTTAAAGTGCGGTGCTGGAGCGACTAAAAAGAAGTTATATCGGGACTTCATGAATAAGGGGAGAGGGCTAATGAGTTGACCTTTTTTGATAAGCTCATATACCAGGCTATATCGAATCATGCTTATGCCTTGGCAAGAAAGCAGTGCCTCAATTAATACGGTTGAATCAGACACCTGAAGTCGAGATGGCATCTTTTCATCCTTACAGCCAATGTGTTCTTGGAATAGAGGCCAAATGGCTTCCATATCAGGGCCATTGTCAGCAATGATAGGCAGTTTAGCGAGTTGAGGTTTTATCGCTTGTTTTGGATCAATCAAGGAAGGGTGGCAAACAGGGATTAAGCATTCTTCAAACAATAGTTCAGACTTAAGTCCCTCGTATTTACCTTGACCAAAACGAATGGATAAATCCAAATCTTGATCTTGAAAACTGGCTACGGCCAAGCTAGGGCTCAGTTGAATATTGATATCCTCTTCGGCTTGGAATTTGCCTAAACGGGCAACTAGCCAGCGACTTGCGAAAGAAGGAAGTGTGCTAATAACCAGCTTGTTTGGATGGGGATCCTCTATGATCTCCCTTACTCCTTGTTCTAATAGGTTGAAAGCCTGTTCTACATAAGTGAACAGGTATTCTCCTTCACTGGTCAGTATCACCTGACGAGTATGCCTTTCAAATAACTCTATCTCTAAAGACTGTTCTAGTGTTTTTATCTGCTGGCTAATAGCGGCTTGAGTAACATTCAATTGCTCTGCCGCTGCCTTAAAGCTTAAGCATTGAGCTGCATGACGAAATGCATGTAAAGATTTAAGAGGCGGTAAGCGTAATTTTTTCATTTTCCTTCACTTGATAATTAAGTTTTTCTTAATTATGGCCTGAATTTTCTCGTTTGTCAGTGTTTATGTTTTGACCGATTATGACGCTATAGAAAAACACAACAGTGAGGTAAAAAGTTATGGCTTTACTAACATCAACACAGAAAAAGCTCGATTTAACGCAAGTAGATTGCCTGAGGGCTAATGGTTTAGAAAATCTTGTGAGTCGTTTTTCTAAATTAATGAACAAAATTAACCACAACTGGCGTACTAGAAAGCAGCTAGGCAGGCTTAATCAAGCGGCTTTAAAAGACATAGGCTTATCTCAAGCTGATGTTGCTCATGAACTAGAAAAACCTTTGTGGAAGTAAGTTAAATTTAGTGTAAGTCCCGTCTCCCATCTTGGTTCATCTTTTGAATAACAATGACGATCTAGGGGTCGTCATTGCTTTTTTTTACCTAAAACTATTGGCTATCTGTTTAAAATTTGCGCATATTTTAAAGGTAGGACAGGAAGTTATACCCAAGGAACGCAGTTTTACTGAAACATTTGTTTATTTAGTAAAGGTAGGTGCACATGAAGTATGAAACAGGATTAGTTCAAAGAATTAAGGCGATATTTGACCCCTCTCTAGAATTTCAAGAAAAGGAAATGTTTGGCGGTTATTGCTTCTTATTCAATCGTCATATGTGTATTGGTGTAATTGGAAATAGCTTATTGGCTCGAATTGGGCCTGAGCATTATGCAAAATCACTTGCTAAAAATTATGTCAAACAATTCGATTTTGTTGGCCGTCCTATGGCCGATGTTGTTTGTGTTGAAGCAGAGTTAATCGAATCAGATGAAGAGTTGAAGCAATGGCTAGACATGAGTTTTGCTTTTGTAAAAAGCTTACCTGCTAAAGTCAGCCAATCTGAAAAAGTGGCTTAACTAGATTATTTGCATAATAGCTGAACAGCTTACGAAAGCGTGTTAGTTTATTCATTAACGAAGAAAAGCTGTCTGGTTGCGGCATGTCATGACCTAAGTATTGAGCAATATGTTTTACTCAAAAGACCGTTAGTCAGAGTTTTTAATATGAGTAGCAAGACAGCTGAATCGATTATTCGTGCTTATTATCAAGCATTGAATGAAAAGGATATGATTTCGTTTTTTGATTTACTGGCAGATGATGTCATACATGATGTGAATGAAGGCGTGCAGGAACAAGGAAAGACGGCCTTTCGCTTTTTTATGAATCGCGTCAATCGCAACTATGATGAACAAATTTCAGAACTTGCGATTATGTTTGATGAATCCTGTAATAAAGCGGCGGCAGAGTTTATGGTAGAAGGTCGTTATTTAGAAAGTGAGTTCTCTCTACCAGAAGCAAACGGTCAGTATTATAAGATCAAGGGCGGCACTTTCTTTGAGTTACGTGACAACCTGATTGTCAGGGTAACGAGTTATTACAATCTAGCTGAGTGGGTAAAACAAGTTGAGCAAACAGATTACTGATTATTTGTGTGTAACTGGGCCTGCTATGCAAGCTTATTTACCAGATATGGCAAGACTGAGACTTAAGGTGTTCTATGACTACCCTTATTTATATGAAGGTGAGATAGAGTACGAAGCTGACTATTTACAGGCTTACTTAGCTAAGCCAGACTGCTTTTTTGTGCTGGCACTCGATAAAGGCGTTGTTGTAGGTGCTGCGAGTTGCTTGCCTCTAAGCCATGCAAAAACAGAATTCCAACAACCTTTTTTAAAAGCGGGCTGGGATTTAAGTAAAGGTTTTTATTTTGCTGAATCTGTTCTTTTGCCTGAATATCGAGGACAAGGTGCCGGCTCTATTTTCTTCCGTTTAAGAGAAGAGATTGCGCTTCAGCAAGAGCAATATAAGTATTTGGCATTTTGTACGGTAGATCGACAAAACTACACTGAGCTAAAACCTGAGAATTACCATACATTGGATAACTTTTGGCATTTACAAGGTTTTAAAGCAACCGAGTTAACTGCTAGGTTTGCATGGCGAGATAGAGGTGAACCAAGAGCCAGTATGAAGAATATGCCATTTTGGATTAAATCAATTACTGCTTAGGGTGTTAGCCTTGATTCGACCCGTTTCCATCAATGATGCAGCGCAATTAGCTGAAATATATAACCATTATGTGGCTAATACACTTATCTCTTTTGAAGAAGAGGAGATAAGCCAAGAGGCTATGCTATTGCGTATTCAAGAAACGGATAAAAGTGCAGGTATTTGGTTAGTACTGGAAGACAAGGCTATTATATTAGGTTACGCCTATTGCACTCCATGGAAAGCTCGTAGTGCTTACCGATTTAGTCACGAAGTCACAATTTATCTGGCGCCAGAAGCGCAGGGTAAAGGGGTGGGGACACGTCTCTATCAAGCTTTGTTAGATGCCATCAGTAGAAGACCGATAAAAAATCTTTTAGCAATCATTGCGCTACCTAATGATGCCAGTATCGCATTGCATGAGAAAATTGGCATGAAGAAAGTCGCTCACTTTGAGAAAGTGGGTTATAAGTTTGGGCAATGGGTAGATGTTGGTTATTGGCAAATGAGTTTGCCTGAGGACCCTCTAGTAAAAGAGTGATTAACCTGAGAATTAATCTCTTGTGAGAGAATTTTTAAGGACAGTTTTTAACAATTAAAGAAGCCGATAATCAGAGACTGACTATCGGCTTTTTGTTATTCGTAGACTTACTTATAGCTTAAGCAAGTTTCTACTTCTTGCGCCGCACCTAATACGACTGCCACTCTTTGGTGAATAGCGTCAGGTTGGATGTCTAGAATACGGTCTGTATGAGTGTGTGCTTTACCGCCAGCTTGCTCGATTAGCATTGCCATAGGGTTAGCTTCATACATAAGGCGTAGTTTGCCCGCTTTACTTGGGTCTTTGTTATCCCAAGGGTAGATAAAGATACCACCGCGGCAAAGAATGCGGTGAACATCTCCTACCATTGCTGCTACCCAGCGCATATTGAAGTTCTTTTCTCTCGGGCCTTCTGTACCAGCGACTAAATCATTTACATAATTCTGCATGCCTTGTGCCCAAAAACGTTGGTTTGACATATTGATAGCAAACTCTTGAGTGCTTTGTGCAACACTGACTTTTTCAATCGTTTGAATAAACTCGCCTTGGCTTGGGTCGTAGGTATACATAGATACGCCATCACCTGTGGAGAAAACCAACATGCTTGAAGGGCCGTAAAGTACATAGCCGGCAGCAACTTGTTCACGACCTGGAATCAAAAAGTCAGCTTCAGTCGCTGCTTGATCACCTGTTTGACGATAGATAGAGAAAATGGTGCCTACCATTGAATTAATATCAATGTTTGAAGAACCATCAAGAGGGTCAAAAGCCACAAGGTATTCGCCGTCTGTATTTGCTGGCACTATGTCATCTTCTTCTTCAGAGGCAATTGCACGAACAAAAGGCGAGGCGGATAGCGCAAGTTTAAGCATATCATTAGAGATGACATCTAATTTTTTCTGCTCTTCACCTTGTACATTCTCATTACCTGCCATACCGAGAATACCGGCAAGTGAGCCCTGTTGAAGTTTGCCTGAAATATCAATGCAGGTTTTGCTTAAAAGTTGCAGAACCTCTTGTAAAGACGCGGGAACAGAACTTGATGCTAAAACGCTGTTTAAGCTTTGCATGACAGAAATCTACCTTAATAGTGGGGATGAGAGTCAAAGTTGTCGAAATTATGCCACTGGTAGACTTGGGTGTCAGCAGCTTTTACTCAAAGCGAGTGGCAAAAGGTGAGATATAAAAAAGCCGACTAAAAATAGTCGGCTTTCTCAGGTTGCTAATTATCTAAAAGCTAGGCTTTTAAAGTTTTAACACCTTCTTCTGTACCTAGTAGTAGGACATCAGCTGGGCGACTAGCAAATAAGCCGTTAGTTACCACACCCACTATGCTATTGATCTTATTTTCTAGGCTAACAGCATCTTCAATTTTTAGGTTATACACATCTAAAATTTGGTTGCCGTTATCAGTCACAACGCCTTCGCGATACACAGGGTCACCGCCAAGTTTTACTAATTCACGAGCAACATAGCTACGTGACATAGGAATCACTTCAACAGGTAGTGGGAAATCACCTAATACATTTACCAATTTAGATTGGTCTGCAATACAAACAAATTGTTTACTGACGGCTGCCACTATTTTCTCGCGAGTCAGTGCCGCACCGCCACCTTTAATCAAATGCAGGTGGTTGTTAGATTCGTCAGCACCATCTACATAAACTGCGATATCTGCAACGCTATTTAAATCATATACAGGAATGCCGTGAGACTTAAGGCGTTCTGCAGACGCTTCAGAGCTGGCAACAGTCGCTTCAAACTTAAGTTTGTGCTGAGCTAGTTCATCAATGAATAGGTTCGCTGTTGAGCCTGTTCCTACACCGACAATGGTGTCGTCTTCAAGAAGGGGAAGTATGTATTCAACCGCGGCTTTGGCAACGGCGAGTTTCAATTCGTCTTGCGTCATTTTCTGCATAACCTTTGTTTAGAGGGCTGGTGGTTCGTATGATTTAGTGACTCTTAAAATAAGCCTGATACGAGATTCTGGCCATTATAAAGGGATAAATTCGCTAATGTTACTCATATCACTAGAAAATATTAGGTTAGACGACTTTCGCCTTTGATAGCAGCGCCGTTAATCGGTATATTTCTTGCTCTGTTTTGAACTTTTGTTCGCGATGGACGGCGATAATGCCAAGCTAATACTAGATATATGTTCTTTAGGAAAGACTATGCCTCATTCAATCATCAAGAAAATTCTACAAGCGAACGTCTATGACGTAGCTGTAGAAACACCACTCGCTCGTGCCAAACAACTTAGCAATCGTTTTGGTAATGAGATTATTTTGAAGCGTGAAGATCTACAGCCAGTTTTCAGCTTTAAGATTCGTGGGGCATATAACAAAATTAGTCAGCTATCACCTGCTCAATTAGCAAATGGGGTGATAGCAGCGTCAGCCGGAAACCATGCACAAGGTTTAGCCTTAGCAGCACAAAAGCTAGGAGTAAAAGCAACAATCGTTATGCCTGCTACAACACCTGACGTGAAAGTAAATGCCGTCAGAGGTTGGGGAGCAGAGGTTGTTTTACATGGTGATGCTTATGATGAAGCGTTTGCTAAGTCACAAGAGATTATGGCGCAATCCGGTCAAGTGTTTGTTCACCCATTTGACGATCTTGATACCATTGCTGGTCAAGGCACCATAGGGATGGAAATCTTACGCCAGCATGTTGGTGAAATAGATGCCGTCTTTATTCCTGTTGGTGGCGGAGGCTTACTTGCAGGTGTGGCTTCTTACATTAAATACCTACGCCCTGAGATTAAGGTGATTGCAGTAGAGCCTGAAGATGCGGCTTGTTTTAAAGCTGCAAGAGAAGCGGGCGAACCAGTGCGTCTTGATCAGGTCGGCATTTTTGCAGAAGGCGTAGCCGTTGGCATTATTGGTAGTAATACTTTTGCTATCGCTAAAGATAATGTTGATGATGTCATCACAGTCACAACTGACGAAATGTGTGCTGCGATCAAAGACATTTACGATGATACTCGTGCCATCACAGAACCAGCAGGTGCTTGTGCTTTAGCTGGTCTTAAAAAGTACATAGAAACAACAGGTGCTAAGGGTCAAACCCTTATTGCGATTAACTCGGGCGCTAATGTTAACTTTGACCGTTTACGCCATGTGTCTGAGCGAGCTGAGTTAGGTGAAAAGCGCGAAGCTATTATTGCTGTGAAAATTCCAGAAAGCCCAGGTAGTTTCCGCTCTTTCTGCCAAGCGCTAGAAACACGTAATATCACTGAATTTAACTATCGTTATAGCGATCCAGAACAAGCCGCTATTTTTGTTGGTGTTCAGTTAGGTGGTCACCCTCATAGTCGTGAGAATTTATTAGACGATTTAAAAGACTATGAAATCGTTGATCTTACCGACGATGAAACCGCTAAGGTCCATATTCGTCATATGATAGGTGGTCACTTAAGGAGTGAAAAAGGCGAGCTGCTTTATAGTTTTGAATTCCCTGAGCGCCCTGGTGCTTTGTTGAAATTCTTAAACAGCTTAGGTGGTGAATGGAATATCTCTATGTTCCACTATCGCAACCATGGTGACGCTTATGGTCGTGTGTTGGTTGGCTTACAAGCCGTTGGAGAAGAGACGGATGTGACGCAATATCTTGATGCTTTAGGTTATCCTTATCAAGATGAAACCAATAATCAGGCGTGCCAGTTGTTCTTTAAATAACAGCTTAAAACGCATTTGGTTTAATGCTTTTTGAATGTTAAGAATAGGAAAGCCCGAAAGTGAAAACTTTCGGGCTTTTTTGTTGGAAAGGTATTAGCGCTACACAAAAAGAGGGGAAGTATAGGAACTAGCTCGCCCTTACCAACAAACTTAAGCTTTTAAAATCAAAGTGCGAGATGCTGTTTCACCGCTGCTAGCCCATTGTCGCCTTGATAGGTTGTTACACCTTCAAGCCAAGTGTTCAAAACATCTGGGTTTGCTGTAAGCCATTCTTTGGCTGCGTCTTTTGGCTTTTTCGCATTATTTAAAACCTCACCTATGATTTCATTCTCCATGGTTAAAGAGAATTTCAGGTTTTGTACCAAGGTCCCTACATTTGAGCATTCTTGGCTATAGCCTTTACGGCTTAGAGTGTGAATTGTGGCACCACCATAATTAGGGCCAAAATACTTATCACCGCCAGAAAGGTATTTAAGATCAAAATTAACATTCATCGGGTGAGGCTCCCAACCGAGAAAAACAATGAACTTGTCACGACGCACTGAGCGATTTACCTGAGTCAACATGGCCTGCTCGCCTGACTCTACAACCTTCCAATCACCTAGGCCAAAATCATTGCTATCTATCATTTTTTGCAGGTTTTGATTGGCTGGTGCACCGGCTTCGATACCGTAAATTTTACTTCTAAACTTACTTTCAAACTTGTGTAAATCGGCAAAGCTTTGTACCCCTGCGTCATATACAAATTCAGGGACAGCTAAGGTGAACTTTACGCCTTCAAGGTTGGTGCGAATCTGGTCGATATCCCCTTTATATTGATCAATAAAGCCTGATTGAGCTGGCATCCAGTTCCCCATGAAGAGATCAATCTCACCGCTCTTTAAGCTTTCAAAGCCAACAGGTACACCTAGTAGGAATACTTCGGTTTGATAACCCAGACCTTCTAAAATGGTACTGGTAATACCATTGGTCGCACCAATATCCGTCCAGCCAGGGTCAGAGAAAGTCACTTTCTGGCATTGGCTCGGTTCTTGGGCATAGCTTAAGCTAGCGGATAGCGCTAAGGTCGCAAGGGCAACGCTTTTCGCGAGTGGACGATAAGGTAAAATCTGCAACATGAGGAAACTCCTTTGTCGTTTAAATAGCCGTTTAACGGTTTGTGTTGTTATTGTTTTAAGTAAATCAATCGACTTTTGGAAAGCGTGACCTTGCTTCAAGATCATCAAGATCAATGTGGTTTCGCATGTAAAGCTCGCCACTATCAAAGAAAGGTTGGTGGTCCCAGGTTTTCTTTTTGCCTTTATTTAGCGCGCCAACCACTAATCGGCGGCGACGTTGGCTGATAAGCACATCTTGTGTTAAGGCTTCGTGATCCCAGCGTTCAGCTGCTTCTGCTCTAAATTGTTTAACCAATGCTTGATGTTCTGAGTCGGTGGCGAGATTGTTTAGTTCTTTAGGGTCAAGCTTAAGGTTGAAGAGTTGGTCTGGGTCTTGATTACAGCAAATGTACTTGTAATCCCCGCGACGAATCATAAACAAAGGGGCGATAGTGCCTTCGCCAAAGTATTCTGCAATCACTTCATCATGACCACCTGTGCCTTCAAGGTGAGGCATGATACTGCGACCTTGAATTGGCATCGCATAATCTTGCTTTGCCTTGTTGGAGGCGATATCGACAAACGTAGGCAATAAGTCCATGGTCGACACTGACTCAGAAACACGTTTAGGCGTAAAGCGTTTAGGCGAGTGAACTATCATAGGTACGCGCACTGAATCCTCGAAGAAGGACATCTTGTACCAAAGGTTACGCTCGCCCAGCATATCGCCATGATCACCAGAAAAGACGATGATGGTATCCTCATCTAAGCCACAATCTTTTAGGGATTTGAGCACCTCACCAATCTTGTCATCGACATAACTAATGGCGCCATAATAAGCGCGTCTGGCATTTTTAATCTGCTGCTCTGTGATGGGCTGCTCATCATAGGCAAATACATCTTGCAGCCTTAACGAATGAGGGTCTTGCTCTGATTTTGGAATGTCTATTTTAGGTAGTTCAATGTCTTCATCCTGATACATGTTCCAATACTCTTCTGGAATAGCATAAGGGTCATGAGGGTGTGTAAGAGAAACAGTGAGGCAGAAAGGTCTTTCTTGTTTACCGCGAGCATAATCATGCAGATAGCGTTTTGCCTGAAAGGTCACTTCATCATCAAAGTCTAATTGGTTGGTGCGAACACAAGGGCCAGCTTGAGTGACCGAACTCATATTGTGATACCAAGTTGGGCGTGTGCTTGGGTCATCCCAATTAGGGAACCAACCATAGTCTGCTGGGTAAATATCTGTGGTTAGCCTGTCTTCAAAGCCATGAAGCTGCTCTGGCCCACAAAAGTGCATCTTGCCAGATAAAGCGGTTTGATAGTTTTGCTGGCGTAGGTAATGGGCGAAGGTGGGAATATCGGCAGGTAAATCCGCAGCATTATCGAATGCGCCAATTTTAGCGGGTAACTGCCCTGTCATTAAAACATAACGAGATGGTGCGCAAAGAGGGCTATTACAGTAGGCCGAATCAAAAACAACACCTTCGTTAGCAAGCGCTTCAAGGTTAGGTGTTTTGACTAATTTATGACCGTAAATGGGTAATGCTGATGCAGCCAATTGGTCTGCCATTAAGAATAATATATTGGGTTGTTTATTTTTCATGAGCTCAACCTGCTTTAAAGTTAAAAAGTGACAAAGTTAAATAAATACAACTAATGCTTAATGCATCTTCTAGCCTTGTGTATTAGGTTGAACCTTAGGAAACCTCCTGTAAACTGACTAAAATATTATGACTCGGATAAGATGAAATTATGCCAACAAATGAAACGTTACCACCACTGCAAAGTTTGGTCGTTTTTGAATCAGCGGCGAGACATCTAAGTTTTACCCGTGCAGCAAGAGAGCTGGGAACAACGCAACCGGCTATCAGTCAGCAGGTTAGAGGCCTTGAAGCCAATTTAAACTGTTTATTGTTTGTACGTATTTATCGCGGCGTAGAGCTCACCGAAGCGGGAAACAAGTTGCTATTAGCGACACAAAAAAGCCTGCAATCGCTCACGTCTGTTTGCGATGATATTCGCCAACAACCGCAAAATAATCGCATAACAGTGGCGACAGACTTTGCTTTTGCAACTTATGGTCTGATGCCAAAGCTTAGTGAGTTCCGAAATTTGTATCAAAATGAGTTCCCTGATATGGATATTCGGCTGCAAACATCTCAAGCGCCTGAAGTAGAAAATAAGGGTGAAGCTGACATAGTTATCCTGTTTGGCGCTGATCATTCCCATAGTCATGATAGTTATCAGTTGCTTAGTGAAAAAGTCTTTCCTGTTTGCAGTAAAGCCTTGATCGCAGGTAAGCAGATTAACTCTTTGGCTGATCTTTTAAACTTACCCTTATTAAAGCTAAATGCCCTGAATGGAAAACCTTGGCTTAACTGGGATGATGTGGCCCATGAACATGGCTTAACGCTGAACGGTGTTAGTGCTCAGTTAGAATCAGATAATTTTACCCTTCTAGTACAGGCTGCTTTAGCTGGGCAAGGGGTGAGTCTTGCTTGGTCACCCTTGGTCGATGACTTGGTGCAGGCGGGTATCTTAGTCGCTTTCCCCGAATACAGTCATAGCTCGAATAATGGCTATCATCTTATTTTTACAAGGCCTGAGGGGCGAACGCCTTTAATGCAGGTTTTTGCGCAATGGTTATCTAATAGTTTGCAGTACGATCAGCCCAAGTAAGGCTGTATTTTATTGCAACACATTTACTTTAACTCAGCTGTAAATGTGAATCGCCACTTTAGCTATTAAGGTAAAATCGGTTATCATATGTGCAATAAATTTATCGTGAAAACGTCGTCATAGAGTCAGGCTTAAAACACCTTTAAGTCAGCTAGTACAACGTCAATAGGAAAGACTTTCAGTGAATATTCAAACCCTTCTTAATAACCGTATCCAACAGGCTATGGTTGCGGCAGGCGCGGCTGATGATGCCCCTGCACTTGTTCGTCAATCTGCCAAGGTTCAATTTGGTGATTATCAAGCTAATGGCATGATGGGCGTAGCAAAAAAGCTAAAAACCAACCCTCGTGAATTTGCTCAGAAAGTTTTAGATCTAGTAGATCTGTCTGATGTTGCTGACAAGGTTGAGATTGCAGGTCCTGGCTTTATTAACATCTTCTTGAAAAATGATTGGATGTCAGGTGCCTTAGCTAGCCTACGTAAGAGTGCTCGTTTAGATATCGCGCAAGTAGAAAAAGCGCAAACTATAGTAGTGGATTACTCTTCACCTAACCTAGCCAAAGAAATGCACGTAGGTCATCTAAGGTCGACAGTTATTGGTGATGCGGTTGTTCGTACGCTTGAGTTCTTAGGCCACAATGTTGTGCGTCAAAATCACGTGGGTGATTGGGGGACACAATTTGGCATGTTGTTGGCGTATATGGAAAGACTGCGTCAAGAAAATACTGAAATCAGCATGGCCCTATCTGATTTAGAAACCTTCTACCGTGCGGCTAAAACCTGTTTTGATGAAGACGAAGCCTTTGCTGCTCGTGCCCGTGAACTTGTTGTCGAACTGCAATCAGGTGATAAGCAATGCCTTGCCCTATGGCAAGAGTTTATCAATATCTCTCTAGAGCATTGTGAAGCAACCTACAACACATTGGGTGTGTCTCTAACACGTGAAAATGTTATGCCAGAAAGTGCTTATAACGATGACTTACCTAATGTGATAGCAGCACTTGAAGAGCAAAACTTATTACAAGAATCTAATGGAGCGCAATGTGTCTTCATGGAAGAGTTTGCTAATAAAGAAGGTGAAATCACTCCTGTTATCGTACAGAAAACCGGTGGTGGCTTCTTGTATGCTACGACTGACTTGGCAGCTTTAAGATATCGTCAAGATGTATTGAACTTTGATCGTGGATTGTACTTTGTCGATGCGCGTCAATCTTTGCACTTCCAGCAAATCTATACTCTTGGCCGTAAAGCTGGTTTCGTTAAACCTGAAACCAGCTTAGAACACATGCCTTTTGGTACCGTAATGGGAACCGATGGTAAGCCATTTAAAACTCGTTCTGGTACAGTGGCTAAGCTATCTGACTTGCTAGCTGAAGCACAAGACAGAGCGTATAAGCTGGTGGCTGAAAAGAATCCAGAAATGGAAGAAGACGAGCTAGCTAATATCGGTCGAGTAGTGGGTATCGCCTCAGTTAAGTATGCTGACTTATCGAAAAACCGTACCAGTGATTATGTGTTTAACTGGGATACAATGTTGAGCTTTGAGGGAAATACAGCACCTTACTTGCTTTACGCTTATTCTCGTGTTGCCAGCATAGTGCGCCGTTCTGAAATTGATGTCGCAAATTTGACCGGTGATATTTCTCTGGCTGAGTCTCAAGAGCGTGCTTTAGCCGTTAAGTTAATGCAATTTGAAGAAGCTGTGCAACAGGTTGCTAACGATGGTATGCCTCATAATTTATGTGCGTATCTATATGAATTAGCTGGCATCTTTATGACTTTCTACGAAGCTTGTCCAATTCTTAATGCGGAAGATGAGCTTAAGAATAGCCGTTTACAACTAGCATTAAATACCGCTTCTACTTTGAAACAAGGTTTATCGCTATTAGGAATAGAAACCTTAGAGCGTATGTAAAGTATTGCCCTAACGCAGTATTTGAAGATAAAAAGCCAACCTTAGGGTTGGCTTTTTTTGTTTTGAATCAAGTTCAGACGCAACTTCTATTCTGATGATATGAACCTCCTTCTAAATCAATAAGCAGAGCTAATATTTCCGTTAATCTTGGGCTTTAGACTTTGCATTTATTGGCATGGATATTGGCTGCTTTTTGCCTATTTCACACACACCAAGCTAGCTAGTGTAAAGGTATTCGTGAGTTAGGTTATTGAAGATAAGGATAGTCATGAAGATACGTTTGAATTTTTCAGTGCGCGCCAAATTAATGTTTATCACAGGCTTAGTGGTCTGCTCTTTTTTACTTTTGTCTAGTATGGCCACCTACCGCGCTAACCAAATGTCTGATTTACAGGATTTAGCGGTAGATTTAAGCCAAGTTAATAGCCAAATGCTCATGTTGCGCCAATATGAAAAGGACTTTCTAACTGAGTTTAATCTCGATAGTTATCAAGGTTTCGAGCAAGAGTATCAAGCTTTGGTAAATAAAATTGCCAAAGTGGAGTTGGGGTTTAATCAATTTGGTGTTGATAAATCACAGGCGTTTAATGAGCTAAAAAGCAGTCTTGAAGAGTACCAGCAAGACTTTATTGGCATTTATCAAAGACACACTGAAATAGGTTTAAACCAAGATCAAGGTCTGCAAGCAAAGCTAAGAGGTAGTATTTTACAGGCGGAAGAGCTTTTACTGATGGCGAACGCAGACTCAAAGCTGATGTTAGATATGCTGACGTTGCGTCGCTTGGAAAAGAACTTTATGTTGCGTAAAGATGCGCTTTATCTTGCCCAGCATAAACGCCAAAGTAAGCTGTTTTATGTGCATATCACGACAAGCAAGCTACCCAGTCAGGCAAAAAAGCAACTCATCTTAAGTATTCGTGGTTATCAATCTGCCTTTACTCAGCTAGTACAGGCTTATGAAGCCTTAGGTTTGACACAAAGCCAAGGGTTGCAGGGGTTGATGCAAGGCTCAGCAACTGCCACTGTGGATCTGGTTAATAATTTGGATGTGACCTTAAAAGCAGAAATTCAGCAAGTAGAAAAGCAAGCCAGCTGGCTTAATCTGATGGTCTTTCTTGGAGTGAGTTGTATTAGTGTCTGTCTCTTGTTAATGACGACTCGCCTTATCACTAAGCGATTAAATTCGTTAAATGAACACCTTAAGCATATTGCTGATGGGGATGCTGACTTAACGGTAGAGCTTAATGCTAAAGGGAATGATGAGTTTGCCTTGCTAAGTGAGTCATTTAACCGCTTTGTGCGCCAGCTACAGCATATTTTTATTAATACTAAGGATATCTCTCATCAGCTCGTTTGTGCCGCTGAGCAGTCTTCTGTAGCGGCTAAGCAGAGTCGAGAACATACTAAGGAACAAGAAATGCAAACCACTATGGTGGCGTCCGCGGTAGAGCAAATGTTAGCGACCTCAAAAGAGATATCTCAACATATTCATAGTGCGGCAGATGAAGCCAAGCAGACGAAGAATGCAGCGTTTGAAGGGCGTGATTTATCGGATCAAGCAGGGACCTCTATCACCACTTTATCGGGCAGTATTGCTCAAGCCTCTAAGGTAATTCATCAACTGGAGCTAGACTCAGGCAATATTGGCATGGTGCTAGACGTAATTCGAGGCATTGCCGAACAAACTAATTTGCTCGCCTTGAATGCCGCGATTGAAGCGGCGAGAGCCGGGGAAAGTGGGCGTGGATTCGCAGTGGTTGCTGATGAAGTGAGATCTTTGGCTCAGCGTACCAGTGAATCAACGGAAGAGATTCAAAACCTGATTTTAAGTTTGCAATCAGGTACAAGCCAATCTGTCGCTGTGATGACAGAAAGCCAGCATGATATGAACTTGAGTGAAGAACGCACCAAACAGAATATGGCTGCAATAGAGCAAATTGTGAAAAGTGTGGATAACATTTTTGACATGAACACCCAGATAGCTGCAGCTTCTGAGCAACAAGCGCAAACCTCAGAAGAAATTAGCCGCAGTGTGATTAATATTTCAGAGCTTACTGTGCAAACAACTGCCGGCATAGTTGAGACTGATCAAGCCAGTGAAAACGTCTATCATCTAGCCAGCGAACTCAACCAAATGGTCAGCGGTTATCGTACTTGAGCTAGAGGGTGTTTGCTTTTCAATGGGATGACAAAAACTTGCACCTTGGCGTGATATCAGTAAGCTTCTAGCGCGTTAATCTGATTTTATTTGCTAGGGGAAGAGTATGAAAATTTATGTGGCTTACACTGGTGGCACTATTGGTATGGTGCCATCGGACCATGGATATGTGCCAGATGCCGCTTTTGCTGATGTGGTTTTGCAAAAGTTAACTCAATACAGCACAGAGCATGAGTTTTCTGTTCACTGTTACCCTGAGCTTATCGATAGTTCAAATGCCGCCCCTTCTGATTGGGTCGCAATAGCGAATGATCTACAATCTAAATGGCAAGAATACGATGGCTTCATGGTATTACATGGTACAGATACCATGGCTTATACCTCATCGGCCTTAGCCTTTATGTTGCAGAACCCGTCTAAGCCTGTAGTTGTAACAGGTTCTCAAATACCCATGTTTAAAAGCCGTAACGATGCGCTAGATAATGTTTACGGAGCCTTAGATGCCTTGTTAGAAGGGCCTAATGGTGTATTTCTTTTCTTTGCTGGTAAGTTAATTGAAGGGGCTCGTGCTCATAAAGCGAATACTAGTGTATTGCAGGCTTTCTCATCACCTAATGCCTTGTTAAGAGGCGAGTTGGGCATTGAATGGAACTGGCGCAAAATACACACCAAAAAAGGCGAGCAGATTCAAATCCCTCACATGCAAAATGATGCTGTTACCCTAGTGCCTATTTTTCCTGGATTACAAGCTGCGCAAATAGAGTCTTTGCTTTTTCCTCAAGGTAAAGAAGGCGTAGTAAAAGGCGCCGTGCTATTAACTTATGGGGCGGGTAATGGCCCAGATGCTAATCCAGAATTCTTAGCTTTGTTGAAAAAAGCCAGTGACTCAGGTTGTGTCATTGTGAATGTAAGTCAATGTGGTGCTGGTGCGGTTTCTGCTGGTACTTATGCCGCGGGCTCTGCCTTGGTTCAAGCTGGTGTGATATCAGGCTTAGATATGACCTATGAAGCCGCATTTGCCAAGCTGCATTTCTTGATTGCAACGAATGTAAAACCAGAGGCCATCAGAGAGACTTTCACACAGCCTTTAGCCTATGAGGTTAGTAAGTAAGCATTTGACTAATGTATTTATAGGCAATATGGGAAGGTCATGACGACAGATTTACGAAAAGATCAATTAGAAGCCAGTTTAAAAAAGGCGGATAACGCATTCAAATCAAATCAATTTGAAACTGCGATCTTTTTGTATGAGTTTTTGATAGTCAGGTTAGAAGTTAGTGACTTGATTCTAAGACGTCTGTCGGTGTCTTATTATCGAACTGGTGATTTCGAGCAAGCGGTAAAGTATCAAAGGCTGTTACTTGATCGAACCCAAGATGATGGCGATGCTTTTGCTTTAGGCCTCGTACTTTTGCGTTTAGGGGAATTAAGCTTGGCTGACCCCTATTATCAAAAACGTAAAATGATACCAGACTTAGTCAGAGTACAAGTTCCAGGTGTGCCTTTATGGCGTGGTCAGACTGAGCTTAAAGGCAAAACCATCATGTTAGTTAAAGAGCAAGGGTGTGGTGATCTCATCCAGTTTTGCCGCTATGCAAGCGCGTTAGTGAAAATGGGAGCTAATGTCTTACACTGGGTTCATGACCCCTTACGAGAACTGATGCGACACCAGCAAGGTCTTGGTCGAGTACTAGATAAAGATGAAAAAGTTGGCGTACATTATCATGCTTACTATCTAGATCTTTTACCTTATATCCAGTTGTTGGAATCCTATTTGCCCTCTAAGGAGGCAGCTTATCTTATCGCTCCTAATAATACGGCTCAGTCTGTAGTAAATAAAATAGAATTAAATGGATTACGACAAGTGGGTCTTTTTTGGTCTGGAAGCAAAAGTAACCAAAGAGACAAGCAGAGGTCGATTAATCTAGACGCTTTAAGACCTTTAGTTCAATCTGCCACAGGGAAGAAGGTGAATTTCTACTCTCTTTCTAATGACTCTAAACAAAGAGAAATTGACGCCAGTGGCTTAAATATTATTGATTTAGCCGAGCAAATTAATGATTTTGCAGACTTGGCTTTGGCTATTTCTCAAATGGATTTAGTGATAAGCATTGATAGTGCCGGTGCTCACTTGGCAGGAGCTATGGGGTGTCCTGTGATTATGATGATAGACCTATTATGTGATTGGCGCTGGAAGCTTGATAGATCTTGGTATGACAGCATGACTATTTATCAGCAACAAGAACAAGGTCAGTGGCAGTCGGTAATCGACATGGTCAATACCGACTTTTCTAAAAGGTTGTAACACCTTCTCTTTTAAAGCTTGTTTTTAACAAAGCGCATACGTGCTTCTAAACGATCAAGAGAGGTTTCTAATCGCTCGAGATCTTCGATAAAGTTGGTAAACTCTATTTTACTGGGTAGTAGGTCTGCTTCTTCTTGTAGGTACTCAACCAGATTAAGTTTAAAGCTTTTACCTGTTTCCTTGGTCCATTGCCATTTGCTGCGAAGTAAAGGGGCAATAAAAGAGGTGGGCATATCACCTATCTTATCCGCTAAAATACCTTCCCAATCTAGCTCAAAATTGGCGGATACTTTATGTAAGGTCATGAGTGTCTGCGCATTACCTTGAATGCGTAAATCCCCATCAAAAAAACCATCACCGTCTAATAATTTACGATAAGCAGAAGAAGCGCCTTTCACATGGGTGTCTTGGCTCTCATCTAACCCAGCTTCACTAACATTGGCAGGTAAACCCAGAGCAAGGCCTTGCTCTAAGATTTGAATCAAGATTAAAAGATTAAAGTCTTCGACTTCAATTAAGATCTGCTGGCCAGCCAGCTTACTTAGTTTTTGCTGAGAAGGTTCATCCTGCACAAGAGCAAGATTGATTGCATGTTCGACGGCTTTTAACCCAGCTAGCGTAATGAGACTCATATCATGGGACCTAAATAAGATTTAGTGTTTATAGCTGCTTAAATTGAATGCTATTTGATTGTCTCTGTTGGCCTTCTTGTTCTAGGCGTTGTAAATAAAGAGACCAAAGTTCAGCATGATTTTTGCCTATATTATAAAGGTAATCCCAGCTATAAAGTCCAGAATCATGGCCATCATCAAAACTTATTTTTAAGGCATAATTTCCGGCCGCTTCTAGATTCATTATTGCCACGTCTTTTTTGCCATATTGAAGAATAGGCACCTGCATACCGTGGCCCCTAACTTCTGCTGATGGTGAGTGCACACGTAAATATTCGGCACTATAACGAAAGGTAAAACCATCATTAAAAATGAGTTCAAGCTCTCGGCTTTGCTTATGGTAATGGATTTTGCTGGGTAAAGGCTTGCTCATATTGCATCCTATTTTTAGCTAGAAAAACAAAAGAGGTTCAATTGAACCTCTTTTGTGAGTCGAAGTGCCGATAATTATAGGATATAGCGACTTAAGTCTTCATCCTGAGATACTTCACCTAGTTGATCATCAACATACTGAGCAGTAATTTCAACCACTTGGCCTTCTGGCATATCACTTGCTGAATATGAAATTTCTTCCAATAAACGCTCTAAAACAGTATGTAAACGACGAGCACCAATGTTCTCGGTGGTTTCATTTACTTTAAAGGCCATCTCAGCAAGACGATGGATGCCTTCTTCTGTGAAGTTAAGTGCAACACCTTCCGTAGCAGCAAGGGCGACATACTGTTTAGTTAGAGAGGCATTTGGTTCAACTAGGATGCGTTTAAAGTCTTCAACGGTTAGTGCATCTAGCTCAACACGAATGGGTAGTCGGCCTTGTAACTCAGGAATTAAGTCAGAAGGTTTAGATAAATGGAAAGCACCAGAAGCAATGAATAGGATGTGGTCCGTTTTAATCATGCCGTATTTAGTGGTGACTGTGCATCCTTCAACTAATGGAAGTAGGTCACGTTGAACACCTTCGCGTGATACTTCACCACTTGAGCGCTCAGAGCTTTTAGCCACCTTATCGATTTCATCTAGGAAGACTATGCCATTTTGCTCAACGGCTTCAACGGCTTTAGCTTTTAACTCATCTTCGTTGATAAGTTTCGCCGCTTCTTCGTCGCGAACTTGACGTAGAGCGTCTTTCACTTTCATCTTACGTTTAGTGGTTTTTTCACCACCAAAGTTAGAGAACATGTTTTGCAACTGGCTAGTCATTTCTTCCATACCAGGTGGTGTCATGATCTCAACGTTAGCGGCTTGTGCTGCCACATCAATATCGATTTCTTTATCGTCTAGTTGACCTTCACGTAGCTTTTTACGGAAAACTTGGCGAGTGTTGCTATCTTCTGTTGGTTCCACACCGCGTGCTGGTGGTAGTAGGGCGTCTAGAATGCGATCTTCCGCGGCATCTGCTGCTTTGTGTTGTAGACGCTCGCTTGCTTGTTCACGCAACATCTTGATTGCCATTTCCACAAGGTCACGAATGATGGACTCAACATCACGGCCAACATAACCGACTTCAGTAAACTTAGTTGCTTCTATCTTGATGAAAGGCGCGTTAGCCAGTTTCGCAAGACGGCGGGCAATTTCGGTTTTACCGACACCTGTTGGCCCTATCATCAGAATGTTTTTTGGCGTTACTTCTGCTCGCATAGCTTCTGGAAGTTGCATGCGACGCCAGCGATTACGTAGGGCAATGGCTACGGCTCTCTTGGCAGATTGTTGTCCAATGATATGTTCGTCTAACGCGTTTACTGTTTCTCTTGGCGTCATCTTGCTCATAATCTTATCTCTTCGCTATTCATCATGATCTTGTCTGCATCATGAGGGTATAAATTCAAATTTCCCGCTAGGTGTTAGGGGGTAAATAACCGTTAAACTGCTTGGGTATTATCTTCAAGCTGAGGGTCAATTGTGATGCATTCCACTGTTAAAGAATGGTTAGTGAATACACAAATATCAGCGGCAATTTTTAAACTCTTTTCCACTATGTCTTGGGCTTTTAAGTCTGTGTTATCAATCAGTGCACGTGCTGATGCTTCTGCATAATTACCTCCTGAACCTATTGCTAGGGCACCATGTTCTGGTTCAACTACATCACCGTTACCTGTGATGATCAGGGTGCTGTGTTTGTTAGCAACAATTAGCATGGCTTCTAGCTTACGTAGGGCTTTGTCGGAACGCCAATCTTTGGCTAGCTCAACGGCCGCACGTACGAGGTCGCCTTGGTATTTCTCTAATTGACCTTCGAAGCGTTCGAATAGGGTAAAAGCGTCTGCTGTACCGCCGGCAAAGCCTGCTACAACTTCATTATGGTAAAGGCGGCGAACTTTGCGCGCGTTCCCTTTCATGACGGTATTGCCTAGGGATACTTGGCCATCTCCGCCAACAACGACTTGATTGCCTTTACGTACTGTTAGAATGGTTGTCATTGATCTACTCCAAATTCAATTAAAATAGAAAATGGGGGCAAGCAAGGACTTTTCAAGGATAGAGGTAACACATAGCGAAAAAGTCTTGCGCTTTTATTACTAAGAAAGCCTGACTAGGGAAGCTACGAATCACTCCTCCCGTCTCAGCGTTTGGATAAAACGCCTGAGACTTAAGACGAGAGCCGCAGCTTAATCGCAGTTTCCCTAGTCTTCCTTAGGGATCTTATAGGAGTAAGCTTGGATGTCTTTATTTGCTAATTTATCTTTGGCTCGGTTCATTTTAGAACGTGACACAAAAGGGCCAACCACAACACGGTACCAAGGTTGGCCATTTTCACCTATGGTTTTGCGTATCTTAGTATCCATACCTGATAAAATTAGATCTGCACGCATACGGTCTGCATCTTTATCATTACGAAATGAAGCTGCCTGAATCATGTAGAGGAAGTCCTGCTCACCTCTTGGGGTGGACTTGTAAGCGTCTACGTGGCTGGTGTCTACTTCGCTGTCTTGCAGAATTTGGTAAAACTCAAAGTTTTCTTTTTCGTCAGTTTTCTTCGCTTCTTTTTTAACCGTTTGTGGTGCCTGTTTTTTCGGCTCGCTGGTTTTTTTCGGCGCAACTTTCTCTTTGGTAACTACAGGCGCAGTGCTACTTTCAGAAGACACTTGGCTCAATTTAAACAGGGCAAAAATAAAGGCTAAAACCACGGCAGGGATTAACAACCACATCCACCACTTTACGGGTTTTGCTTTTGCCACAGGAGCCTGATGTCGAGTGGCTCCCTTTTTAGATTGGGTCCTTTTACGGGCCATTTGAATAAAATCGAACATGCTTCTCATTAAGGTTTAAAAAACTTGCCACATTATGCGCACTTGCTTAGTAAGTTTCTAGGGGGTCTACATCAATTGCGAAGCGAACTTTGCGTGATTGAGTGTTTTTTTCTAACCATAGACTTAAATGCTCAACTAACTGATGCAAAGGCGCTCTTTGCTTTGACTTGAGTGAAAGTAAATATCTATGTTGTCCCGCTTTTTTTACTATGATGGCAGCATAGGGGCCTAAATAATTTATTTCGTCTAATTGCTGTTGGTCTAACATCAAACGTACTTGTTGTAGCAGGTTAAAGGCTTCGTCTTCATCATGGGATTCTGTTCGAATTAAAACTTGATGACAAAAAGGCGGCCAATCTAAACGCTTCCTTTCTTGTAACTCTTGGGCCGCAAATGCTTGGTAGCCTTGATCACACAAGGTCAGTATCGACTCGTGATCAGGATGATAGGTTTGTAGCAGTACTTTACCGGGTTTACTTGAACGGCCTGCTCGACCTGATACTTGCATGATGAGCTGAGCGGTTCTTTCCATACCTCGATAATCTGCTGAGAATAAACCAACATCCGCATCCATAACCACAACCAAGGTGACATTAGGAAAATGGTGTCCTTTAGCTAGCATTTGGGTACCGATCAAAATGGCTTGATCATGTTCATGAATTTTATTGGTAATTTGTGTCAGTGCCGACTTTCTTTGTGTACTGTCTCTATCGACTCTTAGGATAGGAGTCTCTTTAAAGGCTTGGCTAAGTTGAATCTCTATTTGCTCAGTTCCTTCACCTACAGTAGAAAGCTTTTCACTGCCGCACTCTGGGCATGAATAAACCAATGTTTGGTGGCGATCACAGTGATGGCAGTGAAGTTTGTTCGCTTTCTTGTGAACCGTTAAATTAACATCGCAATGTTCGCATTCAGCAATCCAGCCACAAGAATGGCACATTAAAGTTGGTGCATAGCCTCGACGATTCAAAAAAACTAAGACTTGCTCTTTTTTGGCTAGCGTCGCCTTCATAGCGGTAAGTGTGGTTTCACTAAAACCATAAAAGAGGGTTTCTCCTCGTAAATCCACTCGAGCCATTTCAGGTAGTTTTGCATTGCCGGCTCTTTGGCGCAGTTTGAGCCATTGATATTTGTTTTGCCATGCGTTTAAGAGGCTTTCAAAGCATGGGGTGGCACTACCCAGAATAACAGGGACTTTCGCTGCCTGAGCTCTGACTATGGCAAGGTCTCTAGCATGATAACGAAAACCTTCTTGTTGTTTATACGAAGCGTCGTGCTCTTCATCTATGATGATGAGACCTAAATCAGGACAAGGGACAAAGATACCAGAGCGGGTGCCTATGATGACCTTGGCTCGGCTTTGTCGCGCCATGAGCCAAGCATCTAGCCTCTCTCTGTCATTCATATTTGAGTGTAGCAAGACGATATCTGTATTAAATCTATTCTCAAAGCGCTTCAGTGTTTGTGGTGTTAATCCAATCTCAGGGACTAATACAAGCGTTTGCTTGTCCTGTTTGATCATCTCTTCGATTAAGCGCAGATAGATTTCTGTCTTGCCACTGCCTGTGATGCCATCTAATAGAGACACATTAAACTCATTGAGTTTAGGCATAATGGTATCTAGGGCATGGGCTTGTTCTGTATTTAGCGTGTGGGGAACTTCTTTTTGATGTCCATGATGCTCGACATTTTTACTGAAGTGTTTTTGCACCCGCTGAATAAGCTGCTTTTCTTCCAACGCTTTGGCGGCACTGGCTGAGAGAGAATGTAATGCCATCAGTTGTGGGCTAATACCATTCGCATGACTTTGCACAGCGGCTAGAAAATCTTGTTGTCTTGGGGCGCGTTTTAATTCAGCAGGGTTAAATGACTTACCTAGTTCTGTAATACACCACCAATTTTCTGTCCTAAAATCCGCTTTTTCACCTTTACGTAAGAGTACAGGTAAAGCATGAAAAAGCACTTCACCTATCGGATGGTGATAATACCTCTGGGCCCAGTTGGCGAGTTTAAGAATTTCAGCATCCAGTACTGGCTGATCATCATGTAATGAGGTGATGGGCTTAACTTGGTTTTCATCCCATTCAGTCTCATAACTTAAGGCGGCTATGATGGCAAAGCGTGTGCTATTGCCAAAGGGAACTTTAATACGCATGCCTACTTTCAACTCATGCCTTAAGGCAATTGCCTTAGGAACCTTGTAGTCAAACAAAGTGCGCATGGGCACAGCCAAAGCAACTTTGACAAAAGGATGAGGAGTTAATAGCGCTTCATGCATGGACAGGACCTAGCCTTAATCGAGATTGAGTTTGTTATCTTATTGGATTTTAAACTTTTTTTAGGTTGAACGCCTGATAAGCGCAAGAATCAATGCAAAATAACTTGCCGAAAGTGCTAATGACGCCTAAAATACGCGGCTCTTGGAACCAGTGTACAATGTCTGTACAACAAATTGTGCGGTGCTTGACTCTCTTTTAACCTTAGATGTTATTAGACAAGATCATGTGGCGGCACACCAAAACTTAAAGGCGATCGTTATGAAAAAAGATATCCATCCTACTTATACAGCGATTACAGCAACTTGTACTTGCGGTAATACACTAAGCCTAAACACTACTTTAGGTAAAGATCTTCACATTGATGTGTGCAGCCAATGCCACCCTTTCTACACAGGTCAGCAAAAAATGCTTGATACTGGTGGTCGTGTTGATCGTTTCAACAAGCGTTTCGGAGCGCGTCGTTCTTCTAAGTAATATTTTTATATTATTTAATCGAATGATTAACTCTCAAAAAAAGCGTCAACCTTGGTTGGCGCTTTTTTTATGCCTGCTCATAACTGGTGTTATTTTTAGTTCTCCCTCATTCGCATCAGCTGCCCCTTCTTTATGTTTAGCTAAAGGCCAAGTAACCAAAGCGTTTGTTACCCGTGTTGTTGATGGGGATACGCTTATTTTAAAAGCAGAAAATGGTGAAAAAGATAAAAGTATTAGGCTGGTTGGCGTGAATACACCTGAACTCGACCATAAAACAGGGCAACATCAGGCATTCGCTTGGCAAGCTTTTCAGTTTTTAAAGTCTTTTGAGAATAAGCACATCTATTATCAAGAAGGTCCTGATAAAAGAGACAGATATGGACGCTATTTATACTACTTATTTGATATTGATCGAATTTCAATAGGAAGTCGGTTAATATCTCAAGGATTAGGTTATCGAATTGCGATACCGCCAAATATTAAATACCAATCTTGTTTAATTAAGGCAGAAGCACTGGCGCAAGAGCAGCAGCTCGGCGTTTGGCGCAAGAAACAACAATGGCAGCCACAAGCGGGTTTTGTTGTCGCAAATGTAACCATAACTTCTGTTACCCGCAACCGTGGTGGATGGTGGCTAAAAACCAAACAGGGTTTAGTTATCAATTTACCCAAAGCTTATGCTGATCAGTGGTCCGAATCTAGCGTCTTCCATTTAGAGGAGCAGCGCCTTCAAGTGAGAGGATGGCAATATTTTAGAACATCTAAAAAAGCCGAACATAAGTCATGGGTTTTGTTGATAAAACACCCCAATGATTTGCAGTTAGTACTAGAATAGGACGGGTTCCAGAATAATATTGCAAAATATTAGTGTTTTTTCACGATATGAAAATTTTATTCTGGTATTTATTCTCTAAAAGAGAAACTATATACAGATAAGTTATTATTGGTTTTAAACCAATAAAGTTAGAGTAAAGCTGCACTAAAAAAATAATCTAATAATTGTCTAAAAACACCTAAACGGAAATCAATACAATGGCCGAAGATTTGAAACAAGCCGCGCTTGAATATCATGAACACCCAGTTCCAGGAAAGCTAAGTGTGACTATCACTAAGTCTACAGAGACAGCTCGTGACCTGTCTTTAGCGTATAGCCCTGGTGTTGCTGAACCTTGCCGTGAAATTGCAAAAGATCCTGAAACAGCGTATCGCTACACAGGTAAAGGTAACCTAGTTGCCGTAATTTCTGATGGTTCTGCTATTCTAGGTCTAGGTAATCTTGGCCCATTAGCTTCAAAACCAGTTATGGAAGGTAAAGGCGTACTTTTCAAACGCTTTGCTGGTGTTAACTCGGTTGATGTTGAAGTTGAATCTGAAAGCCCACAAGCTTTTATCGATACTGTTGCTCGCATCGCGAACACATATGGCGGTATCAATCTAGAAGATATTAAAGCACCTGAATGTTTTGAGATTGAGCGTCAGCTGATCGAAAAATGTAGCATTCCTGTGTTCCATGATGACCAACACGGTACAGCGATTGTAACGGCTGCGGGTCTATTAAACGCACTTGAGCTTCAAGGTAAAGATATTGCGACTGCAAAAATCGTTTGCCTAGGTGCGGGTGCTGCTGCGACTGCATGTATGAAACTTATCATCAGCTGTGGTGCACAACGTGAAAACATTTATGTATTGGACCGTAAGGGTGTGATCCACTCTGGTCGTGATGACCTAAACCAATACAAGGCAATGTTCGCTATCGATACTGATAAGCGTACTCTGGACGATGCAATTGATGGTGCTGATGTATTTATCGGTGTATCTGGTCCTAATCTATTGTCTGCAGAGCAATTAACAAAAATGGCTGCTAACCCAGTTGTCTTTGCTTGTTCTAACCCAGATCCAGAAATTAGCCCAGAATTGGCTCACGCAACACGTGATGACCTAATCATGGCAACAGGTCGTTCTGACTACCCTAACCAGGTAAACAACGTACTTGGCTTCCCATTCATCTTCCGTGGCGCACTAGATGTTCGTGCGACTAAGATCAATGAAGAAATGAAAGTTGCTGCTGTACATGCGCTTAAAGATCTAGCGAAAGAGCCAGCTCCAGCTGACGTTATCGAAGCCTACAACGGTGAAGTAATGGAATTTGGTAAGGCTTACATTTTGCCTAAGCCATTAGATAGCCGTCTATTGACTGTTGTATCTGGTGCTGTTGCACAAGCTGCTGTTGATTCAGGTGTAGCGTCTCTACCTTACCCTGACTTCTACCCACTAACAGATCTAGAACGTTTCTAGGACTGTTATTAGGTATTGAAAAAGCCGGATTTTAGATCCGGCTTTTTTGTATCATAGAAAAAGATCTTTATCCTATAGATATAGCAAATGAGGCATACTTAGCCGTTTTACGATTTACCTCAGGTATTTAAATAAAGACCTTTGATAAAGGGGTTGAGCGAGTGATTACAGCTATATTATTAATGCAAACGGGCATGGAGGCCTAAGATAAGATGAATAAGTATATTAAAAACCTCCCCATCTTCTTAAAAGGCTTAGGCCTTGCCTTCAAGAACTTTTTTAGCCGAAAAGATTGGGGGGGAGTGAAAAATAAACCCTCTAAAAAGTTGCAATTTGATAAACGGACTAAGGGTAGGGATTGGGCTAGGGCTAGGGATAGGAGAAGTTAAAGCGATTAGATCACTAATGTTAGTGTGGTCTATTCATTTTGAGGTCTAATTTTAGGGGCCTAAATCTGGATTTTAACAGCGGGCTCTTGGGCATTTAAAACTGGAGCGCTGTTGTGAAAAGCCTTTTTGCCTTCGCTGCCATCCTTTTCTTTAAAGTTTGCTAGCAAGTGAACACCTTGTTGAAGGTTTCAACAAGGTATGGGTAAGGGGCTTTAGGAGTGAGGGAATCTAAGTTGAATTAGAAAAGCTCTTCTAAAATAGGCTCTTCTTTGGCTTCAATGATTTCATTAATGCCGGCATTATCAGAACTAATGGTGCCAGTTTGGGTACTGGCTAATTTCATCTCTGGCACATTCTCTTCGCGAAACACTTCAAAGATGGCATCTTTTTGGCCAGGCTGTGCGCGATCTCCCGTTTTAGGGTCGATTCTCACTGTGACCAGACTTGAGGGTTTGTCGATGTAAGAGGGCTCGGTATTGGCCAAGGCATCACGCATATATTCGATCCAAGTTGGCAATGAAACTGACCCGCCCCATTCGCCACGGCCAAGGGGTTGTGAGTTGTCAAAGCCGCTCCATACAGTGGTCACCACATCCCCATTAAAGCCTGAGAACCAAGCATCACGGCCATCGTTAGTGGTACCTGTTTTACCTGCAATATCATCGCGCTTAAGTACACGGGCACGTCGACCTGTACCGTATTTAATTACATCACGCATCATGTCATAGACGATGTAATCTACTTCTGGGTCTAGTACCTGGGGAGCAACGGGTAGGGTTTGAACCCCTTCATCTGTGTCGAATAGGGCACTTGCTAGCGATTCTTCTGTTTCTTCTTCAAGCTCAAGTGGTGTACAACGCTCGCACACAGTAATAGGTCTGGAACGATATAATTCTTCACCATCACGGCCTAATACCTTGTCGATAATATAAGGCTTAACTTGGAAACCACCGTTAGATAAGACAGCGTAACCTGTGGCAATTTGTAAGGGAGATAAGTTAGCACTACCAAGTGATAAGGACAGGTTGTTGGGTAACTCTTGTGGATCAAAGCCAAAACGACGTAGGAACTCAAGCGTTGGCCTCACTCCCATTTCGTCCAGCAATCTTACAGATACAATATTTTGTGAGCGATACAAGGCTTGGCGAATTCGAGTGGGCCCATAAAATTTGCCGCCATCGTTCGTCGGACGCCAAGCACTGGCAAGGTTTGGGTCGTTAAAGACTACTGGCGCATCATTAATAATGCTCGCCGCGCTATAGCCAGATGAAATCGCGCTAGAGTAGATAAAAGGTTTAAAACTAGAGCCAGGTTGGCGTTTAGACTGAGTCACACGGTTAAACTTGTTATGGCTAAAGTTAAGGCCGCCCACTAAGGACTGAATGGCGCCATTTTTGCTGTTTAATGAAATAAGCGCGCTCTGTGCTAATGGAATTTGAGAGAGCTTCCAGCCAAGTTTGCTATCAGGTTTGACACGAACAATATCGCCTTTTACCAAGATGTCTTGAACTGACTTTGGTTTAGCTCCTTGTTGGTCATTATCAATAAAGGGTTTTGCCCATTTCATTGCATTCCAGCTAAGTTCTGCTCTTTCACCGTTATCAAGACGAATTTCTGCGGTTTTCTCTTCAGTCGATAACACTAAAGCAGATTGCCATTTGCCAACTTTAGAGAACTTCTTCAGCTCTTTAACTTGCTCTTCTAGCGGCGCTTCAACAAGGTCAGGACGGGTCTCATCTGAGCCACGATAACCATGGCGTTCGTCATAACTTGAAAGGCCGAAGAGAATCGCATCATTAGCGGATTCTTGTAAACGAGAGTCTATCGTGGTGTAAACGCTCATGCCTTCTTCATAAAGGGCTTTACCAAAGGTTTGGAATAACTCTGCACGCACCATCTCAGCCACATAATCCGCGCTAACTTCAGATTGTATACCATAGTTTTTAGCGGTAATCGGAGCAGCTACCGCTTCTTCGTAGCTGTCTTTATTAATCATGCCGAGGAAAAGCATGCGCTGCAAAATCCAGTTACGGCGAATCAGAGCACGGGAAGGGCGGTTGATAGGGTTAAAGCTTGAAGGCGCTTTGGGTAAACCAGCAATCATGGCGATTTGTGCCAGATTTAGCTTATCCAGTGTGGTGTTGTAATAGACTTGCGCTGCGGCTTGGAAACCATAGGAGCTTTTGCCCAAGTAAATTTTATTCATGTAGAGCTCAAGGATTTCTTGCTTGGAAAGCTCTTGCTCCATTTTTAACGCGATAATAATTTCGGTAAATTTACGGACGAAGGTTTGCTCAAAGGTAAGAAAGTAGTTCCTCGCAACCTGCATTGTGATGGTACTACCACCACCAACAATGTGCCCTGTGGTAAGAATTTGCAGCGCTGAACGTGCCAAACCCATAATGTCGACACCTGGGTGACCATAGAAGTTACTGTCCTCGGCGGCAAGTACGGCACCTTCTAACATCGCCGGAATTTCTTCATAAGAAATTGGGGTGCGACGCTTTTCTCCAAATTCTTCGATCAACTTACCATCTAAGGTGTAAATTCGCAGAGGCACCTGTAATTCGGTTGCTCGCATCTCTTCAACGGTAGGGATTTTATCTTCAACGCTTTTGTAAAAAGCATAAGAGATACCAACAGCTGAGATTGCGCCAAACAAAGAGAGTAATAAGAATATTTTAAAAAAACGGGCCATGTCTCACCTAGGTTGGAGAAATTGTAAAAAGAACAGTATTAACAATTGACCAGATTATACCTAATTGTGCCTAGCTTGCGTGTATTAAGTTGGCTTATCTCTGTATCAATTTTGTCATTGATTTGAGTCTGTTAGCTGTAAAAGGTTTCATTTTTACAAAGTAAAATACCGTCAAGGAGCCTATTCTTAAGTGACTTTAGAGGTAAAGGGCTAAAACATGATATGTGTTTTTGTTTTATAGGAGAAAATAAACTATTTTATTTGAGTAGAGGAATCATTTAATTCATTTATAAAAAGATAAGGTCAGCAATAACTTAGCCTGATGCTGGTAGCTATAGTAGGGAAGTTTATTGCTAGGAGTGACCAGTAAATAGATATGATTATGAATTAACACAAAATTCAAGGATGGATTTATGTTGTTAACAAAGTACTACCTATTGGTGTGCTTACCCGAAGGTATTCATTTTTATGATTTAAACCTTAATAACAAACAGGGTTATAAATCTTTAGCTGATTTGCTGTTATTACAGCAAAGTTTGCATTTATCGATGGATGACTATCTATCTCAAGGTATGTGTCTTGAATTAAGCAAACAAGAAAGAAAGTTGCTTACATCACCTTTATGCCAAGTGTTTCTGCTTGTGCCAGATGCTTGGATCAGATCAATTGAAACTCAACTCCCCTTAACTAATTCCCGTCAGGTTAAGAGTCTTGCCGCCTTAGCTTTAGCATCTGAAGTCAGTCATTTAGCGCCAGAACGAGTTTGTTATCGCTATAGTGCTAATGAGAAGGATGATGAATGGTTGCTTAATGTCACAACAGCGTCAAAAGGTATTTATGATGTTATTTGCGACAAGTTGCCAAAAGCTTCCCGCTTTAAAGGAATTGTCTCTCAGCAAGACTGCTTTCAGCTATTTACAGGTCAAAGCGTAAAACAACCTCATAAAGCACTGGCTGCTTTAAGTATCACGCCAAGTATTAAGCAAGCCAGTATTACTGCTGCGCAGTATGCTCAACGTTGGGTGGCTTTGCTCTGCATGGTTTTTATTTCACAGCTAGTTTTATTATTTAGCTATGAGTCTGAAAAGCAGGATTTAGAGGCCGCTGCTTTTCGTCTTGAACAAGCCCAACTCAATAGTGTGTCCTTGGCACAGGTTCGTCCTAATCAGACCAGCCTAGTTGCTAAAAAAATGATGCAGCTACTGCCTTTAGATATACGCATAAATTCTATATCTAATGAGAATGATGTTTCATGGCTGGGCATTAGTGTTGATAGTGAACAGTTACTAACTAGCTTTTCAGTTTGGCAAAATAAATGGAAAAATGTGCAGCTGACACTTATGGATGAGTGGCAGCAACCTATTAACCTTGAGGATATTAAGCAAGCATATCCGACGACAAGAACAAGGAGTGTTCTAAATGTTGTTATTCAAATCCAGCAAAAATGATAGGTCTCTTATCACGGGGACTGAAAATAGCCGAGTTCAGATGAGGTCTTTAGGGTGGCCTCCAATTAGCTTAGCGACTGTGGTTCTCGCCTTTATCTTAGCAAGCTTAGCTTGGTACCCAAGTTTTATCAGTCTTAAAGAGGAAACCTTAGCGCTTGAACAAGATCAAAAAAAGCTACTTAGGCAAAGTAAAATATTACAAAGCCTTTTAGATAAATCGAACCATCCTATCTGGCTGGATAATTATTCTTGGTTAACCTGGCAGGCGGAGACAGAAAGAGCGGATCTGTTTCGCAACAGTATTCTTAGTCATAAGGATAAAGGAGCGACTCCCTTATTGTTTTATATTTCTTTGCAAGGTGCTTTTAGTTACCAAGAATGGATGACGATATTAAATAAGCTATTTGATCAGTATTCATTACGGCCGAGTTATGAGCAGATTTATTGGTTAGAAAATGGTTTGTTAGATATGAACTTACAGTTGCAGTTCGTACCAAAGAAGTTTGCTGTGAAAAAGTACCAACCTTTACCTAACCGGTTTTACCAAACCTGGCCAAAAGATATTGAAGTACTTGCTGCTTTGAAGTGGCAAGATAAACGTATTCTTAAAATGCGAGTAGAGGAGAGAGACCTTTCTTTGGAGCTTGGAGATTGGGTGCCTGCTTTAGCGGCTAATTTGGTGTCACTTAGTGATAAACAGGCTGTTTTTCAACAGCAATATATGAGTTCAACTTTTGTTGACCAAGCACAGCCTAATCTGGTTTTAAATTATTTGAACACAGCAGACTTGTCCGATGTAAATTTACAACTTGATTTGGAGAGGGGCAAACAGGGTCAAGTAGAGGGACTTCCTCAAGTAGCGCTTCGATATGAGGGGCTGGAGGATGATATTTAAGCTGTGGTTTTTCATTATCTCTTTCTGTGTGCCTGCTTATGCAATGGATGTGCAGGTAAAGGATAAAAATATTCAAGACTTCTTGCCTTGGCTAGCGACAGAAACAGGTAATAGTCTTATGTTAAGTCCTGCGATTAAAGCAAACTTGAGCTTGTCTTTAACTGGGGTTAGTTGGCCAGAACTCATAGAGTCGATTGCGACTCAGCATAAGTTAGATTTAGCTTGGTCAGAAAATACGGCGATCCTGATGCCGAAAGCACTCATATCTGATGAGCCAAAATCTGAGATTGAAGGTCAGGGTGAAGAAAGTACACCATGTGTCACTCGCTTTTGGCACCTTGAGCATGCACTCGCCGAAAAAGTTAGCCAGCACTTGAAACGTCTATATCCAGATTTAGTGACCTCCTTCGATAAAAGAACTAATTCCATAGTTAGTCGTAGCTGTAGAGAGCTTCATGCTTTGGAAGAGACCGTTACTTGGCTTGATTCACCGGTTAGGCAGATAGAAATTAGTGCGCGTATTGCGCAGGTTCAAAATGCGACTGAAAAACAGATAGGAGTTGAGTGGCAGGGGCAAATGTTAGGTGACACCTTGTCTACGGCTGAAGGGCTTGTTGATCTTGCAACGACGGGAGCGACTTCAGGCTTATCTTTTGCGGTTACGAAAAGTGATGACCTGTTGGCGTTAAACTTAAGTTTCTTAGAGTCTAATGGTCTGGCGAATATCGTCTCTGAACCTAAAATTGTGACGGCAGAAGGGCAAATGGCCCGTATTGAATCTGGTACAGAGGTGCCTTATCAAACGAAAGATGACGATGGAACTAGAGTGGAGTTTAAGCAGGCAGGTTTAACCTTGGAAGTTATCCCTTTTGTGAAAAAGGGCGACAAGGTTCAGCTTAGTTTAAAAATACATCAGGATGCAGTGGGAGAGATGTATAATGGTGTGCCCAGTATTGAAACCAACCGAATTAATACTCAGGTAGTTGTCGGAAACGAAGAGACATTAATTCTAGGTGGCATATATAGGGATGAAGTATGGGAAAGTATGAGTAAAGTTCCATTTTTGGGAGACTTACCTTTGGTCGGAGCCTTGTTTAGACAGCAGACCCAAAGGCAAGAAAAAGTCGAATTACTTGTATTTATTACTCCAAAACTGCTACAAATGTCTTATTACTAGGCTATGGCCTATCTCTGTTTAATTCTGATGTATTTGAACATAATGAATAATGCCCCCAATATCATTCTAGTTGGCCCAATGGGCGCTGGAAAAACGACTATAGGTCGTTTATTGTCACAATCACTTGGTCGTGAGTTTTTCGATTCCGACCGAGTCATCGAAGAAAATGCAGGGGCTGATATCCCATGGATTTTCGATAAAGAAGGTGAAGATGGTTTCCGTCGACGTGAAACTCAAGCCTTACATGATCTGACCCAAGAATACGGCTCTACTATTGTTATGGCGACAGGTGGTGGTGCGGTAATGCGAGATGAAAATCGCGACATTCTTCGCAAAGGTGGCCTAGTGGTTTACCTATATGCTTCTGTTGCTCAGCAACTATCTCGTACTTCAAAGAGCAATCACAGGCCGCTATTGCAAAACGGTAATCCAAAACAAGTCTTAACAGATTTGTTTAAATTACGTGATCCCTTATACCGTGATGTCGCTGGTTTGATTGTTGAAACTGATTCCCGTAATCCAAAAGTGGTTGCTAATAAAGTTTTAGATGCAATAAAGCGTCACTTAAATAAAGAGAGTGCTTGTTAATGCAAACCTTGAATGTCGATCTTGGTGATCGTAGTTACCCTATTTATATCGGCGCTGGTGTACGTCACAAAAAAGAATTGTTTGCAGATGCCATAAAAGGCAAGCAAGTGATGATAGTGACCAATGAAACAGTAGCACCATTGTATTTAGATGCTTTGGTTAACCTGTTAGCAGATGATTACCAAGTTGATACCTGTATTTTGCCTGATGGTGAAAGTTATAAAACCTTAACTACTTATGAAATGATCATGACGCGTCTGCTAGAAGCACGTCATAATCGTACTACTACAATTGTTGCTTTAGGTGGTGGTGTAATTGGTGATATGGCAGGTTATGCCGCTGCTACCTATCAAAGGGGTGTTAACTTTATTCAGGTGCCTACCACTTTATTATCTCAGGTTGATTCGTCTGTTGGTGGAAAAACGGGTGTTAATCATGCCCTAGGTAAAAATATGATAGGGGCTTTTCATCAGCCTCAAGCCGTGATCATAGACACGGATTCACTCTCCACACTACCCAAAAGAGAACTGTCAGCCGGCATGGCTGAGGTGATCAAATACGGTATGATTTGCGACCTAGAATTCTTTGATTGGCTTGAAGCTAATATGGAAGCATTAATGGCTTTATCTCAAGAACATATTAGCGATGCTATTTATCGTTCTTGTGCAGCTAAAGCTCATGTTGTTGCTCAAGATGAAAAAGAAAATGGTATTCGCGCTATTTTAAATCTAGGTCATACCTATGGTCATGCGATAGAAACAGAAATGGGTTATGGTGTTTGGCTGCACGGCGAAGCTGTTGCGGCAGGAACCATGATGGCATTGGATCTATCTTGGCGTATGGGCAATTTAACAGGCGAAGACTTGGTCCGTAGTCAGGCTATTTTAAAAGCAGCAGGTTTGCCTACTTTACCGCCAACGGATATGACGCTGGAGTCTTTTGTGCGTTGTATGTTGGTTGATAAAAAGGTGCTTGATGGTAGTTTGCGCCTTGTGCTTGTTAAAGCATTAGGTGATGCCATAGTAACATCAGACTTTCCAATGACTATGTTTGAAAGTGGTGTAAATGATGCGTTAGAATTTAGCCAATCAATCGCATAAAAGGTATTGGGATAGGTATTGCAGAGGATTAGCAAGGGGACGAATGGCTGAATCAAGTTTTCAGTTTGATTTAGACGAAGCATTAGATCAGCAGCCTAAGGTTATGCTGAGGGATCCTTTCGCCTCAATATCTGCTCCCTACTTCGCCACTGAAGAGCGAAACCAACAACTTGCCTTACTAGAGCATCTAAGCCGTTACAGTTCTATGCTGTTTGTTGTTGAGGGTGTTAAAGGCAGTGGTAAAACTGCCTTTATGGAAGAGTTTGCTCGCCAACAATCAGACATTGCGATTATCAGCCGTGTTAAAGGCGGCATGTTAATGACAGCAGGGCAGCTGTTGGAGAATATATACAAGGGCTTCCCAGAAGGGGTTAATGGCTTAACCATAGACTCAAGTTTTGGTCCTTTATTAAAGTTCGCTAAAGACAGAGAGCAAGTTGGCCAAAGCGTCTTACTGCTAATAGATAATGCCCATGAGTTAAATACAGATGCCGTCACCATGCTATTGGACATGATTGCATTAGCTAACGAGAACCAAGCGGTTCCTCATGTGGTTCTATTTAGTGAGCAACCGATACAGAGAAATTTAGACTCTTATCAAAAGTCTCGCTTTGATCAACTTAGTCATTCCCAGACACTTTCTCCTTATAGTTTTGAGCAGACACAAGCTTATCTATTACATAGAGTGCGCAGTATAGGCGGTGAAATTAATCTGCCTTTTAATGAGCGCCAGCTAAAAACTATTTTCCAAGAGTCCGCAGGTTACCCTGGTGCGATCAATCAGGTTGCTCGACGCCTAATGGGCAAAGGTGCTGAAAAAAGTAAATTTAACTTGAGTCTTGGCCTTGGTTTAGGTTTCCCGCTTGTGCATATGGCGCTTTTATCTGTTGTTATGCTGGCGATCTTAATTACAGTTATTTTTAATGATTCAGAATCTAAAAGCAGCACAAAAACCACGGGTAAGGTTATTCCTTTAACGAGTAACTCCCAGCTAAGTAGTAATCAGAATCGTACTTCCTCCACTATAGCGAAAATTGAACAGGTACAAAGAGGGCTAGAAAACAATAAGGCTATCTCGTTACCGCCGATTCCTATGGATGCCAGAGTGCCTCCTAAGTCAGAGCCTGAAAAGACAACAGATACAAGTATTGCCTCTACGGCGAAAACGCTAGCAACCCAAGCGTTGGCAAATACTAATGTGACTACTCCTAAGAGTGCTGAGCCTAAGGTGACCCAGCCTAGTGTGTTGACGACCCAAGGACGAAGCACCAGTGTTGTTGCTGCCCCGATTGTTAGCAATACTCAGCCAAGAGTTGCTAACAATCCGGTAAAACAAGAGAGTGCTGTTGCCAGTGCACAAGCCGACAGGTTTGATAAAACGACTTGGTTACTAGGGCAAAACCCAAACCGCTATACTTTACAGCTATTAGGTACACATACCCTATCGACCGTGAAGGATTTTATTCGGGATCAGGGTAGTTTAGATGGTCTTTCCTACTTTGAAACTGTGCATAATGGCCGAGAATGGTTTGTTGTTGTATACGGTTTATACCGTAATCGAAGCCAAGCTATTGCCGGAATTGAAGCTTTACCAAGAGATTTACGTGCTTTAACCCCATGGGCTAGAGGATTACGTGGAATTCAGCAGGATATACGTAAAGCTCAGTAATCTTGTCTTAAAATCTCTAAATCTTGGCTCTAAACAGGCTTATCAACTGATAATCTCTTCGAAACTGTATGATTTTTAATCAAAAACGTCCTTAATTTACCAAAAACAAGCAATAATCTGCTTTAAAAGGCAGAAAAAACCATTTTCCACTGAAATTTCTGTTCGAACAGAATAATTTTCTGCTGAGTAAAAAGCTCACCAGATAAAATGCTTTCTTTTGCTGCTTTCTGTCATTAAAACACCCCTAAATCCCTATAAAATAACAGAAACTTTGATTTTGCTAATTTGAGCAAGCTAGATTTGCAGGGTACTATGGCCATCAAATTATAGTTGGCAATTTTTATCGACCGTCATTCTCATCCTAAAAATGAGTCAGTCAGCCAACACAAAGATATTGCGATACAGTCAGCGATATCTTCAAAGAATTCTAATCTAGTTTTTTACGTTTATATTTTGTGGGAGTTGGCGTATGAATACAGGTCTTTACCGTCCTGGTGAGTTCAAAGACAACTGTGGCTTTGGTTTGATCGCTCATATGGAAGGCGATGCTAGTCACGATTTGTTGAAAACAGCCATTGAGTCATTAACTTGTATGACACACCGTGGTGGTATCGCGGCAGATGGAAAAACAGGTGATGGTTGCGGATTGTTAATCCAAAAACCTGATGGTTTTTTACGTGAAGAAGCATACAAGCTGTTTAATCACACCTTATCTGATTTGTATGGTGTGGGTATGGTGTTCTTGGATCAGGAAGAAGCCCTGGCAAATGAGCAGCGTGATGTTTTAAGTAAAAGCTTACAAGATCAAGGTTTGAAACTAGTGGGCTGGCGTGAAGTGCCAACTGATCCTGCTTGCCTTGGTGAGATTGCGATTGATTGTTTACCTCGAATTGAACAGGTTATTATTGATAGTAACCGTATGGACGCGCGTACCTTCGCAACTCGTTTGTTTGTTGCTCGTCGCCGCGCTGAAATTGCATTAACTCAATATGAAAACTTTTACATCTGTTCTTTATCTGACAAGGTTTTGTCTTATAAGGGTCTGATGATGCCGGTTGACCTACCTTCTTTCTATAAGGATCTAGGTGATGCACGTATGCAGACAGCTATCTGTGTATTCCACCAAAGATTCTCCACTAACACCTTGCCAAAATGGCCATTGGCGCAACCTTTCCGTATGGTTGCCCATAATGGTGAGATCAATACGATTGATGGTAACCGTAACTGGGCCTTGGCACGTTCTAGCAAGTTACTTTCACCGCTTATCCCTGAAATGGAAGAGCTAAAACCTTTGGTAAACACTACGGGTTCTGACTCTTCTTCTATGGATAATATGTTAGAGCTATTGGTAACTGGCGGCATGGATATCTTCCGTGCAGCACGCATGATTATTCCACCTGCATGGCAGAACGTGGAAAACATGGACCCTGACCTACGTGCTTTCTATGAGTACAACTCAATGCACATGGAACCTTGGGATGGCCCAGCTGGTTTGGTAATGTCTGATGGGCGTCATGCTGTATGTATGCTTGACCGTAATGGCTTGCGTCCAGCGCGTTGGGTTATGACCAAAAATGGCTATATGACAGTGGCTTCTGAGATAGGTACTTATAACTACAAGCCTGAAGATGTTGTCGCTAAAGGACGCGTTGGCCCTGGTCAAATGCTAGTGGTTGATACTCAAACAGGTAAAGTACTGCATACTGCTGATATAGATAGCCGTTTGAAAGTCGCTCATCCTTACAAAAAATGGTTGAAGCAAGAGTCGATTCGTATCGAATCTCTATTGGTTGAATCTAAGCAAGAATTTGAACACTTCACATCAGAAGAAATGCTGGAATATCAAAAAATGTTCCAAGTAAGCTTTGAAGAACGTGAACAAATTTTCCGTCCGTTAGCAGAAAGTGGGCACGAAGCGACAGGCTCTATGGGTGATGATACGCCTATGGCAGTTATGTCTAGCCGTACTCGTCCTGTTACAGATTACTTCAGACAAAAGTTTGCTCAGGTAACTAACCCGCCAATCGATCCACTACGTGAATCTATTGTTATGTCGTTAGAAACTTGTATTGGTCGTGAGCGTAACCTGTTTGAAGAAACACCAAAACACGCAAACCGTATCATCATGTCTTCGCCGGTATTGTCACCGCGCAAGTTCAGCCGTTTATTGGCGATGGATGATTACAGATTCCGTTTGGTACGTTTAAATACTAACTATAATCCAGATGAAGTTAGCCTAGAGCAAGCTATTAAAAACTTGCAAGCAGGTGCCGAAGAAGCGGTATTGAATGGTGCTGTGATTGTTGTACTAACAGACCGTGATATCGAAAAAGGTATGCTGCCAATTCCTGCGCCTATGGCGACAGGTGCAGTACATCACCATCTAACTCAAGCTGGTTTACGCTGTGATACTAATATCATTTGTGATACTGGTTTTGCTCGTGACCCGCATCAATTTGCTGTCTTGTTAGGTTTTGGTGCCACTGCGGTTTATCCATACCTAAGTTTCCGTTTGATCAACGACATGATTGATAACGGTGAAGTGCTAGGCAACCCAATTAGCTGTCACTCAAACTATCGTAAAGGTATTAACAAAGGTTTGATGAAGATCCTATCTAAGATGGGGATCTCAACCGTTGCTTCTTACCGTGGTGCGCAATTATTTGAAGCGGTTGGTTTAGCTCAAGAAGTGATTGATCTTTGCTTTAAAGGTGTTGCCAGCCGAATTCAAGGTGCGAAATTTGCCGACTTCCAAGCTGAGCAAGCACGTATTGCTGTGAATGCTTGGAAACAGCGTAAGCCGATCGAGCAAGGTGGTTACCTTAAGTATGTTCACGATGCCGAATACCATGCCTTTAACCCAGATGTAGTTCGTAACTTACAAGCTGCGGTGAAAAGTGGTGAGTTTAAAGACTTCGAGAAATATGCGGACCTAGTGAATAATCGTCCTGCATCTATGTTACGTGACTTGTTTGCTATCTCTGAAGACGCTAAACCAATTGAATTAGATACAGTTGAATCTGCTGCTGCGATTTTACAGCGTTTTGACTCTGCCGGTATGTCTTTAGGTGCCTTGTCTCCAGAAGCTCACGAAGCATTGGCGCAAGCGATGAACGAACTAGGCTGTCGTTCTAACTCTGGTGAAGGTGGTGAAGATGCATCCCGTCACGGCACAGAACGTCGCTCTAAGATTAAACAGATTGCATCAGGTCGTTTTGGTGTGACTCCTGAATACTTGGTTAATGCTGAAGTGCTACAAATTAAAGTAGCGCAGGGTGCTAAACCGGGTGAAGGTGGTCAGCTACCTGGTGGTAAAGTAAATGGTTTGATTGCACGTCTGCGTTATGCGGTTCCTGGTGTGACACTTATTTCACCACCGCCGCACCATGACATTTACTCAATCGAAGATTTGGCTCAGCTGATCTTTGACTTGAAGCAGGTGAACCCAGAGGCCCTTGTTTCTGTGAAGCTAGTGTCTGAGCCTGGCGTGGGTACAATCGCCGCAGGTGTTGCAAAAGCCTATGCTGATCTAATTACTATCTCGGGTTACGACGGTGGTACCGCTGCGTCTCCGCTTACTTCTATTCGTCATGCGGGTTCTCCATGGGAACTTGGTCTAGCCGAAGCACAACAAGCGCTTCGTGCTAACGATCTTCGTGGCAAGATTCGTCTACAAACAGACGGCGGCCTGAAAACAGGTTTAGATGTTGTCAAAGCTGCCATCCTAGGAGCTGAAAGCTTTGGTTTTGGCACAACACCTATGGTTGCCATGGGTTGTAAGTTCCTACGTATCTGTCACCTAAATAACTGTGCGACAGGTGTTGCAACTCAAGATCAGCATCTACGTGATGACTACTTCTTGGGTACAGTCGACATGATCAAAAACTTCTTCCTGTTCATGGCAGAAGATACACGCCAGTGGTTGGCTAAGTTAGGTGTTGCGTCACTACAAGACTTGATTGGTCGTACTGACTTATTAACCATTTTAGAAGGTGAGAACGACAAGCAAGCTGGCTTGGATCTCACTCCGATTCTAAATAATGATGCGATTCCTGCGGATAAACCACAATACTGTGAAATCCCATTAAACCCACCACACGATAAGGGTGAGCATGCTCTTAAAATGTGGGAAGCGGTTAAAGATGTGGTTGAAGAGAAAGAAGGCGGTGAGTTTGCCTTTAACGTGACTAACTGTGACCGTTCTATCGGTGGCCGTTTATCTGGTGAGATTGCTAAGCGTTATGGTAATCAGGGCATGAATGATGCGCCACTTACCCTTAAATTGACTGGTACTGCAGGTCAAAGTTTTGGTGTTTGGAATGCGGGTGGTCTTAACATGTACCTAGAAGGTGATGCGAACGACTACGTAGGTAAAGGTATGACAGGTGGTAAGCTTGTAGTACGCCCACCAAAAGCGTCTGAATTTAAATCTCAAGAGAGTGCCATCATAGGTAATACCTGCCTATACGGTGCAACAGGTGGTAAGTTGTTTGCAGCCGGAACCGCCGGTGAGCGTTTCGCTGTTCGTAACTCAGGTGCCCATGCGGTAGTTGAAGGTGCGGGTGATCACTGTTGTGAATATATGACAGGTGGCTCTGTCACAATCCTGGGTAATACTGGCCATAACTTTGGTGCTGGTATGACAGGTGGTTTTGCTTATGTTCTCGATATGGATCGTACTTTTGTAGATAAGTACAACCATGAATTGGTAGAAATTCATCGTATCGGTACTGAGTTAACGGAAGAATATCGTTCGCATTTACGCTCTGTAATTGAAGAGTATGTTGCCGAAAGTGGCAGTGAGTGGGGCCATGAAATCTTAGATAATTTCTATGACTACATTGGTAAATTCTGGTTAGTTAAACCTAAAGCAGCAAGTTTAGGTGCTTTATTAGACAACACACGTCAGCGTCCAGAGTAATTGCTGACAGCGTCTAAGGGGTAAATTGTGTTACCCCTTGTTTAACTTAACTACATATTTTTAGTGTTACTTCTTTTCTTCATGTAAGAGAGAAGGACCATAGGAGATGCCGCTTATGACTGGGCGCTTAAACAACGTATTTCAATTCGTTGAAGTGGATCGCGAAGATCCAAGTAAAAAACCTTTAATCACGCGTAAAGGTCAGTTTGTTGAGATTTATAAGCCGTTCGAAGAACCAGCGGCAAAAGAACAGTCTCACCGTTGCCTTGAGTGTGGTAACCCATATTGCGAATGGAAATGTCCCGTTCACAACTATATTCCTAACTGGTTAAAGCTAGTCAGTGAAGGCAATATTTTAGAAGCGGCAGAGCTGAGTCATCAGACTAACTCTTTGCCTGAAGTCTGTGGTCGAGTGTGTCCTCAAGACCGTCTTTGTGAAGGTGCTTGTACCTTAGGTGAAGGTGGTTTTGGTGCGGTAACAATCGGTTCAGTTGAAAAATATATTACTGATACGGCGTTTGCCTTAGGCTGGCGACCTGACATGTCGAAAGTTGTGCCTGTTGATAAAACAGTAGCGATTGTCGGTGCAGGGCCTGCAGGTCTTGCTTGTGCTGATATCCTAGTACGTAACGGTGTTAAGCCAGTCGTTTTTGATAAGAACCCAGAAATCGGTGGTTTGTTAACCTTTGGTATTCCTGAGTTTAAACTTGAGAAGACGGTAATGACGCGTCGTCGTGAAGTATTTGAAGAAATGGGCGTAGAGTTCGTTTTAGGTACTTCTGTTGGTGATGATGTGCCGTTTGAGCACGTACTTGAAGAATACGATGCTGTATTCCTTGGTATGGGTACTTATAAGTACATGAAAGGTGGCTTCCCGGGTGAAGATCTACCAGGTGTACATGATGCACTAGACTTCCTAGTATCCAATGTGAATAAGAACCTTGGCTTCCAAGAAAACGAAGAAGACTTTGTTAACTTGAAAGGCAAAAAGGTTATCGTGCTTGGTGGTGGTGATACTGCCATGGACTGTAACCGTACTTCTATCCGTCAAGGTGCTAAGTCAGTTCACTGTGCTTATCGTCGTGATGAAGAGAATATGCCTGGTTCACGTAAAGAAGTACAAAACGCCAAGGAAGAAGGTGTGAACTTTCTTTTCAATCGCCAGCCTGTTGAAATTGTTGGTGATGGTAAGGTAGAAGGGATTAAGGTTGTTCAAACTCAAATGGGTGAACCTGACGAAAACGGTCGTCGTTCAGCTGAAGTGGTCGAAGGTAGTGAAGAAATTCTACCTGCTGATGCGGTATTGGTTGCCTTTGGTTTCCAGCCAAGCCCAGCGCCATGGTTTGAGAAATTTGGCATAGATACAGATGCTCGTGGACGTGTTATTGCTCCTAAATGTAATAAGTTCATGTACCAAACAACTAACGAAAAAATCTTCGCTGGTGGTGATATGGTTCGAGGTTCTGATCTTGTGGTAACTGCCATTGATGAAGGCCGTAAAGCGGCTGAAGGAATCATGGATTACCTAGATATATAGAGGTTTGTTTAGTTAAGCTAAACGCCCAAATAGCCTGACTTACAGGGCTAAATTATATTTACAAAAAAACCGTTTTCTTAGCAAAATAAGGGGCGGTTTTTTTGTTTTTCAATAACGGCTGTTTTACTATGTGTGAGCAAGAAATGGCGAATTCAAGAGAGGATGTCATGGCTGAAAAACCCACTAGACCGGAAGAATGGGAATGTTGTGAATCATCTTGCACTCCTTGTGTGTGGGATGCTTACTATGAAGAGATGCGTGAGTGGAAAGCAGCTCAAAAAGCCGCGGCCCAGAAAACCGTATCAGATAGCGACAAGTCAGAAAACAAGCTGTAGAAACAGCTTTCTAAAAACGTCTTAAACGACCTGTTTTTATCTGATTGCCCTGCCTAGTTGTCCAAAATAGACAAATCATCCTCGCTTATTTGCCAAACTTTTCTCGCCTCAATATATTGAGGCATCCAATGAACAGCATTAGTTAAAGGTTATTCAAATATGGCAATTCAAAATTCTGATTCTAACGAATTTGTATTGAAAGCATCTTGTACTGCTAAAAGCGGTATAGTAGCCGCAGTGACCTCTTATATCGCCTCACAAGGTTGTTATATTTCAGAGCTCAATCAGTATGTAGATGAAGACAGTGAACAGTTCTTTATGCGAGCTGTATGCCGTATTGAAACTGGCGAAAAAACCGTCGATGAAATTCGTGAAGGTTTTATCCCAGTAGCAGAACCTTTTGATATCAAATGGGAACTACATGCTAAGTCGACCCTAACACGTGTTCTTCTAATGGTGAGTAAATTTGACCACTGTTTAGATGACTTGTTATACCGCCATCGTAAAGGCGAGCTGCCGATGGAAATCACAGCTATCGTATCTAACCATAAGGATCTGCGTCCTATGGCTGAGCGTGAAGGTATTCGCTTTGTTCACTTGCCTGTTAATAAAGAGAACAAGCGTGAGCAAGAGTTAGCCTTGATGGATATCGTTAATGAGACAAACACAGATCTTGTGGTATTAGCTCGTTACATGCAGATTTTGTCAGACAGTCTATGTAAAGAATTAAGTGGTCGTGCGATCAATATCCACCATTCATTCTTACCTGGCTTTAAAGGCGCGAAACCTTATCACCAAGCCTTCCATCGTGGTGTGAAGTTGATTGGTGCTACCGCTCACTATGTAACCTCTGATCTAGATGAAGGTCCAATCATTGAGCAATCAGTTCAACCTGTTGATCACACTTATAGTCCAGAAATGCTAGTTTCTGTTGGTCGTGATACTGAAACTGTGGCCTTGGCTCGCGCATTAAAACTGCATATCGAACATAGAGTTTTCTTGGACGGTAACAAGACAGTCGTATTCAAATAATCCTTAAGATGGTTTGATACTTGTTAGAAAAAAGGCTGAACAATCATGATTGTTCAGCCTTTTTTGTGTTCTGTTTTTTTAGTTCGCCTAGGCGTTTACTTGTTTAGCAGGGTTATAGTCCTTGAGTAGCTGCATACTCTCCTCAGCAAAACCATTACCCGCCTCAGTGTAGAAGTTAAAGACATTATCAATACCAGAGGCCATAAGCGGTTCTCTTTCATCCTGATAACGAGCGATAGCCGCTACCTTGCCTTCAAAGCCCGCTTTACGTAATTGGATAGTGATATTGCTACAGTCTTCAATAGAGGGGAGTGCAAGTAGGACTAACTTGTAGTCAGAGACGTCAAACTTCTCCCATAAATCTGCATCTTCACCATCACCAAAGAAGACATTGTGACCTTCTGACTTGAGACGATTGATTCTAAGTCTATTAGCGTCCATTCCTACTACGCTGTTTGGCATGACGCGATTGAGAGAGTGAAAACTACCACAACCTACTCGGCCTAAACCTACTACGAGAACATCTGCTTTTGCTGGCTGAATGAAAGTATCTTCTGCCAAAGGCTCGACTTTCTCGAAACGGCGGATAAGGCGCTGGTAAGTATGGTAAATATCATGAGCACGTCGATAAAGCAGACTGGTCACCACAAAAGAGATGGAAACAGCTAGGGCTAGAATGACAAGAAATTCTTTATCTAACCAGCCAGAGTCAACACTCAATTGTGCCACGATTAAACCAAATTCACTGTAATTACTCAGTGCTAAAGCGGTAAGGAAAGCCGTCCTGCCTCTTAATCTTAATAGGATAAAAATACCAAAGAAGAGAACAAACTTTAAAATGAGTGCGAATGAAACTAGGAAGGCAGACACTAGCATGTCGAATGTGGGTAATGCGGTAAAGCCAATCGACAAGAAGAAGGCGATTAGGAAAAGATCCTTAAAGCTCATAAGAGATTTAGTAAGCTCACTCGCTTTCGGGTGTGAACTTAATAATATACCGAAAATTAGCGCGCCGAGGTCGCCTTTTACATTGAATAAATAAAATAGCTCATAACCTGCGAGTGCTAAGAAAATGCCTGCAAGGGGGAGCATTTCCCCGTGTCCTGCTTTATTCAGTACGATTCCAAATAAGGGTTTAGCGAAGATCAAACCAAATAGGGCAAGTGCGCCAATACTTGGAATGGTACCTGTCGCGACCACTAAGAAGATGACGGCGACTATGTCCTGCATAACCAAAATCGCTAGGGATATTTGGCCGTGTCGCGTTTTAAGCTCGCCACTTTCTTCAAGTAACTTAATGATGCAAACCGTACTACTAAAGCTCAGGGCGAAGCCCACAAGAGCAGAGGTTTGCCAGTCTAGAGATGTGAAATAAGGCAGGCTTAAGGCAAAGCCAAACAGGCACATGGCAACAAAGAGGCCTGACCAGAGCACCATATTAGACAGGGTACCTGCCCATATTTCCCGCTTGAGCAGGTCTTTTACATGAAGCTTTAACCCTATGGTAAAGAGCATCAGGGTGATGCCTAGATCTGCTATGGTGTTTAGTGAGTCACTGGGTTGGATACCATAAGCGTTAAGCGCAAAGCCAGCGATTAGAAAGCCAATAAGTGGAGGCAGATTAATCAGCTTGACCAACAAGCCGCAAACGAAAGCAAATAATATCCAAATAAATTCCATAACATTCCATGACTAATAAAGGTTGATAAATCAATGATAAAGCAAAGCAGCGTTAAGGCGTATAGGGAAATGGTATTGCTTTGTGAGTTTTGGCTTTGTTTTACTAAGAAGATAAATCAGGCTTATCAAAAGCCTGATTTAGTATGTGAGAAGGAGTTTAAACGAGGTTTTTTTCAATCTGATGACAAGAGACCAAATGGCTTATTCGCAGGTTCCCTAGAGGTGATCTGGTAATAACAACCAGAGACGGCCATAGTGCTTTAATTGACTGGCGTAGTGGTGTGCTTCTTCCCCTATACCTTGGTACCAATCTATATGTCCTGCTCCCTTGATAGCCCCACCTTTGTCTTGAGCTAATAGCAAACGGTACTCATGGCTAACTAACTCACCATGATCATTTAGAATGGGAAGCTCGCCTAGTAATACTGAGCCAAGTGGAATGACCTTAGGGTCCACCGCAATCGAGTATTTTGGTGTGAGTGGTACATTGGCAGCACCAACAGGCTTGCTTAAACCTTCTTTAAAGAAGAGGTAGCTTGGGTTCGTCGTGAGTATTTCTCTTTGCCTTTCTGGGTGGGCAATCAACCAATCTTTGATAGCCTGAGCTGACATATCTTCTTTGGCTATCTCATTTTTTTCTATCAGTACCTTGCCTAGGCTGCGGTACTCGTGACCATTAACACCACCCCAAGATAAAAGTGCTTGGCTGCCATCTTCATACTGTACGACGCCTGACCCTTGCACCTGGAGAAAGAAGTTATCGATCAAGCTGTTACTGTAAGCAATTTCAAGACCTTGACCTTCCAGTACGTTTTCGAAATCTATTGAATCTCTATCGGGTAACTGCTCGCCTTTGTTTCTTTGAGGTTTACGGTAAAGGGGATAGATAAACTCACCTTGAGCTTCTTTACGTACTTCAATTACGGGTACGTAATAACCTGTTACTTGAACATTGCCTCGGCCGTCTTGTCCACGTAATTGATACGCCTTGATATTGTGAGCCTGAGTTGGGTTCGCCAGCCAGTCAGCAATGAGCGAAATAGATTGGTTAAGTGACTTATTATCGACTTCAAAGTCTTCTAATAAGTAGCTATCTGAATCCGACTTACGGGATAAAAACCTAGCTTGCTGTTTAAGGCCTTCTAAAAAACTGGCTTCAGGGAAGGCAAGAGCCGGTGGTAGGCGTTCTTCTAAATAAAGGCTTTGACGAGTTTGGGCTTCGGTATCTCGGCCATTATTGGCAAAATCATTACTGTCATGTATTTCTTGCTTACTACAAGCGAAGGTAAACATCGCCAAGGTGAAAACACTGAGATACTTAAATGTACGATTAGAAAGAGACATATTAAATAATACTAAAAAGAAAAATAGAATAGACCTATGGCAACGGAGGAACAAGCCCTTTCCATACGACTGCTTCTAATTAGGACTATGCTCTATGCGAAAAGTTTTAGTTAAGGGTTCAATTTTTTCGAGAGAATTTAAGTCTCCTGCTTCAGGTGTATGAAACTTAAGTTATTGTTTTTGTTTAGCAGCTCACTGTATTGACTGGGTGCCATAGGCTTATACAAACCAAACCCTTGGCCTACCTGACACCCCCACTCAAGTAGTTGATTAATGGTTTGTTGGCCCTCAACACCTTCTGCAACCGTCTGTGCACCTAGCTCAGTAATCAAGGTAACCAAGGTTTTGCACAGGGTAAAACTGGTTTCGTCCTTATGTAGGTTTTGAATAAACATACGATCAATTTTGATTTCCGCGGGAGATAGCATCATCACACTGTGCATAGAGCTATAACCTGCACCAAAGTCATCGATTGAAAGCCTAAACCCAGCGTCTTTTAAGGTTTTAATATTGTTTTCAACCGTACTATTGTGTTCAAAGAAGCTGCTTTCTGTGACTTCTAAAATAAAGCTTTCTGGTGGTACTCCATGGCAAATACTGGCATTGATAAGTTGTAGGGAGAAGTCGCTACGGAGTATGTCTTTTGCAGAGATATTAATAGAGAGGTGTTTGTTTTCGATAATATGGCGATTATTCGCGACCCAAGCAAACACCTTGTTAATGATCATCTGGGTAAGCATGTAAATTATGCCCGCACTTTCCGCTAACGGAATAAATTCATCTGGGCCAATTTTTCCCATTTCTTCATTGTGCCAACGAATGAGTACTTCACCACCGATAATTCGGCCGCTGTTGAGCTCTACTTGTGGTTGTACTTCAAAGGTGAGCCTTTCTTCTCTTACATCCTCTTTTAAACGTGCCAACAACTTGTGCTGATAAATATGGTTAATTTGGTAATTCTGATTAAACAGACTCCAAGGGTCACTACATAAGTTGTTAATATCTGCGGCAATTAAAGAATAGCGAAATAGCGTATCAATATTATTGGTATGTTCAGGATAAAGCGCAGCACCGATACTGTACTGATGCTGCATATCAAAATGTTCTATGGTGACGACACCATCGAGTATTGCTTGTAATTGCTGCACTATCTCGTCGAGTTTATGCTTATCCTTACAAAGAAACGCCAAAGTGTTTGTACTTGTCTTAATTAAGCAGGCCATGTCTTTGTTCGGCATGGTAAAGGTGATGGCTTTCTCGTCTTGTAACAGGGTGAGGTTTAAGACAAGTGCTGTTTGGCGTATGGCAATATCTGCCTTTTCTGGTCCAAAAACATGGTTCATTGAGTGTTGGCTAGTAAATTGAATGGTAACTAATGCGAAACAATCTTGGGTTAGTGTTAGTTCCTTTAATTTGGTTTCTAACTGAGTGAAGTAAAAGCGACGATTCGGTAGGCCTGTATGTAAATCAGTGATGAGCTGATGTTTGCGATTGATTTCATTGCTGTGGGCCTTCTCAGCAAAAGCTAGGGAGAACCCAATTAACTCAATAATGGTACATACAGGGTAAACATTAGAACTAAATTGAGTATAAGGAATAACGTTTAAGAAGATGAGTGTCTCCACACTTGCACCAAAGATGACACAAGACCAAGCGACAAGGTAGCTTTTTATGGCCCAGCTCTTTTGAGAGCCTGTATGTACTAAACCGAAAATACACATGAAGCTGACAATTAGCTGCAGGCTTAAAAAACTGGTGATCAGTTCTTGATAACTAAAAACTAGGCTAGCGCAGATGTAACTTATTAGAACGGTGTCGCCAATAAAGCGTTTTTTCCATAATAGGGGGAAGCTATTTTTAGTGTTAAAAAACAAGATACTAAAGCGATAAACGCTCCATAGGCTAATCGCATTTATGGTTGCTTTGAATTGGTGTAAAAAGCTGAAAACTGAATCAGGGAAGAGCCATATGCCCATACCGTTAGTCACACTTATGCCTAGAATTAAACTGCAATTTAACAGTATGTAATAAATGAAGGCGGGTGCGCGAAAGAAGGAATAAACCGCAATATTATAAAAGAGCAGTAAGATAAGCGCTGACGTAAGAACAGTCCAAGTGACTTTTTGCTCCAGCTTGGCTGTCTCTACTCCTTTGTCCTGATAAAAGGCGATAGGAGAGAGTAAGCTGGAGTTGGATTTTTTTCGAATTAATAAGCTAGATTCGATCTGATCGGATAGGGGGATGGCTAGCCAAATGGCATTCTTATCATTGCCTGGTAGCCACTCTTGTTGAGCACCTCTTTGCCAAGCTTTAATTTGGCGCCCATCTCTAATGAGATAAAAATTCAGTTCATCAATCATGATGTTGGCAAACTTCAAGTGGATTGTCTGATTGGTACGGCTTGCCTTAGGGAGGGGAATCAGGTGCCAGAAGGCAATATCAGAATAGCCTTGTGATTCAGTATAAATATCAGTCGAAAAGCTGAGTTGCTGTAATGCTTGTCTGCCACTTAATTGAGTATTTTGATTGAGCTCTCTTAGACTTTTTTGATATTCAACTTCTTTTGCTGTGAGCAGATCTTGATTAGCATAGTTACCATCAAATTCTGGATAGGTTTGAACCTGCGCCTTTATTTGTCCATAAAAAACGAATAAGAGTAGAAAGAGAAGCTTATACATTTAACACCATCCAATGGTAACTTTATTTAAAGCCTGCCCTCATCAAGGGCTAGCTGTCCCTTAAGCTTGGTCAAAGAATTGTAAGGACCATATTTCAAGTGTAGTTAATAATCTTTTATGCAACAGGGACTAAAGTAGGAGAAGCCGTGAAATACTCGTAAGAATGCAGCTGATTTTTACGCATATGATTGACTTATAAGGTGTTCATAAGCTTTTCGTAGTTTAATAAATTTTTTCGCATCACCACCTCTGTCAGGGTGTGCTTTTTTTACTAGTAATCGATAAGCCTGCTTAATCTCTGATTTTGTTGAGTTTTTCTTAATGCCAAGGGTTTCGAGAGCTTGTTCTGTATCTTCATGATTAAACAGCTTGTTATAAAAACCTTTTAGTAAGGCAGCCACATCTTCAGCATCTGTATTGTCATACTCATCCCAATCTAGGTAATAAGCTGCTAACTTGGCTTCAGCCCCATCTTCAATTTCACTAGATTGGCTGATTTCAATTTGAGCGACGGCCTCTAGGTGAATTTGTAATGGAGAGATATAGAGCCGTACTTCATCCTCCTGCCAAAGTTTCCTTTGCAGTTGATAAAGCGCATTCATAATTAAAAAGTGCTTACGGAAAAGCTTTAAATCTGGGTCATCACCTAATTCATCAAATATCGGTGTCTCTCGTTCTAATAGACGTAATAATTCAAACTCACTAATGCCTTGGCTGCTGGCTTCGAGAATACTAAGAATGGGCTGAATTAATGGGTTATTCACATATTCACCTAAAATAAATATAAAGCAGTTAATATAAGTGTAAGACAGGAAAGGATTAATAAAAGTGAATTTTGTTTAGCCTTTGTTAAGTAAGGTATGAAGAGGTTAACTGATTTTTTATACTTATCTTACAGGTTAGCTTGTTAAATTTTTTCTTGGCTCGGGTTTAGGCTGAGCCAAGCACAACAAGATAAACTATGATAGAAGAAACCTCGGAGAGATTGTGTGCCACTGTTAATAATAGTCCTATTGGTGTTGGTTATCGCACCTTCCTTGTGGGTGAGATATGTATTAAAGCGACATAGTAATGTGAGGCCTGATTTAGCGGGAACAGGAGACGAACTTGCACGTCACTTGTTAGACAAATATGGCGCTAACAATGTGAAGGTAGAATCCTTAGAGAAGAACAAGCACCATTATGATCCTAATTCGAAAGCGGTTCGTTTAGGGCCGCAATCCTATCAAGCAAAATCTTTAACAGCGGTTGCAGTAGCGGCACATGAAGTCGGACATGCTCTGGCTTATCATAATAATGATAAGGTTACTTTACTGAGTAAACGTTATGCTCCTTTAGCTAAGTTTGTCAGAAGCTTAGCGCTATTTCTCTTGATGTTATGGCCAGTTATCTCTGTGGTTATCCATATTCCTTATGCCGTGCCGTTACATGCCATGGTGGTCTTTATTAGTGGTTTTTGCTTAGTATTTGTATATTTTGCAATGTTACCAGAAGAGTGGGATGCCAGTTTTAATAAGGCCTTGCCTATCTTGTTGGAAGGACGTTACTTAGAGCCAAAAGACTACCCTAAAATTAAGCGGATTCTGACGGCTTGTGCCTTAACTTATGTGGCACAAGCCCTTTTGAATGTTCTCTTTTTCTGGCGTTGGTTTAGACGTTAGCTGGCAGTATCTGATTAGCTATTTTCAGTTTTTACCGCTTTAACTAATACCGATGTATCCATACGATTCAAGCCTTGGTCTTGTAGGCTCTTATAGCTAGCGTCTACTTTTTCAGTTAAAGGTAGCGTGATGTTATGACGCTCTGCTTCTTCAAGGCATATGGCTAAATCTTTTCGCATCCAATCAATGGCAAAGCCAAAATCAAACTCATCTTTCGCCATGGTTTCTAGGCGGTTAGCCATTTGCCAAGAGCCCGCTGCACCATGTTTTAAGGTATCAACTACTTGGGCAATATCAAGATCGGCTTTTTGTGCCAGCATTAAGGCTTCACTCAAACCTTGTAGCACCCCAGTGATACAAATTTGGTTTACCATTTTGCAGCGTTGGCCTTGGCCGTTCGGGCCTAATAGCTGAGCTTGCTTGGCAAAGCTATTCATAACAGGTAAGGCTTGATCAAAGCTTGCTTGAGCGCCGCCACACATAATGGTTAAAGCCCCATTTTCAGCCCCTGCTTGCCCACCAGAAACCGGTGCATCAATAAAGCTAACGTTTTGCTTTTCACAGGCTTGTTGTAATTCAATCGCAAGATCTGCAGATGTGGTGGTGTGATCGATTAATATACTGCCTGCTTTAAGACCTGCTAGTACCCCATCTTCACCATAAATAACACTGCGAACATCATTATCATTACCCACACAGACAAAGACCATATCAGCCCCTGCAGCGGCTTCCTTTGGTGTGCTAGCAAATGCGCCTGTAAATTCGGTAGCCCACTTTTCCGCTTTGCCTTGGCTACGGTTGAAGACAGTAACAGGGTAGTCGTGTTTGCTAAGGTGGCCTGCCATTGGGTAGCCCATAACGCCTAAGCCGATAAATGCAGTTTTAATTGTCTTCATGTGAGTTCCTTATACTAAAAGTGACTGGCTAGATGATGTTTAAAGATTAATTTTCAAATTAACCTATGTCAATTGTTATATTGCCATAGATTTTTTATGTCATTTGTATTTAGATAGCATTTTGAAAAGGTTTTAATTGCATATAGTGCAAGCAAAATACGCTAATTCTTATTGAAATTGCCAGGTGTGAGGGCTTAGATTCCGTGACAGCCGCAAAGTATGTCGAAATCGCTAGAAAAATAGAGTCAAGAATTGAGATAGGTCAATATCCAGAAGGAAGCAAACTACCGACTCATAGGTCATTGGCAGATAGCTTTTCAACCACAGCAGTGACCGTGGCAAAAGCGTATAGTTTGTTAACAGAAATGGGGTTGGTGGAATCCTTTGTCGGACGAGGAAGTTACGTCAAAAAACTTCCTCAATTGAAGCAAGTGATTCAATCAGAACGAGAAGAAAAAGATAAAAACTTCTCTATTTTACAGCCCTGCTTTAAAGAACAATTAAGCCAATTGCAAACGACTTTTAGCCAGATTTTTACCCAGCAGATGAGCGCTCAACTCTTTTCTTATCGTGAAGATACCGGCGCTATGGTCCATAAAGAAGCGGGTCGTTTATGGTGTGAAGCCTATGGTTTAGAGGTAAGTCGTGCTGAACAAATATTACTCTGTAATGGCGCGCAACATGCCTTATCTAGCTTGATCGAATGCTATAGCAAGGAAGGGGATTATATCGCCCTAGAAGCGCAAACTTACCCAGGTGTGATTGCCATAATAAAAAGCTTGGGTCGTAAACCCGTTGCTGTTTTTATGGATGAGCATGGAATGCAAGCTGAGGCGTTAGATGAAGTATGTCAGCAATTTAAGCCTAGCCTCGTTGTTGTTGTACCTTCTCACCAAAATCCCACCACAGTCACCATGCCTAAGACGCGAAGACAGGCGATCGCACAAGTGATTCAGCAACATCCCGTCTGGTTATTAGAAGATGATATCTATGCTTTTTTGAACCAAGAAACCGTGCCGGCAATTACTAACTTGGTACCGGAAAAAAGCTTTTATATCAGTAGTTTGTCAAAAGCGATTAGCCCAGGGTTAAGGTGTGGCTTTATTAAAGCGCCGCAAAGTCAGGTGTCTCATGTGAGTGAGTATATCCGTACTATGGTTTGGCATGCTTCTGCTTTTATGTTCGAGTGCGCACAAAGGTTAATTGATTCAGGCATGGCCTTTGAAATGGCTGCTGAGCAAAAGATGATCGCCGAACAAAGGCAGGAAATTGCGAAACAAATGCTAAGCCAAGCCCTACCTGACCTAACTTTTCAATGCCAAGCATCAAGCTACCATATTTGGCTGACTTTGCCTCCAAGCTGGCAGGTGAATAGCTTAGTGCAAACGGCTAAAGAGCATGGCGTATTAGTCAGTAGCGGCCACTTCTTTGAAGCTCAAAATCAGCCAAACCATAGTATTCGAATATCCTTGATGGCCATTGCCGATGACGCTGTTTTCCAATCTGGTTTGAAGCAACTTGTTAGTTTGATTAAGCGTGAAAACCTCAGTGTCATGCCTATTTAGTCGATTTGAGTGTGAGCATAAAAAATTCATGCTTCTGTCAGATTTTTGTAATGACAAGAGTTCACATTAGATAATTCTACTGTTAGTCTGTCTCTTTAGTCAGAATTAATAAAAATGAATCAATCGTGAATTAATCTATCGCTAACATAATAATAAACACGATTTAATCGGAGCTCACATATGTCTTTGTTGCGTCAATCTTTACCATTTTTAATGGGTCCAGCGGTTGCTGGCTCTCTATTGCTAAGTCAGAGTGCTTTAGCTCAAACAGTAGAGTTAAGAGTTATGGAAACCACGGATATTCACATGCATATCCAAGATTATGATTATTACAAAGATAGCCAAAGCAACTCAGTAGGCTTGTCTAAAGTGGCAACCCTGATTCGCCAAGCACGTGCAGAAGTGACTAACTCTGTTTTGGTGGATAATGGAGATCTACTACAAGGTACGCCGCTAGGTGATTATGTGGCTAAGGGTAAGGTGCTTAAATTTGGTGAAACCCACCCTGCATTCAAAGCCATGAATCTACTAGATTATGACGCCGCTAATATTGGTAACCATGAATTTAATTATGGTTTGGACTTTTTGATGAAGTCTTTGAATGGCGCTAACTTCCCTTATGTAGTGGCAAACGTTTATTTTGATGATGGTGATGATGACGCTAGCAACGATCAAAACTACTTCCAACCTTACATTATTAAAGATAAGGAAGTAGTCGACTCTGAAGGCAATAAGCAAACCATCAAGATAGGTTATATCGGATTTACACCGCCACAGATTATGACTTGGGATAAAGCGAATCTGACAGGTAAGGTGATTTCTAAAGATATCGTGGAAACAGCGAGAAAGTTTGTACCAGAAATGAAAGCCAAGGGCGCAGATGTCGTCGTCGCTATCCCTCACTCTGGTATGTATGACACACCTCGTGAAGGCATGGATGAGCACGCGACTTATTACCTAGCTAAGGTTGAAGGTATCGATGCCATCATGTTTGGCCACTCTCACCGTGTTTTCCCTGGTGATAAAGCCCTTGATGCTTACGAAGGTGTTGATTCAGAAAAAGGTACCGTCTTTGGTGTTGCTGCCACTATGCCTGGTTTCTGGGGAAGTCACCTAGGTGTGGTTGATTTGACTCTCGAAAAAGAAAACGGCAAATGGGAAGTGGTTGACGGTACTGGTTCAGTACGTGCAATTGCAAAGCGTGAAGGGCGTAAGAGTATTTCTTTAGTTGAAGCCGCAGCTGACATTAACAATGTGGTAGAAGAAGATCACCAAGGCACCTTGGCTTATATGCGTAAAAAAGTGGGTGAAACCACATCAGATATCAATAGTTTCTTTGCGTTAGTACAGGATGATCCTTCTATTCAAGTCGTAAACCAAGCGCAAACTTGGTACGTAAAAAATATTGTTCAGGGCACGTCGTTTGATGGCCTGCCTATCCTATCGGCTGGTGCGCCATTTAAAGCGGGTGGCCGAGGTGGGGCTGACTATTATACGGATGTGAAAAAAGGAGATATTGCCCTTAAAAATGTCAGCGACCTTTATATTTACCCGAATGATCTTAAAGTGGTTAAGTTAAACGGTGCTCAAATCGTTGAGTGGCTTGAGTTCTCTGCGGGTCAGTTTAATCAGATTGACGCGAGTGATTCGAGTACTACTCAGCAATTGATAAACACAGGTTTCCCAACTTATAACTTTGACGTTATCGACGGTATTAATTACCAAATCGATGTGACTCAGCCAGCTCGTTATGAAAGTAAAGGTGCTATGGTGAGCGCGGATAATCACAGAATCACGAATGTTACCTTCCAAGGTAAGGCGATTGACCTTAGCCAAGACTTCTTGGTTGCGACTAATAATTATCGTGCTGGTGGTGGCGGTCATTTCCCTAATCTAGATGGTTCAACAATCGTGATTGATGCGCCAGATAAGAACCGTGATGTGGTGGCTAACTACCTATTATCGCAAACAAGGATTTCACCTAAAGCAGATGGCAACTGGCACTTTGCAGACACGCTAGCCAATGCAAAAGTCGTGTTTAAAACTTCTCCTAAAGGTAAAGCGGTTGCGTCAGACAATGTTGAATTTGATAAAGACCTCGATGATGGTTTTGCTCAGTTCTTATTAAAATAAGCGAAACAATATAGTTAAGTAAGAAAAGCCTTATTGGGTGTAATCATGCCCAATAAGGCTTTTTTATTGGCGTAAAGTTCGAGAGGAACGTGACTTCACCTTGGCTTCGAGCTAATTTAGAGAGAAGATATTTAGAGAAAATCTAGTTAGCACAAGGAGAAGAGTATGTTTATGAAAGGCCAAGCGGTCACACTTAGATCACTTGAAGCTGAAGATGCAGAAGTATTTTATCTCTGGTCACAGGACAGGGAAATTACCCAGTTCAGTACCTCTTCTTATGCCTATCCTCAATCTCAAAGTGATATTGGTGTTTGGCTCAGCAAGGTTAATCAAGATCCTAAAATGGTCTTGTTCGGTATCTGCTGTATTAAAACAGGCAAGTTGGTGGGTTACACAGGCTTAGTGTCTATGAGCCAAATAAACCGCAGTGCCGAACACTTTATCCTCATTGGCGACAAACATTATTGGGGCAAAGGCGTTGCAACCAATGTGACTCAATTGGTAACCCGTTATGCTTTTCGTGATCTGGGTTTACACAGGGTAGAGCTCACTGCTTTTGTGGATAACAAGGCAGCCATCAGAGCTTATGAAAACGCAGGCTATCATCACGAAGGCATTCAACGCCAAGCAGGTTTTAGACATGGAGGCTTTTATGACAAGGTGCTTATGTCAGTATTAGTGACAGATGACATGCCAGAGCAAAAGCCGATTACGCTAGCTGCTTCCGAAGTTTCCCAGTCAGGGATTGAACATAAAGACGATGCGATATCTTTAGGTTCAGATCTGAATAACGTGAACGCCAATCTGGCTGGCGAAGCCGGAAAAGAGAAAGACAAGTAATTAATGAAGGTCTGAAAATACTTCAGGGTGCTGTTCTGCAATGCGTAATAGGGCGATGGCAGGGCCTTGAGGTGAGCGTCGTCCTTGCTCCCAATCTTGTAATGTACGCATACTCACGCCTAATAAACCAGCGAAAGCAGATTGAGTTAGGTTTAATTTAGAGCGTATTTCTTTAGGTTGTGAGGGCATAGATAGCTCAGATGTTTTTAACTGAGTCTTACCTTTTTTAAAGGACTTAATTTCTTCTAGGCCTTCAAGGATTTCTAAACCAATGTCTCGGTTATTCATTGCTAATTGCCTCTGCTATTTGTTTTAAAACATGTCCTGATATGGTGGCTTTTTCAGATTTACTATAAAGGGTTAGCATCCAAATTTCATCATCGGACTTTTTCCAATAATAAATTGATCGAATACCACCAATTAATTCGTAGCTAAGCAACGATACGTAATTATCAGGTTTGGTTTAGACCTAGAATCCTTTAAGTTTCAAGCTAACTACTTTTATCTTAAGCTCTTGAAAGATCAGTTATTTGACCATACATAAGATAGGGTGATTTATGAGGTTGAAAATGGCATTGGACAAGAAGAAACAAAAATTTATTGAGCAGTACTTCGATATGAGTACTGGCTACGTGTTGCATTACGTTAATCGTACTTTTGCAGAGTTTTTTGAGCAATTTGATATTGATATCTATGACGACAAATACTCTGATATAGGTGATTCGAAAGCTAAAAGGTTCCGTTCATTTTTTAATCAGCATAGTGATAGTCTAATCGGAAAAGTGTTGTTAGCAATGATTGAAGAATACGATATTGAACGTGATTCTCGATCGTACTCTCTCCCTAATCATAATGACGCTTTACGTCAACGTTGTTTAGATATTGCAAATGAACTTGTTATATCTAAAGACCAAGCGCAAGTGGTTAATAGTAATGTATTCAAAAATCCATATGCACCTCAATCTTCACAACCAAGTTATCAGTCTGAGCTATCAAATAACACTTGGCCAACAAGAGAGCAGTCTTCCGATCAACCCAAGCCAACCTTTATCTCACCACAAGTGAATCAAATACAGGCAGCTCAAAGTAACTATGCGTCTCAATACCCAATGAAGGATAAGGTTTTTATTGTTCATGGCCACGATGAGCACTTACTGAGTGAAACTGAGAACTTATGCCGTAAGCTAAATCTTGCCCCTATAATTCTAAAGAATCAACATAGCGGTGGTCGTACAATCATTGAAAAACTTGAAGAGCACAGTGATGTGAAATACGCAGTTATACTTTACACCGCTTGTGACGAAGGGCGTAAAATTGGAGATAACTATTTAAATCAACGTGCAAGACAAAATGTTGTGTTTGAGCATGGTTACTTCAATGGAAAACTTGGACGGAACAAAGTTGCAGCTGTCGTCAAGGGTAATATAGAGATTCAAGGTGATATCGGTGGTGTTGTATATGTGCCATATTCAAGCAGCTGGCAGTTTGACTTAGCAAAAGAAATGCAAGGCTCTGGTTTAACTGTTGACCTGAATAATATTTGATATCAGAGGTTTTTACATAGATCCTTTAAGAAAGAGTCTGGGGCTATTTTGAGGTTCGTATAACTGCGTCAGAGAAGGCTTCAGTCAATCTTTGTCCACTTAACGATGAGTAATCAATAAATATATGGACGCTCTTGTGTCGATAAGGAAATAGTTACTCACACTACTTTTTATTTATAATAATTAAGTGCTTTTGTCTTATTAACCACTTTTGATTTTTACCCTTTTTTAAACTTGATAGGATTACAATAAGACACCGGCACCCAGACAAGTTGAATCGTTATTTAACCATGATCTCGCATTTTTGAGTTTACTCAAAGATAAGGAGTTTAATAGGCTTTTTAGTTAACGGTAAATTCTGAATAAATCTTCAAAATACGTTTTATTACTATTGGACTTAAGGTGAGCACTGAAGAAGTAAATATCGGGTCTATTAGGTACTTACCTATATAAGAATCTTGGGTATCTATTAAAAAGCCGAACCTTTATCTGGTTCGGCTTTTCTCGTGTTATAACTCATTAAAATAAGTTTAAAACCAATCGTCCTGCATGGCTAAGCAAGTATCATCATTGGCTTGTAGGAGTTTGGCTTGATGTTCTATTTCAGGTAACTCCCAACGAATATAGTATTGTGCTGCTTGTAGTTTACCTTGATAGAAATGCTCATCTGCTTCGTGCGGTTTGAGGTCAAGGGCTTGCTGTGCGAGTACCGCTTGTTTAAGCCATACCCAGCTCACTAGTACTCGACCAAACATGTCTAAATAGAGGTTGGCGTTGGCAAGGCCTAGATCGATTTTGCCTTTGCCTAGGGTCATCATCAACATCATGGTGGTATTGTCTAAGGTTTTCAGTGCGGCTTTTAGTGCGTCTGCAAACTCGCGAATACGACCTTCTTGCAGGTTCACATCTTGCTTAATGGTTTTGAGTATCTTCTTCATTTCTTTTGACATGGCTTGATAGCCCGCCATGTCTTTCATGGGCACTTTACGAGCCAATAGGTCTAACCCATGGATACCATCTGTGCCTTCGTGGATAGCATTTAGGCGGTTGTCACGATAGTACTGCTCAACTGGGTATTCACGGATATAGCCTGAGCCACCTAAAATTTGTATCGCTAGTTCATTGGCTTTTAAACCGTATTTAGATGGGAAGCTTTTTACGATAGGTGTGATGAGGTCCAATAGGGTAAAGGCGGCTTTTCTGTCTTCTTCTGTTGCCCCTGTTTGGCTATCTTCAAACAAAGAGGAAGCGTATAAGCATAATGCGAGAGAGCCTTCTGAGTAGGCTTTTTGTGCCAGTAGCATACGACGTACATCCGCATGCTCGACAATATTTACTTGCTTGCTGGTAGGGTCTCTGTCTGTTGGTGGACGACCTTGTGGTCGGTTACGAGCATATTCTAGAGAGTAGTTATAACCTTGATAGCCTAATAAACTCGCGCCTGAACCCACACTGATGCGAGCTTCGTTCATCAGCTGGAACATATAACTCAGGCCTTTATTTTCTTCGCCCACTAGATAGCCGACAGCACCGTCTTTTTCACCAAAATTAAGCACGGTAGAAGTGGCATTTTTGTAGCCCATTTTATGCAGTAAGCCTGCTAGAGCCACATCGTTACGCTCACCCAGACTTCCATCTTCATTGATGAGTACTTTAGGGCAGATAAACATGGAAATGCCTTTTGTGCCCGCTGGCGCACCTTCAACTCGGGCAAGAACCATATGTATGATGTTATCGGTGAGAGATTGATCGCCCCCAGTAATAAACATCTTCTGACCAAAGATGCGATAAGTGCCATCCGCTTGTGGTTTAGCGCTGGTGGTAATGTCCGCAAGAGCTGAGCCTTGGCCAGGCTCTGTCAGTGCCATAGTGCCTGCAAAGCGGCCATCCATCATAGGCGGTAAGTAGGTTGCTTTGTGCTCGTCACTAGCAAAACTACGCACTAGGTTAGCAGCACCAAGGGTTAAAAAAGGATACACGGTAGTAGAAGGATTGGCAGCCGTAATATAGCCCATGGCCGCGCGCAGAATAATCTCTGGCATTTGCGAGCCGCCTTCTTCAAAGTCATAAGCGGCACCTAAAAAGCCTGCCTCAGCATAAGCATCCCAAGCCGCTTGCGTCTCAGGAATCAGGTGGACTTTCTCTCCATCAAAGCTAGGTTCGTTCTCATCGCCTTTGCTGTTGTGATTAGCAAAGTATTTTTGCGCTATGGTTTTTGCTGTGTCTAATGTGGTGTTAAAGATTTCTCGTGAGTGCTCTTGATACCTAGGTCGTTCCAGTAATGCTTGGGTATCCAGAAATTCGTAGAGTAAAAATTCAATATCACGATCATCGATTAATTTAACGTCAGACATAGCGCTTCCTTTTGAATAGGTTAAATGTGTTTTTGTTATTATTTTTAATTTTATTATTACCTCACATCATATGATGAAGCTAGGCACTATAGCTAGTACCTAGTTTAAAAAGAGAGGCGCTCGTTGGCGCAAGGGCGATACATGTTTGCTTAGCTTGCAGGACTTCATTTAACTTTAATCGCTAGCTTTATAAAAAGTGACCAAGGGTTAAGCCCACTAAGATTGATGCGCTTATCGCCAAAACAAGGTAAAGAAAAAACACTTCTTTTTTAACTAAAGCAAACACGGGAATTGCAGCCCAGGCGCTGGTGATACCGCCTGCCACTAAAAAAGTTAAGGCGGCATCAGGTCGCATTCCGGCATCCATTAAACTGCGAATCAAAGGCAATGCGGCATAACCATCTAGATAAATAGGAGCACCGATTAAGGCCGCTAACGGCACAGCCCAAACATTATCAGCACCAAATAAGCTTGGTAGCCAATCTAATGGCACAAATTGATTAATATAATATTCGGCGATGAAAGCCAGCGAAAGCCAGATGAGCATTAACTTGCCTGTTGTCATCAAGGTATTAAAAAAGACTTTTACTCTGCTGGGCTCTTGCCAAAATCGCCATAAAACAGGGCTGTCACTGTGACAACCTGAAGCATTACATTGTTTCTTATTCGTTGAATTCAAGTGGGTTTGCTTCATCGGATCAGACATAAAACCTAATTGGCAAAGTTTTAGGGTGATAAAGCCCCCAAAGAGACCAGCAAGGGCGGCACCTAAGGTTTTTGCTATGGCAAAGGACCAACCTAGCGTTGCGCCAGTTAGTGAGAGCATGGCTGGATCTGTAATTGGGGATGACAGCCAAAATGCCATGATAGGAGCCAGGGGTACTCCCGCTATTAATAGGCCTGCGATAAGGGGCAAGACTGTGGCGCCACAAACAGGAGTGAGTGCGCCAATCACAGAAGACAGTATGATCATACTTGTCATTTTCCCTTCAAATCCTTTGACTAGAAGTCTTATGGCGTTACTGGCAGTCATGCTGGCACTGAGTAATAGACCTGCAAGCATCATAGGAAGGATACTAATGAAATTATTGGCGGCAAATTGGAGGGCGCCAAAAACGGTGTTCGGCGACAGGATTAGGGCAATGGCGAAAAGGGTGATCACAGCAACTGGCTTTAAATCTATTCGCCTCATGGTGTGGCTGATGCGGCTTATCATTTTAAGTAACTTCCTAAATAGTGAGATTGATAATTAGCTTATCTAGGTTATTATCATATTTAAAATGAATGATTATTATGGCTGACATGAAAAATATCGAACGCTCACAGTTAGACAGTGATCTACTTAGAACTTTTGTTGCCATTGCCGAAACTGGCAATCTGACGCAGGCTGCAAATTACCTAAATCGCACCCAATCAGCGATCAGTGTTCAGGTGAAAAAACTGGAGGAGTCATTTTCAACCCAGCTGTTTTACCGACAGCCAAGAGGCATGTTGCTTACGGAGGAAGGTCATCGGCTTTTACCTGAAGCTCGTAAGTTGATTGCAGAGGTTAATCGAATCGCAGGCCTCTTTAGTAATAAACTGTCTGGCAGAATAGCTTTGGGTGTTCCCGATGATTGTGGTCTTGCTATCTTAGAATCCAGTTTACGTAACTTTTTAGCGCACAACCCAGATGTTGAGGTAAGTGTGAGATGTAGTTTGAGCTCTCAATTCCCCCAAGCAATTCAAGCGGGTGAGCTTGATCTCGCTTTGTATCTGGCCTCTCCTGAAGAAGGGCAGGATGACATGCTTTGGCAAGAAGACAGTGTTTGGGTCGCCCATGAGTCGTTGCAGCTAGTTGATGGCCAAGCTGTGCCTCTGGCCGTTTATGATAGAGAATGCTGGTGGCGAGAGGCGGCGATCGATGCCCTTGAAGATATAAATCGTCCTTACAAGGTCACCTTTTCAAGTGAGAGTATTGCCGGAATCAAAACAGCGGTAAACGCCGGCATTGCGGTTGCTATGTTATCGGTTAACTCTGTTGAGCCTAATATGAGAATCTTAACAGAGGTAGATGGTTTTCCACCTTTGCCTTCTTCTGCTATTGCTTTGTTACGACATACTAAGCAATCAGAATTGTGCAATGCCATGGAGAATTCAATTAGAGAAGCCCTGTCATTATCCAAGTTTGCGAGTTAATTCCAAGCATAAAAAAAGGCCGATAAATCAGCCTTCTTTACACAAACTAGAGGTTTACCTTTGGCTATTCTGCCAATCATCATGAATCCAGACAGGCACATCTTCACTTGGTAGTGGTGCTTTGTCGAGAATCATGTCAGCGGCTTTTTCAGCCACCATGATAGAAGGGCCGTTAAGGTTACCGTTCGTGATTGTCGGGAAGATTGAAGAATCTACCACTCTTAGTGAGTTAACTCCGCGTACTTCACAATTGGCATTGAGCACTGCCATAGGGTCTGAGTCAGCCCCCATTTTACATGTACAAGATGGGTGATAAGCACTTTCGACATTCTGTCTAACCCAGGCATCAATTTGCTCATCAGACTCAACTGCCATGCCTGGTTGAATTTCTTCACCACGAAACTCGGTTAGAGAATCCTGCTGAAGGATTTCACGGCTAAGACGGATAGTATCGCGCCAGTCTTGTCTGTCTTGCTCTGTGCTTAAATAGTTAAACACAATGCGAGGTTTGGCTTTAGGGTCGGCATTTTCAATCCAAACCTTACCGCGACTCTCTGGCTTGTTTGGCCCCACATGTACTTGGAAACCATGGCCATCAAACGCAGCTTGACCATCGTAACGCATAGCAGCAGGTAAGAAGTGATATTGAATATTTGGCCATTTAAGACCCGCACGAGAACGGATAAAAGCGCAAGATTCAAAGTGGTTGGTAGAACCCAAACCATCTTTAAATAGAATCCAGCGAGTACCTATCATGCCTTTGCTGATTAAACCTAACTTAGAGTTAAGAGAAACAGGCTGCTTACACTCATACTGGAAGTAAACTTCAAGGTGGTCTTGCAGGTTTTCACCCACACCAGGTAGTTCTTTGAAAAGCGGTACACCGGCTTTTTCTAAAACATCTTTTGGACCAATACCAGACAGTTGCAATAGTTGTGGTGAGCCAATAGAGCCAGCGCTTAAGATGACTTCTTTACTTGCGTTCGCTACTTCGACTTTGCCATTCTTTTCGAACTGAATACCTGTTGCTGTATCCCCATCAAAGATCACTTTATGAGTTAGCACACCTGTACGTAATGTCAGGTTACTACGCTTCATGGCCGTTCTTAAATAAGCATTAGAAGTGGATGCACGCACACCATCTTTTACTGTCATATGCATAGGGCCGAAGCCTTCTTGACGGTAGCCATTGTAATCATCGGTACTGCCATAACCCGCATCAACCCCAGCATTGATAAAAGCTTGGTAGAGAGGGTTCATGCTCATGTTGTTACCATTATTGGTGCCAACAGGGCCATTGCCACCACGATAAGTATCAGCCCCTTTTACCCAAGTTTCAGCACGCTTAAAGTAAGGTAGGCAGCTCTGGTAATCCCAACCTTGGGCACCATGTTCTTGCCATTCATCAAAGTCACACGCATGACCACGCACATACACCATGCCATTAATCGATGAACCGCCGCCTAGCACCTTGCCACGAGGGCAATGCATTTCACGGTTATCAACATAAGGTTCCTTATCTGTATGGAACTGCCATGCATATTTTTCTGTGTTCATAGGATAAGAAAGTGCAGTCGGCATTTGGATAAAAATGCTTTTATCAGAACCGCCCGCTTCTAGCAGTAGTACCTTATGCTCGCCCGATGCCGTTAGCCTGTCTGCTAAGACGCAACCTGCTGAGCCTGCACCGACTATGATGTAATCAAATGTTTCGTTTGCCATGCTTTAACCTACTTGCATTCATCCTGCTAGATGAGTGCATACTAATTCTTTTGGGACTCGAAAAGAGAATGAATCTGTTTATTTCTTAGTACGGAGACTCTATGTCTTCTAAAGTGACATACACACTCTTAACTTGAGTGTAATGATGCAATGTTTCTACACCATTTTCACGGCCAATCCCTGATTCTTTATAACCACCTACAGGCATTTCAGCAGGTGACGCACCCCAGTTATTGATCCAGCAAATCCCCGCTTCTAGTTGCGCAATAACACGGTGAGCACGGCTAAAGTCTTTAGTAAAGACACCAGCAGCCAAACCAAACTTAGTATCGTTTGCGCGAGCGATGACTTCGTCTTCATCTTTAAAGGATAAAACAGACATAACAGGGCCAAAGATCTCATCTTTAACTTGTGGCATATCATCTGTGCAATCAACAAATACAGTCGGCGCAACAAAAGCACCTTTCTCTAAGCCGTTTTCAGTCACTTGATGGCCACCGCAAAGCAAGGTTGCACCCGCATCTTTAGCTGCATCAATAAAGCCTAGCACCTTATGCATGTGATCTTTTGAAATCAAAGCGCCCACTTGAGTGTCTAAGTCTTGTGGATCGCCAACGATCATTTTTTCTGTGCGTTCTTTCAGCTCAGCTTTGAACGCTTCCATCATATCTTCGTGAACAAAGACACGAGTACCATTAGTACAAACTTCACCTTGGGTGTAGAAGTTCGCCAGCATAGCACCAGAAACGGCCACATCTACCGCAGTGTCTGGGAAGATAATCATAGGTGATTTGCCACCGAGTTCCATGGTCACTTGCTTAAGTGTTTGTGCCGCAGAAGTCATCACTTTTTTACCTGTGCCACATTCACCTGTGAAAGACACTTTGGCAATGCCAGGGTGAGCGGTAATAAGTTGACCTGTTCTCGCATCCCCTTGAAGTACGTTAAATACGCCATCTGGCAAACCAGCTTGAGTATAGATTTCTGCGAGCTTAAGGGCTGTTAAAGGCGTTTCTTCAGAAGGTTTGAAAATCATCGCATTACCCGCCGCAAGAGCAGGACCTGATTTCCAGCAAGCTATTTGAATTGGGTAGTTCCAAGCGCCAATACCGGCACACACACCTAATGCTTCACGGCGAGTGTAGTAAAAGTTACCATCGCCAAGGTCTTGGTATTCACCTTGGATCTTGTCGCAAAGACCAGCGTAATATTCGATCACATCTGCGCCACTTAGAATATCAACACAGTTTGCTTCTTGCATTGGCTTACCTGTGTCTAGCACTTCTAGCTTAGCCAACTCTTCGTTATTTTCACGTAACAGCTCAGCAGCACGTTTTAGAATACGACCACGTTCTACAGCACTCATCGCCGCCCAAACTTTTTGGCCCGCTTTTGCTGATTCAACGGCGGCCTCAAGCTCAGCAGCTAAAGCAAGTTCGACACTAGCAATAACTTCGCCAGTGGCAGGATTAATCGTATCGAAAGTTTCGCCACTGGTAGAGGCTTGATACTGTCCGTGAATATACTGTTGTTGAGTTGTCATAAAAATCTCCTGACGAAGTTTTGCGAGTCGACAAAAATAAGGTTGATACGCTTTAGTTTGGACTATTATTAAGATAAAAGTCTTTTATTAAACGCTCATTTAATAAAAACATTGTACACGGTTTTTTGCGTTAGGTAAGTCCCGCATGAAAATCCAGTTTAAATCTTGGTGTTAATAGCTAAGCTTAGGTCGTAAATTTGTCATTCAGATTAACCTTTTAAGGGCAAAAAAAAACCACCTCTTAATTGGTTAAAAGGTGGTCTCTAAATATGTATTCTTAGGCGACTAAGAGGCAAACTTGCTTGGCTTAAGGAACCTGCGAACAAGTCACCTCTTCTCAGTCTTTTCAGAAAAAACGTCAAGCAAGGCGTCACTTTGACGTAATGTAGGCACCTTTCGAAAAGGGACAACACAGGGTGGCGCTTTTTCTGAAAGACCCGAAGGGCGTGGCCTAAAAGCCCTATCTTTAAGTTAAGGGCCTTATCAATAGAATAACTATTAAGTTACGCCCCTCGCCATAAATCTATGCACTTTTATCCACACGCTGAGGCGGGAGGACTTATTCGCAGGTTCCTTAATGTGTAGTTAAGCCAATTTATGCGTTAGACATGAACAACGCAGTTGGATTCATGGCTGACTTGGCTGGCGACATAGTCATCTGCCTTGTCATCATTAATCCAAATATTACCGTCTATCAGATAACGAAATTGGTAGGTCTGATCAATAGCCAAATCTAAAGTAGAGGCAAAGACGCCTGACTTTTGTTTGCGCATCGGAGTGGCAGCCACATCCCAATTATTAAACTCACCCACTAGCATTATGCTTTTTGCATCAGCTACTTGCTCTTTACTTAGGGCGAATTTTACTTTGCAAACAGGCTTACTTTTTAAATATTTTTTTTCAATCATGCTTAACTCCATGTCGTGACAAAACAAGAAATACCTTGATTCTTTACTGCAATTCTCGCGCCAGATAAAGGCAATCCTTACTTATGTTATCTAGCCTATGTGACAGATAAGGGACAATATTATGATAGCGGGGAATTGCTAATAGAAAAGTAGGCTTGCACTTTTTTCTTAGGTAAAAGAAATGGAAAAAACTGGGGCAAAAAGGCAGAGCTTTAGTTTTATTGCCCACAAATAAGGCAAAGACTTTAACAAAAAATCATTGGCTAGCCGTTGGGACTAGCCAATGATAAATATTATTTATTGACTAATTCAGGTGTTTCAGCGCCATTAAATCTACCTAAAATCAGTGTGAAAACCGCACCTGTGACAAACATGAGTAATGAGTAGCAGGTAGCAGCGATAGCCATTTCCGTGTTTTGTAACAAGGTAAGAGCGATGACTATGGCTAAGGTGCCGTTTTGAAAACCAACTTCTATGGCGATGGACTTTTGCTGCGCCAAGTTGAGCTTTGCCAATCTTGCCAAGGTAAAGCCCAAAAGCATGCAAACAATATTGAGTAGCAAGGTCGCAAGCCCCATTTGTGCGAAGTAACTACCCATGTGGTTAATGTTTTTAGCGACAATTCCCGCCACAATTAATAGCAAAAAGGCGACGGAAAATATTTTGACAAACTTTTCAGCTGCGATGGCAAAACCGGGTTTAAAGCGGAAAATCAACATGCCTAAGCATATGGGTAAGACAGTAATCACAAGCAGTTGAATGATGGTTTTTACTATGGGCAAATTTACCTGCTCGCCAGCCCCTAATAGTAAGTCCATGAAAATAAGCAATATGAAAGGCACGCTAAAAGGTGCAATCAAGCTAACCACTGAGGTGAGCGTGACAGAAAGGGCGACATCTCCCTTGGCCAAATAAGTGTATAAATTTGAAGTGGTGCCACCAGGACATAAAGCGAGAATCATGAGGCCAACAGCTAAAGGGCCTTCAATGTTTAAGCTTAAAATAATGAGGTAAGCCAGTATGGGAAGCATCAGCATTTGGGCTAATACCCCTAGTAGTGCTGCTTTAGGTTTGGCTATGACGAGTTTGAAATCTAAAGGTTTAAGTGACAGCCCCATACCAAGCATTATGATAAATAGAGCTGCAGGGAGCACGACTTGAATAAGTAAATCCGCTTTCATTTTGTCTCTCTTTAATTGTTATTTTTTTCACCAGCTTAAACATTAATAATTCAGCTTCCCAATAAGCTCTAATCATAACAAGTATGCTGATATCGAATAACTTTAAGATACGTAATGATTCGGTAATTCGTGTCAGTTTAGTGCGTATTATTTTAACCCGGTTCAGTAACTGATAGGTTTATATTAGCTTTGTCTGTTATAGGTCAATGTTTCAAAGATAAATATATTTTATGTTTGAGGCATCTGTTTAGAGGAGATGGTCATGGACCCTGAAACGATTGCTTATATTGTTGTGGCTGTTTTAATTGTTATTAAGGAACCTGCGATTAAGTCACCTCTTCTCAGTCTTTTCAGAAAACGTATCACACAAGGCGTTACTTTGAAGTAATGTAAGTACCTTTCGAGAAGTGACAACACAGGGTGTTACTTTTTCTGAAAGACCCGAAGGGCGTGGTCTAAAAGCCCTATCTCTATGTTGAGGACCTTATCAATAGAATCACTATTAAGTTGCGCTCCTCGCCATAAATCTAGCGGCTTTTATCCACACGCTGAGGCGGGAGGACTTATTCGCAGGTTCCTTAAGTTAGCTGTTTATGTGGTCTACAAGCGTGTGATTAAAAAAGCAGAGCAAGATGCGTTGGCCCAAAAAAGCAGCCCGAAGCAAGATATCGGGCCGACCTAAAGGCACAGTAGGTGTTTATTTTTCGCCTCTGTACCTCTGATTCTTACTGGCTTTGATCATATTGATATCGACTAATACTAACCCATCTATGCAATAACCAAATTCAGCATCGACACCAAAATCTAGAAATCTGACGCCACCTTCTTCACATATCTCACTGTACTGCTTGTACAAAGTAGGTACCACGGCATTTAGGTGCTTAAGTTGTTCTTTTAATGTGGTGAAATCTTCCTTGTAAGATTCACCTTTAAATAAAGCTTCTATGACAGCCTTGTTTTCACTGCCGATGTGGTAGGGCGTGAATGAGTGCGCGAGCTTATCATTGTCAGCAAAGTGGCGCTGATAAAAGCTGACGATTAGATCTTTAGCAAAAGCTGGGTAATGGTTACTCAAGCTCACAGGGCCAAACAGATAACGTATATTGGGGTGGCGATTTAAATAAGCACCAATACCATACCAAAGGTAATCTAAACTGCGTTTTCCCCAGTATTTAGGCTGTACGAAGCTGCGACCTAATTCTATGCCTTGGGCAAAATATGGGGCCATTTTTTTGTCATAATTGAATAGCTCAGCGCTATAAATATCATACTCTAAACCTTCTTCTAAATAGCGCGCAGTTTCGCCGATGCGATAAGCGCCGACGATTTCCAACTCTTCGTCATCCCATAAAACAAGATGACGATAGATTTTATCATACTTATCTAGGTCGTAGGCTTGGCCTGTGCCTTCACCAACTTGGCGAAAAGATATCTCTCTGAGTCTGCCAATTTCTTGCATGGTGGCAGACTGAGAGTGGTAATCAAACAGGTAAATAAGCTTACCATCGTTACTTTTCCCCAGTAGCTCTGCTTGCTTTAACTCTTGCTTAATTTGCTGCCTGCTTTGAGGGTGGGCGATGGTTTTTTGAGTTTGAAGTAAAGGCTTTTTACCTTTAGCGATACGATATAAATGGCGCTTAACCAGCTTGTTCTTTTCTTTGTTGGAGATAGGCATACCAGCGAGCTGCTGTATCTCGATTGCTTGGCCTATTTTGAAATTAATGCTGCGATCTTGCTGTTTAAACATTTCATTTGCCAGCTGTATGGTAGATAAAGGCCGATAAAGCAATGAACTGGTATAAAACAAGAATGAGTTACGGCCGCTGATATGAACCGGTAAGATAGGGCTGTTGGTCTTTTGTGCTAACTTTAAATAGCTCTGATTCCACTTGGTGTCATGAATACCTCGACCTGATAAACGCGACACTTCTCCTGCGGGGAACATAATGACAGCTTCATCGTTATGTAGGCTCTGCATTATCTCTTGGATTTGTTTGCGGCCCGCTTTGCCTTCCATGTTATTCACAGGTAAAACCAAAGGTTTTAATGAATCAAATTCAGCTAATAAGTCATTGGCAATGATTTTGACATCAGGTCTGATTTCGCTAATCAGTTTAACCAAGGCTAAGCCATCTAATGCACCCAGAGGATGGTTCGCTATGATAAGTACTCTGCCAGTTGCTGGAATATTTGGTCTATCTAATTGGCTAACTTGATAAGCAAAATTAAAGTGCTCTAGTACCTTATCGATAAACTCAAAACCCGAAGCCTCTTTGTGTTCATCGAGAAAGGCGTTGACTTCATCTTGATGGAGCAGTTGTTTCAAAATACTGACCGCTGAACTTTTCAGTAAAGGGGACTTAGATAACAAGTAAGGATTTCTTGTTTCTAAAATCTGTTCAACTTGAATCACTGTCATGCTCCTAGCACTATCGAAAAAGACGAATCTTTAGGCTAGCGGTGGGTGATGACAAAAATGTGTCAGTTTAATGGCTAAATTATGTCACAGAGCAGACTCAAACTTGTCTGCTCCATGGAAAAGGGTAAGGCTTCTCTGTCTGATCTATGTTTGATTAGAAAGGTATTGCTTGCTTTGCATCTCGACCAGACGGCTAATGGCGCGACGGAACTCGAAGCTTAAAGCACCACCATGATAAAGCTCATCTAATGGAACATCGGCCATTAAATAAAGGGTTTTATGACAGTCATAAAGCTCATCAATTAGGCTGATAAAGCGGCGGGCAGAGTCATCTTCTGGCGCAAAAGAAATCTTTCTTTCACTGGTCTGGTTAGGCTCGAAACTGCCATCTTCTGTGCCTCTGGCTTTAATTTGTTCGCTAACTTCACCGCCAAGGGCTGGCACACCAGAGAGCATTATAGTGTCAAACTGAGCGGCGATTTCAATATAATCTAGCTGTGATCTCGGGCTATTACACAGGCTATTAAAGTCAAACCAGACTAGCTTGCTAGCATGTTGTATTGTGGGAATATCTCTATTACAGATACTAATGCTTTCTTGTTTGGTAACAAGGGAATCTGAGCTTTGATTGAGCTGTGCAAAGAGTGCTGAAAAGTCGATCTCATCCTTGACGAAATAGGTCTGCGCTTGGTCTAGATGGCGTAACCTGTGATCTTCACTGCCACGTAGGTTTATTTGCTGACAATGGTTTTCTAGCAAGTCGATCGTTTGTTCGAACTGTTGTCGTTGTACTCCTTCCCAATACAGGCGATTGATAGGAATATTTGACGTTGCTACTAAGGTGACGCCATGGTCAAACAAACCTTTAAATAACTGGCCAAGAATCATGGCGTCAGCAATATCTGAAACAAAAAACTCATCAAAACAAATTATCTGATATTGTCTTGCCAGCTTCTCAGCAACCTGAAGTAACGGATTCGACTGGCCACTAATCGCGCGCATTTCTTTATGAACTTGTGCCATAAAGTGATGGAAATGCAAACGTAACTTACCTTGCTCGGGTAAGCCTTGATAAAAAATATCCATCAAGAAGGTTTTACCTCGACCCACATCCCCCCACAGATATAAGCCTTGAATTGGCGTATTTTGTGTTTCTGCCTGATCGACTTCAGCCTCACTTGCCATCAAGTCTTCTGATTTGGTGCCTGTGGGTGCTTGAGCTTTTGCTTCTTTGAGCTGCCAATAGCGTATTTCGAGTGCTTCAAGTGCCGCTTGTTGTGCTTCATCTAGAATGAAATCGGCTTGTTGAAGTTTGTTTTGGTAGGCAAGTTTAGGGGCAGTCATTAGGCTCTCTTGTCGATGAAACAGTTTCCTAGGAGGGACAGGATCCCTGAATGGAAGCGAAGTTTACCCGATTAAAGTATTTATCGACAAGTGAGCGAAATCAGCTCATAAAGTGTTAATGAGCAAGGTTCAGAATAAGTGATATCAGATTAGGGCTTAATTTGGTGACTAGGGTTAAGCGACTTCGATACCTATGTCGGACCAAACCGCAAACTCATTACCATTAGGGTCTAAAAAGTGAAAACGACGGCCACCAGGGAAATGAAAAATATCTTTATTGATGCTGCCGCCTTCAAAGGCTTGTATTTTATCAAGCGTCTCTTCTAAGTCTTCACTATAAAGCACAATCAAGGCACCGCCATGTTGGCTGTTGCTGGCAAGGTCAGATCTAAAGAAGCCTCCATTTAACCCAGCGCTGGTATCAGAGAAAGCTGTGTATTCAGGGCCATAATCGGTAAAAGACCAATTAAAGAGCGTCGAGAAAAAAGTTTTTGTTATGGCTAAATCCTTTGCAGGCAATTCGACATAGTTAATTTTTTCATGGTTCGACATAGGATAAACCTCTATAAAATACGGCAACAAAGCCTGAGTGACTCTCTACAATAATAGGCCATTTTGTTAGGAAGCGAGATCGATTTTCGCCTTACCTTCTTCTCACATTAAGAGGCTGCTGTTGATTTGGCGATAGTAATCGCAAGCATCAATTAAGCCGGCTGCGGTGAGTTTATCAACCCCATAAACATGGCTTTGGCATTGATGCTTTTCTCTTGCAGCATCAAGTAATAAGGCAAAATCTCCATCACCAGAGGCTAAGACAATAATATCGACATCTGGTGCAGCGGCGAGCACATCGATGGTAATACCTACGTCCCAATCTCCCTTGGCTGAACCATCGCGGCGTTGAATAAAGGGCTTTAATTTTACTTCGAACCCAATACCACGAAGAATTTGTTGGAACTGAGCTTGCTTGGTATCGCCCCTGTCTATGGCATAGGCATAGGCTGCAACAATATCACCTTGGGCGGCTATCTCATCCCAAAATTTTTGGTAATGAAAGTGCTTCGCAAAAGTATGCCTTGAGGTGTAATAGATGTTTTGGACATCGACAAAGATGGCAATTTTTTTTGTTGAGTTTGTCACAAGCAACCTTGTTTATCTCAATAGAAGAATAATGAGTATAACCCTAATTAAGTTTCACTAATATGCCCGTGAAATTACTGGTTATAACAAGAGGTTAGTTAGGAAAACTCAGAAAAACTGAAACCTTTTAAACTTACTTTTTTACCAAGTTATAAGAGTGATAACCAATATTTCTAAAGAATGGCTAATTCTCAGCCTCTATAGCGATACAATCCGTTAGACTTAGGTTTGGTGATAAAACGTTTGAAAAAGGGGTAGGGCCTATGCCACGTTGGAGCAATATGATTGAAGATTTAGTCTCGAGAGTGACTGAAATCGGCAGTGCCATGTTAGACAGTAATCAGACCAGTGAGCAAACACTCACACAAAAATGTGAAGCCCTGCTATCAAACTTAGGGGAAGCCACAGGACTTGCCCGTTCCAAAGAAATTTTGGATGACTTCAAAACATTAGACCAAGCGCAAAAGCTGGCTTTCTTTCAAGCAATTTGCCAAGAGTTTGGTGTTGATCAAGCCGCCTTGAAAGCGGCGCTTGATGCTTGGCAAGAGACTCCAGATGATGAGCGCACCCGCAATATTCATTTTGCTTCAGAGCCAAGATCACAAGAATTAGTCAGACGCTTAAATCTTGCCCCAGGAGGGACAGCCGCCTTAGTGGGTATGCGTGAAGACCTGATTCGACATATGAAAAAAGAGCCAGCTTTAGCGGCCTTAGATAAAGACATACGTCACTTGTTTTCTTCTTGGTTTAACCGAGGTTTTTTACGTTTAGAAAGAATTGATTGGTCTACATCTGCCAATATTCTTGAAAAAATCATTGCCTATGAAGCCGTGCATGAAATACAGGGTTGGGATGATTTACGACGTCGAGTCGCGGCGCAAGATAGACGCCTTTATGCTTTCTTTCATCCATCACTAGTAGACGAGCCTCTAATTTTTGTTGAGGTAGCTTTAACCTCTGACATGCCAGATACCATAGGCGCTATCCTTGCGGAAGAAAGAGAGGGCTTGATGCCACAAGAGGCAAGCACGGCTGTGTTTTACTCTATTTCAAATTGTCAGGCAGGTTTAAGAGGGATTTCCTTTGGTAACTTCCTAATTAAGCAGGTGGTGGAAGAGCTAAAACGTGAACTGCCAGAGCTGAAGCGTTTTGTCACCATGTCGCCTGTTCCTGGCTTACGGCGCTGGGCTCACTCTGATGATGAATTGACTGAGCAATATAAAGATTTGATTGAGACATTGGATCAGCAGGAAACACTGTTTGACCTTGATTTTATGACACAGCAAAAGGCTTCTGTTTCTCACTTGGCAGCGCGTTTCTTATTAGAAGCGAAAAATAAAAAAGGCAGACCTTATGACCCCGTATCTAACTTCCATTTAGGAAATGGTGCCAGACTACAGCAGATTAATGTTTGGGCTGATCCATCTAAACGAGGGCAAGCGAACTCTTGGGGTGTGATGGTGAACTATGAGTATGATCTCGATTATATCGAGAAAAACCATGAGGCTTTCTTATGTGAAGGTATCGTGAGTGCGTCTTCAGAGGTGAAACGTTTAGGGAAAGCAGATTAATGGAGAGAACCTTGTATCATTCAAATTACTTAGCAAGCATTTTGCGCTCGACATCATTAAAGCAAGATGATGCTGTCTTTGCCTATCTTACATCGGGCGAAGAAGTAACTTATACCACCTTGTTTGCCAATGCCGAAAAAACAGCGAAGGCGTTAATTAAAGCCGGTGTTGAGCCTGGTGATAGGGTTGCCGTACAGGTGGGGAAGTCCATCACCACTGTTGAGCTGTACCTTGGCTGTATTTTGTCTGGCGGTGTTTTTCTCCCCTTAAATACAGACTATACAGCAGCCGAGGTTAAGTACTTTTTAACGGATGCCAGTCCTAAGGTATTTGTCTGTGACCAAGGCGTTGAACAGGACATGGGCCCAATAGCGTCCCATGCTAAGGTAAAGACATTATTGACACTTGATGCCTCAGGCTTGGCTGGTTCCCTGTTTGAGCAAAGGGAATTAGAAAGCGCAGGATTTGATGCCGTGCCTAGAGAGGCAAATGATCTTGCCGCCATCTTGTATACTTCTGGTACGACAGGCCGTTCCAAAGGTGCCATGTTATCTCACGGGGCACTGGCCGCTAACGCACTTACCTTGGTTGAGCATTGGCAGTTTAGCCCGCAAGATCGTTTGATTCATGCTTTACCTATCTTTCACATTCACGGTTTATTTGTTGCCTTAAATATTACCTTGTGTGCTGGCTCTTCCTTGTATTTCCTAAACCGGTTTGACCTTGATGAGATAGTAGCGTGTTTGCCTAAAGCGAGTGTCTTAATGGGGGTTCCAACCTTTTATGTGCGCTTGTTAAAGCATGCGGAATTAACCAAAGACAGAGTCGCCAATATGCGTCTTTTTGTCTCTGGCTCTGCACCTTTATTAGCGGAAACGCATCAGGTTTGGCAGCAAAAGACAGGGCATGCCATCTTAGAAAGATATGGTATGACAGAAACCAATATGAATACTTCTAATCCTTATGACGGTGAGCGACGCCCCGGCACAGTCGGACTGGCTTTACCTGGAGTCGAAGTCAAAATAACAGACCCAGAAACAGGTTTGAGTTTGTCTAGTGGTGAGGTTGGGCAAATAGAAGTAAGAGGCCCAAATTTATTTACGGGTTATTGGCAGATGCCAGAAAAAACAGCCGAAGAGCTTAGATCTGATGGCTGGTTTATCACAGGTGATCTTGGCTGCCTTGATGATGACGCTTATTTGACCATAGTGGGTCGCTCTAAAGACCTGATCATTTCCGGTGGCTACAATGTTTATCCTAAAGAAGTTGAATTGGTGATTGATGAGCATGCATCTGTGCTTGAAAGTGCTGTGATTGGTGTGCCTCATGCTGACTTTGGTGAGGCGGTTGTGGCTATCGTTGTTGCTAAAGGTGAGGATAATGACGAAGCTGGAATCAGGGCCCTGTGTAGCGCCTCTTTGGCGGCCTATAAACGACCTAAATCTATCTTGTTTGTGGATGAGTTACCGCGTAACACCATGGGCAAGGTGCAAAAGGCAAAATTAAGAACAGAATATTCATCTGCCTTAACTCAGCGTTAATGGAAGTTTGTTAGTAAACTCATTAGTTAATTACTATTGAATGTATTTATATAATTAATTTTATCTATTTTTGCTCTCATCTTATAGTGAAGTTGTCGCAGCGTATCAGGGCTTAACTGGTTTGCTACAGCGGATTAACGTTTCTATAAGGTGGGAATCAAGATGCAAGATAATAAATCTCAAAATGTACAGCTAACCTCTGCTAATGGTGCGCCAGTGGCAGATGACAATAACAGTATTAGCGTAGGTGCCCGTGGCCCGCTAACTTTCGACAATCATTATTTGTTTGAAAAGCTAGCGCACTTTAACCGTGAAAGATTACCAGAACGTGTCGTACATGCCCGTGGCACAGGTGCCTATGGTACCTTCACGTTAAAGAAAAGCCTTGCGGATTTAACGATAGCGAACTTCTTGCAAAACGAAGGTCAACAGACGCCTGTCTTTGTTCGTTTCTCGACAGTTGGCGGTGGTCAAGACTCATCAGATTATGCACGTGATCCTAGAGGCTTTGCTGTTAAGTTTTATACCCAAGAAGGTAACTTTGACCTAGTGGGGAATAACACCCCCATCTTTTTCCTAAATGATCCGATTAAGTTTCCTGACTTTATTCATTCTCAGAAAAAAGATGCCAGAACCAACTTACCTAACCCAGCAAACATGTTTGAGTTCTGGGCGAACCACCCACAATCTTTGCACCAAATGACCATTCTTATGTCGGATCGAGGCATTCCAGCCAGCCTTAGACACATGCATGGTTTTGGTTCTCATACTTTGAGTTTTTGGAATCAAGACGGGGAACGAGTTTGGGTTAAGTGGCACTTGAAAACAGATCAGGGGGTGAAGACATTAACGGAAGAAGAGGCCGCTTTAAAGCCTGCCCATGGCGCTCAGCAGGATTTAGTTGAAGCAATTGATAGGGGGGATTTCCCGAGTTGGACAGTCAAGTTACAGGTGATGACAGAGAGCCAAGCGGCTAATTTTGCGATTAACCCTTTTGACCTAACCAAGGTATGGCCACATGCTGATGTGCCTTTGATCGAAGTGGGTAAGCTAGAGCTTAATCGTAATGTTGATAACTACTTTGCTGAGACAGAGCAAGCGACCTTTGCGCCAAGTAATTTGGTGCCTGGCATAGGTGCCTCTCCAGATAAAATGCTACAGGCAAGACTGTTAGCTTATCAAGATGCTCATAGATATCGTGTTGGGACTCATGCAAGTCATATTCCGGTTAATGCCCCTAAATGCCCCGTGAATCATTATCAAAGAGATGGTGCGTTTGCTGGCGTCAATGCGGGGGCGAGTGCTTGCCCTTATGGTCACGGGTCACAGCCTGAAGTGAACTTCTACCCTAATGACAGAGCTAATGAGCCTAAACCAAATGCCAATTTACAAGCGCCTATGATGCCAGTGCTTGAAGATGCTTGGATAGGTGCTCACAGCCAAGATGAGGAAGACTATTACTCTCAAGCTGGGGACTTATTCCGCTTGATGAGTGATGATCAAAAAGCACAGCTAGCAAAAAATATTGCTGGTGGTCTATCCCAGGCAAATGAGTCGATTCAATCTCGTATGTTGGCGCAATTTGCCAAAGCGGATCAAGCTTATGCGGATGCTGTTGCTGCCTTGCTAAAGTAAATCAGGTTGACGAGTAAGAAAAAGCAAAGCCCATAACCTTTAGGCTATGGGCTTTTTTTAATAATGTTTAAGCTAAAAGATACCTTTATAAAAAGCTTTTGCTTATTATGTGCCACCTTAAAGACACTCGAAGGAAGCTCCAGTATGGCCAAAATAATCTTCTCGCTAAAATATGTGGAAGAGGATGAAGCGAATGACATTCGTCAGTTGCTTATGGAGAATGAAATTGAGTTTTATGAAACCACAGCAGGTCGCTGGCAAATTTCCTTGGCGGCAATTTGGATTCGCAATAATGAAGATTTCGACAAGGCTAGAGCGTTAATTGAAGCGGATCAAAAGGAAAGGCGAGAAGCCTATCAAGCCAATATGCCTGATATGAGGCTGCTGCCTTCCTTATGGCGACAATGCCGCCATAATCCGGTTGAGTTTGGTTTTACCCTAGTTGCCATCGTCTTTGTACTGGGCTTAACCCTTTGGCCTTTTTGGCTAGTTTGATTGCCTAAAGCCAAGAAGACCTTGATGGTCTAGACAGGCACACAATTCTTTTGGCTTTCAATTAAGGCAACCGCTATCTGATGCCTGGTTACTATGCCAATAATGCGTCTGTCTTCTACGACAGGATAAACTTTCGGTTTTCTATCTAACATCATTTTAGCTAAGGTCATGACGGTATCAGTGGGTTTCACTGTTAGCACATCCGTTTGCATGACAGATTCGATAGAGTTGGGCTGATTGCAATAATAGGCATTCTGTAGAAGTTGTGGCAGTACATCCTGCTCTGATACAAATCCAATTAGATTACCGTACTTATCCGCCACGGGGGCACCCGATAACTTATGACTTGAAAGACCTTGTATTAGATCGTTGATGCTGGTCTGTTGAGTCACATAATAAGCATCTCTAGACATGATATCTCGTATTTGCAATGTCTCTTTCATACACTGTTTCTCCTTTTAGAGCTTGATATGTAAGAGTTGTCCTAAATCTAAGTTTAGAGGGTGTCTGCTTAAAATGCCTTGTCAAAAACTAAAATTTTATAAATAAGGCTAATAGTTTTTAACTGTTAAGGCCTTGCTCTTGTTTAGCCTTGTAAAAGTGAGGTGAGAATATAATGACAGGGCTCAAACCGAGTATTTTTTATAACCTGCCAGAGAGACTATTGATGGGGTATACTAGGCCTTTCTTATTGTTATTGATGCCTTTATGACCAAAGCTAAACATCAACCAAAACGTGGTTCACGTAATCAGAAGCTTGAGTTACATCCTCGTAACCCCCATAGGGCGAGGTATGACTTTGCCTTGCTAGCTGATTCTAGTGCTGAACTGGCACCTTTTATCAGAACCAACAAGTTTGGTAATGAGTCTATCGATTTTGCTGATGCAAAAGCGGTAAAGGCACTTAATCGAGCCCTTCTGAATCACTTTTACGGGGTGAGCTTTTGGGACATACCTGAGGGTTACTTGTGTCCACCTATTCCTGGGCGTGCTGATTATATTCACCATCTAGCAGACCTGCTTGCTGCAAGTAATCAAGGAGACATTCCCAGAGGCAAGGGAATTAAAGCCTTGGATATTGGTGTTGGTGCTAACTGTGTTTACCCTATTATTGGTCATAGGGAATATCAGTGGCAATTTGTTGGTAGTGACATTAACAAGGTCGCAATCGATACAGCTAACGCGATAGTGTCTTCAAATACCTGCTTAAATGGCAATATAGATTGTCGATTGCAGACGTCTAATAGGCTCATGTTTGAAGGCATTTGGAAACAAGATGAACGCTTTGATCTGACATTATGTAACCCTCCTTTTCATAGCTCTAATGCTAAGATGCAAGCTGAATCTCAGCGTAAGTGGAAAGGCTTAAATCAGGGGCAAAAAATACCGTCTAAGCAAGGCCTTAACTTTGGCGGCCAAGACAATGAGCTTTGGTGTGAAGGTGGGGAAGAACGCTTTATTAATGACATGATTACCCAAAGTGTCGACTTTGGTGAGCAATGTTATTGGTTTACCAGTTTAGTCTCTAAACAGGCAAACTTATCTGGCATATACCGCAAACTAAAGCAGGTGGGTGCCAAGGAAGTGAAAACGGTTGAAATGGCGCAAGGTCAAAAGGTTAGCCGGTTTGTCGCTTGGACCTTCTTAATGCCAGACCAAAGAGATTATTGGGCAGATAATTACTGGAAATAAACAACCCGTTTAAGAGCCAATAAAAAGGCGCATCCTATAGCAGGATGCGCCTTTTTAGTTTTGACACGATCGTTTATGACTTAGTCAGTGACCAGGTCAGCAGCGATTTTAGAGGCAAGTTTAGCATTGTTAAAGACGAGCTCTATATTACTCGCTAAGCTGTTACCGCCCGTTAACTCAGCAACACGGGCTAGTAGGAAAGGTGTTGATTCTTTACCACCGATGTTTTGTTCTACAGACTCTGCTAAAGCTTGTTCAACCGCTTGATCAATCGCCGCTTTATCCATAGCAAACTCATGTGGAATCGGGTTAGTGACAACCACACCACCTTCTAGCTTCATATCCCATTTTGCTTTTAGGAAATCGGCAATCTGAGTTGCGCTGCTAAGGTTGTAATCTACTGTGTGATCACTTTCACGGGTATAGAATGCAGGCAGTTTATCTGTGTTAAAACCTAGTACAGGGACACCCTGAGTTTCTAAGTACTCACGGGTAAGACCAAGGTCCAGAATAGATTTCGCGCCAGCGCAGACAACAGCAACATTGGTTTTAGCAAGTTCTTGCAAGTCAGCAGAAATATCAAAACTGGTTTCAGCGCCTCTGTGAACGCCACCAATACCGCCTGTCGCAAAGACTTTAATGCCAGCCATTGCAGCAACTATCATGGTTGCTGCTACTGTGGTTGCACCATGTTGCTTAGTTGCTACAACAAAAGGTAAATCACGGCGAGAGCATTTGATAACAGAAAGGCCTGCTTGACCTAGTGTGTCTATTTCTTCATGGCTAAGGCCTGCTTTTAAACGACCATCTAGAATTGCAATGGTGGCTGGTACTGCGCCATTATCACGAATGATCTGCTCTACTTTTTTTGCTGTTTCAGCATTTTGAGGCCAAGGCATACCATGTGAAATAATGGTACTTTCTAAGGCGACAACAGGCTTGTTGTTGGCAAGAGCTTCTGTTACTTCTGGGCTGATATCTAGATACTGTTTCATTTCTTGGCTATCCATTTTTCAATATTTTTTTGACTAATATTTGGGTTGTTGGCGGCATCTGATTCTAGTGTCATGGCTGAGCATGCACTGGCAAACTCTAATGCCTTATCAATTGGCCATCCGTTAAGCTCTGCGTGAATAAAGCCTGCAAATAGCGCGTCGCCTGCACCTGTGTCACTCACTGCATCAATTTCAAATACGCCATAAGACACGCTTTGATGAGCATTCGCAAAGATCACACCTTCAGAGCCAAGGCTAAGCAAAATGTTTTTTACACCCAACGAGAGAAGTGCATGAATGAGTGCTGAGTCGTGGGCTTCTGTTAATCCTGTGATGGCTTTTGCTTCGTCACGGTTAACCTTTAATCCCGTCAGCCTTTTTAGTATTGGCTTAAGGCGAATCGATTTTTGTACTGAAACCGCATCCGCATAAAGTTTGCCCTGGCAATTAAGCTGAGCTAACCAACTAATGCAGGATTCACTTAAGTTTGCTTCAAGTAAGAGTGTCTGAGCTGACAGTAACAAAGACTGTTTGTTACTTAACTGAGCACCATCTAAGGTGTCGATAATTTCCATATCAGATACAGCGGCTACAAGCTGACCTTGAGGGTCATTGATGGCTAAGTAGGTACTGGTACTAAAATCAGGATGGCGAATGACAGCATCCATATTGATACCACTAGAACGGCATTGTTCTAATAACCAATCACCTGACTTATCTTGGCCAATCGCACTGACAAGTGAGACATCTTGCCCAAGGCGAGATAAGTTCTCAGCTATGTTTCGGCCTACTCCACCTGGGCTTTGGTGTATCTGGCCAAGGTTTGAATCTTCAAGCCGTAGCTCTGTCAATGAACGGCCGCAAATATCTAAGTTGCAACCACCGATAACAACGATGTTGTTATCTTTAGGAACGATATAGCCTTTGCCTAAAATGAAGCCTTTATTGGTGAGTCGCATTATGTGACCTGCCACTGATTCACGGCTCATGCCAAGCTGATTAGCAAGCTCTTGTTGAGAGGCTAATGGGCTCTTTTTGACAGCCATTAATACTCTGTTTTCTTGTTCAGACATAAAGTATCTCGCTAACAAAAGTTTATATGATTAACAATGATTATAAATCTAACGAGCTTTAACCTTAATAGCAAGGCTTATATGATTTACTAACATAGTTTTGTTACAGCTTTTGTTATTGATTTAGCTAATAAAATGCTCATTCAGCCATAAAAAAAGCCAACCTAAGTTGACTTTTTTTATGGTGCTGAGGGTGAAGCCTCTTAGCAACCAAAAGCTTAGTTGATCTGATTCTTCATGTACTGGCCCAGTTCAGAGTGATGCATGATAGAAGAAACAGGTAGCACTTTATTTGCAGGCCCCCAAGCGAAGACATTCACTGGCACTGCTGTGTGAGTCCCTGTGCCCCAAACAATGTTTTGCGAGGTAGCAAGCTCACGACCGATTAGGTTGCCTCTATCGTTGTAAGGGAAGAAGGCATCGAAATCAGTAATAGCAGGGACTGTCTTGGCTGACAAATACTTGTGGCCTTCTGAATGGTAAGGGTTTTCCTTATCCATAAGAATGCGCTTTGCTTGTGCTTCGTTAATTTTGAAGTCCGAATTAGCGTTAACAATCTTAGCCAAATTTGCAGGTGTTTGCTCTGCTTTATCCAGCTTTCCAAACTTGCTAGTCATAGCATAGAAACTCATTTTTTGATTATAAAGCGCATCTAGAATATCAAAGTCACCAAAGTTGAAGTTAGGCTTGTAGTCTTGATTCTCAAAAGCTTTACCTGATCGTTTTTGTGCTTCTGGTAAGTTCTCAGAGGAGTAACTAAATCCGAATGAGCCTGTTTCATGGTCTGCCGTGACTATGATGAGTGTATCATCACGTCCTGCAGCCCATTGGTAAACACTGCCGACAGCTTCATCAAATTTTACTAACTCATTGAGCATGGAACCTGCATCATTTGAGTGGCCTGCCCAGTCTATTTGCCCACCTTCAATCATGAGGAAGAAGCCGTCTTCATCTTTTTCTAATACAGATAGGGCTTTTTCTGTCATTTCTTTTAGAGTGGGTTGTGTTCGTTCCGCGGAATCCTTGTTTAGACGGTGCTCAGTACCATCCGCCATGCCTGAATAAGCAAATAGTCCTAGTAGTTTATCACCTGTTTGAGCATTTAATTGTGTACGGTTAAAGGCAAGGTCATAACCTGCATCCTCGGCTTCAACTAGTAGGTTACGTTCATCTTTACGTTTAGACTTTAGATAAACACTACCTTCTGTTATGTCTTTCAATTCGTTATAAACCGCACCCTTATCATTGGTGGACTTTGGAATAAAGTTTCTTAATCCACCAGATAGCATGACATCTACGCCTGTTTCTAGCATGTCGACAGCAATGTCATTTTCAAGTGATCTATGGGGCTGGTGTGCTGCGAATGCAGCAGGTGTCGCATGAGTAAGACGAGTGTCTGAAATAAGCCCTGTCGCTTTACCAAGACGCTGAGCTTTTTCTAGAATGGTTTCAACATGGTTACCGTCTTCATCTATCCCTATCACTTCTGAACCTGTGTAGATGCCGGTAGCAAGTTGAGTAGCTGAGCAGGCTGAGTCAACGACTATGGCATCACTTGGGTTAGTTAACGAAGCGCCGATAACGCCTTCTTTTGCTAATTGAGCTAGGGAGGTTGTACGTCCCTTATAAATGGAGTTTGGCGCATGTTTGGCATAGGTTTCTAATAAACCTACCTGTTGCGGCCCCATGCCATCGCCTATCATCAAGATCACATTTTTGATCTCTGATGCGACAGATGTCATAGGTAAACTAGCTATTAATGTTCCGGTTAATAGTGCTTTACTGAGCTTATTCATATATCCCTCTTACAAACGTTTGATTGTTTTTTATGATTATTTTGTATGACGCTTATTGAATATCAGGTAACGCTTTTCTTGGTTAGCATCTTGCTGCATTCAATAGCGAAGCTATTTAAACCGCAAAAGATGTCACTTCTATTACATAACAAAGACGTTTGATATAAATAGTATCTATGTCGTTGCTGTCACAATACTGCAACATATTGACGTAATTAGATACTTTATGGTGATAAAGCCGAAGTTAAAAAGCGATGTAAGAAAGGAAATGGTAAGCAGAGTATAAAAAAACCAGCTATGCAAAACATAGCTGGCTTCTATTTTACCTTCGAGTAGTAAGAGGAACTAAATTTTAAATTGGTGAATATTATTATTTAGTTCAATCACTTGGTTAGATATTTGTTGGTTCGCCTCTGCTGTATGCTCGGCGCCTTTGGTTGTGCTTAATGCAATTTCTTGAATAGTATTCAAGTTATTAGTAATTTCAGCAGAAACCTGAGATTGTTCTTCAACAGCGGCTGCAATCTGTGTATTTAAATCAGAAATCTGACTAACAGCTTCATACGCTTCTTCAAATGAATGGCTGGTTTCAGTGCTTTTCGCTAAGCAAGCTTCTGTGGTGGTATTGCCATTTTGCATACTAGCAACCGCCTGGCTTGCTTCACGTTGAAGCTTTTCAACCAACTCTTGAATGTCTACCGTTGATTCTTGTGTCCTTTGCGCTAAAGAGCGAACCTCATCGGCAACAACCGCAAAGCCTCGACCCGTCTCACCTGCACGGGCTGCCTCTATGGCAGCATTTAGAGCGAGTAGGTTAGTTTGCTCTGCAATACCTCTAATGGCATCTAATACAGTACCAATACTTTCTGTTTCTTTAGCGAGGGTTTCTATGTCCTTCGAAGTGCGGGTCACTTCATCTGCCATTTCCCTAATGATTTCTTGTGTTTCATTTGCTGACTGCTTTCCTTTTTCTACACTTTCTTTCACTTTCTCTGCAATCTGTGCTGCTGATGCTGTATTAACAGAAACTTCTTGTGTTGCGGTGTTCATTTCAGAGATAGCACCAGAGACAATACTTGTTTCACCTTGTTGTCTTTGAATAGCTTCCATGGTCTCTTCCATTATGGTCAAAGCCGTACTTGAAGAGTTTGAAAGTGTTGTTGAAGAAGCTGCAATCCTTCCGATTGTGTCAGCAAGACTACTAATAAAGTTATCAAATGAGTTGGAAAGCATCCCTATCTCATCTTTATTTTGATTATTGATGCGTAATGTTAAATCGCCATCACCTGTCGATATTTCGCTTAAGCGTGATTGCAGCAGTGCAATCGGCTTAGTAATAGATCGGCAAATAGTAATCGATACTAACATCGCAAAGATAATTGACGTGATTAATGCCACCGTGATCATCTTGATGGCTTCAATTTCGTCATGTTCGGCTTTTAATGCAGATTTAGCTGTGAAAGCTTGAATATCAGCTAATACACCAACAAGTTCTTGATCAAGTTCATCCTGATGTTTTTCTAAGGTGGGCAGAAGAGTTAAGGCTTCCTTCATTTTATGAGCGACCAATAAGTCAGCAACTTGGAAAGATTCTTTCTCTGTTTGTAAGAAGTGTTTTTCAATGTTCTTTAGGGTAACTGCAATTGATTCAAGCTTTTTAATCGCTTCTTCTGAGTGAGCGATAGTCAGAGCTTTATCAACTAGTTCTTCAGCTTCGACAATTTCTTTTTCAATCTTTTTAGAAATGTCTTTCATCTTTTTGATGTGCTTGTCTCTGTCTTTTTTATAATCACCTGTGTTTGTTTCGATTAGAACACCATATAAAACAGACCTTTCTAATTCGATTACTTGAGCTAATTGGTGCTCAGTTATTTGTGTCATTAGGTTGTTTAAAGGGATATCAATTTCGGCGATATCCGTTATTTCATAGCCGATTTTTTGCATCTGAGTTAATCCAATCATACCCACTAAGATTAGAAGACTTAACAAAGAAGCACCTAAAAAATAGATTTTATGAACAACTTTAATGTGTTTAAGCATGGTTAATATCTCAATTAGATTATTGATTTACTTCTTAAAGGTTTTGTAAAAAAATAACTGATAATAGAATTTTAGACTTCATCTAAAAATGATTAATACTATGTTAATAATCATAACTCCATGTCCATGATTAAGTCATAAGTATAATTGTATTTTTTTTTGAGTTTGAAATCTTATGTACCTTTTTATTGCGAAAGGTAGGTTTAATGCAAGTTTGTGTTATTTTTGTGTCAAACCTGTACTTTTTATTAGTTAATATTCAATTAAACTTATTTATAAAACTGAATGACGCTATAATGTATTAATAGTTTAATTAGGTTGTTTTATGTTATTTCTTACTAGAGTGGTTCTACTCACTCTATTATTATTGGCTGTGACTTTATACGGTCTATTGGTATTTCCTTTCTATTATCAGTCTAAAAACAGGGTCTACCTTGTCACTAAGTGGTTCCATCAAGCGAGCCGTGTCTTTGGTTTGAAGGTTAATGTTATTAAAGACCAAGTTGCTGAAAGTGTAGGACAAGCCGTTTATATTGCAAATCATCAAAACAACTTTGACCTCTTTACTCTGGTGCATGCCGTCCCTAAAAGAACCGTCACGATTGGTAAAAAAAGTATTGTTTGGATTCCTATCTTTGGTCTTTTATATTGGATTACTGGGAATTTCTTGCTCAATCGATCAAACCGTAAAGAGGCTATTGCCACAATAGATCAAGTGGTGGATAAAATGCGCCAAACAGGTTTATCCATATGGATGTTTCCAGAAGGCTCAAGGAGTCGAGGGCGTGGTTTCTTACCTTTTAAAGCAGGGGCTTTTCATGCTGCTATTCAAGCTGGGGTTCCTATCGTTCCTGTGGTGTGTAGTAATACTCATAAACAAGTGAATTGGCATCGCTGGAATAATGGCAAGGTATTGGTTGAGATGTTGACGCCTATTTCGACTAAAGGGTTAACCGAAAGGGATGTGCCTGCATTGATGTCAAAATGCGCTGAGCTTATGTCACAAAAACATCAAGAATTAAATCGCCTTTTAGGCCGTCCTATTTAGGGAAATCGATTAGAAACGCGGCTAAGAATTTGATATAAAACTAGACATAAAAAAGCCACCTTATGAATCTAGGTCGTAAGGTGGCTTTTTATTGTCTAATCGCTAAAAAAGACGAACTTTCAGCTTACATTTGCGACTGAAGGTAGTTTGGTAAACCAAGCATCTTGATAAGCCCAAGTTGCTTTTCTAGCCAGTAAGCGTGATCAATCTCTGTGTCATCCAGTAAAACTTCTAGCATTTCACGCGTGTTATAGTCTTGTACGTCTTCACAGATCTTGATGGTTTCTTTTAGCATGGCTGCTACTTCATATTCGACTTTAAGGTCGTTTTCTAGCATTTCTGGTACATCTTTACCGACACGGATAGCTTCACGTGTGACTAGGTTAGGTGTGCCTTCCAAGAAAAGAATGCGTTCGATCAATTTGGCAGCATGGCCTTTTTCATCATCAAATTCGTGATCAATGCGCTCATACAGCTTACTTAAACCCCAATCATCATACATACGAGAGTGAATGAAGTACTGATCCATTGCTGTCAGCTCATTGGCAAGCAATTTATTTAGTGCATCGATAACCTGTTGGTTGCCTTTCATCTAAGCTCTCCTTGTTAAACTTGAGATTGTAAGTAGTTTTCTAAGCCAGTATTGGCAATAAGGTATTCTTGTGTTTCAAGCCAGTCTAAATGCTCTTCTTCATATTCAAGAATATCTTCTAATAAGTCGCGGCTAATATAGTCTTGTTCTTTTTCGCACAAGGCAATTGCATCTTTTAGCTCGGCAATTTGCTCTGTTTGAAACTTAAGGTTGCAACTAATAATCTCAACCGGTGTTTCACCAATATTTAGGTGGCCTAGTTGTTGAAGATTAGGCAAACCTTCTAGAAAAAGAACACGTTCGATCAGGTCATCAGATTGTTTCATGTCCTTAATCGATTTTTTGTAGTTTTTAGAATTAAGCGCGTCTAAGCCCCAATTCTTGCACATGCGTGCATGTAAAAAGTACTGGTTAATCGAGGTTAACTCAGTTTTAAGAACTTTGTTTAAGGCCGTAATGACCTGCTTGCTACCTTGCATAATACCCTCGCAACACAGATATGATTGTTTAAAGTTTGTACGCAATTATAGTGCTAAATATAAATAAAGAAAGTGAAATTTAATAAAAAAACGTTATTTTTCAATCTCTTACGAATGATTTTCGTTATCATTATGAGGCAAGCTCTCAGTTGTTAATGAGAACGATAGTTAGTTTGCCAATATTTTGTCAGCCTAATATAAAAAAGCACCCTATATCAGTGATATAGGGTGCAAGAAGAGGTGAACTAAGGAAACCATATCAAAGATTAAAGCTCTTATTTTTCCCTGTTAGATCATTGGCAAACTCAAAAGCTTAATCGCGCCAGCTAAGCTGTGTAATTTAAGATTAGTTCAGTATTTACAAAAAGGTTAACTTTTTTGCAACTTATCTTGTTAGGTGAATAGAAAAGGGCAAAACTATATCTAAATATAAAATATAGCGTTATGATTCGTTTTATATATAAAATATATCAAATCGTATAAGGTTTAAATTATGGGAATAGTAAAAATTTCGGACCCTTTACATGATGAAATTCGTAAAACGAGCAATGTCATGTCACGGTCAATCAACTCGCAAGCTGAATTTTGGTTAAAAATGGGGCGTTTAGCTGAGATGAATCCAACTTTAACTTTTAATGACATTATTCAGATGCAGCTGAAGCTAGAAGATGAGATCAGCCAAACTGATCAAGTAGAGGAAACGCAGTTGCGGGCTTTAACTTAAAGGCACTCATAAGGAATAAAAAATGGATAAAGCTATCATTAAGTCTGAAGCAGAAATCAATCTGATGCGTGAATCTGGCCAACTGTTAGCTAAGGTATTTGATATGCTCGATGGCTATATAAAGGTTGGAACTACGACGCTAGAGATAGATCAAAAGGTAGAAAGCTATATTCGTAATGAGCTTGCTGCTCGACCCGCAAGCAAAGGGCAATATGATTATCAGTTTAGTCTTAATGCTTCGGTCAATGAGGTGGTGTGTCATGGTGTGCCAAGTACATATCGCTTAAAAGGTGCCGATATAGTCAATATTGATGTGACCTTAGAAAAGAACGGTTTTATTGCTGATTCTAGCAAGATGTACCTTATGCCTAACGCTAGCTCTATAGCTAAAACCTTGGTTAAAAAGACTTATGAATGCCTTTGTTTTGGTATTCGTCAGGTTAAACCTGGTGCTCGTCTTGGTGATATAGGTGCTGCTATTCAAGCTCATGCGCAATCATCCGGTTATTCTGTCGTCAAAGAATATTGTGGCCATGGTATTGGCCGTGAAATGCATGAAGCACCACAGGTATTACATTATGGTCAATCTGGCACTGGGTTGGTACTGGAGCCAGGTATGACATTCACAATTGAGCCTATGATTAACCAAGGTCAGGCTAAGGTGAAAACGAAAAAAGATGGTTGGACTGTCGTCACCAGAGATAAAAAGCTTTCTGCTCAGTGGGAACATACTATTTTAGTGACGGAAACTGGCTATGAAGTACTGACATTAAGAGCGGATGAAGCGCCAATTTAGACATTGTTTCGACGGGCTTTGCTTCTTCATTATGATACATGCGTTATTTAGCCATAAAAGTGAAATCATCTAGGTTAATGGATTGACTTGTTTACAGGGAAAATTTACATTCAAAACCTTAGATACCTTATTACAGAGTAATGGATTGATATGATCACTGTGATTGGCCAACGAGCAGGCCATCCTCATCTTAAAGCCAGCGATTGGTGGCCTTCCCCACAGCATTAATTTGCTTTATTCGCCCCTGTGCGAATCTTTTCTATTTTTCAAATTAATCAATTTTATGAATGGTGTCTTCATGCCGACTTCTGTATTTAATAATGCTGTGCCTACTGTATTAAAAGCCCAACTTGACTCGTCACTTCGTATGCTAGTGATTCACTGGACAAACACTGAATCTAGCTACTTCCCTTATGTGTGGCTGAGAGATAATGACCCTGCAGGCTTTCATCCGGACACAAAAGAGCGACAGTTTGATTTAACCAGCATTAATTTGGACGATGATATTTGTGATTTTGCGCTAGACCAAGAACATATACGTCTAAGTTGGCTAGAGGAGTCTTATACCGCAGAATTTAGTTTGGCTTGGTTATTTGCGAATCAGCCAGGTAAAACCGTACCTGATCCTGCTTTAAGTGATGCGACCTTGTGGCGTAGTGATCTTACAGGAGGTGATATTCCTCGCTCTAATGCGAATGACATTTTAACGCAAGATAATGCCTTGCTTGCTTGGTTAAGAGATACCCAAGCCTATGGTTTGTCTATCGTCGATGGACTTGCTGATGATGTTAAAGCGGGTACTCAGGTGGCACAAAAAGTTGGCTTTTTAAGAGAGACAAACTTTGGTGTGGAGTTTGAAGTGAAATCAAAACCTAAGCCAAATAACCTTGCTTATACTTCAATTGCTTTACCATTACATACGGATCTAACTAATCAGGAGTTACCGCCTGGTTATCAATTCTTACATTGTTTGACCAATGATGCAGAAGGGGGCGGTTCTATTTTTTGTGATGGTTTTGCTGTCGCAGAAGATTTACGCCGTGCGGATATCGTCGCCTTTGATTTATTAGTGAATACCCAAATCCCTTGTCGTTTTCATGACGAAGATTATGACATACGTAGTCGTAAAGCCGTTATCAACCTTGATGATCAAGGGCAGGTTAATGAAATTTGTTTTAACCCTCATTTAGCCAGCACTTTGGATATCGCACCTGAATTAATGCACGCTTACTATCGGGCTTATCAAACCTTTATGAAAATGACGAAGGACCCAGAATATAAGGTGTCCGTTATGCTTAAAGGTGGGGAAATGGTGGTGTTTGATAATCGTCGTGTACTACATGGCCGTGATGCCTTCGATCCTCAATCTGGTGCGCGTTATCTGCATGGTTGTTATGTAGATAGGGGCGAGTTTGAAAGCCGTTTAAGGGTACTTTCTAAGTAAAAAGGTCTGGAAATAATCACCATATGCCACACTTTTAAGATAATAAAGGTGTGGCTCTTTTCGCTACTGGGGTGAAATTTTTTGTAAATCAATTCAGTTTTTTTCTCTTTTAAATACTCAAAGCTATAAATTTTACTAATCTTTAAATACTTTCTGCAGTTCTGCATAGAAGGACTATATTTTTAGACATAGGGAATGGTTTTGTTTATCAAAAGGATCATTGAATGAAAATTGACTCGTCTTCACCTGTAAGTGACTCTCTTACTTTTATTGCCATCATAGATAATATTTTTTCTGAAGCTCAAAGTTTGGCCCAATCCCTTGTGGAATTTAACTTTGATGCTCAAGCGTTTTCTTCGTTTGACGTCGCGAATATTGAAATACAGCAACGTACACCAGACTTGGTGATCATAGGCCAGTCAGCTATAGATAGACTAGACGAAGACGCATTCGCCTTGGCTGAATGTTTGTATCTGCAAAAAATCCCCTGCTTTTTATATTTAACCCATGATGATTTTTATAGTCGATTAAGGAGTGTGAGATCGCACTTTAAAAAGCATTATGTCAAGCCTCTTGAGCTTACTCGGGTGGTAAATCATGTACGAACAGAATTGAAACTAGATAAGAGTGCTAACTCAAGGGTTTGCATTGTTGATGATCAAATTTCGGTATTAAACTATTTGAAATCAACGTTAGAAAATGAGGGGCTGGATGTTTTTGCTACAACTAATCCTATTGTTTTGATTAAGGAAATGCAGTCATTTGAGCCCGATTTATTTATGTTTGATATCAATATGCCTGAAGTAACTGGGATAGAGCTAGCACGGATTATTCGTCAATTTGAACATTTTAGTGCTGTTCCTATTATCTTTTTGAGCTCGGATAACTCGCTAGATAATAAGCTTGAGGCAATTAAGGGTGAGTGTGATGACCTATTACCTAAAAACCTACCGATTGAGGCAATCGTGTTGCAAGTCAAAAGCCGTATAAAGCGCAGTCTGAATATTCGGCGGCTGACTATGCAAGATAGTTTAACTGGCCTTCTCAACCATAAAAATATTGTTGCAGCTGCTTTGAAGGCCTTTAATTTTTCTAGGCAGACGCAAATGTCTACCTCCATCATGATGATTGATCTCGATAACTTTAAATTTGTGAATGATACCTACGGTCATGCCGCGGGAGATAAGGTGATTGTTGCATTAAGTCAGCTGTTAAAAGGTCGTTTGAGTAAAACAGACAAGATTGGCCGCTACGGTGGTGAAGAGTTTATGTTGGTATTAAAGAGTGATAGCCATAAACAGCAGCTTAAGTTTATGAATGAGATTAGGGAAAGTTTTTCTAAGCTCATATTTCATCATAATCAAATTCAATTCAATGTGAGCTTTAGTGCTGGTTGGGCAAAGTGTTGCGATTTTCAGGACTTTACGCAAATGTGCCAAGTGGCTGATTCCGCACTTTATCAGGCCAAAAAAGAGGGTAAAAATACAATTTGTGTCGGTTAAAAGGTTAAGGAACCTGCGAATAAGTCCTCCCGCCTCAGCGTGTGGATAAAAGCAGCTAGATTTATGGCGAGGAGCGCAACTTAATAGTGATTCTATTGATAAGGTTCTCAACATAAAGATAGGGCTTTTAGACCACGCCCTTCGGGTCTTTCAGAAAAAGTAACCCCCTGTGTTGTCACTTCTCGAAAGGTACCTACATTACGTCAAAGTAACGCCTTGTGTGATATTTTTTCTGAAAAGACTGAGAAGAGGTGACTTAATCGCAGGTTCCTTAAATAAAAGCTGCATTATTGATGGGTCTATTTTATTGTGTTGGTTACAACTTATATGGACTAGAAAAATGCAGTTTGCACATTTTAATATCTCTGCCCCTCTGGCTTTGTTAGAGGAAGTAAAAGACTTTTATATTCATCTGTTTGGACTGGAAGTGGGGTTTAGGCCTAACTTTTCTAACCAAGGGTATTGGTTATATTTTGATGCTAAACCCATACTGCACTTAACACAGGATGAAGACAGAAAGCATGCTCTAGGTGCGCTGGATCACATCGCTTTTAGCCTCACAGGGCTCGAAGCTTTTACCCACAAGCTAGAAACGCTTGGCGTTGAGTATCATCTTCAAGAAGTATCTCAGATAGGAATATACCAAGTGTTTTTTCATGACCCGTCAGGTATCAAGTTAGAAGCTAATTTTAATAATCAAGCTTGAGGTGTTTGTGCATAAGCCTTTCCGCCTCAGCAAGCAGGTAAAAGCTTCTTTATATAACAAGCTGCTAGCCATCAAAAACAAGTGGTAGGCTGGCGGCTGTTTTCACGGCTCTTATGGCAAAGTTACTATTGATACTTTTCACATGAGGCAGGGCTTGGGTTTGATGCAAAGCCTTTTCATAACCTTTTAAATCTTTGGTGACAATTTCAAGGCGATAGTCGGCCACGCCGGAAACAAGAAAACAAGAAATGACATAGTCTTTTTCAAGCACAGCCTGTTCAAATTCGGTACTGGCATGGTCCTTATTGTTGTCTAAGGTAACGTCAACAAAGATAGTCATGGGCAGTCCTGACTTCTCTCTATCTAAATTTGCTCTATAGCTGGTTATGACGCCTTCTTGCTCCAGTCGTTTTACGCGACGTAAACAAGGAGAAGGGGATAAATTTACTCTTTCAGCCAACTCAACATTGCTTAAGCGGCCATCTTCTTGCAGCGCTTGAATGATATTAAAATCGATCGCATCCATCTCGTCTCTCTCATATGTGTTTGATATTGGCATGTTTGTTAATATTAGCATTTAAAATGAGTGATATCTGCTAAATATGTCTTTTATATTGGCTAACTTAGCAAGGACATGCTCGTCGACTTTGATTAATAATGAGATTAATTCAGTTTACTTTAAAAACGTTTACTTAAGTCTTTTGTTAAGCCAATTTCGATCTTGAGGTGTTCCATGTCTAGTTCAAATACTGTTCCTGCTTATCGCGTCCTCGCCCAAGGAAGACAGTACCATTTAGGAGTAATGTCAGCCCTAGTGACTGCCTGTATTTGGGCCAGTTGGCTTATTTCTGTCAAAATGGGGGCGACTTCAAGCCTGACTATGTTCGATCTTTCTATGATGAGATATGGCATGCCAGCTCTGATCTTTGCTTACTTTACATATCAAGCCCGCGCGCAAATTCGTAAAGTGCCATTGCATATTTTGGGTGGAATAAGCTTGGGTGCAGGAGTACCTTTTTTCTATCTTGCTTCACAAGGTATGCATTTCGCTCCCGTTTCCCATGCTGGGCTATTAATTCCAGGTACCTTTCCCTTATTTGTTACTGGGATTGCGGTTTTGATATACAAGGAACCTTTAAGCTCACAACGCTTTATGGGACTTGCTGCCATTGCGATAGGCATACTGACCTTACTTGCTGAGTCATTTTTTGCAGGCTCAGGCCAGGTTCTAAAGGGGGATTTATACTTTTTAGGGGCAAGTTTTTGCTGGGCTTTGTTTACTGTTAGCCTGCGTGTGTCCGGCCTGCCTCCACTGGCTGCTACTGGATTATTGGGCTTAGTTTCTTGTAGTTTGTTACTGCTCCTTTTTGCTTTTGGGCTACTAGATTCAGGTGTGTTCGGAGCAAATCAAACATTAGATATGTCTTTGATTGGAACACAGTTTTTGATTCAAGGAATCATGGTGGGCTTGGTGACGGGTTTTAGCTATGGCTTTGCTATTAGCCAAATTGGAGCAGAAAATACGGCGGCTATTGGCTCTTTAACCCCAGTCATTGCCTCTGTGGCTGCTTATCCTATTTTGGCGGAGACATTATCTATCAATGGTGTTTTGTCCATGTCTTTGATTTGTTTTGGTGTTCTATGTGCTAGTGGTGTAAAACTAAATAAAATTTGGTTTTTCAAAAAATAAATAATTAGCTTGTTAAGGTAATAAGATGATTTTAGACAACTTGGATGCTGCTGCCGCAGACCCGATATTATCTTTGTCGGTAGCTTGTCGCGCGGATGAAAGAGCCCATAAAATTGATTTAGGCATAGGGGTTTACCGCGATAATCAAGGTAATACTCCGGTTATGCAGGCGATCAAACAGGCTGAGGCACGTTTGCTTGAAGAACAAAACTCTAAAGTCTATGTCGGCATGCCAGGAAACGAATCCTTTAATGCTGCCATGATGGATTTATTAATTGGTGAGGGCGAGAGTAAAGCGCGTGCGGTTGGCGTTCAAACACCAGGTGCAAGTGGTGCGCTTCGAATGTTAGCTGATGTGATTAAGCTATCTGCCCCAGATGCAACCGTTTGGCTGTCGGATCTTAGTTACGCTAACCATGCGCCAATTATGAAAACGGCTGGTCTTAAAGTGCGTTATTACGCTTACTTTGACCCTGAAACTAAGTTGGTCAATAGCCAAGCTATGTTGGCAGACATTAGCCAAGCGGGTGCTAATGATGTGGTTCTCTTGCATGGCTGCTGCCACAACCCAACAGGGGCTGATTTATCATTTGAAGATTGGCAAGCAGTGACTGAATTAGCTCAGAAGCAGGGCTTTTTACCCTTTATTGATATTGCTTACCAAGGCTTTGGCGATGGTATGGATGCTGATGTGACGGGTTTTAGATATCTGGCCGAAAGAGTTGAGTCTTATTTAGTGGCAAGCTCTTGCTCCAAGAACTTTGGCCTCTATCGTGAACGTACAGGTTTGGCTGTGATAGTGGGCAAGAGTCTTGAGCAAAGTAATAAGATCAAATCTCGCATGTTAGAGTGTGCGAGAAGTACCTATACCATGCCACCTGACCATGGTGCTGCCTTGGTGGATATGATTTTGCGAGATCAAACGCTAAAGCAGACTTGGCTTGATGAAGTAGATGCGATGCGCCATCGTGTGCAAGGTTTAAGAGAGCAGCTAGCCGGTGCTTTACGAGAGAAGAGTGGTAACCCACACTTTGACTTTATTGCTCAGCATAAAGGTATGTTTTCTGTTTTAGGTATTACCCCAGAGCATGCACAAGCCTTGAGACAGGAGCATGCTATTTATCTTGTTGATAGCGGTCGAATTAATATCGCTGGCATGCAAGAAACTCACATAGATTACATCGCTGAGAAACTTTTGGCGGTCACGGGTTTTTAGTCTCTGCTGGTAGTGTTGCGTGAAAAGTAAAAAGCCTGATTAAGTCACTTAATCAGGCTTTTTTATGGTGAGGTTTTAGGTTCTATTTACTTAAACTGCTATTTGCTTAAACTTTGATAGGCTAATATTGCGGCGGCGAGGTCTTCTCTTGAGTCACCTACTGACTTAAAAACTGTGATAATTTTCTCTGCATCTGGATAAGCGTTTCGCCCTTTATGAGCATTGGAGCAAAGCTCAGTAAACTCGGCTTGAATGTCTTCTTTTTGAATCACACCGGCTTTCAACGGAATAATAATATCGCCTGCTTCGCTAAACGCTCCTGCTCTGGTATCAACAAATACCTTGGCTTTTTTCAATGCTGCGTTATCGGCTTCTTGCATCTCTGGGGTAAAACCACCCACCAAATCAAGGTGACAGCCAGGGTTTAACCAGTCACCTTTAATGATTGGCTCTTTGCTCATGGTGGCACAACTAATGATATCGGCGTTTGCTGCTTCTTGGGCTAGTTCATCAGGTCTGCAAACACTGGCTGTGATGCCTGCTTCTATCAAGTCTTCAACGAGCTTCTCTGCACCTGCTAAATTGCGGTTATACACACTGACGTGGGTAATAGAGCGAACGGATCTATGTGCGGCAATGAGATTACGTGCCATGCGCCCTGAGCCCACCATAAGCAGACGGGATGCATCTTGTCTTGATAAATAGGAAGAGGCTAATGCCGAGGCTGCGGCTGTTCTGCGTGAGGTTAATTCATTACCTTCTAATTGGGCGAGGTTGGCGCCGGTTTTACCTGAGCTCAATAAGTAATTACTGGTAAGGCCTGGCAGCCCTTTGTCATTATTGCTGGGGAATACAAATACTTGCTTTACGCCACAGTATTCACCTTCAAGCCAAGCTGGCATTAGCAATAACATGGCGTCTTTCTCTTGAGGAACATTCAGAACATGGTGATGACGGACAGGGGAGGTAACTTTACGGGTAAAGATGTCTCTTAAGGCTTCAACGAGATCCTGCCATGGGAGAGCTGCTTTAACTTCTTGCGCGGATAACTGCATACAAAATCCTTTTCAAAAGACGAATTAGAGTGTTCAAGCATTTGAATCTCAGCTGTTTACTGAATGCTAAAATGAAAAAAGCCCTCTAAACATATCATGTTTGAGGGCTTAATCTAGTCTGGCGACTTAAACGTTATTCAGGGTGTCGCTTAAGCGTCAATGCGCTTGTACTTGATACGAGTTGGTGTTGCTTCGTTACCAGTACGTTGTTTGTAGTCAACTTCGTATTCCGCATAGTTACCTTCAAAGAAGACCGCTTTAGAGTCACCTTCGTATGCAAGAATATGAGTGGCGATACGGTCTAGGAACCAACGGTCGTGGGAAATAACAATCGCTGCGCCTGGGAAAGCCAATAGGGCGTCTTCCAGAGCACGTAATGTTTCCACATCCAAGTCGTTGGTCGGTTCGTCCAATAGTAAAACGTTGCCGCCTTCTTTTAGCAGTTTTGCTAGGTGTAAACGGTTACGCTCACCACCAGATAGGTGCTTCACAAGCTTTTGCTGATCAGACCCTTTAAAGTTAAAACGGCCAATATAAGCACGTGAAGACACTTTAAAGTTGTTGATCATTATCATGTCAGAACCGTCTGAAATTTCTTCCCATACGGTTTTGTCACCATCCAGTTCACGCATCTGATCTACATAGGCAAGTTGTACTGTTTCACCTAGCGTTACTGTGCCTGAGTCTGGTTGTTCTTGACCTGTGATCATTTTGAATAAGGTTGATTTACCCGCACCGTTACCACCTACAACCCCAACAATCGCACCTTGTGGCATAGATAGGTTTAGGTCTTCGATGAGTACTCTATCACCAAAGCCTTTGCTGACATTTTCGATATCAATAACCTTGCTACCTAGGCGTGGACCAGGTGGAATGTATAGTTCGTTAGTTTCATTACGTTCTTGGAAGTCTTTAGAGTTCATCTCTTCAAAGCGAGCTAAACGCGACTTAGATTTAGACTGGCGTCCTTTCGCATTTTGACGAACCCATTCAAGTTCAGATTTGATGGCACGTTTGTGGGATGCTTGTTGTTTAGCTTCCATTTCAAGACGAGCATCTTTTTGCTCTAGCCAAGAAGAGTAGTTACCCTCGTATGGAATACCATGGCCACGGTCAAGCTCTAGAATCCAGCCTGCAGCATTATCAAGGAAGTAACGGTCGTGGGTAATAGCCACAACGGTACCTGGGTAATCTTTTAGGAAGCGTTCCAACCAGGCAACAGATTCAGCATCCAAATGGTTAGTTGGCTCGTCTAAAAGGATCATGTCTGGCTTATCTAGTAATAGGCGACATAGAGCAACACGGCGACGCTCACCACCTGAAAGGTGCTCGACATTCGCATCCCAAGCAGGAAGACGCAAAGCATCTGCTGCAACTTCTAAGGCACGATCAAGGTTATGACCTTCTTTTGCTTCGATCAGGGCTTCAAGTTGGCCTTGCTCTTTAGCTAGGGCATCAAAGTCAGCATCTGGTTCTGCGTATTCTGCATAGACGGCATTCAAGCGAGCCATGGCTTCGATCACATCTGTAAATGCTTCTTCTACTATGCCACGTACATCTTTCGTTGGATCAAGTTTAGGTTCCTGTTCTAGGTAACCAATCTTGATTCCGGGCATAGGGCGAGCTTCACCCACGTGTTCTTGGTCAACACCTGCCATGATGCGTAGTAAAGTGGATTTACCTGAGCCATTTAGACCCAAAACACCAATTTTTGCACCTGGGAAGAAAGAAAGAGAAATGTCTTTTAATATTTCGCGTTTAGGTGGAACAATCTTACCTACGCGATTCATGCTATATACAAATTGAGCCATGAGTGAATACTTACTTTTTAATGGGTTGATATGTGTTCTCGAAGCTATCTGAAAGGTCGAGAACCCGCTACAAAGATGAAAGTGGACTAAGGATAGCACAGGGGCAATGCGGTCAAAATATTTTAACCGCATTAATCTGTGAAAGCCTGTAATTAGAAGGCACCTTAATAAAGCACAATAAGAGCAGCGCCAACAACTACCAGTGACGCTCCTATCCAAGCGCCTATGGCAGGTCTTTGGCCTGTAGTAATCCAGAGAATCGGCAGGATAAGTACAGGCACAGTCGCAGATAAGGTTGTGACTATGCCGACATTGCCTTTACCTATTCCCCACACCAGTACGCTCATGCCGACAACCATGCCAATGAAGCCTAATAAGAGAACTTGAGCGTATGACATAAGAGGAATAGCACTTAAAGGAGCTAGGTTGGGGTCATTCTTTTTATGATAATAGAGGCTATAAGCGACAAAAAGAGAAACGCCAGCAGCGGAAACCCGTATCGCAGAAACCGCAATGGGGTCTGCTCCTGCTAATAAGGCAGGTTTACTTAAAATGGCGCCAAAAACCTGACAAAGTGCGGCGGTCAGAGCAATGAGTACGCCCACCCAAAGTGCGCCTTTGGTTTCTTCTAATGACGCCCCTTTAGAGTTACTTAATAGGTTTTTTCGCTTGCCATAAAGAATAGCAATCATGGCACCTGAGGTAACAAGACCACAGGCAAAGAGCTCTGTATAACTGAGAGCCTCATCAAATAATAGCCAAGCAATGACTATAGACATGGGGGCGTTGGTGGCAAACAGGACGCCAGCGCGTCTAGGGCCGAGGCGATATACTGAGCTAAATAAGAAGGTGTCACCAATAAAGATACCAATTAAACCTGAGGCAATTAGCTGTCCCTTATGTTCCCAAAGATTGGCTTCAAATGTTTGTCCTAAAGCGGCAATGATAAGCAGCATGCTGCTCGCCATAACAATACGTACAGTATTAAAGCGGAAGGTACCAAATTCAGCGATGAGCTTAGGTGCCATTAAGCTGGTTGCAGTCCAACATAAAGCAGCTATCAAACCGGATAGCTCAATGAGTGACATAGATATTCCTTTATTATCAAGCCTAGGCTAAGTGATTTTTGACTGCCCAAGGTAGCAATACTTGAGGGGGATTTCTAGGTTTTTATCTGTCTGGTTTTAACCTAGGTGGGAGCGGGCATCTAGTAGCTATCTGAGGCTGGGGTTGATATTATGAATCTTAATTAAATGGTTGTGGTTATTCACTTTTTTAAGCAACCAGACCTCTACAATAAAATCGATAGGATGAGTCATGCGATGTCCTTTTTGTGGCGCTCAAGAGACTAAGGTTTTAGATTCCAGATTGGTGTCTGAAGGAGCTCAAGTTCGACGCCGTCGTACTTGCAATGCCTGCCAAGAGCGCTTTACTACTTTTGAGTTCGCTGAGCTGCAAATGCCTAAACTCATTAAAAATGATGGTAGTCGAGTACCTTTTGATGAGGAAAAACTGCGTCGAGGTATTCAAAGAGCCTTAGAAAAAAGGCCTGTCAGTATCGAAAATATTGAAACGGCGATTATTCGAATCAAAGAAGCGTTACAAGCGACTGGCGAACGAGAGCTTTCTTCTCGTGCTGTAGGCGAAGCTGTGATGCAACAATTACAAAAGCTGGATCAGGTTGCTTATGTACGCTTTGCATCTGTTTATCGCAGCTTTAAAGATATCAGTGAATTTAAAGACGAAATTGAACGACTTGAAAATGACTCCCAAGAGACGCTTTCAAGTCATAAAAAAAGTTAACCTCAATTAGGTGAATTATGAGTACTGCAGACCATCACAACCATCATTATTGGATGGCCAAGGCAATTCAACTGGCTAAGAAAGGTCTATACACCACCCATCCAAACCCAAGAGTGGGTTGTGTTTTGGTGAGAGACTCTCAGTTAGTCGCAGAGGGATATCATAAGTTTGCAGGTGAAGGGCATGCTGAAGTTAATGCTATCGCGAATGCTAATGGCGATACACAAGGCTGCACTGCTTACGTTACTTTAGAGCCATGTAGTCATCAGGGTAAAACAGGTCCATGTGCCAAAGCTTTGATTAAGGCGAATGTAAGTCGACTTGTCTATGGTATGCAGGACCCAAACCCTGAAGTTGCTGGCCGTGGCTTGGCTATGCTTAAAGAAGCGGGTATTGAGGTTATTGGTCCAGTTATGGAAGCCGAAGCCTTGGCTTTGAACCCAGGTTTTATTAAACGTATGACAGACGGCTTGCCTTATGTGAGATTAAAACTCGCTATGAGCCTAGATGGTAGAACGGCAATGGAATCGGGTGAATCTCAATGGATTACTGGGCCAGATGCACGTCTTGATGTACAAAAGCTGAGAGCACAAAGTGATGCGATTGTGACAGGCATTGGTTCCGTTATGGCTGATGACCCGAGTATGACGGTACGAATTGATAGCAATAACCAACCTGCGCAAAGTAAGAGTGTACGCCAACCTAAACGTGTTGTTATGGATACGGCCTTGTCTATCCTACCTGAATCTAAGATCTTGTACCCAAGCAATCAGGTGCAAATTTTTTGCCTTGAAGACCTTGCTGAAGCCGATCATCATAAAGCGTTAGTAAAAAAAGGGGTGAATGTGACTTATGCTCAAGTTGCCGAAGAAGGTGGTATTGATCTTGTTGCTGCGATGGAAAGTCTTGCTGATCAAGGTATCAATGAAGTGCTAGTTGAAACTGGGGCAGTGCTTGCTGGCTCTTTTTTACAAGAAGGGTTGGTTGATGAAGTTGTACTTTACATGGCACCTAAACTTTTAGGCTCGAATGCGCGCCCTTTGATGCAGCTACCTTTAGACTCAATGGCGGAAGCAGTTGATTTTGAAATGGTTAATTTAAGTCAGCTAGGTAAAGACATCAAATTAACCCTTAAGCCTTGTTATGAAGATGATGAGGGAGAAGGTTAAGCTAACACCTTTTGTTTCACTACAGATTAAAAAATATTCATAAATCTACTCAGATTTATCGTTTTTTGTGGCAATTTTCCAAGAAATGTCTGATGAAAATTGCTACAATCGCGCATCTTCTTTCTTGGGCTGTAAATTCTTGCAGCACAAACAGAAAAATCGAATAGACTAAGACAAGTATTGATGTGGACCTAGCTTTGCTTAAAAAGCGTTAGGCGTACATCTATTTGCAATATTGAGGCAAAAATGAGCGAAGTGGATAAAACATCTGAACAGAAAAAGCAGCCTAAGCGTAAAGCGAAGAAGCCTTCACGTTCTCAACTACGTAGTGCAGCCCGTAGCTTCGCATTACAAGCTGTTTATCAATGGCAAATGAACCACGCGCCAGTAAATGATATTGAAGCGCAATTTGCTGTAGACCACGACCTTGGTAAATGTGATAAAGCATATTTCCGTGAATTGCTGCAAGGTGTGACTGCTAGAGCAACAAGTTTGGATGATTTATTTGAAGAGCTATTAGATCGCCCGCTAGCTGAGCTAGATCCGATTGAATTAGCAACTCTGCGTATTGGTTCTTATGAATTAGCTGAGCGTTTGGATGTCCCTTACCGCGTAGCGATTAACGAATCTGTTGAATTAGCGAAATCTTTTGGTGCTTCTGAAAGTCATAAATACGTAAATGGTATTTTGGACAAGCTTGCTCAAAGAGTGCGCCGTGAAGAGATTGCAGCACGTCGAGAAAGTAAGTAATACTTATTTTCTCGAAGGTGTTAAAAAGCTCCTATTGCTGACAATAGGGGCTTTTTTTATGCTCTATGCTTGGTAAGGAATCTGCGAATAAGTCCTCCCGCCACAGCGTGTGGGATTAATCGCAGCTTCCTTAGTGTATAGGGCTAGTTCCCCATAACTTGCTATAGGCTTCGCAGTGGAAAACGAGAGATTTAAACTGCTTCACATCAATACCTGCAGGGATTTCGTATTCGCTCTTACCTTCAAAGGTATTTACTAAAGAGATAAATACGGCATCATCCGTGGCGTTATTGCCATTGATGCTATTTGCATCTTGTTTAGATAAGAATATTTTAACATCTGGACCTTCCTTAGCTTCAAAGTTGTCTAATAGTTGAATGTATTTTTTGCCACCCCTTTCACTAATTCGCCAATCGCCTTCGACAGCATCAGATCCCCAAGAGCGAAAGTCTGCTTCTAGCTCTCCCCAAAAAAGCACCTTGTCGGCAGCATTAACGGATGTAAAACCGAATAACAGGATAAAACTCAGAATTAAATGTTTCACACTCACCTCTTATATTAATAAGCAAATTCTTAATAAATTTATCAGACGCTGAAATCGTAAAAATGTTCCTTCACGGCCTAAGTTTAGTGGCTTATCTTGGCTTTACTCTATTTATTCACATCAATTTACCATGACAAAGGGTGTTAATTAGGTTCAAAGAAAATATACTGCGTCATGAATTTTTATCTGGTTTAGTGCTTTAACAGATTCGATCTTTAGGTGGCATGAGTGAAAGAATTTGAGTTAATCGAAAATATTTTTAAGAATGCCCAAATGGCAAGTATAGCGGGCCGCCAAGATCTGATTTTAGGTATAGGGGATGACTGTGCGCAAGTTCAAATCCCAACAGGCCAACATCTTGTTTTCTCTATGGACACCCTGGTTGAAGGTCGTCACTTTCCTTTTGATGCGGATCCTGCTGCCATTGGCTATCGTGCTGTCGCGACCTGTGTCAGTGATCTTGCCGCTATGGGGGCTAAACCTGCCTTTTTTACCTTAGGTCTGACTCTGCCGGACTCTGACCCTCAGTGGTTATCTGCTTTTGCACAAGGTATGTCTGAATTGGCTGAGCCAATTGGTTTAGTTCTCGTTGGTGGTGATACGACTAAGGGGCCTTTAACCATTAGTTTGCAAGTACATGGTTATATTGAGCCTGAATTTGCCATTACCCGAGGTGGGGCTAAAGAAGGTGATGATATTTATGTTACTGGTGTTTTAGGCGATGCCGCTGCAGCGATTCCCATTATGACGGGAGAAATGATGGTGAAGGGTGACATATATGAGCATTTTTATGATGCTTATTGGCGACCAGAGTCACGCCTCATTGCCGCTATGGCCCTCAAGCGTGTTGTCTCCAGCATGTTAGATGTCTCAGATGGTCTGGTTCAAGATATTCAACATATTCTTAAGGCATCCTCTGTCGGTGCACAAATTGATGCGGGTTTAATTCCTGTGTCTGAGGCTTTATTACAATGGCAACCGGACTCTGCTCTCAAATTAGCTTTAACGGGTGGGGATGATTATGAGCTTTGTTTTACTGCACCTGAATCTGCGCGAGAGGAGATTGCTTTAATCACTCAGACCTTGCACCTACCTTGTAAAAAAATTGGTCAGATCACGAGTTCTGGCTTTGTGGTACAGGGTTATGAAGGTGAATTTGAAGGTTGGCAGCACTTCTAGCTTTCCTCAAGTTTCAAGTGCAAATAAGAAAGACACGAATAAAAAGAAATTAAAAAAACTGATTATTTTTTAAGGTAAAGAATAAATGGCAAATGATGTTCCTAAGTCCGTATGGCGCAACCCAATTCATTTTCTAGCGTTTGGTTGTGGGTCAGGTACGGTTGATAAAGCGCCGGGTACTTTTGGTACGCTAGCGGCGATTCCTGCTTACTTATTAATGCAGAACCTCGATTATCAAGTTTATTTTTGGCTTTTGTTAGCTAGTTTTATTGTGGGTGTTTATCTTTGCGATAAAACCAGTAAAGACCTAGGGGTACATGATCACCCTGGTATCGTTTGGGATGAGTTTGTTGGTTATTGGATTACTATGTTTTTAGCGCCAGCCGGCTGGTTATACATTATAGTGGGTTTTGTCTTATTCCGTATTTTCGATATTTTAAAGCCTTGGCCAATCTCCTGGGTTGATAAGCATGTGCATGGCGGGTTTGGCATCATGATAGATGATGTATTAGCAGGTGTTCTTGCCTTTGCTGCCTTACAAGGCCTGATACAAATGGGGCTTTAATATTTTCATTGCTGTCAAAGTGATTTCTCTCTTTGGCAGCGCTATCTTCTTTGCTGCTATATCTTTCTTGCGGCTAAAGATGTCTCGACCTTTCAAATTCATCTAGTAACCAAGCTTTTAGCTGCTTTGCTGCTGGGCTTAGTTTTGTCTGCTTCGGATGAACGAGATAAAAATTCTTGTTATTAGGGAGTTTGTAACCGAAAGGCTCAACTAACTCATCCTGTTCTAATTCCTTTTGTACCAATGCTCTATTGCTTATTACCACCCCTTGGCCATGTTTAGCGGCATCGATAGCCAGTAATGTTTGGTCAAAATGAATTTTGGGTATAGCTTGTCTTTCACTTCGGCTAATTTCGCTGAAGTGATCTAGCCATTCATCCCAACAAGGGTGCAAGGTGTTTACGATAAGGCTTGTTTTAGTTAGATCATTTGGCTGTTTTAGCTGGTGGCGTTTTAAATATTCAGGTGCACAAAATAAGCGTATTTCATCATTAAGTATGAGCTGAACATTCAGCTTTTTATCTTTGCCATCGAAGTGACGCAAGGCTAAATCTGCGTTGTCGTTTTGAAAGTCGACCGGCTTGTTAGAGGCATTAATATGTACTTCTATATCAGGGTGTTGTGTCATGAAGGTGCTCAACCTAGGGCTTAACCATTTAGCTGCTAAGGTTTGAGTAAGAGACAAATAAACACAATTAGAGGCGTTTAGCTTATGCTTTTTGCTTGCTGCACCAATTTGCTCTAATGCTGGGGCGATTTGGGAGAAATAGGCTAATCCTTTGTCTGTTACTACTAGCTGTCTAGTTTGACGTTCAAATAAGGCATAACCTAGCCAGTCCTCTAGCTTTTTAACTTGCTGAGATACGGCGCCAGCTGTGATATGAAGCTCTTGAGCTGCTAACTTAAAGCTGGCAAAACGCACGGATGCTTCGAAAGCAACTAGGGCATTTAAAGGAGGTAGTGGTTTTTGCATAGTGGCTCTTTCATAAAAAATATCTTAAAGTTTTTTATACGATAGTTTATCTATTCTATAGGGCAAGATAAATCGTTTGTACTTGAGGCGCTAATCTCAATAATGAATAGAGTATTTATAGGCACAAAGTAATTGAGCCTAATTCATTATGAGGCTGAAAGAATATGAAGTATTTACCCCTAATGGCGTTTTGGTTACTTGGTATCGTTTGGGGCAGCAACTTTATTTATATGAAGATGGCTGCTGAATATCTTAGCCCATTGCAAATTGTCTTTTTACGAGTGGCATTTGGTTTTGCTCCAGTCTTTATTTATGCCTACTTTTTAGGTGTATTGAAGCGCTCGCACTTTAAACATTTGCCTCACTTTGTTGTCATGTCTTTGTTAGCAACCAGTGTATATTACTTTAGCTTTGCTAAGGGTGCTTCTTTGTTACCTTCGGGTATCGCTGGGGCACTAAGTGGCACCATACCGCTTTTTGCTCTTTTATTTAGTGTCTTATTTTTGGCCGAAGAAAAAGCCAACCTCATGCGAGTGTTAGGACTGCTTTCTGGTTTAACTGGTGTCGTTTTAATCGCTAAGCCTTTTGCCGGTGATATTGGTGCAACTAATTTGGAAGGCGTGCTTTATATGACACTAGGCTCAATTAGTGTGGGTGCTTCTTTTATTTATGCTAAGCGTTATGTTTTACCTTTAAATATTCCCGCAGCAGCGCTCACCACTTATCAATTAGCCTTAAGCCTGATTATGCTAAGTATCATTACCCCTTTTCAGGGAATTGAACAGATTGCTGGTGATCTACATGCAAGCTTAGGTTTAATCATTGGTTTAGGCTTGCTTGGTACTGGGCTAGCCTATCTTATTTACTATTTTATTATTGCTAAGTCTGGAGCGGTAGTCGCCTCGTCTGTGACTTATATTCCCCCTGTAGTTGCTTTAGTAATAGGTGCTTTTTTAGGTGAAGCAATAGGTTTATATGAAGTGTTTGCAACCGCTTTGATTCTTGTTGCCATTTTGTTGATTAACAAGAAACAAGCGAGTGAGAGTGAGCCTTCAGTATTGAAGGGCAAGCATTTAAGAAAAAGCACTTAAGGAAAAGCTGAGTTAGGCACCCTAGCGTATCTGGTTAGATATTTAGAGGAAGAAGGTGTATTGTCTTGGGCTTCAAATATAACTATGGATAGTTAATAAAAGGAAGCTTAAGGTGCAAGAATTAGAGATGTATTTGTCTTTGTCGACAATTATCAGTATTTGTTTATTTATCTTTGTTTTAGTCGTGCTAAAAAGTGGTATCAAGTTTGTACCACAAAACCGCGCTTGGGTGATTGAACGTTTTGGTAAATATCAGTCAACCAAGGAAGCGGGTTTAAATTTCATTATACCTTTCATTGATTCGGTTGCTGCGGATCGTAGCTTGAAAGAACAAGCTCAAGATGTACCTAGCCAATCTGTTATTACGAAAGACAATATTTCATTAGCGGTAGATGGTGTGCTCTATTTCCGTGTACTCGATCCTTACAAAGCAACTTATGGGGTTGATGATTATACTTTTGCTGTAACACAACTTGCGCAAACAACCATGCGTTCTGAGCTGGGTAAAATGGAATTAGACCGTACTTTTGAAGAGAGAAATCAGCTAAATGCCAGCATAGTGACAGCGATTAACCAAGCGGCAGAACCTTGGGGTATTCAGGTGCTGCGTTACGAGATCAAAGACATAGTGCCGCCTAACTCCATCATGGAGTCTATGGAAGCCCAGATGAAAGCTGAGCGTGTGAAACGTGCGCAAATTCTTGAATCCGAAGGGGATAGACAAGCGGCGATTAATGTTGCAGAAGGTCAGAAGCAAGCTCAGGTACTCGCAGCAGAAGCGGATAAAGCCGAACAAGTTTTAAAAGCAGAAGGTGAAGCGAAGGCGATTCTTGCGGTTGCTCAAGCGCAAGCTGAGGCGCTACAGTTAGTGGGTGAGTCTGCTAATACCACACCGGGCCAAAAAGCGATCCAACTTGATTTGGCAACAAAAGCAATTGAAGCTAAACAGGCGATTGCTAAAGAGTCATCTGTGGTGTTATTACCCGAATCGAGTACAGACGCGACTGGTATGGTGGCATCAGCAATGACGATTATTAATACCTTAAATAAAAAGGACTAGTCATGCTCGAGTACCTAGCTCAAGGCTTTATTATCTTAGGGATTATTCTGATTACGGTTGAGGTCTTAGTATTAGGTCTATCAACCTTTGTCTTACTTTTTGCCGGTGTTGCCATGATTTTATCAGGTAGCCTAATGGTAATTGAATTAATAGAGACGAGTTGGATCTGGGCTTTCTCAGCGACTACGGCTTTTACTTTTTTGCTTTCGGTTTTATTTTGGAAGCCCCTTAAGGCAATGCAAAACAAGGTAGAAGTGAGCGAAAGTAAGACAGAGTTTAGCGATAAAGAGTTTGTGCTAGAGCATGATGTGGATATTAACGGCGAGAGCCAATATCAATACTCAGGCATCATGTGGCAGCTGAAAAGCCAGAATGAGATTAGCAAAGGCACCTTGGTCAAGGTTGATAAAATCGAGGTGGGCGTGCTCTGGGTGAGTGAGGTGAAATAAAACGGCTCATTTTAGCTTCTCTAATAATGCTTAGTTAGAGAAGCTTATGAGATAGGGTCTAGTTTTAAATTTTCTTAATCTTCAAAATCACTATCTGTCATGGGGCCACGATGTTTGATCTGTAGGCCTTTAACAAACTGTCTTAAGATTTGATCTTTACAAGGACGGAAATGTTGGTGGGTGGGTTTTCTGAAAAAAGCACTTAGCTCATGTTTGCTTAACTTGAAGTTAGCTAATGCCATTAACTCCATAATGTCATCAGAGGTCAGGCTAAAAGCAATTTTTAGCTTGGTAAATACCATGTTGTTATTCAATTTACTTTCAACGGGTGGTTTAGGGCCGTCTCTCTGGCCACGTTTAAAAACGATTAAGCCATTTAAAAAATAGGCCAACAACTTGTCGTTACAGGCTTTAAAGTCTTTATCAGCATAATGCTTTAGTAGACTACTTACTTCAGCACGATCTACCGTATGTTCAGCAAGCGCAAAAATTTTAATCATACTCTTGTCATTAAGGTCAAGTATGTAGCGGATACGGCGAAGTACGTCGTTATTTGTCATGAAATTGTCTACTAAATAGTGGTTGAAAGTGAGTGTTAATTATACGGGTATCTGTTCTATTGTCCTATTTTATCTTAGGGATTTAAAATAGGACCTATTGGGTCAAAGCTCTTGTTTCTGTTTTCGATTCAGATATTGCTCAAACCCACGAATCAACAAAGAAAGCGTGATCGTAAGACAAAGATAAACAAAGGCGACTACATTATAGGTTTCAAAAAACTGGAAGCTGGAAGAGCTATAGACTTTACCTAGTTGGGTAATATCTTGTACCCCAAGCGCTGAAACTAAAGCTGAGTCTTTGATCATGGCAACAAAGTCATTACCCAGAGGTGGTAATATTTTTCTGAAGGCCTGTGGGAAAATGATAAAGCGGAATCTCTGCCAACCATTAAGACCGAGCGCTTTAGCTGCTTCAATTTGGCCTTTATCGACTTCTTGGATACCTGCACGAAAAACTTCCGCAATAAAGGCGCTGTAGCTTATACAAAGCGCTAAAATAGCACGCCAAACCATACTAAAGTCACGGGTTCTAGCTTTATCAAGCCATTGCCACTCGATCGGTTTTTGCATGACCCAGTTGTAAAAATCCACAAGCTCAGGTGCACCAACAAAGGCAATGTAAAAAAGCAGTACTAGAACCGGTACGCCACGAATCACTTCTACGTAAAACCTAGCGATTTCTCGAATTAATCGATAGCGAGAAAAACCAGCCAAAGCCATCAAAAGCCCTATCAAACAGGCGATCAGAAATGCAATTAAAGTCACTGTGATGGTAGTAACTATCCCCTGACTTAGGGTGTTGAAAATTTTCTGATAACCCGTATCCGCTGCAATATTCCATGTCAGTAAAACACCACTCACGATAATTGCGAGTAGCCACCAAGGCAGACGATTGAATGAATATTTTGAGGTCATATAAAATGTAATTTGTAGTCGCTAAGAGATGTGCTTTAAGCAAATAACGCCCCACTACCTAAGGTAATGGGGCGTTATTTTAAGGGTGCTTTCACTATTTGTTTTTATAGTCAAAAAACCATTTTTTATTTAAGGCTTCCAGTGTGCCATCTGCTTTCATGCTGGCAAGAGCGGCATTGATTGGAGCACGTAATTCAGATCCAGGCGTTAAAATAAAACCAAACTCCTCTGTACCTAATGGACCGCCAATGACTTTAAACATACCCGGGTTAGCACCCATGTAGCCTTGTGCTGAAGTGGAATCCATAAGTACTGAATCAACATCACCTGTCTTAAGGGCTTGAACAGAAGGGCCAAAGTTATCAAACAGTACGATACGTGGGTTGGCTTCGTTGCCATCTAAAACATTATAAACAGCAACATAGAAGTTAGTTGTGCCAGGTTGGGCGCCAAATAAAAAGTCATCATCTTTGGCAAACTCTTCGGCATTATTGAATCTGTCTTCATCAGCACGAACTAGCATGTATTGCTGAGATACAAGATAGGCATCAGTAAAGTCAATTTGCTGCTCACGCTCTTCATTGATTGTGATGCCATCCATTCCTACATCAAACTGGCCTTGTTTGACCGCTTGTATCATGGTGTCCCAACTACTTAGCTGCCAATCTACTTTGGCATTTAAGCGGTGTGCAATCTCATTAAAGGCGTCATATTCCCAACCTATGCCTTTGCCTGTTTCAGGATCGGCAAAGTTAAGCGGCGTGTAGGCATTTTCAGTGACAGCCACTATGGTTTGACCATTCAAATCAGGCAAATCATTTGCCATCAAGACAGTCGGTACACAGGCGAGAGTAAGTGCTAAAAGACGTTTAAATGGCATAGTGATCATAATCTTCCTATCGACATTGTAAGAGGGTTCAAATTTGGTGAGGAATAATACGCTGAAATGCAAAATTCTGCACTTAATTTGCTATGAAATGAGAGTGATTGAGGGTTTTAAATGTTTGGTTTTTAGGGAAGGGTGAGGGCATGCCAAGAAACATGCCCTTGCTTGGATTAGATCGCTAGTTTTGTATAAAACTTGTGTCCAACCTTCATTTTCCAACCTTCAAAGCCCTCTAATGTTTTAGCTTCCGCTGAAAGTTCATCTAATTCGCTTTCCGATAGAATGTTCAAAGCGTGGCTCTGGTAGCTTCGTTGGCCATCAGGAGCTGTTTCTTGAGTTAAAGTCATTATGATAGGTAGGATAGTGATTTCACCTGCCTTGGTTTCAAATGGAACATACTCGTCTTTTTCAAGCTGATAAGAGCTACCTTTACCCACAGCTTTTGTACGACCACCGCTTACAGGGAAAGATTTAATGCCTGTAATTGTATATTCACCCGCAGGTAGGTCTTCTGTCACCGTAAAGGTGTCGTTTGCTTTTCGCGCGTTAATTTTTACTAACAGATCTTCATCATTATTTAAAATATATCCATACCCCCAAGCACCTTTTGACTTGGTCGCATTATCAGCAGCATAAGGGGCTAGGACTAAAGTGGAGTCAGAAGAGGTTGGATTAGGTAAAATAGTTTTACAACCAACTAGGGTAATAGCAATAACGGCGGTTAAGGCAATATTAAAAAGCGATCTCATAAAAGGTATATCCTATACATTTTTTTGACATTATTTTGACTTGTGGACATTGCTAGAGAAAGAGGTGTAAGTCAAGGTAATTGTTATTAACTCATTAACCTGAAACTAAATTAATCCTTCTTTAAAATCAGGTAGCAAAAATAGGCTCCACCTATGCCGCCAGATAGGATGCCGATGGGTAGTTCTTGTGGCGCTGTGAGATTTCTGGCTAATAAATCCATATAAAGTAAGAAGCCTGCACCAGCGAGGAAACTCAGAGGAATCAGTGTACGGTTATTGCCACCAATCCAGTGACGTAAAATATGGGGTATGACTAGCCCGATGAAGCCAATTGAGCCAGTTAAAGAGACAATAACACTGGTAAGTAGGCCTGTGCATAATAAGAAAATGATCTGGTAACGTTTTACCGGAATGCCTAAGGTATGAGCGCTTTGGCTACCCATCATTAAAGTGTTAAGTACTGGGGCCTGCCAAATTAACCAGAGGCAAGTGCTAATGACTGTGATACAGGGTAATAACAAGTTCCCCCATTGAGCACGACCAAGGCCACCTAGCATCCAAAAAAGAATAGAATTAGCCGTACTTTGATCTCCTAGATAGATCAAAAAGTTAGTTCCAGCCATGAGTAAAAATGAAATAGCGACACCGGCTAGAATGATTTTATCTGGTGATTGGTTGGTCTTTTTGCTAAGTAGTGCAAAGAGGAAGAGAAGGGATAATAGACTGCCTAAAAAACTTGCTATGGTGAGAGAGTAAATACCTGCAAATAAGCCTATATGAGCTATGACTATTACCGCTCCTAAAGACGCACCTGAAGAGGCTCCTAATAAAAAAGGGTCAGCTAAAGGGTTGCGTGTAACGGCTTGCAATACGGCACCTGCTACTGCTAAACCACCGCCAGCTAGTATGGCTAGTATGCTTCTAGGTAGTCTTAGTTGCCAAATAATACTGGTATGTATTGGGCTAACTGCAGAGGCAAGTTCTGGGTCTATTGGAATCTGAAGTAAGTGATACAGTTTGATCTTAAAAATATTCACAATATCAATGAAGGTGATATTAGAAACACCTTCACTGATATTCAAAAAAAGCCCGAGTAATAGCAGTCCTAGTAACACAATACTAAGTAGGTGTTTACTTACTGTTGTGTTAGGGTGAGATCCTTGAGACTGAATTAAGCTCACACTAAGTTACTCTGCGAACATTTGTTGGGAAAGCTTTTTAATGGCGCCAATGTTTAATGGCCCAGGTGTGATTTCCCCATATTCAAGCGGTAAGAAGCGTTTATTTTTAACCGCACTTAGTTGAGATAGTAACGGGTGGTTTTGTAAGAAGTTCCAAGATTGTTTCCAACCACCTTTGTCATAATCAACCAAAATCAGGAAGTCAGGGTTAGTGTCCATAATAGCTTCAATGCTCACCTTGCCCCAACTCGTATCTAGGTGATCCATCACATTGATACCACCTGCCGCTCTGATTAACGCGGTAGGCATACCAAACCTTCCTGAAGTAAATACTTTATCTTCTCCTGAATCATACAAAAAGACTTTAACTGGTGGTTTGTCTTTTACTGACGTTTGAATTTCTTGGATTTCATCCTGCCAAGTGTTAACTAGTTTTTCCGCTTTTTCTTGTACACCAAAAACGGCGCCTAAACGAATCATGTCATCGTATAAAAGTGCCATTTTTGCATCTTCTCCTTGTTTATCTAAATGAACACAAGACTCACTTAGTTCTAAGGTTTTGATATCAAAGCGTTCAAGCCCTTGTGGTGTCACATCTTCGCCAATACGCATGCCGTAATTCCAACCTGCGAAAAAGAGATCAGGGTTAGCAGATAAGATATTTTCTAAGCTTGGATTTTTGCTTGCTAACTCTGGAATGCCTTGGCGATCTTTATCAAAGCTAGGAGAGGTTTTATACCACCCCGTAATGCCTGTTAGGCCTACAATCTGGTCTTGAAGGTCGAGTGCGAAGGCCATTTGAGACATGTTTTGATCATGAATAACGGCTCTTGTGGGTGCTTGGTCAAAGGTAATGCTTCTATCACAGCTGGTTACAGTGACAGGAAAGTCGCTTGCATTTACTTGAAAGCTTGCCCCAAGGCTTAATACACCTAGTGTTAGAAAAGAGTGCTTAATCAGTTTTAAAGACGTCATATGTTTCTCAAATTATGGTCTGAGCCAATGGTTAGTAACTTGTTAATGGCTCTGTGTGAATGCTTAAACAGTCATGTTGATTGGTATAGGTAGTCGCTTTTACTTTAAATACCTGCTTGAACAGTGACTGGGTGAGTATGTCTTTTGCTGGACCTTGCTGTATTACCTTGCCTTGGCTCATCACCAGTAGCTTGTCACAAAACCTTGCTGCTAACTGGATGTCGTGCAAGCTAATGATTAAGGTGATAGGCAAGGACTTAAGTAAATACATAAGTTCTATTTGATGTTGTATATCTAAATGATTGGCGGGTTCATCTAACACTAAAATTTGGGTGTTTTGAGCAAGGGCACGAGCGATCAAGACACGTTTCTTCTCACCACCTGATAGGGTGTGGAAGACTTGATGTCTAAGCGAATCCAATTTTAGTTTATCTATGGCGTAGTTTATCCATTTCTGAGCCTCATCATCGTGTCCCCAAAGCCAATGTCGATAGGGTGTTCGACCAGACTCAATCACTTCTTCAACCGTTAGGTAAATGTCACTTGGCATCTCTTGCATCACGGCACTGATAAGTTTGGCCCGTGATTTCTCTTTAAAAGAAGACAGTGTTTTACCTTGGATACTGATTTGCCCAGTAGCATTGGCGTTAAGCCCAAGAATGCAATGGATGAGTGATGATTTACCCGCACCATTAGGGCCAACTATGCCTAGAGTTTGCTGCTTAGCAAGTTCAAAGCTGACATCAGATAATAGGGTTTTACCATTATCTAAGGTCAAACTAATTTGCTCTGCTTTAATAAAGGACATAATTGCTTCGCTAAGGTGAATAGTGGATTAGGCAAAGCAAACTGCAATGCCTAAAAATTGCCAATCAATAAATGGTCATCAACTCGTCATTAAGTAGATACTTAGTGATTAGCTTGCTTGATAAAGGCGCTTATATACCAAGCCAGTACCTTGCAATCCGTTAATTGCTTTTGCCGCCGCGAGGATAGCGAGATCGACAAGAGGCTCAAGTAAAACAACGGTTAGATAAGCACCTGAGAAGGCGCCAACAGAGGCTAGGTTTTCGGCGTTAAAGCCTTGACCGTAAAATGCCCAGAAAGCGACCCAAGCGACAATGCCACCTTGATAAGTGAGAGACAGCTTGAATGCTTGAGAGTATTTGATGTCCACATAGGCTGTATTGTCACTGATAATTTTTCGAGCGATGACAGACATAGCAAAGAGAGGTAAAAGTAGTGTTGTCACATTCATGCCAAATTGAGGTAGGTCGAATGGGGCAAAGAAAACACCTTGAGCTAATAAACCACCAATTAGGCCAATGGCTGCGGCTGCAGGGCCTAAAATCAGAAATAGAGTTGAGCCTAGAATAAGGTGAACTTCTGAAACACCGACTGGATGGTGCGGGAAGACCTGAAAAAAGACGAAAACAGAAAGAATGGCTAACATGCTTCTGATCATAAGTGTGCTTAAGCCACTTTCTTTAATACTTTGATACGCTGATTTAGCGACTAGGCCAAAGGATACTGTAGCGGTTGCGTAGCTAAGCAGAAGCTTGGCTCCTGTTACTATTTCTGGTTCGATATGCACTTTGCATCTCCAATTATTATGATCATACACACCCGTATGACGTTAAAAAGGGTGGCGAATTTCGCCCTGAAGTACGTATAGGCCGGTCTCCGGACTGAATAAGATAAGTTCATTCCTTCCCAGTTTAGATTAAATAGAGGTTACTTAATCTAGCTAGTGAAATTGAACAGTGCTACTTGCTCTTATATACCGTTGCGGGGGCAGTACGGGCTTTACTTCTTCCTGAAGTGCACCTGTTTCCCGTTTAACTTTTGTTTAAATTAGATAATAAAACCTATTTTTAAATTCAAACTTAAAGCACCTAACGCGATAAACTCGTTTATGAGTTTAATTAGGCGAGAGAGTAACCATTTGTAATGGTCATCGCAACTTATCTAACTAGATAAAAATTCACGTTAAAGAGAATATTACTTTATTCATTGTGTTAGATTTAATCTGACATGGGTTAACCAAACCGCACTAGAATAAAAACAGACAGGCTATTCTTTTTTCGGGTAAGAAAAGGCTAGATGAAGGTGGAGCATTATGGCAGATAATAATTTAATTATTTTTGATACAACCTTGCGTGATGGGGAGCAAAGTCCAGGCGCATCTATGACGCAAGAAGAAAAACTGCGTATCGCGAAAACATTAGAAAAAATGCGAGTGGATGTTATTGAGGCGGGTTTTGCTATTGCAAGTCCTGGAGACTTTGCATCAGTAAAGGCAATTGCAGATAGTGTAAAAGATTCAACCATTTGCTCTTTGTCTCGTGCGTTAGATAAAGATATTGACCGTGCTGCAGAAGCGCTTAAAAATGCCAATTCAGGGCGAATTCATACCTTTATTGCAACCTCTCCGATTCATATGCAGTACAAGTTAAAAATGCAACCAGAAGACGTGGTTGCACAAGCGGTACATGCGGTAAAACGTGCACGTAATTTAGTGGCAGATGTTGAGTTTTCTTGTGAAGATGCGGGGCGTTCAGAGCTTCCTTTTTTATGTCAGATTATCGAAGCAGCGATTGATGCTGGTGCCTCAACTATCAATATCCCAGACACAGTGGGTTATGCCTTGCCTCATGAGTTTGGCGATAAAATTAAATACCTACTTAATAATATTCCTAATGCTGATAAAGCTATCTTTTCTGTGCATTGCCATAATGATTTGGGCTTGGCCGTGGCGAACTCAATTGCAGCGGTTGCCAATGGGGCGCGCCAAGTCGAATGTACCATTAATGGTTTAGGTGAAAGGGCGGGTAATGCATCACTTGAAGAAGTGGTAATGGCCCTAAGAACTCGCCATGATTTATTAGCGCTTGATACTAATATTGATACTAGCTTTATTGTGCCTGCATCTCGCTTGGTTTCAAGCGTGACAGGCTTTCCAGTACAACCAAACAAAGCCATTGTTGGGGCTAACGCTTTTGCCCATGAATCGGGTATTCACCAAGACGGTATTTTAAAGCATAGGGAAACCTATGAAATTATGCGGGCCGAAGATGTGGGGTGGAAAAACAACAAACTCATAATGGGTAAACACTCTGGTCGTAATGCCTTTAAATCAAAAATGGAAGAGTTGGATATCAACTTTGAAAATGACGAAGCGCTGAATTCCGCCTTTGCTCGATTTAAAGAACTAGCGGATAAAAAGCATGATATTTATGATGAAGACTTAACCGCGCTTATGTCGGCTGAACGTAGTTTTAGCGATAACAAAGATCACTTTAAGTTTGTTTCTATGACCTCCTCATCACAAACAGGGTCCTCACCAAAAGCTAGCATAGTGATGAATGTGGATGGTAAGGAACACAGTGTTGAGACAACAGGGGACGGCCAGGTTGATGCACTATTTAAAGGGATTGAGTCTTTAGCGCATTCCCATGCGAAGCTGAGCTTGTACTCAGTGAATGCTGTGACTCAGGGGATAGAAGCGCAAGGGGAAGTAACAGTACGATTAGAAAGAGATGGTCGAATTGTTAATGGTATGAGTGCGGATACTGATGTTATTGCTGCCTCAGCAAAAGCTTATATTAATGCGTTAAACCTACTTTGGAATGAAGTCGATAAGGCGCATCCCCAGCCACACCATTTATGATAGACTTGCCCCTGATTAAAGGCTCTGGCTGATAATCAGGGGCATTTACGTCATAGTGTGTATTAAGGTGGAATGAAAACAGTGGCAAACTTATCGTCAGAGCAGGCTTATTGCTTAGATCAGATGGGCATTTCTCGATGGCAAACACCGATAAATGAACATGCCTTTGTTATCCATAGGCCAGTTAACCCTTGGCAGACTCCACATACAGACAATGCACATGATAGCCTTGAGCAATCCGATGTTTTTTCTCATGAAATAAGTTCAAAGCAAACTCGCTCAGATGGTTTTTCTCCTGCTCAAGTGAGTGCCAAAATAGACTCTGCCAGCCAAAATAAAACAGTGGCAGGGTTAAAGCAGGAACTAGAAGCGGAAGCGGGAGTTATCGTTGAGGATTTGCAACCAATTGAAGAGTTATCGGTTGCGATAGAGCCTGCTCCCGTTATTGTCGAAGGTCTTCCACAACAGCTACATTGTTTTAGCCTATTGATTGAAAATAAACTGCTTATTTTATCTGATGTTCCTATGGGTTTTCATGATAATGCCGAAATCGAAAAGCTGGCATTGAAAATGGCCCAAGCCTTACTTAAGCAAGCTTTGAGTGAATGGCAGTCAGGTACTTTTAACTGGCCTGGACAGCTTAGAAATCCATTCTTTGACGATAGAAGTGATTGGTTATTAGGGGCACTTGAGAGCCATATAGAAGCGCGTTTAGGTGAAAGTCATCAAGATAAAGATGCACCTTTATCCATAGTTCTAGCGGGTCAAAATATTCAGAAAGTGTTTGCAGAAATTGCCAATAAACCTCAATTTATCCATACCAAGCAAGCAGAAATTGTTAGCCTGCCTCAGCTGTACCGAATTCCTGAACTTAAAGCAGACGCATGGAAAGCACTGCAAAGCTTAATTGTCTAAGTGTTCGGTCTTAGTTAGCGGTTATTAAACCGTTCCTTTTTAGCATTCTTAAAAAGAAAATACCCTGTTGTCATTTCTTCATTCACCGTATTGGGTGCTGGTTCACCGAGCCTTTACTTCTATCTTCTTTATTTAAAGCCTCCTTTCTATCATGAAAATCAATCTAAATTATTGATTTATTTGACTTCTTTTCATCAAGCTCAAGATGTGCTTAAAAACTTAATTAAGCTATTCCTAATCTTTATATTGACAGTGTAAATTTTATATATACGATGTAAATATACGGCACAAATAAACAGTGTAAATATTTTTATTGTAACTTTCTCAAGGAGAATGAAATGAATCGCTTTAAGTTATCTTGGGCACGCTTTGTGGTGACAAGGCCTTGGCCTATTTTTGCTTTGACAGGACTGTTGCTCGGTTTTGCAATTTTATCGATTGTTAGTAGGCCGATCCCTTATGACAATTCGAATGAAATGTACTTCTTGCCCAATGACCCAAGTTTATTGGCATTTAATGAACTAACGGATTTGTTTGGCGACTCGGAATACCTCTCTATCGGGGTTGAAGCACGGGCACAAGATCAAGACGTTTTTAGCCAAGATACGATTCATCTGATCGACTCATTAACTCAGATGCTTGAAGAGCATGAGGTGGTGACTCAGGTTAGAAGCCTCTCGAAATATCAATATACCCATAACGATGATGGTTTATTGGCAACAGATGATTTATTTGAAGAGCCAGATGCCGTCACTGCACAAGATCTTGCTAAGGCAAGAGTGATTATGGCGGGGGAAAAGTTAGCGCTAAATACCTTGATAACAACGGATTTTCAGCAAGTTAGGATACTAGCTAGAACCGAGTATCGGGCGGGTGATAATTCTCACAAGGTACAGATTGTGACTGATTTACTCGATTTTATTGAAACGCAAAAATTTGCTGAACAAGGCTATCAATTACATCTCGCTGGTATGCCTGTAATAGGTGAGCGTTTTGAAACGCTAACCAAAGAAGATATGGCTTGGATTAATCCAACAATGGCGCTTGTCATGTTGGTTATCCTTTTACTTACTTTTCGTTCTATTACTGGAACCTTAGTCCCTTGGCTGGTAATAGGTATCTCCATTATCAGTATTACGGGTATTCAAGCCTATTTTGCTTGGCCTTTTACCGCGGTGAACTCTGCCTTAGTGCCTACCTTGATAATCATAGGTATGGGAGTCAGTGTGCATGTGTTGGTGGAGTTTTATCATTTTCGTGGCAAAGGGTTAGTACCAAAAGAAGCGGCTTATGAAACCATTACACACCTGTTTCAACCTGTTTTATTTACCGCTTTAACTACCTCAATGGGTTTTGCTGCTTTAGCCATTACCGAGCTATTGCCCGTAAAACAATATGCCTATCTAGCGGCAATGGGGCCACTGATTATCTTTTTGGTTGCCATGACAAGTCTACCTGCCTTGTTAAGCTTTATTCCTTGGATGCCCAAACGAACGCAAACAGCTTTTAAAAATGATTTAGTTGGGCGAGTGACTCAAAGCATTCCTGCTTTCACTTATCGTAAGCGTTTGCCGATCGTTTTTGTTGGGGCAATTGCCTTACTCTTCAGCTTATTCTTTGTTAGTAAGATTACTGTAGATTCCAACTTTATTACCTACTTTAAGAAGGACAGTTGGATCACCCAAGATATGCATTATTTTGATGAGCATTTTAAAGGAATCTCTAACTTAGAAGTCATGGTTGATTCTGGTGTTGAAGACGGCGTTAAGGCACCTGAATTCTTACGTCGGGTTGAATCACTACAAGATTACTTAGAGGGTTTGCCAGAGGCGGGAGATACTAACTCTTTACTCGACTTTTTAAAGCAGATACGCCAAGCCGTATCCGAAGATAATCCAGATTTTTTTATCTTGCCTGATTCAGCGCAAATGACAGCCCAACTGCTGCTTTTATATGAAAACTCTGGTCCAGATGAAGATCTTTCTGATTTGAAAGATTTTGATCAAAGGCATCTGCGTTTAACGGTTCCTTTAATCAATATGTCAGCTAGCCAGATGACACTTTTATTAGAGCAAATTAATACAGAGATAGAAGCTGAGTATTCAGATCTTACCGTTGAAATTACAGGGCCTATGGTGATGTACAACGTGCAAGATAGGTACATTAATGAAGGCATGTTTAATTCCTTTAGTATCGCGCTTCTATTAATAGGTTTGAGCTTTTTTGTGCTGTTCCGTTCGGTTAAATATGGACTGATTGCACTTGTTCCGAGTGTGGTGCCTATTTTGATGGCAGGTGGTGTTGTCACCTTGATGGGAATCTCATTAGATCTTGGCACCATGATAGTGGGTGCTATGACCATGGGCATTGCAGTAGATGATGCCATTCATGTGGTCAGCCGTTACCTACTTGCACGTTCTCAAGGTGCCGATGTGAATCAGGCGATAGGGCGAGCTATGAATGAATCAGGTCGTGCCGTTGTCTTTACTTCTGTCATCCTGGTCGTTGGCTTTAGCGTCATGTTGCTAGGTTCCTTTATTCCTTACATCAATACTGGTCTATTTTCTGCCGTCATCATGGGACTGGCATTAGTAGGAGATCTCATCGTCTTACCTGCTCTGCTTTATATGATAGATGGCAAAAAAGACCTCTCTTTGGCTGCCAAAATGACACACACAAATTCGAGCCAACCTTTATCTAAGTAGTGTAAGCACCCGTGAGCTAAATAGGAGTAATTTGAAATGAAGATCTTTAATTATAAAACAATGCAAAAGAAGACAGGTCTTACCTTTGTTTGTCTTGGTTTAATGGCTGCAAGCTTTATGAGTTTGCCTACTCATGCAGTAGAGCTAACGGCTAAGCAAATTATGCAAAAAGTAGATGATAGAGACACGGGTGAAACTATAGTGTCAGAAAGTGTTTTGATTTTGATCGACAAGAAAAAGCGTCAGCGAGTGAGGGAATTAAAGCTTTTTTCGAAAGAGTACAATGAAGTTGATAAAAGTGTGTCTTTTTTCTTATCACCAGCGGATGTGAAAGACACAGCTTATATGTCGTTTGATTGGGATGATGATGTCAAAGAAGATGATTCATGGCTTTATTTGCCCGCTTTACAGAAAACAAATCGAATCGCGGCCAGTGATAAATCTGGCGCATTTATGGGGAGTGACTTCTCTTATGCTGATATAGATGGCGTGGACGTGGAAGATTTCACCTATCGTCTTATCAAAGAGAGTGAAGAAGTAAACGGCCATGATTGTTGGGTGATTGAATCGATTCCTAAAAGTAAGGCCATTATTAAAGAAACTGGCTACCTGACAACAACTTCTTGGGTGCGTAAAGATATCTTTATGCAGGTTAAAGCCATCATTAAGGTTAAAAAAGGCAAGCGAGTTAAATATTTCCAGGCTAAGGATATAGAGCAGATTCAAGGTATCTGGACGGCGAAAACCTTGCAGATGGTTACGACCAAGCGTAATAAGCTAGAGCATTCAAGCGTATTAAAAATCAATGCGGTAGATTATCAAACCAAGGTTGATGACAAAATGTTTGAAAATAGCCGTTTGCAGAGAGGCTTATAATGAAGAAGCCGATATTTCAGAAACCAGCCAGCGCAAATGCGCTGGCTGGTTTTATCTCCTTAATACTGCTTTCTTCAAGCTCTCTTTATGCTAATGACGATTTTTTTGCGGATATTGAAGTTGAGTATGATGAAGAAGAGTCCTCTCTTGCGGATTATCAAATCACGGGGCACTTCAAACAGGGTGTAAGTTATGGCGTGCAAAAACCTTCTACTTCGGGCTTTGATCGTAATGACAAAGGGGTAGAGGAGCTAGATACCAGTCTTTATTTGGCATTAGAAAAAGATGTGTCTGATGAGGTTTTGCTAAAAGCCTCATTTGATTTGTCTCTTGATTGGGCTAACTGGCGGACGGGCGAGCTTAGCTACAATAGTGACGACACTGATTTTATGTGGCGTGACTTATATCTAGATTGGGCCAAAGAGGATTTATGGATAAGGGCGGGTAATCAAATTCTTGCTTGGGGGGAGTCGGATGTTTTGGCTATCACAGATGTGGTGAATCCAAGGGATCTCTCTCAATTAGGGCAGGCTGATCTAGAAGACATTCGGCTGCAAGCGCCTGTGTTATTCGCCTCTCACCCTTGGTTAGGTATGCAGGCTGAAGTTGCTTTTGTTTATGATGCTGACGCGAATGAAATGGCAGGCAGAGGGGAGGCGTTTGATCCTTATATAAATTATACCAATGCAGGTTTAAGGGTGAGTGAGCAGGAGCCGGATCACTCTCTCGAATTTGTTGGGCGTTTATATAAAAGCTTTAATGGTGGTGACTTTGCCATTACCTTGGCTGATGTTAACTGGGATGAAATAAGTGGTGCCGCTTTTATTAATACTAATGAGTTAGTGTTTCAGCCTTCTAGAGTAAAGGTGTTGGGAGTCTCTGGCAGTTGGGTAAAAGGTGATTATTTATTTAAATATGATATTGCTCAACACTGGGATAAGGCTTTACAGCCAGATAGTGTGACTTCGGCCCCTTGGCAAGAATATGATCAAACTTTAGCTGCCTTGATTCTTGAATACTCAGGTATTGATGAATGGGTGCTGACGTTTGAACTAGATTCTAGTTATACCCATGATTACTCTGAGTCAGTTGCCTCTAAAGAGCAAACAAGAGGATATTTTGCTCGCGCGAGATGGACAACCTTAAATGATCAGCTTACCTCTCAATTTAGTGTATTAAACCTTTTGGGAGGAGAGGGCCAAATATACAGACTCAGTAGTGACTATGATATTCAGGATGGTATGAGCATTGGGTCAGAATATGTGGTTTATCGAGCGGATTCTGAGTCAGATGACTTATATGCTTATCGCGATCAAGATGTGGTAAAGTTGCGTTATTCATATCATTTTTAACTCAACTTAAGACATTACCCGTAGAAGGTAAGCAAGGAATATTGTGAACAAAAGAGTCGCCTATCATCATGGAAATCTGAAAGAAACCCTAGTGGTTGAAATGTTGTCTTTATTAGAAAAGCAAACATTAGAAGAGATTTCTTTACGCAAACTGGCTAAGCATGTGGGAGTCACACCCACTGCTGTGTATAACCATTTTGCTGATAAGCATGCTTTGTTAGCCGCAGTATCTGTTGAATGTCTTAAGCGCTTTGCACAGTACCTTGAAGAAGGTCATGACGAGAATGCTAAGCCAATTGACCAGCTCGTGAGCTTAGGTAAAGCCTATTATTCCTTTACTTGTGAATTCCCTCATATGGCAGGTGTTTTATTTGACTATGTGATACCGCCAGAGTACGTGGATGTAGAACAAATTGAAGCTGGCATGTTGGCAGAAGCAACGACTCGTAAGGTAGTGTGCGATCTCTTGCTAGAAAGAGATATTCCTCTTTCTAAAGAAAGCGAAGCCCTAGGGACTTTTATGGCATGGAGCTTAAGTCACGGGATAACCGCATTATCCTCAAAAAAAATGAACCAATCTGCTTGTATAACCGAACGTTGGCCTATGGTATTTGCCATGGAGAATCAAGAATCGATCGATTATATATTTGATAATATGGGATACATTCTAGTAGAAGGCCTGGTGGCCTGCTTGAAAAAAGGCGCGGAATAATTACTCAGTGGAATACATTTATCGTCAAGCTAGACTAGATGATCTTGCAGCCATCGTTGCTCTTGATCTGAGTGCTAACCCCTACCCTTGGGGAGAAAAAATAGTTACTCAAACAATTGAACAATCTTCTCGCTTTAATCTGGTTGTATTGGATCAGTCACAAAACCTTTGTGGTTGGCTAACAGCGAGCCAAGTATTAGATGAAGCTGAGTTAGAGCTTATTATGATTGCGCCTCAAGCGAGACGACAAGGTTTAGCAGAGGGTTTGATGAAAACTTGGTTAACAAGTTTTCGACCTATTCCAGTACGCCTTTGCTTATTAGAAGTAAGAGAGTCTAACCACTCTGCCTTATCCTTATATAAGAAGTTGGGGTTTACTCAGGTTGGTTTACGCAAAAACTATTATGTAGCAGACAGTGGTAAAGAAGCCGCTGTGCTAATGAATTTAACTTTAACTAAGGATTAGCCTATGCCAAGAGTATTAGTGCCAATTGCTAATGGTAGTGAAGATATTGAAGCTATTACTATTATTGATGTATTACGTCGTGGTGGAGTTGAGGTTGTTGTCGCTAGTGTTCATGACAGCCTGCAAATTACAGCAGCAAGAGGCAGTAAGATAGAAGCCGATGTGCTTTTGTCTGAATTAGAAAACTATACCTTTGCTGATGGTAGTCACTATAGCGTGGGTGAGGCTTTGGATGAAAATGTCATGTTTGATGCTATTGCATTACCAGGTGGCTTGCCGGGTGCTGAACATTTAAGGGATTCTGAGTTGCTGGTGGATATTTTAGAAAAACATGATATTCATGATGCAATTTTAGCGGCTCTTTGTGCGGCACCTGCTTTAGTACTAGGTACTCACGGTTTTGTGATGGATAAGCAGGCAACCTGCTATCCTGGTTTTGAAGAAGGTCTAACTGGCGCTCAATATGTGGCTGATCAGCCTGTAGTAATGGATGACAATATTATGACAAGTCAAGGTCCGGCCACAGCTATGGTGTTTTCATTGAGTTTGTTAGCGAATTTGATTGGTTATGAAGAAACGCAAGAAGTTGCAGCAGGGCTTTTGTGTTAATCCATACGAATTGAAGGGACTTCTCTGGGTATTTGTCCTGTTCATTATTAAAGCAATGGGGCGTATACTAATCTTGACCTTAAGGTCAATAGAATCTTAAAAAAAGAGCTTAAATAACTGTCATTAAATCGGTTATTTGCTAGACGCTTGAGCTAGATAAGAGTAAAATTGTTCAGATTTTTGGGCAGTTTTCAATTGCGGGATTGTCCAATGAAACCGCTATTCAAAAAAGCGAGATGCACCTTCGGGAGCGTCTCGCTTTTTTGCAACCAGATAGGCATAAAACGGGAGGCTCCTTTGGCAACATCAGCGATTCTAGCTCTAGAAGACGGCACTATATTTAAAGGCGTGTCGATCGGGGCAGATGGCTCCTCAACTGGCGAGGTGGTATTCAATACCTCTATGACCGGTTATCAAGAAATTCTTACAGATCCTTCCTACGCTCGACAAATCGTTACTCTTACTTATCCTCATATCGGTAATACCGGTGTGACAGAAGAAGATGAAGAATCAGATAGCATCTGGTGTAACGGCTTGATTATTCGTGACTTGCCACTTGTTGCAAGCAGCTGGCGTAAACAAGAAACTTTAGATGCTTACCTAACACGTAAAAATGTTGTGGGCATTGCAGATATTGATACTCGTAAATTAACACGCATCTTACGAGAAAAGGGCGCACAAGCTGGCTGTATTATGGCGGGTGATGACGTTCTATCTGAAGAAGTTCAGGCTAAAGCTTTAGCCGCTGCACGTGCCTTCCCTGGGCTTAAAGGCATGGATCTCGCCAAAGAAGTAACAGTTAAAGAACAATGTGAATGGACTGAATCAACTTGGGACCTAGTAAAAGGTCACACAACACCAAGTGAGTTTGACTTCCATGTTGTAGCCTATGATTTCGGTGTGAAGCGCAATATCTTGCGTATGTTGGTTGAGCGCGGTTGTAAAGTCACCGTGGTACCAGCGCAAACACCTGCCGCTGATGTTTTAGCCATGAATCCTGATGGTGTATTCCTATCTAATGGACCTGGTGATCCAGAGCCATGTGATTATGCGATCACGGCAATAAAAGAAATTTTAACCACAGATATTCCTGTGTTTGGTATTTGCCTAGGCCATCAGTTGTTGGCATTAGCAAGTGGTGCTAAGACCAAGAAAATGAAATTTGGTCACCATGGTGCTAACCACCCAGTGCAAGACATTAAGGCTGGCACTGTGATGATTACTAGCCAAAACCACGGTTTTGCGGTTGATGAAGATAGCCTTCCTAGTAACTTGGAAGCAACGCATAAATCATTGTTTGATGGTTCTTTGCAAGGTATCGCAAGAACTGACAAGCAGGCCTTTAGCTTCCAAGGACACCCAGAAGCTAGTCCAGGTCCTCATGATGTTGCACCTTTGTTCGATCAGTTCATTGACTCTATCAAAGCCACTAAAGCCTAAGCAGGAAACAAATTATTATGCCAAAACGTACTGATATAAAAAGCGTTTTAATCTTAGGTGCTGGTCCGATCATCATCGGTCAGGCCTGTGAGTTTGACTATTCTGGTGCGCAAGCGTGTAAAGCGCTACGTGAAGAAGGTCTACGCGTTATTCTGGTTAACTCTAACCCAGCAACTATCATGACAGATCCAGCGATGGCTGACTCAACTTATATTGAGCCTATCGAATGGAAAACGGTTGCGAAAATCATTGAAAAAGAACGCCCAGATGCCGTATTACCTACTATGGGTGGCCAAACCGCATTGAACTGTGCACTTGACCTTGAGCGTCATGGTGTATTGGAAAAGTTCAGCGTGGAAATGATTGGTGCAACGGCTGATGCAATTGATAAAGCGGAAGATAGAAACCGTTTTGACCAAGCAATGAAATCGATTGGCCTTGAGTGTCCTCGTGCGGGTATTGCGCACAATATGGAAGAAGCTCACGGTGTTCAGCGTGAAGTTGGTTTCCCTTGTATTATCCGTCCTTCTTTCACCATGGGTGGTACCGGTGGTGGTATCGCTTATAACATGGAAGAGTTTGAAGAAATCTGTACTCGTGGTTTGGATTTATCTCCAACCAACGAATTGCTAATCGATGAATCTTTGATCGGTTGGAAAGAGTATGAGATGGAAGTGGTACGTGACAAGAAAGACAACTGTATTATTGTTTGTGCCATCGAAAACTTTGATGCCATGGGCGTACACACAGGTGACTCAATCACAGTTGCGCCTGCTCAAACACTGACAGATAAAGAATATCAAATCATGCGTAATGCCTCTTTGGAAGTATTACGTGAGATTGGTGTAGAAACCGGTGGTTCTAACGTTCAATTCGGTATGGACCCTAAAACAGGTCGTCTTGTTGTTATCGAGATGAACCCTCGTGTCTCTCGTTCTTCAGCTCTTGCGTCAAAAGCAACAGGTTTCCCAATTGCAAAAATCGCCGCTAAATTGGCGATTGGCTACACCCTAGACGAATTGCAAAATGACATCACAGGCGGTCGTACTCCAGCGAGTTTCGAACCTGCGATTGACTATGTTGTGACTAAGATTCCTCGTTTTACTTTCGAGAAATTCCCACAAGCGAATGACCGTCTGACGACACAGATGAAGTCTGTGGGTGAGGTTATGGCAATCGGTCGTACTTTCCAAGAATCTGTTCAAAAAGCATTACGCGGCCTTGAAGTTGGTGCGGATGGTTTTAATCCACAGTTAAATTTTGCAGATGAAAACAGTAAAGATAAACTGATTCACGAGCTTAAGTCTCCAGGTGCTGAGCGTATTTGGTACATAGGCGATGCATTCCGTTTAGGTATGTCAGTTGACGAATTGTACGAGCTAACAGGTGTAGATCACTGGTTCCTAGTACAAATTGAAGATCTTATTAAAGAAGAAATGGGCTTAGCGAAAGCGGGTCTAGCGGATCTTGATTGTGACTATATTCGTCGTCTGAAACGTAAAGGTTTCTCTGATTCACGTCTTGCTCAATTAATGGATGTGACAGAAAAGTCTCTACGTGAACGTCGTTACTTGATGAATGTGCACCCAGTGTACAAGCGTGTTGATACTTGTGCGGCTGAATTCGCAACAGATACCGCTTACCTTTACTCTACTTATGAAGATGAATGTGAAGCTGAGCCAAGCAATAAAGATAAGGTCGTTATCCTAGGTGGTGGTCCAAACCGTATCGGTCAAGGTATTGAGTTTGATTACTGCTGTGTACACGCTGCGCTAGCATTGCGTGATGATGGCTTTGAAACCATCATGGTTAACTGTAACCCTGAGACAGTATCCACTGACTACGACACGTCTGATCGTTTGTACTTTGAGCCAGTAACGCTTGAAGATGTATTAGAAATCGTTCGTAAAGAGAAACCAAAAGGCGTAATCGTTCAATTCGGTGGCCAAACACCACTTAAAATTGCCCGTGCTTTAGAAGCTGAAGGTGTGCCAATTATTGGTACAACACCAGAAGCGATTGACCGTGCAGAAGACAGAGAACGTTTCCAAAGCATGATCCAGCGTCTAGGCTACAAACAGCCTAACAACGCAACTGTACGTAGTACGGATCAAGCGCTAATCAAAGCGGCTGAAATTGGTTTCCCACTAGTTGTTCGCCCATCTTATGTACTAGGTGGCCGTGCGATGGAGATTGTTTATAACGAGTCAGAATTAACCCGTTATATGACAACGGCGGTTAAAGTATCTAACGATAGTCCAGTGCTATTGGATCACTTCCTAAATGCGGCGATCGAGATAGACATTGATTGTATCTCTGATGGTAAGCAGGTTGTGATAGGCGGCATTATGCAGCACATCGAACAAGCGGGCGTTCACTCTGGTGATTCGGCTTGTGCCTTGCCTCCACACTCTTTAACACAAGCGCAGCAGGACGACATTCGTGAAATGATTGCGAAAATGGCCCTAGAGCTTGGTGTTATTGGTTTGATGAATACTCAGCTAGCGATTCAAGACGGTGAGATTTATGTGATTGAGGTTAACCCTCGTGCATCACGTACTGTACCTTTTGTCTCTAAGTGCATTGGTCGTTCTTTAGCTCAAGTTGCTGCTTTGGTTATGTCTGGTAAGACATTGGCTGAACTTGAATTTACTAAAGAAATTATCCCTTCTTATGTAAGTGTGAAAGAAGCTGTCTTCCCATTCAATAAGTTCCAAGGTGTTGATCCAATTCTTGGGCCTGAAATGAAATCTACCGGTGAAGTCATGGGTGTGGGTGATACTTTCGCTGAAGCCTTTGGTAAAGCGGTTCTTGGTGGCGGTACTGTATTGCCAACAGGCGGTACTGCATTTGTCAGTGTGCGTGACATGGATAAGCCTAAACTGGTTTCTGTTGCTCAGCGTCTGATTGAAAACGGCTTCGAACTGGTAGCAACAAGTGGTACAGCGAGCTACTTGACAGAGCAAGGTGTTGAAGTTCGTAAGATCAACAAGGTAAACGAAGGTCGTCCTCATATCGTTGATATGCTGAAAAACGGCGAAATCGATTACATTGTCAATACGACTGAAGGTACTCAAGCAATCGCTGACTCTTCTGTGATCCGACGTACAGCATTACAGCGTAAGGTTTGTTACACTACAACATTAACGGGCGCTGAAGCGACTAGCTATGCGCTGGGCTGGAATGAAGAAACGAAAGTTCGTAGATTACAAGATTTGCACCAGGGGAAATAATGAGAAAAGTACCAATGACGGTAGAAGGCGAAGCACGTTTACGTGAAGAGCTGGGTCACCTTAAATCTGTGGAGCGTCCACGTATCATTAATGATATTGCGATTGCACGTGAACATGGCGACTTGAAAGAGAACGCTGAATACCATGCCGCTCGTGAAGAACAAGGGTTTGCAGAAGGTCGTATTAAAGAGATTGAAGGTAAACTTTCAGACTCTCAAGTGATTGATGTTAAAGCCATTGCACACACTGGCAAGGTTATTTTTGGTAGTACTATTACCTTGTTTAATGTGGACACAGAAGAAACGGTGACTTATCGCATTGTGGGTGATGACGAAGCAGAAGTGAAAGATAAAAAAATCTCTTATGCTTCACCTATTGCCAAGGCTCTCATTGGTAAGCAAGAAGGTGACGAAGTTGCCATCAAGATACCAAGTGGTGAAGTCGTCTATGAAATTGAAAGTGTTGAGCACCTTTAATTAATTCAAGATAAAGCACTTTAAAAACCAGCCTATTTAATAGGCTGGTTTTTTTTTGTATAAAAACTATGTTTTTATGTTTCATTTGATAAGTATTTTTTAAAATACAGCAGAATGGCGTTATTTAATGAGAGGGCGTGACTATACTGTATTTAAATGCAAATTAGACTTGTTGTTATTCGATGTAAGCACTTTTTGAGAGGAGTGCTTGGCAGTTTAAATTAATTAGATGTGATGGCGAATGTATGGATAAAAGTATATTAGTTGTAGATGATGAGCCTCAGATACTCGATGCCTTAAAGCGGGCACTACGAAGACAGAAGTATAATATTCATTTTGCAAATAATGGAGAAGAGGCATTAGAGATATTAAAGCAGCATGAGGTGGCTTTAATTATGTCTGATTATATGATGCCAGGGCTAAACGGTACTGAGCTATTAACTAAGGCTGCAGATATCCAGCCTAATACAGTTCGAATTATTTTAAGTGGGCATTCAGACTTTCAAACTGTATTGCAGTCTATTCAGCATGGCATTGTTCATAAATTTCTTGCCAAGCCCTGGGTTAATGAAGTGTTAATCGAGCAAATTAACAAAGCTTTAGAGCTAGGTGTGTATCCAGGAGAAGAGGGTGATAAGTCGGCAGCATCCTTAGTCAATAAAGAATTAAGTAAAGAGCCAAAAGTAGGTGATTCTGACCAAATTTTTGAAATAGAAATTTCCGAAGATAACGAAATTATAGCAATACCTGAAGAGTTGGCTGAATTGTTTGGTTATGATGTTGATGAGTTGATTACAGAGGGGTTATCAACGTTATTTGCAGATCACTCTTACGAAGAGCATCTAGAGTTGATGTTAGGCTTTGATAAGGGGTCTGAGAGTTGGGAGTTACCAGTTAAAAAGCGAGTTGCTCAAACAAGGGAGCAGCAACTTTTCTCTGTAGAAATTAGTGTTTGTTTTACCAGTGAAAAATTTATTTGCTCAATGAAGTTGGGTGAAGATTTAGTGAAAAGAAAAGGTTTAGATTCAATTTTAAAAAGTATCCATGGTCCCTATCTTTTAATTGATAAAGCAGGAGTTATTAAGCGCTACAACCAAAAGTTGGTTGATCTTTATGGTGACTTTCATTTTCCCGATATGGATACTCCTTTGCAGGATTTTATTGGTTCTTGTATAGAAAACGGAGCTTTTCCTAATGCGTCAGAGGACCAAAATGCTTGGTATGAAGAGTTTAGTCAGTTTAACGATGATGCTAATGAGCATCTTTTGAAAGAAAACTCTTGGGTGAAGATTAAAGCGACCCATGCTCCTAAAGGATCGAAAATCCTGCTTCACTTTGATGTGACTCAGAAGAGGCTCTAACAGATACTGATTGGGTTTGGTTTGCTAAAGTTAGAGGGAGTTTAATTACTTTGACTTTTTTATTATCTTTAATAAAAAAGTCAGTATCCTAATGAGTTTTAAAGTGTTTCATCTGCTTTCTTAAGGGGGAGGGTGATAGTGAATTGTGATCCTTTTCCTTCTTTGCTCTTGATATCTATGTCGCCATTATGGTCTTTTACTATCTTATAGCTGATATAAAGTCCAAGACCTGTACCTTGTCCAACGGTTTTTGTTGTGAAAAAAGGATCAAATATTTTCTGGTAGTTATCTTTTTTAATTCCGTAGCCTGTGTCAGAAATACGGATTAAGATATTATTTGCGCTTTCTTCAGTGCTTATGGTTAATGTCTTTGTTTCTGTCTCTTCCATTGCATGAATGGCGTTCTGTAATAGGTTTAAGAAGACTTGGTTAAGCTCTCCCAAATTACACCAAACCAGCTCTTTGCAAGTTAGGTTAAGCTTAATCTCGCAAAGAGAGTTTTTTATCTGATGATTGATTATTTTTAGCGTGCTCTCTAGGCTGGCGTTGATATCAACATTGTCCCAGTCCTCGTCATGGATTCTAGAAAAGTGCTGTAAATTTTGTACGATGTTTGTGACTCTAATAAGCCCATCTTGTGTATCATTGAATAGGTTTTTAAAATCTGAAGAAATATACTCTAAATCTTCTTCATCTATTAGCTTTTTGAGAGCACTCTTTTTATCATTAGAAAGATCTGTACTTTTTAAAAGTTGCTCAACGGCGCTATATAGACTGAACATGGCTTGCCAATAATCATTCAGCATTTCTAAATTGCTGTTTACAAATGCTAGGGGGTTGTTGATCTCGTGTGCAACACCAGCAGACAAAAGACCGATTGATGCTAATTTTTCATTTTTAACGAGAGCGCTTTGCTGGGTAACTAGCTCAGCATGATTTTTTTTAAGCTCATCATGCGCTTCCGAGAGCTGTTGGCTGCTTAGGTATAGCTCACGAGATTTGTCTTCAAGCAACTGCTCGGCAGCAAGACGTGCCATTTTTTCACGGGTGTAGGCTCTTTTATAGGCATCATCACTCATAGGTATTCTATCTCAAAATCGCAGTAATCAGAGCCTTTGTGCATACAGGTTTTGTGCTCTAGGTTAATTTCTTTGCCAAAGTGTACGGCAGCACCTCTTACAAGGCCTTCAGCGAGAGGGCATAGTTTGCGTGGTGAGCGATAACGCATTGTCATCTTACCTGATTCATGATCGAAGCATTCTATTGTTGGTAGATTAGGGTCGACGTAAAGCTTGCCAACCTCTACGTGAATAATGGAGTCAATACTCTTAAGAAAGCCATCTAGGTCAGTCATATTTTCCATTAAGACCTTGTGTCTATTTACTAGGCCTTCAAACATAAACTCACCAAAGGCTTGGACGACAGTTGCGCTTGGTAGCTCTAGTTTTTTACAAATAATCTCAACAAATCTAAAAAGGGTTTCGTCTGCATAACTCTGCCCAGCGATAAAAATGCCTTCGTTTTGCTCTGCTTCATCAAGGATATCATTCCAAACTTCCATGCCGTAATTGGTTTCAACCATTTCTTCGAGGATATTAAAAACAACGCCTTTCATATGCTTTTCCTTTTTCTTATAAAGATAGAGTTAAAGCTTACTTTTGTAATATTGAAAATTGTGAAAATTTGTATTGGTTAATTTATATGGAAGTGAAAGGAGTTGTATTAACTTTGAGGACGCATTTGAAGGATAGATGGTGAGCGAGAAGGGCTAAGTTAGCGCTCCCTCTCGCTATAGTTTTATAGCTTTCCTAGTTTAAACGCTGCTATTAAGGCTTGAGTTGAGCTGTCTAGAGAGTCGTTAGCTTGATCAGAAGCAAGACGATTATAGATATCTGTGCCTAGCACTTTACCTAGTTCTACACCCCATTGGTCGAAAGAGTTGATTCCCCAAATTGTGCCTTGAACAAAGGTTTTTTGTTCATACAGAGCAATCAAAGCGCCGACTGTTTTTGGCGTCATTTTTTCGGTTAATAGCGTATTGCTTGGACGATTACCTTTAATCACTTTATGTGGTGCTATCTTGGCTATGTCTGCTTCACTGCATCCCGCATCTTTTAGCTCCTGCTCAGCTTGTGCCAAACTTTTACCCAGCATAAGTGCTTGAGATTGACTTAAGCAATTAGCAAACAGTTGAGCATGGTGGTCTGCAACAGGGTTATGGCTTGTTAGCGGTGCAATAAAATCAACGGGAATAAGACGAGTGCCTTGGTGTAATAGCTGATGATAAGCATGTTGGCCGTTTGTTCCTGCGCCACCCCAAATGATAGGGCCAGTATTAATATCTACCTTGTCACCATTTAAGAAGTTAGCTTTACCATTACTTTCCATATCCAGTTGCTGAATATGAGCTGGTAGTGCTCTCAAATAGTGGTCATATGGAATTAGAGCATGGGATTGTGCATCATAGAAGTTGCTATACCAAACGCCTAATAAGCCCATAATAACAGGAAGGTTTTGTTCGTATGGGGCACTTTGGAAGTGCTCATCCATATCATGAGCGCCTTCAAGTAATTGCTCAAAGTTATCCATGCCTACAGCGATAGCAATGGGTAAACCAATTGCAGACCAGAGTGAGTAACGACCGCCAACCCAATCCCACATAGGAAAGATGTTTTCTTTTGCGATACCAAAGGCAACGGCTTTTTCAACATTGGAACTAACGGCTGCAAAGTGACGGTGCACCTCTGATTCTGGTCCACCGTTTTCTAGGAACCATGCTCTCGCCGCGTTCGCATTATATAGGGTTTCCAAAGTACCGAAGGACTTTGATGAGATCAAAAACAAGGTGGTTTCAGGGTTTAGCTTGGCCAATTTTCCTGAAATATCTGAACCATCGATATTGGCAACAAAGTGAACTTTAAGGCCTGTATTAGCATAAGGGGTTAATGCTTCAGTAGCCACTTTAGGGCCAAGGTAAGAACCACCAATACCAATAGAAACAACATCGGTAATGGCTTGGTCGCTAAAACCGCGCCATTGCTTAGAAGTTAGTTGGGCAACAAAATCTTTCATTTGAGCCAAGGTAGCACGCACTTCATCAAGTACATTACTGCCATTTACCATCAGGCTGGTTTGTTTATGGCTTGCACGTAAGGCAGTATGAAGAACCGAACGGTTTTCTGTATTGTTGATTTCAGCACCGCTAAAAAGTGCATCAGTTGCTTCTTTTAGACCGGCTTCTTCAGCTAGTTTGGTTAGTAATGAAAGCGTTTCCTGGGTGGCTCTGTTTTTAGAAAAGTCCAAGGTCCAGCCTGCGCCAGTGGCACAAAATTCTTTTGCTCTATTTGGATTCTCTTGAAACAAGTTTGACATATTGAGCTCTGTCAAAGTGTCGTGATGACTTGTAAGTGCTTGCCATGCTGGCAAACGAACCGGTGACCCCATGCTAATCTCCTACTTTATAAGTGGATAAGCTATACCCAGTTATCCAGTTACATTTTAATTTTGAAAACCATATCAAGATTAAATGTTAACTGGATGACAAAGGTATTAGTTATCTAAGTCGATTTGAATATTGTCGATCAAACGAGCACTACCTAGATAGGCGGCGACTAAAATGACCAACTTGCTTTCTTCCTCTGAGGGTGTCAATAAGTTAGCTCGTGAGCGGACTTCAAAGTAATCGCGTTTGAATCCTGCTGCTTCGAGCTTTTGCTGTGCTTGTTCACGAATATCTTCGATGGATATTTTCTTTTGCTTGATGGCATCGGCTGCCCACAAAGCGGTTTGATACAAGACAGGTGCAATACGTCTTTCTTCTGTGGAAAGGTAGCCATTGCGAGAGCTCAATGCGAGACCATCATCAGCGCGAGCAATGTCTTCGCCTATGATGCGTACACTTGAGCTTAAATCACGTGTCATATTCTCTATGACCATGAGTTGTTGAAAATCTTTTGTGCCAAAAATGGCGCAGTCAGGGTGAACCATATTGAATAATTTGGTGACAACGGTCGCTACACCCACAAAGTGGCCTGGACGACTCGCGCCACATAAAATATCGGAAATCCCTGAGACTTCTATTTGGGTTTGGCTGCGACGACCATCTGGGTACATCTCTAGTGCATCGGGTGCGAATAGAAAGTCACAACCATTTGCTTCTAATAATGTTTGGTCTTCTTTTAAGGTTTTTGGATACCTTTCTAAATCTTCGTTAGCAGAAAACTGCATAGGGTTAACAAAGATAGAAGACACCACTACATCTGCTTCTTTAGTCGCACGGCGAATTAGGCTCATATGGCCGTCATGCAAATTCCCCATAGTAGGGACAAAGGCAATTTTTTTATCGGCTAATCTAATACTTTTTAATGCGATTCTAAGTTCGGCAACTGTGTGTATGGTTTTCATTATTCGAAACTATGCTCTTGGGCTGGGAAAGTTTGGTCTTTAACTTCATCTACGTAGGCTTCAAAAGCCATTTGAATAGAGCGTTCACCAATTAAAAAGTTTTTAACAAAACGAGGACGACGACCTAGGTTAATACCTAGCATGTCATGTAGAACAAGTACTTGTCCGTCTGTATGTGGACCTGCACCTATGCCAATGGTTGGCACACTTACTGATTCAGTAATGTCTTTTGCAAGATCAGTTGGGATGCATTCATATAATAAAATATCAGCACCGGCTTCTACCAATTCGATAGACTCTTGTTTGATAATTTGGGCTGCGCTATCGCCACGACCTTGTACCTTGTAACCACCAAATTTATGCACAGACTGAGGTGTTAAACCTAGATGAGCACAAACTGGAATACCGCGCTGGGAAAGTAAGCGAACTGTGTCACATAACCAGCTACCACCTTCTAACTTCACCATGCTAGCACCGGCTTGCATCAAGCGTGCTGCATTATCAAGCGCTTGTTCTGGCTTACTGTAGCTCATGAAAGGCATGTCGCTAAGAATGAAGGCATTTGTATTACCGCGTTTTACTGCTGCTATGTGGTAACACATATCATCCATAGAAACGGGTAGAGTGCTATCTTGACCTTGGATAACCATGCCAAGAGAGTCGCCAACTAAAATTGTTTCTATACCAGCTTCATTCATCACGTGGGTAAACGTGGCATCATAGGATGTTAGACAAGTGAACTTCTCACCGCTTTGTTTCATCTCTTGTAAACGGCTCAGGGTAACTGGGCGCGACAATGATTTTTTCGAGGTATCAGAATACATAAGTGCTCTTCCTAAATAACATTTTTATAGCGGGATAAGGTCAGAAGTATCTAAACTAGACAGCTGTTCTGTCACAGTACAGCCGTTATCTAATAGCATTTCTGGCGCTAAATCTGCCATAGGTTTAATGACGAATCCGCGCTCAAGCATGAAAGGATGAGGCACGGTTAGTCTATCCATGTCTATTTTATCGTTATTGTATTTTAATAAGTCCAGATCAAGGGTTCTAGGGCCCCAATGGCGCTCTCGCACCCTGTGCTGACTGTTCTCAATTGCTTGTAAAGCATCAAGCAAAGGGATAGGCGCTAATGAAGTTGTAATGATGGCAACGGCATTAACGTAATCGGGTTGATCTTGAGGGCCAACAGGCTTACTAGAGTAAAACTTTGAGAGTTCTACATTAGTGATTTCTGCATGTTGCTTTAACTGAGTGATGGCTTGTTGAAGCTGCTCCATGGGGGTATTTAGGTTACTACCCAAACCAATAAAAGCCTCATTCATTATCAATTTCCTTCCTCGGCTTAGCATTATCCGTTTTGCTTTTTGAGCGACGTTTAGGGCGACGCCTTCTGGGGCCTTTGTCGTCAGATTTTTTTGTGTCAGCTAGTGTGATGAGCTCACGACGTTGCTTCTCACTTGCATCTTGGAATGCTTGCCACCACTCACCTAGGTTACCACTTTCGTAACCGCTTTCTTCTCGAATCAATAAAAAGTCAAATGCGGCTCTAAAACGGGCATGTTGCTCTAAAATATAAGCTCGTTTGCCAAAGCGTTTAGGTAAACGGTACTGTAAATCCCAAATCTCACGCATAGGTGTAGAAAAACGGCGAGGGATTGAAGTTGCTGTCACCTGATTATCTAAGACTAAAGAAGCGGCTTGGTGTAAGGCTGGTGTTGCTGGTAGGCCTTGCGCCATAAACTCTTCGTGACGAAAGAGTACTTTTGGCCAAAGTAAAAAGGCATATAAAAAATAAGGTGCGGTGGTTTTTCCTTCGGCAATACGTTTGTCTGTATTGATTAGACCCTGCAGAATAAACTTTTCTGGATCGATATCATTTCTATGCCACTTGCTAACAAGCAACTCATCTGTCTCTGGGAAAAGATAACGAAATAAACCATATTCACGTAATAGCTTATATGTTATGACGCCATTGCCACTGCCAAGCAGCTTAAGTACTTCTTCAAATAAACGGGCAGGTGGAATGTGGTCGAGTAGGTGTGCCATTTCTTTAATTGGGGCGGCTGTTTCTGCTTCAATTTCAAAACCAAGCTTTGCCGCAAAGCGAATTGCTCTGAGCATGCGTACTGGATCTTCTTGGTATCTTAATCTTGCATCACCAATGATACGTACCTGTTGAGCGGCAATATCTTCTAAACCACCACAATAGTCGTGGATACTAAAGTCACTGATATCGTAGTACAGGGCATTAAAGGTGAAGTCACGACGCTCAGCATCTTGTTCTATATCACCAAAGATATTGTCTCTTAAAATCATGCCATGAGCTGAACGAGCAGAGTCGTTCTGCTTGTCATTCGTGTTGGCTTTTTGATCTTGGCTTGCTGTCGCTCTAAAGGTCGATACTTCAATTATTTCGCGGCCAAAGGTGACGTGAACAAGTCGGAAGCGGCGGCCAATAAGGCGTGAATTCGAGAATAAAGCATGTACTTCTTCAGGTGTCGCATTCGTGACAACATCGAAATCTTTTGGTGTTAAATCAATAAGGTGGTCTCGAATACAACCGCCAACCAAAAATGCATCAAAGCCAGCTTTATTCAGACGATAAAGTACTTTTACCGCATTTGGGCTTAGGTTCTTTCGTGACAGAGTATGATCTGAACGAGCTATGATTAAAGGATATTCTTGCGCGTTTTTGGGGGTGAAAAGGTCAGTTGCCTTTCGAACCAGAGACTTAAAACTTGTCAGCATTAGAGTACAAATTATTCAATTAAAGAAAGTGAGTATTCTACACGGGAAAACGAATTTATTACACAGGCTTGCTAGAGGGGATTTGTTAAAACAAAATAATTGCTTTGGATACATGAAGATATTAATTCCGAAAACAAAGTTGGTGCTGCTGCTGCAGTTCTACTCAAGTTTTATTTTTATTTTTGCAATGTTTTCATTGCCCGAAGGCTTGCATATCAAAAAAAATCAATTATCCAAAGCAATTTTTCTTTCCCTGACCTCAGATTTTATTTTTATTTTGAGAGGTCAGAGTGTTCCAATATTTTATTTTTATTTTAGGAACCTACACTCGATGATTAACTTATTATTATTATGGGTCAATCTTATTATCGTTGTGATCACTATAAGGCATTTGTTGTGCCAGTTTTTGTATCTTGTTGAAAAGTAACGTTTTTTATTTTTAAAGGGCAAAAAAGTGATTTTTTAAAGATTTTTTCGTGTTCCTTTAAGTATCAATTGTTACTTAAGGTGTTACTTTTCGTTGTATTCCGAGTTTTTGTCTTCTTTCCCATAAACTTTTTCGAGAAATCCCCAAACTTAATGCTAGTTGAGTTTCTGTCATTTTGCTTTGATTGTGACTTACAAAACTTTTTAAGTAGTCGTCAAGGCTGGTTCCTTGCAGTGAGAACTGAGTTTCAGGGTTGGTGTTTACTATTTTTTCTGTGGGTGTTTGGTCGTTAGGTAATAATGGGTTTGCCTGACTTTTATAAAGCTTTAGAGCGTCTGGGTCGAGAAAGTCGTCACTTAGAATAACCGCCCTTTCAATGGCGTTTTCTAATTCCCTAACATTACCAGGCCAATTGTGAGCAATGATGGCTTGATCAAACTCTTCTGTGTAAGCAAATTCGGTTTTATTATGTCTTTGGCACACTTTAGTGATGAGTGATTGGCAAATTAAGCTGATATCGCGTCCTCTGTCCCTTAAAGGAGGAAGGAGAACTTCCATGACATATAAACGATAATATAAATCTTCCCTAAAAAGGCCATCAGCAACCATCTGCCTTAGATCCCTGTGGGTCGCGGTGACTAGCCTGATATCAACTTTAGAAGATTGGGTCGCACCGACTCGTCTAATTTCACCTTCTTGAAGTACGCGTAAAAGCCTAGCTTGAGCTTCTATAGGTAGTTCGCCTATTTCATCAAGGAAGAGTGTGCCATTGTCAGCGGCGGCAATGAGGCCGTCACGTGTTGAGGCTGCACCAGTAAATGCGCCTTTTTCATGACCAAAGAGTTCTGACTCTATCAAACTCTCTGGGATAGCTGCACAGTTAACGCTGATCATATCTTCACTGCTACGCTCACTTAGGTCATGAATCGCTTGTGCTACCAGTTCTTTACCTGTGCCCGATTCTCCACGCACTAATACAGTTACATCTGTACAGGCTATCTTCTCTAGATCTTTAAATAGCTGCTTCATAGGTGGGCTATTACCGATAAGGCGCCTAAACGGAGCTGTCTGGGGCTTGCCTGTGTGCTTTTTAGTTTTGGTGTTAGTAGAGGTGTTAATCGCTAAGTGATTTGCTTGCACTTGCTTATTAATGGTTGTGAGTGTTTTTTCTAATAGAGTTTCAGGGTCAGTCGGTAAAGGGAGGTAATATTTTATACCTGCTGCCATGAGGCTTACCGCTTTGTTCAAACTAGGTTTGTCATCAAGTACTATGATTGGGCAAGGAGTAAGGCTATTGGCTTCTTGTTCGTACTCAGGGCCCAAACAGTCTTGAATGATAAAGGTCGCATCAAAGCTAGATACCTGATAATAATTTTTGGCTTGTTCAATCGAGCTAGCTTCAGAAATGAGAAAATCAATCTGCTGTAACCAACTGGCTATGTCGTTGAAATAGGGCGTATTATCATGAATGAACAGGATGTGTTTCATTGGGTATCACCATTAACTACTAATGTCACCATTATACACACAGAGTTTATGTGGGCTAGCACCCTCTTTATGTTTGTGTCTGGGTTTGATGAACCTGTCTTAGTGACCAATGTTTAATCGCGAAATGCATGGCGTCAGCTAGGTTGTTTGTGTCAGGGATCGGTTGATTCAGATGTTTAAGTGCTAACTTAAATGTATCGATATCTGCTTTTTTAATGGCTGGAGCATGGTTTTGTTTGCTGAGCTTTAATGAATGTTCGTTTTTAACTAAAGGGATATGGCAATACTCAGGAAGAGGCCAACCAAAGGTTTGTAATAAATCTATCTGGGCAGCCGTTGTTTCCAGTAGGTCTGTTCCTCTCACTATCTGATTAACCCCTTGAATATGGTCATCAATGACAACGGCGAGCAAATAGGCGTAATCAAGGTCTTTGCGTTTGATAATGCTATGACCAATTTGCGCGAGAGGGTTTTGAATTTGCTGACCCATTAGGCGATCAACAAAGGATATGTCATCTGAACTTGATAGAAAGCGCCAGGAGTGTGCTTGTTCTGTGTTCGAATCACAAACTTGAGTATGTTTACCTTGGGTTTGTTTTAAAGCTTGCCGAGTGCATTGGCAGGGAAAGGCCTTATTACTCTTGATCAGCTGAGAAAGGTGCTTTTGATAAATGTCAGTTTGCTGGCTTTGATATATGACGGTTTCATCACTACTCATATGGTAGCTAGAAAGGGTATCTATGATGTCTTGACTGTGAATGGGTTTACAGCGTTGGCTGTCGACATCTTCGATACGTAAAAGCCATTTGCCGCCATTGTGCTTGGCGTCAAGGTAACTGGCTAACGCACTAACAAGTGAGCCAAGATGCAGTGAGCCGGATGGTGAAGGTGCAAACCGGCCTACATACGAAGAGTGCATAATCAAATATAGAGCTAGTAGCTAGAAGAAATTAGCTACCAGTCTGTTTTTCTTTGATCTCAGCTAACGTTTTGCAGTCGATGCAAAGGGTCGCTGTTGGTCTTGCTTCTAGGCGTCGTATGCCTATTTCGATGCCACAGTGATTGCAGAAACCGTAGTCATCTTCATCAATTAGCTCGATAGTCTGATTGATTTTTTTCACTAGCTTACGTTCGCGATCGCGAGTACGTAGCTCAAGGCTAAACTCTTCTTCTTGGCTGGCTCTATCATTAGGGTCAGCGTAGTTAACCGCTTCTTCTTTTAGATGGCTAACAGTACGATCCACTTCTTCCATTAGATTTTGCTTCCAGTTAAGCAAAATATTTCTAAAATGGTCTAACTGTTGCTCGTTCATGTACTCTTCACCTTCCTTCGCTTCGTAAGGGGTGAAGTCTTTCATTAACGACTCAGAACTCATATCTGGCATATGCAGCGCCTCACTTCGCAGGTAATCCGTGTGGTAACCTGTACATATATTTTTTGGGTGGTGTTTATTGCGGCCGGAAACTTACCAAATTATTTGTCATGAAACCACTTATTTAATGGCTTTTTTAGTAAGTGAATGCAATAAAGCAACCAGTTAAGTTTATTAATTATGTTAAGAGAGTATAGATGAGTCAATTGGCGAACCGTGTTGAACAAATTTCTCCCTTTCAAGTCATGGCTATATTGGGACGTGCAAAAGAAATTCAAGCCCAAGGTGTTGATGTAATTCATTTAGAGGTGGGAGAGCCTGATTTTGTGGCGTCTGAGGCGGTAAAGAAGGCTGGTGTAGATGCGATTGAGCAAGGCTTAACGGGTTATACCTCGGCGACAGGTTTACCTCAATTAAAACAAAAAATTGCTCAGCATTACCTGAATAAATATCAAGTTGAGCTTGATCCTAACCGCATTATTGTCACCCCAGGTGCATCAGGAGCCTTACAATTATTAGCCAGTTTAATGGTTGATGCGGGTAAGAATGTGCTGATGCCTGACCCTTGTTATCCTTGCAATCGACACTTTTTGATTCAGGTCGGGGCGAAGGCAAACTTGATAGCAACCCAGCCTAAGCAAAATTTTGAAATTCCCATTGAAGATATTAAAAGTCATTGGAATGACCAAAGTGCGGGTCTTTGGCTAGCGTCACCTGCTAATCCTACGGGGGCAGTCCTTTCTAAAGAGTATTTACAGGCGGCGCTTGATGAAGTGAATCAATTAGGTGGTCATCTAATGGTGGATGAGATTTACCAAGGTTTGGTATATCAAGGAGAAGACTTTACTGCACTTTCCTTATCTGATGATATTTTTGTCATTAATAGCTTTTCAAAATACTTTGCCATGACAGGCTGGCGCTTGGGTTGGGTTGTCGTACCTGAGTGGGCAATTGAAGGCGCAACTAAATTGGCGCAGAACTTTTTTATTTCAGCGCCTTCTGTTTCTCAATATGCCGCATTAGATGCTTTTTCTGATACATCAATGCAAGAGTTTGAAAGGCGTCGAGGTGAGTTGGATTTAAGGCGACAACTCTTGCTAGCAGGCTTAAGTGACATGGGATTGACACCAGCTGTGCCTGCACAAGGGGCTTTTTATATTTATGTGGATGTATCTTCAATTACAGATAATGCGATGGATTGGTGTCTTGCTTTATTAGAAGCAGAAGGTGTGGCTCTGACGCCAGGTGCTGATTTTGGTATAAAAGATGCGCATAAATATGTGCGTTTTGCCTATATCTGTGACTTAGATCGACTGAAAGAAGCTTTGACTAGAATTAAGCGCTTCATGTCTCTTGAGTCATAATCAGAGTTAAATTTTAGTGAATAGAAGAAAATAGCTTGAATGCTGTGATGGGGAGCGGGCATTATTGCCCCTCTTTCAACTTGAGCTAGTTTAAATTAGGAAAAATGAGTTAATGAATCAGGTGCAAGTGGTTTTGTGGCGTCGCCTCGCAGCGGCTGTTTACGATAGTATTATTTTATTGGCACTGTATTTTGTGGCAACCCTTGCTGCTGTCATGCTAAACGATGGTGAGGCAGTGGACGGTACTCTCTTTTTCTGGGTGTTGCTTTTTATTAGTTGGGCGTTTTTTGTGAAGTTCTGGTGTGCTCCGGGGCAAACCTTGGGGATGCAGGTTTGGAAAGTAAAAGTCGTCAATGAAAGAGGTGGTCCTTTAACCGTTAAGCAAGCCAGTGCTCGTATGGTGTTTGCTATTTTATCTTGGGCTGTATTTGGCTTGGGTTTTTTGTGGTCACTGTTTGATAAAGAAGGCCTGACTTGGCACGATAAATTAAGCCAGAGTCGACTTGTCTTTATTGATCATAAAAAACAGCAGAAATCCTAATGGCGAGTCTTTTATATAAGGTTTAGCCAGCAGGGTGTCGATTTTTAGAAAGGGCTACATTAATTTATGTGGCCCTTTTTTGTGCTTGTTATTTGGCTCGTTTGAGCTGAATTGTTCCTATGATAAGGCAGATAGCGATAGGGATGAGTACACCGAGCAGAGGCGGGAAATCCGCAGCTAAGCTCATACGACCGAAGAGGTTAAGGCCATTTTGGAATACGATACCTATGATGACACCTGAAAAAATGCGGCTGCCCATAGTGGAGGAACGTAATGGGCCGAAAACACTCGATAGCGCAATAATAACTAAGGCTATCGAAGCAAAAGGTCTAAGGGCCTTGGTCCAAAATTCTAGCTGGTAGCGTGAGGTGTTTAAGTCCTGATTTGTAAGGTAATCCTGATAGGATAGCGACTGGCTTAAAGAGAGTGCTTCCGGTTCTTGTGTGGCTAGGTATAAGTGTTCTGGCTTGAATGCCATTTGCCAATCTTTTTGCTCAAGCTCAACGGACTCTACCTTATCTTCAAGGAAGGTCGTGCTTTTAACAGAATTCAGAATCCAATTGTCTTGGTCTGCATGATGAACAGTTTTAGCGAACTGTGTATTGGTTAGCATTTGCTCTTTAGATGTAAAAATCTGCATATCATAAAGCGTGCCTTCTTTATCTGCAGCACCAATATAAATGTAGTTATTATCAGATCTTAGCCAAACCCCGCCGGCGATAATGTTTTCTGAGGAGCGCTGCTTTCTCAACTTTTCAATGAGGTCTGCCTTTTGGTCTGCATCTGGCGCAATAAATTCTGAAATGCCTACACCAACTAACGAGATTATTAAGATAGGTTTAATGGCAGACCAGCCAATACGCCAAATAGGAATGCCCGCAGCTCGAATAACAGTCAGTTCAGAGGTGGTGGCCAGTGCGCCAAGGCCAACGAGTGTGCCTATTAAGGATGCGATAGGAATGTATTCGGAAAACTTGCCAGGAAGCCTTAAAACAAGTACTTCTAACAGGTTTGAAATAGTATAGAACTCATTGATTTTCTTAACTTGTTCGATAAAAGTTAAAGCGTAATCCAAACCTAGTAAAACAAATGCGACAGCAAAAAACGACCAGACAACGCCTTTGCCTATATAAGAGTCAAGTTGCTTCATGCTGATTGTTTACCTGTGCCTGAGAGGTTTGATTTAGAACTTGTGACCGGCTTTTTTTGGAAGAGTTTAACCTCGTTAAAGTTTAAAAATAAAAAAGCGGCGATAAAGCCAAAGATGCCATGAATCCACCAAAGGCCAATTTCGCTCGGAATCCTGCCTTTTTCTAGGGCAGTTCGACCCCAAATCATCATGCCTAGATAAAGGATCATGAGAATAATGGCAGGTAACATTTTAAAGAAGCGGCCTTGTCTTGGGTTTACTTGGCTTAATGACGTGCCAATGATGGCTAAAATTGGAATCATAATGATAAGGCTGATACGCCATTGCCATTCAGCTTGGTCCTTAAGGTCATCACTTGCCCAAATCTCATGAGAGGGTTTGGTGTTTGGATTATTGATGGCAAACGTATCGCTTTCGTCCATTAAAACTGCATAGGTATCAAATAAGGTAATTTTGTAGTCTTTCTCTCCTGGAGTCCCTTCAAAACGACTGCCATTTTTAAAGACAAGGTAAGTGCTGCCATCTTCCAATTTAAGCTGCTCTGCATGGGTAGCTAAGGTTTGGGTGGGGACTCTTTTACCGTCTACCACGGCGGTATTTGAAATAAATACATCCTTCATCCAGCCTTCTTCTTGAGTCAATTCAGCCACATAGGTTGTATTAAAACCTTTTCCTTGAAAACGGCCGGGTTGGATAAAGTCAAAAACAGTCAGTTGATTCTGCTCTTGCTCAGCAAGCTTTGATTGATACTCACTGGTCGGAGCAAGCCAAAGGCTAATAAAGCCATTTAATAAGGTTGCAATTAAGGCGATGCCTAAGGTGTAAAGCATGAGTTTTACTTTACTAATGCCGCAGGCAAATAAAATAGACATCTCGTTTTCTATATAAAGTCTGCCGTACGCGAGGAGCAAAGATAAGAAAAAGGATAGAGGGATGATAATTTGTAAAAAGCTCGGAATATGGAACCCAAGAATGATGAAAAGAAATTCAAATGACATTTTTCCTTCAGCTGCACGGCCTAAATAGCTGACGAAACGACCACTGGCTATAATTAATAAAAGAATAAAACTGACGGCCATGGTTGACACCAACACTTCTTTCGCCAAGTATCTGAATAATTTCAAACGTACCTCTTAAGTATTTTGTATAGTGCTTGGGGTTGATTGTTGAAGCTTTGTACCCATTATCCCTTGGTAATAAGGGCTTTATCCAGTTTTTTTATAATAAATTTTAAAGGAAACACTCATGAATACAGCGTTATTCGATCGCCTATCTGCGGTCCAAGCTGATTTGGTCGTTACCCTAGTACCAACTGAAGCAGCGTTACCCCAATCAACCAGTTGGGTCGATGAAAATACAGCTGGACTTATTTCGCAACTACGCGAGTCAAAAGTGTTTTCTGGTAAGTTAGCTGAAACCCTTTTGCTACCCGTTGCTAGTCAAGACTATGCACAAGCGGTTTTGCTTGTGGGTATTGGTAAAGACGACACCCTATCGGATGCTAGCGCACGTAAAGTAATGGCGGCCATTGCGGCAAAAGTGAAAAGCTTACCATATGCAAGCATCGCTTTTGCGGGGGCTGAGTTAGCAGTTGCAGAACATACACAAGCACAAGTGCTTAGCCTAACGTCACAATGGCTACATGAAGGCTTTTATCAATTTACTGGCTTTAAGCAAGATGATCAGGCTCTAACGATTGAAAGCATCTTGTTTGAAGGTTCAGATCAGGGTGCACTTGATGTAGGTGTTGCAACGGCTGCAGGTTCTGCTGTTGCACGTCGCCTAGGAGATCTGCCGGGTAATGTTTGTACGCCAAGCTATCTTGCCTCTAAAGCGCAAACGCTAGGTGAAGATTATGGTATCGACGTTGAGCTAGTTGACGAAAGTCGTATGTCTGAGTTGGGTATGGATTGCCTGTTGTCTGTTGGTCGCGGTAGTGATCAACCAAGTTATTTAATTGTCATGTCTTATAAAGGTGGTGATGAAGGTGAAGCGCCTTATGTCATGCTGGGTAAAGGTATTACCTTTGATACAGGTGGTATTTCGTTAAAGCCAGGACCTGGCATGGATGAAATGAAATACGACATGTGTGGCGCAGCAAGTGTATTCGGTACTATGAAGGCGATCTGTGAACTTAAGCCTAAGCTGAATTTTACAGCGGTAATTGCAGCAGCAGAGAATATGCCTAATGGCAATGCCTCAAAACCAGGTGATATTGTTAAGACTATGTCTGGTCAGACGGTTGAGATTCTTAACACTGATGCTGAAGGGCGTTTGGTTTTATGTGATGCGCTGACTTACATTGAGCGTTTTGAGCCTAAATCCGTTGTTGATGTAGCGACACTAACTGGCGCTTGCGTGGTTGCTTTGGGTGGCGTTAATTCTGCTATGTATACCAACAATGAAGCATTACATGATGATCTTCGTGGTGCGAGTAAGGTGTCAGCAGATAAAGTATGGCCAATGCCACTTGATGATGAGTATCAGCAGCAGCTAGACAGTAACTTTGCCGATATTGCTAATATAGGCGGTAAAGAAGCGGGCTCTGTTACTGCAGCATGTTTCTTGTCTCGTTTCACTAAGTCGTATCCTTGGGCGCATTTGGACATTGCAGGAACGGCATGGACAGGTGGCGCTAAAAAAGGCGCGAGTGGGCGTCCAGTTGCTTTGCTAACTCAGTACTTGTTGTCTAAGGCAAACTAGTCACTGCTATTGCTAATCTAATATGGATTAGTGGCAAGCTTATTATAAAAGGTCGCATTGATTGCGGCCTTTTTGCTTTTTAGGTGCTTATGGAAACTGAATCTTTGTTATTTTTAACAAATATCGTATTTTCATTTTCTTGACCTAGACATTTACTTGCTCCAATGAGAAAGTGTTAGCTCAGTGTTGATAATTAAATCAAGTGTGAGTTTAAAGCGGCTTGGTTATTTTTGACATGTATTTTCTGTTAGCGTTTTTGGGTGCTTTTATGTCTAACCACACAAGAGAAGAAGAGTTTATTCCTGAGCCGGATGAGAGTGTTCTCATATCAGCACTTAGGAATCAAGACGATATTCCTATCTTGATGGATGTGGTTGGTGAAGGATTAGCGCCAAAAGTTAGCCAAGAAGGGCACCTGTCCCAAGTTCTAGCGCAAGGTGCAGATACCGAGCTAGACGATCCCCAAGAGAAGGAGGAACTCATTGCAGCGTCTTCGACTGCAACAGAGAGTGTCATAGAGCCTCAATCTCCCTCTGATAAATCACTAGAAATAGATCCTGCAAGGTTGCAGCAAGCCATTGAAAAGGCTTTTGCGAAATTACTGCCAAGCTTGATTGAAGAAGTGGTTAACGAATTAGAGCTTACAAAGACTCCTAAGAAACAATAAGCCAGAATAAATTAGTTAATTTATTAGTAACAGTGAACATCGATTCGTCGTGGATATTCTTTATCAACGTCTGTCGCGTTATACTAGTCGGCAATTAAGTTTCATATCAAATTCACGCAATTTAAAAAAGTTTAAGACATCACAATGGAAAAGACCTACCAACCGCAAAGCATTGAACAGCCAATTTACCAACGTTGGGAAGAAAATGGCTATTTCACACCTCAGGGCGAGGGTGACCCTTTCTCTATTATGATTCCGCCACCGAATGTGACGGGTACCTTACACATGGGCCATGCCTTCCAGCATACCCTAATGGATGCCATGATTCGTCGTGAAAGAATGCAAGGTAAGCGTACCTTGTGGCAGCCAGGTACTGACCATGCGGGTATTGCAACACAAATGGTTGTGGAGAGACAGCTAGCTGCAGATGACATTACACGTCATGACCTAGGACGTGAAAAATTCCTTGAAAAAGTATGGGATTGGAAAGCTCAGTCTGGCGGTACTATTTCTGATCAAATGCGTGTCATGGGTGACTCTGTTGCGTGGGATAAAGAACGTTTCACCATGGATCCAGGTATGTCTGCTGCGGTACAAGAAGTATTTGTACGTTTGTTTGATGAAGGCATTATTTACCGTGGTCAGCGTTTGGTTAACTGGGATCCAGTATTGCACACTGCAATCTCTGATCTGGAAGTTATTTCTGAAGAAGAAAATGGCTTCATGTGGTATTTCCGTTATCCTCTGGCCGACGGTGCTAAAACCGCTGATGGTAAAGACTATATAGTCGTTGCGACAACACGTCCTGAAACCATGCTAGGTGATGAAGCAGTTGCTGTTGACCCTGAAGATGAGCGTTACATTGATCTAGTTGGCAAAGAAATTATGTTGCCATTGGTTGATCGTCGTATCCCTATTATTGCTGACTCTTATGTAGATAAAGACTTTGGTACAGGTTGCGTGAAAATTACCCCTGCCCATGACTTTAACGATAATGAAGTGGGTAAGCGTCATGACCTACCTTTAACGAATATCTTTACTGATGATGCAGCGATTAATGATATTGCACCTGAGAAATATCGTGGTTTAGATAGATTCGAAGCTCGTAAGGTAATTGTTGCAGATTTTGATGCGCTTGGACTGTTAGAGAAAGTCGATGATCACAAGCTAAAAGTGCCTCGTGGTGAACGTGGTAATGCGGTAATCGAGCCTTACCTGACTAATCAATGGTATGTGGCGGTTGAGACTTTAGCCAAACCTGCGATTGAAGCAGTTGAAAACGGCGACATTCAATTTGTTCCTAAGCAATGGGAAAACACTTATTTCTCTTGGATGCGTGATCTACAAGATTGGTGTATTTCTCGTCAGCTTTGGTGGGGTCACCAAATTCCTGCTTGGTATGATGCAGAAGGCAAGGTATATGTTGCTAACACGGAAGACGAAGTACGTGCTAAATATGGTTTAGCGGCTGATGTAACTTTGAATCGTGATAACGATGTACTAGATACTTGGTTCTCTTCTGCGCTTTGGACGTTTGCTACCCAAGGTTGGCCTGAAGAAACGGAAGATTTTAAAGCTTTCAGTGAATCAGATGTTTTGGTAACCGGTTTCGATATTATTTTCTTCTGGGTTGCCAGAATGATAATGATGACCTTGAAGTTTACTAACAAGGTACCTTTTAAAACGGTTTATATTACGGGTCTTATTCGCGATGAACGCGGTGATAAGATGTCTAAGTCCAAGGGTAATGTTATTGACCCATTGGATTTGATTGGCGGTATTGATCTTGAAAGCCTAGTGAGCAAACGTACTTCAGGTATGATGCAGCCACGACTAGCCGCTAAGGTTGAGAAAGCCACTCGTGAAACTTATCCAGACGGCATTCAAGCTTATGGTACAGATGCGTTGCGCTTTACCTTGTGCTCACTTGCGTCTGGTGGTCGTGACATCAAGTTCGACCTGAACCGTTTGGAAGGCTACCGTAATTTCTGTAATAAGATTTGGAACGCAACACGTTATGTTCTGATGAATACGGAAGAACACGATTGTGGTCAGAATGGTGGTGATGCAGAACTGTCTTTAGCGGATAAATGGATCATTTCTCGTTTACAAAAAGCTGAAGCTGCTGTTAACCAAGCTTTTGATACCCATAGGTATGACCTTGCTTCACAGGCGCTTTATGAGTTTATGTGGCATGAATACTGTGATTGGTACCTAGAGCTTTCTAAACCTGTACTTTGGGATGAGAATGCAACACCAGCACAGCTTCTAGGTACACGTCGTACCTTGGTTCGAGTGCTTGAGTCATTCCTACGATTAGCACATCCTATGATGCCTTTCTTGACCGAAGAAATTTGGCAGAAGATTGCACCTATGGCGGGTGTTGAAGGTGATACCGTGATGATGGCGGCTTACCCACAAGCGGAAGCGGCTAAGCAAGACGAATCTGCAGAAGCGGATGTTGAGTGGATCAAAAACGTTATCCTTGGTATTCGTAACATTCGCGGAGAAATGGACATAGCGCCATCGAAAGCCCTGAACGTACTTATGCGTAATGGTAGTGAACAAGATAAATCACGCTTACAAAGCAATATGAATTTCTTGCAGAAGCTCGCCAAACTAGAAGGCGTTACTTGGCTGAATGAAGGCGATGAAGTGCCTATGTCTGCAACAGCGCTTGTTGGTGATATGGAAGTGCTTGTGCCTATGGCTGGTTTGATCGACAAAGATGCTGAGCTTGCTCGTTTGCAAAAAGAAATTGATAAAGCCAGCAAAGATCTTCAACGCATCCAAGGTAAACTTGGCAATGAAAGCTTTGTTGCGAAAGCACCTGCTGCAGTAGTTGAAAAAGAGCAAGCCAAATTGGCTGATTTGACACTGACAGTTGCTAAGCTAAATGAACAAAAGGCGAGTATCGAATCTCTATAAGAGGTTAGTTTTTCGTCTGAGTTGATTGAAGGCCCCTTACTCTTTAAGAAGGAGTAAGGGGCTTTTTTGTGTAATAAGCTTCAGTTTTGACAACTTCATGTAAATAAATGATAATCGTTCTCAATTAAGGTTTATCATTTAGTATCATGACATATTCTACAGCTCCAACAGTGCATAGCAGATTGACCCGTATTGAAGCGGTTTTGGATTATATCCATTGCCATCTTGATGAATCCTTGAGTGTGGTGAGCCTAGCAGAAAAAAGCTGTTGGTCTCGCTGGCAGCTACAGCGGATTTTTGGTGAAGAAACCGGCCTTACTGTTGCACAATATGTACGTGAACTTAGGTTGAGTCAGGCAGCAGAAAACCTGCTTTCTACAAATCAAAGGCACCTGGATATTGCTTTAGAGTGTGGTTTTGACTCTGAAATAAGCTTTAGTCGAGCCTTCAAACAAATGTTCACCTGTTCTCCAAGAGAATATCGTAACCGTGGTAAGCGCCAAGGTTTGCGTACACCGCTTCAATATCGTGAACATGCCTATACTCTGCCCCAAGATGCTAAAAGCTTTATGCAAATTCGCATTGAAAGCAAAGAGGCGTTTGCCTTGTCTGGGGTATTTGATTGGATTAATGGTCCTTTCTCAGCGGCACCCAATTTTCTAGAACGAGTCCCTAACCTCTGGCGAACACTTGAATTACCTTCTGAGTGTGATGCATCTAGTACTAACCCAATTGGTGTGATTAATACCCATGGTCATGCTCAAAACCCAGGGCAGTTACAATACTGGGCTGGTTATCAAGGTCTCAACCTAGATAACCATGCCTCTATACAGGTTCCAGCACAGGAATATGCTGTTATCCCTGTGCAAGGTAAGGTGACTTCTTTGGAATCAGCCGTTTCTTGGTTTATCCGCCACTGGTTACCTGAATCTAATTATAATGGTGTCACAGGTTATGAATTAGAAATGTACTCACCTCAATATGATCCTTACTCTCCTTCAAGCTATATGGAATTTTGGCTTCCTATTACGCCACGATAATATTTATATAGTGAATAAAGATGCACCAAAAAGTTAAGTTTCTAAAAGCTCAAATTAATAAAATGAGAATCATTATCAATGTTTTCTTTTATTCTTTGGAGCTTTAATGAAAACCTCTGCGCGTTTCACCCCCACATTAATCGCTTTTTCTGTGGCCTTAGCATCCACTCAGTTATCTGCAAATGATGTGCAGACAGATGAATCAGATATCTATGTCATGTCCCCTTTAGTGATTAAAGGGCAGGCCTATCGAAATACAGCAACCAAGACTCAACTGGAATTCGCAGAAACGCCACAGGCAATTTCTCATATCACAGAAGAAGAACTCGATGTACGTGGTACAGAAAGCGTGGCGGAAGCCGTGCGCTATGTGTCAGGGATTAATACTGAGCTTCGTGGTGGCGCGGTAACTCGTTTGGATCTTTTTAATATACGTGGTTTTACCAACTACCAAAATTATTACGACGGATTGCAGTTATTGTTCAATGATTGGAACTTGCAACCACAAATCGACGCGATTGCTATTGATCAGGTGGAAGTTTTTAAAGGGCCAACGTCGACCTTATATGGCGCTATGCCACCTGGCGGTATGGTGAATGTCATTGGTAAAGCCCCACAAGCAGAAAGTGCCCATAGTGTTGAAGTGTCTGTGGGAAGTGATAGTAAAAAAGAAGTCGAATTTGAAAGTCGTGGGGCCTTAAGTGACACTCTTAATTACAGCCTTGTTGGGCTAGTTAGAAGCAAAGATGGGCAAGCAGTTACTTCAGAAGAAGAACGTATTGTTATCGCACCATCTTTAGATTGGAAGGTTAGTGAAGACACACTTATAAATTTTAATATGTACTATCAGAAAGACCCAAGTATGGGGGTTTATAGTTCCTTACCTTCTAAGGGAACTGTCTATAGCAACATTAATGGCCCTCTAGATTCGGATGCTTATGCTGGTGACGCTAATTGGGAAGCTTTTGAAAAAGAAGTGCTATTACTCGGTTATAAGTTTGATCATAGGTTTAACGATACTTGGAGTTTCTTGCAGAATGTGCGCTTGATGGATGCTTCGGCTTATCAAGAAAATACCTATTCAACAAGCCTAAATGCAGATGAAAGAACGTTGAATCGTCGTGCTTATTTAACGGATGAAGATAGCAAGGGCATTACTTTAGATAACCAATTCTCAGGTGCCTTTGATATAGGAGAGGTTGAGCACAATGTGTTGGTTGGTGTTGATTACTTTAAATTGGAATCAGACATCAAGTATGAAGATGCCGTCGCTCCCAGTATTGATTTATATAACCCAAATCACTATCAGATTTCTGCTGGCAGTTTGAACTTTTCAGCCTCTGGTTATACCAGTGACTTTGATATTGAAAAAGAGCAAACAGGTGTTTATCTGCAAGATCAGATGCGTATAGACCAATGGGTTGTGATTGCTGGTGCCCGTTATGATGATTACCACTCGCAAGAGCAGGGTGTTAAATATGGTTCGAATACTAATACCAAAGTTGATCAAGCGCAGCTAACAGGTCGAGTAGGTGCCCTCTATGAAATGGAAAATGGCTTTTCGCCTTTCGTTAGTTATGCACAAAGCTTTGAGCCAGTTTCAGGCAGTGACAAAAATGGCAAAGCTTATGACACCTCAACCGCTAATCAGTTAGAGCTTGGGGTTAAGTATGAAGGTAATGGTACTCAAGCAAGCCTAACGACTTACCAAATCTTAAAGGAAAATGTATTAACGCGAGATCCAGCGGGTACGGCTTATGACAAAATCCAAGTGGGAGAGGTTCGCTCTCGCGGTGTTGAGTTAGATCTGCATAAAGCTTTGTCTGAACAAATGGATGTACGTGTTGCAGTGACTGTACAAGATGTAGAAGTGACTAAAGATAACAGTGGTATTCAAGGTAATACACCAATTTGGGTGCCTGAGCAGCAAGTGTCTACTTGGTTAAACTATCAACTCACCGAGGGTACGATGCAAGGTGCGCAAGTGGGGGCTGGTGTGCGTTATATCGGTAAAATGCAACTTGATGCAGCCAACTCAAACACAGTACCTAGTGCTACTTTAGTCGATCTATCTATGGCCTATGACTTAGAAAATACCTCGGCTTCTTTAGCGGGTGCTAGTGTGCGTCTTTCTGTCTCAAATGCACTTAATGAAACCTACTATAGCTGTTATGACGCAAGTAATTGTTGGTTTGGTGATGAAAGAGCGTTTGAGCTAAGTGGGCGTTATGAGTTCTAGGTGTTTGCTATTTGCAGTGCAATCTCTGAGAGGTTTGCATGGCTAGATTAGTGGAGCGCTTGTTTCTCAGTGCCAGTCAATGTATCCCCGCATTGGCTGGTAAAGAAACAAGAGTAAACACTCAGGCACAAGGAGAAGCTAATGCTGATAAGGCATTGGCTTTAACTTTATCTGAGCAAAACTTAGTTGAATTACATACTGATCTGGCTCGCAATTACCCTGAAGCCGGATCTTCATATTGGCGCATCAGAAGTTGGGGGCTTATTAACTGGCAACCTATCTATCTTGCTTTGATTTGTGTGTATCAGCTTAATTATGTGCCCACAAGCCTAGGTCGGATGAAGCAAACTCGAGCACAGGATTATGTCGCAGGGTACGAACTAGAAGATGATACTTGGCAAGCAGGTAATCGTGATCAGCTCATTTACCTAGCTGGGTATCAGTTGAATCAAATCTTTTCATCATCAACAGAAGCATTCATGGATTTATTTGGTGGTAAATCTGTGATGTATCAGGCGTTGCTTGCGGATCAGTTCATTGAGTCTCTTGTGCAGGCAACACACTTTTCTTTGCTCTCCCCTCAGCAGCTTATTGATGATCTGCCTTTGTGGGCGAAAATACTCAATCTACCCTTAGTGTCGATGCGTGGACTTAAGTATGAACAAGATGAAGTGCGCTTTATTCGACATACCTGCTGTTTGCACTATCAAAGAGAGGATGGCGATTTATGTATTGCTTGTCCTCGTCATAAATCAAAAAAGAAGAGCTCATGTTCGAATTAAACAATATTAAAGTTGAACGGGCATCGCGCACCATTCTCTCTATTCCTCATCTGAGTTTACCCAGTGACCAAGTGTGTGTCGTGTTGGGGCACAATGGGTCCGGTAAAACGACTTTGATTCAAAGTTTAGCGAATCAATTAGTACCGGATCAGGGTGAAGTGCTACTCAATACACAAAATATACAGTCCTTATCGCAACGACAACTGGCGCAAAAAATAGGCTATTTGCCTCAGGGGCTACCCAGTGCCGCAGGTCTAAGTGTAAGGGAGTTAATTTGCATGGGGCGTTATCCGTGGCATGGAGCATTTGGTCGCTTTACGAAACAGGATGGCGACATAGTCGACAAGGCGATTGAGCAGGTGGGAATCGCCCATTATGCTAATCAGTTTATTGATGACTTATCCGGTGGTGAGCGTCAGCGTGCTTGGGTTGCTATGTTGCTTACTCAGCAATCTCCCGTCCTTTTATTAGATGAGCCAACATCTGCGCTGGATATCTCTCATCAATATGAATTAATGCGTTTGTTGCAGCAATTAAATCGTGAAACAGGCCAAGGTATGATTATTGTTTTACATGATATCAACTTGGCATCTCGTTTTGCGGATCACATATTAGCCATGCGACAAGGGCAATGTTTCTTTCAGGGCACTCCCGCCCAATTTATGCAATCAGAGCGTCTAGAAGCCATGTACGGCGTACCTATGTCTTTGATTGATCACCCTTCAAACGATAGTAAAGTGGCTCTTATATGTTAATGATTAATTTAGTGTCTAGCTGGTTCAAGGTAAGCCTTAGTTGCCTAGCTCTAGTGTTTTCGGTTTCAGTATTGGCGGAGGTTAGAATCCAAGATAGTCAGGGCGAACAGGCCTTTTCTCAATCCCCTGTACGTATTGCTGCACTGAGTTGGGAGCTGGTTGAAGATGTGATTGAGTTAGGTCTTGAGCCTGTGGCGATTCCTGAGCGAGAAGCTTACCAAGAATGGGTGGCGCAGCCTGTATTACCCGCATCAAGTGTCGATATAGGTGGGCGAGCAGAGCCTAATCTTGAAAAGCTAGCCCAACTTAAGCCTGATGTTATCCTGATTGGGGCAGCACTTAAGGATATTCAAGCTAAGTTAGAGAGAATCGCACCTGTTGTCTTCTTTGATACTTATCAGCGTGATCATAATAATCAGGAAAAAGCGGACCAAGTCTTCTTAACCTTGGCAAAGCTCTTGGATAAAGAGGTCCATGCCCAAGCAAAACTGGCCGCTAGGCAGCAGGTATTTGAGCAGCTAAGAGGTCAGCTTAATGCCGCTTTTCCAGCAGGTTTGCCTAAAGTTACTAGCTTACGTTTTGCCAGTACTACTTCTGCTTATGTATATGGTGATAATGCCATGCCGCAATATGCCCTTGAGCATTTAGGCTTGCAAGCAGCTATGCCTTTAGCAAGTACACAATGGGGAGTAACTCAAAAGCGGCTTAAATCTCTTAGAGGTATTAAAGAGGGTGTTGTCCTTTACTTTAAACCATTCCATTTCGAGAAAAAGCTCGCTAAGTCGCCACTTTGGCGCAGTATGCCTTTTGTAAAACAAGGGAATGTAGCATCGGTTGCCTCTACTTGGACTTATGGTGGCGCTATGTCTTTACAATACTTAGCTCAAGCAATGACAGACTCTTTGTTAGAGGTTGCTAAACAGCAATGATGCGTTTTTTGCTTTTGTGCGTAAGTTTGCCTTTTATCTGTGTTTTATCTTTGCAAATTGATAGTGACCTTTCCTTATGGCAGCAATGGCAGATTCTGCTTAGCCAAGAACTGGATCAAAGTTATGAACAAATAGATTGGGCTTATTCACGTTTGCCTAGGTTGGTAATGGCTTTACTAGTCGGTGCTTGCATGGGGTTGATTGGCAGTATTATTCAACAGCTGACCCGCAACCCCTTGTTATCTCCTGCCACACTTGGCTCTTCCAGTGGCGCTTGGCTAGGCTTAATTATACTTGCTGTGGTTTGGCCAGAAGGGCAAAGCCAATATCAAGTATTTGCCGCTATGTTAGGAGCCTGTATCGCTTTAGCTTTAGTGTTGATGATTTGCGGGGTACGAAACCTGACAGGCTTATCTGTGGTGCTATCTGGCATGGCGGTTAACCTGTTATTTGGCGCTATCGCCATCGCATTGATTCTAATGAATGATCAATATGCCAAGAACCTCTTTATCTGGGGGGCTGGGGATCTGAGCCAAAATGGCTGGGAGAAGGTTTATTGGTTATGGCCGCATTGCCTGCTTGGGTTAGCAATACTGGGCTTTGCAGGTAAGCCGTTAGATCTTTTGAAGATGGGGCAAAGTGCTGCTTCTGGTCGAGGTTTGAATGTTGCAGCTCTGTTTCTGGTACTTATGCTTGTTGGGCTTTGGATGCTTTCAGCAGCGATCACCATGGTTGGGATTGTTGGTTTCCTCGGTTTGGTTTCCCCTAATCTTGCTAGGCTAATAGGTGCAAGAGCTGCAGGTAAAGAGCTGTATATTTCGACCTTATTAGGCGCCATACTACTTGTTGTTGCCGATAGTCTTGCCTTATATCTCAATACGATCACGTTTGAAGTGGTACCGACTGGGTTAACTACCGCCTTTTTAGGAGCGCCTCTACTTATTTGGCTAATTCAAAAACGCCTTTCTCAGCAAGATAAAATCGCCTATTTAACTAACTATAGCAAAGCGTCATTCACCTCTACTAAATTGCTAGTGAGTGGTTTAGCGCTGCTTGCTATTGTATTGCTAGCTTTGCTGACTCATATGGATGATGGATTAAATTTTCGTTGGCCAGATGAGTTTGCGTGGCCGATTCGTTGGCCAAGAATAGTCGCAAGCCTTGCCGCTGGTGCTGGTATGGCTGTTTCTGGTGTGATTATGCAACGCTTAATTCATAACCCATTGGCAAGCCCTGATTTATTGGGAGTGTCTGCTGGCGCGGTTCTGGCGCTTGTGGCAACTAGCGGTTTCTTGGGGTGGCGCATTGGCGAATTAGGTCCATTAGTTGCTTTCTCTGGCAGCTTTTTAATCTTGCTTATTCTGCTTGTATTGGGTTCGCGTTTTCGTTTTGCACCTGCTCCTATGATTTTAACAGGTGTGGCTCTGTCCGCTTTTATTGAAACTCTGGTGCAGGGCGTTTTGATGAAAGGAACGGAGGAGGTTTATGACATCTTGCGTTGGCTCGCAGGCTCTACTTATCGGGTTAAACCAGATCAAGCATGGGTTTTGATGTTAGGGGTGAGTGTGCTTATTCTGATTAGCTTGAGTTTACACAGATGGCTAACATTAATGTCCATGGGACGTGAAGTTGCAGCCGCGCGAGGTGTGAATGTAAAACGTGCCTTTATATTGTTATTAATTCTGTCTGTTAGTTTATGTTCATTAGTGACTTCTATTCTCGGTCCCATTGCGTTTGTCAGTATTGTTGCTCCTCATTTAGCAAGTTTGTTAGGTGCGCGACAAGTCTCAACTCAGATATTGCTATCGGCACTTTTAGGTGCTGGCTTCCTTCAACTTGCAGATTGGCTGGGTCAAATGGTAATTTATCCTAATCAACTTGCAGCTGGCACCATGGCCGCCATTATAGGTGGGGTGTTTTTTATGCTTTTGTTATTGAGAAACAGAAGTGTATCTTAAGGCGCGAGGTGACAGCTAAGCTCGCCAGCTAAGGCTGGTGGGTCGAATTGATTGAGAATAATAAAAAGAGGCGATCAATGACAGAGAAGCTAAAGGGTACCGTAAAGTGGTTTAATGACGCCAAAGGTGTTGGTTTTATTCAAAGAGATAATGAGACCGATGTTTTTGTACATTACAAATCGATAGTCAGTGAAGGCCATAAAACCTTGAAAAAAGGCCAAGCTGTGTCTTTTTTTATTACTGAAAACGATTTTGGACGGCAAGCGAGTGAAGTGGCTCTATACGCTAAAGAAGCTGCAACGTCAGTGGCTGAATAATCTTCATAAAAAAGGCCTAACGCTAAAATAGTGTTAGGCCTTTATCTTCTAATTTTCTGTTTTCTCACTTAGCAGGTTACGTGCTAATTTCACAAAATCTATAGGTGTTAAAATACCGACCAAGGTGCCCTTGTCTACAACAGGGAGGCAGCCATATTTGTTTTCAACAAAAAACTCCGCCGCAGTATCAAGATGAGTATCTTTTTCTATCGTTAACATGTCAGTGTTCATTGCTTTACTGACGGGTGTTTGCATTTCTTTCTTACTCAACATGCCAGTTCCAAACTGGCTCACAAGGTAAAAAGCATGTTTTAAATATTCTCGTTGGGTTAACATGCCGATGCATTTTCCTTCATCATCAATAATTGGCAAGTTTCGAATATTCTTGTCTTGCATGATTTTTTTAGCATCAGCAAGGGAGGCGGTCTCAGCCAAAGTGACTAAGTTGGTAACCATAAGATCAGAAACGGTCTGCACAGGGTGAACTCCTTCCATAAAAAATTCTGTATAAGCCTAACTTATAGTTAGTTTATACCTGTAAACAATCAAGTTTTTCGTGAGGTAAGTCAATGTTCAGTGACGAATACTGGATGGAACGCGCTTTAGTTTTGGCTGATAAAGCCGCAACTGAAGGGGAAGTGCCTGTTGGCGCTCTCTTGGTATTAGATAATGAAATTATTGGTGAAGGTTATAACTCGCCTATTTCAACCTGTGACCCGACTGCTCATGCGGAAATTCAAGCCATTCGAAATGCCTGTAAAAATGTGGCTAACTACCGTCTACCAAAGGCAACACTTTACGTTACTTTAGAGCCTTGTTCTATGTGTGCAGGTGCCATTGTGCATGCCAGAATTGAGCGAGTCGTTTACGCCGCGACAGAGCCAAAAAGTGGAGTGGTTGAGTCCCAGCATCGATTTTTTGAACAGAACTTTCTTAACCATTCAGTCAAGGTTGAGGCGGGTGTTTTAGGGCCTTTAGCTTCACAAAAGCTGAGCGATTTTTTTCAATATCGACGAGATCAAAAGAAAAAGATCAGAACCGCCTCAAAATTAGCTCAAGAACAAAAAAAGTCGTCATAAAACTGTTAAAAAAACACGACTTTTATAGCTTAGGTTTACTGGCTTGATTTAGAATACGCCCCATCACTTCAAACCACAAATCGAGGCAATAAACGTCATGCTTACCTTGCAAGGTTCTTCGGCGCTATCCGCGTTTCGTAAGACAAAGTTACTGGCCAATGTTCAAAAGTCAGTACCAGCCGTAATTGATATTGATGCGCAATATTTGCATTTCGTCGAACTTCTAGATGCTCAATCACTTTCTGCTGAGCAGGAAACCGTATTGAGCAAAGCACTTACTTATGGTGCTAAGTCTGAAACAGTGAATACTTCTTCACAAAATGTGCTGGTGGTTCCACGTCTAGGCACTATTTCTCCTTGGTCATCGAAAGCAACGGATATCCTACACAATTGTGGTTTGCAAGATATCGCTCGTGTTGAACGTGGCGTAGAGTATTTTATCCATAGTGATGCGCCTTTAACTGAAGCTGAATTAGCGCTTGTTATTCCTGCGCTATATGACCGTATGACAGAGAGTGTCTTATCTGGTGAAGCGCAAGCTCAGCAACTTTTTGCACAAGCAACTCCTGCACCTTTATCACAAGTTGATATCTTAGCGGGTGGTCGTGCTGCACTTGAAGACGCTAACCAATCTTTAGGTTTAGCGCTTGCCGATGATGAGATTGATTACTTGGTAACTGCCTTTGTTGAATTGGGCCGTAATCCAAATGACATTGAGCTGATGATGTTTGCTCAAGCAAACTCTGAACATTGTCGTCATAAGATCTTTAATGCGTCTTGGACATTAGATGGTGAAGATCAAGAGCGTTCTTTGTTCAAAATGATTAAGAATACCCATGAGCATAACTCTGACGGCACTTTATCAGCTTACGTAGATAACGCAGCGGTAATGGAAGGCCATGAAGCAGGTCGTTTTTACCCAGATTCAGCATCGAAAGAATATGGTTTTAACCAACAGCCTATTGATATCTTGATGAAAGTTGAGACCCATAACCACCCAACTGCGATTGCGCCTTTCTCAGGTGCGGCAACAGGTTCTGGTGGTGAGATTCGTGACGAAGGTGCAACCGGTGTTGGTGCTAAACCAAAAGCGGGTTTATCTGGCTACACGGTTTCTGATTTGAAAATTCCAGGTTTTGTACAACCTTGGGAAAGCCAATATGGTAAGCCAAGCCGTATTGTGACTCCGCTTGATATCATGATCGAAGGCCCAATTGGTGGCGCGGCATTTAATAACGAGTTTGGTCGTCCTAACCTATTAGGTTATTTCCGTACTTACGAGCAAAAAATCACTTCAAGCCAAGGTGAAGAGGTACGTGGTTACCATAAGCCGATTATGCTGGCTGGTGGTTTAGGTAATATTCGTCGTGATCATGTCGAAAAAGATGACATTCATGTGGGTGCTTCTCTAATCGTATTAGGTGGCCCTGCCATGCTAATTGGTTTAGGTGGTGGTGCGGCGTCATCTATGGCCTCTGCTGATGGTAATGAAGACCTTGATTTCGCTTCAGTACAAAGGGGTAACCCTGAAATGGAGCGTCGTTGCCAAGAGGTTATTGACCGTTGCTGGCAGCTAGGTGAAAACAATCCGATTAGCTTTATCCATGATGTGGGTGCAGGTGGCTTGTCTAACGCCTTACCTGAGCTAGTTAAAGATGGCGATCGTGGTGGTAAATTCGAACTACGTAATGTGCTAAATGATGAGCCTGGTATGTCTCCGCTTGAGATCTGGTGTAACGAATCTCAAGAACGTTATGTTATGGCTGTTCCCCCTGAGCGTGTTGCTGAGTTTACTGAAATTTGTGAACGTGAGCGCTGCCCATTTGCTGTTGTTGGTGAAGCGACTGAAGAGCTACACCTAGAAGTGGCTGATAAAATCTTTGCCAATGAACCAGTTGACCTTCCTATGTCTGTCTTGTTTGGTAAGCCACCAAAAATGCACCGTGAAGCGGTTAAAGCAGATATCCAAGGTGATGACTTTGATGGTGCTCAAATTGATCTTGCTGACGCAACTCAAAGAGTATTGAGCCACCCAACTGTGGCAAGTAAGAGTTTCTTGATCACTATTGGTGATAGAAGTATTACCGGTATGGTTGCTCGCGACCAAATGGTTGGTCCTTGGCAGGTGCCAGTTGCAGACGTTGCTGTAACGACATCATCACTTGATAGTTATACTGGCGAAGCCATGACTATGGGTGAAAGAACACCTTTAGCCTTGTTGGATGCACCGGCATCTGGCCGTATGGCAGTCGGTGAAGCGCTAACTAACTTAGCAGCAGCACAAATTACTAAACGTAATCATATTAAACTTTCAGCTAACTGGATGGCCGCTGCAGGTCATGCGGGTGAAGATGAGAAGCTTTATAAAACTGTAGAAGCGGTTGGTATGGAGTTATGTCCTGCTCTGGATATTGCGATTCCAGTCGGTAAAGATTCCATGTCTATGAAGACGGTATGGAAAGAAGAAGGCGAAGAAAAAGCCGTTACTTCTCCTTTATCTTTGGTTATTACAGCTTTCGCTCCCGTTGCAGATGCTCGTAAAACATTGACACCAGAACTACAGGATACGGACAGCAAGCTTGTATTGTTGGACTTGGGTAATAAACAGAACCGCTTAGCAGGCTCTATCTTATCTCAGGTTTATAACAAACTGGGTGAGCAGGTGCCTGATGTTGATGATGCTGCCGTATTGGCTGGCTTCTTTGATACAACACAAGCCTTAAATGCAGAAGGCAAGCTACTAGCTTACCATGATAGATCAGATGGTGGTTTATTAGCGACATTGGCTGAAATGTCTTTCGCAAGCCATAAAGGCTTAAATGTTGATGTCTCTCAGTTAGTTGAAAATGCAGCACAAGATACAGCGGGTGTGGCTGCTGCACTCTTCAATGAAGAGCTAGGTGCTGTTATTCAGGTTGCAACAGCAGATCTTGCTGATGTTAAAGCGGCTTATGCGAAAGCGGGTGTTACTGCTGTTGAGGTAGCTGAGTTAAATGCGAGCGATGAAATCAAAGTTTCTTTCAATGGTGCAGAAGTTGTTGCTGGTAAGCGTATTGATTGGCAACGTACTTGGTCGCAAACCAGTTATGAAATTCAAGCACTAAGAGATAATCCAAATACCTCTGCTCAAGAGTTTGATAATTTATTAGATGCGACTGACCCGGGTTTATCCGCATCACTTACCTTTGATCTTGAAGAAGATGTGTTAGCTGGTATTGATCTTTCAAACCGACCTAAGATTGCAGTTTTGCGTGAGCAGGGTGTGAATGGTCAGGTTGAAATGGCGGCTGCTTTCCATCAAGCCGGTTTTGCACCTTTTGATGTGCATATGAGTGACATTTTATCGGGTCGTACTAAGCTATCTGAATTCAAAGGTTTAGTGGCTTGCGGTGGTTTCTCTTACGGTGACGTATTAGGTGCTGGTGAAGGTTGGGCGAAATCTATCCTATTTAACCCAGTAGCACGTCAAGAGTTTGAAGCCTTCTTTAACCGTGAAGATACATTTGCGCTTGGTGTGTGTAACGGTTGTCAGATGTTATCTAACCTCAGTGAATTGATTCCTGGTACTGATCACTGGCCTAAATTTGTACGTAACGAATCAGCTCAATTTGAAGCTCGTTTAGTACAGGTTGAAGTGCAAGAATCTAACTCCATCTTGTTTGCTGGAATGCAAGGCTCAACCATGCCGATCGTTGTCGCACACGGAGAAGGTCAAACCGAGTACAAGCAAGCTGAAGATCTAGATCAGCTAGTTGAAAAAGCTCAGTTAGCATTACGTTATGTAAATAACAAAGGGGAAGCAACAGAACGCTATCCTTTCAATCCGAACGGTTCGGCTGCGGGTGTGACGGGTCTGACTTCTGAGAATGGTCGAGTGACCATTATGATGCCTCACCCAGAGCGTGTTTATCGTACCGTTCAGCATAGCTGGCACCCAAGTGAGTGGAACGAACAAGCACCTTGGTTGCGTTTGTTCCAAAACGCTCGTAAATGGGTTGGTTAGTAAGAACGAGATAAGGCTGATTAAATCAGCGTGATCACTCTTTCTTTAAAAAGGCCTTGATGCGTTAGCATCAAGGCCTTTTTCTTGCTTTGAACTTGATGTGCAGGAAAGATAAGTGAAATTTTGCATAAGTGACTTATCAGCTTGAATTCAAAAGGATTAAAATATTTTAAATAAATTGAAAAAAGCGCTTGCCATAAAATCTGAGATGTATATTATACGCATCCACTGACACGGGGTAGCAAACAAAGCTTACACCGACAGCTTACCAAGTAAGCGATTACAAACAGAACATTGTTTAGTAAGTTAGACGCTCTTTAAAATAGTTAATCAGATAATTTGTGTGGGCACTCGCTAGAGACTTCAGCAAGTTATTCGAGTTATTGCTTTTTAAGTGATGTTCGAATGACTACAAAAAAATTGAAGTCTTACGAGAGTCGATACTAAAACGCTTTATGTTTGATTCATTAGATTGGATCGAGTTTTAAAGTCAGCAGTAAAGATTTGAGTGAGCAATGATTT